>NZ_PSTU01000011.1:0-1142349 GCF_002931215.1 Pseudoclavibacter sp. Z016
GCATCTTGAAGGTGGTGTCGGAGGTGCAGGATCTGCTCGATCGTTGCAGGGTCGGTCGCGGTGGGTGAGGTGCGGGGCGTCGACTTCGGGGCTCGAACGCGAACTCGCCCTCGGCTCGGTAGTGGGCGATGAGTCTCGAGATCCAGGGCTGGCTGACGCCGTATTTGCGGGAGGTCGCTGACTGGCTCGCGCCAGCGAGGGCGGCGGTGATCACGAGGCCCTGCTTGTTCATGGTCCAGTATCAGGGCTATGGCGAGCAGTCGCACTCCCACTGGTCGTTCATCTATCAGTTAACGGCAGTGCTGATCGATCGCACAGCCAAATGCCCCAGAGCAGGAAGCATGCGGACTCTGATGCTGCCGCGATATCCGCTCGCCGTCGACGACGGATCGAGTCCTCGAAGATACCGGTCCCCGATCTGACGGATGCAGTCGCCGAGTGAGATCAGCGGGTCGCTTGCGATGTGCGTTCGTGACTCAAGCTGTTCCAGGAACGCCCTGGCCGTGCCTTCGCTATCGAACGTGGCCGAGTAGCTTCGCCGCTCCTGCGAAACGGGATCGGACCGTCGGGCACGAGCACGGAACCGGCCGTAGCGATTCGCAACGTCTTGTGTGAGGTGTACTCCGATGGGTGGGATATGACGGTGATGAGTGTTTATTCACTCGAAGCTGGCAGAGAGTCACTTTGCGTGCTGGCGGTGGGGTCCGGGCAAAAGCGCCGGCGGAGCGCTGGTACCGACCAGCCATGCCATTCGCCAGTCAATTGCAGAGAGAACTGGCGTCTCATCATCCCGTGACTAGATCAGTTCTCCTGTGAGACCAGAGTTCGGACCTGGGGGAAGACCCAGCGCACCATCAACACCAATGTGCGCTCTGAGGTCATCGAGAAGCTCACCCGCTGCTAGACGTTCTCCCATCAGCGCCTCAGATTCGGGGCGTGGGCGAGAGGACACCCTCCCTCGATAGATCTCGATGTCACGATTCTCTGCAAGCCCGCGACTTGCGATTCCCCGCAGATAGAAACGGTTGAACTCACCTTCGGCCAGGGTCGATGCTGCGGTCGCCGGAACGGCCTTGGTAAATGGCTTGCCGTTTCGATGACTCTCCTCGTGCGTCTTAAGCAGACGCCTAGTCGACAGCTCTCGAGCAAGCGAGTCATCCGTCCCCGTCTTCACCGCTGAAAGAAGGAGTTCCGGCCATTCGTTGGCGCCTTGTTCTGTGAGGCGGGGACTGATGTAGAGGGAACGGGCCGCGGCGTCGCGCTCGACCTCCGCTGCCATCGCCTCGCGCGTTGCTGAGTCCAAGCTCTTATAGTCCAGTCCCATGACTTCTCCTCGAGGCCTTGACACGGACTCCGCCGTGTGTGGTTCTCAGCGTATATCGCTCGTTCTCTAGGATCCCTCAGGATGATGTTCAGCCCCGTAGTCGAGGTCATCATCCTGCGCAGATGATCCCTCGGTCACAGAGTGAATTGGGTGACGACCGCCCGACGTCTGTCAGCGTTTGGTGACGGCGGGCCGCCTGCGGGAAGAAGAAAATCCCGCGCGAGGGCATCGAGGCCGATTGCTGCCCATCGCCGAGCGAGATCGTTTCGGTTCGCCGGTGAGAGTTGGCCCGCCGCATCTAGGCTGAGTAGTCGAACGCCGGCCAGGTCGGTGTCCATGTCGAACTCGCTGAGCATCTCAAACCCCTCGGCTGTGTCGTAGAGTCTGTCGCCGATCTCCGGCGTATTCTGGTACCAGGACGCGGCCAATGAGAGGTCCCTAGCGTCCTTGTCGCTCCCGTAGTACTCGGCGCGATCGATCCAGGACCGCATCTTCAACGCCACGTAGCCGGCCGGCTGGGACAATCGGATGCCTTGACCGCTCGGCAGCGTTAGGCGCAAGGCACGTTCATGAACATCGCGGAACCCGAACACCACGAGATCCTCTCCGCGGGGAGCGGGCTGGCTGACGCCCTCGGGGTCTTCGACCTGACCGAACGGCATGACATCCACCGAGATCCCAGCGATCCGGCAACGGATGCCGCTGCTTCCGATCCGTGGGAAGCATTCCTCAATCCGCTCCGAAACCGTCCAGTCACTCACGGCGCTCCCCACGTCGATGTCGGTGGTCGCGCGGGCGGGAAGGTATACCCGAAAGCCGCATGCAGGACATCGCGGCAAGCGGCGCCCACCAAGAGAATACTGTCCGGGTCCACGCCGACCTGAGCTGTCAACTCCTCGATGGCCGGTGTGATTGTGTCATAGACGCGCTCATCCACACGAGAGAGATTGATCATCGATGCTGCTCCCGAACGTGCTCTGCGGCCTCACGCTGACGACTGTCGTTCGCGGCGAGCAGGTCGGCATTGACCAGCAGCCAGGGCGCCTCATGGATTCCAGGCGTCACAGGAGCATCTAGTGGCTGCCAGAACCGGTGCCGGAAGAATATGTTCGGTTGCGCTTCGTTCCGGCGCCACCGGTGCGCACGGATCAACTCCGTCGGAAACTCCTCGGAGTACAGCACCACCGTCTCTGGTCGCAGCAGAGCCGGAACTCCCGCCTCCCCGCTCACGTACACGGCCATCTCACCCGGATCGAAACCACGCCAGTCGCCGGAGAACCGCCCGGTCTTCGCCTCCGATCCCAGTCCGGCGGGGAAAGTGGTCGCCCATTGATCGATGAGCCGATCGCGTTGCGATCCCTGGAACCGTCGGCGATTATCCAAGAACCCGTACTGGGTGAGGAGCTCCAGTATCCTGCGCCTGACCGAGCGACACCCCCGCCGCGCGAGAGATCTCGCGGATCGGACGTCCAAGGAGCTCAGGCCAGGAAAGCACCGCGAAAATCGCCTGCGACCGTTTCACACTGAAAAGGTTGACCCCGCCACGGGTCAGATGAGGCGACCCCGCGCCGGCCGGAACCTGCGCGCGCCGGCCACGCACGTCTATGTGCACGCCGCCGAACGCGATGAAGGCGTTGCCGGCCGCGTCGAGGTAGTTGATGTGAAGTTGCCGGAACATTTTCGTGCTGCGTTCCGTCACCCGCGGGCCGAGCAACAGTAGATGCTCGTTCCCGGCATAGTGCGGCTTCACCCAGTCCGACGCAGAAAAGGTGAGCGCGTCAGCGTATCCGACGAGATACGAGGCCTCTCCATGCTCATGGGTGAGCGTCACCGGGATCGTGTCCAGATGAGGGATCTCCGTCAGATCGACCGGTTCGGCGAACCGAAGCCCGAGCTCGTCGAACCGATCCGCGATTCTCTGGGCCAGTTGATCGTCCATTACACACCTCCTCCTGTTCGGTCTAGCGGTGTGTTCATTTTGGTCGAAAACCAGCTAACACTGAACGATGGGTGGTGGGCAGTCCGCATCAAAGGACAGGCGAGCTAGCATTGCTCGGACGATGCACGGCTTCGCTATTTGGCTGTCGGAGCCTCTGCCTACTCACATCGGTTAGGCCGAGCGCTGCTCCGCCCGCACACTATGTGTCATCGACCAACGGCATCGCTGCTCTACACGGCGAACGCTGACCCGCAGATGAGGCCGTAGATTCGATGGATTCCTATGGCACCTTTAGCGGTTCATTGGGGTGGCATGGTGGCTCGACCATCACCATGTCGTCCGGTTCGATCAGCGGATCAGGCGTCTCAATGTCCAGACTGCATGACCGGTTGGGCTTGTAAGTGAAGCCCTTCAAGCCCTTGAACAGGTCGGTCATCGCATGCTTGACGGCCTGGTCGATCGCGCCTCCGGCGGTGCCGTACCCGTACTGAATCGGCCTGACTTTCGTTCCTAACGGGAGCCTTGTCCGGCAGGTGGCGGGTGGCGTGATTCTTGGTCAGCGTAGTACGCGTCCTCGACCTCCACGGGGTGCGCAGGTTGAGCTCTCCGTGGAGTCGCTGTCTGTTCCACCACCACACACACTCGAGCGTCGCGAGCTCAACCTGTTCGACGGTCCGCCAGGGTCCCTGCTGGCGGATCAGTTCGGTCTTGTAGAGGGGGTTCACTGCCTTGGCCATCGCCTTATCGAACGAGTCACCGACGGTTCCGGTGGAGGGGACCGCGCCGAGTTCGACGATCCGGTCGGAGTAGGCCATCGCGGTGTAGTTTGACCCATGGTCGGCGTGTTGAATGAGCCCGTCCAGGCGGCCATGTCGAGGGCCTGCATCGGCAGGATCTCCGACTGCAGCGTCGCAGCGACGTTCCACCCCACGATGCGCCGGAAATAGACGTCAGTGACGAACGCGACGTAAGCGAACCCGGACCACGTCGCCACGTAGGTCACGTCACACCCCCAGAGCCGCCGCGGTGCGGGCGCTGTGAAGCGCCTGTTCACGAGATCGGCAGGCAGCGTCGCGGTCTTGTCGGAGCGCGTGCTGAACACCCGCTTCGACTACTTCACGCCGCGGACCCCGGCGAGGCGCATGAAGCGTTCGGTCTGGTCGCGGACGATCTCCCACCCCTGCCGGCGCAGGAGTGTGTGCATCTTCCGTCGCCCGTAGACGCCGTAGTTCTCCGCATGCAGCCTGACGACCTCCGGGACGAGCAACTCGTCTCGGAGACGCCTGGCCGATGGCACACGTCGTTTCGCGGCATGATATCCGCGAGAGGTGATGAACCCACGAACTGCCGCGCGCAGCACTCGGCAGGTGGCCTCGGACCCCGAACTGATCCCGATGCTCGTCGATGAAGCGGATCGTCTCGTCGTCGGGCGGTCGAGTTCCTTGGCGAAAACACACTCGCCGCCTTGAGGATCTCGTTGGCGCGCCGCAACTCTGCGACCTCGCGACGCAGCCGCGCATTCTCCTCGGCGACGTCGCTAGGCACCCCGGGCCGCAGGCCAGCATCGACCTCGCGGCAGCGATGCCACACCCGCAACGTCTCCGCGCTCCTCCCGAGAAGGCCTGCGGCATGACGGACCGCGGTCATGAGGTTGAGATGATCCGGCTTGGCCTCATGGAGCATCCGCAGCGCGCGTTCACGCATCTCAGGTGAGTGCTTCTTACTCATCGTGTTCCATCCCTGTTTGAAGAACGGAACGAAAGTGAGGCCGATTTCATATGGATGCTGCTTGGAGAGTGAGACCCCGGCAATTGAAAGATGAAATCCTGTCCGACCGTCGGCACTGTCAGGAGGTCTCTCAGCCTGTACAGCTTTGAAGCAAGACTGACGTGATCGGGCCTGCTGTGCTCCCCGCTCGGACCTCGAGGCAGGCTACGTAATGTGGTCGTGCGTCGCCAGCGTCGTCATCGGGTTCATCGCTGTGGTCCCACTCGAAGAGACGTATCCGGAGGGTGTTGCTGAGACGTCCGATGAGGACAGCGAGCCCGAAAGGCACAGCTAGCAGTAGATCGATCCGCGCGTTGGAATGCGCACCAGAAAGCTGGCGGATGAGGCCCGCAATTTCGGAGGCGAGCTCACCAGCGTGCGCGGGATCGAGTAGGCCTCGTTGCGGGGAGCGAATGACTCCGTGCGCGGTCAGCGTGTCGCCGTGTTCCTCGAGGTATCGCTCGAAGGCGGCGTCGCTCTGCGTGGGCATTAGGTCGACGTAGACCGCGACCCGGGGCCGGTTTCCCGAGGAGGGTGCTGTCGAGTGTTCGGTCACGTCGAAGTGGAGCCTGGGCAGCGCAGGGACAGCGGCTTCCGGTCCGCTTGCCCAAACGTCAGATCGCTGGTCGATTACCTCAAGTTTCCCGATCCGAGATGATGGCAGCGCGATGCCGAGCGCGAAGGCGACGGACAGGTGCGCGCCGCCACCGACTCGGATCTTGCCCGCACCGGTGCTCGTTATCGCGTCCTGCAGCAGTCCCAGCGTGCGACGTAGGTCCTCGAGCCCGGCCGGGTCGGGGAGTCTCTCGTGGTTGGAGCGGCGAACGCGAATGTCGAGCTGGGCGCCGGTGCGGTCGTAGACCTGCCCGATGTTCCGGGTCTGGATCGTTAGCTCGAAAACTCCGTTCTCCTCGACCGTCGCGCGGTGTTGCACCATCCGGTGCATCAACGCTTTCCGAGTTATCGCGAGCAGGCCCTCGGTACTTGTTGCCGACTGATCTACTCCCTTGAGGTCGTCTTTGACACGTCCGAGCAGTCTGTCGGGGGCCGTGTAGTCAAGGGAACCGGTGTCCTTGGCGATGTCGTTGGCGATCAGTAGTTGGAATCGTGTGTCGTCGCGGTGCAGGTCGATGAGCTTCGGTGCCTCGATGCTGCGCACGATTGGGCTGTTGACGATGTCCTTGGTGATTACGAAGGTGGCCCCGGACAGCCCGTCATCGATCGCCTCGCTGAGCCTGTTCGCGGTGTCGCCAGGAGGGAGGTCGTCTTTGTCTCGCCATACAGGGATGCCCGCGGCACGTAGCAGCCAGGCCAGTTCCGCAACAATCTCCGACCCGTCTTTCTGCCGGTACGAAAGGAACAATGGACCGAAGACGTCGACAGCAGAACTCATTCAGGACTCCTTATCTTGACGATGGTCACCTTTATCTTGACGATGGTCACCTGTGATGAGTATGACGTGCACATCCGACACGGGGTGTCGTTCGCTGGCGTGGCCGGAATGTCGGTGGTCGTGGCTACCCTGAACTACAAGCAGGCCGGACGTGATCCGTGGCATCTGCGCGAGTGCGGCTAGGAGGCCTTCATGACAGTTCTGGATTCGTTCAACTCGCTCCAACGAGAGTTGGATGCCGAGCTTGAGGTCGTGCGGCTCGCGCGGCAAAGGCGCGACACGTTCAAGGCTGCGCTCGCCACCGCGCCGGACGTGAAGGTCGTGTGGGGGTCGGGGTCGCTCGCACGGAGCACACAGCTGCAGCCAGTGCACGATGTCGATCTGGTCGTAGAGTTCGACGCCGATCAGCACCCCGAGTGGGGAAGCGGCGGAGACTCAGCGGAAGAGGCGATCAAGCGGTGCCGCGATCTTGTGCACGAGTTGCTCTCGGTCGAGAACGGAATCTACGCGCAGCTGGTGCGGCAAGTAAACACGGCTGAGCGGAACCGGGCGGCGAAGTGCTTCATCGACCCGCCTGACTCGGACGATGCATTTACTGTGGACGTCATGCCCGCCCTTCGCCGCACGGACGGGATTTTCATCCCGTTCAAGAGTGAGCGCCGTTGGACGCTCGCCGATCCCGAGTACCTGATCAATCAGGTCGCGGAGCGCCAGCAAGAGTGGGCACAGTTCCGGCCGCTAGTGCGCATGTTGAAGTACTGGGCGCGGCAGCACACGGCGGATACAGGTCGGGTGAAATCTCTCGTCATGGAGGTGCTCGCCCTCGATTGCCTTCATGAGGGGAACCGGCCCGAGGCCCTGAAGACATTCTTCGTCGAGGCGTCCAGCCACAGTCTCCAGATTGAGGATCCGGCTGGGCTCTCCGGCGTGATCCAGCCGGACCTCGATATCGCCGGGCTGCGTCGCGCGCTGGAAGATTCAGCACTCGCCGCCACCGCCGCTCTGCGAGCGGTAGCGAACAACGATCAGCCCGGTGCGACTCAATACTGGCAGGATGTCTTTGGAGATGCGTTCCCACTCGTGCTTGCGCCGGCTGGGACGCCCGACTCGGGGCCCAGGCCGATTCGGGATTCGCCTCAAGGATGAGCGTCGACTCGCGCACCTGGTGGGAGGACGATCCGGCGCGACTCGAGCAAGAGATCGCCGACGTGCGGGCGGTCGCCCCGCTGCTTACCTGGACGGAGGAGGAAGCGGGGTGGTTTGAAGGACCGTTGCCGTTGTGGCCGTTCGCACGGTCCGCTCCAGCGAACATCAGCGACCTGTTGGATCCGTTTGTTGTCCGCGTTGAGTACAACCATGCGTTCCCCGCCGCACCCCCTCATATCCTCCCGCTCCTCCCGCAACCGGTTCCCACGATTCGGGGCTTCACGCAGTTCCACGTTCTGCCCAGCGGGCGCCTTTGCCTGCTGCGCGATGCAGACCAGTGGTACCCATGGTCCAAGACCAGTGAGCTGCTGTTGAAGGCATCGGGGTGGGCGATCGAGTTCGCGCTTTTCGAAGCCGGCGCGATCACGCGGATGTCAATGAGTGGCATCGTCATAGACACTTCCCACGACGAGCTCATCGCCGAGCAGATCGAGACGCTGACCTCATGAGCGGTGCGGACTGGATTGTCCTACTTCCACGAGCGGCGAAGGAAGTTATCGAGGGGGGCGATGGCTGGGGACACTTGACCTGCCGGATTTCCGGCCCCGATCGTGCGGCTCTCGTCGTTGCCCTCTCCAACGGGGACTCCGCTCTAGTTCCCGTTGCCACGGATCCAGGTCACTTCTTGATGACCGCCGACTTTCAGCCGGTTGGCCATTGGTATGCGGCACCGAGCGAGCTCGCTTTTGTGGAGTACTTCCTCGTCCGCCAGTCGAGGGAGCTGTCCTTTGACGAGTTCCAGAAGCTCGTCCCGAAGGCGGAGCGCCCAGCCGTGGGGAAGTGGTCTATCGCGGTGACGTATTGCGCTGAGCCTCCCGCAATCTCGGACGACGAGACCCTACCTGCGTGGTCGGCGTGGAGCGTCACCGACTCCGCTGTGCGTCCCATCCACTTTGACATGCGGGATGGGAAAGAGCTGGTCGATGCTCTTAACGCTCTCTGGCCAGCGCGTGCTCTCTCCAGCAAGCGGGTCCTCCTGTTCGGTGCCGGCAGCATTGGCGGTGCGACCGCCGAGTCACTAGCCAGCTATGGCGCGGGGAGTATCGACGTCGTCGATCCGGATCGGCTGCTCTTCCATAACGTCCCACGCCACGTTCTGACCGCCAAGTACGTTGGCATGACGAAGGTCGACGCTCTCACACGGACGCTTGGGGAGGCGTGGCCAGAGTGTCACGTCACACCATGGCGAATCGACCTCGTCACCCACGCGAACCTGGTTAGGCCATTGCTCGACAAAGCTGACATTGTCGTTTGTACCGTCGACGGAGTGGAAGCCAGGCGGGTAGCGAACTATCTCGCGCGGCGTGCCCGCAAGCCGATCGTGTTCGCCTGCGTTCTCGGCGACGGAGGTTACGGCGAGATCCTGCGGATCAGGCCACTGCGCGAAGTCGGATGCCTCGAGTGTCAACGCCGCCGTCTGCGTGAGGAGGAACGCATCGACCTTGAGCCCACCCTTGATCGCGGATACGGCACCGGCACTCGACACAACCCCATGACTGCCGTCGGCGGCGACCTCCACCTCATGGGGCAGCTCACAGCCAAGATCACCGTCGCCACTCTCCTACGTGCCCAAGGCGAACTCGATCAAACCCTCGTCGACGACAACCTGGTGATCGCCCTCCGCCCAACTCCCGGATACACCGAGCCGTTTGACACCACCAGAGTGCTCGGTCAGAAGTGGTACCGAGCCGGTCGTCCCTACGACGATTGTCCGGCATGCAACGCGACATGAAACTCCCGATCTACGCCACGGCGCTCGAGTCCATAGTCTCGACAATCCGTTCAAGCGATCCACGACTGGAGACGGGCGGAGCGCTGTTCGGCCCATCGGATGGGAGCAAGGTTTTGCACGCCGCCGGGCCTGGTCCGAGGGCAGAACATGGCCCGCGTTCCTTCCGCCGCGACCTCACCTTCACCCAGCACGAAGCCGAGCGCCTGTATCGCGCCGATCGCTCGCACTGGATTGGCGAATGGCACACACACGTCGACGTGCCGCCGACACCAAGTGACCTCGATCTCCACACCTACGCGAAACACATGGCCGATCGTGACCTCGGATTCGACCGGTTCCTGGCGCTGATTATCGCGATCTCCGAGTCTCAACCGATCCTTGCTGCTTGGGCACTTGAACGCCACGGCAATGAACTCATACTGACGCAGGCGGGGACGCAGCTACTCGATCTCACCTGAACGGAGTACCCGATCGTCGAGCATCGTCCGAACGCTTCCTTCGCAAACCCCACGTAAACCCAGAAGGATCTGCGGATGGCTACCAAGAGTCGGGACCTGGCCGGGACCTGATGCATGCAAACCATGCAATTCATGACGTGAAACAGGGGTCGTTTGAGGGGCGGAGAACCCCGGAAATTCAAGGATTTGAACCGAACCGTCTAGCTGGGGTCAAGGGGGTGCAAGTTCAAAGCTCGTCAGCCCGACTGTGAGATGTCGCAAGACATCGAAAGAGCCCGAACCTGTAGTTGCAGGTTCGGGCTCTCTCGTCTTTCTGTGGGTCCTGTGGGTAGCTAATCCTTGCCCCGGTCGATGGTGAGCTCGCAGAGCTTAGGCGCCGTTTTTCGAGGACGCGCCGGACTGGAGTGCTCCGGTGAGAACGGCCGTGATCACGAGGCGTCGCTCGATGCAGACCCGGCATCCCGGGCAAGTCGATGTCTCGCACCACCGCGACCCCCGCCGGCTTTCCCGCGCATCAGCGCCTACCGCCACAATCCACCGGACCCTCGTCAGCATGCCCGCCCGTACGGTCTTCTCTGAGCGTCATTTCCGACTTCACCTCGCGCCCTAGAGTCGGTGAATCGACCCCAAGCGCAACGCCCCCTAGTTCTTCGGGAACCTCGCGCGCAGTGCTTCGAGTCCCTGCTGCGCGCTTCGCCGCACCTCGATCTCGGGATCCTTGAGCAGCGGGCGCAGGCGATCGACGTCTTCGAGCGTGCCCACGGCTGCCAAAGACCTCGCGGCTGCCGATCGCACTCGAGCGACACTGTCGTCGAGCAGTCCGGCCAGTTCGGATGCTGCTGGGAGCTCGCGCGCTGCGACGACCCGTGCCCCCATTTCGCGGACGCGCCAAGCCGGGTTGCCGAGCGTGCCGATCACCGCAGGCGCGGCCGACTCATCCCAGACGTACAGCAGCGCTCGCGTGCCCCAGAGCTCGGGCCAGTAGAGCACGGGCGCGCCATCGAGGATCCCTTGCGCGTGATCGCCGCCGACGTAGAGGAGAAGGTCGTCGCCTTCGTCGTACCCCTTCATGAGGTTGAGGACCCGCTCAACGAACTCGGACTGGCCGTATCGCTCGACGGCAGCCGCGAGCCGCTGCTCGAGCGGGAGGTCTACAGGAACGGGCGCAGGATTCGAGGAAGTGATTTCAGGCATCAACTCAGCCTACGGGTCCGTGCTGTGGGCAGGGGCGGCGAAGACACCTCCCCGGGGTGAACTCAAACGTTGGCATCCTCATCCGCCGCCACGTTCGTCTGCACGGCGAACTGCGTGCGGTGCAGTTCCTCGTACCGCCCGGCCGCGGCGATCAGCTCTTCGTGCGTGCCGCGCTCGACGATGGAGCCGTCCTCGATCACGAGGATCTGGTCGGCGCTGCGGATGGTGGACAGGCGGTGGGCGATCACCATCGCCGTGCGTCCCTCGAGCGCCTCGCTGAGGGCCGCCTGCACGGCGGCCTCCGACGTCGAGTCGAGCGCTGCCGTCGCCTCGTCGAGGATGACAACCCGCGGCTGAGCGAGCAGGAGCCGCGCGATGGTCATCCGCTGACGCTCACCGCCGGACAGCCGGTAGCCGCGCTCGCCCACCATGGTGTCCAGCTGGTCGGGCAGCGACCGGATGAGCGGCTCGAGCCGCGCCCGGCGCACCGCATCCCACACCTCGTCGTCGGTCGCCTCGGGCCTCGCGAGGCGCAGGTTGGAGAGGATCGTCTCGTGGAAGAGATGCCCGTCCTGCGTGACCATGCCCAGGGTGTGCCGCATTGAGGCGAAGGTGACGTCGCGGACGTCCGTCCCCGCGAGACGCACGGCACCACTGTCGACGTCGTAGAGGCGCGAGAGGAGCTGCGCGATCGTCGACTTGCCGGCACCGGACGAGCCGACGAGGGCGACGGTCTGCCCCGGCTCGATGCGGAAGGAAACCCCGTGCAGCACCTCCTCGCCGCCGCGGGTATCCAGCGTGGCGACCTCCTCAAGGGAGGCGAGCGACACCTTGTCCGCGGACGGGTAGGCGAAGCGGACGTCGTCGAACTCGACCGACACCGGGCCGTCGGGGACGACGGTCGCGTCGGGCTTCTCCTGGATGAGCGGCTCGAGATCAAGCACCTCGAAGACGCGCTCGAAGCTGACCACCGCGCTCATGATCTCGACCCGTGCGTTCGCGAGGCTCGTGAGCGGCGCGTAGAGGCGCGTGAGGAGTAGCGCAAGGGTGACCACGTCGCCGGTCTCCAGCTGTCCGCCGAGCGCGAGGACGCCGCCGAGCCCGTACACGAGCGCGAGGGCGAGCGCGGAGACCAGCATCAGCGCGGTGAAGAAGACGAACTGCAGCATCGCCGTGCGAACGCCGATGTCGCGGACACGCGCGGCGCGCACGCGGAATTCCTCGGCCTCCTCATCGGGCCGGCCGAACAGCTTGACGAGAGTGGCGCCGGGTGCCGAGAAGCGCTCGGTCATCTGCGTGCTCATGGCCGAGTTGTGGTCGGCGGCCTCGCGGCGCAGCGCGGCGAGGCGGCTGCCCATGCGGCGCGCGGGGATCAGGAAGATGGGGAGCATGATCACGGCGAGCACGGTGACGAGCCAGGACGTGCTGAGCATGACGATCAGGGTCAGGATGAGCGCCACGAGGTTCGTGACCACGCCAGACAGCGTGCCGCTGAAGGCCTGCTGAGCGCCGATCACGTCGTTGTTCAGGCGGCTCACGAGGGCGCCCGTCCGCGTGCGGGTGAAGAACGCGATGGGCATCTTCTGCACGTGGTTGAAGACGGCGGTGCGGAGATCGAGGATCACGCCCTCGCCGATCCTCGCCGAGTACCAGCGCGTCATGAGCGACACGGCCGCGTCGGCGATGGCCACGAGCGCGATGACGACGGCGATCCAGACGATCGTGCTGACCGCGCCCCGGGCGACGATGACGTCGACCACCTGGCCGGCGAGCACCGGCGTCGCGACCGCGAGGAACGCGCCAACGATCGACAGGGCGATGAACAGCACCAGCTTGGTCCGGTAGGGCACCGCGAACGTCAGGATCCGCCGCACCGACTCACGCGAGAAGCCGTGCTTGCCATCCCTCGCGGATGAGATCTTGTAGAGCGAACTCCAGGCAGCGCCTTCCATGCTCATAGCGGTTCCTTCCCGTAAGCAGGAGGCTCAGCCTAGATCGCGGTTCGCCAGCGATTGCGGTTGTCCGCCAGGGGCGAAGGACCTTCGATGTAGGTAATCCAACCCTGTTGTGAGTCGGCCTCGACGGACGCGTCGTCCTGCGCGACGGCGACCGGATGCTCGGGACGTCGGGGGAGAAGGAGCGCTCGGCATGGCTTTCGTTTCGCGCCACCTTCACGGCGGAAATCCGCTCGGCGATCGCGGCGCGTCCGACGGTCAGGCGCGGTGCATCGCGACCGCACGCACCGGCGACCCGTCGAGGCCCGCGAACGGCAGCGGCAGCGCGGAGATCCACGGGTCGCGTGCCGGGTCGACGGTGGACAGGTTCGTGAGGTTCTCGATGATGACGCCGCCCGCGCCCAGGAACAGGTCGTGGAAGGGGAGGTCGGCGGATGCTGCGGTCGCGTCGGTGCGGTCCGGGCTGAGGGTATCGACGCCGATGACCGTCACACCCGCGGCGAGGAGACGCTCGGCGATCGCCGCATCCAAGAAGGGATGGTCGAGATAGTCGGGCTGCCCGAACCGCGCTGACCAGTCGGTCCGGAACACGACGATCGCGCCGAGCGTGAGCCGCTCGAGCTGGGCGGCGACCTGAGCGAGTTCGATCCTGCGTCCCGGATGCGCGAACGGGGTCACATCGACGACCAGCAGCGGTCCCACGAGCCGCCCGATGTCGAGGCGATCGACCGTTGCTCCGTCGGCGATCGAGTGCGAGGGTGCATCCAGGTGCGTGCCGGTGTGCGTCCCGAGCTGCACGGCGTGCACCACGACCCCGTCGTCGGCGAGCGAGGTGGCGGGCGCAATCTGCACCTCAGGGTCGCCGGGGTAGATCTGCATGCCCGAGGTGAGCGGATGCGTGAGGTCGACGATCTTCGGATGCGTGTGCGCCATGGGGCCACCCTAGGCATTCGCGATCCACGAGCCGCCGTTCCGAACGTCCCGGCGCGTGGGAGGCTTGGCGCATGGATTTGGAGGTGTCACGCTCGCTCACGATTCCAGCCGCGGAGCTCGGCTGGCGCTTCTCGCGATCCTCCGGGCCGGGCGGGCAGCACGTCAACACCTCCGACAGCCGCGTCGAGCTCTTCTGGAACGTCGAAGCCTCGCTCGTGCTCAGCGACGAGCAGCGGCGGATACTCCTGTCGCGACTCGGCAAGCGCCTCGTGTCCGGGGTGGTCACGGTTGCATCCTCCGAGCGGCGCTCCCAGCTGCGCAACCGCGAGGCGGCGCTAGAGAAGCTCGCGAACCTCGTGCGCGAGGGCCTCGCCCCGCCCGGACCGAAGCGTCGGGCGACCAAGCCGACGAAGGGCTCGCAGCGCCGCAGGCTCGAGTCGAAAGGCCAGCGGTCGGCGACGAAGGCGCAGCGCAGGCGCCCGTCCCACGACTGACCATGACCGATGCGGCGCGCTGAGCGCTGGACGACTCGGACATAATGCCCTTTGTCAACCGAAATGAGTTCGGTTCCTCCCTGTACGAGGCTCGGCGGGTGGGTGTTTGCTTGGTGAGTGCGGCAACTGCACTGTGACGGCCGGAAGCACCGATCGCCGGTTGATGCTTGTCAGCAGAGCCCACCAAGTCCAAAGGAGCACTTGAATGTCGACCACACCCACGCAGGATGCGGTGCTCGCTGCCGCCGACGCCATCATCGACGCCTTCCGCGCGACGGACACCGAGGCGTACTTCGCCGGGTTCGCGCCGGACGCGTCGTTCATCTTCCACCCCGAGCCTGCGCGCCTCGACTCGCGCGCCGAGTACGAGGCGCTCTGGGCGGGCTGGGTCGCAGCGGGCTGGCGGGTCGTCTCGTGCGCATCCACCGACCGCCTCGTGCAGGTCTTCCCGGGCGGCGCGGTCTTCAGCCACACGGTCGCGACGAGCGTCGACTCCGCCGACGGCCCCGACTCGTACCTCGAGCGGGAGAGCATCGTCTTCACGGTCGGAGACGGAGGCTCGCTCATCGCGATCCACGAGCACCTGTCCGCGCCGACAACTGACGTGGAGGCATCCTCATGACCGGCCCGAAGACCATGGCCCTGAACCTCGACGGCCAGGACGACTCCGCGGGACCCGTCCGAGGCACGCAGTCGCTCATCCGCATCGCCCTCATCTGGCTCGCCGCGAACCTCGTCGTCACGACGCTCCTCACGGGCACCCTCTTCGTGCCTGGCGTCTCGTTCGGCACCGCGACCGGCATGATCGTGCTCGGCACCCTGATCGGCGTCATCGTGCTCGTGCTCATCGGCAACATGGGCACCCGCACGGGCCTCCCGACGATGGCGCTCACACGTGGCGCGTTCGGCATCCGCGGCAGCCTCGTGCCGGCGGCCTCCAATCTCATCGTGCTGATGGGGTGGAGCTGGGTGCAGGCGATGCTCGCCGGCGTCACCGTCGACTTCCTCGTGTTCGAGGCGACGGGCTTCTCGAACCCGATGCTGTTCTCCGCCATCTGCCAGGGCATCGTCGTCGTGCTCGCGATCTTCGGCCACACGGGCATCTCTCGCGTCGAGCCGTGGCTGGCACTCGTGATCCTCGTGGTCATGGGCTTCGTGTTCGCGGCAGCGTTCGGCGCGTTCAGCCCCGGCGAATTCGCGGCGCTGCCCGTGGAAGCGGAGCTCGGCGGCACCCCGTTCATCACGCTCGACCTGGTCATCGCGACGGCCATCTCGTGGACCGTGCTCTCCGCAGACATGAATCGGCACGCGAAGAACAGCGTCGCCGGAGTCCTCGGCTCTGGCGTGGGCTACACGCTCTCGACCACGATCGCCATGTTCCTCGGCCTCGTCGCGTTCAGCGTCGTGCTCCTTCGCGGAGGCGAGGCGATCGCCTTCGACCCGACCGTGATCGTCGCCGAGTTCGGCTGGCCGCTCGGCATCGCGATCTTCCTGTCGGTGATGGCGACCAACACGATGGTCGTCTTCGGCATGGTCACCTCGGTCATCAACGCGCAGTCGAAGTGGCACCTGCGCTTCCTGCCGACGGCGATCGTGCTCGGCATCATCTCGATCATCGGATCCACGTTCCTCGGCCTGCTGAACCAGTTCACCGACTTCCTCTTCATCATCAGCGCGTTCTTCGTACCCGTGTTCGCGATTATGATCGCCGACTACTACCTGCTGAAGCGCCGCAGCTACTCGCGGCAGATCCTGCAGGAGCGGCCCGAGAGCCGCTACTGGTACCTGGGTGGCATCAACTGGGTGGCGGTGTTCGTGTGGATCTTCGGTGCCGCACTCTCGTACGTGCTCGCGTACGTCGCTCCGAGCCCCATCGGGGCGAACATCCCGGCCTTCGCGGTGAGCTTCGCCCTCTACCTCGGTCTCACCTGGGCGCTGCGCGCTGTGAAGCCGCTCGGCCTCGCCGACCCGCGCGACGCCGTCCACGCGGGGCACCTGCTCGACGAGGAAGAACAGGCGGGAGAGCCGGCTCGACGGAACTGACCCTAGCTCCGCAGCCTCGGGTCGTACGTCGGGTCTGGGTACTGCTCGGCGCAGCCGTTTGCGGTGGCTGAGGCTTGGAACTCGAAGTGCCACGGCTCGTTGAGGTAGGTCTGGCAGAGGCCGTACCGCGACCCGTTGGTGGTGAGCCAGTCGGATGCGCCCCCGCCTTCCACGTCGACGGCGTCGCCTGAGACGTGCAGGGAGGTCTCCGGGGAGGCGACCCAGCGCGACGCCTCCTCCAACGACCCGTACTCGGCGACCGCATCTTGCAGCAGCTGCCGCTGCAGCTCCGCCGACCGCCACCCGCTGTTGACCATGACGTACACGCCATCCAGCTCGGCGTCGCTCGTCGCCTCCTGGAGCGCGTCGAGGAGCACGGGGGAGAGCTTGGCGATGCCGGCGTACTCGGTCTCGAACGCCGTCGTGCCGAACTGGAGCCGGCCGTCTGGGTTCTCCGCGCCGGCATTCCCCGAGCTGGTTTCGACCGCCGTCCCGCCGCCCGGTCCGCCCGACCCGGCCGTGGAGGGGGCGGCGAGCACCGCATCCGGCGCCGGAGCCTCACGGTGCGACGCGGCTGTCTGCCCGAGCTGCGCCGAGAAGAGCGCGACGCCGAGGCCGGCGAGCGCGACGAGGGATGCGCCGCCAACGAGGAGGCGCACGCTCCGCTTCTTCGCGGGTGGGTCGGCGACGGTGCGCTGGTGGCGGGGCGAGCTGGTGAGCGTCATGGGACAAGTTCAGGCGAGCGCACGTTGCCCTGGCGTTGCGGGTTTCCCATACGCGGGCGATATGCCGCGGCTCGTATCATCGGCACATGCGTGTGCTGTTGGTAGAGGACGAGCCCTACATGGCGGAGGCGATCCGTGACGGGCTGCGGCTCGAGGCGATCGCCGCCGACATCGCCGGCGACGGGCACGCGGCGCTGGAGCTGCTGAGCGTCAACGACTACGACGTCGCCGTGCTCGACCGCGACATACCCGGCCCGTCCGGCGACGAGGTCGCAAGACGCATCGTCGCGTCCAAGAGCGGGGTGCTCATCCTCATGCTCACGGCCGCCGACCGCCTCGACGACAAGGCGTCGGGCTTCGAGCTCGGCGCCGACGACTACCTCACGAAGCCGTTCGAGCTGCAGGAGCTCGTGCTCCGGCTGCGCGCCCTCAACCGCCGCCGCGCGCACAGCCGCCCGCCCATCCACGAGATCGCCGGCCTCAAGCTCGACCCGTTCCGCCGCGAGGTGTACCGCGACGGGCGCTACGTCGCCCTCACCCGCAAGCAGTTCGCGGTACTCGAAGTGCTCATGAGCGCCGGCGGGGGAGTGATCAGCGCGGAGGAGCTGCTCGAGAAGGCGTGGGACGAGAACGCCGACCCCTTCACGAACGCCGTGCGCATCACGGTCTCCGCGCTCCGTAAGCGTCTCGGCGAGCCGTGGCTCATCGTGACCGTGCCGGGCGTCGGCTACCGCATCGACGCCGAGGCCGCATCGGTGCTCGACGAGAACGAACTCCGGTGACGAGGCAGCGCGGCCTCAGCGTCCGCCTGAAGCTCGCGCTGAGCTACGCGGCCTTCCTCATGATCGCGGGCGCCCTGCTGCTCGCCGTCGTCTACGCCTTCCTCCTCCGCTACGTTCCGGCCGAGGCGATGGCCAGCGAGTGGACCTTCTTCCCCGGCCGCACCGACCTCGTCCGCGCGTTCGTGCCGGCCGCGGCCTGGGCGCTGCTGTTCCTGCTCGTCTTCGCGCTGGTCGGCGGCTGGTTCCTGGCGGGGCGGATGCTCGCCCCGCTCACCCGCATCACGAACGCCACACGGGCCGCGGCGGCCGGGTCGCTGTCGCACCGCATCCGCCTCGACGGACGGAGCGACGAGTTCACCGAGCTGGCGGACAGCTTCGACGCCATGCTCGCGCAGCTCGAGGCGCACGTCGCGCAGCAGCAGCGCTTCGCGGCGAACGCCTCGCACGAGCTGCGCACGCCCCTCGCGATCTCGCAGACGCTCCTCGACGTCGCCCGCCGAGACCCGGGGCACGACCACGACGAGGTGCTCGGGCGCCTCCACTCGGTCAACGCGCGCGCGATCGAGCTGACCGAAGCGCTGCTCGTGCTGAGCCGCACCGAGCACGGCACCTTCGCGACCGAGCGCGTCGACCTGTCGCTCGTCGCCGAGGAGGCGGCCGAGACGCTGCTGCCGCTCGCCGAGAAGCGCGGCGTCGCCATCGAGACGGAGGGGGAGGCCGCGGACACGATCGGCTCGCCCGCCCTCATCTCCCTCCTCACGACGAACCTGCTGCACAACGCGATCGTCCACAACCTCCCCGAGGGCGGCACGGTGCGCCTGACGACGGCGTCGGCACCGGATGCGGCGACCCTCGTCGTCGAGAACACGGGAAGCACCGTCGGCCCCGAGCTGCTGGCGACCCTCACGGAGCCGTTCCAGCGCGGCGAGCAGCGCGCCCGCAGCGACCACGCCGGGGTGGGGCTCGGCCTCGCGATCGTGAAGAGCGTCGTCAAGGCCCACGGTGGGACGATGCGCCTCGCGGCCCGGGACGGGGGCGGGCTGCGCGTGACCGTCCAGCTGCCGCCGGCCACGCGCGCGGCGACCCGTGCTGAGCTCGGCTCCCAGCCGGGCGCCCGCGCTAGCTGAACGCCGCGCGACGCACGCTCGGGGCGACGACGGCCGCGCCGAGCAGCGCACCCACGGTGTTCGCGACGATGTCGCTCGTGTCGAAGCTGCCGACGGCGAGCGCGAACTGCGTCGTCTCCATCGCGAGGCTCGTGAAGCCGGCCGCGAAGAACGTCTTCGGGCCGGGCAGGACGCGCCACAGGTACCCGGTGCAGAGGCCGAACGGCACGAAGACGGCGACGTTCGCGAGCACTTCTAGCGGCTTGCTCGCGGCGTATCCCTCGCTCGCGATGAACGGGATGAGCTTCAGGTGCCTTGTCTCGCCCCACCCGACGAACGGCACCTCGAGCTTCCACACGATGAGCCACGTCAGCAGCACCAGATACGCGAGGAAGAGCACGGCCACGAGGAAGCGCGGCGCCCGCGAGCGTCGACGAGTCCGCGGCGCCCGCTGGGCGGTGGCGAACGCCCCGGTGGTCGGGAGTTCCAGGGTCTGGTCTGCTCGGCTGTAGCTCATGGCTACAGCCTCTCGAGGGGCGTGTTGCGGCGGCGTATGCGGGTTTCGATACGCGGACGATACCCGCCAGCGTGGGGGAAGCCAGGGGCGCCGTGCCGGGGCCGCCATTCGTGAGAGACTTCCGGCTTGTGACTTCCGCCAGCGCATCCGAGAACACCAACCAGCACGAGGCTGCGCGAGAACCGCAAGCGGTGGCCGGGCAGGCGAGCTCCGCCCACCACCTGCAGCGTTCCCTCTCGCCGCGCCAGCTCGCGATGATGGGCCTCGGCGGCGCCATCGGCGCCGGCCTCTTCGTCGGCTCGGGGCAGGCGATCGCCGTCGCGGGCCCCGCCGTGCTCGTCTCCTACGCGGTCGCGGGCCTGCTCGTCATCCTCGTGCTGTTCATGCTCGCCGAGATGGCCGCCGCCGACCCGCAGAGCGGCGCCTTCTCCGTGTACGCGGCAAAGGCCTTCGGCGCCACAGCCGGCGCGACGCTCGGCTGGTTCTACTGGATGCAGCTGGTCATCGTCATCGCCGCCGAGGCGACCGGCGCGGCCGCGATCGTCGCAGCCTGGACGCCCGGTATCCCGCAGGGTGTGTGGGCGCTCGCCTTCATGGTCGCGTTCACGCTCATCAACCTCCTCGGCGTGCGCCGCTACGGCTCGTTCGAGTTCTGGTTCGCGGTGCTCAAGGTCGCCGCCATCATCGGCTTCCTCGTGCTGGGCGCCGCCCTCCTCTTCGGGCTCATCCCCGACGTCCCGTCCCCGGGCCTCTCGAACCTCGTCGATGGCGAGGGATTCGCGCCAACCGGCATCCTCGGCATCTCCGCGGCCCTGCTCATCGTCATGTTCAGCTTCGGCGGCACCGAGCTCACCGCGATCGCCGCCGCCGAGACGCGCGACCCGGCCACGAGCATCCGCCGCGCCGTGCGCAGCGTGCTGTGGCGCATCCTGCTCTTCTACATCGGCTCCGTGTTCGTCATCGTCGCCGCACTCTCCTGGACGGACCCAGCCGTCGTCGCGGGGCCCTTCGCCGCGGTGCTCGCCCTCACGAACATCCCGGGCGTCGACCTCATCATGTCGGCCATCATCGTCATCGCCCTCCTCTCGGCGCTCAACGCCAACCTCTACGGCGCCTCCCGCATGGTCTACTCGCTCTCCGAGCGCCGCTTCGCGCCCCGCGGCATGCAGCGCCTCGCGAAGAACGGCACCCCGACCATCGCGGTGCTCGTCTCGGTGGGCGTCGGCTTCCTCACGGTGATCTTCAACTTCCTCGCCCCAGACGCGGTGCTCCCGACGCTCCTCAACATCGTCGGTTCGACGCTCATCGTGCTGTGGGCGACGGTCACGGCGTCGCAGTTCGTGCTGCGGCGGCGGGCGGATGCGCGCGGCGAGACCCTCACGGCCCGCATGCCCGGGTTCCCGTGGCTGAGCATCCTCGCCGGCGTCATCCTCGTCGTGATCGTCGTCCTGACGATGCTCAACGAGGGCTCACGGGAGCAGCTGCTCGCGACGCTCGCCATGACGGCCGTCATCGCGATCGCGTGCGCCTTCACCAACCGCCGCCTGCGCCGGCAGGGCATCGACCCCGTGCAGCTGCTGCGCGGCGAGCACCACTGAGCTGAAACCCGCGGCACGAACTCTGGGGCGTGATCCCAGGCAGTCAGTCCCGGGTCGCGAGTCCTGTGTCACGAATCCCGGGCCGTGACCGGTCGCCGCCAGGCCGGTGCGCCTCAGCTTCGCCGGCTCAGGCCCCGGTCAGCTCCTTCAGTACCGCGAAGCCCCGCAGGATGCCGGGGTGGGTGAGGATGCGGAAGTGGCCGCCCGTCGGCAGTTCGATGTTGCGTGCGAGCTCGAGCACGCTGCCGTCGGGGATATGCGGGTCGAAGCGGCCGAACACGGAGACGATGCGGGCGTTCGCGTCGCTCTCGCGAGCCAGCGCGAGGATCGTCGCGTCGCTGGGGGAGAAGATGCGCAGGCTCGAGACCGCCATCGCGCGGGCGTAGCGGGAGCCCGCGAACGGCGTCGCGATGGCGAGCATCCCCGCGATCCGCTCGGCGCTGTCGCCGAACGACATAGCGAACTTGCCGACGAGCCCGCCCTTGCTGTGCGTCACGAGGAGCACGTCCGTGAGGTCGTGGGCCCGCAGGTACGCGGCGACGTGCTCGGCGGCATCCGGGACCGGCCGGTGGTTGAAGCCGAGCGGCTCGAGCACGTGCACGGGGTGGCCGTTCTCGTGGATGGCCTCGATGAGCGGCAGCATGAACCGCCAGGGCTCGTAGACGCCGGGGATGATGACGACGGGGGCCCCGTCGCCGCTGAGGTAGGAGCCGGCCTCGGCGCGGCTGAAAGCGGCACGGACCTGCCGCTCGACCGCGTAGACGTAGTCGAGCGCCCACCAGCCGAGCTTCTGCAGCGCGCCTGTGATCATCACGCGGCTCGATCGCCGGCGGGAGGCCCCGACGGAGACCCCGCGGGAGACGGGCACTGCGCGGGGTGAGCCGAACGCCGTCGCCGCGGTGTGAGAACTGCCATGCAAACGCCTTCCCTGGAACGGGTCTCGGCCTGCTGCCGGGAGGCGCGGCTTCGACGGGGGAACGAGCAGGCTACCGGAGGATGCCGCGTGCCCTCGCCTCGGAGACCGCCGCGGTGCGGGACGTTGCGCCGAGCTTCGTGAAGACGTGCGCGAGGTGCGACTTCACGGTCGTCTCCGTGACGAAGAGCGCCGCGGCGACGTCCGTGTTCGAGAGTCCGGATGCGACGAGCTCGAGCACTTCGATCTCCCGCGGCGAGAGGCTCTGCTGGGGCGTGCGGAGCCGGTCCATGAGGCGGGAGGCGATGGGCGGCGCGAGCGCGCTCGCACCGCTCGCCGCGGCCCGGACCGCCGCGAGCAGCTCGTGGGGCGGCGCATCCTTCAGCAGGTAGCCGCTGGCGCCAGCTTCGACGGCCCCGAGGATGTCGCCCTCCGAGTCGTAGTTCGTCACGACGAGCACGTGCGGCGGGTCGGGCAGGCTGCGGATGCGGCGGGTCGCAGATGCGCCGGACTCGTTCTCGCGCGCACCGAACTGGAGGTCCATGAGCACGAGGTCGGGCCGCTCGGTGGCCGCCGCCTGCACGGCCTCCTCGGCGGTGGACGCCTCCGCCGCGACCTCGATGTCGGGCTCGAGGCCGAGGAGGGCGCGGAGGCCCGCTCGCACGACGGGGTGGTCGTCGGCGATCACGACGCGGATCATGCGGTGCCTTCCCTGGGGAGCGTTGGGAGTGTGACGGTCAGGGTGGTGCCCTGGCCGACGCTGGAGGTGACGTCGAGGGAGCCGCCGAGCTGCTGCACTCGCTCACGGGTGGCGACGAGCCCGAACGAGTCAGAGTTCGCGCCGCCAGCCTGCTCGTGGGTGCTGGCGTCGAAGCCCCGGCCGTCGTCGGCGACGGCGAAGACGAGCCCGGCCGCCGACTCGTCGAGCGTGATGGTCGCGCGGCTCGCGCCAGCGTGCTGCACGACGTTGGCGATGGCGCCCTGCGCGATGCGCAGCAGGGCGGTCTGCACGGGCATGGGCAGGGAGTCGGCGCTGCTGTGCACCTCGACGCGGATGCCGTGCGCGGCCGACGTCGCGTCCGCGAGCCGCCGCAGCGCCTGCTCGAGGTCCATGCCGTCGAGGTCCGGCGGCGACAGCTCGCGGATGAAGCGTCGCGTCTCGGCCAGGTTGTCGGCGGCCGTCTCCCTCGCCAGCCGGATGTGCCCGACCCCGGCGCCGTCGGGGTCGGCGCGCTCGGCGGCGTGCAGCAGCATCTGGATGCTCGCGAGGCCCTGCGCGACCGTGTCGTGGATCTCGCGGGCGAGGCGGGAGCGCTCCGTGAGGGTGCCAGCCTCCCGCTCCGTCGCGACGAGGTGCTCCTGCGTCGCCAACAGCTCCCGCATGAGCTGCTCCCGCTCCCTCGCCTCCTTCGCGAGCGCCTCGTAGCCGATCCCGATGAGCACCGCGACGCCCGCGCCGATGCAGGGGCCGATGACACCGGCGACCGACCAGCCCTCGTGAAGCCCGAGGCCGATGACGGCGATGGCCGTCGTCGCGCCGACCGCGAGCATCCCAGCCCGTCGGCCGAGCAGGTGCAGGTACACGAAGAAGAGCGGGAAGACGAGGTACGCCGCCTCGCGGGAGAGCCAGAGCAGCAGCATCCACTCGAGCGTCAGGGCGAGTACCCAGAGCAGCCGCTGCCTGGGCAGTGCGGCCACCAGCCGCGTGCGCCTGGATGCGGCGATCGCCCCGAGCGCGTACGTCGCGCCGAAGAGCAGCGTCGCGGCCAGCACGAGCGCCGTGCTCTGCTCGGGGGTGAGCACCGCGCGCACGGCGACCAGCGCCAGGAGTCCGAAGAAGAGGGCGTGGAGCCCCGTGCGCAGACCCACGAAGACGGGAGTGAGCGCAGTGGTCGGCATGCGGCTCAGCCTAGACACGGCTCGTGTCGCGGTCATCCTTCGAAAGGTGGAGCGACGACTCCACCGTGCGGTCCGCGAGGAGTGTGCCGACGGGCGATGCCGGGCGGGGGTGCTCGGCGGGAGGCTTGCCTGAGCCGCCGGAACTGGCGGCAGGAAAGGACCACCATGTTCGTCGCGCTCCGCGACCTCCGCTTCGCGAGAGGCCGATTCGTGCTGATCGGCGCCGTCGTCGCGCTCATCACCGTGCTCGTCGGGTTCCTCAGTGGGCTCACGGGCGGCCTCGCCACCCAGAACATCTCGGGAGTCCTGGCGCTGCCCGCCGACCGCCTCGTCTTCACCGTCCCAGCGGGTGACGACGCACCGAGCTTCTCCACCTCGTCGCCGTCTCGTGAGCAGGCGGACACGCTCGCCTCGTTCCCCGGCGTGAGCAGCGTCGACCCGCTCGGCATCAGCCAGCTGCGGGCCGAGACCGCCGAGAAGGGGGCAGCCGTCGCCGTCTTCGGGGTCCCGGCCGGGTTCGCGGATACCTCGCCAGCGGCGGCAGGCGAGATCACGCTCTCCGAATCCGCGGCAGAGGACCTCGACGCCACGGTCGGCGACGAGGTCACCATCGGCGGCGCTGCCTTCGAGGTCGCCTCGATCGGACCGGAGGCCTGGTACAGCCACACGCCGGTCGTGCAGATCACCCTCGCCGACTGGCAGGCGCTCGCGAGGCAGACGGGGGCTCCCGGCGCCTACGCCACCGTGCTCGCCGTCTCGGGGGATGCGGACTGGGCCGCAGCGGATGCGGAGACCCGCACCGTCTCCGAGTCCCTGCTCGGCGCCCTCGGCGCGCTCGCCGCGTTCCGCTCCGAGGTCGGCTCGCTGCTGCTCATGGTCGCGATGCTCTTCGGCATCTCCGGGCTCGTGATCGGCGCGTTCTTCACGGTGTGGACCATGCAGCGGCAGGGCGACATCGCCGTGCTCAAGGCGCTCGGGGCGAGCACACGATCGCTCGCACGGGATGCCCTCGGCCAGGCCCTCCTGGTGCTCGTCGCCGGAATCGGCGTGGGGGTGGGGCTCGTCGCCATCCTCGGCGCCCTCGCGGGCCAGGCCCTGCCGTTCCTGCTCAGTCCGCTCACCACCCTCCTCCCGGGAGCCATCATGATCGCCCTCGGGCTCGCCGGGGCCGCGTTCGCGCTGCGCTCCGTGACCACAGCCGACCCCCTCACCGCACTCGGGAGCAACCGATGATCGCACTGGACAACATCACCCTCACCTTCCCCGACGGGGGAGGGCGCCTGACCGCGCTCGACGGCGTCAGCCTCACCGCCGACCGGGGGACCGTGACCGGCATCACGGGGCCGAGCGGCTCGGGCAAGTCGAGCCTGCTCGCCGTCGCGGCCACCCTCATCCGCCCGGATTCCGGCAGCGTGATGATCGGCGGCGTCGATGCGAGCGGCATGAGCCGCACGGAGTCGGCGGCCCTGCGTCGGTCCAGCATCGGCATCGTCTTCCAGCAGGCGAACCTCCTCCCGTCGCTCACGGCGCGCGAGCAGCTGCTCGTCATGAACGAGCTCGGTGCACCCGGGAGCCGCCGCCGCAGGCCCGCCGCAGCGGCGCACGCCGACGAGCTGCTCGCCGCGGTCGGTCTCGCGGAGCACGGCGCGAAGCGCCCGCACCAGCTCTCCGGCGGCCAGCGGCAGCGTGTCAACATCGCGAGGGCCCTCATGAACGACCCGAGTGCGCTCCTCGTCGACGAGCCGACAAGCGCGCTCGACCAGGAGCGCGGGGCCGCGATCATCGAGCTCATCCTGCGCCTCACCGAGGAGCTGGACACGGCGACCCTGCTCGTCACGCACGACCTCACCCACCTGCCCCGGATGCACGACACGGTGCAGCTGGTCGATGGGAGACTCGCGCAGCTCCAGCACTGAGCCGCCCGCGACGGGCCGCTTCTGCGCGAGAATCAGATGCGCGGCTCGTCTGGCCGCTCACCACGGAAGGCGGCGGAGACCCATGCGCATCATCGTCATCGGAGCGGGCCTCGCGGGCCTCACCGCCGCCTGGGAGCTGCGGAAGCGCGGCCACGAGGTCAGCGTGCTGGAGGCCAGGGCCCGAGTCGGGGGCCGAACGTGGTCGCAGCGGCTCGGCAACGGCGCGATCACCGAGCGCGGCGGCGAGTACGTGTTCCCGACCGAGTTCGCCATCCGTCGGCTCTCCGCCGAGCTCGGGGTGCCCATCCTGAGCCACAACGTGCGCTACGCGAGGCGCACCGTCGACGGCCGGCACGTATCGTTCGCCGAGCTTGAGGCGACGACCGAGCAGATCACCGAGACCCTCCGCGGGATGCTCGCCGACGGACTCACGCGCGTCTCGGTCGAAGACGCCCACCGCGAGGCGCTCGGCCCCGACTACCAGCAGCACCGGGTCTACCGCCGCATGGTCACCTCCCTCGCGAACGACCCGAACCTCGTGAGCGCCGCCTCCGCGTTCCTCTACGACCCGGATGCGGACCAGCCGTTCATCGACGACGGCGGGCGCTTCGTGGGCGGCAACCAGTCGCTCGCCATCGAGCTGGCCCGCCGGCTCGGGGCCGCGGTGCGGCTCGAGCACCCGGTCGAGGAGATCGACCAGTCGGACAGCGGGGTCGAGGTGACCCTCGCTGACGGAAGCACGCAGCACGCCGACGCTGCCGTGATCGCCGTGCCGCTCCCAATCCTGCGCAGCCTGCGACTCGGCTTCGCCCTCACCCCGGTGCAGGATGCCGCCCTCTCGCACCGCATCATGGGCACCGCCGCGAAGCTCGGCGTGCCCCTCGCCGCCGTCGACGACGACATCGCCCTGCAGAGCGCGGACCTGAGCTGGTGGTCCTGGCGCTCCCTGTCTGCCGACGGCGAGCACCGCATCCCCGCCCTGTCCTGCTTCGCGGGGAGCAGGGCCACCCTCGACGCCCTGCGCACGGAAGCGGGACCGGGGCGCTGGGTCGGCGCGCTGCAGGCGCTGCGGCCCGAGCTCGTCATCGACGGCGACGTGCTCCTCACCGACTGGAGCGACGACCCGTGGACGCGCGGCTCCTACTCGGCGGCCTCGCTCGACTGGACTCCGGCCGACCTCGATGCGTTCGACGTGCCAGCTGGCCGGGTCGCCTTCGCGGGCGAGCACACGGGCCTCGAGCAGACCCTCAACGGCGCCGTCGTCTCCGGCCTCCGCGCGGTCACCGCGATCGGGGCCGTCGAGCGCCTGACCGAGACGAGCGGCGGCCCGGCGTGAGCGGCGCGGCTGGAGCCCAGCAGGAGCGGACCTCGCGCGTGGACGCCCTGCGCCGCCGAGTCGCGGCAGCGGTTCTGCTCGCCGCGACCGTCGCGCTGGGCCTCGCAGTGCACTACGCGCTTCCGGATGGGGAGTTCGGGGACATCGTCGGTGCCGGCCTGTACACGGTCGCCGTCTACCTCGGGGTCGTCCTGCTCGCGCCCCGCGCCAGAGCGTGGACCGCGTTCGCGCTCGCGGTCGCCTGGTCGTTCGCGGTCGAGCTGCTGCAGCTGACCGAGCTGCCAGCCCGCGCGAACGAGGCGTTCGCACCGGCCCGGCTGGTCCTCGGCTCCGGGTTCGAGGTGAGGGACCTGCTCGTGTACGCGCTCGGCGGCGGCGTCATGCTCTGCGTAGACCTGGCCGTGACGCGCATCCGAGCTCGACGACGTCACGCCCCGCTGGTACCGTGAACGCGTGTTCCTTCTTCTCTTCTGCTAACGGCTGAGCTGGCCTCCCGCGCTCGCTGACGCCGGTCTCGTCGACGCGTGTCTCTGAAAGACGCCTGTCTCTGAAACACGCCTGTCTCTGAGACCGAGACCGCCCGAGCATCACGGTGGCCACCTGCTCTGACCCGACTCCGGGTCGCCGTTTTCGCGCGCCCAGCCGCTGACGCCTTGCCGAGCCCTCTGAGAGTCCTCGGGGAGCCCTCGGCGGTTCGCGGCGCGCCGCTCTGAAGGAATGATCGTGCACACCACCCCCACCTCAGTTCCAGCGCGCCATCGCGCGCAGCTCACCCTCACCGACGTCTCGCTACTGCGCGGCGCGACGCCCGTGCTCACCTCCGTCGACCTCGTGGTCACCGCCACGTCGCGCATCGCGATCGTCGGCGAGAACGGCCGCGGAAAGTCGTCGCTCCTGCACGTGCTCGCGGGCATCCTCCCGCCAGACAGCGGCACCGTGCAGCGCATCGGCACCCTCGGTCTCGCCGAGCAGGAGATGCACGCCGACGACGCTCGGACCGTCGGCCAGGCCATCGCAGACTCCATCGCGACGGCGCTCGCCACCCTCGCCGAGCTCGACGCCGCAGGAGCGGCACTCGCGGAGGGCGGTCCGAGAGCCGAAGAGCGCTACGCCGCGGCCCTCGAGGCCGCGGAGGTGCTCGACGCGTGGGGCGCGGAGCGGCGAGTGCTCATCGCGCTCGAGGCCCTCGACGCCGAGACCGACCCAGACCGCCTCCTCCGCGAGCTCTCCGTGGGACAGCGCTACCGGGTCCGCCTCGCCTGTCTCCTCGGGGCAGACGACGACATCCTGCTGCTCGACGAGCCGACCAACCACCTCGATCGCGCGGGGCTCGATTTCCTCACCGAGCAGCTCCGCTTGCGCACGGGAGCGGTTGTCGTCGTGAGCCACGACCGGGCGCTGCTCGCCGACGTCGCCGAGACGATCGTCGACCTCGACCCGACGCCGGATGAACGGCCCCGCGTCTCCGGCAACGGCTTCGCTGGGTACCGCGAGGCGCGCGCCGCCGAGCGCGAGCGGTGGGAGCAGGACTACGAACGGCAGCAGCAGGAGCAGGCCCGTCTTCAGGAGAGCCTGAGCGCGGCGCAGAACCGTCTCGTCACGGGGTGGCGACCGGGCAAGGGCGCGAACAAGCACGGCCGAGCCACCCGCGCAGCTGGCCTCGCGCAGAGTGTGCACCGTCGCCAGGAGGCCCTCGAAGCGCACGCCGTGACGGTGCCGGAACCACCGCGGCTCTTCCGGTTCCCGGAGCTCCGCACCCGGGCAGGAGCTGAGCTGCTGAGCGTCGACGGGGTGGCCGTCACGGGGCGCCTCCACGGTCCCGTGTCCCTCGCGCTCTCCCATCGGGGCAGGCTGGCCGTCACCGGCCCGAACGGTGCAGGGAAGTCGACGCTCCTGCGCGTGCTGGCGGGCTCCCTCACCCCGGATGCGGGTTCCGTGCGCGTGCAGCCCGGCACCCGAGTCGGCGTGCTCCCGCAGGAATCGTCGCTCCCGCTCGAGCAGCGCGCGGCGGAGGTCTACGAGCTGCGGCTGGGCGAGCTCGAAGCCGCCGGCACCGTCGCGCCGAGCGAGACGGTGGGGCTCTCGCAGCTCGGCCTGCTGCGCGCGAGAGAGGCGGGCAAGCGGGTCGGCGAGCTGTCGATGGGGCAGCGGCGCAGACTCGACCTCGCGCTGGTCCTCGCCGCGAAGCCGCACGTGCTGCTCCTCGACGAGCCCACGAACCACCTGTCGATGGCCCTGGTCGATGAGCTGACCGATGCGCTCGTGGGAACGCAGGCCGCGGTTGTGCTCTCGAGCCACGATCGGCAGCTCCTGCGGGACGTCGACGACTGGCCGAGCCTGCACCTCGGGCCTCGAAGCGTGCAATTCGTGCCGTCCAGCGACGAAAGGCTCCCAGGAAGTTGACAGCTCGCGGTAGCGTTGCTCCGCTCCCCGAAGCCCAGGGGATCTCACCAGCTTCACGGACCTCAAGGACGTCACTATGTTCACGCTCGAAAACTCCACCCAGATGGACTCCTGGCAGTGGGAAGCGCTCTCGCCCGGCGGCACCGCCAGCGGCTTCGTCGGCTGGGTCCTCCTCATCATCGCCCTCTGGCCTGTCTTCCGTAAGGCCGGCTACCCGGGCTGGGGCGCCATCATCCCGATCTACAACGTCTACATCCTCGTCAAGATCGCCGGGTACCACGGCGCGACGGTGCTGCTCTACCTCATCCCGATCGTGAACGTCGTGTTCTCGATCTTCGTCGCGATGCGCATCGGCAAGGCGTTCGGCAAGGGCGGAGTGTTCAGCTTCTTCCTGCTCTGGCTGCTGTCGATCATCGGGTACTTCATCGTGGGCTACGGCTCTGCGCAGTACCGCGGACCGGGCGGACGCGCCATCACGGCCTAGCCTCCGCTCCACCCGCATCGCGCGCGCCGCGCGTCTCGGCCGCGGTGACCCGCTTGTCCTCAAGGACAGCGAGGTCGCCGCGGCCGATTGCGTTGCACCGTCCGCCGCCGCGAAGCGGGCGAGCGCCGCCTCACCCAGCGTCTCGCTGAGCTGCCGTCTCGCTCAGCTCCCGTCCTGCTCAGCTGCCGAGGAACTCCACGAGCGCCGCCGAGACCTCGTCTGGCGCATCCAGGGTCACGACATGGCCGGCGCCGTCGACCACGAGCTCCGTGAGTCCGTCCGCTGTCGCCCAGGCGGGCATGGCTCGCGAGATGTTGCCCGTGGTGTCCCTCGCGCCTCGAACCAGCAGCGTCGGCACCGGCGTGCGGTAGCCGGGAGTCGGACGCACGAACTGTGTCGTCGCCCGCCACACCGCCAGGAACTCCCGCTTCGACATCGCGCCGAACATCCGCGTCAGCTCGGCACGTGCCGTCGCCGTCACGGCTGAGGCATCCGCCATGAGCTTCGGCAGGCTCCTCGCCGGGATCAGCTGGAGGATGGGCGCCGCGGCGCGGAGACCGGCGCGCTCCTGGAAGCTGAGCGGGCCGGCGTTCCAGGTGGAATCCAGCACAACGAGGCTCCGGAACCGCTCCGGGGAGCGCCGAACCAGCTCCTGCGCGAGATTCCCGCCGAGCGAATGCCCGAGCAGCGAGACCCTGCCGAGGCCGAGGTGCGCGATGAGCCGCTCGACGTCGCTCGCCAACAGCTCGGGGGAGAGGTCCGTCGAGTTCGGACGCGACGCCCCGTGCCCGCGAAGGTCGACGAGCACGACGCGCAGGCCCGCCCGACGAAGCGCATCCGCCTGGCGTCGGAACATCGTGTGGTCGGCGCCCGCCCCGTGCAGCAGGACAACCGCGTCGGCGTCGGCGTCGGCCGCGTCGAGGCTGTCGGAGTAGCGGAGGGAACATCCGCCGAGGGTGAGGTGTCCCGGAAGGCTGCGCATGCCAGCGACGGTAGTCGCTCCGCGAATCCGTGCCAATTCACGCGATTTCACATGCACGAGTGATTTCACCCCGTATTTCACCCTACGATCAGGAAAGGGGGCCACCGCTCGATCAATGAACACGGATGTGACTCATGAAGAAAGCGCTCTCCCTCTCTCTCGCCGCGCTGCTCGCGGCCTCACTGCTGACGTTCCTCGGAACCGGCCCAGCCCAGGCCGCGAACTTCGGGACCGTGGGCCAAGACGTCATGTCGCCAGCGAACTACGTCGCCAAAGGCAGCTCCGCGACGACGACACCGCAGGGCGCGCCCGTCTCGTCGCTGTCCGACCAGACGGCCGCGATGGTCGACACGCTGCCCGACCGGTACCTCAGCGACTACTGGAAGGGCCGACTCAAGACCTCCACGAACCGCGAGAACTTCACGATCCCCATCTACACGGTCGACAGCTCGAAAGCCGACGCCAACTGGGTGAAGGTGAAGATGCAGAGCTACGCGCTCTACCCGGACATCCACCCCGTCATGGAGGGCAAGGCGACCGCTTCGGCGACCGGAGGCACGTACGGGTTCCAGATCACTCCGTTCGCGACCACCGCGAAGAACTACGGCAAGGTCGTCATCCCGGCGCACGCCCTGCCCGGCGGTCCGATTCCGGGCGGCGACCAGTCGATGACCGTCGTCGATATCGCCACCGGCATCGTGCGCGGGTACTACGTCGCCGAGAAGCAGAGCGACGGGTCCTGGATGATGGGCGGCGGCTACCTCACCACCCTCAATTCCCCGAAGTCGACGAACTGGTTCGACCAGAACGAATGGCTCAAGGCGGAGCGGGGCACGAGCTCCGTCGGCGGCGTCATGAACGAGTTCCTCATGGCAGGCGCCGAGGAGATCGCGGCTGGCTCCATCAACCACGTCACGAGCTGGACCTTCCCCTCCACGCGGTCGGGCACGGCCATGTGGCCCGCCTACCAGACCGACGGGAAGCTGAGCGAGGCGCACGCCCCGAAGATGGGGCAGCGGTTCTGGATCCCCAACGACGCGGCCACGAACGCGAAGATCGCCGCGCTCGGTCTCTCCAGCTTCGAGAAGGTCGTCGTCAAGAACCTGCAGGAGTACGGCGGCATCATCACCGACCAGAACTTCTGGACCATGGCGCTCAACCTGCAGCATCCCGTCACGTACACCGCGCAGGGCAAGCCCAACCCGTACCTTCCCGGAGGCATCGTCCACAACGCGCACGGCAGCGTCGACCTCATCAACAAGATCCCATGGACCCTCACGAAGTGGGGCGAGATCACCTCGAGCACGAAGCTCCCGCAGTTCGGGGCGCCGACCGCCACGCCGACACCGACCGCGACGCCGACGACACCGGCAACGCCGAGCCCGACGGCGGCACCGGGTGTCGTCGACCGCCTGGGCTCCACCGATACCTACGCCAACGCGGTCACGGCCTCCGGCAAGGTCAACACGGTCGGCAACAAGCTGGTCATCGCAAACGGCGAGGGCGGTGTGGATGCACTCCTCGCGGCCCCCGTCGCCGCCAAGATCAACGGCAACCTGCTGCTCACGAAGCCAGACGCGCTCCCGTCCAGCATCTCCGCCGAGGTGACGAGGCTGAAACCCTCGGCGATCTTCGTCATCGGCACGATCTCGGAGGCGCAGAAGACCGCGCTCGGGAAGCTCACGCCGAGGCTCGAGGTCGTGACCGCCGCCGACAAGTCGGAGACCGCGCTGGTGGTGGCGAAGCGGTTCTTCCCCAACGATCCCAACGTGTACATCGCCAACAGCGGCAAGGCGACGGAGATCGCCAACGCCTCCGGGAGGGCCACCCTCGCCAAGGCGCCGGTGCTCCTGACCGGGCCGACGCAGACCAGCGCCAGCTTCAAGGCCTACTTCGCAACCGGCAAGGTCACCTCGGCCCGCGTCATCGGTCCGGTGGCGTCGCTCTCGGCGACCGTCTTCAACGAGGTGAAGGCCAAGGTCTCGAACACGACCCGGGTCAACTCCTCGGACGCGTTCGCCATCAACGGGGCGCTCCTGGGCGACTTCGACGCCGGGAGCATCCGTCCGAAGGGCTTCGCGCTCGCGAACCCCGGGAGCTCCGCGGACATCGCCGTGGCCCTGCTCGTCTCCGCGCGCACCGGGTATCCGCTGGTGCTCGCCACGCAGACGTGCGTTCCTCAGACTGCGTGGGCCGTGACCTCGAAGTACCCCGGGGCCAACTACAGCGTCGTTGGAACGACGAGCGACCTGGTCTCGGACATCCAGAAGAAGCGCTGCGCGTAGGGATCACCCAGCGCGCACCGCGCTGACCATGACCGGGAGATCAGCGCTCGGGGGAGGGAGACAACCGGTAGAGCACCTGCGGCCGCCCGCGCTTGCCGTACCGGTGCGCCAGGTCGATCACCCCCGTCTCGACGAGGTGGTCGAGGTAGCGCCTCGCGGTCGCACGGGAGATGTCGCAGGCCTCGGCGACCTCGAGCACCGTGGCGGGGATCACCGGGTCGAGCGAGGCGACGACCCGCTCGAGCGTGACCTGTGCCAGCCCTTTCGGGAGCTGCGCCGACTGCGCGGCACCGTTTCGCGCCACGCTCGAGTGGCCGCGCGGCACGGCGGGCTGACGAATGCTGCCTGTGGCCAGCAGCCGGTCGATCTCACCCTGGCCGAGGGGTCGCTCTCGATCGCTCTCCGAACTCGCTCGACGCTCGGCGCTGTAGAGGTCGAGGCGCTCCTGCAGGGCGGCCTGCGTGAACGGCTTGATGAGGTAGCCGACGACGTGGGCCGCGAGGGCCTGCCGCACCGTCGTCTGGTCGCGGGACGAGCTGATCACCAGCACGTCCGGCACCTTCGCGCCGAGTGTTCTGAGCCGGTGCAGGACTTCGACTCCGCTGATGTCGGGCAGCCGCATGTCCAGGAGCATGAGGTCGACCCCGCTCATGCTCTGCGCGAGCGCGGATTCGCCGGTGCTGGCGGTACCGGCGAGCGAGAACCCGGGGATGTCGGTGATGAACCCGCTATGCAGGGCCCTGGCCCCACGATCGTCGTCGACCACGAGCACTCGGATCGGGCTCGAGGCAGCCCGCGGGCTCTCCTTGGCTCTGCTGCTCATGCCGCTCCTCTCCTGGGTGCAAGGCCGGCGTCGATGGTCCCGGTCACCGCAGCCGCTCGATCTCGAAGGCGAAGCGCGACCCGCCGAGTCGTGACGCCCCGACTTCGATGGTGCCGCGGCGCGACGTGACCGTCCGACGGACGAGCTCGAGGCCGATGCCCCGCCCGAGTCCGCTCGGATCGGCCTTGGAAGAGAACCCAGGGGCGAAGATACGGCCGCTCGCTTCGGCGTCCAGGCCGGGACCGTCGTCGTCGACGAGCCCGATGATGCGGCTGCCGCTCTCGCGAAGCGTGCAGAGGACCTGGGATGCGCCTGCCTCACCCGCGTTCCGGCAGAGGTTCGCGATGACGGTCACGACGCCGTCGTCGATGTCCTCGTTGAGCTCGAGGTCGAAGCTCGCCTGTGCTCCCAGCTCGTGCAGTTCGGCCCGCACCGCCTGCGTCGTCGCGTCGAGGAGGGGGAGGTGGAGACTCGAATCGGTGCTGTCGGAGGCGTCGACCCCTGCCGTCCGAACCGGCACGACCTCGTCGATGTACTCGAGCGCGTCCTGGGTGTCGCCTCTCGAGACGAGGCCGTGGACCACGTGCATGCGGGTGCTGAACTCGTGAGACTGCTCGCGCAGGGCGGTGGTCGTGCGCCGCATCTGCGCGTGCTCGGCGGCGAGCGCGTCGAGTCTGCGGAACCGGCGCTCGACCGCGAACGCGAGGGCCGAGCTGGCGAGCGTGCCGAGGACGAGTGCGCCGATCGTCCAGGGGAGGAGCTCCCCGAGGGCCTCGGCGCTGTCCGCGGAGATGCTCGACTCGAGCACGCCGACGGCGACCATTCCGAGGACGGTGTCGTCTTGCCCGACCACGGGGACCTTCGCGCGCAGCGAGGGGCCGGATGCACCTTCCTCCGTGCCGTGGAACGCCTCCCCGGCGAGGACGGAGGCGTTGGCCGTCGAGACCTGCACCCCACGCTCGGCGGGGTCCGGATGCGTGATGCGCACGCCCTCGTCGTCGGTGATGACGACGTAGTAGACGCCCGTCGCGTTCTCCACGAGGCTGGCAAGCGGCTGCAGGGCATCGGTGGCCCCGGCGAGGTCGTCCGCGTCGGCGAGCGCTGAGGTGCTGCCCGCACTCGTGACGGCTTCGAGCGCTCCACGTACCTCGTCCAGCTGTGCGAGGCTCGACGCGACTTCATGCACGCGCTCGGCGGTGGTCTCGCGAAGCTCCCTCTCCTGCGCCGAGAAGGCGATCGCGGCCGTGATCGAGACGGAACCGAGCGTGATGAGACTCGGCACCACGAGCATCCCCAGGCGCACGGCTCGCTGGCTGAGCTTGAACGGCATCGTCATCCTCACTTCCCGCGCCCCTGGCTTGCGGCTTCTGGCTCGAGCCTTCGGCCTGCGCAGACCCGAGCGGCGCCTCTTCGCACCGGGCTCGCGAGCACTTATGAGCACAACTCCTCGTGGAGCTCCTCACGTGCGAGCGCGGTGCAATCCTAGGTCGATATTGCGGAGACAACGATGTCCGCGCGAATGGAGCAATGATGATCCGAGCAACGAAAGACCCGGCGGCGCCGGACGAACCGGGCCGGCAGGCCAAGCCCGGCGGCAGGCGTGTGGTCGGCCGCGTCATCGGTGGAGTCGTAGCCGCCGCATCGATCGCTGTCGCGAGCTTCGGGTCGATCACGTCCGCCGCGGCGGGTCAGGACATCAACGCGTCCATGACGATCATCGCCCCGGCAGCTGCCGGTGGCGGCTGGGACACGGTCGCCCGCGAACTGCAGCAGGCGCAGAAAGCCGAGGGGCTCGTCAACAACGTGCAGGTGGTCAACATGCCAGGGGCCGGCGGAACGATCGCGCTCGGCAACGTCTCCGTGCTCGATGGCGAACCCAACAACCTCCTCGTCGGTGGAACTGGCCTGCTGGCCGCCACCATCCAATACGACTCCGCGGCGAAGCTCGAAGACGTCACGCCGCTCGCGGTGATGGTCGAGGAGTACGACGTCATCGTCGTCCCAGCCGACTCCCCGTACGAGACCCTCGAGGATCTCGCCACGGCATGGAAGGCCGACCCGAAGTCCATCCCGTGGACCGGCGGTGGCTCGTTCGACCAGCTCGTGGTGACCGACCTCGCGCTGAGCGCAGGCATCGAGCCCGTCGACACCACCTACATCTCGTCTGACGGCGGTGGCGAGGCCATCCAGGCGCTCCTCAACGGCACGGCGAAGGCCGCGGCGGGAGGCTACGCAGACAACATCGACCAGATCGAAGCCGGCAGGTTGCGGGCCCTCGCGGTGGTGGCGGAGGAGCCCATCGAAGGCGTCGACATTCCGACAGCCGCCGAGCAGGGTTACGACATCTCGCTCACGAACTGGCGCTCGATCCACGCTCCCTCAGGCTTGACCGAGGAGCAGACGGACGCCCTCGCCGAACTCGTGGTGCAGACGACGGAGACACCCGAGTGGCAGGAAGCCATCGAGAGGTACCACTGGAACGAGCGCCTCATCACGGGCGACGAGCTCGACACGTTCCTCGCTGAAGAGGAACTGCGCATCACGGCGCTCTACGAGGAGATGGGACAATGACGCACCACGCGAACCCGACTGCCGCGTCGGCGGTCATCGGCGGAGACCTGACCTTCGCCGCAGGCCCAAGCAAGACGGCCACCCTCCTCAAGGGGCTGACGATGCCGCTGGTCATCGCAGCCTTCGCCACCTACCTCCTCTACGGCATCTTCACGATGAAGGTGCCAGAGGGGGCCGACTTCCCCGGGCCGCAGTTCTTCCCCGGCCTCATCGCCGCCGGCCTGTACCTCTTCGCGGCTCTGCTCGCCGTCGGTGCCGTCCGTGAGCTGCGCGCGACCGCGGCCTCGTCGACGATGACCGAGGAGGAGCTTCTCGCCCGTGCGCTGGCCGACGACGAGGCGCTTGCTGCGGCGGGCGCAGCCGGCGCTCCCCGCAAGGTGCGCGTCGACGTGAAATCGTTCGCCTGGGTCGTCGGCTCGTTCCTGGTGTTCTCGCTGACGCTCGACCTGCTCGGCTGGGTCATCGCAGCAGCCCTCCTCTTCTGGTGCGTGGCCCGCGGCTTCGGCTCGACGAAGCCGGTGGCGAGCCTCGTCGTGGGCTTCACGCTGAGCTCGCTCGCCTACATCGCCTTCGACATGGCACTCGGCATGTCGCTCCCGTCCGGCATCCTCGGAGGTATCTGACATGGAAACGCTCCAACTCCTCATGGATGGGTTCGCCGGTGCCCTCACCTGGCAGAACCTCATGTGGGTCTTCGTCGGCTGCCTCCTCGGGACCGCCGTCGGCGTGCTGCCGGGCCTCGGCTCCTCGATGGCGGTCGCCCTCCTGCTGCCCGTCACGTTCTCGCTCGAGCCGACGGCCGCGTTCATCATGTTCGCCGGCGTCTACTTCGGCGGCCTCTTCGGCGACTCGACCATGGGCATCCTGATGAACACGCCAGGCCAGGCGTCGGCCATCGCCTCCACGTTCGAGGGCCACAAGATGGCGCTGAACGGTCGGGCCGCCCAGGCGCTCGCGACGGCTGCCATCGGCGCGTTCATCGGTGGCTTCATCGCCTCGATCGTGGTGGTCTTCCTGGCCCCCGCGCTTGCCGACTTCTCCAGCAGCTTCGGGCCTGCGGAGTTCTTCGCCCTTGCGGTGTTCGCGTTCGCGGCGACCTCCACGGTGGTCACCGACAACGTCGTCAAGGGGCTCACGGCGCTGTTCATCGGCCTCGGCATCGCGGTCATCGGCATCGATGGCGTCTCCGGCGCCCCGCGCTTCACGATGGACTCCCCACAGCTGTTCGATGGCATCTCGCTGGTGACCGTGACGGTCGCGGTCCTCGCGCTCGGTGAGGTCATCTACGTCGCCTGCCTCGAGCGGCACGTCAACGACAAGGGCATGATCCGTCCGAAGGGGCGCCCGTGGCTGAGCCGCAAGGAGTTCAAGGAGGCCACCCCGGCCTGGCTGCGTGGCACGGTCATCGGTCTCCCGTTCGGTGTGGTGCCGGCCGGCGGCTCCGAGATCCCCACGTTCCTCGCCTTCGGCCTGGAGAAGCGACTGGATGCGCGCCGCAAGGACCCGCAGTTCGGCAAGGGCGCGATCAGGGGCCTCGCAGCCCCGGAGGCCGCTGGCAATGCGACGACCGGTATGGCGATGGGCGCGCTCCTGGCGCTCGGTCTCCCCATCTCGGCGACCGCGGCGATCATGCTCGCCGCGTTCCGTCAGTACGGCCTGCAGCCGGGCCCGCTGCTCTTCGACCGCGCCCCCGAGCTGGTCTGGGCGCTGCTCGCGAGCTTCTTCATCGCCATGGTGGTGCTGCTCGTCCTGAACCTGCCGTTCGCGATGCTGTGGGCGAAGCTGCTCCTGATCCCGCGTCCCTACCTGTACGCGGGCATCACGATCTTCTGCGCGCTCGGCATCTACGCCACGTCGGGTTCGACGTTCGACCTGCTGATGCTGCTTGGGGTCGGCCTGCTCGGCTTCCTCATGCGTGCCCTCGACTTCCCGATCGCACCGCTCATCATCGGCATGGTCCTCGGCCCGCTGGCCGAGACGAGCCTGCGGGACGCGGCGATGAGCGCCAACGGCGACTTCTCGGTGCTGGTGCAGGGGCCGATCGCGATCGCGCTCTACACCCTCCTGGCGCTGGTGCTCGCCTTCACCGTGCGCGGTCGCCTCGTGGCGCGCAAGCGTGCGAAGCAGGAGCAGAAGGAGCTCGTGAACAGCTAGCGCCGTTCCCAGCAGCAGCCTCACGGTTCCACGCTGCTGGTTCCCGGCGTCTGGCCGACCATGGCGGCGGCGATCGATTCGATCGTCGCCGCCATGGCGCGTGCGGCGCGCGAGAGGGGCACGTCGCTCCGGTGCGCGAGGCTCACGGTGCGCTGCAGGATGGAGCTGGTGAGCCTGGCGGAGCGGAAGCCCGCCCGCCCGCGGATGACCATGGCCGGCACGACCGCGACGCCGAGTCCGAGCTCCACGAAGCGCAGCACCGCATCCATCTCCGGCCCCTCGACCACCACGTTCGGTCGCAGATCGGCCTTGAGGAACGCGGCCTCTGCTGTGGCACGGAGGTCGTAGCCCCGCGAGAAGACCACCTGTGGGGCGGCGGCAAGCTCCTCGAGGGAGATGGTGGGGGAGCGGATCGCCGCGGCCCCGTCGACGGGGGACACCACGACGAGTTCCTCGTTGAGCAGCGGCAGCCTGGTGAGGGTGGCGCGCGGGGTCTGCCTGGATTCGGGAGTCGTGATGAGCGCGAGATCGAGCGCGCCTTCCGCGAGCTGCTCGATGAGGCCCTGGGAGCCGCTCTCCGAGACGTGCAGCTCGATGCCGGGATGCGAGGCGTGGAACGACTGCAGCGCGTCAGCGACGAGGCTCACGCACAGCGACGGCGTGGCGCCGAGCCGCACCGTGCCCCGCTTGAGGTCGGTGAGCTCCGCCATCTCGCGCCGCACCGAGTCGGCGTCGGCGAGCATTCGCCGCGCGAGCGGGAGCAGGGACTCGCCGGCATCGGTGAGCGCGACTCGCCCTGGCGTGCGGTTGAAGAGCGGCGCGCCGAGGTCCTGCTCGAGGGTCGAGATCTGGCGGCTCAGCGAGGGCTGCGCGAGGTGCAGCACCTCCGCCGCCCGTGTGAAGTGCCCCTGCGAGGCGACCTCCACGAAACTCCGCAACTGGTCCAGGTTCATGCTGATAGCCTACGCGCATCAGGACGAACAGGACTATGCATTGGAGTAATCATCGGGTGCTCTCTAACGTTGCTGACATGACCGCGACCAAGTCCATCGAACGCCAGATCTCCACCACCGTGCTCGTCATCGGAACCGGAGGTTCCGGCCTGCGCGCCGCCATCGAAGTCGCCGAGCAGGGTGTCGACGTGCTCGCCGTCGGCAAGCGCCCCAAGCACGACGCCCACACCTCGCTCGCCGCCGGCGGCATCAACGCGGCCCTCGGCACGATGGACGCGGACGACAGCTGGCAGCAGCACGCCGCCGACACCATCAAGGAGAGCTACTGGCTCGCCAACCCGCACACCGTCGAGATCGTGACCCGGGGCGCCGAGCAGGGTATCCGCGACCTCGAGCGCTACGGCATGGGCTTCCAGCGCGAAGGCGACGGCCGCATCTCGCAGCGCTTCTTCGGCGCCCACAAGTTCCGCCGCACCGCCTTCGCCGGCGACTACACGGGCCTCGAGATCCAGCGCTCCCTCGTCGCCCGCACGGAGCAGCTGAACATCCCCATCCTCGACACCGTCTACATCACCCGCATCCTCGTGCGCGACAACGTCGTCTTCGGTGCCTACGGGTTCGACATCAACGACGGCACGAGGTACCTCATCCACGCCGACTCGGTGATCCTCGCCGCCGGCGGGCACAACCGCATCTGGCGCCGCACCTCCTCGCGACGCGACGAGAACACGGGCGACTCGTTCCGCCTCGCCGTCGAAGCCGGCGGGCGCCTGCGCGACCCCGAGCTCGTGCAGTTCCACCCCTCCGGCATCATCGAGCCCGAGAACGCGGCGGGCACGCTCGTCTCGGAAGCCGCCCGCGGCGAAGGCGGCATCCTCACGAACGGCCTGGGGGAGCGCTTCATGGAGCGCTACGACCCCGAGCGCATGGAGCTCTCGACACGTGACCGGGTCGCGCTCGCCGCGTACACCGAGATCAAGGAGGGCCGCGGCACCGCGAACGGCGGCGTCTGGCTCGACGTCTCGCACCTGCCCCGCGAGACGATCATGAACCGCCTGCCGCGCATCTACCAGCAGATGCTCGACCTGCAGATGCTCGACATCACCGTGAGCCCGATCGAGATCGCGCCAACCGCCCACTACTCGATGGGTGGCGTGTGGGTTCGCCCCGACGACCACGGCACCGACGTCGACGGGCTCTACGCGATCGGCGAGGCGTCGAGCGGCCTTCACGGCGCGAACCGCCTCGGCGGCAACTCGCTCATCGAGCTGCTCGTCTTCGGCCGCATCGTCGGCCGGGCGGCCGTCGCCCACTCCGAGGGGCTGGATGCGCAGCTCCGGTCTCCGGCAGCCGTCGCGCAGGCGCGCGGTGAGATCGACGAGCTGCTCAGCGCGGACGGTCGTGAGAACGTGCGCGCCCTGCAGCGCGCCATCCGCGACACGATGACCGAGTATGCGGGCGTCGTGCGTGACGAGGAGGGGCTCAAGGCCGGCATCGCGGCGCTCGACGTCATCGAGGCTCGGATGGAGGACGTCGGCATCCACCCCGATATCGCCGGGTTCCAGGACCTCGCGCACGCCTTCGACCTCAAGTCCTCGGCGCTCGCCGCGAGGGCGACCCTGGAGGCCGCCCTGGAGCGTCGTGAGACGCGCGGCTGCCACAACCGCAGCGACTTCCCCGAGCTCGACCCCGCCATGCAGGTCAACCTCGTGTGGTCGCCGGGCGGCGGCATCACTCGGGAGGAGATCCCACCCGTCCCCGCCGAGATCGCCGAGCTCATCGGCGAGGTCTCCGTGGAGGGCAAGCTCGTCGAATAGCTCTCCAGGGCTGGAGCAGACATCACGAGTCCACTCGCCCCTCTCCTCCGCCCACGCCGCGATAGCCCGAACCGGGAGCTGAGTTGTGGTCGCTTCAACGGTATGTTGACGACCACAACTCAGCTCCCGGCTCAGGTGTCTCGGGGCGCGGGGGTCAGGGGCGCGGCGACTCGGGATTCGGCTTGCGCTTCGGGCCGTGCTCCGGCAGGCGCAGCACGCCCGTCCGGAGGTCCTCGCGGCGCACGTCCCTCGTGTAGTCGAAGTGCGGGTCCTCACGCAGCTGCAGGATGAGGGAGATGCCCAGCAGTGCGACGATGATCGTGAACGGCAGCGCCGAGAGCATCGCCGCCTGCTGGAGCGCCGCGAGTCCACCGGTGAGCAGCAGCAGGGATGCGCACAGGCCGGTGAGGAGGCCCCAGATCGCGAGGACCGGCTTGGCCGGTTCGAGTGCGCCCCTGGAGGAGAGCATGCTCAGCACGAACGTGTTCGCGTCGGCGCCCGAGATGAAGAACAGCACGACGAGGACGATCGCGACGATCGACGTGATCTCCACGAGCGGCAGGTTCGAGAGCATCTCGAAGAACGCCGAGTTCACGTCGGCCGTGGCCGCGGTGCCGATGCTGCCGTCGCCGTCGAGGTCGAACTTGATGGCCGAGCCGCCGAAGATCGTGAACCAGCCGAAGAACACGAGGCTCGGCACGACCATGACGCCGAGGACGAACTGGCGGATGGTGCGGCCGCGCGAGATCTTCGCGAGGAAGACGCCGACGAACGCGCCCCAGCTGAGCCACCAGGCCATCATGAAGTACGTCCACCACTGCATCCACTGACCGTCGTCGGCCGTGAGCGGGGTCGTGAGGCTCATCTCGAAGAAGTTGCTCACGTAGGCGCCGGTCGAGCGCACGAAGAGGTTCGTGATGAAGTTCGTCGGCCCCACGAAGAAGACGAAGATGCCGAGGGCCACCGAGGCGAGCATCGTGATCTGCGAGATGTACTTGATGCCGCGGTTCACGCCAGACAGCGCGGAGAGCGTGAAGATGACCGTGATGACGGCGATCACGAGGATCTGGATGAAGGTCTCCGTCGGCAGCCCCATGACGCGGTTGAGGCCCTCCGTGATCTGCGAGGCGCCCAGCCCGAGGGACGTCGTGGTGCCGAACAGGGTCGCGATGATCGCGAAGATGTCGATGACGTTGCCGAGCCACCCGTCGACGCGGTCGCCGAAGATGGGGCGCAGCATGGGGGAGACGAGCCCCGTGTTGCCCTTGCGGTGCGTGGAGTAGGCGATCGCGACGCCGAAGACGCCGAAGACGGCCCAGGCGTGGGGGCCCCAGTCGAAGTAGGAGAACTGCATGGCGACGACGGCGGCCTCGACGGTGCCGGACTCGGCGAGTCCGTGCGGGGGCGTGACGAAGTGGGAGATCGGCTCGGCGACGCCGTAGCTGATGAGGCCGACGCCCATGACGGCCGAGAGGATCATGGCGAGCCAGGCCCACGTGCTGAACTCGGGCCGGTCGCTGTCAGCACCGAGGCGGATGCGCCCGAACCGGCTGCAGGCGAGGTACACGAGCAGGCCGATGCAGCCGATCGTCACGAGGAGGTACGACCAGCCCACGGTCGCCGAGGCCCAGTTGATCGCGGCCGTCATGGATCCGTTGAGCGTGTCCGGCGAGATCGCCGCCCACGAGACGAACGCCAGGATCAGGCCGATCGATACCCAGAAGACGACGCCGGGACGGTGCCGGAGTGCGTCGGCGGCCGCCTGAGCTCGACTCGGGCCGGACGTCGGCTCGAGCCCGTGACCATCGAGTGCGTCGTCATCATGCAGCTCGGGCTTCGGAGGATGGTGAAGAGTCATGGTGTTGCTCCACTTCGGAGGAGGCAGGCCCGGGAGGGCGGAACGGTCATCGCGGTTGTGATGACCTGGTCAGAGCTCTGAGAGCCCTCGTCCATCGAAGAACTTGCCGGCCTTGTACAGAATGGGCGCGTCGTCGGTGGTGGTTGCGTGGTGCACGCGGCCGATGAAGATGGTGTGCGTGAGCGCCTGGAAGCGCTCTTTGATCTCGACCTCGATGGAGGCGGAGGAGCCGTCGATGAGCGGGCTGCCCTCTGGTCCTTCGTGCCAGGTGATGTCGGCGAACTTGTCCGGGGACTTGGAGGCGAAGGTCGCGAGCACGTGCTGCTGCTCGCTCGAGAGGATGTTGATGCCGAGGTTCGTCGACCGGAAGAGCGAGGGGTACGTGGACGACGACTTCTGCACGCACACGAGCACGAGGGGCGGGTCGAGGGACACCGAGGAGTAGGCGCTGACGGCGAGGCCGCGGGGGCGGCCCTCCTCGTCCTTCGTCGTGACGACGGTGACGCCGGAGATGAACTGCTTGTTGAACGCCTTGAGCATCTCGCGCGGGGGAGCCGCGGACTCGTCGGCGTAGTCGGCGTCGGCATCCTCGAACGCCGAGTGCAGGGAGGGGAGGCCGAGGTGGGTGAGCAGCTCGCCGGAGTCCCAGGTCACGCGCTCGGAAGAGACGCGTCCGTCCCGCAGGGTGCCGTAGTTGGATCCGTTCGTGACGACGCGCTTGCCTGTCGGGGGGACAGTGCCGAGCGGCTGGCTGAACGTGCCGTCGGAGGTCCAGAAGACGGCGAGCGCGTCGTCCTCGACCAGGACCTGGTCGATGCGCGTGACGAGGTCCGGGAACGCGGCGCGCACCTCGGTGACCTCCTGCTTGAACTCGTCGAGTGCGGACACCCGACCCGATCTTGTGCTCTCGCGCCGATAATCCGTGGTCACGAGGGCTTCGAACGCACCGAAGTCACCCCGATCCCAGACGTCGGACCATGCAGCTGCGACAGCATCTTTGATGTTTGCTTGCATGCAACGGAGCGTAACCCTGGGTTCATGCATGCGTCAACGCTTGGTTGTAAACGTTGTGTTTCCTGAGAAAAATCGGAGTCGTTGACAATTCTGTGGCATGCCAGCTAGCGTTCTTGTATGCAACAGATCACGCCGTTGGGTCTCAGCGATGAGGCGTACGCAGACCTCCCTCTCCTCGAGCGACTTCGCCGTCTCGTGACGAGCGGCACGTACCCACCCGGCGACCCGATGCCGGAGCTCGTGCTCGCGCAGGAGTTCGGCGTGAGCCGCACGCCTATCCGCGAGGCGCTCAAGCAGCTGGAGAACGAGGGCCTCGTCGAGATCCGTCCCCGCGTCGGGACGTTCGTGCGAACACCCACCCGGCGGGAGATCGTCGAGCTGTTCCAGCTCAAGGAATCGCTGGAAGGGCTCGCCGCGAACCTGCTCGCCCGCCGCGGCCCCACCTCGGAGGTCGCCGCCCTCTCGCGCAACCTCGACGAGAGCGACGCCGCCGCCAAGGCCGGCGACACGGCGGAGTACGCCCGCCTCGTGCACGAGTTCCACTGGACCATCGTGCTCGGCGCCGACAACGCCAAACTCGCGGAGCACTACGAGCGCCTCATGAACCAGCTCGCCTACCACCGCATCGTGCTGCGCACGATCGAGCGCCCCGGCCGTCTGCTCGCCTCCAACCACGAGCACCGCGCGGTTGTGCGCTCGATCGTGGAGAAGGATGCGATCGGCGCCGAGTTCGCCATGCGAACGCACGTCGAGGCGTCGAGCCGCGCAGCCCTCGCGCCGGCCGATCACGGCAACCCGGCCGACAGCGAGTCGATCACCGCCTGAGTCGCCGACGCCCATCCGGGCACACCAGACGTTCGAGGAGACCAGGAGCCACCATGACCACCACCGCCACAGCGACCGAGCGTCGCGGCGAGACGCTGCGCGAGCGCGCCGTCGCCCTCGGCGTGCGCAAGATCTCGACTGCCTACGAGGACATCATCTCGGACGGCGGCGTCGACGCCCCGACCGCGATCCGGCAGGCGAGCGCCGTCGCCGTCGTCCGCAACCCGTGGGTCGGGGCCGGACCCATCGCCGACCTCACGGAGGCCACGTCCGAGATCGCGCCCATCGTCGCCAAGCTCCTCAGCGACCGCCTCCTGGAGGCGCTCGGCGGGGCCGCGAACGTCGAAGCGTTCGGGAAGGCCGCCGTCGTCGGCGTCGACGGCGAGATCGAGCACGCCGGCGCGCTCATCCACACCCCGTACTTCGGCAACCTGCTCCGCGAGTTCCTCGAGGGCACCTCGATCATCTGCTTCTCGGACACGAGAGCCGAGGCCGGGGGCGACCTGCGAGTGCCGCTCTGGCACAAGACCGCCGCGGCAACGCGCAGCCACTACCAGTCGCTCGACGTGCACCTCGCGGATGCGCCGCACCGCGACGAGATCGCGGTCATCGCGGTCGCGTCGTCCGGCCCCCGCCCTCACCCCCGGATCGGAGACCGCACGACCGACGTGAAGGTCACCTCCGACATCCTGAAAGGAATCGCAGCATGAAGGTTCGCAGAGTCATCACCATCGTCGACGAGACGCTCATCGAGGGCGGCCGCACGGTCTCGCCCGCGGCGAGGACCGCGGTCGTCGCCGCCATCATCGAGAACCCGTGGGCTGGCCAGGGCTTCGTCGAGGACCTGAGCGCCGGCATCGACGCCGTCGCATCCGAGCTCGGAGCGCTGCTCGCCCCCCGCGTCATGGAGGCGCTCGGAGCACCGCTCGAGGCATACGGCAAGGCCGCGATCATCGGGCTGAACGGCGAGGTCGAGCACGGCTCGGCGCTCATTCACACGCTCAAGTTCGGCGACCACTTCCGGAAGGCGGCGAACGCGAGCACCCTGCTGCCCGCAGTCGAGAAGCGCGGGCCGGCCGGCGTCGCGTTCGACATCCCGCTCAAGCACTTCACCGACGCGACGATCCGCTCGCACCATCAGTCGTTCGAGGTGCGGATCGCGGATGCGCCGCACCCGGACGAGATCCTCGTCGCCCTGGCCGGGGCTGCCCAGGGGCGCCCGCAGCAGCGACTCGCGGCGCTCTCGACCGAGCTGTAGCGGGGCGCCGACGTGAGCTCGACGCCGACACGCACGCCCATCGTGCTGCTGCACGGGGTGGGGCTCGATCGGACCATGTGGGGCCGCGTCGAGGAGCTGCTCGACCGGCCGACGATCGCCCTCGACCTGCCGGGTCATGGAGCCCAGCCGCGGCTGCGCGGGGCGATGTCGCTCGCCGAGTTCGCGGCCGATGTCGCCGAGCGGCTTCCGAGCGGGCCGGTCCACCTCGTGGGCTTCTCGCTCGGGGCGCTCGTCGCCCAGCGAATCGCGAGCCACTCGAACGACCGAGTCCGGTCGCTCGTCTGCGTCAGCTCCGTCTGCCAGCGGACCCCACAGGAGCGCGACGCCGTGCTCGCCCGGCTCGCCTCGGCGCGGACCGACTTCGGCGCGACCGTCGAGCGCTCGCTCGAACGCTGGTACTCGGGAAGCGACGTGGCTCCCGAGACGGTCGACGCGACGAGGCGGGTGCTCGAAGCCAACGACGTCGAGTCGTTCGGGCACGCCTACGAGATCTTCGCGACGGGTGACCGGCAGATCGAAGCTGATCTGGCCTCCATCTCCGTCCCGACCCTCGCCATCACGGGCGAGCTCGACCCCGGCTCGACGCCCGACATGAGCCGCAGGCTCGCCGCCGCCATCCCGGATGCCCGGTCGCGCATCGTCGCCGGCGTGCGGCACATGCTTCCCGTCGAAGCGCCCGAGGCCTTCGCCGCGGAGCTCGCGAAGCACATCGAAGACACGGAACTCGCCAACTCCAGGCACCACGAAGGAGCACACCATGACTGACCGCTACGGACATTTCATCGACGGGGGCTGGCGCGATCCCGCCGGCGGCGCCTACTTCGAGAGCATCAACCCCGCGACCCTCGAGGTGCTGTACGAGGCGGCGAGGGGCGACGCCGCCGACGTCGAGCTGGCGGTCTCCGCGGCCAGCCGGGCGTTCGAGGCGCCGAGCTGGAGTGGCCTCACGGCGACGCAGCGGGGCAAGCTGTTGCGCCGCCTCGGCGACCTGGTGGCCGAGAACGCCGACGAGCTCGCCCGCCTGGAGAGCCTCGACAACGGCAAGCTCCTGCGCGAGATGCGCGGCCAGCTCGCGTCGCTGCCCGAGTACCTCTACTACTACGGCGGGCTCGCCGACAAGATCCAGGGCTCGCAGATCCCCACCAGCAACCTGCAGATCCTCAACTACACGCAGCACGAGCCGCTTGGCGTGGTCGGCGCGATCACGCCGTGGAACTCCCCGCTGACGCTCACGACCTCGAAGCTCGCGCCTGCGCTGGCAGCCGGCAACACCGTCGTCATCAAGCCGAGCGAGTACACCTCGCGCACGGTGCTCCGCTTCGCCCAGCTCGCGAGCGAGGCCGGGTTCCCCGACGGCGTCGTCAACGTCGTCACGGGCCTCGGCGCAGAGGCAGGCGCGGCGCTCGTCGAGAGTCCCCTCATCGCGAAGATCTCCTTCACGGGGTCGACGCGCACGGGCTCGGCCATCGCGGCGAGCGCGGCGGCGCGGTTCATCGGATGCACGCTCGAATTGGGCGGGAAGAGCCCGAACATCGTGTTCGACGACGCGAACATCGAGAACGCGGCGATGGGGGTCATCGCGGGGATCTACGCCGCGGCGGGCCAGACCTGCATCGCCGGGAGCCGCGTCTTCGCGCATCGCTCCGTCTACGACGAGCTGCTCGAGCGCGTCTCCGCTCGCGCGAAGTCCATCGTCATCGGCGACCCCCTCGACGATGCGACCGAGCTCGGCCCGCTCGCCTTCAGCGACCAGCTCGAGAAGGTCAGATCGTATGTCGGCATCGGCGTCGACGAGGGCGCGACCCTCTATGCCGGAGGCGGCCGCCCCGACGTGCAGCTCCCCGGCTACTACTTCGAGCCCACCGTGCTGACCGACGTCACCAACAGCATGCGCGTCGTCCGCGAGGAGATCTTCGGGCCCGTCGCCGCCATCATGCCCTTCGACACGGAGGACGAGGTCGTCGGGCTGGCCAACGACACCGAGTTCGGCCTCGCGGCCGGCGTGTGGACGCAGAACCTCGCCCGCGCCCATCGCCTCTCGCGTCGCCTCGACGCCGGCACCATCTGGGTCAACACCTACCGCGCCATGTCGCCCATGTCGCCGAGGCAGGGCTTCAAGAACTCCGGCGTCGGCATCGAGCACGGCATCGAGTCCATGCACGAGTACACCCGCCTCAAGAGCGTGTGGATCAACACCGACGAATCGCCCGTCGCCGACCCGTTCGTGATGCGGGGGTAGGGCCGCATGCCACTCATCGACATCTCCATCGCCAAGGGGCGCACCCCGGAGCAGCTCAGGGCCCTCATCGACGGCGTGCACCGCGTCGCCGAGGAGACCGTGGGCGCCGCACCCGAGAACATCACGGTCGTCATCCGCGAGATCGAGCACGAGCACTGGTCTCGCGGGAACACCACCATCGCGGAACGCGCCGCCCGCCGCTGACGGCAGCAGCACCTCCACTCTCGAAAGGACACGACAATGCGTTTCTCTCTGTTCATCCACATGGAGCGCTGGGACGACTCCGTCAGCACCGAGCAGCTCTTCGCCGAGCTCGTCGAGCTCACGCTCCTGGCCGAGAAGGCCGGCTTCAGCACGGTGTGGATCGGCGAGCACCACTCGATGGAGTACACGATCTCCCCGAGCCCCATGCCGCAGCTCGCGTACCTCGCCGCGGTCACCACGAAGATCCGCCTCGGCGCAGGCACGATCATCGCCCCCTTCTGGAACCCGCTCCGGGTGGCCGGAGAGACGGCCCTGCTCGACGTCATCAGCGGCGGGCGCGCCGAGGTCGGACTGGCGCGCGGCGCGTACCAGTTCGAGTTCGACCGCCTCGCGGGCGGCATGCCAGGCAAGGAGGGCGGCAAGCACCTGCGCGAGCTGATCCCCGCCGTGCGCGAGCTCTGGCAGGGCGACTACGCCCACGACGGCGAGGTCTGGCAGTTCCCCGTCTCCACGAGCGTCCCGAAGCCCGTGCAGCAGCCGACTCCGCCGATGTGGGTCGCGGCCCGCGACCCCGACACGCACGACTTCGCGGTCGCCAACGGCTGCAACGTCATGGTGACGCCGCTCATGAAGGGCGACGAGGAGGTCGCCGACCTCGTGACCAAGTTCGAGACGGCGGTGTCGAACCATCCCGAGGTCGCACGCCCCGAGATCATGGTGCTGCGCCACACCTACGTGCACGAGGAGAGCGACCCAGACGGCTGGCGACCGGCCGCCGAGGGGGTCAACAAGTTCTACCGCACCTTCGACGCCTGGTTCGGCAACACGACCGACCCCGTCGACGGGTTCCTCGAGCCGAGCCCGGAGGCGAAGTTCTCGGAGCGGCCCGAGTTCACGCCCGAGTCACTGCACAAGACCGCCATGATCGGCACGCCGGACGAGGTCATCGCCCGCCTGCGCGAGTACGAGTCGCTCGGGGTCGACGAGTTCAGCTTCTGGAGCGACAACTCCCTCTCCCACGAGCAGAAGAAGCGCTCGCTCGAGCTGTTCATCGAGCACGTCGTACCCGCCTTCCAGTAGCTCGGGGCTCACGCGCCCCGGCCGAGGTCAGGGGCGCGTGAGCTTCAGCAGGAGCACGGGCGTCTTCGCCTTGTACTCCTCGTAGTCGGCGTCGCCGCCCCACTTCTTGTCGGCTTTGGCCTCGAGCAGCGGCACTCCGCTGACCTTCGAGAGCAGCAGCACGACGAAGACCGGCGAGATGAGCGCGATCCACTGCCAGCCGACCAGAACGGGGATGGCGACGATGGCGACGCCGACCCAGAGCAGGATCTCGCCGAAGTAGTTGGGGTGGCGCGAACGCGACCAGAGGCCCGTGCGGATGAACCGACCCTTGTTCGCCGGGTCGGCCTTGAACGCGTTCTTCTGCAGGTCGGCGACGACCTCGATGACGAACCCGGCCACCCAGATGACGATGCCGACGATGCCGAGCCAGCCGATGGGCTCGCGCTCCGCGGTGCCCCCGGCGATCGCAATCCACGCCGCGGCGGCCGTGAGGCTCACCCAGAGGCCCTGCATGATCCAGACCCGCAGGAACCGCAGCTTGTCGCCCTTGATGTCGTCGAAGCGATCGTCGGAGCCCGAGCGGTGGATGCGCGCGAAGAGGAACGAGCCGAGCCGCAATGCCCACAGGATCACCATGGCTCCGAGGATCCAGGAGCGAGCATCCGGTGCCGGTGCCGCGATGAGCAGGCCGATGGTGACGACGATGAACGTCGCGCTTCCCGTGAGGTCGAAGAACCGCTCGGTCTTCGCCGCCGCCGAGGGCAGGTAGACGAGTACCTGGATGAGGAACGCGGCCGCGACGGCCCACGCGTAGAGCGGGAACCCGGCCAGCTCCGCCCCGCCCTGGCTGCCGGCGAGCGCGACGAGCGCGCCGATCAGCACGGCGATGGCGATCGTGATGATCGTCGCCCGGTTCTTGCTTCCCGCGGTGCTCGTGCCGCCTGGGGTGATGTCGCTCGTCATGCTGCTGCCTCTCGAGGCGCTGTGCGCCAGGGGGAATGGGGTGATCAGGAAGAGTGGTGATCAGGAAGAGTAGAGGGCGTCGACGACGTCCGTGCTGCGCTGCAGCACCGCTGCGCGCTTGAGCTTGAGCGTCGGCGTCACGAAGGTCGGATCGTCGAGGTCCGTCGCGATGAGCGTGAAGCGTCGCACCTGCTCGCTGCGGGCGACGAGCTCGTTGGCGCGGTCGACGGCGCGCTGGACGTGCTCGCGCGCCTTCGCATCCACGACCGTCAGGAGCTCGTGCTGCTCTGGCCTCGGGTGGGCGCTCGCTGCGACCTCGGCGGAGAACTCGGCGAGGGCCACTGGGTCGAGGATGACGAGCGCCGAGAGGTAGTTGCGGCCCTCGCCGATCATGACGGCGTGCGAGACGAGGGAGTCAGACTCGACGGAGGACTCCCACCGCATGGGGACGATGGTCTTGCCGTTGGAGGTGACGATGACGTCCTTCAGACGGCCCTCGAGGACAACCCGGCCCTGCTCGTCGAGGCGGCCGAGGTCGCCGGTGCGGAAGAAGCCGTCGACGAACGCGTCCTGGTTGTGCTCGGGGTTGCGGTAGCCGCTGAAGACGCCGATACCGCGGGCCAGGATCTCCCCGTCGTCGCTGATGCGGACCGTGGAGCCGGGCAGCGGCCGACCCACCGTTCCCGAGCGGATGTCGCTCGGGAGGTTGCCGGTCAGGGGCGCCGTCGTCTCGGTGAGGCCGTAGCCCTCGATGACGGGCACGCCGATGCCGCCGAAGAAGAGGGAGAGCTCGGCGTCGAGGGTGGCGCCTCCGGAGAGGATGTGGGTGACGCGGCCGCCCATGACCTGCCGCAGTCGGCGGTAGAAGACCGAGTCGAAGAGGCGGTGCCGGATGCGCAGGCCAAGCGGGGCGCGTGCGGCCGGAGCTCTCGTCTCGCGGAACTCACCCCACTGGACGGCGGTGCTCTGCGCCGACGCCCAGACCTTGCTGAGCCCGCTCGCGGCGGCCTTGGCACCGGCTGCGGCCTGGATCTTCTGCAGGACGCGGGGCACGACGACGAGGAACGTCGGCTTCAGCTGCCCGAGGGTGCCGACGACGGCGGCCGGGTCGGCGAGGTGGGCGATGCGCATGCCGCTCGCGAGGCAGATGAGCTGCAGTCCGCGGGCGAGCACGTGGGCGAGGGGCAGGAAGATGATGGTGTTGCCCGCGGGATGCACGACCTCGCCGTAGGCGGCTGCGATGTTGAGGACCTGGCCGAGGAAGTTCTCGTGTGTGAGCACGGCCCCCTTGGGCTCTCCCGTGGTGCCGGAGGTGTAGACGATCGTCGCGGGGGAGTCGGGGGTCGCGAGCAGGCGGCGCTCCTCGAGGGCCTCGTCGGCGACGCCGAGCCCGAGGGCGGCGAGGCGCTCGAGGTCGCGATGCTCGCCGGGGCCGTCGGCCGCATCCATCGACCAGACGCCGAGCGCGTCGGATCCGCGCGCATCGAGTGGCGTCGTGAGCAGTCCCACGTGGTGGGCGCTGCCGCCGACCGCGAGCACCACCTTGGCGTCGTGGATGATCGCCGAGACCTGGGTGGGTGCCGAGGTCTCGTAGATCGGCACGACGACGCCGCCGGCGAACCACACCGCGAGGTCCGCGACGGCCCACTCGTAGCGGGTGGGCGCCATGATGGCGATCGCGTCGCCGGGGCGCACGCCGATGGCGAGCAGCCCCTTGGCGACGGCTCGCACGGTCTCCGTGAACTCGCTCGTCGATACGTTGCGCCACGGAGCACTCGGATCGGTGGGGTCGCTCGGCACCTCGAACGCCGCGTGGTCCGGGGCGATCTCGGCACGTCGGGCGAGCAGATCGGTGACGTTGCGGTACCCGCCGGGGGCTCCGATGACGTCGGGGCCCACGAGGAGGGGAGTCGAGGATTCCAGCACTGCAGCCGCCTTTCGCGCGCCGGGCTGTCTCGCCCGTGTACGAAGGATTCGGAGCAGGGGAAGCCGGTGGATTGGACCGTATCGTGTCTTCGGCTTCGGGAGCTATCGACCCGCCAGATTTTTGCTAGCTAGGTTAGCTATTACGCCGTCTGGGTGACTGCGTGGCGCTCAGCGCTGGCGGTGCGAGCGCTGCGCGGTCGACGCAGGAGGGCGTCAACGGCCCACCGTCCGCCTCCCGTGAGGACAAGAGCGATGCCGAGGAGCGCCAGGACGAGCACGAACTCGTAGCCGCCGTCCTGCGCGAAGAAGCCGGCCGTGAAGTGCACCGTGAACATGGCGCCGAGCGAGACGATCGCGAGCAGGGCTGCGGCGACGCGAGTGAAGAGGCCCGCGATGAGCAGCGCCCCCGCACCGATCTCCACGAAGGGGAGGGCGATTCCGGCCACGTCCGCGAGCGGGACGCCGAGGCCCGCGAGCATCTCCTGGACGCCGGCGATTCCCGTGGTCGTGAGCTTCTGGACTCCGTGGAGCAGCATGGTCGCGCCGAGCGCGATACGGAGGATGAGCAGAGCGGCATTCGCTGAGGTTGACATGCGGTCGACGCTAGGAAGCGAGGCAAGCGGGAACCTGAGAAGCGCTGGTCGGGGGCGACGCCGAGCTGTCCGGGTGCGCCCCGGGTGTTCCGGACCGTCCGCGAGGCGAGCTTCACCGACGCTTTTGCCAGGCCCGCGGGGGCCTGCCTGGTGGAAAGTCGGGAGGGTGAACGGCTCTTCAGCCCGAACCCGTCTGTATGACTTTGCTATGACTCAGAGCTTCCGAGCCCTGGCCGGGCGTGCCTGTCCGGCGTGGTCGCTGGGGTCAGCCTGCGAGCGGCTCGATCGTCGTGCCGCTCTCGGTCGCTTTGCCGAACTTCGGTGCCTCGCCGACGAACGTGCATCCGCGAAACGTCGTGGCTGCGTTGAACTTGGCTCCGGTGAAGCTGCAGTCGATGAACCGCGTGTTCGTGAACTCGGCGCCGGAGAGCTCGGCGCCATCGAAGGCGCAGTTCGAGAAGACCGTGCCGGGGACTGCGCGGAGGCGTCGCAGCTTCGCGTCGCGGAACGTGCAGTCGGAGACCTCCGGCCCGATGGAGGCCTGCGGGATGCTCGCGCCCGTGAAGGTACAGGCTCGCAGTGACCCCTCGAGACGGGTGTGCGCCGTCAGCTTGGCGCCGTCGAAGTGGCAGCGCGTGAGGGTGCTGTTGCTGATGCTGAGTCCGCCGACGAGTCCGCTGGCGTCGACGTTCGAGAGCTCGAGGTGCGCGACGGCGATGCCGAGGCTGCCGGCCTGCAGCTCGCGGAGATCCGTGGTGCCGGCGGATGCGTCGTGCCAGCTGGGGGTGAGCCGATGCGGGCCCGGCACGACGCTCGAGAGGCGCGAGAGCTGGGTGCGCAGCGACGAGAGCTCCGCGGAGGTCCATCTTTCGCGGAGGGTCTTGCGGTCGGCGGCGCTCATGCCCTCGAGCGTAGCGGGCCGGGCCCATGGGGCTGAGCAGAGGGGATCGGGCAGACGTGGGGTAGGAGCCTCGGGCAGGCGCGGGTCGTCTTCGTCTTCGCTATCCTGTTCGCAGCGTCGCGTGCCGCTGGCAGTTTGTGTCAGGCATGGAGGCGCCGAATCGAAGGAGAACGGCGATGATGTCGTCACCCCCTTCGCCCTCGTGTGACTGAGGGCGAACCTGATGAGTGCGAACGAGAAAGCCAGGCTCATTGCCTGGAGCAGCGAGCTGAGGGACGTGCACGCGCGTCTGCGCGCCGCCCTGCGAGTCACCAGGGAAGCGGTCGAGAACGGTGATCCGGCAGAGCCGGCGGCGCGGGACCTGCTGCTGTACTGCCACGGTTTCTGCTCGGCGCTCGATGGGCACCATCGTGGCGAGGACCGCGAGCTGTTCCCGGCGATCGCGGCGGCGCATCCCGAGCTGCGTGACACGCTGCGGTACCTGCAGCAGGACCATTCGATGATCGCGCACCTCCTCTCGGGGCTGCAGTCGTCCGTGGACGCGGGTGCGTCGCCCCGTGTGCTCGACCGCCACCTCGAGGGCATCGCGGCGATCATGGAGTCGCACTTCCGCTACGAAGAGCGGCAGTTGCTCGAGGTGCTCGAGACGCTGGCGTTCGACGCCGATCCCTCTGCCGTGCTCGGGCCCCTGTAGTGCGTCAGTCGCGGTGCCTCTCGGTGTCGGTCGTGCCGCTGGGCTCGGCCCGCTGCCGCTGCCGCTGCTCGCGGGGCGCGCGGGATCGGTGCGACGACCAGGCGGCCCACAGCTCACGGTAGGGGCCCTCGGAATCGAGCAGCTCGTCGTGCGTTCCGTCCTCCACGATGCGGCCGTGCTCCATGACGAGCACCCGTTCGGCGCTGCTCGCCTGCGTCAGGTGGTGGGCGACGGTGACGACCGTCCGCCCCGCGAGGGCTCGCCGTGCCGCGTCCTCGAGGGCGCGTGCGTCGGTCGTGTCGGCGTCGGCCGTCGCCTCGTCGAGGATGACGATGGGGGCGCGGGTCACGAGCGCACGAGCGAGGGCGAGACGGTGCGCATCCGTGGCCGTGAGCTCGGCGTTGCCCTCGCCGATGAGCGTCTCGAGGCCGTCGGCGAACGTGTGCCGCCATCGTGGCCCCGCGACCGATTCGAGGGCTTCGTGCAGCTCCGCGTCACTTGCGTTCTCGCGCGCCATGAGGAGGTTGTGGCGGAGGGTTCCCGAGAAGACGTGCACGTCCTGGCTCACCATCACGACCCGTCGCGCCCGCTCGTTCTCCTCCATGAGCGCCGGGTCGAGACCGGCGACGTCGACGCGCCCTTCGCGCACGTCGAGGAGCCCCATCAGCACGCGCGCGAGGGTGCTCTTGCCTGCGCCGGACGAGCCGACGATCGCGACGCGCTGGCCTGCCGGGATGCGCAGCTCGTCGATCCAGAGGACCGCCGGGCGGCCCGGGTATGCGGCGACGACACCGCGCAGCTCCGCGTCGGGGGTGGCTGGCTCCCCGGCGACGGCGGCGGCGATCGCGGCCCCTGCCGCGGAGGCGGGCGCGGAGAGCCCGGCCCGTGCCGGAGCGAGCTGGATGACGCCAGCGACGCGGGCGAGCGAGGCGCCCGCCGACTGCAGGTCGTCGACGAGCATGAGCAGCGCGATGAAGGGCCCGAAGAGGGCTTGGAAGAGGAGCGCCGCGGTCGTGACCTCGCCGATCGTCGCCGAACCGCTGAAGGCGAGCCAGGCGCCGACGAGGAGGACCGATGCCAGGCCGACGGCCTCGGCCATGTTCATGCGGAACCCGAAGCGGCTCTGCACGATGCGGGTGCGCAGCGACCAGCGCAGCACGTTCCAGGAGCGCGTGCGGATGCGCTCGGTGATGGCCTTGCCCCACCCGAAGGCGTGCACGGTGGGGAGGGCCTGGATGGCGGAGACCATCTCGCGGGAGCGCGCCGCGACGGCGACCCGCTCGGCGGCGTAGAGGCGTGGCGCCTTCCGCAGGTAGCGCCACAAGGCGAAGGCGTGCACGGGCACGACGGTGAGCATGGCGAGCAGGAACAGGGGGTTGAGGACGGCGAGGCCGATGCCCGTCGCGATGACCGCGAGGCCCGCCGAGACGACGGCAGGCACGGCGCCCGTGGTCACCTCGCCGACGGTGTCGACGTCGTCGGTGGCCCGGGAGACGAGCTCGCCGTCGGCGATCTCGTCGACGAGGACGGGCGGCAGGGAGAGCGCGGCGGAGACGAAGTCCTCGCGGAGGCGGGCGAGCGCCGTCTCCAGGGCCGCGGCGAGCGCCATCGAGCCGAGGGCGCCGAGGGCCGCGCTGCCCGCGATCCCGGCGATGAGCAGGAGCGCGACGTCGAGGAGGCTGTGGTCGACGCCCGTGACGGCGTCGACGAGACGCCCCAGCCCCGTGGGCACGAGCAGCGCTGCGCCCGCGGCGGCCCCGAGCAGGGCGATCGAGAGCACGAGCATCCACGGGCGAAGGGTGAGCAGATGCCAGGCGAGCCTGGCTGCGCGCTTGCCGCTCGCGATCGGCAGCGTCGTGGGCTTGGCCGACGAGTGCACGCCCGTCATGCGACCGCCTCCGCGTAGCGGGGGTCCGTCGACATCAGCTCGTCGTGGGTTCCCTCTGCCGCGATGCTGCCGTCGCGGAGGACGAGCACGCGGTCGGCCCTGACGAGGAGCTGCGGGTTGGAGCAGACCACGACGGTCGCGCGCTGGGCCGTGGCCGTGCGCATCCGCTCGCCGATGTGCTGCTCGGTGACGGCGTCGATGGATCCGGTCGGCTCGTGCAGCACGAGGACGGGGGCCGGGGCGGCGAGGGCCCTGGCGAGGGCGAGCCGCTGGCGCTGGCCGCCGGAGAGGGTGCGCCCCGCACCGCCGAGTGGGGTGCGGATGCCGTTCGGCAGCTGCTCGAGCACGTCCTCGAAGGCGGCGGCCGCGAGCGCGTCGTCGGGCGATCGTCGCGCGCCGGCGACCCCGGTCACGCCGACGACGTTCGCCGCGACGGTGCCCGGAACGGTGTGGGCGGCGTGGGGCGCCGCGGTCACGAGCTCGTGGAGGCGTTCGGCGTCGACTTCCGCGAGCGGGAGCCCGTCGACCGTGATGGTGCCGAGGGGCGGGTGGATGCGCCCGCCGAGCAGTCCGACGAGCTCGGCGGCGTCGTGGGCGTCGGCGACGACGCCGATGATCTCGCCCCGCTCGACCGTGAAGCTCACCTCGCGGAGGTGCGCGCCGGTGAGGCCGGAGACCGCGAGTGCCGGGGTCAGGCCCACAGGGACCGGGCGCGCTGCGGTCGGGCGTTCGCGGGCCGACGCGCCGCCTGAGGTCTCCGCACTCGGGTCGACGGCTGGTCCGTCGCCTTCGCGCGGCTCCCGCGCATAGGGGGCCTGGAGCAGGGAGAGCACGCGCTTCGCGGAGGCGCCGGCTCGCGCCCACACGGCGCCCACGTTGACGGCGAGCGCTTCCATGGGGCCCATGACGACCTGGACGACGCCGACGACGGTGATGAGCTGCCCGACCGTGATGCTGCCCTGGGCGGCGAGGGCCGCGGCGATGAGGCCGATCGCGACGACGAAGATCCCCGTCGCGGTGCTCGAGACGCCCACGAACCACGCCTCGGCTCGCCTCGTGGCGATCGCCGCGACGCGCGCCCGCTGGCTCGCCTCCGCGTAGCTACGGGCGGCGCGGCCCGTTGCCCCGAGCGCTGTGAGGGTGCGGAACCCTGCGATGGCGTTGGCGGCGAGCGACGCGGAGTCGGCGGTGAGCCGCTGCTGGTCTTCGGCCCGCGCGCGCAGGTGCCTGCCGAAGCGATCGAGCAGCAGGAGGAAGAGGGGGCCGCCGACGATCACGGCGACCCCGAGCGGCCAGGCGATGCTGATGAGCACCACGCCGGCGGCGATGACGGCGGCGAGCTCGGCGACGGGGTGCACGAAGAGGAGACCCCCGAACGCGACCCGCTGCACGTCGGAACCGCCGACGCCGAGCAGCTCGCCCGTGGGGCGTTGCCGGTCGCCGAACCCTCGGGGGTCGAGGCTCCGCTCGCTCACCCGCATCCGCAGCTCGTGGTGTGCTCGCTGGATGCCGTTCACGAGGAAGTAGACGCCGGTCCGGTACGACCAGGCCAGCAGCACGAAGACGGCGACGAGCACCGCGACCCACACCGCGAGCTGGGGTACGTCCCGGTCGACGATGCCTCGGTCGATGACGAGGCCCACCACGACCGGCACCGCCACCTCGCAGAGCTGGTGCGACACGAAGAGGGCCGTCGCCGGGGCGAGCCAGCGCTTGACACTCATCGCGGTCTGCACGATGAGGCGCCTCGGCCCGGTCGTCTGCGCTGCTGCCACGCGGTGGCCTCCTGCTTGGTGCGGTCGACGTGCTTCGGATGTGCGGGAATTGAGCCGCGAGACGCCTCAGGTTAGGACGACCTTGCTATTTTTCCCTAGTTTCGAGAATTCCGCGCCCATGTCGCTCGTGTGCGGCATTCTCGTGTGCGGCATTCATGTGCGCGGCATTCACCGGTGCGGCATCCACGTGCGGGGCGTTCAGTCGAGGGAGAGCCATCCGCCGAGATGGGCGGCGACGCTGACGTCGCCGGGCAGGGCCCGGACCGTGGCGTCGGGCCGCTGCTCGGTGCGCCACGCGGCGGCCGCACCCCAGCGCTCGGTGCGACGGAGCGCGCGCTCCGACCTCACGACGACGTGCTCGCCGAGGCGGACCGCCCCGAGGTCGGAGATGCCGACCTCGGACACGGCGCGCTGCAGGGTACCTGCCTCGGGTCGATCGAAGCGCACGGCGGCGTCGATCTCGATGCGGACTCGCCCGCGAGGGAGGGCGCGCGAGGCTGGGACCACCCTCGTGTCCGAACCGAAGACCCGGTGGTGCTCGTCCGGGACGACGACGCTCGCGTGGGGGAGATGCTCGAGGAGGCTGTCCACGCAGACGAAGGCGGCGCCCGCGCTCGGCGCAGCGGCCAGTACGGCGATGACGTCGGGGGCCGCCGTGCGGAGTGCGCGGGGTCGAGAGCCGTCGACGCCGATCTTCCGTGAGAGCAGCAGGGTCTCGTCGTTCTTGTGCACCTGGCTATCTGCGTCGGCGGCGGTCCTTCCCGCCCAGTCCGGGCCGTCGTGCCACGCCACGGCGGCCGGCTCGTAGGCGAGCACCGCCCCGGCGAGCCAGGCTCGGTGGGCCCACTCCCAGTCTTCGCCGCCGTAGCCGAGGAAGTCCTCGTCGAAGCCACCCGTCTGGTCGAAGAACCAGCGGGTGCAGGAGAAGACGGCGCCGATGACGAACCGGTAGGAGCGGTCGTCGGCATCGAGCAGCCTGCGCGAATCACGGTAGGCGTCGGCGAGCCAGGCGGGTTCCTCGAGTTCGTGCTCGGGCCCGGCGGCCTCGATCGCAGCGTCTGTGTCGATGCCGGCGAAGTCCGCGTGCTTGCGGTGCCCCGCGACGACAGCCTCCGGGAGGAGGGACGGGAGCGCCGCCATCCGCGACACGTACTCGGGCTCCGGTGCGGTGTCGGCGTCGAGGAAGCACAGCACGTCGCCCGTCGCGGCGCGCGCGCCGAGGTTCCTCGCGGCACCGGCCCGGAAGCCGAGGTCTTCTTGGACGAGGAGGCGCACCCCCGGTGGCACACGTGGCGCCGCTCGCGACCCGTCATCGACGACGATGACCTCGAGCAGCTCGGCCGGATGCGTCTGCCGCGCGAGGGCGGCGAGGGTGCGGTCGAGCTCCGACTGCTGCTCGAAGTGCACGACGATGACCGAGACGCTTCGCGGTTCGGGGTTCCCGGCACGTGCATCAGCGCCAGCGCCAGCGCCAGCGCCACCGCCACCGTCATTGCTGGAGCCAGCGTCAGCGAGGGCGAGGTCCCAGCGGTTGCCGGGCACCGAGCGGCCAAACGGGGGCAGCTCGGATGCGCTTGCGCTCACAGCGCCGCCCACCAGCTGAGGTAGGCGCGGGCGATCTCCTCGATGCTCGGGGAGGTCGACGTGGTCTCGTCGAGCCACGTCGACTCGGGCTCGCGGAGCGCACCTCGCAGCGCCTCGGCGAGCTGGCCATCCCGGACGAGCAGCATGGTCTTCGGGCGGATGGTGTCCATCTCGCGGAAGTAGTCGGAGTCGACCGTGAGCGGCCTGCGGCCTGCGGACAGCCAGTCGGTGAGGGAGCCGGAGGCCGACACGTGCTGGTGCGCGATGATCGGCACGGCGACGGCCCGGCTGCGCGCGAGGCGATCCTCGGGGGAGAGGAACCCGGTGCTCGTGAACTCGACGCCCAGCTCGGCCGCGTACCTGCCGAGGTCGACGAGCTCCTGCTCGTGCCCGGCGGACGCGCATCCGAGGGCCACGACGCGCGGACGATCGGAGGCCGGGATGGTGGCGACGGCCTCGACGACCTCGAGGTGCCCCTTGCCCGGGTAGTAGAAGCCGAGCACGGCGATCTCGTCGCTCGGCTGCCAGTCGGCGGGGCGGGGCTGCGGTGGCTGCGCCGGGAGCGGCACGACGTGCACCTCCACGCGGCGGCCGAGGGCGAGCTCGAGGAGTCGCTGCTCGTGGGCGCTGTTGCAGACGGTGCCGGCCGCGGCCGCCACGACCCTGCGGTAGCAGTCGGTGCGACGGGGGAAGCCGCGTTCGCCGTCGGAGGGCTGTGGGACGTCGTGGAGGGTGACGCTCACGGGTCCGCGCGCGGCGAGGCGCTCGAACCGCTCGGCGGCGCGTTCGGGGGTGCTGCCCCAGAGGCGGTCGGTGAAGTGGACGTGCGCGAGCTGCGAGGAGTCGAGCCCGTGCGCACTGCGGTACGTGACGGCGGAGTCGAGCTTCGCGACGGCTGTCGCGACGGCGCGCGCGTATTGGTCGACGCCGTGGGTCTCGTCGTCGCGGTGCAGGAGCAGGGGCGTGGTGCTCACGCGGCCCTCAGCGCTTCCATCGTCGCCCCGTGCCTGGCGAGCCCCGCCGCGACGGCGTCCGGGTGCTCCCGGTACCAGGCGAGGTGGGCGTCGCGAATGCGGTCGGCCGGGATGGCCTTGCCTTCGACGGTCCACGACTCGGTCGCGACGTCCTCGAGCCCCCACGCGTCGATGACGGACTGCTCGCGGGGTGCGTGGATGGAGTTCAGGATCTCGCGGTCGAGGGTGATGGCCACCTCCGGGAGGCCGAGGCGATCGCGCACGCGGCTCGCGGTCTCGAGCCAGATGGGGTTGCCGGGGTGGTTGATCGTGCGCGCCTGCGCGAACGTGGGGTGCCGGAAGAGCTCGGAGACCGTCACGGTGCCGTGGTGCTCCTCGCGGGTGCGCAGCTGGGCGATCGACTCGGCGGCGACGGCCGCGACCGCGTTCCGCGAGGCGGACACGGGGAGCGCATCCACCCCCGCCGCCTCGGCCAGGATGCGGAGGTCGTGGTACGGCACGAGGGGTGGCACCAGCGAGGTGTCGGACGGTGGGCGGATGATCGCCTGGAAGGGGTAGAGGCCAGCGAACCGGATGACGGGGAACAGGGCCACGCGCGCGTCGCTCGGCAGCTGTGCTGCGAGCTGCCGCGTGCCGACGGGCAGCCCGCGGTAGTCGTCGCGCACGGGCTGGGAGACGAGGAAGCTCGCGCGGCCGAGCCAGGCCTCGAGGTACGGGAGGTCGGTGGCCTCGAGCTCGTGCACCGGCGGAGTGCGCACGAAGCGGACGTCGTCGCCGAGCGCGAGACGGAGCGATTCTGCCTGGCAGTTGCCGATGGCGAGCCCCACGGGGCGGTCGTCCTCGGAAACGGGGCCGTTCTCGGGTGCGAAGAACTCTGCGAGGTGCGCGAGGCGTGCGGTGGCGTGCGTCATCGAGGGGAGCGTTCTCCGAACCTGCCGAGGTGGGTGGGGGTGGGGGGTGCGGCTCAGCCTAGCTCCCGGGCGACCTGCCGCAGCGTGGGGTTGAGTTCGGGGTGCACAAAGTGGTAACCGGCCTCCGTGAGGCGCTCCGGCAGCACCCACCGGCTCTTCAGGATGAGCTCGGGCTCGGTGCGCAGCACGGCCATCGCGGGCTCGAGCATCCACCGCCAGGACGGCATGCCGAAGGGGGCCCGCACGGCGCGGCGGATGCCGGCCATGAGGGTGCGGTTGTCGCTCGGGTTCGGGCTGGACACGTTCACGACGCCGTCGAGCTCCGCTCGGTCGAGGAGGAAGCGGACGGCCCCGACGACATCGTCGACGTGCACCCAGCTGAACTTCTGGCGGCCTCTCGTGCGGTACTGCGGGGCGCGTCCGTCACCGCTCGGCGCGCTGCCGATGCCCCGGTAGCGACGGTGGTTCGGCGCCCAGCCGTCGATGTTGGGCCCGCCGAGGCCGATGCGGGCAAGCGTGAAGAGCTTGCTCGCGGCGGGGCCGTCGCCGAGCACGATCGCCATGCGGAGCGCGACCCGACGAGTGCCGGGCAGCTCGCCCTCGAAGAACGCGTGCTCCCAGCTGCGGGCGACGTCGACGGAGAAGCCCTGCCCCAGCTCGCCGGTCGACTCCGTGTTCGGCCGGTCGGTGGCATGACGGTAGATGGTGGCCGTCGACGCGTTGAACCAGACGCGCGGAGGGGCGGTCGCGGTCTCGACGGCGGACCGCAGTGCGCTCGTCGTCTCGACCCGCGAGCGCAGGATCTCGTTCCTGTTGGCATCGGTGTAGCGGCAGTTCACGGACTTGCCGGCGAGGTTGATGAGCACCTCGGCGCCGTCGATGGCCCGCTGGATCGCCGCGGGGTCGCCCCAGCGCACCGACTCGTGTCTGCCGATGCGCGTGATCTCCCAGCCGTCGCGCTCGAAATCGGCGGCGAGGGCTCGGCCCACGAACCCGCTTGCCCCGGCGATGACGACGCGGCGTCGGCTGGTGGCGGGGGACTGCTCGGCGTGGTTCTTCGGTTCCATGTGGCCGAGTGTAGTACTTTCTGAACATGTTCAGTTCTAAGAGCGGCGAGATGATCGAACCGGGAGCGGCACCCACGAAGCGCGAGCGGACCCGCGCCCTCATTCGCGACATCGCACTCCGGTCCTTCCGCGAGCGCGGGTACGACGCCACGACGGTGCGGCGCATCGCCGACGAGGCCGGGGTGTCGGTCGGCACCACCAACTACCACTTCGCCACCAAGAACCACCTCGTGCAGGAGCTGTACCTCGACGTCCAGCTCGGGCACGCTGCCGCAGCCGAACCACAGCTCGACGGGGTGCGCGACCTCGTCGATCGCCTCGCCGTCGTCTACCGCACCGGACTCGAGCAGCTCGAGCCCTACCACCCGCACGCCCCGGAGTTCCTCGCGGCCTCGGTGTCGCCGCGCTCGCCCATCAACCCGCTCTCCGAGGAATCCGCGCCGGCGCTCGCGGTGATCCGGGGGCTCTTCGAGAGCGCCGTCGAGGGGGCGAAGTCGCCGCTTCCCGACGAGTTCAGGGCTGGCCTGCCGCAGGCGCTTGTGCTGAGCCACCTGCTGCTCGCGCTGCTCTGGGTCTACGACTCCTCGCCCGGGCGCGAGCGCACGAGCCGCATCCTGGACCGCGCGCTCAACCTGCTGCGGATGACGCTGCCGCTCACGCGGATCCCCGTCGTGCGGGCCCCGCTGCGCGAGCTCCTCGCGCTGGCCTCCGACGTGAGGGCCTGATGGCCGGGGGAGAGGGCGCGGTGGAGCGTGGGATGAAGTGCGAGATGGACTGCGCTGGCGTACCCAGGGTCGAGCCCGAGCCCGAGCCCGAGCCCGAGCCCGAGCCCGAGCCCGAGCCCGAGCCCGAGCCCGGCGTCGGGGCCGGCGACGGGCTTGGCGTCGGGCTTGGCGACGAGCCGCGGTCTGTGGGGTCGCGGTCTGTGGGGCCGCTGTCCGTCTCCGAGGCGGTGCTCGGTGACGACTTCGCGCGCCTTGACGCCCAGCTTCAGCGCTACTTCGGGCCGATCCCGGCCGGGCATGAGGGCCGCGGGCGAGGCGTCTACGCCTGGGCCGGTTCCCGCTACCGGCTGCTGCGCCCGGTGCTTGCCTGGCTCGCGTGGCGTCACGTCCTCTTCCCCGAGCGCGGCCGCGACGTGCCGTTCACCGTCGTCAACCGGCCGGATGGGCCCGAGGCGCTCTCCGCGCGACGGGAGTTCGAGTTCTCCCACGTGACCCGCGTGATGGAGGACACCATGAGCGTCATCCGCAGCCCGGGAGCGCGGCCGCGCCTCGTCGACCGGCTCGGCAGGCGTCGCGGGCTCGAGGTCGACCTCGAGCTGTCCGTCGAAGAGGGCGGTCTGCGGATGCGATCGACGAGGCTCGCGCTCCGGCTCCGCGTGCCGCACCTGCCGACGAGCGGGGTGCGCGGGGTGCGCCGGGTTCACGGGGTGCGCGGAGTGCCCGGGGCGGACGCCGCGTCACCCATCCGGCACCTGCGCATCCCGCTGCCGCGCATCGTGACCATGACGCTCGACGAGCGCGCGCATCCGGACGGCGACGGGCGCCAGTGCGTCGACGTGCGCCTGCGGGCGCCGCTGCTCGGGGACGTGTTCCGCTACCTCGGCGAGTTCGAGTACGGCATCGTGCCGGTGCTCGCCCCGGGGTCGGTGCCGCTGCCGATGTCGGTGTCGGTCCCGGAGACAGGGCCGGAGCCGTTGCCGAAACCGGAGCCGTTGCCGAAACCGGAGCAGCCGTCGAGGTCGGGCGACTCCGGAGGATTCCCGGGCACGAGCGCGTAGTCTCGCGCCGGAACGAGCCCCACAGGGACCGGCATCCCGAGACCTGCATCCCGAGACCAGCATTGCGAGGCCGCATGGACACGAGCACCGAGACGCCCGAGATTCCGGAGATCGCCATCGGCGGCCCGGTCAGACGCACGATCGCCATCCTCGGCGCGGGCGGCGACCTGACGGAGCGCCTGCTGCTGCCCGGCATCGCGAAGGTCGTCGACGCGAGCCCTGAGGTCGAGGTGCACCTCATCGGGGCGGCCCGCACGCCGCAGTCCCGCGACGAGTGGCGGGGCGTCGTCCGCCGCAGCCTCGAGGCCGCCAGCGTGTCCGCCGCGACCATCGATGGGCTCGTGGCGAGGTCCGAGTTCGTGGCGACCGACGCATCGTCGCCCGAGGAGCTGCGGGAGCTGCTCGATGCGTGCCCGACCGCGCCGCTGCTCTACATCGCCCTGCCGCCCGCCATGGGCAAGAAGGTCGCTGCGGCGCTTGCCGAGCTCGAGCTGCCGGGAGAGCTGCGGATCGCGATCGAGAAGCCCTTCGGTGAAAGCGAGGCCGATGCGCGGGAACTCAACGAGGCCCTCGCCAAGGTCGTGCCCGACGAGCGACTGTGGCGCATCGACCACTTCCTGGGCACGCCGGCCGCCGTCGAGCTGATGCGCTCACGCGAGGTCGTCGACGCGAGCGGCGTCCCACTCGTCGAGGCGAGCGAGGGCGGCACCCTCGGGCGGGTCGAGATCGTCTTCGAGGAGGAGCTCGGCATCGAGGGACGCGGCGCCTTCTACGACCAGACCGGAGCGCTGCGCGACATGCTGCAGAGCCACCTCATGCTCATGCTCGCGCTCACGGCCATGGAACGGCCGGGCGACCAGGAGAGCGCGCGCGATGCGGCGCACGACGGCGAGCCGGCCGGCACGCTCGACGACGCCATGATCGACGTGCTCCGCAACGTGAGCGTGTGGGACGACGAGCCGGTCTCTGCACGCCGGGCGCGCTACACGGCGGGTGAGGTCGGCGGCAAGCAGCTCCCGGCGTACGTCGACGAAGAGGACGTGGAACCCGAGCGCGGCACCGAGACGCTCGCGGAGATCACGCTGCGGGTCGAGACGCCGAGGTGGCGGGGCATCCCGTTCCTCCTGCGCTCCGGGAAGGCCATCGGGGCTGCGAGGCAGGAGATCGTCCTGACGCCCGCGGATCCGGGAGCGGAGCCGACGCGCATCCCGCTCGACGCCCCCGCCGACGACAACAGCGCTGACCCCTACGCGAGGGTGATAGCGGGCATGCTCGGCGGCAGCACGCTGCTCTCCGTGCGTGGGGATGTCGCCGAGGAGCTCTGGCGCATCGTGGGTCCCGTGCTCGACGCGTGGGACCGGGACGCGGGCGACCTGGGGGAGTACGAGGCCGGCTCGGCGGGGGAAGTCGGGAACGAGGACGAGGACGAGGGCGGCCGCTGAGCGGTTCACGACCGAACCCGCCCCGCGCCAGGAGGGAGGCACGTGCTGCGTGCATGTCGAATCGGCATCGGGTCATGCAGATTCTGAAGCGCCACTGTCGGTGGTCGGCCATAGCCTCGAAGGAGGACTCACCACAGCGCGAGGCTCACTCCACCGCATGAGGCTCACTCCAACGCACGGGCCTCGCTCCAACGCGCGAGGCTCGCTCCAACGCACGAAGAAAGGCACGCAATGACGCTGGCACCACATTCGCTCATCGCCGGAAGCAGCGAACTCGGGGGCGGCGACGAGCTCGTTGCTCGTCGCGCCGCGGACGGGGCGGTGCTCGCGCCGACCTTCCGCAGCAACACGAGCGAGGAGCTCGAGGCCGCCGTTCAGGCGGCGCACGAGGCGTTCGACGAGTACCGCTCGACGTCACCGGCTGATCGGGCGGCCTTCCTGGAGCGGATCGCGGCGGAGATCGAGGCCGACAAGGACGAGATCATCGCCCGCGCCCACGAGGAGACCGGGCTCCCGGTCGCGCGGCTGACCGGCGAGGTCGGGCGCACGACCGGGCAGCTGCGCCTCTTCGCCAAGGTCGTGGCAGAGGGCAGCTGGCATGGGGCCCGCGTCGACGAGGCGCTGCCGGACAGGGCGCCCCTCCCGCGCGCCGACATCCGCCAGCGGAAGATCCCGCTCGGCCCCGTCGCCGTCTTCGGCGCGAGCAACTTCCCGCTCGCGTTCTCGACGGCGGGCGGCGACACGGCCTCCGCGCTCGCGTCGGGCAGTCCCGTCGTGGTGAAGGCGCACAGCGGCCACCTGGGCACGGCGGCGCTCGTCGGCCACGCGATCGCGCGCGCCGTCGAGGCCTCCGGCCTGCCGAGCGGCGTCTTCTCGCAGCTGTACGGCTCCGGGCGGGTCATCGGGCAGGGCCTCGTGGCCGACCCGCGCATCAAGGCGGTGGGCTTCACCGGCTCACGTTCCGGCGGGCTCGCCCTCGTGAGCATCGCCCAGCAGCGGGCGGAGCCGATTCCGGTCTACGCCGAGATGAGCAGCGTCAACCCCGTGTTCGTCCTGTCGGCGGCGCTCGCCGCCGACCCCGCGAAGGTCGCAGCCGACTACGTCGGCTCGCTCACGCTGGGCTCCGGCCAGTTCTGCACCAACCCCGGGGTCGTCCTCGTGCCGAGCGGTGAGTCGGGAGACGCCTTCCTCGCCGAGGTGGGCACTCGCATCGCCGCGGCGAACGGCCAGACCATGCTCACGTCCGGCATCGGCGACGCCTACCGCGAAGGGGTCGCCGAACGCGAGGCCTCCGGCGCGACGGTCGTCGCGCGTGGTCAGGCCGACACGGCGGCGAACGCGCCGGCGCCGATCGTGTTCAGCGATGCCGTCGAGGCCTTCGGCGAAGCGCTCGAGGGCGAGATCTTCGGCGCCGCCGGGCTTGTCCTTCGCTACGACGGCACCGAGCAGCTGCGCGAGTTCGCGGAGCAGCTCGAGGGGCAGCTGACGGCGACGGTCCTCGCGGCCGACGCCGACGCCGACGAGGCCCGAGCCCTCCTGCCCGTGCTCGAGCGCAAGGTCGGGCGCATCCTCTTCAACGGCTGGCCCACCGGCGTCGAGGTCGGCTACTCGATGGTGCACGGCGGGCCGTACCCGGCGACCTCGGATGCGCGCTCGACGTCGGTCGGGGCGCTCGCCATCGAACGGTTCCTGCGCCCCGTCGCCTACCAGGACGTGCCGGACGCCCTCCTGCCTGAGGCGCTGCGCGACGCCAACGAGTGGGGCGTTCCTCGCCTGGTCGAGGGGCGCATCCAGCTGCCCGCCCAGTACTGAGCCACCGCCAGTCGTGCTGAAACGACACCGACTCTGACACTGTTGAACGCCTTGTGAAACGAGGAAGACCTCACCCGAACCGGGGGGTGAGGTCTTCCTCGTGTGGTCAGGTGCGCTGAGCAGTCAACCGGCGCGCTCAGCGCTGCGCTGGCCTGCTCAGAGCTTCACTGGGGTGCTCAGAGCTTCACGGGGGTGAGCAGGGTGCCGTTCTCGAGCCAGGACGAGAGGTTGTCGAGGACGAGCCGCCGCATGTCCGCTCGGGTCTCGACGGTCCCGCTGCCGAGGTGGGGGAGCAGGACGACGTTGTCGAGGTCGAGGAGCTCCTCTGGCACGTTCGGCTCGTCCGCGAACACGTCGAGGCCGGCTCCGCGGATCGTGCCGGCTGTCAGGGCGGCCACGAGCGCGTCCTCGTCGACGACGGAGCCACGGGAGATGTTCACGAGCACCCCGTCCGGGCCGAGCGCCTCGAGGACCTCTGCGGAGATGAGCTTCTGCGAGTCCGGCCCTCCCGCCGCGGCCACGACCAAGGCGTCGCTGCGGCGTGCGAGCTCGACGAGCGAGTCGACGTACGGGAACGGGGAGCCCGGGATCTCGCGGCGGTTGTGGTAGCTGATGCGGCAGTCGAAGCCCTGCAGACGCTGCGCGATGGCGGAGCCGATCCGCCCGAGGCCGACGATGCCGACTCTGGTTCCCGTGAATCTGGTCGTGAGCGGGAAGTTGCACGAGGCCCAGGAGCCGGCTCGCACGTAGCGGTCGGAGGCGCTGATGCCCCGGTACACGTCGAGCAGGAGCGAGAGGGCGGTGTCGGCGACGCAGTCGTTCAGGACGTCGGGGGTGTTGCTGAGCGCGATGCCGCGCTCGCGGGCTGCGACGGTGTCGGTCGTGTCGTAGCCGACCCCGAAGTTCACGATCGCCTCGAGGGCGGGGAGGCGGTCCATGAGCGCTGCGGACACGCCGAAGCGTCCGCCGGTGACGACGACGCGCACCTGCGTGAGCTCCTGCTCGCGCTCCGGTGTCAGCTCGTCGGCGACGGCCGAGATGCGTGGAGCGTCGAACTCGGCGATGAGCTCCTTCTCCAGCTGCGGCATGAGCGGTCCGACGCGCAGCACGGTGGCCGCAGTGCCGGGCGAGGGGGACACGGGCGTGGTGTCCGGCGAGCCGTTGGGAGCGGTGGCTGGGGTCGACGCGAGAGGGGTTTCCATGTCTGGATCGTAGGACGCACGACCGATGCTGGTCCAAGATGCACTTTGCATAGATTGATTCCCTCGGAGCATTGATGCGTGTGTTGCCAGTAATCGCAAGGGAACGCGGGTCGCTAGTGTTGAGTCCGGCCCCGCGCCTCCCGCCGTCCCCCGCGGCTCCCTCGCTCAGCTCTGTTGACGCCGCCGAATCGGCGGACACAAGCTGAAGGCGTCTCAACGAGGAGAACCACTGACTCAGGGCAAGGCTCTCGAGTTCACAACACCGGAGGAACAACGATGTCTTCTTCACACGAACCGTCCCCGACCATCGGGCGATCCCCAGCTCACCGCCCGTCACGCGCACGCCGTCCCATCGCATCCGTCACCAAGGCCGTCGCCGTCGGGGCCGCCGCGCTGCTGCTCACGAGCTGCGCCGTCGCCAACTCGGACGGCGCCGCGGGCGGCACCGGCGGCGGAGCGGCCGGTGCGCTCCGGGTCGTCCTCCAGCAGGAGCCGCCGACGCTCGAGCCCTGCGAGGCGAACCTCACCTCGACGGGCGTCGTCGTGCGCTCGAACATCACGGAGCCGCTCATCGAGCGCAACCCCACGACGGGCGACCTCGACCCGCTGCTCGCGACCGAATGGGAGCAGACGAGCGACACCGAGTGGACCTTCACGCTGCGTGACGACGTCACGTTCCAGGACGGCACCCCCTTCGACGCCGAGGCTGCGGCCTTCTCGATCGACCGTGCCGTGAACAGCGACCTCGGCTGCAACGTCGAGGGCTACGTCTTCGGCGAGACCGACCTCGAGGTGAACGCGGTCGACGCGACGACGCTCACCGTCACGACGCCCGAGGCCGACCCCATCCTCCCTCTGAAGCTGTCCTTCATCGAGATCGTCCCGACCACGACGAGCACCACCGACAAGGTGCGCGAGCCCATCGGCACCGGCCCCTACCAGATCGGGCAGTGGGACGTGGGAACGAAGCTCACGCTGAACGCCTACGACGGCTACTGGGGCGACGCCCCCGCCTACCCGCAGGTCGACTACCAGTGGCGCGGCGAGGGCACGGTCCGTGCCGCCATGATCACGGGCGGCGAGGCCGACATCGCGATGGGCCTCAGCCCGGATGACGGCATCGGCGAGAACGGCGTCAGCTACCCGAACAACGAGACGATCGCGCTCCGCTTCTCGGGCGACATCGCGCCGCTGGATGACATCCGCGTCCGTCAGGCGATCAACTTCGCCGTCGACAAGGAGGGCATCATCTCCTCCCTCTACCCGAACGGCGACGTCGTCGCCTCGCAGCTGATCCCCGAGGGCGTCGTCGGACACAACGACTCGCTCGAGCCGTGGGCGTTCGACCTCGACAAGGCGAAGGCGCTCGTTGCCGAGGCCAAGGCCGACGGCGTGCCCGTGGACACGAAGATCACCCTCGTGACGCGGACGGCGCAGTTCCCGAAGGTCAACGAGCTCTCGCAGGTCCTGCAGGAGCAGCTCACCCAGGCGGGCCTGAACGTCGAGCTCCGCATGGTCGACACGACGCAGCACCTGCAGTACCAGCTGCGCCCGTTCGTCACGAACGAGGGCCCCATCGCGCTGCTCGTGCAGCACGGCAACCAGGCCGGTGACGCCCAGTTCACGGTCGACCAGTACATGAGCTCCACGGGAGCCCAGTCGACGTTCGGCACCCCCGAGTTCGACCAGAAGCTCGACGCTGCGGCGAAGACCTCCGGCGACGAGCGACAGACGGCGTACGAGCAGATCTTCGCCGACCAGAACGAGGAGATCGTGCAGTTCGCGCACATCGCGCACCAGACGGGCCTGCTCGGCATCGCGTCTGGCATCACCTACGAGCCGAACTCGGCGAGCGGCGACGAGCTGCGCATCGCCGAGGTGAAGCCAGCGGCCTGACGGCCGCCCGCCACCCCGGAGAAAGCAGCCGCTCATGTGGACCTATCTCAGAACCAGAATCGTCTCCAGCCTGCTGCCGCTCGTGGCCGTCGTCCTCGGCGTGTTCATCCTGGCTCGCCTCACCGGAAACCCGGCGAGCCTGTACCTGCCGCTCAACGCGACGGAGCAGATGAAAGAGGACTTCGCGGTCCGCAACGGGCTCGACCAGCCGCTGTGGATGCAGATCGTCAACTACTTCTCCGGGGTGCTGCGCTTCGACTTCGGCGAGTCCCTCCGAACGGGAGAGCCCGCAGCAGCCATGGTGCTGCGGGCCTTCCCGGCCACGCTGCAGCTAGCCGGCGTCACGATGCTCCTCACCGTGGTCCTCGCCGTCATCATCGGCAGCTGGGCGGCGCTCAAGCCCAACGGCGTCGCCGACCGCATCGCGAGCTTCTTCTCGATGGCCGCAGCCAGCGTTCCGGACTTCTGGCTGGCCATCATGGGCATCTGGATCTTCGCGATCACGCTCGGCTGGCTGCCCACCTCGGGTGTCGACAGCGGCGGGCTCTCCTGGATCCTCCCCATAGCGACGCTCATGCTGAGGCCCGTCGGTGTGCTCACGCAGATCGTCCGCGGCTCCATGGTGAGCGTGCTCGGGCAGCCGTTCATCAAGGTGGCCCGCAGCAAGGGCGCAGGCCAGCTCCGGGTCGTGTTCAAGCACGCGCTGCGCAACGCGGCGGCCCCAGCTCTGACGGTGGCGGGTGACCTCACGGTCGGCCTCATCAACGGCGCGGTCGTCGTCGAGACGATCTTCGGCTGGCCCGGCATCGGGAAGCTCATGATCGACTCGATCCTGCAACGCGACTTCGCCGTGCTGCAGGCCGCCGTGCTGATCACTGCCCTGTCGATCTTCATCCTCAACATCCTCATCGACCTCGGCTACGCGCTCCTCGACCCGCGGGTCAGGCCTGCCGCGAAGCAGTCGCGCATCCGCCCGACGAACAAGGACGACAAGCGGGACGCGGCCGGAGCTGCCGCTCGCACCTCCGGCAGCAACGCAGAGAAGGGCAAGGCGCATGTCTGACCCCCAGAACCCACCGATCTCGGGCGGCCCGAGCACGGGAGCCGCCCCGCAGCAGCCCCCCGCGACGACGAACGTGCTCCTGCAGAAGGAGAAGCGCGAGCGGAACGTCGCCGAGCGGCCCTCCATGTTCACGCTGCTGCTCAAGGACAAGGTCGCGACGGTCGCGGCCGCCGTCCTCGCCGTCGTGGCCGTCGTGGCGGTCTTCGGCCCGCTCATGGTGGGCGAGCTCGCGTCGAAGCAGGACCTCACGGCGATCAACCTGGCCCCGTTCAGCCTCGACAACGGCTGGGCGTTCATCCTCGGCAGCGACTCGCTCGGCCGCAGCATGCTGGCGCGCCTCGTCATCGCGACGGGGACGACGCTCGGCGTCGCGGTGCCCGCCGTGCTCGTGGCACTCATCATCGGCTCCATCTGGGGTGTCTGGGCCGGCTACTTCCGGGGCTGGCGCGAGTCGGTGTCGATGCGCATCGCCGACATCATCATGAGCTTCCCGTCGCTGCTGCTCGCCGTCGTCATCCTGTACGTCTTCAACCCGAGCCTCGCGAACATCGTGGCGGTGCTCGCGCTGACCCGCATCCCGATCTACCTGCGTACCGCGCGGGCCGAGGCCGCTGAGCTGCGTTCGCGCATGTTCGTGGATGCGGCGACCAACTTCGGGACCAAGCCGCGGAGCATCATCTTCCGCCACATCGTGCCGAACGTCGTGCCGACCCTCGTCACGCTCGCGACGCTCGAGTTCTGCTACGTCATGCTCGCGGAGTCGTCGCTGAGCTTCCTCGGCATCGGCGTGCAGTCGCCAGACGTCAGCTGGGGCCTCATGGTGGCGCAGGGACGCCAGTACCTGCAGCAGGCGTGGTGGCTCTCGGTGCTTCCCGGCCTCGCGATCGTCATCACGGCCGTCGCCGCGAACGTGCTGGCCTCCTGGCTGCGCATCGCGACCGACCCGAACCAGAAGTGGCGCCTCATGCAGAAGGCCACCAAGGTGAAGCTCCGCCCGGCGCTCCCCACGCGCGAGCCCGCCGGCGAGGTGTGAACCTCATCCAGGATCTGCAGTCTGAGCCTGCGGTTAGCGCCGCAGTCACCCACTCGGCCGGAGTCGCACGATGACTCCGGCCGAGTGGGTTGCGCTCGTCGTCATCTTCCTCGCCGCCTCCTGCCTGCAGGCCGGCATCGGCTTCGGCATGGGGATGCTCGCGGCCCCGTTCATCGCGCTCATCGACCCGGCCCTCCTGCCGGCGACCGTCATCATCATGTCGATCCTCCTCACCTCGATCGTGACGGTCGCCGAGAAGGACTCGCTCGACCTGCGGGGCGCGGGCTGGGCCCTCGTCGGCCGCGTTCCCGGCAGTGTCGCGGGGGCGCTGCTCGTCACGGTCATGGCACCCGCCGTGCTCTCGTGGGTCGTGGTCGCGACCGTCGTCACCGGCGTCGTGTTCTCGCTGCGCGGGTGGGCCCCGAAGGTCACCAGGTGGTCGCAGATCGTGGCGGGTGCCGCATCCGGCGTCATGGGCACCACCACCTCCATCGGCGGGGCTCCCATGGCGATCATCTGGCAGGGCTCGGACTCGGCTCGTCTGCGCGGCACGCTGTCGGCGTTCCTGCTCGTCGGGTCGATCATCTCGTTCGGCCTGCTGCTCGCCTTCGGCGCGGTCGCCCCGCAGACGTGGCTCGTCGTCGTGTGGATGATCCCCGTCGTGCTGCTCGGCTTCGTCGCGAGCAGGTTCATCACCCCGCATCTCGACAAGACGCGCACGAAGCGGCTCGCGCTCGGCGCGTCCCTCCTCGGCTGCGTGCTCCTCGTGGCGACGCAGCTCGTGCAGTTGCTCGCCTGAGCGCTCGCGCCGGCGCCTGTGCCGGTGTCTGCTTCTGTGTCCGCTCCCTTGCGGCGCAGACCTAGGGTTCGCGCATCCCGCCGGGCAGCCGTTGACGTCGAACCCCCCAGGTCTGGAGTGGTGCCGGGCATGCTGTGCAGACTCTGGGGTTGCGCACCTGCTGGGCCGGGCGTGGGTGCTGACGTCCCAGGTCTGCCGGGGCGCGGGGGCGTGCTGCGCAGACCGTGGGGTTGCGCACGCGTTGGGCCGGGCGCGCTATGCAGACCTGGGGGTTGCGGACGTGTTGGGCTGCGCGTGGGTGCTGAAGTTCCAGGTTTGTGGGGACGCGGGGCGTGCTGTGCAGACCTGGGGGTTGCGCACGCGTTGCGCTGCGCGTGGATGCTGAATCCACAGGTCTGGGCGACCGGGCGGACGCGCACGCACCGCAGCATCCGCGACAGCATCTCCCCGTGAGCCTGCGGCAGGGGAGGGGCAGTGGCAGGGGTCAGGGAATGGGGCTAGCGGATGACGCGCTCCAGGGGCAGGCCGGCCGCGCGCAGGTCGATGTTGCGGGCGATGTCGGCGGCCCGCAGCTCGAAGACCTGGCGGGCGTGGCCCGAGTGGTGAGGCGTGAGCACGGTGTTGGCGAGGGGCGAGAAGCGCTCGACCGACGCGGGAGCGTGGCCGTCCGCATCCGGGGCTCCCCACCACACGTCGATGCCGGCGCCGGCGATGCGTCCCTCGGCGAGCGCGTCGAAGAGGGCGTCTTCGTCGACGACCCCGCCGCGCGCGACGTTGATGACCACCAGCTCGGGCTTGGCGGCGGCGAGCTCGGCGGCGCCGATCGTGCCGCGCGTGCGCTCCGAGAGGGGGATGGAGACGACGAGCACGTCGGACGCCGCGACGAAGTCGAGCAGTCGGTCTGGCCCGAAGACCTCTGCGAGGTCGAGCCCGTCGGGACGGGGAGCATCCGGCCGCTGCCGGAGCGCGATGAGGCGCATGCCGAGGGCCTGCGCGAGGCGACCCACCTCGGTGCCGATCTCGCCGACTCCGAGGAGCCCGAGGGTGGTGCCGCGCAGCATCGGGTGGAAGGGGATGCTCGCATCGTTGCCGATGGTGCGCCACTCGCCCGCGCGCATCTGCGCATCCGCCTGCAGGGCTCGCCTGCGCAGCATGAGCGCCGTCATGACGACGTGCTCGGCGATGGCCGCGCCGTGATGGCCGGTGTTGCAGATCGTCACCCCCGGTGGCAGGGCGTCGACGCTCACTCGGTCGGCCCCCGCGCCGGTGACGTGGAGGAGCGCGTCTGGTCGAAGCGACGACGCCTGCTGGGCGGTGAGCACGGAGGCGATGACGATGTCGGCCCCGCGGAGCGAGTCCTCCAGCTCCGCGGGGCCGAGCTCGGCCGCGAAGCTCCATTCGTGCTCCCGCTCGGTGCGGGCGAGGAGCTCCGCGAAGCGGGCGATGATCGGGTCGGTCACGAGGATGCGCATGGCGTTTTCCGGCTCTCTCGAAGGGGCGGCGGGGCTCGCGGCTACCAGCGTGGGCTGGCGACGGTGTAGTCGGGCTGGAAGCGCTGCATGTAGCCGGTGTCGTCGCGCTGCGTGATGCCGCTCGCCAGGAACTGCTCGTGCAGCTTCGCGAGGCCGTCCTCGTCGAGCTCGACGCCGAGGCCGGGACCGGTGGGCACCCGGACGGCGCCGTTCACGAACGAGAGGTCGTGCGTGACGACATCCTCGTCTGCCTGCTTCCACGGCCAGTGGGTGTCGCACGCGTAGCTGAGCGACGGGGTCGCGGAGGCAAGGTGCACCATGGCGGCGAGGCTGATGCCCAGGTGCGAGTTGGAGTGCATGGACAGGCCCCAGTCGAGCGACTCGGCGAGCCCGCCGAGGGTGCGCGAGCGGGTGAGCCCACCCCAGAAGTGATGGTCGGAGAGCACGATGTCGATCGAGCCCTGCTCGACGGCGGGCTTCACGTCGGCGAAGCTCACGACGCACATGTTGGTGGCGAGCGGCAGCGTCGTGCCGCGGCGCACCTCGGCCATGCCGGCGAGGCCGGGGGTCGGGTCCTCGAGGTACTCGAGCGATGACTCGAGGGCCTTGGCGACACGCAGCGATGTGTCGACGCTCCAAGCGGCGTTCGGGTCGAGTCGGAGCCCGAGATCGGGAAAGGCATCGGCAAGGGCGAGGATCGCGGCGATCTCCTGGTCGGGTTCGAAGACGCCGCCCTTGAGCTTGAGGGCCGTGAAACCGTAGCCGTCCACCAGCTGGCGTGCCTGCTCGACGATGCCCTCGGGGGTGAGGGCTTCGCCGAACTCGTCGTCGCCAGCGCCGGGATGGCCGGCCCACTTGTAGGACCCACTCGGAGCAGGGGGATGGCCGGCCCACTTGTAAAACAAGTAGCCGCTGAAGGCGACCTCCGGCCGGAGAGCGCCCCCGAGGAGCGAACTGACGGGCACTCCGAGGATCTTGCCCTGGAGGTCGAGGGCGGCGACGTCGAAGGGGGAGAGGACGCGGTCGGCGGTGCTCGACCCGGTGACCATGCCGCTCATGCCGTGCCCGCCCTGCGAGGTGTCGGCGACGAGGGCCGCCGCCACCTGGAAGCGCAGCCGGTTGGTGTCGAACACGTTCACGCCCACGACGGCATCCGCGGCGAGGGAGAGGCGGTGCAGGTGGGGTGCATCCCCGTAGGTCTCGCCGAGCCCCATGAGCCCGGCTCGTGTCCGGACCTGCACGATCGCGCGCAGCGCGTACGGCTCGTGGACGCCGACCGTGTTGAGCAGCGGCGGGTCCTTGAAGGCGACCGGCGTGATCGTGACGCTCGCGATCTCGTTTCCCGGGTTCCGGTCGAAGGGCTGTGGACGCCCGGTCTCTGCTGCTGAAGCGGCTGCGGTCTGCGTGGTCGTGCTCGACGCGGTCATGTCGTCTCCCTCGGTTCGTCGTTGAACGTCGCGGTCGGTGGTCAGATGGGCGCACCCGATTGTGCCTGACGGGCACAATCGGGTGCCCTCAGCTCAGCGTCAGGCGACGGTGGCTGCGACGCGGTCCTGCTCCGTGGGGGAGTCGGCGCGCTTCGCGAGGAGTGCCCTCGTGTCGTCGATGAGTCGCTTCAGCTCGGTGACGTGCTCCGGCTTGGCGTCGATGAGGGGGGCGCGCACGTGGCCGGCGTCGATGCCCGACAGCTTGGTGGCTTCCTTGACGAGCGAGACGGCGTACCCGGGAACCGAGTTCCGGAGGCGGACGAGCGGGTGGTAGAAGCTGCGGTTGAGCTCGGCGAGGCGTTCCTTGTCGCCCGACTCGACCGCGTCGTAGAACGCGAGGGCGATGTCGGGGGCGAACGCGAAGGACGCGGAGGAGTACAGGGGCACGCCGATGGCCTTGTAGGCCTCCTGCGCGATCTCGGCCGTGGGGAGGCCGTTGAAGAAGAGGAAGTCCTCGCCGCGCGACTGGGCGTCGTCGGTGACGGAGCGCACGATGCGCGACATGAGGTCGATGTCGCCGACGCCGTCCTTGAGGCCGATGACGTTCGAGATGCGCGAGACGGTGACGGCGCTGTGCTCGTCGAAGCGGGCCGTGCTGCGGTGGTAGACGATGACGGGGAGCGTCGTGGCTCCGGCGACCTCCTCGACGTAGGCGACGAGCCCCTCGCTCGGGCCTGCGACGAGGTAGGGCGGGAGGAGGAGGATGCCGTCGGCGCCGACGGCTTCCGCACTGCGCACCTGCGCCTTGGCGTCGGCGACCGTGCCGCCGGCTCCCGCGAAGACGGGGGTCGCCTTCTTGGTGGTCTTCACGGCGGTGTCGACGACGGTCGTGTACTCGTCGAGGCTCAGGGCGTGGAATTCGCCGGTGCCGCAGGCGATGAAGATGCCGCCGGGCTCGTGGGCGAGGCCCTGCTCGAGGTGCTGCGCGAGGGCTGCGACATCGACGGCATCGTCAGCCGTGAAGGGGGTGACCGGGAAGAAGAGGATTCTGTCGAGCACGTCGATCTCCTTAGTTGCGTGTCTCCGCGGTGCGTCGTTGCACGGTGCGGCTGTTCCGAGTTGTTTGCCCGGCTATCTGCGACGCTATGGTCTTATGGATGCGCAAACAAACTAAAGTGTGGATGAATCAATGTTGGGAGTGAATTGATGTTTACCCTGGTCCAGCTTGAGTGCTTCGTCGCCGTCGCCGAGGAGCTGCACTTCGGGGCGGCCGCCGAGCGGCTCCGGATGACGCAGCCGCCCATCAGTCGTCAGATCCAGCAGCTCGAGCGCGAGCTCGACACGCAGCTGTTCGTGCGCACGAGCCGCCGGGTCGCGCTCACGGAGGCGGGGCGCACGCTGCTGCCGAGTGCTCGCAAGCTCATCGACCTCTCAGCGAAGGCGGCCGCCGACGTCCGCGCGGTCGGCGAGGGCGCGACGGGTACGCTCACGGTGGGCTACACGGCGGTCGCCGCGCACAGCGTGCTCCCCAAGCTGCTTCGGGCGGCGGCCGAGGAGCTGCCGGGCCTCCAGCTCATCCTGCAGGAGTCGGTGACCGTCGACCAGATGGATGAGCTCGAGCGCGGGACGGTCGACATCGGCCTGCTGCGTCCCATGCGCGACCGGCCTGGCGTGCAGTCGACGACGGTGCTGACGGAGCGTCTGGTCCTCGCCCTCCCGAAGGGCTCGAGGCTCGCGGAGTTCAGTGGACCGATCTTCCTGAGCGACCTCAACGACGAGGCGCTGCTCATGTACTCGCCGGGCGGTGCGCGCTACTTCCACGACCTGCTGCTCAGCATGTTCGTCGCCTCCTCGAGTCACCCGCGCATCGTGCAGTACGCGGGCCAGGTTCCCGCGCTGCTCGCCCTCGTGAACGCCGGCATCGGCGTGGCCCTCATCCCGGAGTCGGCGACGCAGCTCGCCCCGGATGGGGTCATCTGCCGGCCGGTCGCCGACGGCGACCGCTCCGAGCCCTACAACCGCGTGCATCTCGATATCGCGTGGCGCGAGGATTCCGAGAACCCCCTCGTGAAGGCGGTCGTCGAGCTCATGCAGCGCCACGCGTGAGCCGCCGGGGCCAGGGTCGGGCTTTTGCGATCAATGCCGAAGGCGCATCCGATCATGCCGAATTCGCCCTCGATCGAATGGATGCTGCTCTTTAGAGTGGCAATACGGCACCGTGGCCAACGCCACGCGTGACCAGTCAGCGCGGCGATGGAGGCGGAGCTATGAACCAGGTGACGGTCGAGAAGTGGGACGTGATTCCCGTGGCGGGCCACGACAGCATGCTGCTGAATCTCAGCGGAGCCCACGCGCCCCTCTTCACACGCAACCTCGTGAAGCTCACGGACAGCGACGGGCGCGTCGGCATCGGCGAGGTGCCGGGCGGTGAGAGCATCCGCTCCACGCTCGTGGCCTCCGCGGAGCTCATCGTCGGCAGGCCGGTCGCCGACTACCGGGCGATCCTCCGCAGCATCAACGAGGAATTCGCCTGGCAGGACAGCGCGGGACGCGGCGCGCAGACGTTCGACCTCCGCACCACCGTGCACGTCGTCACCGCCTGGGAGTGCGCGCTGCTCGACCTCCTCGGCCAGCAGCTCGGCCTCCCCATCTCGTCCCTCCTGGGCGAGGGCAGGCAGCGCGAGACGGTCGACGTGCTCGGCTACCTCTTCTTCGTCGGCGACCCCGACGCCACTGGCCTCGATTACCTGCGCGGCGACGACGACAGCGACGCGTGGGGTCGGGTGCGGCGCGAGACGGCGCTCGACAGCGACGGGGTCGTCCGGCTCGCGACGGCGGCGCAGGAGCGCTACGGGTTCCGCGACTTCAAGCTGAAGGGCGGCGTGCTGGAGCCATCCGTCGAGGCTGGGGTCGTCACCGACCTCGCCGCCGCGTTCCCGGATGCCCGCATCACGCTCGACCCGAACGGCTCCTGGCCGCTCGCGGAAGCCCTGCGCCTCGGCCCGGACCTCAAGCGAGTCCTCGCCTACGCCGAGGACCCGGTCGGCGCCGAGAGCGGCTACTCGGGCCGTGAGGTCATGGCCGAGTTCCGCCGTGCGACGGGCATGCGGACGGCCACGAACATGATCGCGACCGACTGGCGCGAGCTCGGCCACGCCATCCGCTCGCAGGCCGTCGACATCCCGCTCGCCGACCCGCATTTCTGGACCATGAGCGGCTCCGTGCGCGTCGCGCAGCTCTGCGACGAGCTCGGCCTCACCTGGGGCTCCCACTCCAACAACCACTTCGACGTGAGCCTCGCCATGTTCACGCACGTCGCGGCCGCCGCGCCGGGAACGCCGACGGCCATCGACACGCATTGGATCTGGCAGGACGGGGAGGAGCTCACGACGGCCGCCCCGAAGATCGAGGACGGCGTCATCCGCGTGCCGACGGCCCCCGGCCTCGGGGTCACGCTCGACGACGACGCCGTCCGCCGCGCGCACGAGCTCTACCTGGGTCTCGAGAACTCGGCGCGCGACGACGCGTTCGCGATGAAGACCTTCATGCCCGAGTGGGCATTCCACCCGAAGCGGCCGGCGCTCGTCCGCGCCTAGCGGGCGACGCACGAGCACCCAGAGCAACCAATCCAACACGACGAGGTGTGAGAATGGACCAGCGAATGACGCAGCAGCAGCTCCAGGCCGAAGAACTGGCCGAGGCGGCGGGGCGAGCCGAGGCTCCCCAGCCCGATCTGGTGGCGAACGACGACAAGGCCGGGAGGCCCATGCTCCTCTCCGTGCGCGACCTCTGCATCTCCTACGGCATCGGCGGCCGAGTCGTCGACGCGGTGCGGGGTGTTTCCTTCGAGCTCTACGCGGGGGAGGTCCTCGCGGTCGTGGGGGAGTCGGGCTCCGGCAAGAGCACCGTCGCGCACGCGCTCATCAACCTGCTCGCGCCCAACGCGACGGTGACCTCGGGTGAGATCAAGTTCGACGGTGAGCCCATCCAGGGGTTCAGCGACGCGCAGTGGCGAGGCATCCGCGGTCGCCGCATCGGGCTCGTCCCGCAGGACCCGGCCTTGTCGCTCAACCCGACGACGAAGGTCGGCGCGCAGGTCGCGGAGCCGCTGCTCATCCACGGGCTCGCGAGCCGGAAGGACGCCCACGCCGAGGCGGTGCGCCTGCTCGACATGGCCGGGCTCACCGAGCCCGCCGCCCGCGCGCAGCAGTACCCGCACGAGTTCTCCGGCGGCATGAAGCAGCGCGCGCTCATCGCGACGGCGCTCGCTGGTCAGCCCGAGATGGTCATCGCCGATGAGCCGACGAGCGCGCTCGACGTGACGGTGCAGAAGCAGATCCTCGACCACATCGACTCTCTTGTGCAGGAGCTGGGCACCGCGGTGCTCATGATCACGCACGACCTCGGGGTCGCCGCCGACCGCGCCGACCGCATCATCGTCATGCGCAAGGGGGAGATCGTCGAGACGGGCACCGCCGACGACGTCATGCTCCGACCGCAGCACGACTACACGAAGAAGCTCCTGCGTGCGGCGCCCAGCCTCCACAGCCACGAGGCGCGCACCGTGCTCGTGACGGACAAGGCGACGGGCAGGGCCGCAGGCGCCGTGACGGGAGCGGCCGCGGGGGCGAAGAGCGGGCAGGCCGCGGATGCGCGTGCCGGCGCTCCCGACATCAGCTCGCCGCTCCTGCGGGTCGAGAACCTCACGAAGGAGTTCGCCCTGCCCGGTGGGCGCGGCGGCAAGAGGACCCTGACGGCCGTCGACAACATGAGCTTCGACCTGCACCGCGGCGAGACGCTCGCGGTGGTCGGGGAGTCCGGGTCGGGCAAGAGCACGACCGCGCGGCTCGTGCTGCGCCTCGAGAAGCCCACCTCCGGCCGAATCGTCTTCGACGACCAGGACATCACCGACCTCGAGGGGGAGCGCCTGCGGGCGCTGCGTCGCAGGTTCCAGATGGTCTATCAGAGCCCGTACGCATCGCTGAACCCGCGCTTCTCGATCGAGCAGCTCATCGCGGAACCGCTCGTCTCGTTCAAGCTCGGCGACTCGAAGTCGCGCGCGAAGCGGGTGCGAGAGCTCCTCGACCAGGTCGCGCTGCCGCAGCTCTTCCTCAACCGCGGGCCCGACGAGCTCTCCGGCGGTCAGCGCCAGCGCGTGGCGATCGCGCGGGCGCTCGCCCTCGAGCCGGAGTTCATCGTCCTCGACGAGGCCGTCTCGGCGCTCGACGTCTCGGTGCAGGCGCAGATCCTCGACCTGCTCACCGAGCTCCAGCAGGAGAACGACCTCACCTACCTGTTCATCACGCACGACCTCGCGGTCGTCGCGCAGATCTCCGACCGGGTCGCGGTCATGAAGAACGGGGTGCTCGTCGAGCTCGGGAAGACCGGGGACATCCTCATGAAGCCGCAGGAGCCGTACACCCGCAAGCTCATCGACGCCATCCCCGGGCACGGGAGCTCGCACGCCGCGTAGGCTCGGCGCCCATGGGCGACGACGGAGACGAGGGCCGCGGAGGCCGTGCCGCTGAGCAGCATGATGCCGGTGCCAAGGGTACCGAGGCTGCGCAGGAGGGCAACGCTGGGCAGGCCGGGGACGCTGCGCAGGACGACGAGCGGTGGCTGGTCGTCAAGGGTCGACGCTGGCGGCGCACCGACCCGGCGCTGCCTGTGGACATGGTGGAGCGCCTGAAGTCGCATCTCGGGCGCGGCCGTTCCGGGGTCGGTGCTGCGAAGTGCCGAGGTGACGATGCCGCGGTGGCGGAAGCCCGGACGAGGGTCGGCCTTGCCAAGCACGGGCTCGGGGAGCGCGGCCCGCGCTGGTGGGAGGAGCCGGAGGAGGCACGTCTGCAGCGCGCCCGGGAGGCGCTCACGGATCTCGATGCCCTCGACGAGTCGGGCACCTGAGGACTCGACCGCCACACGATCGACCACCACTGTTTACACGTGGGAAACTGTGTTCACTCGATACTTGGTTCATGAGCACTGAATTCCTGAGCGTCGACGCCGTGACCACCGCCGTACCGCCGTTCCGGGTGACCCCGGACTTCTGGTCCGAGCTGCCCCGGATGCCGCTCGAGCAGTATCCGGGCACCGACGGCTACATCGCGGACGTCTACTCGAACCCCGACGGCTCCGCCATGTCGGCGGGCTACTTCGCGTTGAACCACACCGATGCGCCGCTCGACTACTTCTACGACTACGACGAGATGAAGGTCGTGCTCTCCGGCACGTTCCGCCTCGAGAACGTCGACACGGGGCAGGTCTCGTTCGCGGGCCCGCGGGACGCGATCTTCTTCCCGAAGGGATCGCGCATCCTCTTCAGCACCGAGGATTCGGCGCTCGCGTTCTACGTCGGCCACCGCTCCGTCGCGCCCTGACCATGATGGAGGCGACAGCCGTGGAACCGGTGGCAGGCGCTGAGGCGGTCGAGGCCGAAGTCGCCCCGGGTGTGAGCCCGGCCGCGACGAGCTCGTCCCGCTGGCGGCGGCTGCTGGCCGCGGGGAGCAGCCGGGACACGCATCCCGACCTGGGTGAGGATGCTCGCGCCCGCTGCATCACGTTCCTCGTCGACACGGCGGATGTCGCCGATACCGGCGCCGGTATCGTCGTCGAGCTCGGGGACGTGGCCTCGCCCGCATCCCGAGCACGGATCGACGCCGCGCTCGCGCGAGCCCGGACCGGGTGGCGATTCCGCGTCGGCGGCGACGAGGCCGCTCTCGGCGCGCTGCGGGCGATCCTGCACGAGGCCGGTGTCCTCGACGAGGAGATCGAGTTCGTGCTGGCGACTCCCGGGCAGACCGACGCGCAGGTCACGGTCTACTGCGGCCACTGCCACGCGAAGACGCGCACGACGGCGGCGCAGACGAGCAGTCCGGCGGATTCGGCGCAGCAGGCCGCGCCGGCTGAGCTGGCCGAGCTGGTGGCCTGCGGGGGATGCGGCATCGCGCTCACCGTGTACTACCACTATTCGCGTCGCCAGGGCGCCTACCTGGGGTACTTCGCCGGTGCAGAGCAGGGCAGTGCCGATCAGGAGCCTGCCGATCGGGACCCCGCCGAGCACCCCTCGGCGGGTCGGCGCCCCGTCACTCGTGAGCGCTCAGAACTGGCGCTCGCGTGAGCGGCGCCGTCCTCGACCTGGTCGTCGCCGGTGTCAGCGAGCTCTGCATCGGCGTCCGCGCTATCGAGCTGCGGGACCCGGCGGGCCGCGTGCTGCCGTCGTTCGCCCCGGGGAGCAGCATCGCGGTGCAGCTCGGCGACGGGTCGCGCAACTCCTACTCGCTGACCGGCCCCGGTCGCCGCCCCGGCCACTACTCCGTCTCTGTGCGCCTCGACGACCGCGGGCGGGGCGGGTCGCGGTGGATGCACGACCGCAGGATCGGCGACCCCGTCACGGTCAGCGTGCCCTCGAGTGCGTTCCCGCCCGTGCTGTCCGCCCGCCATCACCTGCTCGTCGCCGGCGGCATCGGCGTCACGCCGATCCTGTCCCACGCGAGGGCGGCGGCCGAGTGGGGTCGCTCGTTCGAAGTGGTCTACGCGTTCGGCGACGGCGGGGGTGCGCACCGTGAGGAGCTCGAGCGCCTCAGCGGCGGGCGTCTCACCGTGTGCGGCAGCAGGACCGCGTTGAGCGAGCACCTCGACCAGGCGCTCCTCGACCAGCCCCTTGGCGCCCACCTCTACGTGTGCGGGCCGGTGGCCATGATCGACGCCGTCCGCAGGGCGGCGCTCGCCGCCGGGTGGCCCGCTGCGCGCATCCACGCTGAGGCCTTCACGGCTCCAGAGCTCGAGCCAGGCGAGGCGTTCGACGCGCGGCTCCTGGGCCTCGGTCGGACGATCCGCGTCGAGTCGGGCACGACGCTCCTCGACGCCCTGCTCGCCGAGAACGTTCCGGTGCCGAACCTCTGCAGGCAGGGCGTCTGCGGGGAGTGTCGCGTCGGCGTCCGACCGGCGCGCGGCGCGGAGATGGCCGGCATCGAGCACCGCGACAGCTTCCTCACCGAAGAGGAGAAGGGCCGCGGCGACTGCCTCATGCCGTGCGTCTCCCGCCCGAGAGGCGAGATCCTGGAGCTTGAACTGTGACCGCATTCGCCGCCCGCGAGGTCGACCATTCGGTCGCCGTCGCCGGATTCCCCTTCCCGTTCCCCAAGGAGACCTACCGGTACAGCACGAACGTGGAGCCCGCCTCGGTGCCCCGCGCGACGCCGGTCGGCTCCTGGGGCGAGCATCCGGTCGACATCGACCATGCCTACCGCGGTGAGCTCGCTGAGCGGGCCCGCATTCTCAGCGCCGACCCCTCGCGGCTGCAGTGCCTGCCGCACATGGTGCCCGCCGCGTGGGATGCGATGTTCGTGCTCATGGAGCGGCTCTCCGAGGCCTACCCCGAGCACATGAGCCTCACGCGTGAGGGCGGGGGCTGGCACTGGCACAACGGACTCCTCGGCATCGACCGCTGCTTCGCGGTCGGTGAGTCCTCCTCGATGCCGGAGGGGCCCCTCGGGTTCATCGGCCAGCAGATGCAGGAGGACGTCGTGCTCCTCGACCAGCGCGACGACGAGCTCTGGGCCGACGCCGGGCTCGTGACGTTCGCCGCGGACTGGTCGTTCGGCTTCGACGTGGGCATGTCGTTCCTCGAGATCCACGGGCCGGTGCCTCGCGTGCACGACGAGGGGGTCATCCCTCGGGCCCAGGCGTTTCTCCTGCGGCTCGAGCCTGGTCAGAGCTACCGGCGCACGAACTGGACCCTGACCGTGGATGGGAAGCTGGACACGTCGACGGAGACGTACCCCGAGTGGGGGCCGGACAGGACCTCGCTCGTCGACGGGCCGCTCGCGGACGTCGGCACGCGACTCCACCTTCGAACCGAGGTGCAGCACCTCATCCGCCTGCCAGAGTCGAACGCCATCATGTTCCTGATCCGCAGCTACCTGCTGCCGTTCGCGGCGCTCGCGACGGTGCCGGAGTGGGCGGTGCGGACGGCGGATGTGCTCGAGGAGCTCCCGGAGGACATGGCCGAGTACAAGGGCGTCAGTCGCACGCGCGAGGTGGGCATCCGCTGGCTGCGGGAGTTCGGCGGAGCCTGCGATGGCGAGGCCGCAGGGGCTGCCTAACTGCTCTGCTGGCTGCTGGCCGCCGGTCAGGTCAGCCAGCGCTCGCGCTCACGGCGGTGGCGTCGGGCTGCTGTGTAGCCTTGCCGTCATGGCTGATGCTGACCAGGTCCCATCCGAACTCGCCGACGAGACTGAGCCGCCAGCGCTCACCCAGCAGGAACGCGCCGAGGCGACGCTCCGGTCGATCATGTCGGGCGGCAACCTGACCGCCGAGACCATGAAGCTCTCGAACGAGTTCACCGACCGCCACGTGTCACGCCTGAAGGCGCTCTTCCGGCGCTCGCCCTAGCAGGTGCGGGCTGGCGGCCGGAGGCGAGGAGCGATCTCGGGCAGGCAGCGATCCCCGGCGAGCACCCGCCCCAGGCGAGTGGCGATCTCAACCGAGCGCAGGGCTCAGCCGAGGAGCGTTCTCGGACCTCAGACGAGCAGGTAGACGGCGCCGGCGACCGTGAGTACGAGCACGATGCGGTCGAAGACCTTCTGGCTCAGGCGGGGTGCGAGCCAGCGCCCGAGGAAGGCCCCGCCGATGAGGAGCGGCACGAGGAGCAGGTCGAGCACGAGGGTGCCCGGAGTGATGAGCCCGAGGCCGACCGAGAACGGCAGCTTGGCGATGTTGACGATCGCGAAGAACCAGGCGGCCGTCCCCAGGAAGGCCTTCACGGGGAACTTCGCGGCGAGGAAGTACATCGCCATGACCGGGCCGCCGGCGTTGGCGACCATGGTCGTGAACCCGCCGAGCGAGCCGTAGCCAGCGCGAGCGACCTTCGCCGCCCGATCGCTCGGCGTCTCCGGGGTGCGGTAGCGGCGCCACACGGTGATCGTGACGAGGATGAGCAGGATGATGCCGATGACACGGCGAACCCAGCTGTCGTCGGCGAAGGCGAGGAACGCGGCGCCGGCGAGGAGGCCGACGGCGACGGCCGGGATCAGCTTGACGAGGGTCGGCCAGTCGGCGTGGCGTCGGTACGTCCACAGGGCGAACATGTCGCCGACGATGAGGAGCACGAGCAGCGCCCCGGTCGACTGCTTGGCGGGGAGGACCGCGGCGAAGGTCGCGACGGAGAGCGTCGTGACCCCCGGCAGTGCGGTCTTCGAGACGCCGACGGCGAACGCGGCGACGGCGAGCAGCACCCAGGCGAACGTGGGGAGTTGGGGGAGCAGCTCGAGCATCAGAAAAGTCTAGGCCCGAACTCGGTTTTGTCCTGTCGTGACGACAACGGAGTGCTCGGTGCCCGTCGGTCGGTGTCTCTGCGCCTGCGCCCGCTGCCGCGCGCCTGTTACCCCGCGCTTGTCGCCGAGCGCCAGGGCCCGAGCACCAGACTCCACCCCCCCCGAGGCTCAGACCCCGGGGCGCCCTAGTCGAGTCGGGGCGCTGGCTCCTCGCCGGCGAGCTCCCGCGGCCAGGGTGGGTTGGCGCCCGCACGCGCCACGGTGACGGCCGCGCTGCGTGCGGCGGTCGCGAGGGCCGCATCCGCCCACGCATCTTCATCGAGGCCTTCGACGAGCGCGTGGCGGGTGCTCGCGGCGGAGACGGCGTGCAGGAGTCCGGACATGAAGGCGTCGCCGGCGCCGACGGTGTCGACGACGCGGACCGGCGGAGCCTCTGCGGTGAGCTCACGCCGTGACGTGCGTGCGAGTGCGCCCTCGCTGCCGCGGGTCATGACGGCGAGGCGCGCTCCGAGCGTCGTGAAGCGCCGCAGCACCTCGGAGGGGGAGACGCCCGGGTAGAGCCACTCGGCGTCTTCGTCGCTCAGCTTCACGACGTGGCTGAGCGAGGCGAGGGCTTCGACGCGCTCGCGCACCGAATCGCGGTCGCCCATGATCGCCGCGCGCACGTTGGGGTCGTAGCTCGTGAGGATGCCGCCGCGCGCCCTGGCCTCGGCGAAGGACGCACGGACGACGGCGCCGCCGGGGTCGACGACCGCGCCGATCGACCCGGTGTGGAGCACGTCGACGCCATCGAGGTGCGGCGTCGGCAGCGAGAAGTCGAGGTCGAACTCGTAGCTGGCGCTGCCCTGCGCGTCGAGGGTGGCCTTCGCCGTCGAGGTGCGCTCGCCGTCGAGTGCTCCTTCGACGAGCGCGACGCCGGACTCCTTGAGGTGCGTGAGCACGAGGCGCCCGAGCTGGTCGTCGGCGAGGCGCGCGGCGAGCTGGGAGGGATGGCCGAGACGCGCGAGTCCCACGGCGACGTTCATGGGGGAGCCGCCCGGCAGGGCGCGCCCCTCCGGGGAGCCGGCGTCTCCCGGCAGGAGGTCGACGAGGGCTTCACCGAGCACGAGTGAGCTCGCGAGGTGGGTGATCGTGAGGTGACCCGCGGAGTCGTGGCGCTCGGACCTGTCGTGGCGTTCGGAACTGGACGCTGTGCTGTCGGTGGATGGTTCCCGCTGGTTCATGAGATCGCCTCCGGTGCGACATCGCGACCGCTCAGCCACATGAGCAGGTCGATGGCTGTTCCCCGGACGGCCGGCCCGTGGCCGAGCGTCAGAGATCGGTCTGGTGAGGCACCCGCGTCGATCGCGACGAGGGTGCGGTCGGCGGCGAGCTCCCGGCCGCCGCCCATGGCGACGGGCGTCTTGCGCTGGTGGGCGATCGCCTCGAGCACCGCGGCGCGCGGGTACGTGTGGGTGATGCCGAGGGGCCTGCGGATGTCCTCGCCGTGCACGAACGCTTCCACGTAGCGCGTTGCCGCGGGCGTCGGTGCGCTCGAGGTGCGTCCGGCGGCGGCTCGGAAGCGCTCGAGCGTGTCGCGCGGATGCTCCTGCCGCTCGGCTTCCATTCCGCGCTGGTTGAGGGCGTCGAAGTCGAAGCGCGCCGACGCGAGCTGCGCGACGAAGCTGAACGGCGTGGTCTTCGCGTCGTTCACCAGGTGCGCGAGCACGTCGTGCACCGTCCACCCCGTGCAGAGGGAGGGAGTCACCCATGCGGTGTCGTCGAGCCGCTCGAGGTCCGCGATGAGCGCCTCGCGCTCCGCGTGCACGACGCTCCAGGGTGCTCCTGATCGACTCACGTGCACGACGCTACCGCCTCGGCGAGCTCCCGGCGAGCCGCAGATGCGGCTGGGAAGTCAACCCCGCGCGGCGCAGGGGCGCCGGTCCGTAGCCTCGGGGCGAACCCCAGGGATCTCCGGGGGCCCGCTCGAGGCAGGCGCCCGTTCTCCCGCGAAGAGAGGAATCCTCATGCGCGCACTCACCTGGCAGTCGACCGGCAAGGTCACCGTCGAGACGGTCCCGAAGCCCCTGATCCAAGAGACGGGGGATGCGATCATCCGCGTCACCTCGGCCGCGATCTGCGGCTCCGACCTCCACCTGTACAGCGTCTTCGGACCGTTCCTCGCGAAGGGCGACATCCTCGGCCACGAGACGATGGGCATCGTCGAGGAAGTCGGCGACGGCGTGACGAAGCTCAGCGTCGGCGACCGCGTGGTCGTGCCGTTCGTGATCGCCTGCGGCGACTGCGTCGCCTGTCATTCCGGCCTCTCCACCCAGTGCGAGGTGACGCAGAACACCGATCAGGGCACCGGTGCCGAGCTGTACGGCTACACGGAGCTGTACGGATCGGTGCCAGGCGGGCAGGCGGAGTACCTGCGCGTGCGCCTCGCCGACAACAACGCCATCAAGGTCGGCCACGAGCTGTCCGACGAGCGGTACTTGTTCCTCAGCGACATCCTCCCCACGGCCTGGCAGGGCGTCCAGTACGCGAACGTCCCGGCGGGCGGAACCCTCGCGGTCCTCGGGCTCGGACCGGTTGGCCAGTTCGCGGCACGCATCGGGAAGCACCTCGGCTACCGAGTGCTGGGGGTCGACCCGGTGCCCGAGCGTCGCGCGCTCGCGGAGCGCTACGGGGTCGAGGTCTTCGACTACGACTCGCAGACCGCTGAGGCCCTCCGCGCCGCGACCGAGGGGCGAGGCCCAGACTCGGTGGTGGATGCGGTCGGGCTCGAGGCGCACGGTGCCGGTGACGGCAGCGGGATCGCAGAGATCGCGCAGAAGGGCGCCGGGCTGCTCCCGGATGCGCTCGCCAAGAAGGTCATCGAGACGGTCGGCGTCGACCGTCTCTCCGCCGTCATGCTGGCCATCGACGCGGTGCGCCGCGGCGGGACGGTCTCGCTCAGCGGCGTGTACGCGGGAACGGCCGACCCGATGCCGCTCATGACGATGTTCGACAAGCAGCTGACGCTGCGCATGGGCCAGTGCAACGTGCAGCGGTGGATCCCCGAGCTGCTTCCGCTCGTCGAGGACCGCAGCGATCCGCTCGGCACCGAGGACCTCGTCACGCACCGTATGCCGCTCGAGGATGCGCCCCGCATGTACGAGGTGTTCCAGAAGAAGACGGATGGGTGCATCAAGGTCGTCCTGAAGCCCCGAGGCTGACGCGCGACGGCTGAACGCGCGACGGCTGAACCCGTGCGGCTGATGCACGTCGGCTGATGCACCGAGGCTGATGCACCACGGCTGGCGGATGACGGGCTGGCAGATCATGGGCTGGCAGAGATCATGGGCTGCCAGCCGTTGCGCGTCTCGCAGGGCCGACCAGGCGTCCCATGCGGGCGCCTGGTCGGCACGCGGAAGATCTCCCTCGCGCGCTGCAGCGCTTGACCTGTCAGCGAGCGACGTGCCTGGCGAGGTTCTCGAGAGCCTGGGTCCAGCCGTCGTAGATGTTGTCATCACCCGGCTCGCCCGCGATGCCTCGCACGTGCAGCGCGACCTCGGTCTCGTCGCCGCTCGCGGTGACGTCGACGGTCACGACAGGGGACTCCGCGGGGTCGTCGTCGGGGGAGCCCCACGTGAAGACGAGCCGGTCGGGTTCCGAGACGAGGAGGTAGGTGCCCGCCGTCGGATACTCCTCACCATCCTCGTCGTTCACCATCGTGTACCGGTAGGTGCCGCCCTCGCGCACGTCGACGGCGATGGAGTCCCGCGGCGTCGAGACCCCGGCCGGGTGATGCCAGAGGGTGAGCTCGTCTGGGTCGGTCCACGCACGCCAGACCCGCTCGCGGGGAGCCCCGACGCTGCGGTGCAGGGTGAATTCGGGTTGGGCGACGGCTTCCGGACTGGTCATGGCGTCTCTCCTCTGCCTCTGTCGACTCGAGGGCAGCTGCAGTTTCGTCAGCGTGCGAGCCGAGCTGGCAGCAGGCTAGGTGCCACGGTTTGGAGTCGCCTCGGAGCATCCGGAGCATCCGGAGCATCCGGAGCATCCGGAGCATCCGGAGTGCCCGGGTCGGCCAGGTCGTCCGGGCCGGTCGGAGCGGCTGCAGGGTGCGATCAGAAGAGCGGCCAGGGGGCGGCGGGCATGTCGCCTTCAGGGGCGGGGAACTCACCGTCCTGAACCAGTCGGTCGACGCGCGCTGCGAGCTCGTGGAGCTCGACGTCGGACAGCAGCTCGGACAACCGCGCCCCGAGCCCGGAGTCGCGTTTGTCGTCGAGTGCCGCCCGGAGCTTCCGGACGCTTGCCAGCTCCTCGCCCGTGAACCCCTCGCCGACCCAGCCCCAGAGCACGGTGCGCAGTTTCGGTTCGGCGTGGAAGGAGAGGCCGTGGTCGACGCCGTAGCGGTGGCCGTCGGCCATGGCGAGGACGTGTCCGCCCTTGCGGTCGGCGTTGTTGACGATGGCGTCGAAGATCGCCATGTGGCGCATGGTCTGGGAGTCCTCGTGCACGAGGACGACCTCGCGACCGGTCTCGTCCTCGCCCGTGAGCACGGTCCGCCATCCGGTGTCGGGCACCTCGGAGGCGTCGACGAGGTCGACGGCATCCTGAGATTCGTCGATGTCCTGCCACAGCTGCAGCATGCCTGGCCCGAATTGGCCGTCGCCGAGCCAGGTGCGGGGCACGATGTTCCAGCCGAGGCACTCGGAGACGAGGTAGGCGGCGACCTCTCGCTTGGCGAGGTCGTTGTTCGGGAAGTCCCACAGCGGGCGTTCGCCCTGTGAGGGCTTGTAGACGACTTCGACGGGTTCCTCACCGGGCACCGTGTAGTTCCCGACGAAGGAGGCGTTGGAGGCGCCCATCAGCCTCGCGGTGAGCTCGAGGGTCGGCCCGTTCGGCGTCGGCTCGACGGACGAGGTCCCGTCGTCGGGTGTGTCATCGTGCGCCACGTCAGCGTTCGGTTCTGTGTTCGGTGCTGGGTCGGTCACAGGCCGTCGTCGGCCGGGCAGTCGTGGCCTTCGGGGTCCTTGGGGAGGCCGCAGCGCGGGCAGAGCGATCGGCCGGCGCCCACGATCTCGAGGGTGCGCTTCGCGAAAGCTCGGGCCGAGCCGACGGGGATGCGGACGCGCAGCAGCTCTTCCGGCTCGACGGCTTCGACGAGCTCGTCGAGGCCCGCCATGCGGGCGAGCTCGGCCTCGAGGGCCTCGGTGTCCGCATCCGCGTCGATCTCGAGTTCGACTTCGACCACGGGGATCACCTCGAGGATGACCTGCGCGGTCGCCGGCTCCCAGCCGAGGCCGATGGTTCCCACGCGGAAGCGCCCGTCGACGGGCGTGTCGAGCGGTTCCTCGTCGATGAGCTCGATGGGGGTCGAGCTGGGCACGCTGTAGCGGTTCCCGTCCTCGAGCATCAGCTGGTCGAGGATCTCGTCGACCTTCTCGGCGAGCAGGGCCGACTGCTCCTTCTCGAGGATGACGCTGATGACGCGGGCGCCGTCGCGGGCTTGCAGGTAGAAGGTGCGCTCGCCGGGCTTGCCGAGCGTGCCGACGATGAATCGGTCCGGCCAGTCGAATTCGTGCACGAGGGTCGTCATGGTCTCAAGCCTATGCTCAGGACGCTCTGCCCGCGCCGCCGCCGACGGTCGCGTCGCCCGAGTGGGACGCGCCATCCGGGGAAGTCTGGGCCGGGACGAGCCAGTCGAGGTCGCCAGCATCGGAGTTGATGATGGGGACGCTCGGGCGCGCCTTGCCGTAGCTGATGATCGAGGTGGAGGCGGGGCCGACTGCGAGGCGCTGGAACAGGTCGAGGTGCATGCCGAGGGCGTCGGCGAGGATCGACTTGATGATGTCGCCGTGGCTCACGGCGACCCACACGGCGCCGGGTCCGAACTCGCGCTCGACCTCCGCGTCGTGGCGGCGAACGGCGGCGACTGCCCGGGACTGCATGGTCGCCATCGACTCCCCGTCGGGGAAGGTGACGGCGGAGGGCTGCGTCTGCACGCTCGCCCACAGCTCCTCCTTGGCGAGGTCGGCGAGCTTCCGGTTCTGCCAGGCCCCGTAGCCGCACTCGGTGAGGTCGTCGTCGACGAGGTCGAGGGCCGGCTCCAGGTGCGCATTCGTGAATGGTGCCGTCGGCTGCTGGGCGCGAATGGCTGCAGCTGTCTCGAGGCAGCGCTCGAGGGGGCTCGTGACGAGCCGCGCCAGGGGCACCGCAGCGAGGCGAGCCCCGGTCGCTGCGGCCTGCGCGCGGCCGGTCTCGTCGAGGAGGACTCCGGGGGTGCGTCCCGCGAGCAGCCCGCTCGCGTTCGCAGTGGTGCGTCCGTGTCGGACGAGGATGACGGTGGCCATGCGGCACAGCCTAGGACGTGCGCGGCGGCGGGAGCCGGGCGGGCGTCCAGGTCCGAGCCGTGCGCGTCGGGAGGCTCTGTCGTCGGGAGGCTCTGCTGTCGGGAGGCTCCTGCGTTCGGAGGCTCCCGGGGCGCGGCCGCGACGGTCACCGTTCCGTGAGCTGACCGCCCTCGACGTGCCAGGCGCGGTTCAGCTGCACGGTCTCGAGCATCCGCCGGTCGTGCGTGACGAGGAGGAGAGTGCCCTCGTAGCTCTCGAGGGCCTGCTCGAGCTGCTCGATGGCGACGAGGTCGAGGTGGTTGGTCGGCTCGTCGAGCACCAGCAGGTTGACGCCCCGGGCTTGGAGGAGCGCGAGCCCTGCCCGGGTTCGTTCGCCGGGGGAGAGCTCGTCGGCGCGGCGTCCCACGTGGTCCGCCTTGAGGCCGAATTTGGCGAGCAGGGTGCGCACCTCGGCGGTTGGCCAGTCGGGCACCTGGGCTTCGAACTGCTCCGCGAGCGGTGCTGGCCCGGTGAGGGCGGCCCGTGCCTGGTCGATCTCACCGAGGGCGACGCTGGAGCCGAGGCTCGCGGTTCCCGAGTTCGGCTGGATGTGCCCGAGCAGCAGGCGCAGGAGCGTCGATTTTCCTGCGCCGTTCGGGCCGGTGATGCCGATGCGGTCACCGGCGTCGACCTGCACGGAGACGGGCCCGAACGTGAAGCTCCCGAGGTGCAGCTCGGCGCGGGAGAGCGTCGAGACCACGGAGCTGGAACGGGGAGCCGTGCCGATCGTGAACTGCAGCTGCCATTCTTTGCGCGGCTCCTCGACCTCGTCGAGGCGCGCGATCCGGCTCTCCATCTGGCGCACCTTCTGCGCCTGCTTCTCGCTCGACTCCGTGGCCGCTTTCCGCCGGATCTTGTCGTTGTCCGGTGCTTTGCGCATGGCGTTGCGCACGCCCTGGCTCGACCATTCGCGCTGCGTCCTGGCCCGCCCGACGAGGTCCGCCTTCTTGTCGGCGAACTCCTCGTACTCCTCGCGCGCGTGGCGCTTCGCTGTTGCCCGCTCCTCGAGGAAGGCCTCGTACCCGCCGCCGTACACGTGGTTGCTGTGCTGGGCGAGGTCGAGTTCCAGCACGCGGGTGACGCTCCTGGCGAGGAACTCGCGGTCGTGGCTCACGAGGACGACGCCACCGCGGAGGCCCTGGATGAACGCCTCGAGCCGTTCGAGCCCATCGAGGTCGAGGTCGTTGGTCGGCTCGTCGAGGAGCACGATGTCGAAACGGGAGAGCAGGAGGGCGGCGAGGCCGACTCTCGCGGCCTGGCCGCCGGAGAGGGAGGTCATGAGGGCGTCGGCGCTCAGCTCGAGTCCGAGCTCGGCGAGGACGACCGGGAGGCGCTCTTCGAGGTCTGCCGCTCCGCTCGCGAGCCAGCGCTCGAGGGCGACGGCGTACACGTCGCCGGGGTCCGGGGCACCTGGCTTCGCCTCCTCGGCGAGGGCCTCGGCCGCCGCATCCATCTCCGCGGTGGCTTCGGTGGTGCCGGTGCGGCGGCCGACGTACTGGGCCACGGTCTCTCCCGCGACGCGCTCGTGCTCCTGGGGGAGCCAGCCGATGAAGGCGTCCGCCGGGGCCAGCGACACGCTGCCCTCCATGGGCTCGTCGATGCCGGCGAGGAGTCGCAGCAGCGTCGACTTGCCCGCGCCGTTCGCGCCCACGACGCCGACCACGTCGCCGGGGGCGACGACGAGGTCGAGGGACGAGAAGAGCGTGCGGTGGTCGTGGCCACCCGCGAGATCCTTGGCGACGAGGGTTGCGGTCATTGCTCTATGTTCGCGCACTCTGGGAGCCCGTGCAGACGGCTCGCGGGCTCGCGCACCTCTGCGGCATTCGGCGGCGACCACTTGACCGGGTGCGGGGCCGGGTCGACACTGAACTCGCAGCCGACATACCTTCGCTGGCTGCGTTGCCGCTCGTCTCCGGATGCTTCCGGCTCGTGGGCCGCGGAAGAAGGTTCGGGAGAGGACAGCCAGTGGCAGAGACGCCGTCGAACCCGCCGCAGGAGCCTCCGCTTGGAGGGCCACCGAAGCCGCCTCATACCCTGGGCCGTGCAGCTTCAGGCTCACCGAAGCGAATCGTCGCGTTCGTCGTGACGGGGGCGCTCGCGGTCGCCGCGGTTCTCCTCGGTGCGGAGGTGCTGCGGGTGAGCGGCGACACCATCGAGCAGGGGGACCTCGCTGCGTTCTACGTGCAGCCGGACGGGGACATCCCCACAGAGCCAGGGACGCTGGTGCGCAGCGAGCAGCTGTTCGGGACTCCGATCGGCTCGCAGGCGTGGCGCATCCTGTACTCGTCGACCGACCTCCACGGGGCTCCGGTGCTCCTGTCCGGGGTTGTCGTCGTCCCGGACGGCGAAGCCCCCGCAGACGGGCGGACGGTACTCGCGTGGGGTCATCCGACGACCGGCACGGATCCATCGTGTGCGCCGTCTCGGGCCTTCGATCCGTTCATCGGCATCGAGGGGATGCGCCTCATGCTCGACCGGGGCTACGCGGTCGTCGCTACCGACTACCTCGGCATGGGGGTCACCACTGCGGACGGAGCGCAGGCGGGGCAGGACTCCTACCTCGTGGGGGAGACGGCGGCGCGCAGCATGCTCGACTCGGTGCGAGCCGCTCAACAGATCGACCCAGTGCAGGCAGGCGACGACGTCGTGCTCTGGGGGCACTCGCAGGGCGGTCAGGCTGCGCTCTTCGCGGCGCAGGAGGCGCCGAGCTATGCGCCGGAGCTCACGATCGCCGCGGTGGCCGTCGCGGCACCCGCCGCTGACCTCACGAGGCTCATGGGGTCGCACCTGGACGACATCTCCGGGGTCACGATCGGCTCGTACGCGTTCCCGGCGTTCGCCGAGGTGTACGCGAGTGTGCCGGGCGCGGAGCTGTCGAGCATCCTCACCCCGGCCGCGATCGACAGGGCTCCGCAGATGAACTCGCTGTGCCTGATGAGCAGCCTCACCGAGCTGCACGACATCGGGCAGCCGCTCGTCGGCGAGTTCACGCTGAGCGACCCCACTACGGCGGAGCCGTGGGCAACTCTCCTGCGCGACAACTCGGCCGGGAGCAAGGGAATCGATGCGCCTCTCTTCGTCGCGCAGGGAAGCGCCGACGAGCTTGTGCTCCCGGCCGACACGGCTGCGTTCGTCGCCCACGAGGAATCGATCGGGATCGAAGTTCACGCCGTGACCGTGCCCGGAGCGAGCCACGGAACTATCGCCTACGAGGCGCTCCCCGAGCTCGAGCGCTGGCTCGAGTGGCACGTGCCCACCAACGGAGGTCCCTGATGCTCGAGTTCCCACGCCCCGCATCCGTCGGTCTTGCGTTCGCCGCGACAATCGGGCTTGCTGTCGCCGTGAGCGGATGTTCGACGCAACCCACAGCGACGTGTACTGCCCGTGGTCCGCGAAGATCACCGAGATCGAGGTGCTCGAGTAGCGGCCATCAGGGGGCGGCACGCCCAGATGGTGGCGTCCCCGGGTGGGTGGCGGGGTTTCGAGCGGTGTTGACTGACTCGCCGGGCGGATTGACCGGCCCCGTCTGATGGGCCCGCCGGTGCTGTCGTGGCACCTGGCCGGTTGCGCGGATCCGGGGCGAGTCCACGTCTCGCGTGCACGTCGTTCGGAGCCTCGAGTGCTTCCCTGGGATCAGTCGGGCCGCAGTCAGTAGCCCGCGAAGATCCGAGCGCAGTGAGGCGGCGAAGATCATGGGAGTCACCAACATCGACGAGGGAGTTCCCGAGGGCGAGGAGCGGTGGCGAGACGAAGGCGGCTCCGGTGAGAGCACGCACTTCCACGCGCACGGCTGGCGTCCCGACCCCGTGGTGCCGAACTCGGCGCCGTCAGCAGGGGCCGCACCCGATGGGGTGACGCCGCCCGCCCCGGTGCCGACCGGCGCGGACGAACAGGCCCGCTAGCTCAGGGCCGCTCGCTCACAGCGGGACTCGAGGTCGCGCAGGAGGAGACGTGTCCGAGATCGCGTCCGGCACGACGCTGAGCGGGGCAGCCCTGGACTGGAGCGCTCGGTATGACGCAGCCGCACGGGGCAGCCCAGCTGGGTGCGCCGGTTTTGCGGCTGGGCCGCTAGCCGGACGCACCTGAAATCCTGATGCGGCCGCTTGCAGCTGGGTCCGCCATCCGGACGCACCGCTGTGCAGATGCACCCGCTGTCCGGATGCACCCACTGTGCAGATGGGCCCGCTCTGCAGCTGGTCAGGCGATCTGGCTGGGTCCGCTACCCGGCTGTGCGGGTGTTGGCGGGAGCGCGGCGTCCGGTCCGGCGGCGCCGGGGACGTGCCGCCGCGACGTCCGACTGGTCGTGCTCGACGGGGAAGAGGGCCTCGGAGAGAGCCTCTTGGGCTTCGTCGAGCGTCCCGTAGTCGCCGATGCTCTGGCCCTGGGGGCCCTGGAGGGTGTGCAGTCCGGTGTCTGCGATCGTGATGAAGCCAGCGAACTCGTCGCTGATGGTTGCCGCGTACACGTCGTCGTCGGCTTGTCGCCAAGAGACTCGAGGTGCGGGCAGGGTGAATGGTATTGCGAGTGTGATGCGATTCTTCGTTTCGTTGCGGCGCAACCCGCCAGCGTTGGCGGGGCGCGTTCTTTCAAGCATGTGTGCGCCGCTGTGGGCGCCTGCTGGTCAGCCGACTCGTGCTCGTGAGCAGGGTGGGCGTCTCGGACTTGGGTCCTGGTGGCCACGGATCCGGTGGCGCGGATGGCGACAGGCAGGATCTGGAATGTCCGCGAGAAGCGGGGTGACCATGCGTCGACTCAACCACTATACGGCACGAAGCCTGAATGAGAAGGTTTTCTCATGAGCGATGACATCGACGGCAGCGTCTGCGGGCCGCCTCTTTCGCTGACGGCGCTGCTAGTCGGTGGCGACCGGGTCGAGCGTCGGGTACTTCGGCGTGCGCGAGTCACCTGACGACTTGCCGGTGAGCCGACGGCCGATCCAGGGAAGCACGTACTCACGCCAGTACTCGGAGTTGCGGGGTCGCTGGATGCTGGGGGTCTGGGGCCCGAAGTCAGGTGCTGGCACGTCGAGGGCGGTGAGGACGTTCGCGGCGACCCTCCGGTGGCCGCTCACACCCATGTGGAGGCGGTCGCGCGACCAGTAGTCGAGGTGGCGCAGCTCAGGGTCCGCCCAGTTGTCGACGAAGGTGATGCCGGGTTGCGGCGGCATCTTGGCGTGCACCGCGGCGGCGAGCGCGTCTCCGCGCGCGGCGATGCGCTTACCCATGGGGAGGTGGTCCGAGGGGTTCGCGCCCGAGAGGAGGATGACGTGGATGCCGGCGTCGAGTGCCTGCTTGGCGCCGTCGACGAGCCGCTGGGCGACGTCATCGATGGAGACGCGGGGGCGGAGGATGTCGTTGCCGCCGCCGTTGAGGCTCATGAGCTGCGGCTTGAGGGCAATGGCGGCGGGGAGCTGCTCTTCGAGGATCGCGTCGAGAAGTCGCCCCCGGATGGCGAGGTTCGCGTAGGTGACCGGCTCCGGCGACGAGACGGCGAGACCCTGCGCGACGAGGTCAGCCCAGCCGCGCACCCGGCCATCCGGCAGCTCATCGCCCACGCCCTCGGTGAAACTGTCACCAACGGCGACGAAACTCGTGAATCCCATGGGGAGAGTCCATCACACCGGAGCGCCCGCGCCGCTCAGGAGCGGAGACGCGCGCCGGAGCCAACTCGCGCTCTTCCTGCTGCCTCGGCGGCGGGGGGGGGAGTTCAGAGCCGAGCTGCTGTGCGGGACGCAGCCCTGCTCTGCTCTGCCCTGCTCTGCTCAGATCAGGCAGGCGTCGCCCTCGCAGGCGATGCCTGCGTCCCCCAGCATCGTGAAGCCGCCTGCCTGAACGGAGCCCGGAGCGGCGTCCGAGTTTGCGTCAAGGGCACCTGGGCTCACACCCGAAGTTTCCGTGTCTGCAGTCGCGGCCGCAGCAGTGGTGGGGGCGTCGGTCGTGGCGGTGGCGGACTCGTTCACGCCGTCGGTCAAGTGGTCGGTCACGCGGTCGTGTTGTCGCGGTCGGTGGTGACCTTGTTCAGGACATCCGCGAAGGTCGCCGCTTCCTGGGCCCCGGAGACGCCGTACTTGCCGTCGATGACGAAGAACGGGACGCCTTGGATGCCGTACGCCTGCGCCTGCTGCTGGTCGGCGAGGACATCGTCGTGGTGGACTCGCTCTTCGAGCGCGTGCACGGCAGCGGCGCGGTCGAGGCCAAGCTCTTCGGCGAGGTCGGCGAGCACTTCGATGTCGCTGAGGTCGCGTCCTTCGACGAAGTAGGCCTTGAGGAGGCGCTCCTTCGCGTCGAGCTGGCGGCCGTTGGCCTTCGCGAAGTGGATGAGCTCGTGCGCGCGCACGGTGTTGACGTGCTGGACGGAGTCGAAGTCGTAGTCGAGGCCGACGTCCTTCGCGATGCCGGTGACGCGGTCGAGCATCTGCTCGACCTGCACGACGGGGAGTCCCTTGCGCTCGGCGAGGTACTCGGTGGTCGAGCCGTGGAAGTCGATGGGCGTATCGGGGGACAGCTCGTAGCTGTGGTATTCGATCTCCACGGTCGGGGCGTCACCCGACGCGGAGAACTGCTCGATGCCGCTCTCCAGTTTCCGCTTGCCGATGTAGCACCAGGGGCAGGCGATGTCCGACCAGATGTCGATGCGGATCGGAGCCTGGGTTGATGCGGCCTGAGATGTGTTCTGCGCTGCTGTCGTCACACGCAATGCAACAGGGCCCCTTTCTCGCCTATTCCCAGGCGAAGCCGGCGGGCCGACGGCCCAGACGGCACGCCGCCGGACCCCTTCCTCAACCCTCGAGTGGAGTCGAGTCAGAACGGTGGCTCCGCAGGGGCACTGGGTGCCGCGGGCGGGGGATCCTCGTCTCGTTCGCGGGGCGGTTTGCTGCCTCGCCGCCAGGGCAGGTCGTCGGTGGGTGTGAAGGTGGGGCCGTGGGGTTCGGGGTGGTCTGTGTAGGTTTTTCCGCTTGGGGTGGTCCATTCGAGGGTGCCGCCGTCGTGTTGGGTGACGGTCCAGGCGGTGTGGTGCTTGATGATGTGGTGGTTTTTGCAGAAGTCGCTGAGGTTCCAGGTGGCGGTTGTGCCGCCGTATTGGTGGTCGATGGTGTGGTCGAGTTCGCAGTTGGTGGCGGGTTGGCGGCAGCCGATGAAGCGGCAGTGGATGTCGCGGGCTTTCAGGAAGGCGCGCATGGCCGCGGTGGGGGTGTAGGAGTCGACGGTTTGGAGTGCTCCGGTGATGGGGTGGGTGAGGAGGCGGATGAAGGCGGGTGCGGTCGCGGCGAGGTGTTTCGCGTCTTCGATGGGCATGGGGGACATGCCCTCGAGCAGCGCCGGGGCCCGACCCGGCCGGGTGGGGTCGGGGAAGAGTGTCGTGATGGGGATGCTGAGCTGAACGGTGGCTTGAATGCCTTTCGCGGCGCTCGAGACGGTGGGGTCGCTCGTGAGGAGCAGGTCGGCGATGACGTCGGACATGACCTGGTCGAGGGTGCGCTCGTCGAGCGCTGCCGCGTCTGCCAGCTCGCCCGTCTGGCCGGTCTCGCCGGCCGTGCTGCCCTTGGGGGTGTTGGTGGCTGGTTTGGGGCGGGCTTTGATGATGGCTTTGCTCTGCTTGCGCGCGCGGTCGCGGATGGCGTGCGCGAGGAAGGAGCTCGTGAGTACGCGCAGGATGCTCATGCCGTCGCCGAGGTCCTCGACGCTCACGCGGCGCCGTTGCTTCGCGCGTTCGTGGCGTTGATCGATGGACTCCCCGGTGAGCTCTTCCGCGACGCGCTCGGCCGCGTTCTGCAGCGCTGCCGGCGGGAGCGGCTCCCGGCGCACGCGCTCCAGCATGACCTGGACGAACTCGCCGCGCCGGTGGGTCTGCTCGGCCGGGTCGTCGTGGTTGATCTTCAGGCCGGTCTCGACGAGCTTGTGCACCTGCGCGGGGGTCGCAGCATTGCTCTCGAGCGCGAGGGCGAGGGCCGGGAACTCGCGCAGCGTCACCGATGCTGTCGCGAGGTGTCCCTGGGCGGTGCCGGCGGCGAGCTTCACGAGCAGGCCGACCTCGTTCGCGATCGATCGCACGTGCATGGCCGATTCCGCGCACCCCTCGGCGACATCGAGGGCGTGCCCGAAGTCGTACGCGGCGGCGTGGGCTCGCAGCTGCAGGGCGGCGCCGGCCGCGAGCATCGCCGCGGCTGCTTCCTCCATCGCGAGGATCTCCGAGCGGCGAGCCGCGACAGAAGCCGGGTCCGAAGGGTCAAACCCCGGATCCGGAACCGGGGTCGGCCCTGAGCCCAACCCCTCGTGTCTGTCGCGCTGCTGCATGCCCAAAGTCTACGAACAACCACCGACATTCGAGAGGGTGGTGGATAACTTTCTTGGAGCACTTGGGGTACGGCTTGCGGTTCAGTGAGTCTGTCCACAGACATGACGTGCACTTCATTCGGCAGTTATTGGTACGTGTGTTCTATCCGATGCGGATGAAAACCAGAATTCACGTTAACCGAGAACTGCGACACTCACTCCGCCTTGACGACCGCCAGCTCGTCCCAGTGGGTGGTTGCGCGGGGTGAGACCATGTCGCGGCGCATGGTCCAGCTCCGCCCGCTACGGAGGCCGGCGATGCCGAGCCCAAGCGAGTCCTGGCCGAACTTCGCGGCGACGGCGTCGAGGGCCTCGCCCACGCGCCTGTCTTCGCCGCGCTCGTCGAAGATGTCGAGCGCCGCGTACGAGTCTCGCGCGACGAACTCGAAGAGCGAGACGCCGACGCGCACGTACTTCAGCTCGGCTCGCAGCTGCGGGCCGAGGGCGGTGGCGGCTGCGCGGAAGAGCACGACCGGGTCGTCGGTGGGTTCCGGGAAGGCGACGGACACGGCGTGCGACTCGTGCCCTTCGCGGAAGGGGGAGGTCGCCGCGTAGCAGCTCATGGCCCGCGTGAGCGAGCCTTGCGCGCGGAGCCGGGCGGAGGCGCGCTGCGTGTACACGGAGAGCACCTCCTCGAGCTCCTGCACCGTCGAGATGGGCACTGCGAAGGAGCGGGAGAACTGGATCTGCTCGCGCTCCGACGGGACCTCGTCGATGGGGAGGCAGTCGATGCCGCGCAGCTCCTGGACGACGCGCTCCTGGACGACGCCGTAGCGGCGGCGGATGGCGGTGGGCGAGGACTCGCGGAGGTCGAGGGCGGTGCGGATGCCGAGGCCCACGTATTTCGCGGCCATCTTGCGCCCGACGCCCCAGACGTCGCCGATGTCGATGGTGCTGAGGATCCCGCTGAGCTGCTCGCGCCCGTAGGCGCCGAGATGGCAGACGCCGCCGAGCGATGGTTCGGATTTGGAGCCGCGGTTGGCGAGCTTGGCGAGCGTCTTGCTCGGGGCGATCCCGATGCTGACGGGGATGCCGATGAGCTTCCGCATCGCCACCCTGATCTCGCGGGCGACGGCGAGGGCCTCCCGGCGGTCGCCTGGCAGCCGGATGAAGCTCTCGTCGATCGAGTACACCTCCTGCGATGGCGTGTAGCGGCCGAGGAGCTCGATGGTACGGGCGTTGATGTCGCCGTAGAGCTCGTAGTTGCTGGAGCGGGCGACGACGCCCTTCATCGCGGCTTCCGGGGCGATGGCCTGCCAGGGGGCGCCCATCGGGATGCCGACGGCTTTCGCCTCCTCGGAGCGCGCGATGACGCATCCGTCGTTGTTGGAGAGCACGACGATGGGCTTGCCTTCGAGGCTGGGGTCGAAGATGCGCTCGCAGGATGCGTAGAAGTTGTTGGCGTCGACGATGGCGATCGCGGGCTGCCGGAGCGGCAGCGGCGAGGCCTGGGTCGAGTCGCGCGTCGTGTCCGTCATCTCAGACACGGTGGAGGCATCTCGTGACGACGCCCCACACGGTGAGCTCGCTGAGCTCTTCGAGCACGATGTCGGCGTACGCGGGGTTCTCGGGCGCGAGGCGCACGCGGCCGTGCTCGAAGCGCAGGCGCTTGACGGTGAGCTCGCCGTCGACGACGGCGATGACGACGTTGCCGTCGTGCGGTTCGAGGGAGCGGTCGACGATGATCTCGTCGCCGTCGAAGATGCCGGCCCCGATCATGCTGTCGCCGCTGACGCGGACGATGAAGGTCGCGGCGGGGTCGTTGATGAGGTGCCGGTTGAGGTCGACGGGGCCGGAGTAGTAGCCCTGGGCGGGTGAGGGGAAGCCGGCTGGGACTGCTTCGTCCGCGCGTTCCGGGAGCTGCGCATTGGGCGTACTGCCGGATTCGACCTCTTCCGGGTGCCCGAGGGGAGCGAGGATCTCGACGCCTGCATCGCTCACGGTCGGCACCCTGTCCTTCGTCTCGGCGGAGAGAGCGGGGTGTGGTCCCGCTCGATCACGCGTGTGTTCGAGCCCCAATTGTCGCGGATGAACCTTCGGGATGCGTGACGGGTGCATCCGCCGAGTGGTGGCGACCGATGGGCACCATGAGCGGCCGGCCGGAGACGGGGTCCTGCACCACAAGGCTCTCGAGTCCGAAGACGGCGCGCACCGTGTCGACCGTGAGGACGTCGCCGGGCTCGCCCGCTGCGTGCAGTCCGCCGTCGGCGAGCGCGATGAGGTGGTCGGCGTAGCGCGCTGCGAGGTTGAGGTCGTGGAGCACCATGACGATGGTCGTGCCGCGGGACTGGTTGAGGTCGGTGAGGAGGTCGAGCACCTCGATCTGGTGGCTGACGTCGAGGAAGGTCGTCGGCTCGTCGAGCAGCAGCAGGTCGGTCTGCTGGGCGAGGGCCATCGCGATCCACACTCGCTGCCGCTGCCCGCCGGAGAGTTCGTCGACGTGGCGGTCGGCGAGAGCCGTCGTCTCGGTCGCTTCGAGGGCGGCGGCGACGGCGAGGTCGTCGTCGTGGCTCCACCTGGAGAGGATGCTCTGGTGCGGGTGGCGACCGCGGCCGACGAGGTCGGCGACCGTGATGCCCTCGGGGGCGATGGGGGACTGGGGGAGGAGCCCGAGGATGCGCGCGAGCTGCTTCGCGGGTGTCCTGTGCACTTCCTTGCCGTCGAGGAGGACGTGCCCGTCGCGAGGCGTGAGGAGCCGCGACATGGAGCGCAGCAGCGTGGACTTGCCGCACGCGTTCGCACCGACGATCGCCGTGACCTTGCCTGGCGGCACGAGGAGGTCAAGCTCGTCGATGACGACTCGGTCGCCGTAGCCCAGGCTGAGCTGCTCGACGATGAGGGTGTGGTCTGCGGTCATAGCGAGCCTCCCGCGCGGTTCGTGCGGATGATCAGGTAGATGAGGAACGGCGCACCGAGCACGCCGGTCACGACGCCGACGGGGTAGCGGGTGCCGAGGAGGAACTGGCCGACGAGGTCGGCGACGAGCACGAGGAGGGCTCCGACGAGGCCGGCGGGGATGAGGAGTGATCCGCCTCCGCCGAAGAGCCGGGCGGCGATGGGTCCGGCGAGGAACGCGACGAAGGCGATGGGGCCTGCGGCGGCTGTCGCGAAGGAGAGCACGCCGACGGCGGTGACGATGACGATGAGCCTCGTGCGGTTGACGCGCACCCCGAGGGCCGCTGCGGTGTCGTCGCCGAGCTGCGTTGCCGAGAGGCTGCGGCTCTGGGCGAGGAGGATCGGGACGAGCGCGACGATCGAGATCGCGACCGGGAGGATGGCGTTCCAGGATGCGCCGTTGAGGCTGCCATTGAGCCAGCGCAGCGCTTCCTGGAGGTCCCACTGGGCGGCCTGCGAGAGCACGTAGTTGGTGATGCTGTCGAGCATGGCGGCGATGCCGATGCCGATCAGGATGAGGCGCGTTCCCGTGACGCCGCCCTTGAACGACAGGACGTAGATGAGGATGGCGACGCCGAGGCCGACGAAGATCGCGAAGAAGGACACCTCGCTCGCGCCAAGCGAGAGCGTGACGATGCCGAAGGCCGCGGCCGCGCTGGCGCCGGAGGAGATGCCGATGATGTCGGGGCTCGCGAGCGGGTTGCGCAGCATCGTCTGGAAGGTGACGCCGGCGAGGCCGAACGCGAGGCCGGCGAGGATCGCGAGTACGGCACGCGGGAGCCGGAGCCGCCCGACCGTGAAGGTCGCGCCCTGCACGTCCTGGCCGAGGACGACGGCGATGACCTGGTCGAGGCCGTAGAAGGTCTGTCCGACCATGAGCGAGACGACGAAGACGACGAGGATGAGGGCGACGAGTACCAGCATCAGCAGTCGGCGTCGCGCGTTGCGTCGGCCGCGGCTGCGCGCGACGGCGCGGGCTGTCGCCTCGATGACGGAGTTCGGGGAGGCCGGGGCGAGCGAGGTCGGCGAGGAGGCTGGCGCGGCAGAGCCCCTAGGGCGGGTCGCGGTCATAGGGCGCGCACTTTCGAGCGGCGGACGATCCAGATGAAGATGGGGGCTCCGATGATGGCCGTGATGATGCCCACGTCGATCTCGGACGGGCGGGTGAGGATGCGGCCGAGCACATCCGCCCCCGTCAGCAGGGAGGCGCCGACGACGGCGGAGAAGGGCAGCACCCAGCGGTGGTCGACGCCGAACATGAGGCGGCAGGCGTGAGGCACGACGAGGCCGACGAACGCGATGGGGCCCGTGACGGCGGTGGCGGCGCCGCAGAGCACGACGGCGCCGAGGGCCGCCGCGCCGCGCGTCAGCGCGACGCGTTCGCCGAGCCCAGCGGCGAGATCGTCGCCGAGGGCAAGCGAGTTGAGGCCCTTCGCGGAGGCGAGGCTGACGAGGAAGCCGACGATGAGGAACGGCAGGACCTGCGAGATGCTGTCCCAGGTGCCTCCGCCGACGCCGCCGATCTGCCACGACCTGGCGCTCTGGCTGATGTCGCCCCGGGGCAGGATGATGGCGGTCACGAACGATGCGAGCGCGGCCGACGTCGCCGCACCGGCGAGGGCGAGCTTGAGGGGCGTCGCGCCGCCCCGCCCGAGCGAGCCGACGACGTACACGAAGACGGCCGCGAGGGCCGCGCCGGAGATGGCGACCCAGATGAAGCTCGACGCGGAAGCCAGGCCGAAGTAGGCGATTCCCGTCACGACGGCGAGGGATGCGCCCATGTTGACGCCGAGGATGCCCGGGTCTGCGAGCGGGTTCCTGGTGACGCCCTGCATGACGGCGCCCGAGACGCCGAGGGCGGCCCCGACGGCGACGGCGAGGAAGGTGCGGGGGATGCGCTTCGCGACGGCCGCCTCGTCGAAGCCGTTCGTCGATCCGCCGAGGGCTGCCACCGCATCCGCCCAGCTCACGTCGCGCGATCCGATCATGACGGACACGACGATGAGCGCGCCGAGCGAGGAGATCGCGAGGAGGAACCACAACGCCCGCAGCCGCCGGGGGCGTCGCACGATGGCGACACCCCCGGCGGCTACGGGAGGAGCGGTCTGGGTCACTTGACCTGTTCTGCTGCCTGCGAGAGGAGCGCGACGTAGTCGTCGAGGATCCACGAGATGGACAGCGGCGTGGGGTTCGCGGCCGTGCCGAGTGGCTCCGTGCCTGGCAGGTTGACGATCGAGCCGTTGGCGACGGCGGGGATCTGCGAGAGCACGGGGTCGCCCTGGAGGGTCTGGACGAGCTCCTCGCCACCGTAGGTGACGATGATCTCGACGTCGGCGAGCGTGTCGCTCTGCTCGGCGCTGATGGTCTGCGAGAACTGGTCGGTCGATGCCGACGCGTCGACGAGGCTCTGCGGGAACGTCATGCCGAGGTCCTCGAAGAAGGCACTGCGGGTGTCGTGCGTCGTGTAAAAGCTGACCTGGCTGAGGTCGGTCTCGTCGACGTGGGTGAGGAACATGGTCTTCTTGCCCTGAATGGCCGGGTACTTGGCCGCCGTCGCCTCGATCTCACCCTCGAGCTCGGTGATGAGTGCGTCGCCTTCGGCCTCGAGGCCCATGCCCTGGCTGTTGAGGCGGATCATGTCGCGCCACGAGGTCGCCCAGGCCGTCTCCGGGTAGGCGACGACCGGTGCGATCTCGGAGAGGGTGTCGTAGTCCTCCTGCGTCAGGCCCGAGTAGGCGGCGAGGATGACGTCGGGGTTCGTGTCCGCGACGGCCTCGAAGTCGACGCCGTCGGTCTCGTCGAAGAGCACCGGGGTCTCGCCACCGAGCTCTTCGAGCTTCTCGCTCACCCAGGGGAGGATGCCGTCGCCGTTGTCGTCGCCGAAGTCGGCCCTGGCCATGCCGACGGGCACGACACCGAGGGCGAGGGGCACTTCCTGGTTGGCCCAGTTGACCGTGGCGATGCGCTCGGGCTTCTCGGTGATCTCCGTCGTGCCGAGGGCGTGCTCGATGGTGATCGGCGTGAAGTCGCCGTTCGCTGCGCCCGGCTCCGCGTTCGTGCCGGCGGAGGGGGTGGTCGAGCAGGCGGCGAGGCCTGCCGTGAGCAGCGCTGTCGCGGCGAGGGCGACGAGCTTGGAAGCGCGGGGCATGGTGTCCTTTCGAGGGGGGAGCTGAGCCTTTTGCGCACGCCGATGAACGCCGTCTGGCGGCGGAGAGGCGGGGTGCGGTGTCGAAGTCAGCGGCAGCCGTGCAGGGCCGAGAGCTTGCCCTGTTAGGAGTGCCTTACCAAAGCTAAGCGACGCGCGTCGCGTTTGCAATCGAGGCGAACCGACACATTTCTTTGCGAAACGGACACCGTGTGGTGCGTGTGGTCGCGATCGGCGGCTGCTTCAGCCCGCCAGGGCTACTGAGCCCGGAACCGCCCCGGACTCATCCCCGTGACCCGCCGGAACGCGGTGCCGAAGGCGCTCGCCGACCGGAACCCCGTGGCGACCGCAACGTCGTCGATGCTCTCTCCGTCAGTGAGGAGCACGATGGCGCGCTGGATGCGAGCCGTTGCGACCCAGCGGCTGAAGCCCAGGCCGGTCTCCGACTGGAACTGCCGTGTGATCGTGCGGGCGCTCACACCCAGCTCGACCGACCACTCCTCGAGTGTGCCAGCGTCGCGGACATCCGCCCTGACCGCGTCGACGATGGGAGCGAGCAGGGGCGAGTCGGGGATGCGCAGCAGCAGTTCATGCGGGGAGGGGGCGAGCACGTCGAGCACCATCGCCTCGGTCGTCGCCCGGGACGCGTCGTCGAGTCCGGGCTCCGCGAGACGGTCGAGCAGCAGGCGCAGCAGGTCGGTGACGTCGACAGCGACGGGTTCGTCGGCGATGGGGGCCGTCGTCTGCACGCTGAACATCGCCGTCCGGTACCAGGTGCCGGCCGGCGTCCACGCCGTGTGCCTGACCCCGGCGGGGATCCAGAGGCCGACGGCCGGCGTGATCGTCCACGTGCGTGGGCCGACGGTCAGCGAGGACGCGCCGCGCGTGTTCCAGATGAGCTCGTGCGTGGGGTGGGAGTGCTCCTCCCAGAACGTGTTCCGCTCGATCGCCTCGTTCATGCCGTCGATGACATACGGCACGTCGATGGAGCCTGCCTCGTAGAGGGGCAGGCTCCTCCGGTCGACCTCCGGAGCGCCGAACGTGCTCATGGCACCAGCCTACGGAGCCGAGCGGATGCCGCCCGCACGGCGGTCGTCGTTCAGCTGTGCTCGGCCTTCAGCCAGTCACCGGACGTCGGCGTCCACCCGTAGGCGTCCCGCGCGTACTGCCCGGTCGCGGCCTGGTCCTGCAGGAGCGCGTCGGCGAAGGGGGCGCCGAGCCGCTCGCGGCTCGCATCCGGTGTCTCCTCGACGAGCTCGACCGTGCCGTGCCCCGACGAGGCGATCTCGCGAACCGTGGGGTTCTCTCCGCTGGCCGCGATCACGTAGCCGACGGCGGCACCCTTCTCGAGGACCCGGACGTACAGCTCGGCGAGGTCGTCGACGTGGACGAGTGTCCACCGCTGCCTGCCGTCGCCGACGAGGGACACGGGGGCGGACCCGTCACCAGCGAGGAGCTGGGTGACGCCGCCCTGCCCGCCGTAGACCACCGCGGGTGCGATGATCGCGGTGTTGACGTTGCTGTTGATGACCTGGCGGTCGATGGGGACGCGCCACGACACGATCTCGGGTGCGTCGGCTTCGGACTCCTCCGTGATGGACGAGTTGTCGCCGAACAGCCAGATGCCGCTCGTGTGCACGAACTGCGTCGGGGAGTGCACCAGCTCGTTGAGCACGTTGGGCACGAAGCTGGGGTCGACGTCTTGCGCCGATGCGGTGTGGATGACGCCCTCCGCCTGGCGGAGCAGCGGGGCGAGCGCCGCCCGGTCGGTGAGGTCGACGACAACCGCCTTTGCGCCGGTCTCTCGAACGCGCGCCGCCTTCTCCTCGCTGCGCACCGCGGCGGTCACGGCGTGGCCGTTCGCGAGGAGCGCGCGCAGGACTGCCGAGCCGATGTAGCCGGTCGCTCCGGTCAGGAACACCTTCATGTTGTCGCCTTCCGCTGTGTCGAACTGGACACTGGGGTGCAACCGAGGCGGGGTCGGAGTCATTCCGGGCGGTCGCACCCGCCGACCGGATCCTCAGCTTTCGTCCGGCCCCGACGGACGGGCGCGGGTGCCCTGCTCGACGGGCGTCGGGTTGTGCTCGTAGGAGTGCTCGTGGAGTGAGCCACCGGACTTCAGCACCCGCAGCTCCTCGGTCTGCACCCGGAGTGCGGGCGCGGCCGCCAGGTTCGACGGCTGCTCCGGGGTGCCGGGGAGCCACACGTTGAAGAAGAGGTTCAGGGCCACCGAGACGATCGCCGCCGCGCTGATGCCCGAGTCGAAGATCGTCACGAACCAGTCGGGGAACGCGTGCCAGAACTGCGTCGAGACGACCGGGATGAGCCCGAAGGCCAGCGACGAGGCAACGATGATCATGTTGTTGTTGCCGGTGTAGTCGACCTTCGAGAGGGTGCGCACGCCGCTGGCCGCGACGCTGCCGAAGAGCACGATGCCCGCGCCGCCCAGCACGGGGCTCGGGATGACACTGAAGACGGCGGCGGCCATGGGGGAGAGGCCGAGGAGGACCAACAGCCCGCCTCCGGCCGCGACGGCGAAGCGGCTCTTGATGCCGGTCAGGGCGACGAGCCCGACGTTCTGCGCGAAGGCGGTCGCGGGGAACGAGTTGAACACGGGGGCGATGAGCGAGGACAGCATGTCGGCGCGCAGCCCGTCGCCGACGCGGCGCGAGTCGACCTTCGTTCCGACGACCTCTCCGACGGCCAGCACATCTGCCGTCGTCTCGACCATGATGACGAGGATCACGATCGTCATGGAGACGATGGCGCCGGTCTCGAAGATCGGCATGCCGAAGGCGAAGGGCTGCGGGAACGCGAAGATCGACGCGGACCCGACGGCGTCGAAGTCGGCCTGGCCGAGGATGAGCGCGAAGACCGTGCCGATGGCGAGGCCCAGCAGCACGGCGAGCCGGGAGAGGGCGCGGATCTTGCTCAGGATGAGCACCACCGCGAACGTGAGCAGGGCGAGGCCGATCTTGTCGGCGGATGCGAATCCCTCGGCGGTCGGGTCGGAGCCCGTCACCCAGCGTCCCGCGACCGGCATCAGGGAGAGGCCGATGACGGTGATGATCGATCCGGTCACGACGGGAGGGAAGAACCGCACGATCCTGGCGAAGAACGGGGCCACGATGAGGCCGATGGCGCTCGCGACGATGACGGCGCCGAACACGGTCTGGAGTCCGGTCTCCCCGTTGCTGCCGATGATGGCGAGCATGGTCGAGACGGCCGCGAACGAGATCCCCTGCACGAGGGGGAGCCTCGAGCCGAAGTAGGGCACCCCGATGGTCTGCAGCACGGTCGCCGCGCCGCTGACGAAGAGCGCGCAGGCGACGAGCAGCGCCTTCTGGCCGACGTCGAGGCCGGCGGCGCCACCCACGATGAGGGGAACGGCGATGACGCCGCCGAACATCGCGAGGATGTGCTGGACGCCGTAGCCGACGGTCTTGCCCGGGCTGAGCCGTTCGTCCTCCGGGCGAGCATCCGGTGACGGTGATGCGGATGCTGCCGGAGGAGTCGAGGGCGCTTGGCTTCTGCGGGAATCGGGAGACATGAGCTGACCTCTCTTGGGGTCGTCAAGCAGCGCTGCCACGCGGGAGCTGGGCGGAGCGCTGAGCTGAGGGTGTGCGGAGAACGCCGGCTCGCTGGCCGGCAGGACCCTAGATGAACCCGGGCGTGTCTGCCCAGGCCTCGGGCGCCGGTGCGACGCCGTCTCGGATGACGGTTCCCTCGATGAGGCCGTAGGGGCGGTCGGCGGCGAAGAACACCTCGCCGGGGTTGTCGAGGTCGAACGGGGAGAGATCGACGAGGAAATGGTGCTTGTTCGGCATCGCGAAGCGCACCTCCGCGATCTCGGGGAACTGCTCGATCGCGGCCTTGCCCATCTGCCACAGGGTCTGCTGCAGGGCGAGGGAGTGGACGGTCGCGAAGGTCGAGATGAGGACCGCGGAGATCGCCTCGTAGAGGGCGTTGTAGTCGGGCTCCGCATCCACGGCCTCTGGCATGTAGCGCCAGCGCGCCGTGACGGAGGTCGCGAGGATGCGGTCGGTCGCCTCCGCGAGGGTCGTGTACTTGTCTCGCGGGAAGCCGTGGAACTCGCTGCCCGTCGATTTGAGCACCGTCAGGTCCTTGAGCCCGGCCGTGACGTGGGTCCCTCCGTCGATCTTCTGCACGGTCGCGAGCCGGGTCGCCTGGCCTTTGCGCACGAAGGCATGGTCGTGCTCGGCGCCGTCCACGCGGATGCGCTCCCACTCGAACTGCTCGGCCTGCCACAGGCCGCCCTCGATCCACTCGAACGCGTCGACGAAGTGCGAGCCGAGCTTGAGGAGGAAGCTCTCGGGGGAGCCGACGCCGTGTTCGCGGGCGAACGCGAAGATGGTGTTCTTCTGCGTGTCGGTGGCGACGACGAGCGAGTTGTCGCCGTCCAGGTAGGACCCGGCGAGGGCCGCTCCGCGCAGCTGGCTGGTGATGTTGAGGTCTTCGATCTCGTGGCGATCGGTGTCGCGGGTGATCCTGACGAGGCGGTTCTCCGCCTTGCCGTACTTGTTCGCGCCGAGACTCACGGTGACGTCGGTCATGGTCAGGTCCCCCTGTAGGTCGAGTAGGCGAATGGGCTCAGCAGCAGTGGCACGTGGCAGTGCGGCGGGTCGCCGTCGCCGGCCGTGCTTGGTGCGCTCGCGACGGTGAACGCCACCGTGATGTGCGGGTAGAAGGTCGCGACGCCGCGCTCGGCGAAGTACGCGCCCGTCTCGAAGACGAGCTCGTAGGAGCCGGCGGGGAGGGCCTCCGGGCCGAGGTCGGTGACGCGGCCGTCCGCATCCGTCACCGCCTGCGCCAGCTCCCGGCCGTCGAGTGTCCGGAGGCGGATGCGCACACCCGGGGCGGCCAGTCCGACAGAGCTGTCGAGCACGTGGCTCGTGATGTGGCTGGTCATTCGGTCACCGATTCCTCGAGGCGGAGGAGGGTGATGTCGCGGAGTTCCGAGGCGACGACGGCGAGCTCCGCGTCGTCTTCGTTTTCGAGGCGCGCCTCGAGCTGCTCCAGGATCTCTGCGGGGGAGCGGCCCGCCGCCCTGACGAGGAAGATGCGGTCGAAGCGCGCCTCGTAACGGCGGTTGCCTTCGGCGATGCGCTCGCGGAGCTCATCGCCCGCGGTGGCGACTGCCCCCTGCTCCCTGGCGGAGTGCCCGGCGCCCGGTTCGGCGGCGCTGGCCCGCTCGCCGATGCGCGGGTGGCCGGACAGCGCGAGCTGCACCTCAGCCTGGCTCCAGGCGGACGCCGCCTCGGCGGCGCGCTCTCGCATGGCGGCCTTCGAGGCGAACGGTCGCGATCGAACCATCGTGGTCGTGAAGGTGGGTATTGCGACGAGCGTCGCGGCGAAGTCGGCTGCATCGGCTTCGCTGAGCCGATTGAAGTCGCTGATGAGCACAGGCAGATCCCTCCGTGGCGGATAACCGTAAAGCTATCCCTTCACGCCCCGTGGGAGATTTCAGCGAGGTAAAAGAGAGGTTTCGATGCGTTTCGAGAACACCGCCGACGAGCTCACCTCAGCGCCGACGAGCCCGCCTCAGCGGAGGGGTGAGCTGCCGTCAGCTGCGCGCGGTGTGCGACTCGGAGAACAGCGGATCGCTCGGGTCGGAGTGCGGGGCCCTTGCGATGACCCAGTTCGCGACGCACGGCTCCGGCGAGCGGTTGCTCACACGGTGCGGTGTCTCCGAGGAGTACGTGATGGAATCGCCGGCACGCAGGGTCACGGTGTCGCCATGCACCTCGACGGTGAGCTCGCCGGAGATGACGACCCCTGACTCGACGCCCGTGTGGGTCGCGAACGAGCTCGCGTCGCCCGCAGAGGCGGAGGTCATGGGCGGGAAGGTCGACTCGAAATGGTCGATGCCGGAGGTGCGCGAACCGGAGAGGCGGCGGTAGATCACGCCGTTCTCGAGCACCACAGGGGCGACCTCGCCCTGCCGGAGCAGGCTGTAGCTGCCGAAGCTCGAACGCTCGGCATGAGCGCCAGTGCCGCCCGCGAAGACATCCGTGATGGAGGCACCCAGCTCGCCGACGATCGCGATCAGCCGATTCACGCTCGGCCGCATGACGCCACGCTCGATCTGGGAGACGGCGCTGGCGGAGATGTCGAGGCGCCTCGCCAGCTCCCTGAGGGAGAGGCCGGCCTCCTCACGGAGCACCCGGAGTCGGGCACCCAGCTCGGCGGCGTCGCCCGCCTGATCGGCGAACGTCGAAGCAGCGGCGATCTCCGCGTCGGACCTGGGGGTGACGGTCTCTGGTTCTGGCACTGGTCACGCGCCTCTCGGCTCTGGGAACCCACAGAGTAGCAAGCGCGAGCTTCACACCGCCGGTAGCCGAAGCTCCGGCGGTGTGAAGGACAAGCTACGCCGTCGTCGGTCCCAGGTCCGGGTCGGTGGCCTCCGCGGCGGGCGCAGGCGCGACGACGTCGCTCTTCGGCACGCCGTCGGTGTCAGCCGAGCTGCCCGCACGGTCGGTGGAGTCCGGGCCGCGGCGCTCGACGCCGACCGTCACCTGCGTCACGAGCGCTGCGATCGCACCCACCGCGACGAGCACCGGGGCGAGTGCCGCGGCGACGACGGTGACGGCGAGGCCAGCGGTCAGGGGGATCTCGAGGAGCGTCGTGCCGTCGTCGTTCTTGATGAACACGCGACGCACGTTGCCCTCGTGGATGAGCTCCTTGACCTTGCCGAGGAGGTTCTCCCCGGAGACCTTGAACTCTTCGTATCCGCTCTTCTTTTCCGTCATGTGGTGCATCCCTTTCGTCGGTGATCTTGCGTTTCGGTGGAACTGGGTCAGGCCATCTTGGAGGAGTCGGGCAGCTCCTGGATGGACCAGGAATTGCCGTCAGGGTCGGCGAAGGAGACGAAGCGCCCCCACGCCTGCTCGTCGATGTCGCTCACGGCGACGCCTCGGCTCTCGAGGTCGGCGTGCGCCTCCTCGATGGACGCGACGACGCACTGGAGCGCGCGCAGGGAACCTGCAGGCATGTCGCTGATGCCCATGCCGAACGCGATCGAGCATGCGGAGCCCGGAGGAGTCACCTGCACGAACCGGATCTCGTCGCTCACCACCTGGTCGTGGTCGACCGGCCACCCCAGCGTCTCGCCGTAGAAGGCGCGCGAGCGGTCGACGTCGGCGACGGGAACGCCGACGAGTTCGATGCGGTACTCAACCATGATGATGCCCCTGGTTCCCCTCGTGTGCCGTTCGGCCGCGACCGGTGGATGCCGGTGCGTCGACGGTGCAACGTGCGGGCAATCTAGCACCGGCCGCCGACAGTTCCCGGAGGTGCTTTGGACGGGTCGCTCTCGGGTGTCAGCGAACCTCGCGCCAGGCGGCGAGGGCGGCTTTCCGCCCCTCTTTCAGCCCCACGATGGGTTCCGGGTACTCGTCGCTGCCGGCCTCGGGGACCCATCGCTGCACGTACGCCCCGTGCGGGTCGAAGCGCTCGGCCTGGCGCTCCGGGTTGAAGACCCGGAAGTAGGGCGCGGCATCCACACCGGAGCCTGCGACCCACTGCCAGTTGAAGGGGTTGGAAGCCTGATCGGCGTCGACGAGTGTGTCCCAGAACCACTCCTCGCCGCGACGCCAGTCGGTGAGCAGGTGCTTGGTGAGGAAGGAGGCGGTGACCATGCGGATGCGGTTGTGCATGCTGCCCGTGCGCCAGAGCTCGCGCATGCCGGCATCCACGATGGGGACCCCGGTGCTGCCGCGCTGCCACGCGTCGAGCGCATCGCGGTCGAGCTCGGGCCACGGGAAGTCCTCGTAGGCGGCTCGCCAGGGCCGCGTGTGCAGCTCAGGGAAGCTGTAGAGCGTGTGCCAGGCGAACTCCCGCCAGAGCAGCTCGCGACGGAAGGTCGCCGCCCCCTCGCCCGTGCGGCCCTCGAGGGCGTGCCAGGCCTGGGCGGAGGAGATCTCGCCCCAGCGCAGGTGCGGGCTGAGCCGGCTCGTGCCCTCGAGGTCTGGCCGGTCGCGATCGGCCTTGTAGTCGCCGACGACCCCGTCGAGGAACGCCTCGAGACGCTCGTGGGCGCCGTGCTCACCGGGGGTCCACTCCTCGCGGAGGCCCTCGGCCCAGTCAGGTCGTGTGGGGAGCAGCTCCCAGGAGTCGAGGGAGTCGGAGTCGAGCGAGCTCGCCTTCGAGCCGCGGGGCAGCGCGTCCGGGGCCTCGAGCGGCACGCGGGGCGGCTCGTGCTGGAAGCGGCTCTGGCAGGCGTTGGCGAAGGGCGTGTACACGCGGTAGGCCTCACCCTGACCGGTCTGGATCTGCCAGGGCTCCGTGAGGAGCGACCCGGGGAGGCTATGCGCCTCGATCCCACCGTCGACGAGGCCCTGCTTGATGCGAGCGTCGATCTCGCGCTCTGCCCCGCCGTAGCGCCGGTTCCAGACGACGAGCTCGGCGCCCGCGTCCTCGGCGACTGCTGGCACGATCTCCTCGGCCTGGCCGCGGCGCAGCACGAGCGCCCCGCCGATCTCCTCGAGGCGCTCGCGCAGGGCGAGCAGGCTGTGGTGCAGCCACCACTTCGCGGCGCCCCCGAGCGCGCGCACGCCTGGGGATTCCTCGTCGAGCACGAACAGGGCGATGACGGGCCCACCGCGCTCGAGCGCGACGTGGAGGGCCGGGTGATCGTGGATGCGCAGGTCGTCACGGAACCAGACGAGCGTTGGGGAGGCCATGCGGCAAGGCTATTGGGCGAACCTCGTTCGCTGGCTGGACGTGAGGCTCGGCCGTGTCATCCCAGAGGAGCATGCGGCCGCGACCTGGGGTGGACGCGACCCAGCGGGGCGCGTCCGTAGCGTCGATGACATGAACACCACACCCCCACTTGTCGCGAGCGTCGTCGACGTTCGGAAGATCTACGGCACCCACGGCAGCGTCGCCGCCCTCGACGGCGTGAGCCTCGGCATCAGAAGCGGTGAGTTCACGGCCATCATGGGCCCGAGCGGCTCTGGCAAGTCGACGCTCATGCACGTCATGGCCGGCCTCGACGGTGCCTCGTCCGGGCGCGTGTTCCTCGGCGACACCGAGATCACGGGCATGAACGACGGCGAGCTGACAGTGCTGCGGCGCCGAGCGGTCGGCTTCATCTTCCAGGCCTTCAACCTCGTGCCCACACTGGATGTGCGCGGCAACATCATGCTGCCGTTCGACCTCGATGGCCGGACCGTCTCGCGCGACGAGGAAGCCTGGATCTCGCACCTCATCCAGACGCTCGGGCTCTCGCAGCGTCTCGCCCACCGCCCGTACGAGCTGTCCGGCGGGCAGCAGCAGCGGGTCGCCATCGCCCGGGCCCTCGCGACCCGGCCGAAGCTCATCTTCGCCGACGAGCCCACGGGAAACCTCGACTCCAAGACCGGCCGCGAGGTCCTCTCGCTGCTCTCGACGGCGAGCAGCCAGTACGGGCAGTCGATCGCCATGGTGACGCACGACCCGATCGCCGCGAGCCACGCCGACCGCGTCGTGTTCCTCGCCGACGGCAAGGTGGTCGCCGATCGTCCGCGCACGAGCGCCGCCGAGATCGCGAACCTCATGCTCTCCATGGAGACGGCAGCATGAGTGCCACGAGCACCGCACCTGCGGCGCAGGCCAGCAGCGCCGCCAAGGCGCAGCGCGCCCCCGAGTCCCAGCAGAGCAGCGGAGGCGCCGCCGTCGTGCTCGTCTCCGCCCTCTCGGCGGCCTTCGGCACGGTGCTGATCATGATCGTCGCCGACCTGGCCGCCTACTTCGACGCGATGGGCCTCAGCGAGATCGGCGCCCTCGCCAGCGTGCTCGGCACGGTGGCCGCGCTGTTCTTCGCGATCGCGCTCTTCGTGGGCGCCGTCGTCACGTCGAACTCGGTCGCCACCGTCATCGCCGGACGCACCAAGGAAATCGCGCTGCTGCGCCTCATCGGCGCGTCCGGACGGTCGCTGCGCCGGCGCACGGTCCGCGAAGGACTCGTCCAGGGTGCCTCGGGTGCCGTTGCGGGGGCCTCCCTCGGTGTCGGGCTGACGGCCCTCGGCGCGCAGCTCGCCATCACGAACGGCGCGCTCGAGCCGTTCCCGTTCCCGATCGTGCACCCCGCGATCCTGGCGCCCGTCATCGCCGTCACGGCGGCGACCATCATCGCGTCCTGGGTCGGCTCGCGACGGGTGCTCACGGTCTCGCCGATCGCGGCGACCTCGTCCAGCGCAGAGCCCACCATGCAGGAGCTCCGCGCCGGTCGCGGGCGCAGCGTCACGGCGACGATCCTCATCGCCCTCGGCATCGCCATGCTCATCGGCGGCGTGTTCTTCGGCCTGCAGAGCCCCAGCGGCGTGCTCGTGAGCCTCGGCGGCGGCATGCTCTCGTTCGTCGGCGTCATCATCGGCGCTCCCGTCATCCTCCCGCCCCTCATGAGCCTCGTGGGCAGCGCCCTCGGTCGCGGCCCGGTGCCGCGCCTCGCCGCCGCCAACGCCGTGCGCAACCCCGCGCGAAGCAGCCGCGCCGTCATCGGCCTCGTGATCGGCATCACGCTCGTCACGATGTTCGCGGTCGCCAGCGAGACCTTCCGCGCCATCACCCTCCAGTTCGGGCAGATGGAGCCCGAGATGTACGCCGCCTTCGAGCAGGTCATCGACGTCACGACCGCCATCATGAGCGTGCTCCTCGGCTTCTCCGTGCTGCTCGCCGCCGTCGGCATGGTCAACACGCTCTCCCTGAGCGTCATGCAGCGGCGGCGGGAGCTCGGGCTGCTGCGAGCGCTCGGCTTCACCGTCGGCCAGGTGCGGCGGATGATCGTGACCGAGGCGGTCGCCATGATCGCCTCATCCGCGCTCTTCGGTCTGCTCCTCGGGGTGTTCTACGGGTGGGTCGGCGCCCAGGCCACCTTCGGGTCGCTCGTCGGCCAGCTCGTCCCGCCCAGCATCCCGTGGGTGACCGTCGCCGCCGTGCTGCTCGTGACGCTGCTCATCACCGTCGCCTCCTCGCTGCTGCCGGCTCGTCGAGCCACCCGAGTCTCGCCAGTCGCGGCGCTCGCCGTCGACTGAGGCCGGCGCCGGCCCCGCGTGCACGGCCGCCCGCCCCGCGTGTACGGCCGCCCACCCGCAGAAGTGTGGCCCGGTGCTGCTCCCGAGATCGGGAGCAGCACCGGGCCACACTTCTGCACTCAAGCAGGCTCAAGCAGGCTCAAGCAGGCTCGGGAGCGTGCCGACGCTACGGCAGCGTGTGGCCGGCCGCCGTGAAGATGCGGTAGTACTCCTCGCGCGTCAGGTGCACGTCCGAGCCCGCGGCCGACTCGGCGACGCGCGACGGGGTCGTCGTGCCGAGCACCACCTGGATGTTCGCGGGGTGACGCGTGATCCAGGCCGTCGCGATGCCCATCGGCGTGACGCCGTACTTGTCGGCAAGCGCCTCCAGCACGTCGTTGAGCTCGGCGAAGTGCTCGCGGTCGCCGAGGAAGACGCCGTCGAAGAACCCCTTCTGGAACGGCGACCACGCCTGCAGGGTGATGCCGTTGAGGCGCGCGTAGTCCAGCATGCCGTTGTCGCGGTCGATGGACTGGTCGAGGCCGACCATGTTGGCCGCGATCCCCGACGCGATGATCGGAGCGTGGGTGATGCTGAGCTGCACCTGGTTGATGATGAGGGGCTGCGCGACCACCGACTTCAGCAGCTCGACCTGACCGGGCGTGTGGTTGGAGACGCCGAAGTGGCGGACCTTGCCGCGGCTGTGGAGCTCGTTGAACGCCGTCGCCACCTCCTCCGGCTCGACGAGGGTGTCGGGACGGTGCAGCAGGAGCACGTCGAGGTACTCGGTGCCGAGGGCCTCGAGTGACTCGTCGACCGTGCGAAGGATGTGCTCGGCCGAGAAGTCGAAGTAGCCCTCGCGGATGCCCACCTTCGACTGGATGAGCACCTGCTCGCGCTCGGCAGGGGACAGGCGGATGGCCTCGCCGAAGCGACGCTCGCAGGCGTGGCGCTCGCCGCCGTAGATGTCGGCGTGGTCGAGGACGTTGACGCCAGCGTCGAGGGCCGTGCCCACGAGGGTGCGCAGCTGCTCGTCGTCGAGGTCCATGATGCGCATGAGACCGAGGACGATGCTCGAGGCACGCACGTCGGTCTGGGGGAGAGTGAAGGTCTTCATGCGGGCATCATCTCAAGCCACCTCCCGCCGAACCTGGTCGTCGCGGAGCGTCACAGTCGTTCCCCTCTGGGCCGAGCGCGCCTACCCTTTCGGCACAGCATCCGCTGCCGCCCCGGGTCTGGCTTCGCTCGAAGCCGTCGCCGAGGTCACCCCTGGAAGACGGAGCATCATGTCGGCACAGACTCGCATCGACCCACGCGGGCCGCGGTTCGGGGCAGCGATCACGGCTGCCCTGCTCCTCGCCACCGTCTTCCTCGGCCTCGTCGCCCCGGCGGCGGAGACGCTTGCAGGCAGGCTCGTGCAGCCCGGCTTCCTCTTGCTTGCCGCCCTGACGGCGCTCTTCGCGTGGGGTGCGTTCGCGGGCATCCAGCGGCACCCCTACGGGCGTTTCTTCGCCGCGGTGATCCGACCGCGGCTCGCGCCACCCGCCGAGACGGAGGAGGCGGCGCCGCCGACGTTCGCGCAGGGAGTCGGGTTCGCGGTGACCCTCGTCGGCGTCGTGCTGCACGTGCTCGGTGTTCCGCTCGCCGTGCCGGTGGCCGCGGGGGCGGCCTTCATCGCGGCCTTCCTGAACGCGGCCTTCGGCTACTGCCTCGGCTGCCAGCTGTACGTCCTGCTCCTTCGGGTCGGCGTCATCCGCCCGCGCGGCGTGCAGGCCTGAAGGAGGCGCCCGTGGATGCCTCGCTTGCCGTCATGGTGCTCGTCGGACTCGTCGTCGTCGCCAGCGTCATCGGCGTCGTCCTGCAGCGGACGAACGGTCGCCTGAAGACCTCGCGTGCCCCAGGCGGTGCAGCCGCGGGGGCCGCGGACCTGCACCTCCTCGGGGCCGGCGTCGAGCCGGGGGACAGCGCCACGATCATCCTCTTCTCCACGGAGTTCTGCGCGAGGTGCCCCGCCACGAAGTGGATGCTCGACCAGCTCGCCTCGACGGCCCCCGGCGTCGTCGTGGCCGAGGTCGACCTCACCGACCGTCAGGACCTGGCCAGGAGCTACGACGTGCGGCAGACGCCGACCGTGCTGGTGCTCGACGCCGACGGCAAGCGGGTCGCACGCATCGGCGGCCCTCCGAGACGAGCTGAGCTCGAGGCGCAGCTCCTGCAGCTCAGCTCGTGACGCGAACGCCCGCGGACCTGACCTCCGAACCCCCGAGTATGGGAGGCTGAGCGCGTGGACGGATCAGTGGTGTTGCTCGTGATCATGGCGCTTGTGCTCATCGTCGCCGTCGTCGGGTGGGTCGCGCGACGAGGGGTGAGCCGCTTCGACGGCGAAGGCGAGCCCGAGCCCGAGCAGTCCGAGATCGACCTCGAGCTCCTGCCCGAGGACGTGCTGCCCGGCCGCCGCGCGACGATCGTGCTCTTCACCGCCCCCGACAGCGCGGAGTGCGCCGCCACGAGGTGGATGCTGCAGGACGTCGCGGCGACCTCGGCGGGGGTTGTGCTCGCGGAAGTCGACACGAGCATCCGGCCCGAACTCGTGCTGCCCTACGACATCGTGGTGACCCCCACGGTGCTGCTCCTCGACGCCGACGGGAACCGCGCCGGTCGCTTCGACGGGTCCCCGCTGCGTGAGTCGGTCGAGGCGCAGCTCATCGAGCTCAGCGTGCGCTGACGGCGGTCTTGGTGGCAACCCGCGCCGGCACCTCGGCCGTCAGGTGTTGAACGGCCAGAAGTCGAAGCTCGCCGAATGCGCGAGCGCGTCTCTGAGCAGGAAGAAGCCGACGATGGCGATGATCCAGGCTGTGTTCTCCGCGGCGTTGCGGCTCAGCCAGTCGGCGAGCCGACGCAGGCGCGGCTCGACCGCGCGTCGAGCGGCGACGCGGCCGAGGAGCAGCAGCAGCGCCGGCGCGACCATGACCACGCAGTAGGCGGCGAGGAGCGGAGCCGAACCGGCGATGCCGAGCCCCGAGCCCGTGAGGAGGCCGACCGCCGCCAGGTACGGGATCATCGTCGCGAGCTCGATGAGCCCCGCCGCCAGCGCGAGCGCGATGACGGTCACGGGTGGGCCATCTCCGAGGGCGCGGTCGCGCCAGCGGGCGAGCCTGCCCTTGGCGGGATTCACCGGCTCCCCGGGGCGTGCCGGCAGCGCGCTCCCGTCCTGAGCGGCCCCGGCCCCGGCCCCGGCCGCGACCCGGTCCCGCTTCTTGGTCGGCATGCAGATGCCCGCAACAAGGAGGCCGCCGCCGACCACCAGCTGAACGGCGTAGGCCGCAGGGGTCTCGAGCACGGCAGCCGCGTTCTCCAGGAAGGCGGAGGCGCCGGCCGTGAGGGCGAGCCCGACGAGGAAGTAGAAGCCGGCGATCGTCCCCAGGTAGGTGAGGATGCGTCCGAAGCGGACGCGGCCGGTCGCGAGCAGGAAGAAGATCGGGATGAGGAGCGTGCCCGCGCTCAGGCTGTCGACGAGCGCGAGACCGAGGAGCGAGAGCAGGAGTTCAGTGGACATGCCGCAACCCTCCTGCGCGCCGGCTCCCGGCCGCATCCGCTGAAAGATGCCAGCCGCGGTGCTCGCGTACATCGTTCGGGTGACCGCGCGCTGGCGTCCGTGTGCTGGGATGGTGCCATGACCGAACCGCAGAGCGCCGTCGCGCCGGGAACCCGGCACCCGCGCGCCGGCTGGCGGCCCGACGAGGACGCGACGACCACGATCTTCGCGATCGCGGCTGCCGTCCTGCTGGCGCTCTTCGACTCGCCCCAGCACATCGCGCTGAGCCTCGGTGCGGTTGCGCTCGGCGGGCTGGCGCTCACTCAGAAGCGGCGCTTCCCCGTGCTGGTGCTGCTCATCTGCGTGACCATTTCGGTGTCCGCCTTCGTGCTCGTCGGCGTCATCGGCGGGGCCGTTCTGGTGCTGGATGCCCTCTATATCGTCGGCCGGTACAGCCCGCCGGCGGCGCTGCGAGCGGTGCAGGTGCTCGTCGCGGTGGCCGTGGTGGCGGCTTTCGCCGTGCCCGTGCTGCTTGGCGAGGCGCTGCGGCAGGGCGTGTTCTTCGGACTGCAGGCCCTCGCGATCTTCGGCACGCCGCTCTGGTGGGCGAGTTCGGTGCGTCAGAGCGCGGAACTCGCGCGAGTGCAGGAAGCGCGCGCGGACGACGCCGAGCGTCTGCTCGTGCTGGAGCGGGAGGAGGCGGTGCGCGACGAGCGGGAGCGCATGGCCCGCGACCTCCATGACGTTGTGGCGGCCAACCTCTCGGCGATCGCCATCACCTCGGAGGCGGCCCTCGCGGGGTCCGGGGTTCGAGGCCGGGAGGCGGGGGCGCTGCAGGCGATCCGCGACTCGGCCCTCGACGGGCTCGACGAGATGCGGTCGATGATCCTCATCCTCCGAAGCGGTGCCGGCGACGGGGAGGTCGCGGCGCCGCCGAGGCTGGCTCAGGTCGCGGAGCTCGTGGCCTCGGCGGAGTCGGTCGAGGCGAGGATCGTCGGGGAGGTGCCGAGTGCATCTGCCGCCACCGAGCAGGCCCTCGCCCGTGTGGTGGCCGAGGCCGTCTCGAACGCCGGGCGGCACTCGCCGGGTGCGGTCGTCGAGGTGCGCTTCGAGGAGCGGGCGGACTGGCTCTCCGTCGTCGTGACCTCGACGGGCGGCACCCGGATGGAGGCAGCGCCGGGCACCGGCAACGGGCTTGGTCTCATCCGCGAGCGGGCGGAGCGCCTCGGCGGCCACCTCGAAGCTGGGCCGACGGCAGAGGGCGCTGGGTGGCGAGTCGCAGCGACGGTGCCGCGCACCTCGGGCTCGAGGGCGCAGACCACTGAACGACCCGAGGGGAGCGCATCGTGACCGAGGAGATCGACGGCCCCATCCGTGTGCTCGTCGCCGACGACCACGCCGCGATCCGGGCCGGGCTGCGGCTGCTGCTCGAGGCCCACGGCGTCGAGGTCGTGGGCGAGGCCGGCGACGGGGCCGCGGCGATCAGGAACGCGCGCGCCCTGCGACCCGACGTCGTGCTCATGGACGTCCGCATGCCGGGGACCGACGGCATCGAGGCCACGCGAGCCATCGTCGCCGACTCGCTCGCGCAGGTGCTGGTGCTCACCACCTTCGACCTCGACGAGTACGTGTTCGGCGCCGTGCGGGCAGGGGCCGCCGGGTTCCTGCTGAAGACGACGTCGGGGCCGGCCCTCCAGGCCGCAGTCGAGGCGGTGGCTCGGGGCGAGGGAGCCCTGTCGCCGGAGGTGACACGGCGTCTCCTCGATCGCTTCGCGCAGACGGGTGACGGCGCTCCGACGCCGACTCCGGAGGTGCCCGGACTCGCCGAGCTCACGGCGCGAGAGCGGGAGGTGCTCTCCGCACTGGGCGAGGGGCTGTCGAACTCCGGCATCGGCCAGCGGATGCACATCAGCGCCTCCACGGCGAAGACCCATGTCTCGCGGGTGCTCGCGAAGCTCGGCGTCGTGTCCAGGATGGAGGCCGCCGTGCTCGCGCGTCGGGCCGGGCTCAGCGACTGACGCGCGCCCGCATCCGCGAGACGCGGCTCACCCGGCGACGTCGAAGGACTGCTCCGTCTTGCCATTCGAGAAGGACTCCTGCTCGACGCGCGGAGCCCTCGCGGTGCGCGCGGCGCCCGGCTAGGGTTTTTCCGTGACGACTGAACGGGTGCGGTGGGGAATTCTCGGGGCTGGCAACATCGCGAGGACCTTCGTGGGCGACCTCGTGGCGCAGGGCCTTGAGGTGGCGGCAGTCGCCTCTCGGGAGGCGACGCGCGCCGCCGAGTTCGCCGCCGAGCTGTCGATTCCGACCTCCTACGGCAGTTATGAGGCCCTGGTCGCCGACCCGGGCGTCGACGTCATCTACATCGCGACGCCGCAGGCGTTCCACGCCGAGCAGGCGCTGCTCGCGATCGACGGCGGGAAGCCGGTGCTCGTGGAGAAGTCGTTCACGAACGACGCCCCCGAAGCCGAGCGGGTTGTCGCGGCGGCCCGCGCCAAGGGGGTGTTCGTGATGGAGGCCATGTGGACGCGCTTCCTGCCGACGGCCGACGCGATCGGCGACGTCCTCGAGCGCGGCTCGATCGGCGAGCTCGTGAGCGTCTCGAGCTCGCACTTCCAGAACCTCGACGTGGCTCCGACGAGCCGCCACGGGAACCCACAGCTCGGCGGCGGCGTCATGGCCGACCTCGGCGTCTACGGCATCTCGTTCGCCTCGAGGTACCTCGGCGAGCCCACCTCGATGCTCGTCGACGGCGAGGCCTCGGAGCTCGGGGTCGACCTCTCGGCCTCCGTGCTCCTGCGTCATGGTGCCGGCCGCACCTCGGCGACCCTCACGCGCATGGATGCGCCCGGCTCGAACCGCGCGGCCATCGTCGGCTCGGACGGCTGGATCGACATCGACTCGGTCTTCTACGCGTCGACCTCGTTCACGGTCTACGACGGCGGCCGAGGGCAGCGCGAGGTCCTCCGCTTCGACAAGCCGCAGCACGTGGGTCGCGGCATGCAGTTCCAGGCGCTCGAGGTCGAACGGTGCCTCAGCGCCGGCGAGCTCGAGAGCCCGCGCATGCCGCTCGACGAGTCGATCGCCATCATGAGAACGCTCGACGAGGTGCGGGCGCGCATCGCGGCCGCTCGTTCCAGCTCGGTCTCGCGCTAGGAGCTCGACCAGACCCCGAGCTCGTTGCCCGCAGGGTCGGTGAAGTGGAAGCGGCGGCCACCGGGGAACTCGTAGGGCCCGCTCACGACCTCGCCGCCGGCCGCGCGCACCTGCGCGACGCTCGCCTCGAGGTCGTCGGAGTAGAGCAGCACGAGCGCCCCGCCTGGCGTGACCTGGGGGTCGAGTCGGAAGCCGCCCACCTCGTCGGTCGCGTCACCGCCGGGTCGCCGGATGCCGACGTAGTTGGGGCCGGGGCCGTAGTCGTTGAAGCTCCACCCGAAGGCATCGCCGTAGAACTGCTTGGCCACGGCGAGGTCGGTGACTCCGAACTCGAGGTAGTCGATGGAATGGTGGGCGCGGGCTGCTGGTTCCGTCATGCCAACCAGTCTGCCCGCAGCCACCGACATTTCACCGTCGCCTGGCAGGAGATCAGCTTGCCGCGTCGAGCTCCGCGAGCACCTCGCCGGCTGCGATCGGGCTCCCCGCCTCGGCGCGCTGGCGGAGGACGCCAGCGGCCGTGACCTGCACGGGCGTCTCCATCTTCATGGCCTCGACGACGGCGACGGCGGTCCCCGCCTCGACCTCGGCGCCGTCCTCCACGAGCCAGCGCAGGAGCGTGCCCGCCATGGGGGCCGTGACCGACGAGCCGGACTCGCTGCCAGCATCCGCTGCCCCTGCAGAACCTGCCGCACCGGCAGGCGACGCCGCGGCAGCCGAGCCGCCAGCGGCGAAGAGCGTCGCAGGGAGCCGGAGGGCGACGCGACGGCCGTCGAGCTCGACCCACGTCGAGACCACGGAGGGGTCGCTCGGCTCGACGGCGAGCGCCTGCTCGGGGACCCGCTCGGCGAAGGTCGTCTCGATCCACTGCGTGTGCACGCCGAAGCCGGGGACGCCGTCGGCACTCTCGCCGCCGATGAAGTCCGGGTCCTCGAGCACCGCACGGTGGAAGGGCAGCACCGTCGGCACGCCTTCGACCCCGAACTCGGCGAGGGCGCGGCGCGCGCGGCGCAGCGCCTCCTCGCGGGTCGCGCCGGTGACGATGAGCTTCGCGAGCATGGAGTCGAACTGGCCGGAGACCACGGAGCCGGTCTCGACCCCCGAGTCGACGCGAACGCCCGGTCCGGACGGTGCGCGGAACAGCGAGATGGTGCCCGGCCCCGGGAGGAAGCCGCGCGCCGGATCCTCGGCGTTGATGCGGAACTCGAGCGAGTGCCCGCGGGGCGTGAACTCGGCTGCGTCGAGCGCGAGCCCGTCGGCGATGCGGAGCTGCTGGACGACGAGGTCGACACCAGCGGTCTCCTCGGTGACGGGGTGCTCGACCTGCAGGCGCGTGTTGACTTCGAGGAACGAGATGACGCCGTTCGCGTCGAGGAGGAACTCGACGGTGCCAGCGCTGCGGTAGCCGGCGGCCGCGCAGATGTCGCGGGCAGAGGTGTGGATGCGCTCCCGCTGCTCCGCGGTCAGGAAGGGGGCAGGTGCCTCCTCGACGAGCTTCTGGTTGCGGCGCTGCAGCGAGCAGTCGCGGGTGCCGACGACGACGACGTTGCCGTGCTCGTCGGCGAGCACCTGCGCCTCGATGTGGCGCGGCGACTCGAGGAACTGCTCGACGAAGCACTCGCCCCGGCCGAAGGCGGCGACGGCTTCTCGCCCGGCGGCGGCGAAGAGCTCCTCGACTTCGTCGAGGCGGCGCGCGACGCGGAGGCCGCGGCCACCGCCCCCGAACGCGGCCTTGATCGCGATGGGGAGGCCGTGCTCCTCCGCGAAGGCGCTCGCCTCTGCGGGGGAGTCGACGGGGCCGCTGGTTCCGGCGACGAGCGGCGCGCCGACCTGCTCGGCGAGGCGGCGGGCCGAGATCTTGTCGCCGAGCAGCTCGATCGCCTCGGGTGACGGGCCGATCCAGACGAGCCCCGCCCCCTCGACGGCGCGCGCGAACTCGGCGTTCTCGGAGAGGAAGCCGTAGCCCGGGTGCACGGCGTCGGCGCCCGTCGCGTTGGCCGCAGCGAGGAGCTTGTCGGCGTCGAGGTAGGTCTCTTTCGACGTCGCGCCCTCGAGCGGCACGGCCTCGTCGGCGAGGCGCACGTGGAGCGCATCGGCGTCGCCGTCGGCGTACACGGCGACGGAGGCGACCCCGTAGTCGGCGCAGGCGCGGGCGACGCGCACGGCGATCTCGCCGCGGTTCGCGATGAGGACCTTGGTGATGCGGGTCATCGGAGTTCTCCTGGAGTCTGGGTGCGTGGTGTGTGGGTGCGTGGTGCCACGATGCGGAATCGCACGGCGGCGCCGACGGGCAGCTGGCCCGCGAGGGGCAGGTCGTCGGTGATGACGGCCCCGAGCACGGGGTAGCCGCCAGTGAGGGGGTGGTCAGCGAGGAAGAGCACCGGCTGCCCGTTCGGGGGCATCTGGATCGCGCCGCTGACGCAGCCCTCGCTGGGCAGCTCGCCGCTCTTCGCTCGAGTGAGGGCGTCGCCGTCGAGTCGCACGCCGACCCGGTTCGATTGTGGCGTCACGTGCCAGTCCTGGCTCGTGAAACGCTCGATCTCCTCGGCCGAGAACCAGTCGTCGCGGGGGCCGAGCACGATGCGCAGCTCGACGGTGTCACCGCCGGCCCGGGGAAGCTCCCGAGGCTGGGCATCCGCGACGGGGCTCGCAGCGACGAGGGTGGCGTGCGGCGCGAGGACGCCGAGCACGTCTCCGGCTTGCAGGGCGTCGGGGCCGAGCCCCGCGAGGAGGTCGGTCGCGAGGCTCTCGAGCACCGGGGGCGCGTCGAACCCGCCGCGCACCGCGAGGTAGCTGCGTACTCCGGCGGCAGGGGAGCCGAGCTGCAGCTCGTCTCCGTCGTCCAGCGCGAACGCCGCTCCGAACGGGGCGGTGCGGGGAACGGCGCCGGAGACGGTCAGGGGCACCTCGGCACCCGTCACAGCGACGACCTGCGGGCCGCGCGCCCGCAGCAGGAGCCCGCCGTAGGCGACCTCGAGGGTGGGGGCTGCCGCGGTGTTGCCGACGAGGCGGTTCGCCTGGCGGTGGGCTGGCGCATCCAGTGCCCCGGAGGCGGAGACGCCCATGCCGGCGTAGCCGTCGCGTCCGAGGTCCTGGAACAGGGTCTGCAGGCCGGGGGAGACCACCTCGAGGGCGGACCCGCGGTCGGCGTTGCCCCTGGGATGCTCGGGTTCTGCCTCCCGGGGCGCGTTCGCCCTGGCAGCGCTCAGGGTCGAGCGCGCCCGCTCGGTCGCGGCGGCGACGCTGAACGTGACGAGGTCTCCCGGCGCCATGAACGCGGCCGGGTCGCGGTCGAGGTCCCACATGGGCACCTCGGTGGTGCCGATGAGCTGCCACCCGCCGGGGCTCTCGCGCGGGTAGACGCCGCTGTACGTGCCTGCCAGTGCGACGGAGCCCGCGGGGATGCGCGTGCGGGGCGTCGACCGGCGCGGCACGTCGAGCACGGGGTCGTCGCCCGTCAGGTACGCGAAGCCGGGCGCGAAGCCCACGAACCCGACCGTGAAGGTCGAGCTCGTGTGGCGGCGCACGACCTCGTCGGCGGAGATGCCGAGGAGCTCGGCGACCTCCGCGAGGTCCTCACCGTCGTACCGCGTCGGGATCTCGAGGCGCCTCGGCTCTCCCGTGCGCACGCCGCTGAGGTCGGCTGCCGCCGCGGCGGCCTCGATCTCCTCGGCGGTGACCCGGGCTGGCCGGAACGGGACGAGCAGGGTGCGCGCACCCGGCACCATCTCGCCGACACCGGGGATGCGCAGTGCGGTCAGGGCGTCGAAGAGCGCGATCGTCTCGTCGAGGCTGCTGCACTCGATGAGGACCGCATCGTCGCGGGCGGTGAGGACTTTCATGGGGTCAGGCCAGCTTTGCGGCGGCTGCCGGCGCGGCGGCGAACGGACGCAGCTCGACGCCGGCCTCCGTGAGCGCGAGCCGCACCTGCTTCGCCATGTCGGTGGCCCCAGGGCTGTCGCCGTGCACGCAGATCGAGTCGGCCCGCAGCTCGAGCGTGCTGCCGTCGATCGCCTCCAGGAGGCCCTCGGTCGCGAGGCGCACCATGCGCTTCGCGACCTCGTCGACGTCGTGCAGCACGGCGCCGGGCTCCCGGCGGGAGACGAGCGTGCCCTGCGGCGTGTAGGCGCGGTCGGCGAACGCCTCGATCGCGGTGGGGATGCCCGCCTCGGTGGCGAGGCGGAGCACGGCCGAGCCCGGCATGCCGAGGAGCACGAGGCTCGGGTCGACGAGGCGAACGGCCTCGACGACGTCCGCCGCCTGCCGCTCGTCGTGCACGATCGTGTTGTAGAGGGCGCCGTGCGGCTTGACGTAGCGCACGCTGGTCCCCTCGGCGGCGGCGAGTGCCTGCAGGGCGCCGATCTGGTAGACCACATCGGCCACGAGGTCGTCGGAGGCGACGTCGATGTTGCGGCGCCCGAAGCCGGCCAGGTCGCGGTAGCCGACGTGCGCGCCGATCGCGACCCCCGCATCCGCCGCCCCCTTGACGGTGGCTCGGATGGCGCGCGGGTCGCCGGCGTGGAAGCCGCAGGCGACGTTCGCGCTCGTGACGATGCCGAGCATCTCCTGGTCGTCGCCGAGGGTCCAGCGGCCGAAGCCCTCGCCGAGGTCGCTGTTGAGGTCGATGGAGCGTGCGTTCATGTGGTCAGCCTTTCGCTCGGGATACGGATCAGGTGTTGAGGAGGTCGAAGATCGGTCCGACCGCGTTGACGGCCATGTACCAGGTGATGAGCGTCGCGAGCGTGCCGATGATGAGCAGCCACTTCGGGTACTTCGCGCCGCCCAGCTTCGACGGGCGGAACCAGCCGATGTACATGAACAAGGTGAGGCCGATCGGCAGGATGAGGCCGTTGAAGCCGCCGACGAACACGAGGAGCGTCGCGGGCGGGGTGCCGATCGACAGGTAGATGGCCAGCGAGAAGAGGATGAAGCCCACGGTCCAGAAGTCGGCGGTGCGGCCGGCGATGCGCTTCGAGAAGACCGGCAGGAACGACACCGAGGTGTAGGCGGCGCCGATGATGCTCGTGAGGGCGGCGAGCCAGAAGATGGCGCCGAAGATGCGGAAGCCAGCCTCGCCGGCTGCTGCCTGGAAGGCGTCTGCTGCCGGGTTGAGGGTCGTGTCGAGCACGACGCCGCTCGCGACGACGCCGAGGATGGCGAGGAACAGCACGTAGCGCATGATGCCCGTGATGAGGATGCCGGTCACGGCCGCGCGGTTGACTTCCTTGATGTGCTCAGGTCCGGCGTTGCCGGAGTCGAGCAGCTTGTGCGCCCCCGAGTAGACGATGTACCCGCCGACGGTGCCGCCGACGATTGTCGTGATGGTCGCGAAGTTGATGGTGTCGGGGAGGACGGTCTGGCGGAGTGCGTCGCCGATGGGCGGCTGCGCGACGATGGCGACGATGACGGTGAGCAGGATCATCGCGACGCCGGCCACGATGACGACCCGGTCCATGACGATGCCGGCGCGCTTGATGAGGAAGATGGCGATCGCTATGGCGGCGCTGATGACGGCGCCGACCTTGACGTCGAGGCCGAGCAGCACGTTCAGGCCGAGCCCGGCGCCGCCGATGTTGCCGATGTTGAAGACCAGGCCGCCGATGACGATGAGTACGGCGAGCACGTAGCCGCTGCCGGGGAGGGCGTCGTTGGCAAGGGCACTCGCGCGCTTCCCGGAGAGCGTGATCATGCGCCAGATGTTGAGCTGGACGGCGAGGTCGATGAGCACCGAGATGAGGATGCCGAAGGCGAACGCGGCGCCGAGCTGCTGGGTGAAGGTCGCCGTCTGGGTGATGAAGCCGGGGCCAATGGCCGAGGTGGCCATGAGGAAGAGCGCGCCGACCAGCGAGGTGCGGCGTGCTTTGGCGTACTGCTTGAGCTTCTCGGGGGTGCTCGCCTCGTCGGCGGCGGAAGAGCCGGACGCTGGGGACGCCGGGGAAGCGGGAGGAGGTGTGGAGGTCATGACTCGTTCCAGTTCGGTAGGGGAGCAGCGAGTGATTGCGGCAACCCTACGGTTGTTCAACGCTGAGCAACAGATTGTTCAACGATAGACGCGTAAATGTCTTGTTACAAGATGTATCGGGGGTATTTCGTGGAATGGGTCGCCGCGGAGTGCCGCCGGTAGAGTGCGAAGCGTGAACGCAGCCGACGAGACCCTCGACAGGGCGGAACGGGCGGCCTCGAGCCTCCGCCAGATGATCGTCACGGGCGAGATCGTGCCAGGGCAGCGCCTCTCGGAAAGCGCCATGACCGAGCGACTCGACGTCTCGCGCAACACCCTCCGCGAGGCCTTCCGCATGCTCACGGCGGAGCGGCTGCTCACCCGGCGCCCCAACGCGGGCGTCTTCGTGGCCATCCCCTCGCTGGCCTCGATCCTCGACATCTACCGGGTCCGGCGAATGATCGAGGTGCAGGCCCTGCGCGCCGCCCCCGGGCGGCACCCGGCCGGGGTGCGGATGCGCGAGGCCGTCGAGCACGCCATCCGAGGGCGAGAGGCCGGCGACTGGGCGGCGGTCGGCACCGCCAATATGGCGTTCCACACGGCGATCGTCGCGCTCGCGGACAGCGAGCGCCTCGACCGCGTCTACGCGAACGTCTCGGCGGAGCTGCGGCTCGCGTTCGGCTTCCTCGAGGATCTCGAGTACCTGCACGCGCCCTACATCGAGCTCAACCAGCGCGTGCTTGAGCTCCACCTCGCCGGCGATACGGCCGGGGCGGCGGAGGCTCTCGACGAGTACCTCGTGCGCTCCGAGCGCACCGTGCTCGCCGCCTACGCGCGCATCGCCCCGGCGCCGACGCTCTGACCCGACGCCCTGACTCAACGCCCTGCCTCAACGCCCTGCCTCGACGCCCGACTCGTCGCCTCGAGTCGCACCCAACTCCAAGGAGCCCGCCGTGTCCCTCACCGCTCTGGTCGTCCGCCACGTCGTCTTCGAGGACCTCGGGCTGCTTCGTGACGTGCTCACGGAGCGCGGCTACGACATCCGCTACCTCGAGGCCGGGCAGGACGAGATCACTGCCGAGCTGCTCGTCGATGCCGACCTCGTCGTGGTGCTCGGCGGGCCGATCGGGGTGGGGGATGCGGAGCGCTACCCGTTCCTGACCCCCGAGATCGCCGCCATCAGGGCTCGCGTCGAAAGAGGCCGGCCCACGCTGGGGGTGTGCCTCGGGGCCCAGCTCATGGCGGCAGCCATGGGCGCGGCGGTCGCGCCGACGGGGCGCGTGGAGATCGGCTTCTCGCCGCTCACGCTGACCCCGGATGGGGCAGCTTCGGTGCTGGGCGGACTCGCCGACGTGCCGGTGCTGCACTGGCACGGCGACCAGTTCGAGATCCCCGTCGGAGCCGAGCGACTCGCCGAGACCCCCGGCTTCCCGAACCAGGCGTTCGCCGCGGGCCGGAACCTTCTCGGACTGCAGTTCCACCTCGAGGTCGACCCGCGGATGGTCGAGACCTGGCTCATCGCGAACGCCTACGAGCTGGCCATCCACGAGCTGGACCCGCGGGAGATCCGCGCGGATGCGCTCGCGCTCGCCCCACGCCTCACGGCCGCCGCGCGGACCGTCGTCGGTGGCTGGATCGACGCGCTCGATCCCGTCCAGGCCGGCGGGAACAAAGCCGGCGGGAACGACGCCAGCGGGAACTAGGCCGCGGAGCCCGTGCCCTCCCGCGCGCTCTCCGTCGAGCGAGGGTGGGGCATCCCGCGCGGCACGACGAGCGGCCCGCCCGTGATGGGGTCCTCGATGACGACGTTCGGCAGGCCGTAGATCTCCTCGACCCGTTCGCTCGTCACGACGTCGCGGGGTGTGCCGGAGGCGAGGATGCGCCCGTCGCGCATCGCGATGATGTGATCGGCGTAGCGCGCGGCGTGGTTGAGGTCGTGCAGCACGGCGACGATCGTGCGGCCCTGCCGGTTGAGGTGCGCGAAGAGCTCCATGAGCTCGACCTGGTGCGCGATGTCGAGGAACGTCGTCGGCTCGTCGAGCAGGAGGAGCTCGGTCTCCTGCGCGAGGACCATCGCGACCCAGACCCGCTGGCGCTGGCCGCCGGAGAGCTCGTCGACGCGTCTCGACGCCAACGGCAGGGTGCCCGTCGCGTCGAGGGCATCGCGGACCGCTCGCTCGTCGGACTCGGACCATTGGCGCAGGAGACGCTGGTGCGCGAACCTGCCGCGGCCGACGAGGTCGGCGACGGTGATGCCATCCGGGGCCAGGGCCGACTGCGGCAGCAGGCCGAGGCGGCGGGCGACGTCCTTCGCCCGCATGCTCGTGATGGCCTTCCCGTCCAGCACGACCCGGCCGGCGTCCGGCGCGAGCAGGCGGGACAGGCCGCGGAGCAGGGTGGACTTGCCGCACGCGTTCGGGCCGATGATGACGGTGAAGGAGCCGTCGGGGATATCGGCGCTCAGGTGCTCGATGATCGGTCTGCCGTCGTAGCCGAGGGTGATGTCCTCGGCGCTGAGGCGCGACGAGGCGGGGAGCGTGGCGCGCTCTCGGTGCGTGCGGGCGGTGGGTGGTGGCTGGTGCTCAGGCACGGCGGCGGATCTCCTGGACGATGGTGACGACGAGGTAGAGGCCGCCGACGGAGACCGTCACGACCCCAACCGGCAGTGTGACGGGAAGGACGTGCTGGGCGATGAGGTCGGAGGCGAGGAGGAGCAGGGCCCCGACCAGCGCTGCGAGCGGCAGCGACAGGTACGGGGTGCGCGCGATGCGGCGCGCGATCTGGGGAGCCGCCAGGGCGATGAAGGCGACGGGGCCGATGACGGCGGTCGAGATCGACACGAGGCCGACCGCGGCGAGCAGGACAAGCGCGCGGACGAGCTGCGGCCTGGCGCCGGTCGCGGCGGCCACGTCGTCACCGAGGTCGAGCTGACGCAGCTGCGGGGCGAGGAAGAGCAGCACGGCGAACAGCGGGATGCCGCAGGCGATCGCGCCGGCGAGGGGCGGCCCGGTCACGCCGTTGAGGGTGCCGGCGCCCCACGCGGAGGCGAACATGGCGGTCTCGAGCTCGACCTCGAGCAGCATCCACGTGTTCGCGGAGGCGAGCATGGCCGAGACGCCGATGCCGATCACGATGAGGCGGAACCCCTGCGCGCCACCGCGATGCGCGAACGCCCAGATCACGAGGGCGGTGAGGAGGCCGCCGATCACCGCACCGGCGGTCATGAGCGGCCAGGATGCGGAGAACACGACGACGCTCACGAGCATGCCCGTGAAGGCGCCGTTGGAGAGGCCGAGGATGTCGGGGCTGGCGAGCGGGTTCCTCGTGACCGTCTGGAAGAGGGCGCCGGCGACGGCGAGGAAGGCGCCGAGGGTGATGGCCGCGATGACCCGAGCGAGTCGCCACTCGTAGACGACGGTGCGGTCGAGTGCGTCGCCGCCGCCGAGCAGGGCGCGGACGACGGCATCGGGGCTGAGCGGATACGTGCCGAGCCCCAGGCCCAGGATTCCGAGGACCAGCACGGCCGCGGCCACGGCCGCACCGACGATGGCGCTGCGCAGGCGGACGGAGACGGCGATGGGGCCGGCCCCGAGGCGGAGCCGCCGGTAGCCGAGGTCGACGGGCTCGAGGCGGTCCTCGGTGGGGGTCGGGGTGCGGGTCGCTGTCACGAGAGGGTGCTCGCCTTCCGCTGTCTGGCGAGGGCGATCAGGATCGGGGCTCCGACGAACGCCGTGACGATCCCGACGGGGATCTCGGCGGGCGCGATGAGGACGCGGCCGAGCACGTCCGAGAGGAGCACGATGACGGGGGCGAGGACCACGGAGATGACGAGGATGACCCGCTGGTCGACGCCGAACAGCCACCGTGCGACGTGCGGCACCATGAGGCCGATGAACGAGATGGGGCCGGCCAGTGCGGTCGCGGTCCCCGCGAGCACGGTGACGGCGAGGATGACGCCGACTCGGATCGCGCCGACGTTGGCGCCCTGGGATCGGGCGACGTCCTCCCCGAGGGCGAGGGCGTTGAGGCCGGGGGCGAGCAGGAGGGCGCCGAGCACTGCGAGCGCGATGAAGGGGAGCACCGGCAGCAGGACGTCGAAGCCGCGGCCGAGCAGCGAGCCCGCGTTCCAGGACCGCATCCGCTCGAAGGCGTCCGGGTTGCTGAGGGTCATGCCGGTGGTCATCCCCGAGAACACGGCGCCGAGGGCCACCCCGGCCAGGGTGAGGCGGATGGGGTCGGCGGGGCCGCGGCCGGAGGAGCCGATGAGGTACACGGCGACGGTCACGATGAGGGCGCCGAGGAACCCCAGCCACACGAACGACGAGATGTCTCGCAGCCCGAGGAACGCCACTCCGATGGCGATCGCGAATGCGGCCCCGGCGTTGACGCCGAGGATGCCGGGGTCAGCGAGCGGGTTGCGGGTGAAGGCCTGGATGAGGGATCCGGCGACGCCGAGGGCGACGCCGACGACGATGCCCGTGACCGTGCGCGGCACCCGGAGCTCGGCGACGACGTAGCGCGCTTCGGAGGAGCCGCCGCCCCGCAGCACGTCGAGCACGACGTGCGGCGGGAGCGCGTTGGAGCCGAGCATGAGGGAGAGTGCCACTGCGGTCACGAGCAGGGCGAGGAGCACGAGGGCGCCGATGGTTGCGCGCGCTCGTGACCCCGCCCTGAGTCGAGCCGGGGTGCGATCGGTGTGGAGGAGCGTCACCGCTGGGTTTCGAGGAAGCGCTCGATGTCGTCGAGCACGAGCGCGCCGCCCTTGGGGCCGACGCCGGACACCCAGTAGCTGGTGTCGACGAGGGTCACCGAGGGGAACTCGGCGGCGTTCTGGGTGATCGCGGCGGGGACGGTCGATGCGTCGTCGACGTCGGCGGTCGTCACGAACACGTAGTCGGCCTTGGCGTCGAGGATGTTCTCGGGGGAGAGGTCGGCCTGGAGTCCGTCTTCCCATTCCTGCTCGGGGATGGTGAGGCCGGCGCATTCGAGCGCGCCGCCGGCGAACGAGGTCGGACCGTAGAGGCTGAGCGTCGTCTCGTCGCGGGGGCGGATGAGGTTGGCGGTCTTGCCGTCGACGCCCAACTCGGTCTTGATCTCCTCGCAGCGGTCGTTGAAGCCGGTCAGCAGCTCCTGTGCCTCGTCCTGCTGCCCGAGGGCTTCGCCGATGAGGAGGACGTTCTCCTGCCACGGGTCGGCCTGGCTCGCCATGAAGACGGTGGGGGCGATGGCTCCGAGCTGCTCGTAGAGCTTCGAGTGCCGCGACTCCGTGCCGAGGATCAGGTCGGGCTTGAGGGCGGCGATGGCCTCGAGGTCGGGCTCCGGCACCGTACCGACGGGCTCGACGCCGTCGACGCCCAGGTACTCGGGCACGCCGGCGACGTTGCTCGCGACTGCTGCCCCCACTGGGGTGACGCCGAGGGCCACGGCAGTGTCGAGCTCGACGGGTTCGAGGACGACGACGCGCTGGGGGTCGTTCGGGACCTCAGCCGTGCCTCGGGCGTGCTCGACGGAGCGGGTCCCGGATGCGCTGCCCTCCGCGTCTCCCGCGGTCGGGGCGTCCGCGGCTCCGGCCGAGCATCCGGCGAGCAGCAGGCCCGTGAGGGCTGCGGAGGCGATGAGCGTTGCGGCTCTGCGTGTGGTGCGTGTGTGCATGGTGAACGACTTCCGTGGGGTGGGATGGGGAGGGGGGGGGTGCGCTACGGCGAGTGCCTACCGGTAGTAGACGGCGAGCGGGTAGTCGCCGTCGTGGCGCACCTGGATGGGGGTGCCGAAGACCTGCTCGAGCGTCTCGGTGGTCATGAGCTCGCTCGGGCTGCCGGAGTGCGCGAGCTGGCCGTCGGTGAGGGCAACGATGTTGTCGGCGTAGGCGGCCGCGAAGTTGATGTCGTGGATGACGATGACGAACGTCTTCCCGAGCTCGTCGGCGGCGCGGCGCAGCTGGCCCATCATGGCGACGGCGTGCTTCATGTCGAGGTTGTTGAGGGGCTCGTCGAGGAGGATGTAGTCGGTGTCCTGGGCGAGCACCATGGCGACGTAGGCGCGCTGGCGCTGCCCGCCGGAGAGCTGGTCGAGGTAGCGGTCCTCGAGTGCCGCCAGGTCGAGGAACTCGATGGCCCGGTCGATGTGCACCTTGTCGTCGGCGGTGAGGCGCCCCTGCGAGTGGGGGAAGCGGCCGAAGCCGACGAGCTCGCGCACCGTGAGCCGGGTGACGAAGTGGTTCTCCTGGCGGAGGATCGAGACGACCTTCGCGAGGTCGCGGCTCCTGGCCTTCGTGACGTCGTGTCCGCCGACGGTGACGGTGCCGGTGCTCGCATCCGTCAGCCTGCCGACGATCGTGAGGAGCGTCGACTTGCCTGCGCCGTTCGGCCCGACGAGCGCCGTGATACCGCCAGCCGGGATGTCGAGGGTCACGGGGCCGAGCACGGTGGTCTTGCCGTAGGTCTTGGTGACGTTCGAGAGCGAGATCACAGAGCACCCTTTCGGAGGAGGTAGCCAGTCGGAGTCACAGTGCACCCTTTCGGAGCAGGTAGACAATGAAGAACAGGCCGCCGACGAACTCGATGATGATCGAGAGGGACCCGGCCGCGTAGAACACGTGGCGCAGCACGAAGTAGCCGCCGAGCAGCGTCAGCATGCCGAGCAGCATCGCGAACGGGATGACGTGCTTGTGCAGGGAGGAGCCCGTCAGCTGGTAGGCGAGGGTCGCGACGATGAACCCGAAGAACGTCATGGGGCCGACGAGGGTCGTCGAGATGGAGATGAGCACGGCCGTCAGGATGAGGAGCACCGTGACCTTGCGCTTGTAGGCGACGCCGAGGTTGACGGCGGTGTCGCGGCCGAGGGCGAGCACGTCGAGGGTGTTCCGGGTGCGCCAGATGAAGGCGAGCACGACCGCGATGATGAGCGCAGCCCACGGCAGGTACTCGGGGTTCGAGTTGCTGAGGTTGCCGAAGAGCTTCGCGGAGAGCACGTCGAACTCGCTCGGGGTGAGGAGGCGCTGCATGAAGGTGGAGAGCGAGCCGAAGCCCACCCCGAAGACGACGCCGATGAGCAGCATGATGTGCAGGTTGCCGCGCTTGCCGGAGAACAGCCACGTGTAGAGCAGCGTCGCGAAGCCCACCATGAGGAAGCTCTGCAGGAACACCTTGGGCAGGCCGTCGGTGGAGGCGAGGGCGGCGCCGCCGAGGAAGAACACGAGCGCGGTCTGGAAGACGACGTAGATCGCGTCGAACCCCATGATCGAGGGGGTGAGGATGCGGTTGCCGGTCGCGGTGTGGAACAGCACGGTCGCGACGGCCTGGCAGGCGGCGACGACGATGACGGTCGCGACGGTCACGACGCGCAGGTTCACGGCGAGCCAGAAGCCGCGGCTGCCGGGCTCCATGGCGATGTCGTAGGTGAGGACGCCGACGGCGGCGAGGATGACGAGGGCGCCGAGGATGCTGAAGCGCAGCCACAGTCGGGGAGCTTTCGCGGGGCGGCTGGCGTCGCTGACCTGGTCGCCGATGCGACGGGACGTGGATCTCGGGAAGCGGGGCACGGTCTCAGCCATTGCGGCGCATCCGGAGCAGGAGGGTGATGAAGACGGCGGCGCCGACCATGCCGAGGATCATGGAGACGGGCAGCTCGAAGGGCATGCGGATGACGCGGCCGATGATGTCGCAGACGATGATGATGCCGACGCCGAGCACGCACACCCAGGGCAGGTTCGATCTGAGGTTGTCGCCGCGCGCCATGGAGACGAGGTTCGGCACGATGAGCCCGAGGAAGGGCAGGAAGCCGACCACGACGGTGGTGACGCCGGTGGCGATGGCGACCAGGGCCGTGCCGATGAACATGACGAGGGTGTAGTTGAGCCCGAAGTTCGTGGCGATGTCCTTGCCGAGGCCCGCGACGGTGAAGCGGTCGGCGACGAAGTACGCGATGACGACGATGACGGCCACGATCCACAGCACCTCGTAGCGGCCGCGGACGACGCTCGTGAAGCTGCCCATGAACCAGGTGCCGAGCATCTGCAGGTAGTTCGTCTCGATGGCGAGCCAGGTCGTGAAGGCGGAGACGACGGCCCCCAGCATGATGCCGATAAGCGGCACGATGAGGGCGGAGCGGAGGGCGACGCGGCGCAGCACGGCGAGGAACACCATGGTGCCGATGAAGGCGGAGACGCTGGCCATGACCATGCGGGTCGTGAGGCCGGCCGCCGGGGCGACGATGTAGCTCACGAGCAGGCCGAGGGCCGACCACTCGGTGGTGCCGGTCGTCGTGGGCTCCACGAAGCGGTTCTGGGTGAGCAGCTGCAGGATGAGGCCGGAGACGCTCATCGCGCAGCCCGCGAGCACGAGCGAGACGGTGCGGGGGACCCTGGAGATCCAGATCATCTCGCCGCCGAACTCGTTGCCGGCGATGTCGTAGGCACCGACGAAGAGCGACAGGACGGCGAGACCGGCGACGGTGACGATGCCGATGGGGAGCGCCCCTCGCCGGTTGAGGAGCGGCACGTGCGGCTTCGGCGCGACTCGGGGCGCCGGCGCTGCTGGGGGTGGGGCTGTTGCTGTCATTCGCTCGCTGTCGTGGGTGACGTGCGGAGGGGTGCCGCGCGGCTGCCGCGGATTGCGCGGCTGTCGCGGATTGCGCGGCTGTCGCGGCGGGAGACCCCGGGGAGCCCGGGGCCGGTTCGTGCCCCGCCGCTCGGGTGCCGCGAGGGCACCGCGGGAGCGGCGGGGCACGAGAGCCCGGAGCGTGGCTAGCTGCTCGCGCCGGAGAACGCCGCTGCGACGTCCGTGTACAGGCCCGTGTAGGCCTGGATGCCCTCGTCGAGGTAGAAGGACGGGTCGAGGTAGACGATCTGGTTCTTCTGCACGGCTGGCACGTTCTGCAGGGCCTCGGCGCCGGCGATCAGCTCGGCTGCTGCCGTCGCGCCCTCTTCGCCGGTGCCGGCGTCGCGGTCGAGCACGATCATCCACTCGGGGTTGGCCTGGGCGATGGCCTCGACGCTGATGTCGTCGCCGTGGGAGGCGTCCTCAGCGGCCTGGTCGATGGCGGGGGTGAGGCCGATCGTGGGGAAGAGCTGGCCGACGCCGCGTCCCTCTCCGGGTGCCGCGTAGGCGATCTCGCCGCCTGAGGTGATGAGCCCGACGACCGTGTCGGTGCCGTTGTAGGCGCTCTTGGCGTCGGCGATGGCGGTGTCGAACGCGGCGACCGTCTCGGCAGCTTCCGCTTCCTTGTCGAAGATCTGGCCGAGGATCTCGACCTGGCGCTTCAGCTCGCTCGTGGCCTCTTCGCCGTCGCGGGGGTTGATCTCGATGGTCTTGGGCTGGATGCCCTTGAGGTCCTCGTAGTAGTCCTGGAAGCGGTAGCCGCCGATGATGAGGTCGGGCTCGGCTTCGATGACGGCCTCGAGGTCTGGCTCGCGGTGGAGGCCGACGTCGAGCACCTCGTCGCCGCCAGCGAGGTCGGGCCAGACGCTCTCCATGAGCGGCTTGGGGGCTGCGACGACGTTGATGCCCCAGTCGCTGAGGGTCTGGAACGTCGTGTTGTCGAGGGCGATCACGCGCTCGGGGTTGACGGGAACCTCGATCTCACCGTGGTTGTCGGTGATGGTGACGGTTCCGGATGCAGCGGCGGTCTCTTCGGGCGCGGCGCCGGTGGCCGCTGGGGCGCATCCGGCGAGGAGGAGCGCGGAGATGGCGAGCAGGCCGGCACCCTGGATGCGGGCGGCCGTGCGCCGCGTGGAAGTCGTGAGCGTTTCGGGCATGGCGGATCCTCGGTTCGGGGATGTGCTGTGCTGCGCGCACAGAGAGTGGAGCCGTTGCAGGGGCCGCACGGGCGCTTTGGGGGCGGACGGGCCAAGCCTGCGCGTCGCGCTGAACGTCCAACGCGACTCGGCTTTGAGTAAGGCGAGCCTATCTTAAGTTCGGGGACGTGGTCAGGGGTGGCAGACGGGGAGAAGTCCCCAGGGCGGGGAGATAATGGCGCAATGCCTTTTTCCCGACACGAGCTGATTCCTGGCTGGCGCGACCTCGTGACGATGGGGCCCTACCGACGTGACCACTGGGTGGCGCTGCGGGTTGCGCTGGCGATCGGCGCGCCACTGGTGCTCCTGTGGGCGACCGGATCCATGCAGCTGGCGATCTTCGCCGTGTTCGGCGCATTCACGAGCGTCTACGGTCGCGGGCTGGACGTCTTCGCTCGCCTCCGGCTGCAGTCGATCGCCGCGGGGGCGCTGCTCGTCTCCGTCGGGGTGGGTGCGCTCATTTCCTTGTCGCCCGAGCGCGGGCTGCTCGTGCTGCCCATCGCCGCCGCATGGGCGTTCCTCATGTCCCTCCTCGGCGACCGGGTGCGGTGGGCGCCTCCCGGCCCCATGTTCCAGATCTTCGCCCTCGCCGCGATCGCGGCGCTCGCGGTGGACGGGGCGGTGCTGCTGCGCGGTCTCGGCGTGGCCGTCGTGACGGCCGTGTGGTCGCTGCTCCTCGGCCTCGTGTTCGGCGCGGTCGGGGAGCTCGTGGACAGGGGCCGAGCGGCGCGCGCTGCTGGCGGCGGGGCCGGTGCTCCTGCTCAGGCTCCGGGGCCAGCTTTCTCGGGGCCAGCCGCAGCGGGAGCAACCGCCTCGGGGGCTTCCGCTACGGGTGCACCCGCCTCGGGGGCCTCCGCTGTGGGTTCGCTGTCGACGGGGTCGATCAGGTCGGTTCGTCCGGCGAGGTCGACGCCGGTGGGGCGTGCGTGGATGTTCGCGGTCGGCACGCTGGTGGCTGGGGCGATTCCGCTGCTGATCGGCATCGGGCATCCGTACTGGGCGATGGTGTCCGCGATCGCGGGACTGTCGGCGGCGACGGGGTTCCATCGGGTGCTGCGGGCGACGCATCGGCTCGTGGGGACGGTGCTCGGCCTCGGGGTGGCGGCCGTGCTGATGGCGTTCGAGCCGAGCGGCCTGGTCGTGGTGCTGCTGGTGATCGCCCTGCAAGGTGGGGTCGAGCTGTTCATCGTGCGCAACTACACGCTGGGGCTGCTGTTCCTGACGCCGCTTGTGCTGGTCATGGGGCGCCTCGCGGGGGATGTCTCGGCCGGCCAGCTGCTGCTCGAGCGGGGTGTGGAGACGCTCATCGGGGTGGCTGTCGCGGTGGCGATCGCGGTGGTTCTCGAGCGCCTGCCTGCCTCTTCCAAGTTATAAATCACCAGGGGGCTTGCCGCAAGGCCCCGTCGAGGCACCAGAATGAGCGATCGTGACATCTTCTGCTGAAGTCTTTGCCCTCCCGCCCCACCTTTCTTTCAAGTCCGACCCGGAACTGGTGGGTGCTGATGCTGAGCAGTTCGCTGCGGTCGCTGAGGCGCTGGCCCTGCAGAAGGGCGAGCTCGCGGCGCGGCTCGACGAGCTGCGGCTGACGGAGGGCGGCGCGGGGCAGCAGGCGCTTGATCGGGATACGGAGATCCATCGCCTGTCGCGGCAGCTGCGTGGCCTGGAGCGCTTCGGGGTCGATGCGTGCTTGGGGCGCATGACGCCGGCGGATGGTTCGCCCGACGTGTACGTCGGGCGGTTCGGTCTCGCCGACGAGGCCGGGCGTCGACTGCTCATCGACTGGCGTGTGCCGGCGGCTGAGCCCTTCTTCGCGGCGACGCACGCGAATCCGCTCGGCCTGGCGAGTCGCCGCCGGTACCGCTGGAACGTGGAGCGGGTCGTCGACTACTGGGATGAGGTGTTCGTGCCCGGAGATCTCGTCGGCCGTGTGGCGCTGGACGACCAGTCGTCGTTCATCGCGAGTCTCGGGTCGGCGAGGTCGGGGGAGATGCGCGACGTGCTCGGCACGATCCAGGCCGATCAGGACGCGATCATCCGCGCCCCTTCGCGGGGCGCGCTGGTCGTGGATGGCGGGCCCGGCACCGGCAAGACGGTTGTGGCGCTGCACCGCACGGCGTTCCTGCTGTACTCGGACCCCCGCTTCAAGCAGGGGCGCGGCGGGGTGCTGTTCGTGGGCCCGAGCCGCCCGTACCTGAACTATGTGGCGAACGTGCTGCCGAGCCTCGGCGAGGACAGCGTGCAGCTGTGCACGCTCCGCGACCTGCTCCCGGAGGGGGCCGACGCGCGGGAGGAGACGGATGCATCCGTCGCCAGGCTGAAGTCGTCGCTCGACCTGGTGCGGGCCGTGGGCAAGGCGGTGCGGTACCACCAGCGTCCACCGCGGGCGCCGTTCTCGGTGACGACGACGGACTCGCAGGAGCTGACCCTGGATGCCCGCGACTGGGCGGAGGCGTTCGTGGCGTACGAGCCCGGGCTCACGCACAACGAGGCTCGTGAGCAGGTGTGGGAGGAGGTGCTGCGGCTCCTCGTCGACAAGCGCTCGCCGCAGGCTTCCGAGCATGCGGTGCGGGCGTCGCTGGTGCGTGATGAGCGGTTGCGGGCCGCGTTCGCGAAGGCGTGGCCGCTGCTCGACCCGGCTTCCGTGATCGCCGACCTCTGGTCGGTGCCGGCGTACCTGCAGTGGTGCGCCCCTGAGCTGAGCGCCGAACAGGTTCGGGCGCTGCAGCGGGCGGATGCTCGCTCGTGGACCGTCTCGGATCTCCCGCTCATCGACGCGGCGAGGCGACTCACGGGCGACCCGAACGAGTTCCGGCAGCGGGCCCGGCGGGCCGAGGCACTGGTGTCGCAGCAGGAGAACATGTCGCACGTGGTCGACAACCTCATCGAGGGCGACGACGACGGCGAGGGTGTCGTCACGATGCTCCGGGTCGAGGATGCGCAGCACTCGCTCATCGACGAGGATTCCCTGCCCCCGGTCGACTTCGACGAGCTGGCTGGCCCCTTCGCGCACGTGGTGATCGACGAGGCGCAGGAGCTCACCGATGCCGAGTGGGCGATGCTGCTTGCGCGGTGCCCCTCGCGCAGCTTCACGGTCGTCGGCGACCGGGCGCAGGCGAGACACGGCTTCCGCGAGACGTGGGAGGAGCGTCTGCGAGGCATCGGCCTGCCGAAGGTCGAGGTGGCGCAGCTCACGATCAACTACCGCACGCCGGAGGAGGTCATGGCTGAAGCTGCGCCCGTCATCCTGGCGGCGCTGCCGGATGCCAACGTTCCGGTGTCGGTGCGCAGCAGCGGGCTGCCCGTCGTGCACGGATCGGTCGCTGACCTCCAGCAGGTGCTGGATGCGTGGCTGGACGAGAACCTCGAGGGAATCGCCTGCGTCATCACGGCCGTCGGGAGCGAGAACGGTGGCGGTGATGGCCCGAGCGAAGTCGAGTTCGACAACCGAGGCCGGGTGCGCTCGCTCACTCCGGAGACGGCGAAGGGCCTCGAGTTCGACCTGGTCGTGCTCGTGGATCCCGAGCAGTTCGGGACCGGGATCGAGGGTGCCGTCGACCGGTACGTCGCCATGACCCGGGCCACGCAGCGCCTCGTGGTGCTGACCACCGACTGACTCGGCGGACCGTGTCGCCGCGGCGGTTGCTGCGGCCGCCACGGTTCGTGTGACCTCTGTCGACAGCCTCGGAGGGGGTGTCAGCATCGGTCACGCTGCCACGGCGAAGTACTCGGCCTTGTCGAAATGGCGCACGCCCTCGCGCGACGCGAGGAGCTGCGCGCGCACGGAGAGCTCGCGCACCTCGCACGCGATGCCGAGCGCGGCTGCCCACAGCCGCTCGTCTGGCGTGGAGTCGCCAGGGCCTGGCCGCTCCCACGTGAGGATGATGCTCGCGGCCCGCAGCTCGGCGACCATCTCGGCGATGGCGCCCGCGATCTTCTCGAGGTGCGGATTCGTCGGCCTGTTCGGGTAGGCCTCGATCGGCATGAGCACTGGGAGGGCGAGGTCGTCGGCGTCGAGGAACATGAGCCAGAGCTGGCGCCGATAGGCCTCTCCGACGAGGCCGGTCACGTGACGGAGCACCTCCTCGTCGGTGATGATGGGCTCGGTCATCGGGGCTGGGATCGCTGTCATGCGACGAGTGTGCGCGCGACGAACGGGCCGTTACCGCGCTGCCCTCGCGCCTGTGGAAGGGATGCGTCCACAGGCCGCGCGTCTGCGGAGTCGCCTCTCGCCCGCACGGTCCATGCGAGAGCATCTGTTACGCCCGTCTGGCTGGGCTCTTGGCAGCGGAGCCGCGCCGTGTGAAGCTGGCGGGGTGACGACTTCCCCCGCCGGCAACCAGGTTTCGCGCCGCCTGCTGCATGGGCCGCGCGATCCCGGCGACGCGTGGGTGTACTCCGAGACCGGACAGCGCTACTGGGGCAGGTTCGGTGCCGCAGGGCTTGTGGCCGTCGACCCGCAGCGCGGCATCCTGCTCCAGCATCGCGCCGAGTGGAGCCATCACGGCGGCACGTGGGGCATCCCGGGCGGGGCGCTGCACGAGGGCGAATCCCCGGCCGTCGGCGCCCTCCGCGAGGCCGCAGAGGAAGCGGGTGTGCCGTGCGGCTCCGTCTCGCCGCTCTTCACGAGCGTGCTGGAGCTGGGCTTCTGGCGGTACACGACGCTCGTCGCTCGCGTCGTCGAGCCGTTCGATCCCGTCATCGCCGACGCGGAGAGCCTCGAGCTGCGCTGGGTTCCCATCGACGAGGTGGACACGCTGCCGCTGCACCACGGCTTCGCAGCCTCCTGGCCTGCGCTGCGGGCCGCCCTCGAGGTGCGTCCGGCGGTTGTCGTCGACGCGGCGAACGTGGTCGGCTCGGTCCCCGACGGTTGGTGGCGGGACCGTGCGGGCGCAGCTGAGCGGCTGCTGTCGAAGGTCGAGGCCTTCGCTCGAGCCGGAGCGGCCTCGCCTGTGTCGTCCGGATCCACGTCGGTGACGTCCGGCGTCTCGGCCGAAGATCTGGGGCTGGGTGGCACGAGCTGGTTCCCGGAGTTCGCGGTTGTCGTCGAGGGCGCCGCGCGGGAGATCCGCGGCCCGTCGGACGACGAGGCACAGCACGCCCAGGTTCGAGTGGTGCGCGCGAGTGCGTCAGGGGACGACGCGATCGTCGATGAGGCACGTCGCCGGGTCGATGGGGGCGAGACCGTGACGGTCGCCACGAGCGATCGCGAGCTCAGCGAACGCGTCGCGGCCGTCGGCGCGACCGTGAAGGGTGTCGGCTGGCTGCGCGAGCTGATCGGCTACGGCGCTCGCCGCTAGAGCACACGCCTTTCGTCTCGCTCCCAGGCGCCGCGCCGGGAGTGCACGGCGGGCATCCGGGAGACACGAGGGGGATTCGGAGGCCCCGTGCGTACGTTCGCCGGGTCCCGTCAGCGGGAGCGCCCGACGACGGGCGCGACGACGCGCACGATCTGATCCCCCGAGGAGCAACACATGACCGACCACACGACGCACGACGGCCACGGAACCCACTCGAACGCTTCGCATGCCGACGAGGTTGCGAAGATCGCGAAGCTCGTCAAGGGGTTCCGCTTCGCCATGCTCACGACGATCGAGGGCTCGGGGTCGCTGGTCGCGCATCCGCTCACGATTCAGGAGGCGGAGTTCGACGGCGACCTGTGGTTCCTCATCCAGAAGGACTCGACGACGGTCCGCAACCTCGCAGCGGATGCTCGCGCCGGGGTCTCACTGAGCTCGAACGACTCGTGGGTCTCGCTCTCCGGGACGGCGGGGATCGTGGATGCGCCGGAGAAGCTGCGCGAGCTCTGGAACCCTGCGGCCGAGGCGTGGTTCCCTGACGGACCCGAGGACCCGAACGTGGGCGTCCTGAAGTTCACGGCGAGCGGTGGCGAGTACTGGGACACCCCGGGCGGCCGCATCGCGACGGTCTTCAGCTTCATCAAGTCGAAGGTCTCCGGAGAGCCCATCGAGGGTGACAGCGGCAAGGTCGAGCTGTAACAGGCACGCGGGCGGCTCGGAGCCGGACTCCTCTGACGCCCTCGACCATGAGCACCACGCGGTGCGCTTCATGGTCGGGGGCGTTTTCTCATGCTGCGGCGACTCGATCGCCTCTGGCACGCGAGAGTGTCAACATCCACGCCGCATTCAGTTAGATCGTTTAGCTTCTTTGCATGTCCTCCGATCTTCTCCGCCGTCTGTTCGTGACCGTCTCCGGAATCCTCTGCGTCGTCGGGACCCTCTACGGGGTGGGTCTCTTCGGCGGCACTGAGGTCAATCAGTCGTCGAGCGGCAACCTCTCCGCCGACGCAACGCTCATCGCCCCGGCCGGCACGGCCTTCTCGATCTGGTCGGTCATCTACCTCGGCCTGTTCGCCTACGTCGTCTGGCAGTGGCTGCCGAAGCAGGCCACGTCGGCCAAGGCTCGCTCCACGGGCTGGCTGGCCGCGCTGTCGATGCTCCTGAACGCCGGATGGCTCCTTGTCACCCAGTTCGGCCTGATCTGGGTGAGCGTCGTCGTCATCGTCGCGCTGCTCGCCGTGTGCATCTCGCTGGTGAGCCGCATCGCCGCGCGCCCTGCCGAGAACTGGGGCGAGCGCCTCGCGGTCGACACGACCTTCGGCCTCTACCTCGGCTGGGTGTCGGTTGCGACCCTCGCGAACCTCGGGGCGGCCATCGTCTCGACCGGGGTGGCTGCGGAGAGCACGCTCGGCGAGATCTCGACCACCGCGGCCCTCGTCGCCGTCCTCGGACTCGCGACGTTCTACGTGTGGCGCTGGAAGAACCTCGCCGTGTCGGCGGCCATCATCTGGGGTGTCGCCTGGGTTGGATTCGGGCGGCTCGCGGATGCACCCGAGTCGACGCTCGTCGGCGTCGTCGCCCTCGCGGTCGCGATCCTCATCGCCGTCACGGGTGTGCTCGCCAAGTCGATCGACTCGCGCAACGCGAGCAACCAGCAGGCCGCCCTGGCCTAGGTCCCTGCCTCGAATGGCCCAGTCACCGCTCCCGAGGTGGCTGGGCCATTCTGCATGCCATGTGCTGCGCTCCCGGGGGACACGATGTCGCTAGCATTCGAGTATGGAAGCTACCGATGGAGCCCTTCTTCAAGACGAGACGTGTGCTGCAGCCCGCGGCGAGCGCTGGATGCGAGTCTCACGATGAGGGTCGCGCTCCACTCGGAGATCAAGCCGGGATCGATCGAGGGGTACCGCGCCAGCCACGCCGTCGTGCCTGACGAGCTCATGGCCGCGTTCGACCGGGTCGGTATCCGTAGCTGGACGATCTTCCGCTCCGGGCATCGGCTCTTCCACGACGTGATCTGCGACGACTGGGATGCGGCCATCGCCGCGCTCGACGTCGATCCGGCGAATGCGCGCTGGCAGGAGGACATCGGACGCTTCGTCGAGCTGTATCGAAACTCCGATGGTGAGGAGGGCTTCTCCCCGCTCGAGCTCGTGTGGGATCTCGATGCGCAGAAGCGCGGCGGCTGACGGGTGGAAAGCGCCGGTTCTCGCATCCGTTCTCGGCGTTTCCAACTTGCTCCCGGAACGATCATGGGCTTAGACTCGAATCCTTGGGGGATGCGTTCTTGAGACGCCTTGTCTGGTGCAATTCCAGAGTCCTCCACCAATCTTTTCTGGTGAGTTTTCCTCTCACTGGATCTAGGCTCTGGCCATGAGCGGTATCGAAGGCGATTCCCCAACTGCCGGGCCATCCCTTGAGCGCGGTCTCAGCAACCGACACATTCAGCTGATCGCTATCGGCGGTGCGATCGGAACGGGACTCTTCCTGGGTTCCGGCATCGGCATCCATAAGGCTGGCCCGTCGATTCTGCTCGTGTATGTCGTCGTCGGGGCGATGCTGTTCGTGATGATGCGGGCGATGGGGGAGCTGCTGCTCTCGAATCTCGGCTATCGCACCTTCCAGGACTTCGCCGCCGACTATCTCGGTGAATGGGCGCGCTTCTTCATCGGCTGGACGTATTGGCTGTGTCTCATCTCGATCGCGACGGCCGACATGGTGGGCGTGCAGACGTATGCGAGGTTCTGGTGGCCGGATCTTCCCGGTTGGGTGCCGATGGTCATCGCGGTCGCGTTTGTGCTGGCGTTGAATCTCATCGCCGTGAAGGCGTTCGGAGAGGCCGAGTTCTGGTTCGCGCTCATCAAGGTGGTCACGATTCTCGGGCTGATCGTGGTCGGCATCTTCCTCATCGCGACGGCGTTCACGGCTCCGAACGGGGATACGGCGAGCGTCACGCATCTGTGGGACGACGGCGGCTTCTTCCCGAACGGTCTCATCGGGTTCCTTGGCGGCTTCCAGATCGCGATCTTCGCGTTCGCGGGTATCGAGCTCGTCGGCACGACGGCGGCCGAGGCGAAGGATCCTGAGAAGAACCTGCCGAAGGCGATCAACCAGGTGCCGATGCGCATCCTCTTCTTCTATGTGCTCGCGCTCGGCGTCATCATGTGCGTGACGCCGTGGAGCGAGATCGACCCGAGCGAGAGCCCATTCGTGGCGCTCTTCCTGCTCATCGGTCTCGGTGGGGCGGCGGCCCTCATCAACGCCGTGGTGATGACGTCGGCGGTGTCAGCCGCGAACAGCGGCTTCTTCTCCTCGAGTCGCATGGCCTACGGCCTCGCGACGAGGAGGCAGGCTCCCGCGATGTTCGGGAAGCTGACACGGACAGCCGTGCCTGGCCGTGCCCTGCTGCTGTCGTGTGGGGTCGTGCTGCTGGGCGGATCGCTCGGGTTGATCTTCGACGACGCGTTCCAGCTCGTCACAGCTGTTTCGTCGATTCTCTTCATCTTCGTGTGGTCGATGATCCTCGCGTCGTACCTCGTGTACCGGCGCCGCCGTCCCGAGCTGCATGCCGCATCCGCCTACCGGCTGCGTTTCGGGGTGCCGCTCTCGTGGGTGGTGCTCGGGTTCTTCGTCTTCATGCTCGTGGTGCTCGGCATGTTCGACGACACTCGGGGGCCGCTGCTGTTGACCCCGGTGTGGTTCGTCGTTCTCGGCATCGCGTGGACGCTCGTGAGGCGTCGGGTGGGGCGCGTTGCGGAAGCGCGTGACGCTGTAGGGGCGGCCCGCCCCTAGCTGTCGCTCGTGAGCGTGGTGGCCGAGGGCTGGCGGGAGCTCGTTCAGGTGCCGGTGGAGAGTCCGAGTATGGGGTAGAGCACGTCGAAGCCCTCGGTGAGGCCGCCGCTGACGGCGTCGCCGCCGTGGTCGGCGCCCTGCACGAGGAACAGGGTTGTGGCGATGCCGACTGCCTCGGCCGCTTGCGAGACGGCCGTTGCCGCCGCGGCGAACGTGGGGTCTTCGCTGCCAGCGGTGAAGATCGCGGTCATACCGGAGTAGCTGCCGGCGGGGGCAGCCTTCATGATGTTGATGGGCTTGGAGGCTTCGAAAGCGGTCGCGTCACCGCCGTAGATGTCGGCGGTCGCAGCATCGGCGCCCTCGGAACCGGGGAACTCCTCGCCCGAGACGCTGATGACGTTCTTGAAGAGGTCGGGGTGCTTGGCGCCGTATTTCGCGGCGCATCCGCCGCCGTTCGAGTAGCCGGCGATGGTCCAGTACTTGGGGTCTTTGATGACGTTGAGGTTCGTGTTCGCCCAGTTGACGACGTCCGTCGTGATGTAGGTCTCGGCGTTCCCGTATTTTGCGGAGTCGGCGCAGGCCGGGTCCTGGACGCCGGCGGCGCCGAGTTGGTCGGCGATGATGACGATCGGCGCGAGGCCGTTGTTCTTGGCGGCGAACTCGTCGAGCACGTCGCTGATGATCGTGCCGTCGGGGTTTCCCGGGTACCCCATCATCATGATGACCACGGGGAGGGCGGGGGCGTTGTCGACCAGAGCCGCCGGGGGCAGGTAGATGCCCGCGTCTCGCGCCACGAAGCCGGATTCGGTCCCGGGGATGGGGGCCGAGCCCCGCTCGCCGACGGAGGGCATGTTGCTTGGCGCCTGCCAGGTTGCCGCGAGGGGCTGCGCGGGTGCGGCCCGGTTGTCTGGGTTGGAGTCCGGGAGCGAGATCTGCGCTTCTTCGACGTCGCCGAAGACGGAGCCGAGGGTGGGGTTGAGGCCGTAGAACGCGTTGATGCCGGTTGCCCCCGCGAGGAGGTAGGCGAGGATGGCGACGCTCGCGACGACCTTGCGCCACGGCTTCGCGTCCGGGAAGGAGGCGATGGCGAGGCCGACGCCCGCGAACATGGCGGTCGTCCACACGCCCACCATGAGGGGCAGGTTCACGCCGAAGAGGTCGAGCAGGTTGCCGGCGAAGTAGGTGCCCATGCCGAGAAGCGCTCCCGCGACGGCGCCGATGGAGGCGCGCACGAACCACTTCGGGTCGGGGTCCCGCACGAGCAGCGTGATCGTGAGGGCGACCGCGACGAGGTAGATGATCCACATCGCGGGCGAGTCGACGATGGGCAGCTCGAGAATGGCGCTCATGCGCGCGCGGGGAACGACATCTGGTGCTCCTTCGTACGAAGCGCTACGGGGATTCTGGTGAATCTCGGGTGCCGGTGGACTCAACTTCTCACACGGGGTGAGAGAAAGCTACACGCGAAGGCGGAGCGAATTGCTGGGTGGCGATGGGTGGATGTGGGGCTGAGATCACGCACAAGCGCTCGGCCGGGACCGCGGGTCGCCGCGGAGGCTTCCGAGTCGGCGGCATCGGCGCTACGTTTCGAGGGTGAGCACTCCAGGAGAGGTCGACGAGCCCGCCGACGAGCGCCAGCGCGACGTGCCGCTCGGCGTCGTCATGGTGGGCATGGCGGCGGTCGCCTGGTGGCCGGCGTTCACGCTCGGAGCGTGGGGAGAGGTGTTCTTCGACGACATCCTCGGGTTCTGGGCGGCATCGACAGCCGCGTTCGTGTTCGTGCTGCTCGAACGGCGGAGGGTGTGGGGCAGGCTGTGGCGCGCGGGGCTGCTGCTCGTGCCGACGATGTGGCTGGTCCTCAACTTCCTCGTCGACGACGACTCGGGCAACCTCGGTGTCGCCTTCGTGGACCTCGCCGCGATCCTCGTCGTGCTCGTGTGCGTGCCCTTCACCCTCTGGGTGCTGCTGCGCATCGTGTGGCCCGACCTCGTCGACCGCACCTCACGGCATCGGCGCTGGCTGATCGTCGCCGTGGTCGGCGGCATCGTCGTGGTGGCCTACGTGCTCGGCCTCAACCAGGCGCACTTCCTCACCTGCGACGATTTCGCCATCAGCGGGAACTCGCAGCCGCCGGGGTGCGTGCAGGGGAGCTAGGCAGCATCGACCTAGATCCCTCACGAGGGCAGGAATGGACCTGCTCGTCAGGCGCATCTGTTCCCGAGGCGACGCGGGGGTGGTACGTGCGTTACCTCTCGTTCGGTGGAATCGCACCGGGAGTGGAGTGAGGTCATTTCCGCAGTATCGCGAATAGAGTTGGTGACGCCGATCGAGGACGACTCGGCGCACCCCGCACTGACTCAACATGTTCTGGTGCCGATGACCTTGGAGTGTTCGATGACCGAGCTCGAATCCGCAGACAGCAGCAACGATGATCAAGGGATCGAAGTGGTCAGCGACGGCACCGGAGTCGCGTTCATCGGTGACCCTGCGGTCCTTGATCGCCTTCTGGCCCAGGCAGGCTTGACCGCACGTGATCTCAACTTGCCGCGCCTGAGTTCCGCCAGCAACATCGGTGGTGCTGCATTCCAAGCAGTGAGCGCGATCGCCGAGTCATCCGGACGCTGGGTGAAAATCACCGAGGAATCCGCACGGAAGATGCAGCAGATGAGCCTCATGAAGGGATCGGCGCCGGGCCTCAAACGCGCAGTGCTCACTGATAAAGGGAGAATCACGGGCCTTATCGAGATCGTGAGGACACCCGCATCGTTCCTCTCGAACCCTGCCGTGCTCACGAGCGCGGGTGCCTTGATGACGCAGATGGCAGTCCAGCAGGCCATGGATGACATCCAGGACTACCTTGCCGAGATCGATCAGAAAATCGACGACATCATCCGCGCACAAAAAGATGATGTCTTCGCCGACCTGATCGGTGTAGAGATGGTCATACGAGAAGCCATGACAATTCGGGAATCGACTGGCCGTGTCTCTGAAACGACGTGGTCGAAGGTGCAGGGTGGCGCATTCACAGTGGCGCGCACGCAGGCCTATGCCCTGCGTCAGTTGGCCGGGCTCGCAGAGAAGCTCGAGACGCAGAGTGTGAACGACATGGAGAAGACCCTCAAGGGCGTCGAGGTCAGAGCTCGGGAATGGCTGGCGGTTCTCGCCCACAGTGTCCAGGTGAACGACGCGCTCGCCCTTCTGGAAATTGATCACGCGCTGGAGAGTTCAGTTGCGGACCTCGAAAGTCACCGTGTGGGAGTGCTTACTGCTCGTCGGGACCGACTGATCCACATCTCGCAAACCACTACCGTGCTCTTGCAACGAATGCAGATCACAGCCGACATGGCCAATGGCAGAGTACTTCTCAATCCGTTTGCCGCGGTGAACGTCGTCCGTTTGAGCAGCGGAGTTGCAGGAGCTGTCGCGGATTTCCATGACCGGCTTGAGATTGAGGACGATGAGCGTTCGCTTGAAGCGAGGCGGTGGTTGGATGCTGCCATCGATGTTCGCGACACCGGAATCGAACTCGTTGGCGATCGACTTGGAGAAGCGAAGCGCTTCGGGACCCAAGGGGTCGATAGAGCTAGAAATGCCGCGGGCCACGCCGCCTTGCGATTTGCGAACCGTGCTCTTCGGCGGACTCAGGCCGAGGGTGACAGCATTGAGTGATTTTCAACGGACGACTAGCGTTTTTGGGATTGCAGAGGTGCATTCATTTTTGGCGCCAGACGCCTAGTATTCGCCACATGACTCCGTCGGGGTCTTCATGCTCCCAGAATCGGCGCACTCGCCAGCCAGCGCACCCAGGGCGAGGTTCGTAGTTTGATCGCGTTCTCCGTTGCGCGGGTGCTTAGGCCCCCAGTAGGCTGCGTTGCTCCTCGGCGAGACCGCGTGCAACGGGCAACTGTGCCAGGAACATCCGTTAATGAGGACGGCGATCCTCCGACGCGTGAAACCAATATCTTGATGCGTGCGCAGGCTCGTTGAGGGAGGGCAATCAACTCGATATCGCGGTCCAGCCGCGTGGAGCAATAGTCGGACCCCTGGCTCCGGCTTTGTGTCGCGCCGCTTGTTTCCAGGCATCGTTCGGCGAGAAGCGTCACTGCTCGCTCATGAATCCAACTCCGGTGTACTAATTGCTTTAACCTGCAGCCACCGTGGTGTCGAAGCGCGGCATCGGGTTGACTATGTCCCGAGTGCTGGCGTCCAGATGAGCGAAGAGCGCTGAGTGGCCGCCGTGATTCGGGTTAATGACACTCAGGGGTCTTCCCGTTGTCGATCCGGCTTGAGCCTGTGGCATCGTTCAGATCTGGTCGGTTCTAGTTCTCACGTTCGTTGGTGGAGTTCGACCGGGGCTGTCCGCGAAGCGGGGTCTTTAGCCGTCCATGCTGTAAAGATCACGCCGGCGACGTCATCCGGGTTCTCGTGCTCCCAGAATCGCAACACTAGCCAGCCCGTCTCCCTGAGGTGCGAGTTAGTCGCTTGATCACGCTCCTGGTTTCGTTGCAGCTTCGGCCCCCAGTAGTCGACGTTGCTCTTGGGCATGACAGCGTGTAACGGGCATCCGTGCCAGAAACAGCCGTCCACAAACACGGCTACTCGACGCCGTGTGAAGACGATGTCCGCCCGAGTCCGGGATGTCGCATCGAGCCGGAAGTCGACACGGTACCTGAGCCCGAGCGCGTGGAGCCGACGACGTATCTCGAGCTCCGGCTTGGTATCTCGACGCTTGTTGCCGATCATCGTGCGCCGCGTGGCGGCGCTTGTGGCCCAGGAACTCAAGAGAGATGGTTTCAGATCAGCCGGCGGCGTGCGCGAACTCGACGCTGGGTCGTTCTCGCAGGGCCTCTCGCGCACTCGAGTCCAGATGGGCGAAGAGCACCTCGAGGTGCTCGGCATCTTCACCGCCGACGGCCACGATCCCGGAGATCTGGACGAGGTGCCGCATCAGGATGCGCGCGTATTCGCGGCGCTGGCCCCCAGTCAGCCGGGAGCTCACGATCGCGTTCGCCGCCGCGCGCGCGACTGGTGACCGCTCCAGAGTTATCTTCCGTTCCATGAGCGCAACATAGTCATCTTCAGTGAGTCGACCTGACTCGACGAGATCGGGCCCCAACGACTGCCAGCGCTTCCAGAGACGTTGGAATACGTGACGGCGACTCCCGCCGTCGAACCTGCCTGCCCGCACACTGCGAGACGGCTCGAAGCGCGCCGAAGCCAGATCTCGGAGCAGCACGAGGGTGATGAAGTCCCAGACCTGCGGGTGGCCCATCTGTCCTCGAGAATCACGCGTCGAGTCATAGATCACACGGCCGATGGCGAGGTCGAAGAGCTGTCCACGTTCGATCTCCGAGGTCGTCTGGACACGTTCGGCTGCCTCGAGACATCGCGTTCGAAATTCGATTAGCTCACCGATCGTGACCCGACGACCTCCAGTCGCGGGGAATGCACTCGAATCATCATAGGCATCCTGGAGTGCCTGTAAGGCGAAGACCACATCTCCAGGAGAATCCGCTTCCTCGAGCTCGAGGCGCAGAATAGCTCGACGGCTGGGAGTGAGTCTGGGAAACAGCACCTGTCCGGTCATGATCTTCCCTTCAGCACGCCCGCGGCCGATGCGATCCTGAATTCGACGGTCTCGGGTCTTGACCGCATCAGGTGAATAGCCTCAGCCAGGTTCACACGGAGATAGGTGCCAGCCGCGCGCTTGCCGGCGGCAGCGATGGAGTCCGGGTGTTCCTCGGCCACGGCATCAGGACTTCTGACTTCCGGAGCCATATCCCAGAGTCTCCTCGAGGTGTTCAGCAGAGTACGGGCTATGGAAGCAGAGAGCTCTGCTTCCACGTGGGGCTTTGGCTTCCCATTCATGAGCTCCCGGATCAGCGGGTAGTCCTCATTGAGGTACAGCCGTATCGAGTTGGAGAACGAGTCCGAGAGATCTGTCGCGGTGACCTTGATATCCCACGGCGCATCAGGCAGGTGCGCGGCGCTGAATGAACGCGCCGAGGTCGGAAAGCCTGAGAGATCCGAATCGAGCTCCAGCTCGAGCGCGCGGGCCTCACCGAGGATGCGTCTACTTGTCCATTCGGGTGCACTACCTTCGGCCGCGGCGGGCAGGAGAACTTGAGCCCTCAGAGTCAGCTTCTGGCTGATGTCCGATCCGGAGAGCGACAAGCTTCCAGCTGCGGTCAACGACGTCGGGGAGGCGATGAAGGGGGTCTCCGCTGTGTGGGTGAATGCGGTCTCGGCGCAACTCGCGCTCAGAAGGAGAACGGGGTCACTGCCTCGCGTCCGCAGCATCGCCTCACCCGGGATCGACACCGACAGACTGAACTCCATGGCAGAGTTCGCGTCCCAAGAATCGGTGAACTCTGCGGGGCTCACCTCGTGGCTGTCCACGACGAGCTTCCACACTGACCAAGAAAGGGCAGCAGGCTGGAGTCGGGGATACGGGTACAAGAGAGTGCGGCTCATGCCTGCTCCAGAGTATCGAGAACTACCTCAAGTGCTACAGCTGTCCGTGTACGCACGTGCAGTTCGATCGAGGAGTTCGATGGGACCGAATGCTCGAAAGCTGTGCTCACGGACTCTGCGCCGAGGTTCCAGGACAATCGGGCCTCGTCCTCGAGCAACTCCATTCTGCCGTCCGGCGTGCGCGCGAAGAGGGTGGCCCTGACCTGCACGTTGGTGTTTTCCAGTGCGCTGACGAGCACGGAAAGCGTGTGACCGAGGCCGTCGATGTCCGGCAGAGACGCAGTAACTTCGGCACGAACCTTGGGTTGCCGCCTGGCTGCGCCCGACTTGCTTCTGGGCGTGGTGACGGCTCCAACCTTGTCCTGCTCAGAGGACTCCGGTCCCAGAGGCACGAACGATCTCAGGGCAGTGGCCACTCGTCGCACACTCCGTTCCTCTTTGGCATTGATCGCCCTGGTCTCCTCGAGGAAGTTGCGAGCCTTGCGTCGGATCTGAGCCAGCGACTTGCTCACGACGTAGGTGGCCACTTCGTTCTCGGCTGCGTTCGGCGTCCACGCGTCGTGCGTTGAGGGCTCAGAGGAGGCGAAGTGCTTGTCGCATTCGGGTGTGGGCTTGAACACCGCGTGCCAGCTGAGTCCGGGCTCATCGAAGGGGAGGATCTCGTCGTAGTAGACGACCAGCTCCGCTTGTGAGCGCATCAGGCAGAGTGTGTTCGAGGGGCTGATCAGGCCGGAACGAGGGACCGGGTCTGCAAGACTTAGGCTGAGGTGAACGTGGCCGGCGACGTTGTCCGCACGGCCGCCGAAGAACTCCGAATCGTCCTGCTTCTGCGATCTAGACGGACGGAGCTGGATCGCGAACGTCTCCTCGCGAACGATATGACTCGGGCGAGGCGTCTGCGTCGTGGTTGCTAGTGGCGCCTGCGCATCTCGAACCTGCATGAGCGCGTCGCCGAAACGTGAGTAGCGTTCCCTTATCTGCAGGCCAAGCTCGCGATCGCGATCCTGACTGAAGACCTGCACCGACATTGGCGCCTGGCCATTTGAATCTGGAGTGACCTTGGGCCAGGCATGAATCCCGACTGCTCTCTCGATCTGCGCAGTCAGACGGTCGGCGAGATCGCTGTTGCGGACGGCAACCCGTCGACTGGCCTCGTCCGTCTGGCCGGAGTCGACGGTGATGACCGGATCGATGATGAGAATCGATGTGCCGAGCTCACCCGCGTCGAACGGCGTCTGGAACAGCGCCTGGCCGAGCTCATCGGCTCTCGATCCCGTGAGCGGGATCACGTCTGCGTCATCGGGGTCACCCCACCAATGGGCCCCGGTGTACCTGGCTCCCCCCTCGGCATATGGGTCGTGCAGGACCGACGCGATCAGCCGATGCTCTGGGTCTCCATCGGCCCCGATGCAGACTGACCAGTAGACAACGGCATGCGCCCCCGAAACCTCGAACGCCGCCGTCTTGCCGAAGCCGTAGGTCCCGCCGGAGCCAGGTGTCGACTTGGTAGTCCCTATGTCGAACACGAATGAGTTGAAATTGTTGGGTTCGCCGGGCGCCGATTCTACCGATGCGCGAATCGGGCCATCGAGGCCCGTGGTTCCACGATCGAAGATCTCGAGCACGTGGGAACCTGCGGCGGTTAGGTTGCGTCGCAGCCCCTCGAGCGACTCCGGGAGGTCGGTGAAGACGTTGTTCAGCAGGAGGTACTTGAGCTTGGCATCGGATTCGCGAACGCGCACACCGTAAGTCGGACGCAAGTCGTCACGCCGTGCGTCCCAGGAATTCTGCAACGTCTCCCGGATCAGCAGCTCGACTCGCGTCAGATCAGAATTCGTCTTAAGTAGCTTCCCGCGCCCGCCGCTGGTCTGGTCTCCGGCACGCCTGGGCTTGGAGAACCGTCGAAGCGAGGGGTGTGTGATCATGATCCGCTGCCTCCGGTCGCATCCAGCGCGGCGAAGTCGAAACTCGAGTCAGCTTCGCCAAGCGCAGAGAGCACGAGGTCATATGAGACATTGGCGAGAGCCATCATGACTTCTTCGCTCAGCTGCCTCGAGCTGAGCACCGGCGAGTTCTCGTCGATCCTCCAGAATCTCCATGTCCGCAACTCGAAAGAGATCTTCTCGGACACCGGCATCTTGTAGACATACCCCTGGTCGGCCAGCTTGTCGGCGAACAGCTCCGAGTCGACCCCGGTGGTCAGAACGCGTTCGATGACATCATCGATCGACTCGCCAGCTCCTGTGACAGCGACCTCGGCTACGGCGAGTGTAAGGGGTGCCGGTGAACAGGGGAGCAGCTGTTGCAGACCGTGGACGCCTACGGCGGCCCTTGACTGCATTCCAGTGGTCTTGACTTCCACGCACCCAGTTGCACCGCTGAAATCATGGGAATCGTGCTTCTGCCGTTGCCAATCGTGCAGACTCGAAGCGCCGAGTTCTGCCACTGCACGTTCGAGGAACAGGAGTTCACCGTAGATCCCTGCCATCGCGTGCGTCGAGAGCTCTCGGCCGGCCACCTGCAGCAGACGACGCCAACGGGCGGCCGATGCCACGATCAGCTGCGGGACGTCCGTCTGCAGCGTCAGCTCGCTGATCAGGTCCTCGATGAACGTCGTGAAGATCGCAGCGAGAGAACGATCGAGACAGGCGACCTTGATGGCAGTGTAGTGAGCACCGTCGGCGTTGAGTCCGATGTTCACAGTCGAGACCAGCATCAGCTGGCTCACTGCGAACGAGACATCGGGCCTACCTGAAACCTGGAAGTAGGCGACGGCCACGTCGTTGCTATCCAACCCCAACCAGACGGCACGTCCTGAAGGCGTCCCGGCTACGGGAGCGACGCGAGCTTCATCGATGCGAAGGACGTCGCCTAGGAGCCGTGCCTGACGAAAGGTCTCCTCTGCTCGCATCAGACGACACCTGTGAAGTTCTTCTCCGTGTCGGGTGTCGGGAGCTCGTCCACGTCCTCGTCCGCTTGGAAGTGCGGGGTGACGGCTAGGAACGTTCCCTTGGAGGTCAGCTCCTGGCGACTGTCGATCGGTGCGACCAGCGCCACCCCGACGATGGGCTGGTCGCTGAACTTCGCATCGGGGTTGACCCTCCTGAGCGCCTCTTGCATCTCTACTCGGCTCCTTGTCGTCGGAGTGGATCGGGGACTCAGCGGGTAGAGGATCAAGAGGCCATTCCCGTCGCCATCGTTGACCGCCGCCCGCATCGCCTTCTGAGATGTGCGGTCTCTCCTCGAGTACTTCGAACGCTCGGAATCGGGACCCGTGTCGAGGAGTTTGAGATCGAGCAGCATGTCGTCACCGCTCATGAGTGCACGGATGTTGATGTGTTTTCCCTTGACAGCGTCCTCATCAGGGCTGATTGGGGCTCGTCGGACCGAGGAGACCGTGAAGCCTGCCGCCTCGAATTGTCCGTGTTCGCTGCCACTTGCAAGGACCACGTTCCAGGGCTTCTCGGGGAGCTTGGTCGCCGACCAGGCCACTGCAGCAGCGAAGGAGTCGCCGAAATGGCTGTGAACCGAGAAGTCCTGGAAGAACCTCTCCACTTCTTCGACAGGAACCCCCGTGAATACCCGAGATTCCCCGGCGTCTGCGCGCTGACCTTGGGCGACCCGGTCACTGATGCGCTCGAGCAGGCCTCGAGCCGCCTGTCGATTGGATTCGAGCGCCTCCTCAGATCCAACATCGAAGACGTAGGTCTGCATCGGGTATCCCTCGAAATCGACTTCGACTTCGTGCGCGTGCTTCATCTTGTTCGGATTCGTGATCTGCAGGCGACCCGGGTGCTGACGCACCCGAACAGCGATCTGCGATGGCGCCTGCCCCGAGCGAATCAGCCTGTCGATGTCCTGGCGCAACTCATACTCGACCTGCGCAAGGAATCGGTAGTCCTCATCGAGACCGCTACTGAGCCAGATCCTCTGCAGATCCTCATAGCCGCTCCTATATCCGAACCAGCGCCCCATTTGCAGGAGCGTGTCGTAGGCATTCGAGGAACGCGTGAAAAACGAGACGAACAGTCCTTCCAGCGTGAGCCCACGTGAAAGGGTGCCCCCGCCGATCACGATGACGGTCTGCGGGTCCTCATCCCGATAATCAAGGCGCTCACTCGCATCTGCCTGGCCGTTGTCGACGGAGACACGGAGATTGCGCATCACGCTGAGGATCTCCTGCTCCACACGCGGCCACGTCGCTTCCTGAGCATTGCCGGTCAGCAGTTCCGGAGCACGGTCTATCTCCTCGTGGAACGTCGTATAGAACTCCCGGACGTCTCCGTCGCGGGCACGCGCTCGCCGCGGTTCCAGGAAGTTGACCACTGCATCGCGGAGGTCGAAGTGCGGGTCTACGTTGTGCGTCGTATGGATGAGCATTGTCGAGTGCTTCTCATGCTGACCACGCACGCGTCGGACGGCGGCGGCCACGATGAACCACCGGATGGCGTCGGCCAGTGCTGGTGTCACTCCGGCGTCGAATACCGCATCCCTTCCAGCTGGACGAAGCGCATCGAGCTCGGCGTCGGGAATGTAGCGGAGTACGTCGTGAGCTTCGACTTCCACGGCCGCCAAGTCGGCGTCAAGCCCGAAGAGCCGTGCCGCTCCGAAGTACGCATCAGGAGTGGGCATCACGTGGATGAAGTTGCTCGGGTAGAGCTCAGCAGCTTCCGCGCTCGGATTCATGAAGACGTTTGCGAACGGGGTCGCCGTGTAGCCGATGTAGGTTCCGTTCACGACCTCGGCCCAGAGCTCACGCATGAGCCTGCTGATGGTCGATGCTTCCTCCTTGCCTTTCGGAGAGGAGTCGGGCGTCGCCTGATCGGATTCATCGTCGATGATCAGGATCGGAGTCCTACGGACCACGTCCGAGTCGAGGGCGCGCAGGAACTCCAGAAGATTCTCGAGTCGATTCTTATTTTTCTTCACAACTGCGAGAATTCGTGCGTTGTTCGAAATGATGCTGCTCGCGTTTCGCTTCGCTGTGGTCCCGAAGTCGGCTTCCGGCGACGTGAGCCCGTGCCAGGCGCTGGGGTTGTCAGACACCCCGAGATCACGCTCGAGGCGAATCTGGGTCTGGCGGCGGAGATTGTTGTGAATGCCAGATAGCACGATCACGAGCTTGTAGTTCTGATCCAGGGCCTTGGCGATCACACCCGAGTAGTTGGCGGTCTTGCCAGACTGGACGTTTCCGACGACGAGTCCAAGCCGCCGATCATGTTCGACGCGAGGCTCGGCCATCGCGGCGACGATGGCCTCCGTCGAACCGTCCACGGCCTCGACTGCCCCCTTCGGGCCATTCGAACGCATCCGATCTGCAAGCTCCTGCCAGAGGCCGTTCTTCAACGGGCCCGCGTACCAGCGCTGCTGCAACATGTCCAGCTTCTGGGAGATCGAGGTCTCGTGCAATTTGGTTGCAGAGGACACGCTTGCGTAGTGATTGCTCTCGACTTGCTGGAGTGCTTCGTCAAGGCCGTCCAGTGCCTGGCCTTCGAAGAAGAGCTTGGTCTGTCTTAAGGCATCGTCGAATGATGCGTCGAGTTGAAACTTCTGGACCATGGTCTCAACGAGAAATCGAGTGTCCAATGCGGCTCCATTCGCGAAAGGTTCGGTCGGTGCTCGTTCAGCAGGCTAGGTGATCAGGCCGGATGAAGTGCGGGTTCAGGGACGTGAGCCTTGAGGTTCGGCTCGATCGACGCGTACTCAAGCCCGAGCATCGTCTTGAAGAGAGCCTGGAATATCGCGCGTGCTCCGTTGACCGGCACTGCCATACCGATCTGCTTTCGCACGGAGTCACGATTTCCGGAGAACTTGTGCTCGTCCGGGAATGTCTGCAACCTCGCACGCTCGCGATTCGTAAGGGCACGAGGTACGTCCCAGTGATACATGTGCGTTCCGCCGCCGCCGGACCCCGTCACGGTGTACGAGGGCTTCTCAGGGTGCAGTCGACGGTAGATCTGGCTGATGGTGGCACCGCGGACATTCAATTTGAGGTCCGCTTCCAGCCGTTTCGCGTTGAAGGCGTTCTCACCTGGATCGATCTGGTTCAGACGGTCCACGACGCGTTGAGACTGGCGAGTGAGCTCGGTGTGCGTTGTCCCGGGTGGGAGCGCCTTCTCCAGCGCATCTCTCGAGGTCACGAACGGAATCAGGCCGAGGTGCGGGGCGAGCTCAGGTCTCGCATGGGTTGGAGCAGGCACCTTGAATCGAATACCGTCAGCGACAAGGTCCTTGCGGATGCCCACGATGATCACACGATGACGCGTCTGCGGAACGCCGTACTCCTCGAACCTGTAGAAGTGTGGCGTCACCTCATAGCCGACCGCCTCGAGCTCGCTGAGGATGACCTGGAAGGCCAGACCCCCGTTGGCGCTCCGGATACCACCGACGTTCTCGGCCACGAACCACTCGGGCTGTTTCGCTTTCAAGACCTTGACGCCGGTCCGGTAGAGGCCTCCGAAGTTCCCTTGGAGTCCCTTGTGCTCACCGACGACGCTGAAGTCGTTGCAGGGGAACCCGAAAGCGAAGCCATCGATATCGCCAAGCTCAGCGAGCTTGTCCGGGCGCGAGAAAGCACGGGCATCACCGACATGCACTGAGTCATCCGAAGCCCCGGGGACGTTTTCGACGAATGTCCGGCATGAATCAGGGTCGATGTCGACGGCCCATTCGTGTTCCAAGGCCACAAGGCCCGAGACGTCCTTCGCTGCGGCCAGTGCGCCGAGCGCCAGGCCGCCGGGTCCCGAGAAAAACTCACCTAGACGGAAACTCTTCATCTGTCCTCTTGTCGGTTCAGTCGCTGCGCCCGTTGCTGTGGCCCCTGAAATCGTTGGACGACTCTCGAGTGCGATGACTTCAGTGTCGTCGATGCCACCGACATTGGAACGACGGCTCTCCGGGAAGACCCGTGTGTGGCCTCCGTCGAGCCTAGACCCGCTGGAGAAGACCGATAACATTCCCCGGGCACCCGGGAAACTGGGTCGCGCCATGGTCTTGCTGGAGCCGCACCGTCACCCCGATCCGCTGACGATCCACAAAACTTCGGCGTCACAGCTGCCCCATCTGGCCGGTTCGGCGTCATCGGCGCCGCGCCGCGCCGCGCCGCGCCGCGCCGCGCCCCGTCGCCTCGCTGAGCTGGTCGTCGCCAGCAACTTAGATGCGTTGCCCCGCGATTCGGGCAAGCCCCAGCGCCAGGTCGCAGGACTCCTGCCGACCCCTGCCCCGTAGATGTCCCAACCGCGAAAGCCCTGCGCGCTTGCACCTACGCCCCGAGGTTCACCCGCGACAGGAACTCCACCGTCTCGGGCCGCTGCGGGTTCGTGAAGAACTGCTCGGGTGCCGCGCGTTCGATGAGCACGCCGTCCTTGAGGAACACGATCTGGTCGGCCACGCGGCGCGCGAAGCTCATCTCGTGCGTCGCCATCAGGATCGTGGCTCCCTGCTCCTTCAACTCGAGCACCACATCCAGCACCTCACCCACCAACTGCGGGTCGAGCGCGCTCGTGATCTCATCTAGCAGCAGCACCTTCGGCTCCGTCATGATGGCCCGGGCGATCGCCACCCGTTGCTGCTGACCACCCGACAGGCGATCCGGATAACTCGTCGCATGCGCACCCAGGCCCACGCGCTCGAGGATGGCCGTGCCCCGCGCTGCCGCCTCAGCCCGAGGCGTCTTGTGCACCTTCCGGGCAGCGAGCGTCACGTTGTCGAGCACCGTCATGTGCGGGAACAGGTTGAAATGCTGGAAAACCACACCGATGCGGCTCCGCACCGCGTCGGCATTCGCGCGCGGGTCGGAGATGTCCTCGCCGTCGAGGAAGATCTGCCCATCGTCGACCCGCTCGATCAGGTTGATCGTCTTCAGCAGCGTCGACTTGCCCGAACCGCTCGATCCCACCAGCACGATCACCTGATGCGGCAGCACGGAAAGATCGATGCCGCGCAGCACCTGCACGTCACCGAACTGCTTGTGCACGCCCCGAACTTCCAGGACCGGCTTCAGGTCAACGGTGGTGCCAGCGGATGCAGCAGCGCCCGCGGCGGCAGGCTCGTCGTCGTACGCGTACACGTCGCTCATACCGTGCCCCCGATCTGCTCGCGCTTCTGCGCCCGAGCCGTGTACCAATCCGTGAGACGGATCATCGGCAGGCTGATCAGCACGAACAGCAGACCCGCGACCACGTACGGCGTGTAGTTGTAGGTGAGCGCCGTCTCGATCTGCGCTGCCCGCACCGCATCCACCGCACCCAGGATCGAGATGAGACCGACGTCCTTCTGCATGGAGATGAAGTCGTTCATGAGGGCCGGCGTCACCTTCCGCACACCCTGCGGCATCACCACCAGGCGCAACGTGGCAGCGTGCGAGAGGCCAAGCGAACGTGCGGCCACGCGCTGCGTCGGATGCACCGACTCCATACCCGCCCGCAGCACCTCGGCGACATACGCCGAGTACACGAGCACAAGCGCGAGGGTGCCCCAGACGGCCGCATCCACGCGAGGGAAGATGCCCAACGCCGGAACGCCGATGCCCACCAGGTAGAGCACGATGATGATCGGCATGCCCCGGAACAGGTCCGTGTACACCGTCGCGACGGCACGCAACGGGAAGAAGACCGGTCCGCGCAGCGTGCGGATGACCGCCAGCAGCGTCGCGAAGATCGCGACCCCCACCACGGCGACGGCCAGCACGCGGATGTTCAACCACAGGCCCTCGAGCACCGTCGGCAGCACCTCGATCGCGTAGTCGAGATCGAAGAACGTCTCAGACACCGCCGCCCAACCAGGCGTGTTGATGAGCGTCGCCCACACGATGACCGCGAACGCGAGCGTCGAGACGAGCGCCACCAGCACCGAACGCTGCGACTGGCGTCGCCGGAACGCGCGCCGCTCGAGCTCGATCGCACTCGGCGACCACGGCTCGGCGGCCGCGGCGCTCGCCGACACGTCGGCGGAAGGAGGAGGGACCTGCGACACGAGCTACTTCAGCGTCGGAACGTCAACCGACGTCTCGAGCCACTCGGTCTCGAGCTCGCCGAGCTTGCCGTTGTCACGCAGCGCATCCACCGCGGCCGTGACCGGCGCCGTCAGCGCCGAGTCCTTCGGCAGCACGATGCCGAACTCGTCGCCACCCTCGGTCGAGTCGAACTGGCCGATGATCTTGCCATCCTCGAGCTCCACCCCGGTGAGGTAGAACGCCGTCGGCAGGTCGGTGACCAGCGCGTCGATCTGGCCGCTCTTCAGCGCCAGCACCGTGTCCTCGTTCGAGTTGAAGACCTCAGGATCCTTGCCGAGCGCATCCTTCGCAACCGAGTAGCTCGTCGACGCCGCGGCGACACCAACCTTGGCGTCCGCGAAATCGGCGATCGATGCAGCACTTGCGACGCTCGACCCCTCTGTCGTGATGATCGCCTGCGTCGTCGTGTAGTACGGCGACGAGAAGTCGACGGCGTTCTTCCGCTCCTCGGAGATCGTGAACTGCTGCAGGTTCAGATCGAAGTCCTTCGGCCCCGGCGCGACGGCGCTGTCGAAGGTCGTGCGCACCCACTCCACATCCTCCGGCGCGTACCCCAGCTCCTCGGCAACCGCCAACGCGACGGCGGCCTCGAAGCCCTCGCCCGTCTCCGGAGCGTTGTCGATGACCCACGGGTAGTACGCCGGCTCGCCGGTCGCGATCGTCAGCTTGCCCGGCGTGAGCGTCTGCAGCCCGTCACCCTCGGCAGCCGGCTCAGTCGTGGACGTGCCGGAGCACGCGGAAAGCGCGAACAGCGCGGCGATGACGCCAGCGGCGGCAGCGCCCTTGCGGATGCGGGAGGAGAGAGTCATGACAAGCCTTTCGTTCACTGCTGAAGATAAGGGAAGGCGCACGCAGGCATGCGCCCATTACGCCTGGTTGCAGGCAAGGCAGGCTCACGCCTCGTGATCGTCGACCAGCGTGAAATCGTCGAAGCTGAAACCGGGGGAGACGAGGCAGCTCACGAGCACCTCGTCCTCGCCCGGCAGCGTGCGCTGCCAGTGCCCGGCGGGGACAAGGGCCTGCGCGTGCCGGAGGTCGAGCGTGACAGGCTCGCTGGCATCCGGCGCAGATCCGTTGCCGCCCAGCTGCAGCTCGAGCGAGCCGGGGCCGTGCCACATCCAGATCTCGTCGCTCGTCACGAGGTGCCAGGCCGACGACTCGCCTGGCGGGAGCAGGAAGTGGATGAGCGTGGCCGCGGGCCGCTCGCCGTTTGGTGTCTGCAGGCGGTCGCCCGATGTCCACGTGCGGCGATACCAGCCGCCCTCGGGATGGGGCTCGAGGCCCAGCTCCCTGGCGCGCGCGGGCACGGGGGACGGCTCGCGCGCGTCCGCATCCCGACGCCCCTGCGCAGCTGACCCTTCGGCTGCAGTCGCCTGCGTCTCGCCCTGCTGCTGCTCTGCGTTCCCCTGCTCAGCCACGTGAAACCTCCAGCTCAGTGGTGTCGGCGGCCCAGACGAGCTCGCCGCCGATCATGGTCGCGGACGCACGGCCTGCCCCCGCCTCGGCGAGCGCGACGATACCGTCAGCCACCGACACCACGGGCACGTCGAAGAACGCCAGGTCGGCGCGCGCGCCCACGGCGAGGTACCCGGTGCGGTCGGGACCGAGGTCGAGGCCCAGCGCGTGCGCCCCGCCGAGCGTCGCCGCCGACAGGATCCGCTCGTGCAGGTCGTCGCCCCGATACCCCTGCGAGCGCGCCACCTCGACGAGCGTCGCGACGTCGTGCATGAGGTCGAGCGACGGACTCGACGAGAGCGAGTCAGTGCCGATCGCGATCGGACTGCCCTCCACGAGGTACTCGGCGACCGGAGGCGCATCGAGGCCGATGACCTCGTTCGACCGCGGGCACAGGGCGACGCTCGTGCCGCGCTTGCGCAGCAGCGCCCGGTCCGACGCCGTCATATACACGCCGTGCGCGACGTGGCAGTCGGGGCCGAGCACGCCGAGCTGGTCGACGAACTCGGTCGCGCTCATCCCGAAGCCCGCCGAGCGCATCGCCCGGAAGCTCTCGAGCTTCACCATCTGCCAGGGCTCGCCGTCGACGCCGCTGCCATCGCGCTCACCCTCGAACGCGGCCTCGCCGAGGTGCAGGTGCGTGCGCAGCCCGCGCTGGCGCACGATGTCGGGGATATCGAGCAGGGGAATCGCATCGAGCGAATACGGCGCGTGCGGGGAGAGCCCGGCGCCGGGCGTGGTGGGGATGCGATCGAGCTCCTCCACGATGAGCTGACGGCCCCGGTCCTGCCAGTCCTCGTTGGTCCAGCTCATCACCTCCCAGTAGGTGATGCCATGCAGGCCCGACTCGTGCAGCACGGGAATCGCGGTCGGGTCGGTGACGATATCGGCGACGCTGGTCGTGCCCGCGCGCAGCAGGCTTTGCGCGCCCGCCATAGCGTCGGCGTACCAGTCGTGGGGGAGCACGTAATCGCGGTTGAAGGCCTCGGCCCAATCCTCGAACCCGTTGTACTGGCGCTGCCCGACCGCGGCCATGCCCGTGTACTGCAGGTGCGAGTGCGCGTTGACGAGCCCCGGCATCAGGATGCCGTCGTGGTGCACCTCCCGCGCCACGACGCCTTGCTCGGCAAGCGACTCCGTCACCCAGGCGCGCTCGCCGACGTGCACGATCTTGCCGCCGCGCACCGCGACCGCGCCGCCCAGGATTGGGGGCGCGGTGATCGGAATGACCAGCGTCGCCGTGTAGACCGTGACGTCGTTCGTCGAGGTCGTCGCTGCGTTCTGCACGGGCGCTCCAGTCATGCGTTCGGGAATCGGGTGGGATGCCAGGCGGGCTTCGAGATCGGGCTCAGGCGCGAATCCGGGGCCGTCGGCTCGGACTCTGGCTCGGTCTCCGACTCGGTCTCCGCGAGTTCCGGACTTCTCGGCCCGTCGTCGGCACCGAGCATCCCTGCCGCGATGACCTCGTCGGCGCTCGGGGGCAGCGGATGCACACCCGGCCCCCGCACGTCGCCGCGCGCCAGCATGCCGGCCGCCGTGAGCTGCGCCGCGAACGAGAGGTCCATGATCTGCACCGGGTTGCCCTCCGCGGCGGTGATGTTGATGCAGCCGCCACGATCGAGGACAAGTGCGGGGGAGTCGCCGGAGACGGAGCTGGCCGCGGAGCCGGAGCCGGACGCGGATGTCGCTGCCGCGTCGTCGCCCGCCCGGTCGCCGTGCTTGGCCCCAGGCCAGAGCACCGCGTCGACCTTCCACGCCCGCGGTTCCAGCAGCGCACCCAGCGACTGCGCGTCGTCGAGCGCGATCTCGTCGAGCACGCCGCCCGCGACGGCAAACGCCGTGCCGGGGCCGGCCGCGCGCAGGTGGGTGGCGGTGATCGTCTGCGGCTCACCGGTCGCGGAGACGACGACGTCGGCGGTGCCCACCGTGTCCTCGAGGGGCGCCGTGTCGTAGCCGGCGTACCGCGCCTCGAGCGCCCGCACCGGGTCGAGCTCGCACACCGTGACCAGCGCGCCAAGCGCCGACGCGTGCTGCGCGACCCCCACCCCGACCGGGCCGAACCCGACCACCGCGACGCGTGCATCCGCGAAGCCCCTGCCGAGCAGGTCGAGGAGGTCGGCGATCGCGAACACGCACGACTGTCCCGTGCCGTACCGGTTGTCGAAGCGGGTCTTGACGCGGGCGTCGTTGACGGCGAGGACGGGAATGCGCAGCGCCTCGCCCATGGCGTGCAGCGGGCGGAGGCCGCTCGTGGTCTCCTCGGCGGCACCGAGCAGCTCGATACCGTCGTGGGCCGCGAGGCGGATGAGGTGCGAGCCGTCGTCGAGCAGGAACTCGTGGCTCTCGGCGAGATACGCGCGCGCGTTCGCGATCTGCCCGTCGGCGTCCGCGCCCGAGCCGGCGTGCACGGCGAAGCCTCGAGCCCTCAGGGCATCGGCGACGGCGTCGTCGGTCTCGTCGCTGTGCGCGTAGAGCGACACCTGCGCCCCGGCCTCGGCGAGCAGCAGCGAGAGCACGGCCGTCTTCGGCTCGAGCACCATGCTCACCCCGAAGCGACGCCCCCGCAGCACTCCCTCTGCCGCGAGCGACGCGGCCACCCTCGAGGAGGCTGGCATGAACCGGCGAGCCCAGTCGAGGCGCAGGTCGGTGTCACGGGCGGCCGCGTCGGAGCCAGGTTCGAGCGCCTCGGCCCGGCGGCGAGTGGAGTCGAGTCGCGCAGTGACGGGGTCAAGGCGCAGAGCGGCGGGGTCCAGCCGGAGCACGTCGAGGCAGCGGCCGTCGGCGAGGCGGTAGCGGCGCGAAGGCGGCCGCGTCGCGAGCGCTGCGAGGCCGCGTGCCCCCAGCGCGATTGTAAAAGCCCCGTCGTCGCTCGCGTCGACAACGATCGCCCCGTCGCGGAACGGCAGCTCGTCCGCTTCAGCAGCCGACGGACTGGCTCCGTCGGCGGTCAGGAAGACGTAGTCGGCCCGGTCTGACCCGCTGGAGACCGCGCCAAGCGCGCGCAGCAGGCTGCGGAGCGCGCCGGCCAGCTCGCCCGCACCAGTGACGTGGATGCGCTGCCCGGCGATCACCAGGTTCGTGGCGGCAGCGAAGGCGCGCACAAGCCGCTCGGCAGTCCAGGAGGCGTCATTCACGGCGCAAGTCTAGAGACAGCGGGCGACCGACTCGGGACACACGACCGGATTTCGTCACCGTCCGACATCGCATGCCCGTCCGTCGCTCGTGCTAGCCTCCATCCCACGTTCACGAGCTGCAGCGTCAAGTACCTGGCTAGCTGCACGGCAACCCTCCACCTGAGTGGGGTGCCCCAGGGGAAGAACGGGTCGGCACCGCCCGGTGCGCGACAAGTCAGTTCACGCACCAGCCGGTGCCGAGCGGGGCAACCCGCGCGTGCATCCGCCGAACGCGTGGCGTACCCGCGAGGAGCGCACCCATGCCCGAAACACCAACCCCAGGTGGCGACACCACCCGCAACCGGCGTGGCGTCCACCTCATTCACGCGAGGCGCGACTGGGACGCGGAACTCGACCAGGACGCCCTGGCCGCGTTCCGAGGGCTGCCCCACGAGCTCCGCCGCGAGTGGCTACTCGCCGTCCTGCGCTGGCCGCCCCACTCGCACGGCACGCCGACCTTCGCCATGGCGTTCCTGTCCGGCATGTTCCGCAAGGGGCAGGTGGACACCAAACCCGACTGGCAGGAGTTCGCGGGGCGCTGGCACCAGCTCGGCTTCTCGCCGATGCTGTTCCTGCTGCTCAACGTGACGGCGCAGAGCCGCGCGCGGTTCCTGCTCGAAGCCCACGAGAAGGCGCCGAACGGGGCATCGCCCGCGCCGCTGCTCGAGCGCGCCGGGTTCGAGCAGGGGCGCATCGGCTACCGGGCAGGTCACCTGCGTCCCAGCGACTGGAAGGAAATCCCCACCGCCTACGAGAACGGCGACTTCGCCAGTGCGGTCGTCGTCTGGCTCACGAGAGCGGGGGAGGCTCAGGGCGGATGCGCGAGCTGCGTCGCCCGCAGGCTCGAACGGCGCGCCTTCCGCGATGAGGGTCCGCGCGGCGACGGCCGGCTGCGCGACACGAACCTCGAGCACCTGAGCCGGAAGTCCAGCGAGCGAGACTGAGGGGCGGCGTTCTCTCGAAACCACCGAACAGCGGGCGCTGGACGCCGTGCAGTGGTTTCGAGAGAAAGGTCATGCCCTCGCCGGCTGCCCTCGAGCGGGCGTCGGACAGGAGGAGCAGGGACGCCTACGCGTCGACGACCCCCGTGAAGCGGGTCCCGATGCCATACGAGAACTCCCGGGTCGTTCCGGCGGCGGGCTCCGGCAACTCGTCGAGGTCATGGTTGTCGCACGACACGTACGTGAACTCCGGCCACCACTTCTTGGGCCGCACCTTCTCCACCGTCCCGCACACCTCGCACGTCAGCGTCGCCCACACGGGGCGCTTGCCCGTGCGGTTCGCCCGCGACTGCGCCAGCCACGCCGGCGGGTTCGCGTCCAGCTCCGCCAACGCCTCCTCGGCGATGTACGGGGGCAGGCCGTTCCGCTTCGCCATCTCCAGAGGGATGTCGAGGCGGATCGCTGCATCATGTCGGCTGAGCTTCATCCCGCCAGCCTAGAGCGCAGCCGCACCGGCGGAGTCCGCGGCCGTGTTCGCAGCCGGCAGCGGAGCGAGGTACCTGGCCAGGCTGTCGTCGAGCTCATCCACCCACTTCGTGTGGTGCGTGGATGCGATCGTGCCCGTCATCACGGAACGGTAGGCGCGGTCGCGGTACCCCATGATGTCCTCCGCCTTGTCGTGCTTCCACTCGAGGAAGATCTCCACGACCTCATCGAGGTCGAACATGGGGTAGTCGGTGGCCTCGATGAGGTCACGCACGTAGTCGGCCTGGAAGCGGATCTCATCCGCTGCCCCGCCGATCGCGTGGAAGCGCTCGAGCCAGGCCTCGATGTCGGCCCGGCGCGCATCCACGCTCGGCAGCACGACGTCGCCCAGGATCACGTCGCGCACGAACCAGGCCTGCGCGTCGAACATGTTGAAGGTGAACCACTGGTCCTGCGCGCCCAGGTAGAAGAGGTGCGGGTTCTGCTCCCACACCACGCCCTTGTAGAGGCCCTCCGGGTACACGTTGTTGGGGGAGTCGAGCGCCAGCTCGCTCGGGAGGAACGGGTACTTGTGCAGGTAGCCCGTGCACAGGACAACCGCGTCGAAGTCCTTCTCCGTGCCGTCCGCGAAGTGCGCGGTCGAGCCGTCGAACCGCGTCACGAGCGGGCGCTCCTCGAAGCCGAGCGGCCAGTCGTAGCCCATCGGCGCCGTCCGGTAGCTCGCGGTCACCGAGCTCGCACCCATCTTGTGGGCCTGGCTGCCGATGTCCTCCGCCGAATAGCTGGAGCCGATGACCAGCACGTCCTTGCCCCGCAGGTTCTCCGCGCCGCGGAACTCGTGCGCGTGGCTCACCTGGCCGGGGAACGTCTCCAGGCCCGCGAACGTGGGCATCTTCGGGAACGAGAAGTGCCCGGATCCCACGACGATGCGGTCGAACACCTCACGGCTCGTCTTCTTCGACTCCAGGTCCTCGCTCACGAGCGTGAACTGCTGCGTCGCCTCGTCGAAGTCGACCCAGCGCACCACCGTGTTGAAGCGCACGTGCTTGCGCACCCCGGCGCGCTCGACGCGGCCCGAGATGTAATCCCACAGGGCCGGCCGCGGCGGGTACGAGGAGATGGGGCGGCCGAAGTGCTCGTCGAAGCTGTAGTCAGCGAACTCGAGGGCCTCCTTCGGGCCGTTCGACCAGAGGTTGCGATACATGCTCGAGTGGACGGGCTCGCCGTGCTCGTCGAGGCCGGTCATCCACGTGTAGTTCCACTGGCCGCCCCAATCCGCCTGCTTCTCGAAGCAGACGATCTCCGGGATCTCCCGCCCCTGCTCTGCCGCCGACTCGAACGCTCGAAGCTGTGCCATGCCGCTCGGGCCCGCACCGATGATCGCAATTCTCATGTTCTGTTGTTCCCTGGTTCTGTATGTCTGGTCGAGTTACGTATGACGCTGTACTGACCACCAGGTTAACAAGTCGCGTTCTCGTCGCCGCCGACGGCGACGCGGATGCGCCGCTCAGGGCATGCAGACAGCGCTGTCCTCTTCGACCTCGGTGCTCGACGAGTCATAGCCGCCGGTCTGTACCGAGCCGGCGACGATGGCCGTCCCCATCGTCGAGAACGTGTACGTCGTCGTGACGAGCGGGGTCGGCTTCGCGGGCGCCTCCGTGTCGAGTCCGTAGACCGCGCCGAAGTCGGGCAGCTCGGGGAGCTCCAGCTTCTCGGTGTCCGTCTTCAGCGTCAGCTCGTGCTCGTCGGCGAACGCCTGCATGGAGGACGCAGTCCAGCCCTCCTGGCTGCGGGTCGCATCCAGTGCCGGCTTCAGCTCGGTCTCGCACCGCTCAGCCAGCGTCGAACGGAAGACGAGCGTGCCCCCGAAGATCGTGGCCGCGATCGCCAGCAGGCAGAACACGACGCCGCCGAACCTGATGTAGCCGAGGTACGCGTCGCTCCAGTTCGGCTCGCGGTCGCGGAACATCCACCGCTGGCCCGTCGATGCGGCAGCCGCCGGCCAGCCGGCCTGCCACACCCCGAGCACGGCGAAGAGTGCGGCGACGGCGAAGATCGGGAAGAAGTCCATGAGGGCTGATGCTAGACCCGACGCGGGGTGCCACGCGCGCTCCGTGAACGCCAGGTCACCGCGTCGTCACGCCTCGCTCAGCAGGCGCAGGTCATGCTCGCGAACTGGTTCAGCCCGACGACCGCGAAGACGACGCCGGTGATGAGGAACACGGGCGCCCCCAGGATGCCGCACCAGAAACTCGGCGCCTGCTTCTCGCTCGGCAGGAAGAAGGTGACGATCGCCACCGCGATCGCCCACAGCGATACCGGGGCCAGGAACGGCTGCTCGAACACCCAGATCATCGGCACCCAGTGCAGGCCCACGATGAGCAGCATGACGGGCGCCATGAGCTCGCCCTTCTTCTTCCGCAACAGGATGATCGCGGCAATGAGGCCGCCGACGACCTCGACCGCCACCATGGCGATGTAGACCGCGAACGGCACGGAGTCGACCCGCAGGGCCGTCGCGCTCGTCCAGTTCCTGATCGCCGTCGGCAGCGTGATGCCCACAAGTGCGACGCCGGCGAGGCTCAGCACCCCGAAGACGATGCGCCATGCCCAATGTCGGGGCCGCTCCTGCGCCCACCCCGCCCAGACGAACGTCGCGAAGCCGAACAGGGACGCAGTGAAGATGACATCTCTCGGGAATTCGACGGACAGCATGCGCACCCCTTCATCGTTCATCGATGTGCGGCTCAGCCTAGGGGCGCGAGCCGCCCCGGGGCGGGGAGAAGTGCCCTGACTCCTCGTCAGATCAGGTCGCGGATCGCCCCGTAGCTCGCATCCACGTCGTGCAGCCAGAACGGGTGACCGACCTCGGGGAGCTGACGCACCTGCCACCCCAGAGCCTCGAGCTCGGCGGGCATAGGGGCGGGGACCACTGCCTTCCCCTCGGCGGAGAGCACGATCGTGGATGGCACGACCGGGACGGCAGGCGTGTACGGGGCATGCGCGACCTGATCGAAGATACCCACCGTCATCTTCCCGTCGAAGCGCTTCTTCGCCCGAGCATTTAGCGCCCGCGTCTCTGCCGAGTACCGCTTGGTGTCATTCGTCCCCGTTGCGGAGCCCGCCAGCATCACGAGTGGCAGCGTGACTCCGGACAGGGCCCAGAACACGCGCGCTCCGACTCCCTCGCTCGGCAGTCCGAGCTTGAACCCCGGATCGAGGTAGATGGCCCGTTCGGGGCGAAGCCGGGGCACCGCCCGCACGAGCAGGGCGCCGCCGAGCGAATGCCCAACCGCGCTGTGCAGATCGTGCGGAAGGGTCTCGACCAGGTCATCGACGAACTCGTCGAGTCGATAGCTCCCAGCCCGTGGGCTCTCGCCGTGGCCGCGCAGGTCGACGGCGATGGCCGTGTACTCGCCCGACTCGGCGATGCGCCCGGCCAGCGAGCCCCACAGCTCGGCGCTCGCGCCAATGCCGTGCACCAGCGCCACCTTCCGCGGGCCGTCGCCGGTGGTGATCGTGTGCAGCTTCATGCATCCGCTCCAGTGCTCGTGTCCGAATCGCCGCCCACGCTACGCGTGCCCGCTGTTACTCTGAGCGCGTGTCGGAACCCGGGGTCTTCCTCATACCGGCCCTCGCAGTGCTGGCCCCCCTCTTCACGCGCAGCATCTCGCGCTGGGTGAAGGTGCCCATCGTCGTGTTCGAGCTCCTCCTGGGCATCGCCGTCGGGCCGAGCTTCCTCGGCTGGGTCGACAAATCGGACCTGCTCGACTGGCTTTCCGAGTTCGGCCTCGCCGCCCTCTTCTTCGTCGCCGGCAACGAGATCCGCTTCCGCAGCCTCGGCGGCGGCCCACTCGCCCGCGCATCGCTGGCCTGGGTTGCGAGCCTCGTCATGGGCCTCGCCGCCGGGTTCCTCATCGCGCCGGGAGAGGCGGCCGTCATCGTCGCGATCGCCCTCAGCTCGACCGCGCTCGGCACGCTCATCCCCATCCTCCGCGACGCTGGGGAGCTCAGCTCGCCCTTCGGCAAGGCGACGACCGCGATGGGAGCGGTCGGCGAGTTCGGGCCCCTCGTCGCGATCTCCATCTTCCTGGGCACCCGCTCCCCGGGCGTCTCCACGCTCGTGCTCGCGCTGTTCGTCGTCATCACCGGTGTCGCGATCTTCGTCGCCGTGCGGATGCAGCACGGGCACCTGCATCGGCTCGTGAGCGCGAGCCTCCACACCTCAGGTCAGTTCGCGGTGCGCGTCGTCATCTTCACGCTCGCCTGCCTCGTGGCCCTCAGTGCGATGCTCGACCTCGACATCCTCCTCGGCGCCTTCGCCGCAGGAGTCATGTGGCAGATCATCATGCGCAGCGCGCCGGAGGCCGACCGCGAGCAGGTCGAGAGCAAGATCGAGGCCATCGCCTTCGGCTTCCTCGTGCCCCTCTTCTTCATCTACACGGGCGTCACCTTCAACCTCGATGCGCTCCTCGGCAGCCAGCTCGCGCTCATCCTGCTGCCGGTGTTCCTCATCCTGCTGCTGGCGATCAGGGGGCTACCCGCCCAACTCGTCGCACCGCGAGGCGCGGGCAACCGCGAACGCGCGGGTATCGGCCTCCTCAGCGCGACAGCCCTGCCCATCATCGTCGCCGTGACCGCGATCGGGGTCGACCAGAAGGTCCTCGACCCCGGCCTCGCATCGTCACTCGTCGGGGCGGGAATGCTCTCCGTGCTGCTCTTCCCCATCCTCGGCATGGCACTGCGGCCAGCGGACGCGAAGCGGCACGAGAGCGCCAACGTCTGACGCCGCGGGATTGCCGCAGGGACGCGGCGGGATTGCCGACGGAACACGGCAGTGAGGAACGTACCGTCAGGTGTGAGGGCCGTCAGGTGCGGCGACCGTCAGAGACGGCGCTCGTGTGGAGAGGTCAGCGCGGCGCTCGGAAGGCCGTGATGTTCGCGGAGTTCCAGCGCAGCGCATCCCACTCGCCGTGGAACGTCAGCACGGTGATCCCCGAAGTGGGGTAGCCGTGCCGGATCTCCCGAGCCAGCTCCGAGTCCTTGTCGGCGGCCAGCGCTATCGCAGTGCCCGAGACGGTCGGCTCGTGGCCGATGACGAGCAGCGTCTGCACCTCGGCGTCGGTCTCCTTGACCTGCTCGAGGTAGTCGTCCTCGCCGCCCATGTAGAGGGTGCTCGGGAACTCGGCGGGAGCGAGGATCTCGGCGGTCTCGAGCGTCTGCCGCGTGCGGGCAGCCGGCGAGCAGAGCACCTTGTCGACCTTCGGCGCGTTCGCGCGCAGCCAGTCGCCGGCCTCCGCGGCCTCCTGCACGCCCCGGTCGGCGAGCGAGCGCTGGCGGTCGTCGATCGTCATCGGATGCTCGGCCTTGGCATGGCGGAGAAGGATCAGAGTGCGGGGCATGGGGCCAGCCTAGAGAACGAGATGGGCAACACGTCGAAGGCTGACCGCGTCGGTCGCTTTCGCGAGCTGCATGGGTCGGCAGCGACTGTTTCGCTACGCGATCGCGCCCCGCGCATCCGCTTTATATCTTTGATATCTGCGGAGGCGCGGGGCGCGACGTCGTGCGGACTGCTCGGTCTGTCAGGCCTTGACGAACTTCAGGAGCGCCGCGTTGACTTCCTCGGTGTGGGTCCACAGGAGTCCGTGCGGGGCGCCGTCGACCTCGACGTACTCGGCCTCAGGGAACGCCGCGTGGAACGGGCGCCCCGTCGCGTCGATCGGCAGGATGTTGTCGCTCGTGCCGTGCAGGATGAGCGACGGCTTGCCGCTCGCGCGCACCGCCGCGACGTCTTCGCGGAAGTCCTCGATCCACGTGGGCACAACGGCATAGGCGGCGACCGGCGCCGACTGGGTTGCCGTCGTCCAGTTCGCGTCGACGACCTCCTGGCTGATGCGCGAGCCCAGGTTCTCGTCGAGGTTGTAGAAGTCCTTGTAGAAGTTCGTGAACCAGGCGAAGCGGTCGGCCTTCGCGTTGTCGGAGATGCCGTCGAAGACCTCCTGCGGAACGCCCGTGGGGTTGTCGTCGCGCTGCACGAGGAACGGCTCGAGCGAGGCGAGGAAAGCCAGCTTCGCAACACGGTCGTGACCGTGCTTGCCCACGTACCGCGCCAGCTCGCCGGTGCCCATCGAGAAGCCGACCAGGATCACGTCGCGCAGGTCGAGGGTCTCGAGGACCACGTTCAGGTCGTTCGCGAACGTGTCGTAGTCGTAGCCCTCGGTCACCTTGCTCGACTCACCGAAGCCGCGGCGGTCGTACGTGATGACGCGGTAGCCAGCGGCCAGCAGTTCTCGCGTCTGCCGCTCCCAGCTCGCCCCATTCAGGGGGTACCCGTGGATGAGGACCACCGGCTGCCCCGCGCCGTGGTCCTCGTAGTAGAGCTCGATGTCCGTGCTGTTCTGCGTCCCGACCTTGATGTAGCCCATAGCGGTGCTCCCTTCATCGTGGCGAATGCGACCGGCCCCGTGACGAGATCGTGCGGCGAGGCGTCGCGGAGACAATCCAAGGGCACGCGCCTGACCGCGAACCGAGACTGTGACACCGAGAGGCTCCAAGCGTCGCCGTCTTGAGTGTGGAGGCGAGAGTCTCAGCGGGCGGGGCCGGGTGTGGTCGTGATCGTGGTCGCGGTGGGTCAGGCCGTCTGCACGGCCCGGAGGTCGCCTGCGGGTGGGAACGGCAGTAGGTACTCGTTGTGCGGCACGGTCATGTCACCCCAGTCCTCGCGCTTCACGCGGATGCGGATCGCCGACACCTCCGTGATGCGCACACGGGTCCAGCGGTCGTCCTCGAGGCGCAGCTCGTAGGCGTCGGCGAGGTAGCCGATGCCGGTCTCCTCCAGGAGGGTCTCGGCCTCCAGCCAGTCGATGGCATCCGAGCGCTCCCGCCCGAGCAGGTCGATGACGACGAAACCGTCGCCGCGCGGGCACATCCACCCGAGAAGCTCGCCGTCTCCTCGTCGGTGCTCGATCCATTCGCTGGGTGCAGTCATGCGCCGATGCTAGCCAGCCGCCGTGGACGGTTGGCGAGGTGTGGATAACTTCTGCGCGAATTCTCGGAGGCCACTACGTTGACGCCCATGCGTTCAGGGGAGAGAAGCAGGCGTGCCGTCAGGGCCGCGCTGCTCGTCATGCTCAGCGTCGGGTCGGCCGTCGGGGTGAGCGGATGCGCGCCCCAGGAGCCGGCCCCAGGGCCAACCCCCAGTCCAACGCTCAGCGCGCCGCCCGGCACCGCGCCTGTGCTGCCGACCAACGAAGAAGCCCTCGCGATCGTGGAGGAGCTCGTGCCGAAGTTCCTGGCGGCGGAGGCGGCAGTTACGGCGGGTGCCGCCGGAGTCGAGTCACTTGAACCCTTGACCACTGACGAACACGTACTAGCTATTGAACAGTCAGTTGACGACTTGAATGAGGTCGGACGCAAGTCCGTCGGCGAGGCAAACATCTCTAACTTCTCGGTTCAGAGCATTGATCGTTCTGGCGACGAGATCGTTATCCGAGTCTATGGCTGCTACGACATGACCAACTTTGACTTGCTGGACTCTGCAGGGGCCAGCGCGAAAGCGCCAGATGTGCCTGATCGATTTACGGTGGTCTTCGAGGTCATTGGAACGGGCGGCGTCTACAAATGGAACGGGAGCGAGCCGTGGTCTGGCACAAGCTCCTGCTCGTAGCGACGTTGGCGATATCGACGCACCCTGGGGCATCGTCACCACAACTAATTCGTCCCTCGTGCGTTGGTACCAACTACGCAGACGGATCTTGCAGTGCATCGAATGGTGGCGACAGCGTCAACATTCAGGTGGAAGAGACGTACTCGGACGAGTCCGCTTCTCCGGACTTCTCCGACGGCGGCGGGGGCGGGTTCGGCGACGGAGGTGGCGGTGGCGGCGGCGGCGCAGCTGGCCCGGGCGGCCCGCCTTCGTTCACGCCCAGCGTGAGGGCTCTGGCGTCGCCGATGAGCTCGCTCCTCACGCCGGTGCAGTGCCGAGGCTGCGGGGGCGGTGGGGGAGGCGCACGACCGACCGTGCCGGCCCCGCCCAGGAGCTTCACGATCAGCGACGTGCTCACGCTCGCACCGGCATCGGTGACGCTCACTGCAGAGCCGTCCACGTGGAGCATCGTCGGCTCCCACACGAACTTCTTCACGACAGCGACCAGGCATAGCGCTGCAGGCACCGTCCTCGGGCACCCCGTCACCGCGACGTTCACGCCCGTGTCCTACCGATGGAATTCCGGCGACGGCACCACGCGGGAGACGACCACGCCCGGAGCGAGCTGGGCGGCACTCGGCCAGGAGGACTTCACCGCAACGGCAACCAGCCACGTCTACCGCGAGAAGGCCACCGTGCAGGCTTCCGTCACCGTCGTCTACGCGGCAAGCGTGACCCTCGCGAACGGGGCGAGCATTCCCGTCACCGGCACCCTCGACCGAGCCTCCGCGGCTGTGCCGATCGAGCTCTTCACCGCCGACACCGTCATCACCGTCGGCGACTGCAGCGAGCACCCGCAACAGCCCCGTTGCTGATCTGCCCCAGACAACGACCGTCGCGAGCGAAGGCGAGCGAGCACGAACGCGAACTCGAACCCAGCTCGAGGCCGGCTACTCCTGCCCCGCCTGATCGAAGACGACGGAACCGTCGGGCAGCACCGCCCAGCCCGGGTTGTGCGCCACCTCCCAGACGACGCCATTCGGGTCCTCGACGAGCCCATGGAAGACCCCGCCGAACTCACCCTCCTGCGGCACCTTCAACATCACCCCGCCACCGGAAGCCATCGCCGACACCACCGCGACGACCTCCTCCCGGCTGCCCACGTTGTGCGCCAGCGTCACACCGGACACCGTCGACCGCTGCTCGCCCGTGCCCAGGTCACGGTCGAACTTCTCCGCATCGAAGAAGCCAAGCACCTGACCGGCCCCGATCTGGAAGAACAGCACCTCGCCCACCACGTCCAGCAACGGCTCCCACCCCAGCGCCTCCGAGTAGAAGCGCCGCGCCTCGTCCAGATCACGAGTCGCGAACGTCACGAAGTTCACCTGCTGCTTCACGAGCGACCCACGAACGCCGACAGGTTCTCCAGCGACGACGACATACCGTCGACGTGGTCCGCCTGAGTGATGCCGCTCGGCACGTCGTAGGCCGAGACCGTCACCAAGGTTCCGCCAGGGAACTCCGCCAGCTCCCACACCATCGTCATCGTTCCAGCGAACGCGGGGTCTTCCGACTCGAACACGACCTGCTGCGAGACCCGCTCGTCGGGGACGAGCTCCACGAGTACAGACGCCGAGACATCTCGAGACAGGGACGTCTTCCCGCCACCCGCCGGCGCCTCCGCGTAGGTGAGCTCGAGCACGCTGCGCCCGCCCACCCAGGGCTCGAAGCTCAGGTATCTCCCCGACATGCCCTGCGGCGGCAACCAGGACTCAAGCGCCCGCTGGTCCAGCAAAGCCCCGTAGACATGGGATGCGCTCGCTGGCAGCACCCGGGAGACCCGGTCGACGCGTGGTTCGAAATCGCTTGTCATGACCGGAAGGTAACAACCCGAGGTGGGGATGCGCCGACCGGCCTGCAGAAGAAAATCCAAAGAAGATTCCGGCGCATGTCGATTCCGCCGGCCCCCGTTCGACGCAATAGTAGAAGGGTGCTGACCGGCACCCTGAAACCGGCCCCGAATGGGTCGCAGACAAGGAGAACCATCATGAAGTTCATGCTCATCATGCGCGCCACCGACGAAGCGAAGGCCTCGTACGAGAACACCGACTTCACCGAGATCATCAACGCCATGGGCAAGTACAACGAGTCGATGATGGAGGCCGGTGTCCTGCTCGCAGGCGAAGGCCTCGCCGACGACCTCAGCACGGCGTTTGTCGTCGACTTCACCGGCGAGCAGCCCGTCGTCACCGACGGCCCATACGGCGAGACGCATGAGCTCTTCAACGGCTTCTGGATCATCGAGACCGCAACCCGCGACGAAGCCATCCAGTGGGCGTCCCGCGCCCCGCTCCAGGGTCCAGGTTCGAAGCTCGAAGTTCGCCGCGTCACCGACATGAGCGACTTCGAAGGCCACGAGGACAACGAGTACCTCCGCAAGGAAGAGGGCTGGCGCGAGGAACAGGCGGGCGCCTGAGACCCGGCACGTCTCGAGTCCTCACCTCGCCAACGGCCATGACCGCCTCCGAGCACGGCCACGAACCTGAGACGCGCGGCGGCTCCGCCGGGGGTGCTGCCGCTTCCGCTGCCGTTGGTGTCGAGGTCGACGTCGACGTCGACGTCAGCAAAGCTCCGCGGGCGAGCGTGGCGGCTATCGATGCGGTCTGGCGCATCGAGAGCGCGAGAATCGTCGCCACCTTGACGAGGATGGTCGGCGACGTCTCCCTCGCAGAGGACCTCGCGCAGGAAGCGGTCGCCGACGCGCTGACGCAGTGGCCGGAGTCGGGCGTCCCGCTCAACCCGGGTGCCTGGCTCACGGCCGTCGCCAAACGCAAAGCCATCGACGGATGGCGGCGGCGCGAGCGACTCGACGAGCGCTACAGCGCCATCGCGCGCGACCTCAGCGAAGCGGATGCATCCGCGAGCGACGAGTGGGAGCCGATCGGCGACGACGTCCTTCGGCTCATGTTCGTCGCCTGCCACCCGGCGCTCTCCCGCGAAGCCCAGGTGGCCCTCACCCTGCGCGTCGTCGGTGGCCTGACGACTGGCGAGATCGCGCGCCTCTTCCTGCTGCCGGTCGCGACCGTGCAGCAGCGCATCGTGCGCGCCAAGAGGAGCCTCGGCGCCGCCAAGGTGCCCTTCGAGACGCCCGACCCCAGCGAATGGACCGCCCGCCTCAAGGGGGTCCTCGCCGTGATCTACCTCATCTTCACGGAGGGGTACGCGGCGACTTCCGGCGACCGCTGGCTGAGATCCGACCTCGCGGCCGAGGCGCTGCGCCTCGGCCGCGCCCTGAGCAGCATGCTGCCGCGCGAGCCCGAGGTGCTCGGGCTCGTCGCGCTCATGGAACTGCAGTCCTCGCGCTTCGCGGCGCGCGAAGCGGCGGATGGCACCCCGATCCTCCTCGCAGATCAGGACCGCCGCCGCTGGGACCGATCTGCGATCCTCCGCGGTCGCACCCTCCTGGCGCGAGCGGATGCGCTGGGCAAGGGGCGAGGCACCTACTGTCTGCAGGCCGCCATCGCCGAGCGTCATGCGGTCGCACCATCCGTTGCGAACACCGACTGGCCGCAGATCGTCCTGCTCTACGAGGTCCTCGGACGCATCGCGCCGAGCCCCATCGTCGAGCTCAACCGTGCGGTGGCCGTGTCGATGGCGACGGGACCCGCCAGCGCGTTGGCGATCGTCGACCGGCTGGGTGCATCCGGTGCTCTCGCCGGCGGTCCGCTGCTCGCGAGCGTCCGCGGGGAGCTGCTGGTGCAGCTCGGGAGGGTGGATGAGGCTCGCTCCGAGCTGCTGGTCGCCGTCCAGCTGAGCGGCAACGAACAGCAGCGCCGGGTGCTGCAAGGGAAGCTCGACGCGCTCGGGGCCTGAAACCAGGGCGGCACGAGAGCTGCGTCACGCAGAAACGACCAACTTGCGTGACAGGCGGGCTGCCCGGGCCAAGTTCTGGCCGGATGCACCGGTTCTGTCACGCAAGTTGGTCAGCGAATGGAGTGCGAGGACGGGCGTGTGGGGCGGCCTGGAGACGAAGCCCAGGCCGGAGGTGTCGGCTGGGCGACGAACGCTAGGCGCGCTCGAGCACCAGGAGGAACTCGACGTCGCCAGTGGGCTCGACGGAGACGAACCCGAGGTTCGGCGCCTCGACACCGTAGTCGGCGAAGGTCACGGGGATGCTGCCGGCGACCTGCACGGTCTCGCCGTCGAGGCCGGCCGTGATGTCGATGCTCACCTGCTGGCTGACGCCGTTGAGCGTGAGCGTGCCCGTTGCCGGGATGGTCTCCTGCGTGCCTTCGGCGAGGCCATCGAGTGCTGCGACGGGCTCGTCGAGCGTGAAGGTCGCTTCCGGGTTCGTGGTCGTGTCCATGGCTTCGGTGCGGAAGTACTCGTCGCGGCGCTGCTCGTCGGTGGCGATGGACGCCACGTCGACCGTGATGTCGGCGGCCGTGAGCTCGGTGTCGGTGGTCGTGAGGGTGCCGGAGACGGTCTCGGTGCGTCCGGTGACGGTCACATCCGTGCCGTTGAGGACCTCGTCGACGCGGTAGCCCGCGTAGGAGCCAGCGGCGACGGTCCAGGAGCCGGCGAGCGATCCGACATCCGCGCTGCTCGGGGTCGTGGATTCGATCTCGAGGGCAGGGGCTTCAGCTGCGGGGGCGGCGATGACATCGCGGTAGATCATGGGGCCGAACACTGCGGCCGCGATGCCGATCACCACGACGACAGCCGCGATGACGATGCCGATGGTGGCTTTCTTCGATGGCTTCTTCATAGTTGTAGCTTGAAGCACTTTTCTATGGACGAGCTATGGGTTTGGCGTCACCTTCGTCTGAGAAGAGGACTGGTGCTTTCATCCGCGACCCGTCTATGGCACGGCCCTGACCGACGCACGGCTCCAGCACAACCGCCCCGTCATAAGGTTCGAGTGCACCGCTGTGCGCGCAGCCGTGATCGTCGAAGGGACCCCGGTGAACGACGCCAACGAGACCAGCAAGACTTCCGCCCTCGCATCCCGGCCATGGCTGGCCGCCTACGCGGAGGACGTGCCCCACGACATCCCGGAGGTTCGGGAATCGCTCGTGGACCTGCTCGACAACGCGGTCAAGCGGTTCGGGTCTCGACCCGCGCTCGAGTTCTTCGGGGCGGAGACCAGCTATGGCGAGCTCGGCGAGCAGGTTGCTCGGGCTGCTGAGGGGCTCCGCAAGCTCGGAGTCGGTGCCGGAGACCGGGTGGCGCTCGTGCTCCCCAACTGCCCGCAGCACGTCGTCGCCTTCTATGCCGCGCTCCGGCTCGGGGCCATCGTCATCGAGCACAACCCGCTCTACACGGCTCGGGAGCTGCGGCACCAGTTCGAAGACCACGGCGCGAAGCTCGCGATCGTCTGGGACAAGGTCGCGGACCTCATCTCCGAGCTGCCGAGCGATGTGGTGCCGGAGACGATCGTCGCCGTCAACATGTCCTCGGCGCTCCCGTTCGGGAAGCGACTCGCCCTGCGTCTGCCCATCGCCAAGGCCCGCGAGTCGCGCGAGGCCATGACGGCAGCGCCCTCGGACCGCAGGGTGCTCAAGTGGGAGCGCATCGCGAACGCCAAGCGCATCTCGAAGCGAGTGCCGCATCCCGGCATCGATGACGTCGCGCTGCTGCAGTACACGAGCGGAACGACCGGCAACCCGAAGGGGGCCATCCTGACGCACCGCAACCTGCGCGCGAACGCGGCGCAGGGACGCGCCTGGGTGCCGGGCCTCACCGAGGGGCGCGAGATCTTCTACGGCGTCCTTCCGCTCTTCCATGCGTACGGCATGACGCTGTGCCTGACCTTCGCCATGAGCCTCGGCGCCAAGCTCGTCCTCTTCCCGAAGTTCGACGTCGATCTCGTGGTCGCGGCGGCGAAGGCGTCGCCGCCGACGTTCCTGCCCGCGGTTCCGCCCATCTACGACGCGCTCTCGCGGGCGTCCTCCCGCAAGGGCGTCAGCTTCACGAGCATCCGCTTCGCGATCTCCGGGGCCATGAGCCTGCCCGTGAAGACCGTCGAACGGTGGGAGGAGGTCACCGGCGGACTCCTCGTCGAGGGGTACGGCATGACCGAGACCTCACCGGTCGCCCTCGGCAACCCGGTCGGTCCGAGCCGCCGCCCCGGCACGGTTGGGGTGCCGTTCCCGAGCACGCACATCCGCGTCGTCGACCCCGAGGATCCGAGTGTGGAGCGTGCCTTCGGCGAACCGGGCGAGCTGCTCATCCGCGGCCCCCAGGTCTTCCAGGGCTACTGGAAGCGCCCCGACGAGACGCGGGAGGTGCTGCTCGCCGGTGGCTGGCTTCGCACGGGTGACATCGTCACCGTCTCGGACGACGGGTTCGTGACGGTCGTCGACCGCATGAAGGAGCTCATCATCACGGGAGGCTTCAACGTGAGCCCCTCAGAGGTCGAGGAGGCGCTCACGGCGCATCCCGACGTGGAGGGGGCGGCAGTCGTCGGCCTGCCCCGCAGCTCCGGTGGCGAGGATGTGACTGCCGCCGTTGTCCTCCGGGAGGGCGCCGCGTTCGATGCAGATGCCCTTCGTGACTTCTGCCGCTCCCGCCTCGCCTCCTACAAGGTGCCGAAGCGGGTCGTGCAGGTCGACGAGCTCCCGAAGTCGCTCATCGGCAAGGTGCTCCGTCGACAGGTGCGGGACGGGCTCGTCGCGAAGCGCAGCGAGTAGCGCCGAGAGGCTAGCGAACGAGGCGCGCATCGAGCCAATCGAGGAGCACCTCGTTGACCGCGGTGCGAGCGAGCGGCTCGCAGTGTGCGTCGGCGCCGTTGACGGCGGTGAAGCGGACGAGCTCTGCTTCGGGGACAAGCGACGCGAGTTCCTCGGATTGTCCTGGCCAGAACTGCTCGTTCTCCGGTGCCGTGATGAGCAGTGGCGTCGTGATCGAGCTGGCGAGCTCAGCCGTGAGGCGATACTTCTCGACCTCCCGGTAGACGGCGAAGTAGCCGGTGCTGGCGTACGGCTTTGCGCGGAAGCTCCACACTGCGCGCTCCGCAGCGCTGTGGCCGAGACCCAGCTTCATGTACTGGTCGAAGTGCTTCGAATCGCCCTTCGCGAGTTCGTGGCGCAGGGGAGCGGGCAGGTGCGAGAGCCATGAGGTCGACACGTCCGTCACCCCGGGGTCGACGATGGCCGCGGCCACGCGGTGCTCGAACGCGAGCGCTCGTGGCACCCAGTAGCCGGCCTGGCTGACGCCGTAGACCGCGACTCGTGAGGCATCCACACCTGAGAGTCCGAGCGCCGTGTCGACGACCGGCGTCAGCACAGCCTCGAAGTCGGGCCTGAAGTGCGACCCGGCGACGAGCTGGCTCTGCTGGCCGGGGCCGTCGAAGTACAGCACGGCGTAGCCCCGGGCGGCGGCGGATGCTCCGATCGTGGAGTAGAGGTCGGTGAGTGTTCCGTCGCTGCCGTTCACGAGCACCAGGAGCGGAGACGGCCCGTCCTCGGCGCCGACCTCGGGACGCTGCAGGTAGCCGGGGAGCCTTCCCTTCCCGAAGCGGATCGAGAGTCGCTCCAGCGGCACTCGCCGGAGGTCCGCGAAGCGGTCCCAGGCAGCGCGGTGCAGCGCGAAGGCGTTCGTGTAACCGCCATCGTCGCCGATCGCAGCGATCGCGTTCAGGGCATGGCCGTAGTAGGCGGATGCGCGAAGCCACTGGGCGGCGGCCGTCGCTGTTCGCCCATTGTCCGTCGAGACCTCGGCAAGCTGCCGCGTGACCTGGGCTCGGGCGAACCATGCCCTGATCCACGACTCCCGCTTCCCGTCCTCGATGGCGGCGAGCGTTGCGAAGATCTCGCCCAGATCGCCGGCACCCGCACCGACGGATCCGAGGACGACCTTGGCCTCGAAGTTCTGGTCTGCGTCGTGGAACAGCGGCCGCGACAGTGCTGGATGGTGCGACATAGCCTCATCTTCCTCCTGCTCTGGCGGGCCCGGTCCGATCCGCAGGCATTTGGAAGGAAGGTCGGGTCGTTAGGATGCCAGCACGGTTCTCCGGCCAGAGGCGAGCCCAGGGAGGGTGCATCCATGTCGTTCCAGTCGTACCTCGACAACATCGAGGAGAAGACGGGCCTCACGCCGCGTCAGTTCATCGCGATCGCGAAGGAGAAGGGTCTCGATGCCGAGGCCACGAAGGCCGGGGAGATCCTCGCCTGGCTCAAGGAGGACTACGACCTCGGTCGAGGCCACGGGATGGCGCTGGTGCACGTCATCAAGAAGGGGCCGAAGATCAGCGACAAGCACGTCGGAAAGGCGGGCCCGCACGGCGACGAGTCGGACACCCTGTGGCTGGATGGCAAGGCCACCAAGCCTTCGGCGGCGAGCGAATGAGCGAGGCAACGGCAGCGTCCCACGACGCGGCGCCGGGCACGGAGACCCAGCCCGAGACCCAGTCTCGGGCGGAGCCCTGTCCGTGCGGAAGCGGGGCCACGTACGCCGAGTGCTGCGGCGTCTTCCACGCAGGCGCCCCAGCTCCGACAGCTGAGGCGCTCATGCGATCCCGGTACTCGGCGTTCGCTCGCCGGTTGCCGGACTATCTCAACGCGACCTGGGACGCGGAGACCCGCCCAGCTGACCTCGAGCTCGAAGACGGCACGGTGTGGCGGCGTCTGCAGATCGTCGACAAGTTCGACGGCGCAGAGGGCGACTCGACGGGGGTCGTCGAGTTCCGGGCGTCGTACCGTGACGCCGACGGTGCAGGTCTCCTCCACGAGCGCGCCCGCTTCAGGCGAAGCGACGGGCGCTGGGTCTACGTCGACGGCAGGGTCATCCGCGACTGAGGCGCGCACCTGGGAGGGACTTGCCCTTTCGTGTCTCCACCAGCCAGCCGGGCCACAACGACGAAGAGGCCGCCATCCCCGCGGGGATGACGACCTCTCGCTGCGTCGGCGACACGAGTCGCCGGCGGCGTCAGCCGGTGTTCTGGAGACCGGCGGCGACGCCGTTCACGGAGAGCAGCAGGAGTCGCTGGAGCTCGGCGGCCTCATCCCCGTCCGGCTTCCTGGCGTCGTCACGCAGCCTGCGGAGCGCGCGCAGCTGCAGGAGCGAGAGCGCGTCCACGTAGGGGCTGCGCATCTTCACGGCGCGCTGCAGCACGGGCTTGCGCTCGAGCAGCTCGGCGCCACCCGTGATCCGGGTGACCCAGCTCGCCGTGAGATCGAGCTCGCTCGTCACCAGCTCGGCGAGCTCCGGGCGGTCGCCGAGCTCCAGGTAGCGGCGGGCGATGCGTCCGTCCGTCTTCGCGAGACTCATCGCGACGTTGTCGATCATCGACCTGAAGAGCGGCCATTCGGCGTAGGCGGCCTGCAGCTGGTCGAGGTCGCCGACCGCGTCGAGCGCCGTGCCGAGGCCGAACCAGCCGGTCAGGTTGATGCGCGCCTGCGTCCACGCGAACACCCACGGGATGGCGCGCAGGTCTTCCAGGGACTCAACGGAGAGGCCGCGGCGGGCGGGGCGCGACCCGAGGGCGAGCATCCCGACCTCCTCCATGGGGGTCACTCTGGCAAACCACGGTGCGAACCCGGGGGCCTTCACGAGCGCGAAGAACCGCTCGCGTGACGCGGAGTCCATGGTCGCGGCGACCCCTGCGTACTTCTCGGCGGCATCCGCGTTGCGGGTCTCCGTCGACGGGGCCGAGGCGAGGAGCGTCGCCGAGATGACCTGGTCGATGTGCCTGGCCGCGATGTCCGGGTCGCCGTACCTGGCGAAGATGACCTCACCCTGCTCGGTCAGCTTGAAGCGACCGTCGACGGAGTGCGGCGGCTGGGCCAGGATCGCGACGTTCGCGGGGCCGCCGCCGCGGCCGAGCGCACCGCCGCGGCCGTGGAAGAGGGTGAGCTCGATGCCGTTCTCGCGGGCCCAGGCGGCGATCTGGCTCTGCGCCTCGTACAGCGCGAGCGTCGCAGCCACTGGCCCGACGTCTTTCGAGGAGTCGGAGTAGCCGAGCATGACCTCGAGCCTGCGCCCGTTGCCGGCGAGCAGCTCGACGACCTCGGGCTGCTCGAGCATCTCGGCGAGGATGCGAGGAGCCGCCTGCAGGTCGGCGAACGTCTCGAAGAGGGGGATCACGTTGAGCGCGGGGGGAGTCGCCCCGGGGCCCGTCGCCGCGACGGCGAGCTTGTAGACGTTGGCGATGTCCTCGGACGACTGCGTGAAGGACACGATGTAGCGGCCTGCCGCGCGCGGGCCGTGGCGCTCCTGGATGAACGCGATCGAGCGGAACACGTCGAGCACCTCGGCGGTCAGCTCGCTGGGCTCCGCGCCCGCCTCCTGCTCGGCGAGTTCGGCGAGCACCTTGCGGTGCACCTGCGAGTGCTGGCGCACCTCGAGCTCGGTGAGGTGGAAGCCGAACGTCTCGACCTGCCAGATGAGGTGCTGCAGCTCGCCGTAGGCGTGCCGGCCAGCGCCAGCGGCGACGAGCGATGCCTGCAGGATGCGCAGCTCCCGCAGCAGCTCGTCCGGCACCTTGTAGGCGAGGTCCGCGTTGCGTCTCCGGGTGGCTTCGATGCGGCGGGCGATGAGCAGCAGGATGCGGCGGTGCGGCTCTCCGGGCGAGCGCTGGGCAATCTCGGCCGCGGCACTCTCGTCGCCGCTGCCGAGGCGCGCGAGTAGGGTCGCGGCGGCCGCGTCGAGGGGCGTGGTGTCGGCGCCGAGCGTGAGCGTGCGCCCGATTCGAGCCGAGGCGCGCTCGAGGCCGAGGAGGACGTGCTCGGATGCGATGACGGCGGCCTGACGGCTGACCTTCGCGGTCACGAACGGGTTGCCGTCTCGGTCGCCGCCGATCCAGGAGCCGACGCGCACGAAGGGTTCGGCGATGGGCTTCGACGTTCCAGAGAGCGCACCCTGCAGGGCCTCATCGACTCGGCGGTAGACGCGGGGGACCGTCGTGAAGAGGGTCTCGTCGAAGACGGCCATGACGGTGCGCACCTCGTCGACGGGCGTCGGCTTGTCGCTGCGCAGCGGCGAGGTGCGCCACAGCAGGTCGATCTCCTCGAGCAGGCGACGGGTCAGCTCCTGAGCGGCGGGGCTGCCCTCGGATGCGCCACCCGAGAGCCGCTGCTCGTCGCGTTCCTCGAGCAGGTCGCTGATGCGACGGATCGCGGAGGAGACAGCCCGTCGGCGGGCCTCGGTCGGGTGCGCCGTGAAGACGGGGTGGAAACGCAGGGCGCGGACCCGCACCGACGCGGCCTCCGCACCGATCTCGTCGCTCAGGCGCGCGAACGCCTGCGAGATCGTGTCTTCCTGCTGCTTCGATGGTGAGGTGCCGCGGGCGCGAAGCACGCGCACGCGGTGGTGCTCCTCGGCGAGGTTCACGAGGTGGAAATAGCAGGTGAACGCCCGCGCGACCTCGTCTGCTCGTGCCGGTGAGAGCGCATCCACGAGCTCCTCGGCGGAGGCGAACGAGTCGTTCGCGGCCGCGCCGTCGTGCTCGTAGGCCGAGATCGTGAGGCGACGCAGTCGCTCGACGTCGTCGAGGAGCTCGGGGCCTCCCGTCTCTGTCAGGACCTGGCCGAGCAGGGTGCCGAGGAGGTGCACGTCAGAGCGCAGCTCATCTGGCAGTTCAGCGCCAGCCTCAGTGCGGCTGGCGGGGGAGTTCGTTGGGGCTTCGAGCATGAGCCCAGGCTACCGATGCTGTGTATCGACAATGTGACACGGCATCCATCATGACCGGGAATGACATCCGCTCGGGTGATGCGAGGAGAAGTGGGGATCGCGCGGTCGGTCAGGCCTCTGCAGAGGGGGCATCCAGGTAGTCCTCGAAGACGGGCGTCTCGAGGCCGTCCTTGGCCGCCAGCATCAGGTCGAGGTAGTAGTTCCAGCCTGCCCGGATATCCGAGAGCATCGCCACGGGCACCTCGAAGTGCTCGAAGACGAGCCGAGTGGCCTCGCCCCGCGCCCCGGACTCCGCCAGCGAGACACGCAGGTGCCACGATCCGGCTGCATCCTCGGTCGTGACCTCCAACAGGCTCGGGGCCTCGCAGCGCCGGATCGTCGCCGCGCTTGCCGGGGCACCCTCCTCGGCCACGAGCTGCAGCCCGATCCGGCCGCGCTGCTCGTCAGTGAAGTGCCACGGGCCGATCCACTTGGCCGTCTTCTCGCTCGCCGTGAACCACAGCCACAAATCCTCCCGAGCGGCGTCCACGCTCCGCTCGAGACGAATGGTCTCGGTGGCGACTGCTTCGGAGGGTTCTTCGGGCATGCGGGTATCTCAGCACACCGGGTCGAGAACCAGGTCGAATTCGGCGAATCCGTGCCGGACACCGTTGACCTGCAGCTCGATGGCATGCACGCCGGGATGGTAGCGGCGCGTGGTGATGGGTCTGACGGCGTGCCGTTTGCTGATGCTGAGCGTGGCGCCCGGTGCGAGTGTCGTCGTCGAGATCTTGAACGTCTTCGGGGTGCGGCTGCCGTCCGCCTTGACGTGGTGCACGACGTAGTCGACGACGAGATCCGCCGCGACCTCACCACGATTCGTGATGCTGGCGGTGATGAGCAGTTCCTCGCCGAGCACCATGCTCGCGCGATCGAGCGTGGGCCCCTCCACGGCGACCTCCGCCGAGCCGAAGCCGAGGAGCGCCAAGGCATCGGGGTCCCCCCGTTTCACGAGCGTCCTGAGGGCGTGGCGAACGAGTCTCGGCGTGTGCTCGTCACCGTCGGCGAGCCACGAGGCGGCCGTCTCGCAGACCAGGGTCGCGTCGTGCCTGCTGATGTCGTTCAGGTGGTTGGCGACCGAACGGCGAACGACCTCGCTGTCGTCGCGGTAGAGCGCATCCAGAATCGGGATGCACAGGCGCGCATCGCGGGTGATCTCGGCGACCCGAGTGCCCCACGGCAGGTACGGCCGTGTCCCCTCAGACGCGAGCCGACGCACATGCTCGTCGTCGCTCCTGGTCCACTCGAGCATGATCTCGAGTGCCCGCTCGAGCCTCGCCCGCAGCATGGGCCGGACCGCCCACTCGCAGGTCAGCCGAGGGGTGAGTTCCGCGAGGAGCTGCATGCCGTCGTCGAACGCCGCAGCGCCGCCATCGGCGATGGCGGCAGCGGAAACCGCATTCGAGATCGGCCACACCATCCACCCTTCGAGGGCGGACGACTCCAGCGCACGGCGGATGATCGCGGCGAACTCGGGGTAGCCGACCGGGAGGTCCTCCAAGATGGAGGCAGCGAGGTGGGAGCTCCGCGCGCCGAGGGCGAGCCCGTCGAGGCCATCAGCGGTCGCCCGCGTCGCGGAGAGCTGACGGCCTCCGGCCGCCGATTGCAGCAGCTGCACCATCGCGGACGCCTGTTGGGCTCCGAGGAGCTCATCAGCGAAGGGCATGCTGAGCCTCCTCCGTGCGCGACGTGCTCAGCGCGTCGTCAGTCATCTCGGAGACGCCGGTGGTCTGGTAGTCGCCGAAGGCCGAGTCCACGAGCTTCTCGACGCGCTCGGCGCTCTCGGGCGTCGTGAGGCCGAGCAGGATCATCCGCCAGTGCACGCCGATACGCTCCACGAGGTCCTGCCGGTCGGTCAGCGCCCCAGAGAGCAGCTGCGTGCCCGTGAAGGACGAGACGAAGAGCGAGCTGACGTGGTCGGCGCTGAAATCACCGCGGATGCTGCCCTCTCGCTGGCAGATGCGAATGACGGGACGGATGCGCGCGAGCCAGTCGAGGTAGGAGCCGTGCGAGAGGAAGCTCGAGCCGATCTCCGACGTCACGATGACGCCTGCGAGGACCACGACATCGCTCTGCAGGAGCCTCGCGAAGGCGACGGACACCTTCAGGAGCGCGTCGATGCCGCTTGCCGCCGACCTTGTGGCCTCGGCCACCGCATTCGATGCCCGCGCCGCGTATTCGCCGAGGACCGCCTCGGCGACCGCCTCGCGGGTCGCGAAGTGGTGGTAGAAGGCCCCGTTCGTGACTCCCGAGTTCGCCCGAATGCGCGACAGGGTCGAGCTGGCGAAGCCGTACTCCACGAAGGTGGTGGCCGCTGCGAGCACCAGGCGACTCCGAGTCTGGATGCTGCGCTGCTGCTGGGGTCCGCCGGCCGATCGGGCGAGGGCATTCATAGCCAGTGAGTGTAGTGACGATCGGGGCAGTACCGCACCCCGTTCGGGGTGGGGCGAGGATGGCGGTATCGGCCATATGTGAAGACGAATTCGTCGAGAACGGGCCGACACTGCTCCGTCAGCATGCTACGTTGCGCGGAGATTTTCAGTGCGGAGCGACACCGCTCGTGAGTTTGGAGAGCCGTGGGAGTACTCGTACATCCGGACCAGGACGTGCATCCTGACGTCCGATTGGCGATCGTCGAAGGGCGTCTTCGAGTTGTCGCCGACCACGGCTCGGGTGCACCGTGGCTGCTCGCGCGACCATTGGAGCGGGCGCTCACCGAGGTCCGAACGAGGCACCTCGACCTCATCTTCCTCACTCGCCTCTCCAGTGAGCCGGCGACGTCCGTCGTGCTGCGGGCCCAGGGGCGACGATTCCTGGACGAGCTCGACGATCTCCCGGAGCTGCTCGTGCCATCCGCGATCATGATCGCCAAGGACCGGACCGGGGCGCTGCGGGTCCAAGGCGCACGCCTCGGAGAACGAGGGGAGAGCAGGCCGGTGTGGCTGGAGGAAGGCAGGTCGGCGTTCATCAGCGACGACCCCCGACTTCTCGAGGAGGTCTTCTCGCCCAGCTCTGGGCACCTCGACCGGGACGCCTGGCAATCGATCAAGACCGTCCCGGCGGGCGCCTGGCTGCACACCCAAGCGGGCAGGAGCCCGCGAGTGCGAGCGATCACGGACGACCAGGCCTCTTCTCCGTCCCAGGGCTCTTCTCCGTCCCAGGGCGCGCGCACCGGGGCTGGCGCCACCAGGAGCTGAGCGTCGCGCTGCTCGGCGGACGACCCGCCAGCTGCCCTGAGACCGGGCCACCTGGCATCCTTGGGGTATGAAGCTCTCGCATCGCGCCCAGACGGTCGAGCCGTTCCACGCCATGGCATTCGGGCAGCGTGCCGCCGCCCTCGAAGCGGAGGGCAAGCGCGTCGTCAAGCTCTCGTTGGGGGAACCCGACTTCGGGGCGCCGCCTCAGGTTCGCGAGGCGATGCGCGATGCCATGGATGGTCGGCCGCTCCCGTACACCGTCGCGCTCGGGCTCCCAGCGCTCCGCGAGGCGATCAGCGAGTTCTACCGCATCCGTCACGACGTCGAGGTCGACCCGGCCCGCATCCTCGTGACCTCGGGCGCCTCGGCGGCCCTCCTGGTCGTCGTGGCCGCCACCACCGACCCCGGTGACGATGTGGTCATGGCCGATCCGTCGTACCCCTGCAATCGGCAGTTGGTCGAGAGCTTCGGCGGACGGGTGGTCGGCGTGCCCACGAGCATCGAGTCCCGCTACCAGCTCGACGTGTCCAGCGTCGAAGCGGTCTGGGGTGAGCGGACGTCCTCGATCATGGTCGCGACGCCGTCGAACCCGACCGGCACCTCTGTGCCCTTCGAGGAGCTCGGTGCCCTCTGCGCGTTTGCCCGAGAGCGGGGCGCGTGGCGAATCGTCGACGAGATCTACCTGAACCTCTCCGACCCGGGCGAGGACGGCACCCCTCCGCGGAGCGTCCTGAGCGTCGACCCGGAAGCGATCGTCATCAACAGCTTCTCCAAGTACTTCGGCATGACCGGCTGGCGACTCGGCTGGGCCGTGCTCCCCGAGACTCTTGTTCCGGCCGTCGAGAAGCTCGCGACGAACTACTTCCTGTCGGCGTCGGCACCGGCGCAGCTTGCCGCTCTCGCCGCGTTCACCCCCGAGTCGCTGTCGATCTGCGAGGAGCGCCGGGTCGAGCTCGCCAATCGTCGCGAACTGGTGCTCGAGGGCCTGCAGCGAATCGGGCTCCCGGTTCCGGTCCTGCCCGACGGTGCCTTCTACGTGTACTTCGACGTGTCCCGGACCGGTCTGTCCTCGTGGGATTTCTGCGGACGGGCGCTCGAGGAGGCCCAGGTCGCGCTGACACCTGGCCGCGACTTCGGAGCGCACACGGGCAAGACCCACGTCAGACTCTCCTATGCCGCCTCGCGGGCGGAGCTCGTCGAAGGGCTGCGCCGCCTCGAAGCGTTCGTCGAGGGGCTGCGGCCGTGAGCGGGTCTGGTCCTGGACGAGGCGATCGCGGTCCTGGTCGAGCGGAGGATGGCTGCGTGCCAGTCGTCCGCGTCGAGGGTCTCTCGGTGAAGCGCGGGGGCACGCGGGTGCTCTCCGATGTCGATCTCGCGGTGCCGGCCGGATCGGTGCTGTGCCTGACGGGGGCGAACGGCTCAGGGAAGACGACGCTGCTCCGCGCGCTGGCCGGGCTCGTCACGCCGAGCGAGGGCCGAATCCTCCTCGACGACCGGCCGGTGGATGAACGGAGTCCGCGGTTCCGGCGCAGCCTCGCGGCCCTGCTCGGGTCGGTCCCGTTCTCGCTCACCCTGACTGCACGAGAGCATCTGACGGCCGTCGCAGCATCGTGGGGGATGAGCACGCTCGAGGGGGAGCGTTCCGCCGACGCGGTGCTGGCGCGCCTCGGCATCGAGCATCTGGCGACGAGGTTCCCGCACGAGCTCTCGTCCGGGCAGTTCCAGCTGCTCTCACTGGCCACCGTTCTGGCGCGTCCGTTCGACGTGCTCGTGCTCGACGAACCCGAGCAGCGTCTCGACGAGGAGCGACGTGAGCTGCTTGCCCGCATCCTCGTGGAAGAGCGAGACAGGGGCGCGGCGATCATCGTCGCGACCCACAGCCGAGCGCTCATCGAGGCGCTGGGTGCGGACGAGTTGCGGCTTGCCGGCGAACGCGAACGCGATGGCGACGACCAGGGCGGTGGGCGTGCGGCGGCGTGAGGGTGCGTATCGCGCGTACCTCGTGGGGGCGGTGGTGCTCGTCGCGGTCGCGCCACTGGCGCGGATGCTGTTCATCGCGCTCCTGGAACCGGCCTCGATCGCCTGGCTCACGTCTCCGGCGTTCGCAGAGCAGCTTCGGATCGTGGCTGCCGCGGTGGTACCCCTCGGTCTGCTGGTGGGGACGACTCGTGGTCCGGCCCTGCTTGATCCCTTCGCTACGGTCACCCTCGGTTCCAATGACGTGCCGAGGCGCGTCTCGTTGCGGCGGCCGTTCCGGCGGAGTGCACTCGCAGCCTCGGCGGGGACGGGGCTATTGGCCTGTCTCCTGGGGGCCGCGTTGGTCGTGGGCGTCGGGGCCCCTCTGGTGCCAGTGGCGTGCTTCGTGGCGGCGTCCGTCGCCCTGGCGTGCCTCGGCGTGATCGCGGCGCTCGTGGGCCAGGTCATCGGCAGCCCGCGCGCGTGGGTGGCGGCGATCGCTCTCGGTCTTCTCGGGGTGTCGCCCCTTGGGGTCGGGGCATGGTTCGGGTCGATCTGGACCGGGGTCGTCGGCCTGAGCGGCGGGAACGGTCGAGGGCTCCACTCGGCCCTCGAGGGCTGGCTTGGGCATGACGCGGGCCTGAGTCTCGTTCTCGTCGGTGCGCTGGTGCTCCTCGGGGTCTTTGCGGTTGCGCTCGCCTCCGTGCCTCGGCTGCTGGATCGACTGCGGGGTGACGAGCTCCTCCGGCAGGCACGGCGCCGTGAGGCTGCCGCCTTCGCCGCAGCGGCAGGAGAGTTGGCGGGCGCATCGGCGGCGTACCGCGAGGTGCCCTCGGTGGGGAGGGGGCTTCGAGCCGTCGTCGGCGGGCCGCGCGTGCTGTCCATGCTGGTCCGCGATGGGGTCGGTGCGTTGCGGACACCGCAGCGGACCGTGTTCGGGCTCGTCGGGGTTGTGGCCGCGGCCCTGCTCCTGGGTTTGGCCGTCAGCCCGTCGGCGGTCGCCGCGCTGGCCGCGCTCGGTGGCTCCATTCTGATGTTCCTCGCCCTGGCCCCGTTCACCGAGGGGTTCCGGCATGCGGCCGACGCTGCCGCAGGGGCCGCCGTCTTCGGAACGCCGACGGGCGAGCAGTTCCTCCTGCACGCCGTGTTCCCGCTGGCCGTCGTCGTCCTTGTCGTCGGAGTCACGCTCCTCGTCTCGGGTGGTGGCGGTGGTGGTGCCGCGCCCCTGCTCGCAAGCCTCGCCATGGTCGCCGTGCGCGCCTACGAAGCGGGCCGCGGGCACCTCCCTCCGCTGCTCCTGACGCCCATGCCGAGCGAGGTCGGCGACGTGTCCGTGCTCGCGAGGCTCGTCTGGCAGCTCGACTCGGTCATCATCTCGGGGCTCCTCGGGCTGGCCGCGACGATGCTCTGGGCTGTGGGCCTTCCAGTCGTCTCGATCGTGCTTCTGGTCGCGGGCGCGCTTGTGCTCGCTCTGGCGACGAGGTCACGCCTTCGTCACCTCCGCGGGTAGCTCACCTCGTAGCGGGCTTCCACGAACTGTCCCCGCGCGTGCGCGGAGGTCAGGCGCAGCGCATCCGCTTCAATGCGGCGGGGGAGCACCGGAGCTCCGGAGGGGAGGGTCACCGGCGCGATGGAGAGGCGGACCTCAGTCAGGTGACCCGAGTCGTAGAACTGGCCGGCGAGGTCTCCGCCACCCACGACCCAGATATCGCGGTCGCCGGCGGCCGCTGCAATGGCGCCGATGTGGTCGGCGATGGCACCCCGCACGAGGTGGATGTCGAGTCCCTCAGGGACGGGCAGGTCGCGGCTCGTGAACACGAACGTCGGACGGTCGGCGTAGGAGGCTCGCCACTTCTCGGGATGCTCGTCGAGACCCTCGTGGTTGTAGACCCACTGGTAGGTGGTCGATCCCATCACGAGCGCCCCGACGCTCGCCAGGAACGAGCCGAAGCTGTCGTCGTCGGGCTGGTCGACGACGAACAGCCAGTCGAGAGCGTCGTTGTCGTCGGCGATGAAGCCGGAGAGGGTCGTGGCGGTGTTGTAGATCACGTTCGTCATGCGAGGAAGGTAACCCCGACCTCCGACAATCGGGAGAAGGCGACACGCGAGCGGTCTCGGGAATGCGACATGCATCCCAGACGCTGTGCTCAGCATGCGCAAGAAAATCGGCTTCCTCTCGTTCGGGCACTGGCACCCGTCTCCGCAATCGGGCACGCGAACGGGCGGTGATGCGCTCGTGCAGTCCATCGAACTCGCGGTCGCGGCGGAAGAGCTCGGCATCGATGGCGCCTACTACCGCGTGCATCACTTCGCGCGACAGCTCGCTGCCCCATTCCCGCTCCTGGCAGCCGTCGGGGCTCGGACCAGCCGCATCGAGATCGGCACCGGCGTCATCGACATGCGCTACGAGAACCCCCTGTACATGGCGGAGGAGGCTGCCGCTGCCGACCTCATCAGCGCACACGCCGGTGGCGAGGGGAGGCTCCAGCTCGGTCTGAGCCGAGGCTCACCCGAGCCCGCCCAGGACGGCGCACACGCGTTCGGCTTCACCCCGCCTGAGGGCAAGACCGATGACGAGCTGGCCCGCGCGAAGACGGAGCTGTTCCGCGCGGCGATCACCGGTGCGGGGCTCGTTGCCGGCAACCCGCAGATGACAGGCTCGACGGCGCCGCTCCCCATCCAGCCGCAGTCCGCCGGCCTGGACGACCGCATCTGGTGGGGCTCCGGAAGCCGAGCCAGTGCCGTGTGGGTTGCGGAGCAGGGCATGAACCTCATGAGCTCGACGCTGCTCACGGAAGACACGGGCGTTCCGTTCGATGAGCTGCAGGCCGAACAGATCCAGGGGTACCGGGACGCGTGGGCGGCCGCCGGACACCGTCGAGAGCCCCGGGTCTCGGTGAGTCGCAGCGTCATCCCCATCACGACCGATGAGGACGTGACCTATTTCGGCGGGCGAGGCGCCGGGGAGGGCGATCAGGTCGGTGTACTCGACGGGATGCGCTCACGCTTCGGTCGCACCTACCAGGGCACTCCCGATCGTCTCGCGGAGGAGCTCGCGGCGGATGCTGCCGTCCAGGCAGCGGATACGCTCCTGCTGACCGTGCCGAACCAGCTTGGTGTCGCCTACAACACGCGGATGCTCGCCACCATCGCCGAGCACATCGCTCCGGCGATCGGCTGGTCGCGCGAGGGGTAGTCGACAGCGCGGGTCAGCGCAGGACGCGGTATCGGAGATGCACGACGCCCGACTCGAAGGTTCGCGAGTCGAGCAGCTCGAGGTTCGTGCGGCGGTCGTTCTGTGAGAAGAACGGCGTGCCGCCTCCGACGAGGACGGGACATATGCGCAGCAGGTACTCGTCGACCAGGTCGAGATCAGCAACCTGATGCGCCAGCTCTGCTCCACCGATCGCGATCGGTCCTTCTCCCGGTTCGGCCTTCAGGCGCTCGATCTCCTCGGCGAGCCCGTCCTCGGCGATCCTGGTATTGCCTTGCACCTCGGTGATCGTGTTCGAGAACACGATCTTCGGCAGGGCGCGCCAGAGCTCGGCGAACTCCGTCTCGAGCTCCCCATATTCCCGGGCTTCGTCGGTCGGCTCCCAGTAGACCATCGTCTCGTAGAGGCGGCGACCCATCAGGTGGAAGTCGGCCGCTCGCACCTCCTCGGTCGCCAAGCGGAACACCTCCTCGCTGGGGTCTCCCCAGTCGAAGCTGCCGTCTGAGTCCTTGATGTACCCGTCGAGGGTGAGGGCCAGCGAGTAGGTGACCTTGCGCATCAGCGAACCTCCTTGTTCGTGCCTTTCAAGCTACCACCGGCCGGGGGTCGGACGTCTCCCTGCTTCCCGGAAACTCGCCGTTTGATCTGGGGTTTCGCTGAACGGTGAGCCCCCGGGGGCCAATTGTCGGTGGTCCGGTCCAAGATTCGGGTATGTCTTCGAACGATGATGTGACGCCGACCGGGCTGGGGTGCGATCCCCGCGATCCGGGGTCGGTCGCTGCGCGTCGTCGGCTGCTCCTGGCGAGGGAGACGGGGCTGATGGCAGCGGCGGCTGTGGTCGCGGCGGCGCAGGTGCGAGTTCGGGCTGAGCTGGCGGAGATCGCGGCAGCCTTGGATGCGGCTGAGGGCTCGGTGGAACACGGTCTGCATGTGCGGTCATTGGCAGCCGAGGTGGCGCTGGTCGAACAGGTTGGGCAGTCGGTCGCGGAGGGACTCCTGCAGGAGGCGGTGACCGCGGTGCGTGAGTTCCCGGGGCTCGTGGACGCACTGGGGGCGGGCGCGGTGAGCGAGGCGCAACTGCGGGTGTTGACCGAGGCAGGTCTGTCGGTGTCGCACGTGAATGCGGGGGAGCAGACAGCACGCCGGGCTGCGTTCGTCCGCGTGATGCTCGCGGAGGTTGGTGCGCGGGTGCTGCCGCCCCGCGCGTTGCGGGTGACGGCGGCGAGGGTCGCGGAGTCGTTGACGCAGGAGTCGGTGTGCGAGCGGTTCGCGCGGGCACGGAAGACGCGGTACGTGTCGGTGACCGAGGCGGAGAACGGCATGTGCCTGCTGCGAGCTCGGTTGCCGCTCATCGAGGGCAAGGCGATCGCGGACCGCCTGCGCAAGCAGGCCAAGGCCGTGATCCGGGCGAGGCCTGCACCCGCCGGCATCACGGGCAGGGCCGGGAGTCCCGGGGCTGCCGGGAGTGCCGGGGACACCCAAAGCACCGAGAACACCCAGAGCACCGGGGGTATTGGGATCAGCGAGAGCGCCGCGAGCGGGGCCCGCGCCGAGGGGGCGGACGCGACTCGGGATGAGGGGCCGGGCGTGATGCCGGGCGAGATGACGGACGAGGCTCCGGATGAGCGAACGGTCGACCAGGTCAAGGCCGACCTGTTCGCAGACGTGCTCCTCACCTCGACGCCCACCTCCAACGGCGCGGCTGCGGGGATAGAGGCGAGCGTGCAGTTCACGATCCCGATCCTCACGCTCCTCGGCCCTGACCGCGCTGTCGCCCCGGACACTGATCGCCTGACTCCGGCGCCCGCGCTGCTGAACGGCATGTCACCCATTCCGCTCGAGGAAGCGAAACGACTCGCGGCGAACGCTCCCTCATTCCAGCGGATCCTCACCCACCCCATCACGGGCGCGGTCGCGGCCGTCGATACCTACCGTCCCACCGCGGCGATGCGGGCCTTCCTCACCGCGAGAGATATTCACTGCCGCTGGCCCGGCTGCCGGCAACCCGCCGCGTGCTGCGACCTCGACCACACCCACGCCTGGGAACACGGCGGCACCACCAGCATCGACAACCTCTGCGGACTGTGCAGAGGGCACCACGTCATGAAACACGCCACCGCATGGACCGTGAGACAACTCGGCGGTGGCGTCCTCGAATGGCGCACCCCCAGTGGCAAGACGTACACCGACCAGCCCGAACACCACGACACCCACGCCAACACCAACATCGAATTCAGGCCGAGCGATGAGGCGCGCGACGGCCGCGCCGCGACAGGCATGGCGATGCCGCGGCCAACGTCTCAGCAGAACAGCAACGTTGAGGCGCCAGCCCCAGATGAGCCGGAGCAGCGGGGGAGCGCAGACGAATTGCCGCCCTTCTAGGCTCGGTGCCGCGCGACGTCAAGAAGGTTGCCGTTGCCGTTGCCGCTGCCGCTGCCGCTGCCGCTGGATTTCACCCGAACCCTGTCAGAGAAGTCGGCAAGAGCTCGGCCTGCCTGCCTGCTTACCCGCCTGCGTGCGTGCGTACCTGCCTGCCTGCCTGCCTGCCTGTTGGTTTGTTGGCTCATCTGTCTGGCAGGCGAGCACGCAGCCGGTCGGCCAACAAGCGAGCGAACCAACAAGCCAGCGAGCCAGCCACCCAGCCAGCGCTAGCGGCGCTTGCGCTTGCCGCCCGATCCGCCCGCCTTTGCGCGCTTCGCGGCGAGCTGGGCGCCGCGGCTCGTCCCGGAGGAGGTGCCGATTCGCTTCGCGGTCGCCCGCTTCTTCTGCTGCTCCTTCACGCGGCGCTCGGCCTCCGCCAGCGCCTGCTGCTCTTCCCGCTGCAGCGCGGCAGACTTTGCGCCGGTGCGTCCCCTCGAGCTCCCCGCGGTGCGCCCGCGGACGATGCCGACGAACTCCTCGGTGTCGAGACGGTCATCGGCGACCGCCCAAACCACAGAAACGGGAACCCGAGGGAGGTCGCTGATGACCCGATACGTGACGTCCTTGCGGGCGTGCTGCCTCGCGACCGACTGAGGGACGATCGCCACCCCGGCCCCGCCCGCTACAAGCTCCATCGCGTCCGCCGGATCGGTCGTCATGGCCGCCTCGCCCGAGTCGAGCCCCAGGCGCTCTGCCGCCTCCGCCCAATCGGGGGTCCAAGCGGCCAGCACCAGCTGCCAGTCGTCGAGCTCCTCCAACCGCAACGGTTCATCGATGTCGAGATCCGACTCGACAGCGACCACAGCGACCACATCTTCGGCGAACAGGTCGATCGCGTTCAACCCCTCACGTTCGAAGGGATGCCGCACGAAGGCGACCTGCGCGCCATCGTCGAGAACGAGCTGCCTGGCCTCGGCCGAGTGCAGGGTCGCGAACTCCAGCGGCGTCTCTGCTCTCCGCTCCTCCCACACTCGAGACCACTTCCGTGGGTTGATGCCGGGGGCGAGAGCGACCGTGAGGTGCGTCGGAGTCTCCATGCCCGCAAGGCTACTGGGTACGATGCTCAGATGAGCGAATCAGAAGGCAACTCGGCCGAGAGCCACACCGCGGCCGACCGCGGGTCAGACCAGACCATGAAGCCGGCGACCGCCGCCAAGAAGCTCGGCATCTACCTGCCGGCAACCCCAGAAGCATTCCAGGAGGCCCCGCTCACCCGCAGCGAGTTCCTCGAGCTGCAGGAGACCCCACCCGAATGGCTGCAGGAGCTGCGCCGCACGGGTCCCCACCCGCGCGACATCGTCGCCCGCAAGCTCGGCATCACCAACTCCGGCCTCGCCCGTGGCGGCGTCACCGAAGCGCTCACAACTGAAGAGATCCAGGCTCTCCTCGAAAGCGCCCCATCGTGGCTCTCCCACGAGCGAGGCGTCCAGGCGAAGGTCCGCGCCGAGAACGCCCGAGTCGCCGAACTGCACGCGAAGCGAAAGAACTGAGCCGACCTTGGCCCAGCTGCTCGCCGTCTGCGCCGTAGCGCAGCTCCGCCGGGACCCGGGTGCCGTCGGCGTGACCGCGATCGACAAGCAGACCCTCGAGGGGCCCGTCAAGGTGGGACGCTACGGGGTCTACGGCGACGTGCAGGCCGATCGGAAGCACCACGGCGGCCTCGACCAGGCGGTCTACGCCTACTCGCAGCTTGACGCCGACCACTGGGCCGAAGAACTCGGCCGCGAGCTCCCTCCGGGGTTCTTCGGCGAGAACCTCCGCATCGACGGGCTCGACGTCAACGACCTCCACATCGGTGACACCCTCCGCATCGGAGACCTCACCGCCGCGGGCTCATCCCGCGTCGTCGAACTCGTCGTGACCGCCCCGCGCGTCCCATGCCAGACCTTCGCCAGGTGGGTCGGGGGAGACGACGAACGTGGCTGGGTGAAGCGATTCAGCGCAGCCGCCCGCGTCGGCGCCTACCTGCGCGTCGCGAAGAACGGCAAGATCGCGGCGGGCGACACCGTCGAAGTCCTCGAGACTGCTGATGAGGGTGCGCCGACAGTTCGTCAGGTCTTCTCCGGCGACCACGGCGGCTGAGACAAGCGAAGTCGAAGCCGGTGCCGGTGTCGGTGTCGGTGGCAAAGTCAGAACCGGTGCCGAAGTCAAAGTCGGAGCCGTCGCCGAAGCAGAATTCAGAGCAAGAGCGAGACCTGGGTCGGAGCGAGTACCGAAGCGAGCGCGAGTGCCAGAGCCGAGGCCCAACCTGGAATGCACACTGCCTCGCACATGCCGGGTTCCCGCCCGTCAGGTGACACGGAGCCGACGCTCGGTGATGCCAAGCCGCCGGGCTGGTGATGCCGAGCCCGCGGTCTCGTGACGCCGAGCCGCTGGTCTGCTGATGCCGAGCCTGCGGTCTGGTGGCGCCGAGCCGCCGGGCTGCTGATGCCGAGCCGCCGGGCTGGTGATGCCGAGCCCGCGGTCTGGTGATGCCGAGCCTGCGGTCTGGTGATGCCAAGCCTGCGGTCTGGTAATGCCGAGCCGCCGGGCTGCTGACGCTGAGCCGCCGGTCTGGTGATGCCGAGCCGCCGGTCTGCTGACGCCCAACCACCCGCCCGCAGCAGCACCCGGCACCAGCACCTCGCGCCAATACCCCGTACCGGCGGGAGGGGCTCGCAGAACCCGCTCGCGCCCTCCGCCGGTGGGCGTGCGCTTGAGTCGCCTGCTACTGCGGACGCCCGTATCCCTCGAGCAGCCGCAGCCAGAGCTCGCTGATCGTCGGGAACGACGGAACCGCATGCCACAGCCGTGACAGTGGCACCTCGCCGACGACCGCGATCGTCGCCGCGTGCAGCAGCTCGCCCACGTCGGGGCCCACCATGGTGAACCCGACGACAACCTGGCGATCCTCGTCCACGACCATCCGGGCCGTTCCCTCGTAGCCCTCCGCGTGCAGCGAAGCCCCAGACACGTTGCCGATGGGCACGTCGACGGCCCGCACCCGAAGGCCCTGCTCCTCGGCGGCACCAGCCGTGAGCCCGACAGCGGCGACCTCAGGGTCCGAGTAGACGAGCTGAGGCACCGCGGCATGGTCAGCCGTCGCGACGTGCGTGCCCCAGGGTCCATCGTCGAGGGTGCGCCCCGCGGCGCGCGCCGCGATCGCATCACCCGCCGCCCGCGCCTGGTACTTGCCCTGGTGCGTCAGCAGGGCGCGATGGTTGACGTCGCCCGCCGCGTACAGCCAGTCGCTGCCGCGGACGAGCATCGTGTCGTCGACATCGATCCAGGCCCCGGACTCGAGCCCGGCCGTCTCGAGACCGACATCGCCCGTGCGCGGGACCCGGCCCGTCGCCACGAGCAGCTCACTGCTCTCGAGTGTGCGGCCGTCGTCGAGCGTCACCGTGACCCGGCCGGACGCATCCCGGACGACACCAGCTGGCGCCGCACCCGTGATGATCGTCGCCCCACGCGAACGCAGGGCCGCCACGACCGCCTCACCGGCGAACGCCTCGAAGCTGCCGAGCACCGTGCTCCGTGCGACCAGCGTCACCTGGGCGCCGAGATCGGTGTAGGCCGTCGCGATCTCGACCGCCACGACGCCGCCGCCGATGATCGTGATCGACTCGGGGATGCGCTCGAGGGACGTCGCCTCTCGGCTCGTCCACGGCTCCGCGTCAGCGAGCCCCGGAATGTCGGGCAGCAGTGCCGCTGACCCGGTCGCGACGACGACAGCGACACGCGCCGAGTACGTCGTCTCGCCGACCGTCACCTCACGCTCACCCGTCAGGCGGGCATGCCCGCGCACGAGCTCGATGCCAGCGTCCGCGAGCCAGGCCACCTGTCCCTCGTCGCTCCACTCGGACACGTACGAGTCGCGACGAGCGAGGACCGCCGACACGTCGAGGTCTCCCGTCGCCGCCTCGCGGCTGCCCGGCACGGCACGCGCCGCGCGCAGAGCGGCCCCGCTCCGAAGGAGCGCCTTCGAGGGAATGCACGCCCAGTACGAGCACTCACCGCCGACGAGCTCCTTCTCGACGATGAGGGTGCTCAGGCCACCCTGAACGGTGCGGTCGGCGACGTTCTCCCCGACGGGGCCCGCGCCGATGACGATGACGTCGAACGTCGTCGCAGCCGTGGGAGGCACGTTTGCCTCGGGCGAGGCCTGAGACTCAGTGGCCACGTGCGATCCATTCTTCGAGGTGCGGTGCTTCCGCCCCGATCGACGTCGAGTCCCCGTGACCCGTGAAGACCTTCGTCTCGGCCGGCAGCGTCAGCAGGCGCTCCGAGATCGACGCGATGATCGTCCCGAAATCGCTGTAGCTCCGACCCGTGGCCCCGGGCCCGCCACTGAAGAGCGTGTCTCCGCTGAACAGCGCCCCGAGGGCCGGGGCGTAGAAGCAGACTGACCCGGGCGAATGGCCCGGCGTGTGCAGGACCTGCAGGTCGACCTCATCGATCACGATGCGGTCGTCGTCCGCCAGTTCGATGTCGGGAGCCGAGTCGGGGTAGACGGCATCCCAGAGCATCCGGTCGCCGTCGTGCAGGGCGATGGGCGCGTCCACGAGCGTCGCGAACTCCTGCGCCGCCGCGATGTGATCGTCGTGCCCGTGCGTCAGGAGCACCCGGCGCACCCGGCGGTCGCCGACCGCATCACGCACCGCCTGGGCGTCGTGGGCCGGGTCGATCACGACGACGTCCTCGTCGTCGCCGACGAGGTACACGTTGTTGTCGACCTCCCACGTGCCCCCGTCGAGGGAGAACGTGCCGCTCGTGACGACGCGGTCGATGCGCACCTTGCCGTGGCCGCTCACAGCTCCACCACCGAACGCAGAACCGTGCCGTCCTTCATGCGGCCGAACGACGCCTCGATGTCGTCGATGCCGATGCGCTCCGAGACGAAGGCGTCCAGGTCGAGCCTGCCGAGGCGGTACTGCTCGACGAGCATCGGGAAGTCGCGGCTCGGGAGGCAGTCTCCGTACCAGGACGACTTCAGAGCGCCGCCGCGGCCGAAGACGTCGAGCAACGGGAGCGCGAGTGTCATCTCGGGCGTCGGCACCCCGACGAGCACAACCCGACCGGCGAGGTCGCGGGCGTAGAACGCCTGCTTGTACGTCTCGGGGCGACCCACGGCCTCGATGACCACGTCGGCTCCGAAGCCGCCCGTGAGGGCCCTGACGCCTTCGACGACGTCCTCCTCGCGGGAGTTGATGGTGTGCGTCGCCCCGAAGTGGGCGGCACGCTCGAGCTTCGCTGGGTCGATGTCGACGGCGATGATCGTCGTCGCCCCGGCGAGGGCGGCCCCGGCGATCGCCGCCATGCCCACCCCGCCGCAGCCGATGACCGCGACCGACTCGCCGCGCTTCACCTCGCCGGTGTTGATGGCGGCACCGATGCCGGCCATGACACCGCAGCCCAGCAGGCCGACGGCAGCCGCATCCGATTCCTCGTCGACCTTCGTGCACTGGCCGGCGGCGACGAGCGTCTTCTCGATGAACGCGCCGATGCCGAGTGCCGGGGAGAGCTCCGTGCCGTCCTCCAGCGTCATCTTCTGCGTCGCGTTGTGGGTGTTGAAGCAGTACTGAGGCTGCCCCTTCGCGCAGGCACGGCACTCGCCGCACACCGCGCGCCAGTTCAGGATGACCCGGTCGCCGACCGCGACCTCCGTCACGCCTTCGCCGACCGCCGACACGCGGCCGGTGGCCTCATGGCCGAGCAGGAACGGGAAGTCATCGCTGATCCCGCCCTGCTGATAGTGGAGATCGGTGTGGCAGACACCGCTCGTGATGATGTCGACCACGGCTTCGCCTGGCCCCGGATCGGGGACCAGCACCGTCTCGATCGACACCGGTTCGTTCTTGCCACGGACAACTGCACCTTTGACACGGGAGACCATGTGGCAAGGGTAGTCGTAGTCTCTCTGGATGGTCATCCTGATCGATCCGCCCGTCTGGCCCGCGCACGGCACGACGTTCTCGCACCTCGTGTCCGACGCCTCCGTCGACGAGCTGCACGCCTTCGCCCGAAGGGCGGGCATCCGCGACCGCGCCTTCGACGTCGACCACTACGACGTCCCGGCGGAGCAGTACGACGCCCTCATCGCGCTCGGGGCCGAACCCGTCGGGGGCTCCGAGCTCGTGCGCCGACTCGTCGCGGGAGGCGTGCGCGTGCCCGCCCGCGACAGGCCCAAGCGAGCCCGGCTCACCCTCATCCGACGTTGGGCCGAGCTCGAGCTGCCCGTGACTGCTGACCGGCGGCCGGCGACGGATGCACTCCGCGACGAGCTCCTGGACGCATGGTCGGCTCCCTCCCGTCACTACCACGACGCGACGCACCTGCTCTCGGTGCTGGACGCCATCGACATCATGCGCCTCCGCGCCGCCGGGACCCGGGCGCCCCTGGCCGAGCGCGAACTGCTGACCGCCAGGCTCGCCGCCTGGTTCCACGACGCGGTCTACGAGGGCGCCGCCGGCGACGACGAACGCGCCAGCGCCGACCTCGCCGTCGAGCGGCTCACGGCCCTCCGCGTCGACCCCGCCCTCGTCGGCGACGTCGAGCGCCTCGTGCTCGCGACCATCGTCCACGCGGTGGCGGAGAGCGACACGGCCGGCCAGATCCTCATGGACGCCGACCTCGCCGTCCTCGCCCGCTCGGAGGACGGCTACGCGCGCTACGTCGCACTGGTCAGACGCGACTACGCGCACGTCACCGACGAGCAGTGGCGCGTCGGCCGCGCGTCCGTGCTCGAGACGCTGCTCGCGACGCCCCGCCTCTTCGTGTCACCCGCGGCCCCAGAGGACTGGGAGGAACGCGCGAGACGAAACCTCGAGGGCGAGCTCGAAGCGATTCGCAGCTAGGCGCCCACGTAGCTCGCGAGGTGCTTGCCGGTGAGGGTCGACGAATCGGCCACGAGCTGCGCCGGCGTCCCCTCGAACACCACCGAGCCGCCATCGTGACCAGCGCCGGGGCCGATGTCGATGATCCAGTCGGCGTGCGCCATGACCGCCTGATGATGCTCGATGACGATGACCGACTTGCCCGAGTCCACGAGCCGATCGAGGAGCGAGAGCAGCTGCCGCACATCCGCGAGGTGCAGGCCCGTCGTCGGCTCGTCGAGCACGTACACGCCACCCTTCTCGGCCATGTGGATCGCGAGCTTGAGCCGCTGGCGCTCGCCACCCGAGAGCGTCGTGAGCGGCTGCCCGAGCCCCAGGTAGCCGAGCCCGACGTCGACGAGGCGCCCCAGCACCTTGTTGGCGGGACCGGTCGCGAAGAACTCGTGCGCCTCCGCGATCGACATCGACAGCACCTCGCTGATGTTCTTGCCGTCGAGCGTGTAGGCGAGCACCTCAGCTTGGAAGCGCTTGCCCTCGCATTCCTCGCACACCGTCGACACCGCCGCCATCATGGCGAGGTCGGTGAAGATGACCCCGAGGCCGTTGCACTTCGGGCAGGCACCGGAGGAGTTCGCACTGAAGAGGCCCGGCTTGACGCCGTTGGCCTTCGCGAAGGCCGCCCGGATCGCGTCGAGGACCCCCGTATACGTGGCCGGTGTGCTCCGCCTGGAGCCGCGGATGGCGGTCTGGTCGACGACGACCACGTTGGCCGACTTCGGGATCGACCCGTGGATGAGGGAGCTCTTCCCCGAGCCTGCGACCCCCGTCACGACCGTCAGCACGCCCAAGGGGATATCGACGTCCACGTCCTTGAGGTTGTGACGCGTCGCCCCACGGATCTCGAGGCTCGTCTTCGAACTCCGCGGCTCCTCCTTGAGCGAGACCCTGTCGTCGAGGTGCTTGCCCGTGAGGGTCCCCGACGCGCGCAGGCCCTCGACGGTGCCCGCGAACTGCAGCTCCCCACCATCGGAGCCAGCACGGGGACCGAGGTCGACGACGTGGTCGGCGATCGCGATCGTCTCGGGCTTGTGCTCCACGACCAGCACCGTGTTCCCCTTGTCGCGCAGGCGCAGCAGGAGCTCGTTCATGCGCTGGATGTCGTGCGGGTGGAGCCCAACCGTCGGCTCGTCGAACACGTAGGTGACGTCGGTGAGGCTCGAGCCCAGATGCCGCACCATCTTCACGCGCTGCGCCTCGCCACCCGAGAGGCTCCCCGACTCCCGGTCGAGGCTCAGGTAGCCGAGCCCGATGTTCACGAGGGAGTCGAGCGTCTCCTGCAGGGTCGCGATGACCGGGGCGACCTGCCGGTCCTGCACGCCCTTCATGAACGCCGCGAGGTCGCTGATCTGCATCGCCGAGCAGTCCGCGATGTTCCTGCCCTGGATGCGGCTCGCGAGGGCCGCCTGGTTCAGGCGCGCCCCTCGGCACTCCGGGCAGGCGGTGAACGTGACCGCTCGGTCCATGAAGGCGCGGATCGCGGGCTGCACCGCCTCCGGGTCCTTCGACAGGATCGACTTCTGGATGCGGGGGATGAGCCCCTCGTAGGTGAGGTTCATGTTGAGAGCCGGCATGTTGACCTTCGTCGGCTCCTTGTACAGGAAGTCCTGCAGCTCGGCCTCGGAGAAGTCGGCGATCTTCTTGTCGCCGTCGAGGAACGGCGCGTCCGAGTATCCGCGCACCATCCACCCATCGACCTTGTAGCCGGGAATCGTGATCGCGCCCTCGTTCAGCGACTTCGTTCGATCGACGACCTCGTCGATGTCGAGGTCGGTGACGCGTCCGATGCCCTCGCAGCGAGGGCACATGCCCTCGGCGAGGTTGAAGCTGAAGTGGCCGGCTGGTCCAGCTGACGGAGCCCCGAGGCGGGAGAAGATGATGCGGAGCATGGTGTGCGCGTCGGTCGCCGTGCCGACCGTGGAGCGGGCGTTTGCCCCCATGCGCTCCTGGTCGACCACGATGGACGCGCTCAGCCCTTCGAGCACCTCGACGTCCGGCCGGGCGAGGCTCGGCATGAACGACTGCACGAAGGCCGTGTACGTCTCGTTGATGAGTCGCTGGGACTCGGCCGCGATCGTTCCGAACACGAGCGAGCTCTTGCCTGATCCGGAGACGCCCGTGAAGACCGTGAGCTTGCGTTTCGGGATGTCGACGTCGATTCCCTTGAGGTTGTTCTCACGAGCGCCGCGCACGCGGATGGTTTCATGCATGCCGCGATCGTAGCGACCCGCCGAGGCGCGAGCCACGATCCCGAGGGCAGGGTGTGCTTCGATGCCCCCATGCCTCCGATCCACTCCCTCGACGATCTCGTCGAACTCGTCTCGACCGAACTCGCTCGCGGAGACCTGAGCGCCGCCGCGACCGCCCTGGCGAGCGCGCCGCTCCCGGACCTTGCGGTGCTGCTCGAGCGCCTCCCGGCCCGGGATGCCGGGGTCGCGTTCCGGCTGCTGCCGAAGGACGAGGCCATGACCGTGTTCGAGCGGATGGACGCCCCAGCTCAGCGCGAGGTCGTCACGCAGCTCTCCGATGCCGACGTGGCCCGGGTCTTCGCGGAGCTCGACGCCGACGACCGCGTCGCCCTCATGGACGAGCTCCCGGCGAAGATCGCGAAGCGCCTCGTGCAGGAGCTGCCGGCGGATGAACGCGGCGAGACGGCGATCATCCTCGGCTACCCGGTCGGGTCCGTCGGCAGGCGCATGACGCCCGACTACGTGCACGTCTACGCGCACGAGCTCGTGGGAGTGGCGCTCGAGCGCATCCAGCAGCGAGGCGGGGACGCCGAGACGATCTACACGATCCCCGTCGTCGACGACGGTCGACGCCTCCTCGGGGTCGTGAGTCTCCGTGAGCTGTTCTTCGCGTCGCCGCACGACGCCGTCGAGGCGCACATGGCGACCGCCCTCTACGCGCACGCCGATGACGACGCCGAGGTGACGGCCCGGACGCTCGTCGACCGCGGAGTCCTGGCGATGCCCATCGTCGACCGCGAGGAGCGCCTCCTCGGTCTCCTCACGGGCGACGACGCACACCGAATGGTCGAGGCCGCCCGCGACGAGGACGAGGCGCACGCCGGCGCCTCCGAGCCGCTGAGGCGCCCCTACCTGACGACTCCGGTCTTCGCGGTCGTGCGCTCGCGCGTCGTCTGGCTCTTCGTGCTCGCGATCTCCGCCATCCTGACCGTGAGCGTCCTCGAGCTCTTCGAGGCGACCCTGGAGCAGCAGGTTGCCCTCGCCCTTTTCATCCCTCTCCTCACCGGCATCGGCGGCAATACGGGATCGCAGGCCGCGACAACCGTGACGAGGGCCCTGGCGATGGGGGAGGTGCGACCGAGGAACGCCTGGCCCGTCGCCCTCAAGGAGCTGCGCACGGGCATCGTGCTCGGCATCTCGCTGGGAGCGGTGGCCTTCGCCGTCGCGACGTTCTTCTACGGGGTGGGCATCGGCACCGTCATCGGCCTGACCCTGCTCTCCGTCTGCACCATCTCGGCGACCGTCGGCGGCGTCATGCCGCTCGTCGCGAAGTCCATCCGGGTCGATCCGGCCGTCTTCTCGACACCCTTCATCTCCACGTTCTGCGACGCGACGGGACTCATCGTCTACTTCTCGATCGCCAAATCCGTGCTCGGCATCTGACGGAAGCGACCCTGCTGCTCTACCCGAGGCGGGGCGCGCCCGAGCTGAAACGAAGTTCGTGCGTCGCATCGAGGGGACGCCGTTGGACAGCGCTGGACCGTATACGACGCGTGTATCTCCGAAACCGTATCGTGGGGCCGAGGCGTGGCGTCGGAGGACGATCTCCGAAACCACGCAGGACTCTGGGGGGAGTCCGCAGCGCGCAGCGCTGGGAATCAGCAGGAGAGAACACGCATGTCCAGCAGCACGCTCACTGATGCATCTCGGGCCGCAGAGCCTTGGCACACGCTCGAACGCGACCGGCTCTCCGAGCTCGCGCTCGCCGAACAACGCCTCACCCTCATCGTCGGCATGCCGGGCGGCGGTCGAACCACGCTCCTCAGGCAGATGCAGGGCAAGCTCGGCGCGGCCGGCTCCACGGTCCTCTGGTGCCACTCTCGGGCCGAGCTGATTCGCATCCTCGACGAGCTGGACTCCGGGGCGCACACGGGTCGCCCCGCGGTCATGCTCGACGACGTCATCGTGGCGCAGGACGACGAGCTGTGGCAGGACATCAGGCGGTTCGTGGCTGGCCCCGACCGCGAGCGGGGCGTGCGGTTCCTCGTCGCCTCCCTCTCCATGCCGGACTGGGCCTCCTCGCTCGGCTTCGATGGGGTTGTGCTCCATCCGAGCGAGCTCGCCTTCGACATCTCCGAGCTCGACGGGCTGCTGGCGCTCAACGAGCCGGGGGCACCGCCAGGGCTTCGGATGCGGCTCCTCGATGCGTTCGCCGGCCACCCCCTCACAACCCGCATAGCCCTGCAGCGGTATGGTTCCGACGCGAACGCGGAAGGATGGTCCGTCGTCAGCGGCGCGTCGAGCGCCGCCATGACCCTGCAGGAGCTCCGCCGCTTCGACCCCGCCGAACTCGCCCGCGTCGACGCGGTCCGCATGATGCGAGCCGTGAGCGTCCTGCGCCGCTTCTCGAGGGGCGACCTCCACCTGCTCGCCCCGGAGATCGCCGGTGATCATTGGTTCGACCAGCTCGCCTCCTCGCCGTACGGCACCACCGAGGTGAACCGCATCACGCTCGACGTCGAGTTCGTCTGGCACTCCGACACCTTCCGGCGCCTCAACGCAGACCGCTCCCCACACGAGGCGCGGGCGTCCGCCGCCGCGGCCGTCGCATCCTTCCCGGGTGAGCAGAACGTCATGCAGCGGCTCTTCCTCGCCCTGAGAGCTCGCTCGTGGGGTGAGGTCGAGTCGATCGCGCAACGCCACTTCAGGACCATCTACGAGTACGCGCCCCGCGAGACCGTCGAGGAGATGGTGCACGTCCCGACGAGCGTGCTCGCTCGCCTCCTGAGCACGCGCCTGCTGGTCGCGCTCTTCAAGTGGCGGCGCTTCGGGGCGACACGCGGCGTCCTGCTCAGCCTCCGCGAGTCGAGCCTCGCGACGACGAGGATCGCCCCGAGCGACCCCATCGGGCTCTTCGCCCAGGTCACCAGGCACGCGCTTGCGACCTCCTTCGGGGGCGACCGTGCGGCTGCCCGGCGGGGCCTCCGTGACGCGAAGGCCCTCCTCCGCGACGGCGACGAGACCCTGCTCGCCGCGCTCGCCGCCTCTCCCGTCGCTCGGGGCCGGTTCGCGGCCGACTGCCTCGTCCTCGAGTGGGCCGCGATCCTCTCCGACGACCTGCCGTTCGCACTCGAGCTCGCCGCGCTCGCCGCCGAGCAGGGCGAGAGCTTCAACCGGACCGACGCGGATGCGCTGCGGCACATCGAGATCATCGGCATCATCTGCGGCGTCCGCCAGGCCGACACGGAGAAGCTCAGCGGGCGGAGCCTCCCGGGCTTCGCCGAGTGCTTCGAGCTGCTCGACAACGGCGATGAAGCGGGAGCGCTCGACCTGGCCAGGCAGCTCCGAGACCTGCCGCGAGCCGTCCTGCCGCAGGACACGGCTTCCAGCGTCCGGATCCTCATCGAAGCGCTCCTCGGCGACGAGGACCCGATCGCCGAGGTCGATGAACTCCTCGGGCTCAGCGCGAAGGCCTGGCGCGATGGGCGACCCTCCACCCTGCTGACGTTCGCCGCGACGACCTTCTTCCTCACGCGCGGCCAGAGCGCCCGCGCGCAGCTGGCCGCCGACTACGAAGGTGCGCAGGGCGACTGCTACATCAGCCTCGCCCGGAGCCTCGTCGAGCTCGCCAACGGCCGGCACAGGGAAGCCCTCGCGCACGCCGAGGCGGCCTTGGCCGACACCCGGATCGCCCCGAGGTTCGCATCGATCGGGCGAACGATCACGGCGCTGTGCCTGCTGCGGATGGGCAACCTGGCCGCCGCCGCCAACCGCATCGCGACGATCGCCACCCAGTGCCTCGACGACCGCAACGCCCGGTTCGCGCTCCGCTTCGCGACGGATAGCGACGCTGCCCTCATGGCGTCCATCAGCGACAGGCTCCCGAGCCGCATCGCCGCCCTGCTCGTCGTCGCCGCGGAAGACTCCCGCCCGCTGTCAGCCTTTACGGTCGGCGAGGAGCTCTCGAGCGCCGAGATCGAGGTGCTCAGGCTCGTGGGCCAGAACTGGACCAACGCGCAGATCGCCGCCCAGCGCTTCGTCTCCGTGCACACCGTGCGCGCTCAGCTGCGCAGCGTGTTCCGCAAGCTCGGGATAGGCGACCGGCGGTCCGCGGTGGCCGCCGCCGAACGGCGGGGCCTGCTCGACTAGGCACGGTGTGACACGAGCTAGCGTCGCGCTTGGCCCGATCCCGGGTTGGAACCCGCGGTGTGATCCGCGAGGCGCTGCAGCCCCTCGTCCAGCGAAACAGCCGGCGCCCAGTCGAGATCGGCGCGCGTGCGTCGCTGATCGAACCAGTGCGCCGTCGAGAGTTGCTCGGCGAGGAATCGTGTCATCGGCGGCTCATCCTGCCCCGGTCGGATGCGCCACACACCCTCGATGAGGGAGCCGGCGGCCCGAGCGATGACGGCAGGCACCCGGAGGCGGGGCGGCGGAGCCCCACCCGCGAGGCAGATCCCCTCCATGAGCTCCGCGACGGTCCGCGGCTCCCCGTTCGTGATGACGTAGCTGTTCCCGTGGGCGACCGGCGCTCGCCGCAACGCCGCTGCGATACCCGACGCGGCATTGTCGACGTAGCAGGAGTCGATGAGGGCCGCACCGCGCCCGAGGAGCGGCAGCGTGCCCCTCGAGGCCCGATCGAGGATGCGCGCCACGAGCTGCGTGTCGCCGGGGCCCCACACCAGGTGGGGGCGCACCGCGACCACGGCGAAGTCGGGGGAGTCGGCGGCGAGAGCCCGCAGCTCCGCTTCCGCCTTCGTCCGGGCGTAGCTGCCGTGGGCGAGGTCGGGCCTGGCCGCATCAGCACCCGCGCCGTGGATGGCCGCACCGAAGTGGGCCACGGAGGGGGAGGAGACCATGACGAAGCGGGTCGCGCCCGCAGTCTTCGCGTGCTCGACGAGACGCTCGGTCCCGGCGATGTTGACGGCCTCGAACTCGGCCTCCGATCCGCTCAGCGACACCTTGGCGGCGAGGTGGACAACCCCCTCCATCCCGGTGACGGCACGCGCCACGGCTGCATCGTCGGTGATCGAGCCGAGCGCATCCGTCACGCCGTCGATGCCGCTCGCACTGCGCTGCATCGTCGTGACCTCGTGGCCCTCGTCGCGCAGCTGCGTCGCGACGGCACGTCCCAACATGCCGCTCGCCCCAGTGACGAGCACCCTCACGGGGCCGACACCCGCTCCCCGGAGAGCGCGCGCTCGGCCCAGCTGGCGAGCGCTGTCCGGTCGATCTTCGAGTTGTGTCTGATGTCGGTGGGCAGCTCGGGAACGATGAGCGCGGCAGCGAGCGGCTGCGTCGTGGAGGCGCGAAGCGCGTCGGCGAGCTCCGCCTCGGCCACGCGGACCCCGCGAGAGGGCTCCCTGGTTTCGAGCACGGCCACCGCCTGCGCCGTTCCGGCCGGTCCGACGCCGACGACCGCGGCGCGCCGCACCCACGGCAGCGTCTCGAGGTCCTGCTCGGTGCCGACCGGCGCGAGTGGACCGTCGACCGTCACGAAGACGTGGGGGAGGCGGCCCTCGATCCAGAGGCGCCCCTCCGCGTCGAGGTGGCCGACGTCGCCGGTGCGGTGCCAGCGGCCCAGGTCATCCTGGTGGGGATTTGCCTGATCTGAGTGTCCCTGGCCGGCGGCCTCTGCGCCGCGGTGGGGCAGATCGCGCACGGCGGCCCGATCGGTCATGGCGAGGCGGTCGTAGCGCGCCTTGAGGTGGGGGGCGCTGATGATGACCTCACCAAGCACACCAGCCTCGTCTGAGGGGGCGCCGGTCGCGGCACCCGTCTCGTCGAGAGCGCTGATGCGGACGACGTTGCGCCCGATCGGCGTGCCGACGCAGACGCCGTGGTCAGCGGCGAGCGCGGCAGCGGAGATGCCCTCGCGGTCGATGTCGGTGACGAGCAGGCACTCGGTCATTCCGTACGGGGTGTGCGCCTCCGCGTTGGGCATGAGGGCGCAGGCGTCGTCGAGCAGTCGAGCCCCGATGGGCGCCCCCGTCGAGAGGAACGTGTCGACGCTCCCGAGGGCCTCCCGCTGCGCCGCATCGAGGTCGTCTCGCGTCGCGACGACGTTGAGGATCGCGGCCGGCGAGAGGAACACGATGCGAGCATCCGCCGCCACGACCGCATCGGCCACCGCGGTGGCCGTGAGAGTTCGGGGGGAGGTGACGTCCATATCCGGCGTCACCGACCGGGTTCCGAGGGCCGGGCCGAGCAAGGCGAAGGGCGCGAAGCCCGTGACGAGGCCCGATTCGGCCGTCACCCCGTAGGTGTCGCGGAGCGTGTCCCGCACGGCCTGCAGCTGACGGTGCGTGTAGACGACGCCCTTCGCAGGTCCGGTCGAGCCCGAGGTGAACAGCACCGCTGCGAGGTCCTCGGGGCCGGGAGGAGTGGGCAGCGCCGCGCCGCGCCCGAGCTCGGCCACCTCGGCGAGCGAGTGCGCGACACCGAGGGCGGCTCGAGCGCTGGCGGGGATGCTCGTGGCGCTGATGCGCAGGCCAGGCCAGCCGAGCGCCTTGGCCGCCGTCAAGCCGGGGACCTGGCCGATGATGACGTCGGGCCAGGCGCCCCGGACGGCGCGGGAGAGGCCCTTGACGCCGAGCCCGGCATCCGCGACGACGACGACGGCGCCGATGCGCAGGCAGGCGTAGACGATGGCGGTGAGGGTGACGCCAGGCTGCACGAGCAGGGAGACGCGGTCGCCCCGGCGCACCCCGACGGCGCTCAGGCCGGCCGCGATCTCGTCGACTCGGCGCGCAAGCTGGCGCCAGGAGACCCGCAGCGGGGCCCTGTTCGCCCCACGCCCCATCTCGAGGGCGGCGATGCTCGGGTCGTCACGGTGCTCGTCCAACGCAGCCCACATGGGCGTGGATGCATCGTCGGGGCTCGCCTCCGGAGCGTGCTGGCCTCGGCGGCGAGCGGTTCCCGCGGCGACGTCGTCGAGCCAGGCGAGGAGATGCGTCGCGTACGGGGTGTCCTCCGCGATGAGGTGACCCGCGCCTTCGAAGCGGTGCACCTCGGCGTGGGGGAGGCGACGCATGAGGTCGCCCAGGTACAGGTCGGTGAAGATCGGGTCGCGAGGGCCCCAGAGCAGCAGCGCTGGCACGTCGAGCGCCGCGACGCCAGCCGAGACCCCCTGCAGCGCCGCGTGGCTCTGGGTGGATTCGTCGACCGGGATGTCGGCCACGAACTGCTCGATGCCGAGCCGCGAGGCCCGGTCGAGGTACGGCGCCGAGTAGGCGGCCTTCACCTGGGGGGTGAGCGGCGGATTCGCGAGGGCGAGCGTCGTTGCCAGGAAGGCCGGGCTCGTCGACGTGGATGCGCGCAGCACGGGGCCGAAGCGGGCGAGGCGCAGGGCGGCCGGGATGGGCAGCTCGCTCGGCTGGTCGACGGCGGTGTTGAGGGAGGCGACCGCGGTGAGCAGCTCCGGGTGGCGGACCGCCCAGCCGAGCGCGACGACCCCGCCCCAGTCGTGGCCGAGGGACACGACGTCGCCGCTGAGCTCGAGCTCGTCGGTCAGCGCGCCGAGATCGAGGATGCGCTGCTCGAGCGTGCGACGCACCTCGGTGCGCTCGGAGAAGCCCATCTCGAGCTGGTCGACCGCGATGACGCGCCACGCGGATGCCCCGGACTCGGCGGCCGAGATCGATTCGCTCACCAGCGAGCGCCAGAGGTACGACCACGTGGGGTTGCCGTGCACGGCGAGGACCGTGCCGACGGGTTCGATCCCCAGCTCATGGAGGATCGGCCCCGTGTCGAGGAGGTGCCAGGTGCGGCTCGAGCCGGTGTCCTCGCCGACGCCCGTCGTCTCGACGAGGCGGCTGAATCGTTCCTGGAGTCCGGGCAGGCCGGCGGGCGGGCGAGAGGCCGACCTCACCACTTGAGCTCCATCATCGCCGTGTTGAGGCCGGACCCGACCCCCATGAGCAGGACCCGGTCGTCGCGCTTCAGGCTCTTCGACTGCAGGTCGAGGGTGATGGGGATGGACGCGGGACCGACGTTCCCGAGCGTCGGGTAGGTGGTCGGCACGCGCTTCGCGTCGAGGCCGACGGCCTTGACGATCGCGTTGGTGTGGACGCGCGACACCTGGTGGGTGATGTAGTGGTCCATCGTCGACCAGTTCCAGTCGGTCTGCGCCTCTTTCCAGGCCGACACGACGAGGTCGAGGCCGCCGCGCAGCAGCGCCTTGGCATCCGTGAACATGCCCTGCACGCTGCCGACGCACAGCTCGTGGAACTGGGTTGCGGCTCGCGTCACGCCGCCGAGGATCTGGTGCCCCTCCGGGTGCTCATCCGTGCGTCCGAGCACGGCCGCCGCCGCACCGGAGCCGAGCGTGAGGCTCGCGAACTCGCTCATGAAGTCCTCGCGCCCGATGTCGTCGCGGAGCAGCCGGTTGATGGTGTTCACCTGGATCTCGTCGGCGTCCTCGCCGTTGACGATGATGGCGTAGCGGATCTGGCCAGCCTCGATCATCTGCGCCGCGAGCGTCATGCCGTTCACGAAGCCGAGGCACGCGTTCGCGATGTCGAAGTTCACAGCGGAGCTCGGCATACCCAGGCCGTGGTGCATGCGCACGGCCACCGATGGCTCGAGATGGGTGCGGGTCACGGACGTGTTGATGAGCAGGCCCACCTGGCTCGCGTCCACACCCGCGCGGCGGAGCGCCTCGTGGCCGGCGGCGACGGTCGCCTCGGTGAACGATTCCCCCTCAGCCCAGTTGCGTCGCTCGGTCACGCCGGCGACGCGCTCGAGGAGGTTGCCGGGGAGCCTGAGCCGCTTCAGGCCGGCGGAGAGCTTGCCTTCGATGTCTGCCGAAGCCGTTGCCTTCGAAGGAAGGCTGCTCGCGACCGACAGCAGCGAGACGTTGTGGAAGCGAGTAGTCGCGTTACCTGTCATAGATGTGATTTGCGTCCTGAGCCGTGCAGAGAGTAGGGAGGGGCGTAACCACGTCAGTCTAGGTGCTCGCCGATGACCGAACTCTCAGGCCCGATCATTAGCGTGCAGAGATGTTGCCAAGTGATATTCCTAGCCATGAAGATCTGCTTGAACTGACCGAGTACCGGGGCGAGGGCAGCGTGAGCATCGCCATCCCGGCCTCGAGCGCCCCGAGCGAGTCGGAGGCCCTGCGACTGGAGTTGCGGGCCGCCGTGAGCCATGCGGCGAAGGAGCTCGAGACCCTCGGTCTGGATCGGACGCGCATCGCGAAGATCCTCGATCCAGCGAAGCAGCTCGAGTCCGATCCCGAGTTCTGGCGGGCGCAATCCCGCTCCCTCGTCATCCTCGCGTCCAGTGACCGTTTCCGTACCTTCCGCCTCGCCAACCGCCTCGGCCAGCACGTCGCGGTGGGCGACCGCTTCGACGTCGGCGCACTGCTGCGCGCGACCACGTTCCCGAACTGCGGCTTCGTGCTCGGGCTCTCCCGAGGCGAGGTGACGCTCTTCGAGGTGCTCGCCGACGCGAAGCCGCGCCAGCTGCCCATCGAGGGGCTCCCCGACGATCTCGCGACGGTGCTCGAGCACACGACCACCGGCGGCCGCTTCGACCGGCAGCGCGCGCAGGGAACGACGGGCGACCGGATCGGGCACGAGCGCTTCGCGCGCATCGTGCAGGAGCAGGTCATCCCGATCCTCCGAGACTCGGGTGCCCCGCTCATCCTCGCCGCAACCGGCGACTTCGACACCGCCTACCGGGCCGTGAACGAGTACCCGGGGCTCCTCGAGCAGCGCATCGGCGCCCACCCGGGTTCGCTCGCGCCTGGGGAGCTCGACGCGAAGGCGCGCGGCATCCTCGACGACCACTACCGGGGAGAGATCAACGACTGGCGGGAGGAGTTCGGCACGAAGCGGAGCAACGGCCACGCGACCACCTCCATCAACGAGGTCGCCAAGGCGGCCTCGCAGGGCGCCGTCGCCGAGCTCTACTTCGACATGGACTCGACCCTGGAGGGCGAGCTGGACGAGGACGGCAAGCTCACGCGCGCCGAGACGCCCGGCCCGCACACCTACGCCATCGTGGATGAGATCGCCGCCCGCGCCCTCAAGCACGGCGCCAAGGTGAGGGCCGTCCGGCGTGGCGACCTCGTCGACGGCGCCGAGGTGGCCGCGACGCTGCGGTATCCGCTGAACGCCACGGCGTAGCCGCACCGGCAGCGCTCACGGCAACTACCGACGGGTGCTCGAGCGACACGGCGGGGTGCGGGCTCAGGACGAGCCCGCACCCCGCCGTCGTGTGTGAGGGAGTCGCGTCGGGCGGCGCCGAACTCGCGTCGGGCGCCGCGCGAACTCGCGTTTGGCCCGCCCCACACTCGCGTCAGGCGCCGCCGAAGCGGAGGGCCTCGGCATCGAGGCGGTGCTGCGCCTGCTCGATGGTCCGAGACGAGTAGCTCCCCGACGACCTCGCGTCGAGCAGCGCCAGCTGGGCGTTGTCGAGCAGGATGCGGGTGAGCTCCCGCCGCTGCACGTGCGTGTCCTGCGCGTCCTCGTCGAGGTCGACGGGCTTGGAGAGCAGCCGGCTCATCCGGGAGGCGACGGCCTGCACCTGCTCGAGCAGCTCAGCGTCGTACGCTCCGCCATCAGCACGCCGAAGCTCCGGGTTCGCGAGCGACTCGCGCGCGACGTCGAACACCTCGTCGGCGAGGCTCGCGAGCTCCCGGGCGTCCGCGTCGGCGTCCGTGCCGGTGACCCCGAGCTTCCTGATGAGAAGCGGGAGGGTGCCGCCCTGCACGACGAGCGTCACGATCGCCACCGTGAAGGCGATCAGCACGAGCTGCGGCCGATACGGAAAATCCGCGGGCAGCGACTGCGCCGCCGCGAGCGTGACGACCCCGCGCATCCCGGACCACGCCAGGACGGCCCCGCCTCGCCAGCCGAGCCCCTCGTCGCGATAGAACGCGATGTCGGCGCTCGCGCGCTTGGCCCGGTCGACGAGGCGCGGCCGCGTGCTCGCGAGTCCGGGGGCGGTCACCCGCTTGAGGAACTGCTCGACGCGAGGCGCGACGAGCTCGGCTCGGCGCTGCTCCCTGCGGAGCATCAGCACGAGCGGGATGACGAACAGCACCCGGATGACGACCAGCGCGATCGTCGCGAGCAGGCCGATGCCGACAGCGTGCAGCAGCCCGATGCCGTCCGCGTCGCCGTCCACGGACTCGATGAGCGCCGCCAGCTCGAAGCCCATGAGGAGGAAGACGCCGTTCTCCAGCAGGAGCTGCGCCGTGCGCCAGTTCGTGCGCTCGCTGATGCGATCCTGCGGGCTGAACCGGCTCGCACTGGCGTGCCCCGTGATGAGTCCCGCGACCACGACCGCGAGCACACCGGAGCCACCGACCTCCTCCGTCGGCACGTAGGCCAGGAAGGGCACGGTGAACGAGATCGCCGTGGTCAGCACGGCGCTGTCGAGCTTGGAGCGCACGTACACGGTGACCGCGCCGACCACGGCGCCGAGGACGACGGCCAGGGTCACGGCGAGCACGAAGTCACCGACAGCTCCCCAGAACGACAGCGCTCCCGCCGTCGCCGCGATCGCGCTGCGGAGCATGACGAGCGCCGTCGCATCGTTCACGAGGCCCTCGCCCTCGAGCACCGTCACGAGGCGCGGAGGAAGGCCGAGCCGCTTGCCGACCGCCGTCGCGGCCACCGCATCCGGCGGGCTGATGACGGCCCCGAGCGCGATCGCGGCGGCGAGGTTCAGGTCGGGGAGAAGCGCGTAGAGGAGCAGCCCGCTGCCGAACGCCGAGATGATGACGAGCAGCACCGACAGTCCCGTGATGGAACGCAGGTTGCGGCGGAAATCCGCGAGCGGAACGTTCACGGCGGCCGAGTAGAGGATGGGCGGCAGCACGATCGTGAGGATCAGCTCAGGGGGGAACTCGAAGTCAGGGACCCCGGGCAGATAGCCGACCCCGATGCCGACGAGCACCAGCAGGATGGGCGCCGCGACCCCCAGCTTGGGCGCGATGGCGGCCACGGCGACGATGATGAGGACCGCCGCCACACCGAAGACTGCGAGTTCGAGCTCCATGGAACAGCAGACTAATCGGCCACGGCCGTGATCCCGGTCGCTCGCGCGCGTCGCAATGTTGCACTCCATTTCGGCGGGTGACGCACCCGGACTCCCGGCTGTGACGCGCGGAACTACGATCGGGCAACCCAGAACACCGCGGCTGCTGCGCTCCGCGGTGCTCGGACACCGGATCCCGTGAGAGAGGCATCATGTCGAGACGACCAAGCCCCGGACGATTCACGGTCGGGCTCGCGCTCCAGGGCGCAGGCTGGCACCCAGCCGCGTGGACGGTGCTGCCACGCGGTGACGGGACTCGGCTCACGGAGCTCGGCTACTGGCGCGATCTCGTCCAGCACGCCGAGCGCGCCGGCATCGACTACGTCACCTTCGAGGACGCCTACCAGATCGAGGGGAGCGCCCCGGACTGGGAGGCATCTCGCGATCTCGCCGAGGTGTCGCTCGACGCGACCCTGCTCGCGGCCGCCCTCGCCCCACACACCAAGCGGATCGGGCTCGTCCCCACCATCGGCCTCACGCACGCGGAGCCGTTCCACGCTGCCACGAGCATCCAGACCCTCGACTTCGTGTCGCTCGGCCGCGCGGGCCTCCGGGCCAAGCTCAGCGCGAGTGCCGCGGAGGCGGCGAGCTTCGGACGCAAGAGCTCACTCGGCCTCGACGCGATCTTCGCCGAAGGGGCGGACTCGGTCGAGGTCATCCGGCGGCTCTGGGACAGCTGGGAAGACGACGCCGTCATCCGCGACGAGCCGACGGGCCGATTCATCGACGCGGACCGCCTGCACTACGCGGACTTCGAGGGCGAGCACTTCAGCGTGAAGGGGCCCTCCATCGTGCCGCGCTCGCCGCAGGGGCAGCCGCCGGTCTTCGCGCTCGCGCAGACGCAGGACGCGTTCGAGTTCGCGGCGCGGCAGGCCGACGTCGTGTTCGTCACGCCCGGCCGAGCCACGGTCGCCGAGCTCCTCGCCGCGATCCGGGAGGCAGAGCAGCGCGTTGGCCGCACGGGCGAGCCCCTCCGCGTCGTCGCCGACCTGGAGATCTTCCTCGGCGACGAGGACGGGTCGACCGAGGAGCACTTCCGAGCGCTCGACGAGCGCGTCCGCGCAGACTCCGGATACCGCAGCGACACCAGAGTCGTGGTCAGGTCCAACGTGACGACCGCCGAGCTCATCGCCAAGTACGCGGACGCCGGCCTCGACGGCGTGCGCGTCCGCCCCCTGACCCACGGCGACGTCGCCGAGTTCGTCGACAGGGTGCGCCCCATGCTCGAGGCTCGAGGCATCGTCTCGCCCCCGAACCCCCGCGAGAAGTCACCGAGCCTGCGCAAGACGCTCGGGCTCGAACCGCGCCCCGCGAACCGCTTCGCCGCAGCCCATGCAGACCGCCAAGCGGCTCGCGGCCGCGGCGCCCTCGTCAACGATGGAAAGGCACAGCGCGCATGAGCGGCACGCCCCTCAAGCAGGTCCACCTCGCGGCGCACTTCCCCGGGGTCAACAACACGACCATCTGGACCGACCCGGATGCTGGAAGCCAGATCGACCTCGCCTCCTTCCGGGCCTTCGCGGAGACCGCCGAGCGCGGCAGGTTCGACTACCTGTTCCTCGCCGAGGGGCTTCGGCTTCGCGAGCACAAGGGGCGCATCCACGAGCTCGACGTCGTCGGGCGCCCCAACACGCTCGTGATCCTCGCCGCACTCGCCAGTCTCACCGAGCACATCGGACTCGTCGGCACGCTCTCCTCGACCTTCAACGAGCCGGCAGATCTCGCGAGGCAGCTCGCGACCCTCGACCACCTCTCCGAAGGACGAGCCGGCTGGAACGTCGTCACGTCGAGCGACGCCTTCCACGGCCAGAACTTCCGCCGTGGCGGGTTCCTGGAGTACTCGGAGCGCTACGAGCGGGCCGAGGAGTTCGTGCGGCTCTCGAAGCGTCTCTGGGACGCGTGGGAGGCCGACGCGATCGCCGCCAACCCCGGCCGTGGTGAGTACCTGCGCCCCGGCGGGGTCAGCCGCATCAACCACGTCGGCAAGCACTTCGACGTCGAGACGATCCCGAACGTGCCACGCAGTCCCCAGCGCTACCCGGTCATCGTGCAGGCCGGCGACTCCCCGGCTGGGCGAGACTTCGCATCGGCGAACGCCGAGATCATCTTCTCCCTGCACGCCGCCTTCGAAGACGGCAAGCGGTTCTACGACGACGTCAAGGGCCGCCTGCCCGCAGCTGGCCGCTCACGCGACTCCCTCCTGATCATGCCGGCCGCGACATTCGTGATCGGCGATTCTGAGGCGGATGCCCGCGAGCGGTCCCGCGAGGAAGCCCTCGCCCAGGTCAGCCCGCAGACGGCGATCGCGATGCTCGAGCAGGTGTGGGGGAGGGACCTGTCTGGCGTCGACCCGGACGGCCCGCTGCCCGACCTCGAGCCTGGCGACGAGCGCATCCGCGCCGGTCAGGCGAACGACCTCTCCAAGCAGCGCGCCCAGATCTCCAGGTTCAGGGAGATCGCGGAGCGGGACTCGCTCACCGTGCGCGAGCTGATGGTGAAGCTCAACACGCGGCACACCTTCGTCGGGACCGCGTCGCACATCGCCGACGAGATCTCCCGCTACGTCCAGGGCGGCGCCTCCGACGGGTTCGTCATCGTGCCCTCGCTGATCCCCAACGGGCTCGACCGCTTCGTCGACGGCGTCATCCCAGAGCTGCAGGAGCGCGGCGTGTACCGCGAGGAGTACACGCCTGGGGCCACCCTCCGCGAGACGCTCGGACTGCCGGCGGAGCCGCCATCGGCGGATGCGCCCAGCGGTCAGCTGCTCGGCGCGGGCGGTGCCTCCGCCAGTGCCGCCGGGGCGTGACGATCCAGGAACTCGTACACCTCCACCTCGTCGACGCCGGGGAACGCCCCGGTCGGCATCGCCGCATGCAGTGAGGTGTGGAGGCGGGCGTTCGGGAACGACGCGCCCGCCCACCTCGCCGACAGCTGCTCAGAGGGGCGACGACAGCAGTCGCCGATCGGGCAGGTGGAGGTGTGCCTGCGCGTCGTCTCGCGCCCCGCGAACCATTTCGCGTGCTCGAAGGCCGTGCCGACGCTGACCGAGAAGGTGCCAAGGGGCGTGTTCTGGATGCGCGAGGTGCACCAGTAGGTGCCGACCGGCTTGTCCGTGTACTGGTGGTAGGGGCTGAAGCGGTCCTCGACGTCGAACACCCGCCGTGCGCTCCACTGCCTGCACACGAACTGGCCCTCCACGGCGCCGAGCGCGTCGGTGGGGAAGCTGACGCTGTCGTTCTCGTAGGCCTTCGAGATGACCCCGGACTCGCTGACCTTCAGGAAGTGGACCGGGATGCCGAGGTGATGCGTGCTGAGGTTCGTGAACCGGTGGGCTGCGGTCTCGTAGCTCACCCCGTACGCGTCCCGGAGGTCCTCGACCGACAGCGCCCGACGTTGCTGGGCCGCACCCATGAGCTTCGCGGCCCCCAGCTCCGGGATCAGGAGCGCCCCGGTGAAGTAGTTCGTCTCGACGCGCTGCAGGAGGAACTCGGCGTAGTCGCGCGGTGCCTCGTGGCCGAGCACGTAGCTCGAGATGGTCTGCAGGATGATCGATCGTGGGTCGGCATCCGCCGACTGGGCCAGGGGCACATAGATGCGACCGTGTCTCCGATCGACGACCGAACGGGTCGAGACGGGCAGGTCGCGCACGTAGTGCAGCGTCAGCCCGAGGTGAGCCGCGATGTCGGCCGCGGTGCGCTGCGAGAGCGGCCCATCCTCGTGCCCGACGCTCGTGAGCAGCGCAGAGGCCTGCTCCTCGAGTTCCGCGTAGTAGTTGTCCCGCTCGCGCATGGCGCGCCGCAGCTCGGTGTTGGCTCGTCGAGCCTCCTCGGGGGTCGCCGCCCGCTCTGAGTCGATTCTGGCGAGCTCCCGGTAGAGAGCGAGGATCGTCTCGATGGCCTCATCGCTCAGCGAGCGGCGGATGGGAAGCGGATCGAGGCCGAGCGCGAGGGCGATCCGGCCCGCCTGCGCGCGTTCGAGCTCGACTTCGAGGGACGCGCGCTTCGAGAGCGGGGCGTCGGAGAGCAGCTCGTCGACGCTCACCCCGAAGAGGCGCGCGAAGGCCTGCAGCTCGGTCAGTCGAACCTCGCGCTTCCCGGTCTCGATGGCGGAGATCTGCGAGGGTGCGCGCTTGATGGCGGTGCCGAGCGCCTCGAGGGTGAGGCCCCGCTCCTGCCGTATCGAGCGGATGCGTCGGCCGAGCGTCAGAACGTCGATGTCCATGTGCGCAACCGTGCCACACGCAGCCTTCTGCGCGCTAGAAGAACGGGCAGATTTCTAGTGAGACTTTTCGTCTCGAGCGTTCAGGGCGGCGCAGGATCGACACAACACCAGTTCTTCGAGCAAAGGAGCTCATCATGGACCAGACGACGCCTCATGGAACCGAGTCGGTGCAGGCGAAGGCCGCGAGCATCGAGACGGCCTGGAAGACGGAAGCCCGCTGGAGCGGCATCACACGCGACTTCTCCGCCGAGGACGTCGTCGCGCTGCGGGGGAGCGTCGTCGAGGAGCAGACGCTCGCACGCCGAGGAGCGGAGCGCCTCTGGGACCTCGTGAACGACGACGACGGCAGCTGGGTCGCCGCCCTCGGGGCGCTCACCGGCAACCAGGCCGTGCAGCAGGTGCGCGCCGGCCTCAAGGCCATCTACCTCTCCGGGTGGCAGGTCGCCGCCGACGCGAACCTCTCCGGCCAGACCTACCCGGACCAGAGCCTCTACCCGGCGAACTCCGTACCGGCCGTGGTCCGCCGCATCAACAATGCCCTGCTCCGTGCCGACCAGATCGAGACCGCCGAGGACGGGGCGCCGAGCCGCGACTGGCTCGCGCCCATCGTCGCCGACGCCGAAGCTGGCTTCGGCGGCCCGCTCAATGCCTACGAGCTCATGGCCTCCATGATCCAGGCAGGAGCCGCGGGCGTGCACTGGGAAGACCAGCTCGCGAGCGAGAAGAAGTGCGGTCACATGGGCGGCAAGGTCCTCGTACCGACCCAGCAGCACATCCGCACCCTCAACGCGGCCCGCCTCGCCGCCGACGTCGCCGGCGTGCCCAGCGTCATCATCGCCCGCACCGACTCCCTCGCCGCGAACCTCATCACGAGCGACGTCGACGAGCGCGACCGACCGTTCCTGACGGGCGACCGGACCGCCGAAGGGTTCTACGAGACGAAGCCAGGCATCGAGACCGTGCTCGCCCGCGGGCACGCATACGCCCCGTACGCCGACCTCCTCTGGGTCGAGAGCGGCGAACCCGACCTCGAGCTGGCCCGAACCTTCGCCGAGAGCATCCACGCCGAGTTCCCCGACAAGAAGCTCGCCTACAACTGCTCGCCGTCCTTCAACTGGAAGCGCCACCTCGACGACGAGCAGATCGCCGCGTTCCAGCGTGAGCTCGCTGCCATGGGCTACACCTTCCAGTTCATCACCCTCGCCGGATTCCACGCGCTCAACCACTCCATGTACACGCTCGCCCGCGACTACAGCGCCCGCCACATGAGCGCCTACGTCGACCTCCAGGAGGCCGAGTTCGCAAGCGAGGCCGACGGCTACACGGCGACGAAGCACCAGCGCGAGGTCGGCACCGGCTACTTCGACCGCCTGTCCTCGAGCCTCAACCCCGCCAGCTCCACACTCGCCCTCGTCGGCTCCACCGAGTCCGAGCAGTTCCACTGAACCGCGCGACGTCACGCTCTCCCTCGACTTCCCTGACCCATCGACGCAGAAAGCAGCCATGACCATGAACAGCACACCAGAACCGCGCCTGAAGGTGACGGGGCCGATCGGCGATCGCTTCGACGAGATCCTCACCCGCGAAGCCCTCGAGTTCGTCCTGCGGCTCCACGACCAGTTCGCGGGCAGGCGCCACGAACGCCTCCTCGCCAGGATGGACGGCCGGAAGGCCGTCGAGAACGGCCGCGACTTCCGCTTCCTGAGCGAGACCGCCGCCGTGCGGGAGGACCCGAACTGGCGAGTCGCCGGCGCCGGCCCCGGCCTCGAGGACCGCCGCATCGAGATCACCGGCCCCACTGATCGCAAGATGACCATCAACGCGCTCAACTCCGGAGCGAACGCCTGGCTGGCCGACCTCGAGGACGCGACGAGCCCGACCTGGCAGAACATCGTCGGCGGGCAGGTCTCGCTCCTGGATGCGGTCAGGGAGCGCATCGAGTACACGAGTCCGGAAGGAAAGGAGTACTTGGTCACCGCCGACGAGACGCCGACCATCATCGTCAGGCCCCGCGGCTGGCACCTCGTCGAGAAGCACCTGAGCTACACCGACCGCTCGGGCCAGCAGCGGCCCGCATCCGGTTCACTCGTGGACTTCGGGCTCTACTTCTTCCACAACGCCACGGAGCTGCTGGCGCGCGGACGCGGTCCCTACTTCTACCTGCCCAAGCTCGAGAACCACCTCGAGGCGCGCCTCTGGGACGACGTCTTCACCTTCTCGGAACGGGCCATCGGCATCGAGCACGGCACGATCCGGGCGACCGTGCTCATCGAGACGCTGCCCGCGGCCTTCGAGATGGACGAGATCCTCTACGAGCTGCGCGAGCACTGCGCGGGCCTCAACGCCGGACGATGGGACTACATCTTCAGCTTCATCAAGCACTACCGCTCGCGCGGACCCCAGTACGTCTTCCCCAACCGCGACCGGATCACGATGACGGTCCCGTTCATGCGGGCGTACACGGAGCTGCTCGTGCGAACCTGCCACGCGCGGGGCGCCCACGCGGTCGGCGGCATGAGCGCCTTCATCCCGAACTCCCGCGAGCCCGAGGTCACGGCGCGTGCCCTCGAGAAGGTGCGTGCCGACAAGGCGAGGGAGGCTGCAGACGGATTCGACGGGTCCTGGGTCGCGCATCCGGGACTCATCGACGTCGCGCGCGCAGAATTCGACGCCGTGCTCGGCGGGGCACCCAACCAGCTTGGACGAGACCGCTCTGAGGTCGACGTCACGGCGGCGCAGCTCCTCGACGTGCGCTCGCTGGAGAAGCACGTCACCGACGAGGGGGTGCGCGCCAACGTCTCCGTCGCGCTCCGCTACATCGAGAGCTGGCTGCGCGGGGTGGGTGCCGTCGCGATCGACGGCCTCATGGAGGATGCGGCGACGGCCGAGATCTCACGCTCCCAGCTGTGGCAGTGGATCGCCCAGCAGACCGTGACCGAATCCGGCACGGTGGTGACGCGTGAGCTGGTCGAGTCGCTGCTCGACGGCGCCCTCAGCGACGCGCGGCGCTTCGAGGGCGACCGCTTCGAGGCCGCCGCGCAGATCCTGCGACGGGTCTCGTTGGACGACGAGTTCCCGACGTTCCTGACGATCCCCGCCTACGCGCACCATCTCTGCGAGAGGCCGGTCGCGCGGAGCATCGAGCGTGAGGCGCACCTCGCCGCAGCTTGAGCGGGAGGCAGCCCGGTGCCCGCCGCCGCGGCACGCGAGCAGCGCTGGTGGTTCGGGCGTCTCCGCCTGCCTCCCTGCCCGGGCCGTCAGCGCTGCAGCGGTGCGAGCCCACGCGCCTCGAGGGCGCCCTCGAGGATGCCCACGGCGCGGGGGCCGACGCCGTGCAGGGAGAGCAGGTGCTCGCGGCTCGCGCCGGCGACGTCGCCGAGCAGGGTCTGGCCATCGCCGGCGAGCGCACGGGTCGCGGGAGCCCCTATGCCCAATCGGGCGATCGGCTCGGAGTCCGAGCCAGCCGGCTCCGTCGCGGTCCGGTGGACGCCGAAGCGGTCCTCGGGGTCGATCCGGTCGAGCAGCTTCTGGGAGATCCTGCCGAGCGTGCTGAATTCCTCTGGGGTGAGCGCATCCACGATGAGCTCCCGCACCTTGCCGACGTGGCCGGGTGCGGTCTCCTCGAGGAACAGCATGCCGCTGTCGCTGAGCTTCGCGATCTTCGCCCTGCGGTCGCCCGGGTGGCTCGTGCGCTCGACGTGGCCGCGCTGCTCCAGGCCGAGGACAACACGGGAGAGGCGCGGGAGCGTGGCATTGGTGCGCGTCGCGAGGTCGGTCATCCGGAGGCTCCGGCCCGGCGACTCCGAGAGCACCGCCATCACGAGATACTCGTAGTGCGTGATGCCGGCGTCGTTGCCGAGCTGCGTGTCGAGCGCACCCGGGAGCAGCTCGACGACCCCGATGAAGTGCAGCCACGAGTGCTGCTCGTCCGCGGAGAGCCATCTGGGTTCGGTCATGCCCTCATCCTCGCGCCTTTTACTTGTAGATGCAAGTTCTTGAGTGCTACGGTTCGTGCCATGACGACTTCAGATGGCGACAAGCTCGACGCAGGCACCGGAATGGGCCTCGTCTCACTCCACGTCGGCGACCTCGCCGCGCAATCCGAGTACTACCGCACGGCGCTCGCCCTCGAGCCGATCGCTGAGACCGACGGCGAGATCACGCTCGGTCGAGGAGCCGCCCCGCTCGTGCGCCTCCGGCACACCCCCGGCCTCCCGGTCGCTCCGCGCCGTGCCGCCGGGCTCTTCCATACCGCGCTCCTGTTCGACACGCCGAGCGACCTCGCCGCGACCGTCTACCGGGCGGCCCAGCACCCGCGCTCCCAGTTCGTCGGCTCCTCCGACCACCACGTCAGCGAGGCCTTCTACTTCACCGACCCAGAGGGCAACGGCATCGAGCTCTACACCGACCGTCCGCGTGACACGTGGCTCGACGCCGCCGGGCGCATCGCCATGTCCACCGAGTTCCTCGATCCCAACGCCTATCTGCGAGCCAACCTCGTCGAAGACACCGCGGATGCGCCCCAGAAGGCCGCAGCGGACGTCGGCCACGTGCACCTGCAGGTCGGCGACGTCGACACGGCGAAGAGCTTCTACGTCGACACCCTCGGCTTCGAGACGACGACCACCTATCCAGGAGCGCTCTTCGTGAGCGCGGGCGGCTACCACCACCACATCGCCCTCAACGTCTGGAACAGTGCAGGCGCCGGACCCCGAGCAGCGACCCTGGGCCTCGGCCAGCTCACGATCGAGGTTCCAGAACGGACCGAGCTCGACGCGGTCGCCGACCGGCTCCGCGGCGCCGGCCTCCAGTTCGCCGACGACGGCGCGACCATCACCGTGCTGGATCCCTGGCGCTCCGAGGTCGTGCTCCGCACGCGTGCGCAGGCGGTCGCGGCATGAGCGGGCTCGCGATCAGCACGGCGCTCTCGTCGATCGACGCCTCGAGCAAGCGGCCGATCCTCCTGCTCATGCACGGCTACGGATCGCACGAGGACGACCTCACGAGCCTCCTGCCCTCCCTCGGCGACGGCTTCGACTGGGCCTCCCTGCGCGCGCCCCTCGTCCTCCGCGAGGAGACGCCCGCCGAGGTCGGCTCCTACGCCTGGGTGCCCATCGACCGCCCGGGTCTGCCCGACCCGGCCAAGGCCGCAGCGGCCACGGACGCCGTGCTCGCCTGGATCGACCAGAACACGGCACCGGCCGCGAACGTCATCCCGATCGGCTTCTCTCAGGGCGGGCTCATGGTGACCCAGCTGCTGCGCCGGGAGCCGCAGCGCTTCGAGCGCGGGGTCGTCCTCTCCGGCTTCTCCCTGCAGGGCGAGCAGCCGGGCGACGAGGAGCTCACCAGCATCCGTCCACCCGTGTTCTTCGGGCGCGGGGACCGGGACCAGATCATCAGCGACGCCACCTTCGATCGGACCACCGCGTGGCTGTCCGGTCACGCGACGGCCAGCGAGCACACCTACCCGGGCCTCGCGCACGGCATCTCGCCGCAGGAGCTGGAAGACCTCGCCGGGTTCCTCCGCGCAATGTGACCCTGCGTGTCCTCCTGGTACCTGAGATTTCGGCCGTCCACCTGAGTGGGCGGCCGTCTTCCTAGTCTCTGGACATCCCCGTACCTGGGACGGATCCCGCACTCGGGGTGCGTTCCGCTGAGAAGGAGTCCAGATGACCCGCTCGACCAGACCGCTCTCCGCCGCCGCCCTCGCCGCGGTCGGGATGATGGCGCTCGCCTCGTGCGCGTCGCAGTCTGGAGCGGTTCCGGCGGCCGATGCAGACCCCGTCCAGGGCGGCAACCTGCGCGTCGGCATCCTCAGCGACATCGGATGCATCGACCCGGCCCAGGTCGGCAACAACAACAACGTCAACATCGCCCGCCAGACCGTCGCGTCGCTCACGACGCAGGACGTCGAGACCGGCGAGGTGCTTCCGTGGCTCGCCGAATCCTGGGAGATCTCGGACGACGCGAGGGAGTTCACCTTCACGCTCGCCGAGGGGCCGACCTTCGCCGACGGCACGCCCATCGACGCCGAAGCCGTCAAGGCCAACGCGGAGGGTGTCCAGGCGCTCGGCGCGAAGTCGGCGCTCGGCAATCTGTACCTCGCCGGCCTCGAGTCGGTCACCGTCGTGGACCCGCAGACGGTCACCTACACCTTCGCCGAGCCGTCGGCGCAGTTCCTGCAGGCGACCTCCACCTTCACGCTCGGGCTCGTCTCCACCGAGAGCACGAAGCTCAGCCAGGAAGCGCGCTGCGCCGGCGACTTCATCGGCTCGGGGCCCTTCTCCGTCGAGAGCTACACCCCCAACGCCGAGACGGTCCTCGCCGCCCGCGAGGACTACACGTGGGGTGCCTCGACGACCGGCAACACCGAGCGTCCCTACCTCGACACGATCACGTACTCCGTCATCCCGGAGGCATCGACGCTCACCGGGTCGCTCCAGTCCGGCCAGCTCGACGTCTCGACCGACGTCTCCTTCGTCGACCTCGACGCACTCAAGGGCGCCGGCGCGAACGTGCAGAACCGTGCTAACCCCGGTGTCGTCTACAACCTCATCCCGAATGCCTCGCACCCGATCCTCTCCGACAAGAACGTGCGCCTCGCCGTGCAGAAGAGCATCAACCGCGAGGAGCTCCTCGCCCTCCTGACGCCAGAGGACAGCCCGGCCACGAGCGTGCTCGCCACGTCGACGCCCTACTACAGCGACCAGAGCGACATCCTCGAGTACAACGTCGAGGACGCCGCGAAGCTGCTCGACGAAGCCGGCTGGGTCGAAGGCGCGGACGGCATCCGCGAGAAGGACGGCCAGAAGCTGAGCTTCGAGCTCGCCTACTGGCAGCCGACCACCAACGTCCTCGAGCAGGTGCAGGTCCAGCTCGCCGCCGTCGGCATCGACCTCCAGCTCCGCGAGGCCCCCATCGCCGACGTGACCGCGATCAACGACGGCACGCAGCCGTTCACCTGGGCGAACATCACCCGCGCCGACCCGGACGCGCTCCGCGTGTTCTTCTCGGCTGAGGGCGGCAACAAGTACAACTACCGCGAGGTCGGCCCGATCGACGAGGTGCTCAACTCGCAGGCCGCCATCGTCGATGCGGATGCGCGCCAGACCGAGGTCGACGCGGCTGTCACCCAGCTGCTCGAGGAGGGCTACGCCGTCCCCGTCATCCAGCTCTCCACGAACCTCGTCCAGGCGCCCGGCGTCCAGGGAGTGCAGTTCGAGGCGTCCAGCAGGCTCGACTTCTCGGCAGCCTGGAAGGCCGCGGAGTAACCGTATGGCTCGCTACTTCGCGTGGAGGCTCGCCCTGGGGATCCTGGTCCTCTGGGCGGCCTTCACCCTGTCGTTCCTCCTCCTCTACCTCCTCCCGGGCGACGCGGCGGCCGTGGCCGCGGCCGGCGGCGGAGAGGGGGCCGCCGACCCGGCCGCCATCGAGGCGCTGAGAGCGGAGCTCGGGCTCGACGCTCCGTTCCACGAGCAGTACCTGGCCGCCCTCGGGGGAGCCCTGGTCCTCGACTTCGGCAGCTCCGTGCAGAACGGCATCCCCGCCACCGAGGTGCTCGCCCGCGCGCTCCCGTCGACGGCAACCCTCGCCGGGGCGGCCCTCGTGCTGTCCGTCATCGGCGGCATCGGACTCGCGCTCGTCAGCAACCTCATCCGATCCTCCTGGCTGCGCGGCATCCTCCAATCGCTGCCCTCCCTCGCCATCGCGGTTCCGACGTTCTGGCTCGGGCTCCTGCTCCTGCAGGTCTTCTCCTTCCAGCTCGGCTGGGTGCCAGCCTTCGGCAGCACGGGGTTCGTGGGGCTCATCCTCCCGGCGCTGACGCTCTCGATCCCAACCGGCGCCTACCTTGCCCAGGTGCTCACCCGCAGCCTGCACGAGACCCTCGCCCGGCCCTTCATCGAGCAGGCCAGGGCGAAGGGGGCCGGCGACACACGCATCCTCGTGCGCCACGCGCTCAGGAACGCGGCCCTGCCGACCCTCACGATCGGCGGGGTGCTCGTCGGCCAGCTCCTCGCGGGAACCGTCGTCACCGAGACCGTCTTCTCCCGCGACGGCGTCGGCCGCATGATCGTGACCGCCGTCGCCAACCGCGACATCCCCCTCGTCATGATCGCGGTCGTCTTCGCCGCCGCGATCTTCGTCGTCACCAACCTCATCGTCGACGCGCTCTACCCGCTCGTCGACCCCCGCCTCTCGCACTCCACGAAGCAGCGCCCCGCGACCAAGGGGCGTCCGACACCCCCATCGGCGCCCGGCGCAGCTTCCACGGAGCCCGGCAGGACACGAGCGAACGAGGTCGCAGCATGAACCAGCCCCTCCTCACACCGCCGTCGGACCTCGCTGTGCTGAGTCGCACCGAGCGGTACGTTGCCCCGGGCAGTGCCGGCGGCGCCGCCGCCGAGCGGACCCCGCAGCCCGTGCCTGCCGCCGTGAAGCCGTCGTCGTTCGCGCGCTTCCGCAGCCTCCTGCGCCTGCCGTCCCTCATCCTGGCGGTCGCCGTGCTCGCCACCGTCGTCGCTTGGGCTATCGCGCCGTCGATCTTCACGCCGTACGACGCCATCAACGGCACCCTCCTCGACCGCCTCCAGCCGCCGAGCCCCGCGCACCCCTTCGGCACCGACAACCTGGGCCGAGACACCCTCGCGCGCTTCATCCACGGCTCGCAGACCACCCTCCTCGCGTCCGGCCTCGCCGTCGTCATCGCGCTCGGCACCGGGGCGCTCCTCGGGCTCCTCGCCGGATACCTCCGGGGATTCGTCGACGAGGCGATCATGCGCTTCATGGACGTCATCCTCGCGATCCCCGCCCTGCTGCTCTCGCTCACCATCATCACGGGACTCGGCTTCGGGACGCTCAACATCGCGATCGCGGTCGGCCTCGCGTCCACCGCAGCCTTCGCGCGCATCATGCGCTCGCAGGTCCTCTCGGTTGCCACCGCCGGCTACATCGAGGCGGCGAAGCTCTCGGGCGCTCGCTGGCCGAGCATCATCTTCCGCCAGGTCCTCCCCGCCGCGATCACCCCGGTCCTCGCGCTCGCCGCCATCGAGTTCGGCGCCGCAGTGCTCGCCATCTCCGCCCTCAGCTTCCTCGGCTTCGGAGCCCCGCCGCCCCAGCCGGAGTGGGGCGCCCTCATCTCCGAGGGCCGCGACTACCTGCAGGCCGCTTGGTGGCTCACCACCCTGCCCGGACTCGTGATCGTCGCGGTCGTGCTCTCCACGGCGCGCATCTCGCGCTGGCTCCAAGAACGAGGAGACCGCTCATGACCTCCACACCCCTGACGCAGCAGGCAGGCGGCGAACCGCAGCCGCTCCTGTCCGTCCGCGACCTCCAGCTCGCCTACAAGGGAGCCACGACGCTCGCCGTCGCCGGCGTCTCCTTCGACGTGTACCCGGGGGAGCAGGTCGCCATCGTCGGCGAGTCCGGCTCGGGCAAGACCAGCGTCGCCAAGTCGATCGTCGACCTCCTCCCCGCGAGCACCGCGGTGACCGCGAACGCCCTCCGCTACGACGGCCTCGACCTCACCGCCCTGACGCCGCTCGAATGGCGTGCCGTCCGCGGTGCACGCATCGGCCTCATCCCGCAGGACCCATCGGCGTCTCTGAACCCGCTGCAGACCGTCGGAGCGCAGGTCGCCGAGGTGCTCCTCATCCACGGCCTCGCCACCAAGAAGGACGCACGCGCGCGAGCCGTCGAACTCCTCCAGGACGCAGGCATCCCGGATGCGGCGAAGCGTGCGGCGCAGTACCCCCACCAGTTCTCCGGCGGCATGCGGCAGCGTGTCCTCATCGCGGCCGCGCTCGCAGCCTCGCCCGGCCTCATCATCGCCGACGAGCCGACGAGCGCCCTCGACGTGACCGTCCAACGCCAGATCCTCGACCTCATCGCGGAACGGGCCGCCGTCGCATCCACGGCCGTGCTCTTCATCACCCACGACCTCGGGGTGGCAGCCGACCGGGCCGACCGCATCCTCGTCATGCAGCACGGAGCGATCGTCGAGGCTGGCCCGGCCGCCCAGGTCCTCGAGGACCCGCAGCACCCGTACACGAAGCGACTCGTCGCGGCCGCACCCACCAGGACCTCGACGCGGCTCGCGCCGGCCACCGGCACCCTCGGCATCGACCGCAGCCGCCCGGTGCTGGAGGTCAGGGGACTGAGCAAGACGTTCCGTCTGCCGGGAGGCGCACGGGTCGACGCGACCAAGGACGTCGCCTTCTCGATCGCCCGCGGCGAGAGCTACGCGCTCGTCGGCGAGTCGGGGTCCGGCAAGAGCACGACCGCCCGCCTCGCCCTGCTCCTCGAACGACCGGACCAGGGGAGCATCCGCCTCGACGGCCTCGAAGTCGCCGGCGCCAGAGGCAGCGCCCTGAGAGCCTTCCGCCGCAGGACCGGGCTCGTGCACCAGGACCCCTACTCATCGCTCGACCCGCGCTTCACCGTCGCGGACTCCATCGAGCAGCCGCTGCGGGCCTTCGGGATCGGCGACAAGCAGTCGCGCCGCGCGCGGGTGCTCGAGCTGCTGGACGACGTCGCGCTCCCCGCCGATTTCGCGCACCGGCGCTCGACGCAGCTCTCCGGAGGGCAGCGGCAGCGCGTCGCCATCGCACGAGCACTCGCCCTGAAGCCAGAGCTCATCGTCCTCGACGAAGCCGTCTCCGCCCTCGACGTCTCCGTCCAGGCGCAGATCCTCCAGCTCCTCGTCGACCTCCAGGCCGAGCACTCGCTGAGCTACCTGTTCATCACCCACGACCTCGGGGTCGTCCGCCAGATCGCCGATCGCGTGGGCGTGCTCCGTGGCGGCGAGCTGCTCGAGGAAGGCACCGTCGACGAGGTCTTCGAGCGCAGCACCAACGCGTACACCCGAGCGCTCGTCGATGCCATCCCCGGCGGCAAGCCCACCGAGCGCGTCCTGGAGGCGATCGCATGACATCCGCGGCCAGGCTCATCGACATCGACAGCACCAGGGGAGCCAGGTGCATCGCGGTCCTCGGCGCCGGACCTCGCGGAGCTGGGCTCCTCGAGCGCATCGTCGCCAACTACGACGGGGACACCACGGGCCCGCTTGTCGTGCACCTCATCGACCCGCACCCGCCTGGAGCCGGACGCATCTGGCGAGACGCCCAGTCCGGGCTCCTGAAGCTCAACTCGCTGGCGGCCGACGTCACCATGTTCACCGACGAGACGAGCACCATCGAGGGCCCGGTCAGGCAGGGACCCTCCCTCGTCGAATGGGCTGAGCTCGCGAGCCGCGGCGAGCTGGACGGGTACGACCTCGACGCGGAGGACCAGCAGGTGGCCGACGAGGTGCGCTCACTCGGTCCGGCGAGCTTCCCCACGAGGCGCCTGCAGAGCAGGTACCTGGGCTGGTTCTTCGAGCAGGCGGCGGACTCGGCGCCGGAGGGCCTGACGGTCCTCGTCCATGCCGCGGAGGTGACGGGCGTCACGACGATCGACAGCGGCGCGCAGCGCGTCGAGCTCGACACGGGCGACAGCCTCACCGTCGACGTCGTCGTGTACGCGCTCGGCCATTCCGGAACCCTGGTCCACGAAGGAACGAGAACCGCCGAGCTGAGCGAGTTCGCGGCCCGCCACGACCTCGCCTACGTGCCGCCCTCGTTCACGGCAGACGCAGACTTCAGTGCAGTGGAAGCCGGGGAGCCCGTCATCGTCCGCGGTCTCGGCCTCGCCGCCGTCGACCTGCTCGTGCTGCTCACCGAAGGGCGCGGGGGAGCGTTCCTGCCAGGAGACGAGCCGGGACGCCTCAAGTACCGTCCCTCCGGACGCGAGCCGCGCATCCTCGTCGGCTCCAGGCGGGGCGTTCCCTACCACTCAAAGGTCACGAGCGTGCTCCAGGGGGAGCCGTTCGAGACCCGCTACTTCACCGCGGACATCGCCCGCGAGATCGTTGCCGAGCACGAGATCCTGGACTTCTGCACGCACTTCTGGCCGCTCCTCGCGAAGGAGATGCTGCACGGCTACTACCGCGAGCTCTTCACGGGTCACCCCGACCGAGTGCGCGTGTCCTGGGTCGAGTTCCGAGCCGAGCTCGACCGATTCGCCGCGCAGTCACCCGAACTCCACGAGGCGGTGCTCGCCGCGCTCGTCGACCCGAGCGACGAGCTCGACATCGAGACCTTCGACCACCCCCTGCGCGGGGCCGCGGCAACCGACGTCGGCTCGGTCTCGGTCGCCCTCCACGAGTACATCCGGGAAGACCTCCGCAGGAGGAACAGCCAGCAGCACAGCGAGAACCAGGGGCTCTTCCTCGCCCTCCTCTTCTCCTTCATGACCTTCGTCGAATTCCAGGATGCCCCCAACTGGTCGCCGGCCTCGCTCGCCGGAGACGTTCGCGTCTGGTGGAAGGGCTTCTTCAGCTACGTCGCGTCCGGCCCGCCAGGACACCGTCTCGACGAGCTCCTCGCGCTCAGCGAGGCCGGTGTCGTGCACTTCCTGGGCGGCGAGCTGCGCGTCTGGGAGGACGAGGAGGCAGGCCTCTTCCGGGCCAAGGGCACGACGCTCGAGCGACAGGTGTCGGCCCGCGCGCTCATCGACGCCTGGCTTCCCGAGGCCGACGTCGCCCACACCGACAACCTGGCGCTCAGGCAGCTCATCGAGTCGGGCGAGGGGCGCGAGCGCATCGCCGCCACCCCGGAGGGCAGCCTCGCCACCGGCGTCATCGAGGTGCGTCGCGAGGACTCGAGGATCGTGCAGGCAGACGGGACGACGCATCCCCGTCGGTTCGCCATCGGCCCGTACACGTCCAATCCATTCGTCGGGGCGTTCTCCCGCCCCCGGACCAACGCCGTCTCGTTCCGCGAGAACGACGCCGTCGCCCTGAGTACGTTGAGACTCGTCGGCGAGATCAGCAGAGAGAACGAGGAGAGGGAACAGCATGAGCACGCAGCAGAGCACCACTACCGGAGACCACTTCAGCGCACGCTGGGCGGTCTGGCACGAAAGTCGTGAGCGCGCGGTCCGTGCCCCGTACGGGCCGGCGGCCCTCGTCGCGACCAACTGGCTCGCCGACGGCGTCGAGCTCGAACTCGATGGCGTCGCGGGAACCTGGAGCATCGTCGACGGCGCCGTCGTGGGCAGCGGGCTCGCTGAGAGCGGGTACGTGGACGCCTCCGGCTCCGGAGTCGGCGACCGCGTGGCCCTGAAGACGGGCGAGGAGCTCCGCGACGGTGCGCGCATCCTCCGGGCGTTCGCGCGCGACGATCAGCGCGCCCTCCGAGTGCTCGACCCCGAGGCGTCGGGGCGAGCCGCGCTCCTCGGCATCGACAGCTACCAGCCCGACGACGACTACGTCGTGTCCGCGAGCTTCCGTCCCTCGACCGAGCAGGTCGACGTGCTCCAGGCGGACGGCTACGTGTCCAGGAAGGACCTCGGCGGGAAGCTCGACTTCGAGCTCGGCGGCTCGGCGTTCTCGATCGACGCCGACCACACCGAGGCAGGACTCCAAGTCGTGTTCGCCGACACGACGAGCGGTGTCGAGAGCTACCGTTTCCGGTTCCTGACCGTCCCAGCCCCCGAGGCCGACGGGGCGACGACGATCGACTTCAATCGCGCCTACCTGCCGCCGTGCGCCTTCAGCGACCACTTCGTCTGCCCGACGCCTGCCGCCGACAACCGACTCAGCGTGCCGGTCAGAGCTGGCGAGCGGAACGCCATCAAAGCCTGACGCCAACGTCCAGTCGCTGACGACGATCGCGAACCGCGCCCGACGGAACCCAACCCGGAGCGCGGTTCGCGATCACTCGTCCGGATCGATCACTCGTCCGGGTCAAGCAGGGGCCGCTCGTCGCGGCCGCGGATGCGATCGATCTCTCGACGCTCCCGCTTCGTCGGACGCCCGGCCCCACGGTCGCGGTACGCGATGGGGGCGGCGAACTCCCGAGGGGGAGGCGGAGGGGAGTTGTCGATGAGGGCCTTCGCCGCGATCGGCGCGCCGACGCGCTTCTTGAGGAGCTCCTGCGCGACGAGGACCCGGTCGCGGTCGGTCCGAACCCGAACCTCGTCGCCGACGTGGATGCGCTGCGCTGGCTTGGCCCGATCGCCGTCGATCTTGACGTGCCCGGCCTTGCAGGCCGCAGTCGCGGCGCTGCGCGTCTTGTAGATGCGGACCGCCCAGAGCCACACGTCGACCCGCACGGACGCGGGTCCAGGCTGGTGGTAGCCGTGCTCGTCTCGGTCCATCCGATGATCGTATCGAGTTCGCGCGGCTGCGCCCAGCGGTCGTGCACAGACGCGCGAGGCGTGCCACTGCGACAATGACGTCATGGCAGGCGACCGGCACGACAGCCCGATGCGGTGGGCGACGCTGCCCAACGCCATCTCGGTGGCACGACTGCTCGTCTTCGTGCCCCTCACCATCTGGCTTGCCGCCGACGGCCGGGAGCTGGCCGCCACCCTGAGCCTCGCTGCGTTCGGGGCCACCGACTGGATCGACGGCTTCCTCGCGCGCCGCCTCGGGCAGGTCTCCCGAGTGGGGGAGGTCCTCGACCCGGTCGCCGACCGGCTCGGCATCATCATCATCGGCTTCGGCCTTGCACTCCTCGACTACTTCCCGTGGTTCGTGCTGGTCACGATCTTCCTCTGCGACCTGGCGCTGCTCGTCATCGGGCTGGCGCGGCTCGAGCGGGTCCGCGAGGGGCGCGTGAACCTGCTCGGCAAGGCCAGGTCGGCGTTCATCATGGTCGCCATGCCGCTCCACCTGCTGTCGTACGCCGAGCAGGTCCCCGCCGAGCCGCTGCGCACCATCACGTGGTGGATGCTGCTGATCGGGACGGTCCTGCACGTCGCAGCAGGAGCCGTCTACGCGGTCAGGTACCTGCGCCGCCGGGCTCCGTGACGAAGTCGATGAGCTCCTCCACCCGGCCGAGCAGCGACGGCTCCAAGTCCCGGTAGTCGCGGACGCGCTCCAGGATGCGCTGCCAGGCCCTTGCCGTGTCCGCCTGCTCCTCTGCGGGCCAGCCGAGCGCTCTGCAGATGCCCTTCTTCCAGTCCTGCCCTCGGGGAATGACGGGCCAGGCCTTGAGTCCGAGGCGCTCGGGCTTCACCGACTGCCACACGTCGACGTACGGGTGGCCGACGACCCGCACGTGCGAGGCGCCGAAGCGCCGCGTGATGTCGTCGGCGATGCGCTGCTCCTTCGAGCCCTTGACGAGATGATCGAGCAGCACTCCGACGCGGCGCGTCGGGCTCGGTCCGAACACCGTCAGCACTTCGGCGAGGTGGTCGGCGCCCTGCAGGTACTCGACGACGACCCCGTCGATGCGCAGGTCGTGGCCCCAGACCTTCTCGACGAGCTCGGCGTCGTGCTTGCCCTCAACGAAGATTCGCCCGGCCCTCGCGGTCCTCGCCTTGGCATCGGCGACGTGGAAGGAGCCGGACGCGCTGCGTGCGCGCCCAGACTGCTGCTTGGCCGCCGGGGGCCCGAGCAGGACGGCCTCGTCCTCGAGCAGGAAGATCGAATCGGCCGGGAACGCCTTGCGCTGGCCGTCGAAGTCCTGCAGCGTCACCGTCTGCTTGTTCGCCGACGCGAGGCGGCCGTAGAAGCCGCTGGCCGCATCCTCGAGCCACATGCCGCTCGCCATGGGCACCTTGCGCGTGAGCGGCGCGGACTTGCGTTCGCGCATGCGGGCGATGGGGTCGCCCGCATAGCGGTCATCGGACCCAGCGCGGCCGTCGAAACTCGCGCGATCGCCGGAGGAGGAGACGTCTAGCACCCCGAAAGTGTACGCCGAGGGTGAAAATGGGGTTCGATTTCCCCGCTCGTTTCGACAACACTCAGTCGTCTGACGCACAATGGCAGGCGGTGCTGCTGCAATTAACCGACCGGAATTCGGGCACCCCCGATTCCGCTACGCTTGAGCATCGACTCGAGGAGGCAAATATGGCTGGTTCTGACGCTGAGGCGCGAACCCCTGAAGGCGACGGCGTCGTCGATGAGCAGACGCAGTCTTCGACGATGTCGTTCACCGGCGATTTCAGCGCGCAGCTCGCTGCGCTGATCGCAGGTGGCGTGTCGAAGGAGGAGATGGAGTCCATCAGCGCGCTCCCCTCCGGGTCCGCGCTCCTGATCGTCCGTCGCGGTTCCAACGTGGGAGCCAGGTTCCTGCTCGATACCGACCTCCAGGTCGCTGGCAGGCACCCGAACGCGGAGATCTTCCTCGACGACGTCACGGTGTCCCGTCGTCACGCCGAGTTCACGCGGCACGGCCGCGAGTTCCACATGCGCGATCTCGGTTCGCTCAACGGCACGTACTACAACGGCGAGCGCATCAACTCCGCCGTCCTGACCAACGGCGGCGAAGTGCAGGTCGGCAAATTCCGCCTCACTTTCTACAGCTCCCCGCTTGACACCAGCCTGACTTCCGCGTCTGCCGGGAACTGATCGTGGCCGCTATGGCGGCGGCGGCTTCTGCGCGGGGACCAGGTCGGACGCTCAGCATCGGTCAGGTGCTGCAGCGGCTGAACGTCGAGTTCCCGGAGCTGAGCCCCTCCAAGCTCCGCTTCCTCGAGGACAAGGGCCTCGTGCACCCCGAGCGAACGCCGAAGGGGTATCGCAAGTTCTCCGCGGCCGACGTCGCTCGCCTGCGCGAGGTGCTCACCATGCAGCGCGACCTCTACCTGCCGCTCAAGGTGATCGCCGAGTACTTCGACGACCTCGACCGCGGCCTCGAGCCCGAGCTTCCGGGATCGCGGGCACCGCAGCGGCAGACCATGCTCGCCGCGGGCACGGTCCTCGATCGTGCGCAGCTTCTCGAGCGGTCTGGGGCGAAGCCCGCGCTGCTCGAGCAGGCCGTGAGCGCCGGACTCATCCCAGCGGCGAGTCGGTACCAGGAAGACGAGCTCACCATGCTGAGCACGCTCGTGGAGCTCGAGCGAGTGGGCATCGAGCCCCGCCACCTGCGCCCCTTCCGCGCTGCCGCTCACCACGAGTTCGGGCTCATCGAGCAGGCGCTCTCGACGAACGCGCGGCGAGCACGCTCGCAGGGTGAGGCCGTCGAGCGCGCCAACGAGCTCGCCGAGCACCTCGGCTCGGTTCGCCGGTCCCTCATCCGCCAAGCGGTTCGCGGTCGCAGGTAGGTTCATCCTCCACTTGAACGTGAAGTGGATTCTCGAGCCACGATCTCGTGCCACGACACGCCGCAGGCCTGCCGTGGAGGCCTGAAATCCGGGGCAAGTCGGGTCAGGATCACATCGTTGTCGTTCGGAAGTAGCCGAGCGGCATGCACTCCAATAGAATCGACCCAGACGGCTCGGGACTTACCTCAAGTTCCCTTGTGGTACAAGGCTTCCCCAGGGCGCATCTGCTCCCCGGAGCGCAGGGCTTGCTCCAGGAGTACGGGGCGCTGAGTTGGTCGAAAACGTGTGAAAGGTGCAGGCATGAGCGAGCAGGGACAGGGCGACGCGCCAACCGGCGGCGAGTTGGTCTTCACCGACGGCATTCCGGACCTCGATCCGGGCTCCGGGTACCGTGGCGCCGTTGCCGCTCGTGCCGCGGGCATCACCTATCGGCAGCTCGACTACTGGGCTCGCACCGGTCTGGTCGAGCCGACGGTTCGAGGGGCGAAGGGTTCTGGCTCCCAGCGTCTCTACTCGTTCCGCGACATCCTCGTCCTCAAGCTCGTGAAGCGACTGCTCGAGACGGGCATCTCGCTCCAGCAGATCCGCACGGCGGTCGACCAGCTCGCCGAGACCGGCGTCGTCGACCTCGCGCAGACGACGCTCATGTCGGACGGCGCAAGCGTCTACCTGTGCACCTCGAACGACCAGGTCATCGACCTCGTGCACCGCGGGCAGGGCGTGTTCGGCATCTTCGTCGGCCAGGTGCTCCGCGAGGTCGAGTCGACACTCGTCGACTTCGAGCAGCAGACGCTCGACCCCGTCGACGAGCTCGCAGCTCGCCGCGCCAGCCGCGCGAGCTGAACCCGCAGGCGGCCCCGTTGCCGAGGCCGCCGGTTCTCAAGAGCTCGCTAGGTGTTCGACCGGCCCCGTTGACGCCCGCGCGTCACCGGGGCTTCGTCGTCTCCGGTGGCGGGGGCTTCCGCGTAGGTGCCCAGCCGGCCGGCCCGCATGATGCGGTCGAGCAGCTTGTCGAAGTTCGCCGCCATCTCCTCGGCTGAGCTTCCCGGCCAGAGGTGCACGGGCTTGGCCGCTCCCTGAGCCTGCTGCAGGGAGGTGCGCTCGGGGAGCGCGGGGGAGAGCACGAGGGGCCCGAACATGTCCCGGAGCTCACCGAGGCGGAACTGGTGCTCGAGGGACTGGTGCTTCGCACGGTTGACGATGATGCCGAGCGGCTGGAGCCGCGGCGACAGCTCTCGCCTGATCTCGTCGACGGCCCGGAGCGCGCGGTCGGCGGCGGCGACCGAGAAGAGCCCGGGCTCGGTGACGACCGCGACACGGTCCGAGGCGGCCCAGGCCGTGCGCGTGAGCGCGTTCAGCGAGGGCGGGCAGTCGATGAGGACGAGGTCGTAGTCCTCCTCGACGACGGCGAGTGCCTCCTCGAGGCGCCAGATCTCTCGGATCGAGGGATTCGGGGTATCGAAGCTCAGTGCTGCTGGACTGCCCACCATGAGGTCGATGACGCCGCGGCTGCCTTCGCCCCACGCCGAGCGGGCGATCGCGGCGCGAACCGTGCTGGGCTTCGGCGAGCGGAGGACGTCGGAGATCGTGGCGCCATCCTGCGCTCGGGCGTCGAGCCCGGTGGAGACGTCGGACTGGGGATCCAGGTCGACGACGAGGGTTCTGAGCCCGCGGGCCCAGGCGGCGGAAGCGAGGCCAAGGGTCACCGTGGTCTTGCCGACGCCGCCCTTGAGAGAACTGATGCTGAGGACGAACACCAGCCCAGGCTACATTCACTAGGCTTGAGGTCACGTTGCTGCATGCCCCTGTCGTGTTGTCGGAAGGTGGAACACCGGTGTTCAAGAAGATCCTGGTCGCGAATCGAGGCGAGATCGCGATCCGCGCATTCCGCGCCGCAGTCGAGCTCGGAGCGCGGACGGTCGCGGTGTACCCCTACGAGGACCGCAACTCCCTGCACCGCCTGAAAGCTGACGAGGCGTACCAGATCGGCACCGTCGGCCAGCCCGTCCGCGCCTACCTCGATGTCGCCGAGATCCTCCGCGTCGCGAAGGAGTCTGGGGCTGACGCCATCTACCCCGGCTACGGCTTCCTGAGTGAGAACCCGGAACTGGCGCGCGCTGCCCAGGAGGCCGGCATCGCGTTCATCGGTCCGCCGCCGCGTGTCCTCGAGTCCGCGGGCAACAAGGTCACGGCGAAGAACCAGGCCATCGCCGCCGGCGTGCCGGTGCTGGCCTCGAGCCAGCCCTCGACGGATCTCGACGAGCTCTGCGCGGCCGCCGACGAGATCGGCTTCCCGATCTTCGCGAAGGCCGTCGCCGGAGGCGGCGGACGCGGCATGCGTCGCGTCGAGCGCCCCGAGGACCTTCGCGAGGCGCTCGAGTCTGCGATGAAGGAGGCGGAGAGCGCCTTCGGCGACCCGACGATGTTCGTGGAGCAGGCGGTGCTGCGGCCTCGCCACATCGAGGTGCAGATCCTCGCGGATGAGCACGGCAACGTCGTGCACCTGTTCGAGCGCGACTGCAGCGTCCAGCGTCGACACCAGAAGGTCGTCGAGATCGCTCCTGCTCCGAACCTCCCGCAGGAGGTCAGGGACAAGCTCTACGCGGATGCCGTGGCCTTCGCGAAGTCCATCGACTACGTCAACGCCGGCACCGTGGAGTTCCTCCTGGACACAGCCGGGCCGCGCGCAGGTCAGCACGTCTTCATCGAGATGAACCCCCGCATCCAGGTCGAGCACACCGTGACGGAAGAGGTCACGGATGTCGACCTCGTCCAGGCGCAGATGCGCGTGGCCTCGGGCGAGCGCCTCGACGATATGGGCCTCCAACAGCACCAGCTGGAACTCCACGGCTTCGCGCTGCAGTGCCGCATCACGACCGAGGACCCCTCCCAGGGCTTCCGTCCCGACACCGGCGTCATCACGACGTACCGCTCCGCGGGCGGCTCCGGCATCCGCATCGACGGCGGCACCATCGCAACGGGCGCGGAGGTCCTGCCGCACTTCGACTCGATGCTCATGAAGCTCACGGCTCGCGGACGCGACTTCCCCGCAGCCGTCCGGCGGGCCCGTCGAGCGCTCTCCGAGTTCCGCATCCGCGGCGTCGCCACGAACATCCCCTTCCTCCTCGGCGTGCTCGACGACCCCGACTTCCAGCGTGGCGACGTCGCGACCGACTTCATCGAGAAGCGTCCAGGGCTGCTCGAGTACCGCCGACCCGGCGACCGGGGGACCAAGATCGTCAACTGGCTCGCCGACGTCACGGTCAACGCCCCGCACGGCGCTCGGCCGACCTCCGTCGAGCCCCGCTCGAAGCTCCCTGAGCTCGACACCGCCCTCCCGCTGCCCGGCGGGCGCCGACAGGAGCTGCTCGAGCTCGGGCCGACGGCCTTCGCGGCGCAGCTGCGTTCGGAGCGGCGACTCGCCGTGACCGACACCACGTTCCGCGACGCGCACCAATCGCTCCTCGCGACCCGCGTCCGCACGCGGGATCTCGTCACAGCGGCGCCCTACCTCGCACGCCTCACGCCGGAGCTGCTCTCCATCGAAGCCTGGGGAGGGGCGACGTACGACGTCGCGCTCCGCTTCCTCGGTGAGGAGCCCTGGGAGCGCCTCGCGAGCCTTCGCGAGGCTGTCCCGAACATCCCCCTGCAGATGCTGCTCCGCGGGCGGAACACCGTCGGCTACACGCCGTACCCCGAGGCCGTGACCAAGGCGTTCGTCCACGAGGCGACCGCGACGGGCGTCGACATCTTCCGCATCTTCGACGCGCTGAACGACGTCTCGCAGATGAAGCCCGCCATCGACGCCGTGCTCGAGACCGGCACCGCCGTCGCCGAGGTCGCCCTCTGCTACACCGGCAACCTCGCCGACCCCGCTGAGCCGTTCTACACGCTCGACTACTACCTGCGCCTCGCGGAGCAGATCGTGGAGGCGGGCGCGCACATCATCGCGATCAAGGACATGGCGGGTCTCCTGCGCCCGCAGGCGGCCTCGATCCTCGTCACGGCCCTGCGCGAGCGCTTCGACCTGCCCGTCCACCTGCATACGCACGACACCGCGGGTGGGCAGCTGGCGACGCTCCTGGCGGCAAGCGAGGCGGGCGTCGACGCCGTCGACGTCGCCAGCGCTCCGATGTCGGGCACGACGAGCCAGGCGAGTCTCTCGGCGCTGGTCGCGTCGCTCGAGCACACGGAGCGGGACACCGGCATCAGCCTCACGAACGTCACCGATCTCGAGCCCTACTGGGAGGCAGTCCGCCTCGTCTACCGCCCCTTCGAGTCGGGTCTCCCCGGCCCGACCGGTCGCGTGTACAAGCACGAGATCCCCGGAGGCCAGCTGTCGAACCTCCGCCAGCAGGCCATCGCACTCGGACTCGCGGACCAGTTCGAGCGCATCGAGGACATGTACGACGCGGCCGACAAGATCCTCGGCCGCATCCCCAAGGTGACCCCCTCATCGAAGGTCGTCGGAGACCTCGCCCTGCACCTCGTCGCGGTGGGAGCCGACCCGGCCGACTTCGCCGAGAACCCGGGCAAGTTCGACATCCCGGACTCGGTCATCGGCTTCATGGCGGGCGAACTCGGCGAGCTGCCCAACGGATGGCCGGAGCCCTTCCGCAGCAAGGTGCTCGAGGGCCGCGACGTGAAGATCGAGATCACGCCGCTCGCCGCGGCCGACGAAGCCGGCCTCGCCGGCGACAGCCTCGAGCGCAGGCGCACCCTCAACAGGCTCCTGTTCCCGCAGCCGACCGCGAGCTACGAGGACACGGTCCGGCTCTTCGGCGACCTGTCCGTGCTCGACACCCTCGACTACCTGTACGGGCTCGAGCCTGGCGAAGAGCACGTGATCCACATCGGCAAGGGCGTGCAGCTCTTCGTCGGGCTCGAGGCCATCGGCGAACCGGATGCGGACGGCATGCGCACCGTCATGGCCACCTTGAACGGTCAGCTGCGGCCGGTCTTCGTGCGTGACCGCAGCATCAAGGTCGACACGATCGAACGCGAGAAGGCCGACAGCGGAAATCCCGGTCACGTGGCAGCGCCGTTCTCCGGCGTCGTCACGCTGCGTGTGGACGTCGGCGAACGCGTCGCCCAGGGGCAGACCGTCGCGACGATCGAGGCGATGAAGATGGAGGCCGGGATCACCGCACCCGTCGCTGGAGTCGTCGAGCGCCTCGCGATCTCCTCACCGCTCGAGGTCGGCAACGGGGACCTCCTCGTCGTCGTGCGTCCGGGTGCCGAGAGCGCCGATGCCTGAGCGCACCGACGCCGAGCACTTCGGCCTCATCATCATCGGCGCAGGCTCGGGGAACTCCCTCCCCCCAGGCGACGAGAGCGGGCCGAAAACCGCGATCATCGACGACGGCCCGCACTTCGGCGGAACCTGCCTCAACGTCGGCTGCATCCCGACGAAGATGTACGTCCACGTGGCGGACATCGTGCGGGTCGCGCGCGACGCCGACCGCCTTGGCATCCACGACGTCCGGCTGCGCCCGTCGTGGCCGGAGGTGCGCGACCGCGTGTTCGGCCGCATCGACCACATCAGCGAGAGCGGGGAGCACTACCGGGATAGCGGCAACCCTCGAGTCACGCTCGTCCGAGAGCGAGTCGAGATGCTCGGCGACCGCGAGGTGCTCACGGCTTCCGGGAGGCGCCTCACGGCCGACACGCTGGTCATCGCCGCGGGCAGTCGCGCGCGCCACCACGACGTCGTTCCGCTCAGCTCGCCGCTCGTCCACACCTCCGACACGATCATGCGCATCGATGACGCGCCTCGTCGCCTGGCGATCATCGGCGGCGGCTCCATCGCCTCTGAGTTCGCGCACGTCTTCAGCGCCTTCGGCTCCGAGGTGACGCAGCTGGTGCGCGGGCGCGTGCTCTCCTCGCTCGATGCCGACGTCGCCGAGACCTTCGCGGACGCGGCACGGGAGCGCTGGCGCCTTGAGACCGGCACCTCCGTCGTCGGATTCTCCGACGACGGCGGCGTCGCGACACTCACGACCGACTCGGGAGAGCGCATCGAGGTCGACGCTGTGCTCGTCGCGATCGGACGCATCCCGAACACCGACACGCTCGGGACCTTCGAGGTCGGCTTCGACCACCACGACGACGGCCGGCTGCGCGTGGACGCCTACCAACGCGTCCTCCGCGACGGCCACCAGGTGCCCGGCGTCTTCGCCCTCGGCGACATCGACTCGGAGCACCAGCTCAAGCACGTCGCCAACCACGAGGCGCGGGTCGTCGCCCACAACATCGCCGTCGAGCCCGGCCGTCGCCTCATGAAGAACACCCTCGGTCCGGTCCCCGACGTGGTGTTCACCGAGCCCCAGATCGCCAGCTTCGGAGCAACCCTCGAGCGGGCCGAGCAGCTCGGCTACGACGCGTTCGAGGTCGTGCACGAGTACGGGTCCACCGCCTGGGGGTGGGCGCTCGAAGACCAGCGCAGCTTCTGTAAACTCGTTATAGCGCGTGGAAGCGCGACCATCCTCGGGGCGCACATCGTGGGCCCAGACGCGGCGGTCCTGCTCCAGCCCCTCGTCCTCGCGGCGAGCTTCGGGCACTCCATCCGGGGTCTCGCGCGCGGCCAGTACTGGCCCCACCCCGCGGCTAGCGAGGTGGTCGAGAACGCGCTGCTGCGCGCTGAGGAGGAACTGTGACCGTTCGCCCCATCCGCTTCTACGGAGATCCGGTGCTGCGCACGCCCGCCGAGCAGATCACTGTCGTCGACGACCGCATCCGCAGTCTTGTCACCGACCTGCTCGACACGACGGCGCTCGACGGCCGTGCCGGGGTGGCTGCTCCGCAGATCGGGGTCGGGCTCGCCGCGTTCTCGTACAACATCGACGGGCAGACCGGCTACGTGCTCAACCCGGTCCTCGAGAGCACCTGGGGAGACGTCGAGGAGATCGACGAGGGCTGCCTCTCCGTCCCCGGCCTCTGGAACAAGACGCCACGGTACGAGCACGCTCGGGTCACCGGAATCGACCTGGACGGCGAGCCCGTCGTCCTCGAGGGCTCCGGCCTCATGGCTCAGATGCTGCAGCACGAGACCGACCACCTCAAGGGGGTCGTGTACATCGACACGCTCGCGCCCGAGCACCGCAAGGAAGCCATGCGGGAGATCCGGAGCAGCGAGTGGTTCGCGCCCGCGACCGCCTCTGCTGGATCCGCGAAGGCCAGCGCCTTCGGCCGCACGTCGCGCTGACGACGCTGACCGGAGGCGCTGGCCGCGAGGGTCCAGCTCTCCGAGCTACTTGAGCGTGATGCCCTGCGTCGCGGGTGCGGCGTTGTAGATGCCCTCGATGATTCCTCGGTACTTCTCGAGGATCACGTGGCGCTTGATCGACATCTTCGGCGTGAGCGTGCCGTCCGCTTCAGTGAACTCGCCGTCGAGCACGACGAACTTGCGGATCGACTCGGCCCGGGAGACGCGCGTGTTCGCGAGGTCGACGGCATGCTGGATCTCGGCCAGCACCTTCGGGTGCTCCGCGGCCTGGGCGACCGAGATGCTCGGGTCCTCGCCGTTGTTGGAGAGCCAGGTCTTGAGCATCTCGGGATCGAGCGTGACGAGCGCGGAGATGAACGGGCGCTGATCTCCGACGACGACGATCTGGCCGACGAGCGGGTTGGCTCGGATCGGGTCCTCGAGCGCCGCGGGGGAGACGTTCTTCCCGCCGGAGGTCACGATGATCTCCTTGATTCGCCCGGTGACGGTGATGTAGCCGTCGTCGTCGATCGAGCCGAGATCTCCCGTCTTGAACCATTCGCCGTCGAAGGCCGCGGCCGTGGCCTCCGGGTTCTTCCAGTACTCGCGGAACACGTTGATGCCCTTGACCTGGAGCTCGCCGCTGTCATCGGTGCGCACGGCGACGCCGGGCAGCGCCGGCCCGACGGTGCCGATCTTCGACTTCTCCGCGAGGTTCACGGACGCAGGGGCCGTGGTCTCGGTGAGGCCGTAGCCCTCGAGGATGTTCACGCCGATGGCCCGGTAGAAGTGGCCGAGACGCGCGCCGAGTGGCGCGGAACCCGAGACGGCGTGCTTGACCCGGCCGCCCATGACCTCGCGCAGCTTCGAGTAGACGAGCTTGTCGAACAGCTTGTACTGGAGGCCGAGGACAAGCGGCGTCCGGCCCGCGTCCTGCGATTCCGAGTAGCGGACCGCGACGTCTGCCGCCTTGCGGAAGATCTTGCCCCGGCCGCCGGTCTCCGCCTTCTGCTCCGCCGAGTTGTAGACCTTCTCGAACACGCGGGGCACCGCGAGGAGGAAGGTCGGGTGGAAGGTGCCGAGCGACTCCACGAGCTTCGAGGTGTCGTGCTGGTGGCCCACCTTGACTCCGCCGTAGATGCAGAGCACGGAGATGAAGCGGGCGAAGACATGCGCGAGCGTGATGAAGAGCACCGTTGATGCGCCGGGGTAGATGAGCGCGCCGAGCGGGTCCTTCACGTTGCGGCACAGCTCGACGAAGTTCGAGTGCGTGATGACGCACCCCTTGGGGCGTCCCGTCGATCCCGAGGTGTAGATGAGCGTCGCGATGTCAGCGCCGTTCGCGATCCCACGACGGCGCTCGATCTCTGCGTCCTCGACGCCGGCCCCGAGCCGGATGAGCTCCTCGATCGCGCCGGCGTGCAGCGCGTAGCGCACGCGCAGCCCCTCGACGGTGTCCGAGATCTCGTCGAGCTTGTCGTCGTGCTCCGGGAGCTCGGAGATGATGCCGACGGCCTCCGAGTCCTCGAGCATCCACTCGATCTGCGCTGACGAGCTGGTCTCGTAGACCGGCACCATGACCGCACCGGCGTACCAGAGCGCGAAGTCGACGAGCGTCCACTCGTAGTTCGTCTTCGCGACGAACGCGATGCGCTCCCCGGGCTCGATGCCAGCGGCGACGAAGCCCTTGGCGAGGGTGTGCACCTTCGCGTGGAACTCCTTGACCGGCACGTCGCGCCAGGTGCTGCCTTCCGGCAGGGCGAAGAGGGCGAGATCCGGCGATTCTCGAAGTCGGTACTCGAGCAGATCTGTGGTGTTCCAGCTCGGCTCCGGGCTGACGACGGCGGGGGTCTCGGATAGCTTCATTGCAACTCCTGAGTGTGGTCCTGGTCGTGAGCCGCCTGAACGCCCATCGTCCGGACCGATTCGACTTCACGTTCCGTGGCTTCCAACCCTACCGTTTCGGAAACGGGGAGCGGCGCAACGGGGCCGGGCATGTCCCGAGTACACTGATGTGCCATCGCCTATCGGGAGGCCACGCATGTTGTATTGGGTGCTCAAGCATCTCTTCGCAGGTCCCTTGGTGCGCGGAACGTTCCGCCCTTGGGTGCGCGGCGTCGAGAACATACCGGCGAAGGGGCCGGTCATTCTGGCGTCGAACCACTTGTCGGTCATCGATTCGTTCTTCATGCCGTTGTCGATCGACCGCCGCGTCTACTTCCTCGCGAAGAAGGAGTACTTCACCGGCACGGGGATCAAGGGCTATCTGACGGCGCAGTTCTTCAAGTCGACGGGCATGCTCCCGATCGACCGGGGTGGCGGAGCAGCGAGCGAGGCGTCCTTGCAGACGGGCCTGCGCGTGCTCGGCGAGGGCAAGGTGCTCGGCATCTATCCGGAGGGCACCCGCAGCCCCGACGCACGGATGTTCCGTGGGCGCACGGGAATCGCGCGCATGATCATGCAGGCGGACAAGCCCGTCACGGTCGTCCCCGTGGTCATGGTCGACACGGAGCGCGTCCTGCCCATCGGAGCGAAGGTTCCTCGTCTCCGCAAGGTCGGCATGGTCTTCGGCGAGCCGCTCACCTTCACGCGGTACGAGGGCATGGCCGCTGACCGCTTCGTGCTCCGCTCCATCACGGACGAGATCATGAGCGAGCTGCACGCCCTCAGCAACCAGGACTATCGCGACATCTATGCCTCGTCCATCCGAACCAAGATGGACGCAGAGGCCAAGGCGCTCGCCGCCGCACAGAAGCACTGAATCGCCGAGCAGGTCCGGGCGTTCGAGAAGCCCTGAGCGATCAACAGAGCAGAGCGCCGCGGCCCCGAGTATCGTCGGGGCCGTTCGGCGTGAGATCCAGCAACACACCAGCGCTGCAGCGCCCAAGCTGCCAGCATGAGATCAGAGACATGAGATCAGAGAAGCGAGCATGAGCCAATTCACCTCCACCCACACAGAGTCGATCCCGACGCCCCCCGGCGTGCTCGAGGGGCTCGACGCCTGGCGCGAGCTGCCGATCCGGCAGCAGCCGCAGTGGGGCGACGCGACCAAGGTCGCGAGCGTCTCAGGTGAGCTCGCGTCGCTGCCACCACTCGTCTTCGCCGGCGAGGTCGACCGCCTGCGCGACCGTATCGCGACGGCCGCTGCCGGGCAGGCGTTCGTCCTGCAGGGTGGCGACTGCGCCGAGACCTTCGCGGGCGCGACGGCAGACAAGATCCGTGCGCGGGTGCGCACGATCCTGCAGATGGCCGTCGTGCTGACGTACGGCGCGTCGATGCCGGTCGTCAAGATGGGCCGCATGGCCGGTCAGTTCGCGAAGCCCAGGTCGAGCGACAACGAGACGCGCGGGGACGTGACGCTGCCCGCGTACCGCGGAGACATCGTCAACGACTTCGATTTCACCGAGGAGGGCCGCACCCCGGACCCGGAGCGCATGCTCCGCGGCTACCACACGGCCGCATCCACGCTGAACCTCGTCCGGGCATTCACGACGGGCGGCTTCGCCGACCTCCGCGAGGTGCACTCCTGGAACCAGGGCTTCGCCGCCAACCCCGCCAACGCGCGCTACGAGCAGCTCGCGGCTGAGATCGATCGTGCCGTCCGCTTCATGGCGGCCGCCGGAGCTGACTTCTACGCACTCCGTGACGTCGAGTTCTTCGTCGGCCATGAGGGGCTCCTCATGGACTACGAGCGACCCATGACCCGCATCGACTCCCGCACCGGTCTGCCGTACGACACGTCCGGCCACTTCATCTGGATCGGGGAGCGCACGCGCGACCTGGACGAGGCGCACGTCGACTTCTTCAGCCGCGTGAAGAACCCCATCGGCGTGAAGCTCGGGCCATCGACGACGCCCGACACCATGCTGCGGCTCATCGACAAGATCGACCCGAACCGCGAACCTGGTCGGCTCACGTTCATCACCCGCATGGGCGCAGGCAAGATCCGCGACGCGCTTCCGCCCCTGCTCGAGGCGATCAAGAGCAGCGATGCGCAGCCGCTGTGGATCACCGACCCGATGCACGGAAACGGGATCACGACGCCGAACGGCTACAAGACGCGTCGCTTCGACGACGTCGTGGACGAGGTCAAGGGCTTCTTCGAGGCGCACCGCGCCGCGGGGACGCACCCGGGCGGCATCCACGTCGAGCTCACGGGTGATGACGTCACCGAGTGCCTCGGCGGTTCCGAGCACATCGACGAGAAGACCCTCGAGACCCGCTACGAGTCGCTGTGCGACCCGCGTCTCAACCACATGCAGTCGCTCGAGCTCGCGTTCCTCGTGGCCGAGGAGCTGCGCGCGGGCAAGCACTAGAGGGACTCGGTCGTGACCTCGAAGGCGCTTCGGGTCGTGTGACGTGACGAGGCCTCCTGGCATGGTGGAGCTGTCGAGCTCTGCCGTCGCCAGGAGGCCTCTCTCGGCGTTTGGGAGCACGAAGCCTGAACTCCGCCGCCGCATCGCTCGTGAAAGGATGAGCGCATGAGCGCTGACAGCGTCCGCCGAGTCGATTTCCTCCCATGGGAGTACGATCCCCACTCCGCCGACGGAGCCGCCCAAGCTGAGCGACTGCGCGAATTGGCAGCGTCGGGTGCCGTGATCGGCGACCGGGTGTTCGTCTCGGCGAGCGCCGCCGTCTTCTGCGATCGGCTGTCGATCGGCGACCGCAGCTACATCGCCGCCAACGCCTACGTGACCGACAACGTCGCGATCGGCGCGGACTGCTCCGTCAACCCCTTCGCAGTGGTTCGCGGCGACGTGCGGATGGGCGACGGCGTCCGAATCGGCGCACACACCTCGATCCTCGGCTTCAACCACGAGATGGAGCCGGACGCTCCGGTCTTCACCCAGGGGCTGTCGAGTCGAGGGATCGTCCTCGGAGACGATGTCTGGATCGGCTCGCAGGTGACGATCCTCGACGGGGTGGTGGTCGGCGACCACGTCGTGATCGGCGCGGGCTCGGTGGTCACGAAGAGCGTCCCTGACCACGCGGTCGTAGCGGGCAATCCTGCGCGCGTCCTCCGCGACCGCCGGGCGCCGGCACGCGAAGCCGGGCTCAGGGAGGGGCTCCGACGCTTCGGGGACACGGCTCGGGCTGAGATCACGGCGGTGCTCGCGCGCTGCTTCGAGGGCGGCCGCTTCGTCGATCGCCCAGGCACGGCTGCGGCGCCCACCCTTCGACCTTGGGCCGACGCCGTCGAGCTCGCCGACCTGCTGCTGCACGCGCCGCCGCCCGGCTTCGACGCCGCGGACCTGCTCCGGAGGCTGACGGCGAGGCAGGATCCCGCGACGGGCCTGGTCGCCGACGGCGATCTCTCGGACGCCGGTCTCGAGCGAGCGCAGACGTCGCCGGATCCGCAGTCGTCGGAGCGGCTTTCGGCCTTCGAGGGGCCGGCGAGCTACCACGTCCTCAGCGCCAGCTACGCCGTGCGGCTGCTGGGCGGGCGGATGCCCCACCCGATCCGCGCCGTGCACGGGCTGACGGGTACTGACCTGACGGCGGCCCTCGACGCCCGTGACTGGGCTGCTGGCGCCTGGGGCTCCGGTGCCGCGGTCGACGCGGTCGCGACGGCGTGCGCCGCGAACATGCTGGATCATTCCGACGCCCTCGACGACGGGGGAGCCGGGCCGCTCCTCACCGTGCTCGGCTGGGCGGTCGCGCGCGCGGACCCGCGAACAGGCCTGTGGGGGGAAGAGCTGCCCGGCGCGGAGTCGCCAAGGCTGCAGGCCGTGAACGGCTTCTATCGGCTCACCCGCGGACTCTTCGCGCAGTTCGGACTGCCGCTGCCGTATCCGGTCGCGACGATCGACACCGTGCTGCTGCACGCCGCGGACCCCCACCTCTCCACGCCAGATGGCTGGACGGCGTGCAACGTGCTCGATATCGCGCATCCGCTCTGGCTCGCTTCGCAGCAGACCAAGCACCGCCGCGGGGAGATCGCGGAGTGGGCGCGCGGGGCGCTCGAACAGGCGCTCGGCCAGTGGGTTCCTGGCGAAGGGATGGCGTTCGCGCCGCGCTCCTCGGGGGAGGATGGCGAACCAGGGTTGCAGGGGACCGAGATGTGGCTGAGCATCATCTGGCTGCTCGCGGACCTGCTTCACGCATCGGATTCGCTGGGCTACCGCATGCGCGGGGTGCATCGTCCTGAGCCCATCGCGGCACTTCGGTCAGCGTCACGCTCCTAGCGCTCGGTCGCGGGAGGCGAGAGCCCGGGCCACGCCCCAGCGGCAGAGCGCCTACAGCGTTGCGGTGGCCGTGAGCGTGACGTTCGACCCGGCCGGTACCTCGACCCCGGCGGCGGGCGACTGCGTCGAGACGACGAACTTGATGACCGGGTTCGGGTCGTTGACGATGCCGGGTGGAACGTTGTGGCCGACCGTCAGCCCGAGTCCCTCGAGCGTCGCGATGGCTTCTCCGATGGGTGCGCCGACGACGTTGGGGAGGACGACGGGGGCTGGCCCCTTCGAGACCGAGATGTTGATGGTGTCGCCCGGAACGACCGGATCGGTGGTGGTCGAGGAGGCGATGACGGTACCGCTGGCGACCGAGGCCGAGAATTCCCGGCTCGACACGTTGACGACGAGACCGGCTTCCTCGATGAGCTTCGTCGCGTTCGCTTCCGTCTCACCGGCGACGTCCGGCAGGATTCCGGCCGAGGCCACGAGGCGGATGGGCTGCCCCTCGGCGAGCGTGGAGGGGAGTGGAGCGCCGGTGGTGTCCGTCGCCGCGATCACGATGTCGGCTTCCTCGTCGGAGAACTGGCGCAGGGTCGTGGCCTGGTCGTAGGTGAAGCCTGCCTCGGTGATGGCGGATTCCGCCGCCTCGAGGGTCAGCCCCTCCAGGGCCGGCACCGTGAGCATCTCCGGCCCGGCGGAGACGACGAGGGAGATCGGAGTTTCCGGGGCGAGCGACGTGCCGGCCTGCGGGTCCATGTCCATGACGGTGCCGGCAGCGACCTCGAGCGAGAACTCCTGCGTGACATCGCCGACGGTGAAGCCGGCTGCGGTGATCGCCGACTCCGCGTCGGCCTGCGTGAGGGAGACCGCCTCGGGGACGGTGTTGTAGGAACCAGGTCCGAGTCCGAACCACCAGCCGATACCACCGGCCGCTGCGACGAGCGCGATGACCAGGATGGCGATGACCGCCCCGAAGGTGCGTCGCTTGCGGGCGCCCTGCTCGGCCGTCGAGGTGGCTTGCGGGAGCGATGGCTCGAGCTCCGCGGCGCTTGGCTCCGGGAAGATCGGGGCCCCGACCACGGTGGGGGCGTCTCCGGGTCTGAAGGGCTCGACGTGTCCTTCGGAGAACTCCGGAGGTGAGGACGCGGACGACACCTGGCTCGTGATGAGGGCGAGCTCCGTCGGGTCGGTGTCCTCGACGTCGCTGTGGCTCGCGGTGGACAGGACCGCCGTCGGGTCGATGGGCCGGGCCGACTGGCCGAGTTCGGCTTCTGCGCGACGCAGCGCTTCGAGCATCACGCCGGCGTCCGCTGGCCGAAGCTCGGGATCGCGTTCCGTCGACCAGGCGACGAGCTCGTCGAGTTCGTGCGGAACGCTGGTGTTGACCTCGCTGGGGGCGGGAACCGTCTCGTTGGCGTGGCGGTACGCGATGTTGACCGGCTGGTCGCCTCGGTACGGCTGCTCGCCCGTCAGCATCTCGAAGAGCATGATGCCCAGCGAGTAGATGTCGCTGCGCACGTCGGCCGTGCCCTTGGTCACGAGCTCGGGACTCAGGTAGGCGATGGTGCCGAGCAGGACCTGCCCGGTCGCCGTGTTCGCGCTCGCCGCACGGGCGAGACCGAAGTCGCTGAGCTTGATGCGGCCGTCGTCGGCGAGCAGGACGTTCTCGGGCTTGAGGTCGCGATGCACGATGCCGAGCTTGTGCGCTGCCTGGAGGCCCGCGAGCACGGCGTCCATGACGTCGATCGACTGCTCCGGGGTGAGTCGGTGATGGTCGTGGAGCAGGTCTCGGAGCGTGATGCCCGGGATGTACTCCATCACCATGTAGGCGAAGACCTCGTCGTCACCCTGGTCGTAGACGTTCACGACGTTCGGGTGGGTGATCTTCGCCGCAGAGCGCGCCTCGCGGATGAACCGCTCGCGGAAGCGCTCGTCGGCGGCGAGGTGGTCGTGCATCACCTTGACCGCCACCCTGCGCTCGAGGCGCAGATCAGTGGCGACATAGACCGTAGCCATGCCGCCCTTGGCGATCAGAGAGCGCACTTGATATCGGCCGTCGATCAGACGGCCGATCATGTCGTCGGGACCAACGGGACTCACGTCGTGCAGGATAGCCCGACAAGGCACGCGCCTCCCGGATGAAACACCGCACGGCATCGAGGAATCACTCGGGCTCGCATCGATCCGCCGAGTCTGCGACCATGTGAGGCGTGAGCGACGTCTTCAGTACCCGTGAGTGGTACACGATTCCCCAGGCAGCATCCGAGCTCGGTGTCTCGACGGGGCGCGTGTCGACCCTGATCGAAGACAAGCAGCTGCTGTCGTTCCGCATCGAGCGAGAGCCGCGGATCCCGCAGGAGTTCATCAAGGACGGTGAGCCGCTGGCGGGTCTCCGGGGAACGCTTTTCCTGCTCGGCGACGCGGGGCTCAGTGCGCACGACCAGATGGTGTGGCTCCTGAGCGTCGATGAGACGCTCGGTGTCGCGCCCCTCGACGCGCTCGTGCAGGGACGGAAGACGCAGGTGCGTCACGCCGTCCAGCTGCTCGCCATCTAGTCGATCAGCGCGGCTCGCCGCCGGCCAGCCGGCTGCTGGCACCGAGCGGGTTGCCAGCTGGTCAGTGCTCCCGGTGCGCCGTGCGCTCCGCGAGTTGCTCGAGCAGTCGCCGCGACCCGGGGTCGAGCTCGAGGCCCTGCAGTCCGGCGAGCGCCTCGACGAGCGAGGAGCTGATCAGCTCCTCCACGCGCTGCAATCCGCCGGACTCCGCGATGAGCGCCTGCATCCAGGCGATCTGCGTCTCATCGAGCCCCTGGTCTCCGAGGAGCTCGTCGAGCCGCGCCGAGTCCGAAGGCGACGCGAGCTCCTGGGCTGCGGCGATCATGAGCGTTCGCTTGCCCTCTCGGAGGTCGTCTCCGCTGGGCTTGCCGGTGACCGCCTCGTCCCCGAACACGCCGAGGACGTCATCCCGGAGCTGGAAGGCGAGGCCGAGGGGCAGCCCGAACGCGCGAATCTGCTGCACGAGGGCATCGGAGGCACCTCCGAGGAGCGCTCCGAGCACAAGAGGCTCCTCGACGCTGTACCTGGCGGACTTCGAGATCGCGATCGTCGTTGCCCGGGACGCGCGTGCGTCGATGGGCACGACCGGCCACGCCACCTCCTCGACGAGGTCGAGGTACTGGCCGATCGTCACCTCGCTGCGCATCTTGCTGAACTCGGCTCGTGCGCGAACGGCGTCCGCTGGGGGTACGAGGGCGCAGGCCTCCACGAAGAGCTGGTCGCTCCAGACGAGCAGCAGGTCGCCGAGCAGGATGGCGGCGCTGAGACCGAAGTGCTCCTCGTCGCCAGCCCAGCCGGAGGCGTGGTGGTGCTTCGAGAAGGCGCGGTGTGTGGAGGGTGCACCCCTGCGCGTGTCGGAGCGATCGATGATGTCGTCGTGGACCAGGGCCGCGGCGTGGAAGAGCTCGATCGAGGCCGCAGCGAGGATCACCGCCTCACTCTGCTCGGGCGTGCCGGCGGCGCTGCTGTATCCGGCGGCGCAGAACGACGCTCGGAGGCGCTTGCCGCCCGTCGTGAAGGCCCCGGCCTGCTCCAGGAAGGCGGGCACATCGACGCCGATCGGCCCCAGAACCTGAAGATTCTCGGCAATTGTGGCGTCCAGACGACGCTGGACTTTGGAGGACAGCGTAGAACTCTCAGACACGACACCACTCTACCCAGGTGCGCGCGCCTACAATGGGCGCAATACTTCGGAGCGGGGCTCCGATCGCCCCCTGAGCACGAGGTCAACATGGCACTATCTGAGCAAGAGCAGCGGCTGCTTGATGAGATGGAGCGCAGCTTCTACCAGAACGATGCGGACGTGGTGTCCACATCGCCGAGAAGCGGCGCTGCGGTCACCACGCGAGCCGTCGTGGTCGCGTTCCTTTCCGTCGCGGTCGGCATCGGCGTCGTCGTCGCCGGCGTCGCCACCAACATCCCGGTCCTGGGTGTCGTCGGGTTCGTCCTGATGCTGGCGGGAGTCGTCTACGCGTTCGCCGCCCCGAAGGGCGCGGCTTCGCAGTCCGACCCACTGCCGACCGGTCGCCCCTCACCGAAGAGCGGCGAGTCGTCCGACGGTTCGTTCATGGACAAGCTCGGCAACCGCTGGGACAAGCGGCAGCAAGGGGAGTAGCAACGGGGGAGTCCTCCCACTGCCCTCCACTTCGCACCTTCCCCCACCCACCTCACTTCCTCACCTCGGGACCGGCCACCTGGCCGGTCCCTTTTTTTGTGCGCTTGTGAGGTGAAAACAGCTCCACTTCCCTCCACTGTTGAGAGGCCAGTAATTTACTGGCCTCTTTCTGCATTCACAGGCGAGAAAAGGCGCGTTTGCGTAGATCTGTGGTGGGTTGTGGAGTAAAGTGGAGCATGTGGGGATTCAGCGACAGGGAGGGAGGCGTGCATGTTCCTTGGCACGTACTCGCCCAAGCTCGACGAGAAAGGCCGGCTCATCCTTCCGGCCAAGTTCCGCGACGAGCTCGAAGAGGGTGTCGTGCTGACCCGAGGGCAGGACCGCTGCGTCTACGTCTTCTCCACGAGCGAGTTCGAGGAGCTCCACAACCGCATCCGCCAGGCCCCCGTCACCAGCAAGCAGGCCCGTGATTACCTGCGCCTCTTGCTCTCCGGAGCCCACGCGGAGACGCCTGACCGGCAGAACCGCGTGACCATCCCGCAGCAGCTCAGGCAGTACGCGGGGCTCGACCGCGAGCTCGCCGTGATCGGTGCGGGCAGTCGCGCCGAGATCTGGGATGCAGAGGCCTGGAACACCTACGTCGCGGCCAACGAGGCCGCCTTCTCCGAGACCGCGGAGGAGGTGATCCCGGGACTCTTCTGACCCTGACCGCCGATTCTCAGCCGTTCCGCTCTGAAGCGCCTTCCCTCGCAGCAGAGCTCAGCAGCACCGCGGAGCCCCATCTGAAGCCACTTCCCCGGCGGCAGAAGGAATCTCCACTTCGCTCCCCTCGCGCATCGCCGCGGGGAGAGAGAACGGATGGGAATCAGTGATCAGGGAGGAACCCGCATCGTCATGACAGAGAACAGCCAGAACACACAGCCGGAGAACGACAGCGAACGCGACCCGGCATCGCTGCACACGCCAGTGCTCCTCGAGCGCTGCGTGGAGCTCCTCGCGCCTGCGCTGCAGGCCCCAGGCAGCATCTACGTCGACGCGACGCTCGGCATGGGCGGCCACAGCGAGGCGGTCCTCGACCGCTGCCCGAACGCCCGCCTGGTCGGATTCGATCGCGACTCGGAGGCGCTCGGCCTCGCCGGTCGGCGCCTCGCTCGCTTCGGCGATCGGGTCACGCTCGTGCACGCCGTCTACGACGAGTTCGAGTCGTCGCTCGACGAGCTCGGGATCGACACCGTCGACGCCGTCCTGTTCGACCTCGGCGTCTCGTCGCTCCAGCTCGACGAAGCGAGCCGAGGCTTCTCCTACAGCCAGGACGCGCCCCTCGACATGCGCATGGACGCCACGAAGGGCGTCACGGCGGCAGAGATCGTCGCCACGTACGGCGAGGAGGAGCTCAAGCAGCTCTTCTACCGGTACGGCGACGAGAAGCTCGCGCCGCGCTACGCGAGCTGGATCGTGCGCGAGCGGGCCCAGGGTCCGATCGCGACGACCGGACAGCTCGTCGACGTCCTCCAGCGAGCCACGCCAGCCGCGAAGCGCGATGCCGGTCATCCTGCGAAGCGCGTCTTCCAGGCCCTCCGCATCGAGGTCAACGCGGAGCTTGGCGCGCTCGAGCGTGCCCTCCCGCAGGCCCTCGATCGAGTCGCCCTCGGCGGGCGCGTCGTCGTCGAGGCCTACCAGTCCCTCGAGGACCGCTTCGTGAAGCGGCTGTTCGAGGCGAAGACCACGTCGACCGCGCCGAGCGGCCTCCCGGTCGAGCTGCCAGAGCACAAGCCCGAGTTCGAGCGTCTCGTCCGCGGAGCTGAGCGGGCCGGCGCCGACGAGGGCGAGATCAATCCACGAGCACTTCCCGTGCGCTTGCGCGCGGTGGCGAGAGTTAGGAGCCCACGGGCATGACTGCAGCAACAAGCCTCCTCCGCGGGTCCACCTCCACGCGTCGCCAGAAGTCGGCCCCAAGGGAGGCGACATCGTCGCCGCGGTTGCGACTCGTCGAGACGCCTGGCGCCCGGCGGCTCCCGAGCCTCCGCTCGATGCTCATCTCCCTCGTCGTCCTCGCCGGGGTCTTCGTCACGCAGCTGGCCCTGAGCATCGCGATCTCCCAGGGCGCCTACGAGGTCAGTGGGCTCGAGCAGACGCAGACGGAGCTCGCCCGCACCGAGTCAGCGGCGCTCGAGGAGCTCAGCGCCATGTCGTCGGCGCAGAACCTCGCCGTCGAGGCCACGAAGCTCGGCATGGTGCCGACCGACTCGCAGGCGTTCCTGCAGGTCGGCAGCGGCTCGCTCGCCACCGATGCGGCCTCCACCGGCACCGCCGCTCCCATCAACACGGGTCTCGTGACGAACGAGGTCACGCAGCCAGCGGCACCGGTCGCCGACCCCAACGGAGTTTCAGCGGAGCAGGCCGCCGCGCCTGCCGTACCCTCGGTCACCGAGCTGCGTTCTCCCTCCACGAGGTAGACCCACCAAGAGCAACGCCAGAGGGGGAGGACCACCGTGTCACCGAAAGTGTCCAGGCGCAGGGCAGGCCTCGTCATCATCCTGGTGACCGCGGTGCTCGTCGCCTTCGGAGTGCGTCTCATCGACGTGCAGCTGGTCTCCGCGTCGACCATCAACGCCGACGCCGAATCGAAGCGCGGCGTCTCCAGCACCATCTTCAGCGAGCGCGGCTCGATCATCGACCGCAACGGCGAGATCCTCGCCGACTCCGCCGACCGATTCGACCTGACGGTCGCCCCAGCGAATGTCGCAGAGTTCGATCGCACGGGCGACGACGGCAAGACCGCCACGGTCTCCAGGGACCAGGCGCTCGGCGAGATCGCAGCCATCACCGGGCAGCAGCAGGCCGAGCTCATCGGCGTCATCGACGGGGCGCTTGCCATCGACCCCGACAGCAACTTCGCGTACCTCAGCCGGGGGCTCGAGCTCGCCGCGTATCAGAAGGTGCGCGCGCTCGAGATCCCATGGATCTACCCGAAGCGGGAAGCGGCGCGCGTCTACCCCAACGGGCAGGTGGCCGGGAACCTCACCGGCTTCCTCGGCGCCGACGGCGAGCCCCTTGCGGGACTCGAGCTGTCGGAGAACAAGTGCCTCGCGGGCGTCGACGGCGAGGAGACCTACGAGCGAAGCGCGGACAACGTGCGCATCCCCGGCACCGAGGTCACGCTGACCGAGGCCAAGCAGGGTGGCACGCTCAAGCTCACGGTCGACGCCGACCTGCAGTACTACGCACTCCAGGTTCTCGCGCAGCAGGTCACGGCGATGGGTGGCCAATGGGGGCACATCATCGTCCAGGAGGTCGGCACCGGCAAGATCCTCGCCGCGGCGGACTTCCCGTCCGTCGACCCCAACGACCCCGGCGCCACGGCGACGGAGGACCGCGGCTCGCGCGCCTTCACAGCACCGTACGAGCCCGGCTCGACGATGAAGGCACTCACCGCAGCGATGGTCTTCGACAAGGGCCTCTCCACGCCCGCTGAGCAGTTCACGGTGCCCGGCCGCTTCGAGCAGACCGACGTCAGCTTCGGCGACGACTGGGCGCACGGCGACGAACGCTGGACCGCTGCTGGCATCATGACGCGCTCCTCCAACATCGGCATCGCCTTGATGGGGCAGCGATTGAGCGCGGGCGAGCGCTACGACTACATGCTCGACTTCGGCCTGAACGCCGACACCGAGGCCGACTTCCTCGGAGAGGAGGCCGGAACGGTCCGCCCGTACGACGAGTGGGACCCGCAGACCAACTACGCCACGATGTTCGGCCAGGGCCTGCAGGTCACGGCCCCGCAGATGGCGAGCGCCTACCAGACCATCGCCAACGGCGGTCAGCGGCTTCCCGTCCAGCTCGTCGAGGGCTGCGAGACCGAGGACGGCTTCGTGCCGAGCGAACCCGGTGAGCCGCGCCAGGTCGTCTCCGCGCAGGCCGCAACCGACACGCTGACGCTGCTCGAGGCCACGGCGCAGAGCGGGAGCCTCGCGAACGAGGTGGCGATCCCCGGCTACCGTGTCGGCATCAAGACGGGCACCGCCGAGGTCTCTGACGGGCAGGGCCAGTACGTCGACGGCAGCTTCATGACCTCGATGGCGGGAGTCGCTCCGATCGACGACCCCAAGTACGTCGTGACGGTCTCGATCATGAACCCAACTACGATGAGGGGCAGCGCCGCCACCGCGCCAGCATGGCACGATGTCATGGCCTACGTCCTCCAATCCAACCGGGTGGCACCATCGCCGAGCCCGTGGCCGACGATCCCGACCACGTTCTGATCCGCACTACTGCACAGGAAGTCATGCCCGCAGCAAGCATTCGTCCATCCCACCCAGTGCCGCGCTCGCTCTCCGAGCTGTGCGCGCACTTCGGACTCGACGCCCCAGAAGGCGTCGACCAGGTCGAGGTGACCGGCGTCTCCATCTCATCACTGGACGTCGAAGCCGGAGACCTGTACGTGGGGCTCCCCGGTGCTCGCGTGCACGGAGCCAGCTACGCCGCGAACGCGGCCGAGGCCGGCGCCGTCGCTGTCCTCACCGACGCCGCCGGGGCCGAGCTGGCCAGCGACCTCGGAGTACCGGTCCTCGTGACCGAGGAGCCGCGTCTCGCGCTCGGCGACGTCTCCGCGTGGATCTACCGCACCGACCCGGACCAGCCGAAGCTCTTCGGCGTCACGGGAACCAACGGGAAGACGTCCGTCGTCTACATCCTCGACGGCCTCCTGCTGCAGCTGGGGGTCGTCACCGGCCTCACCACGACGGTCGAGCGCCGCATCGGCGAAGAGCGCATCGAGGCGAGCCTGACGACGCCAGAAGCCAGCGAGCTGCACGCGCTGCTCGCCCGCATGCGCGAGGTCGGCGTCCACGCGGCCAGCATCGAGGTCTCCGCGCAGGCCATCACGAGGCACCGGGTCGACGGCATCGAGTTCGACGTCGTCGGCTTCATCAACCTCTCGCACGACCACCTCGACGACTACGTCGACTTCGACGCCTACTTCGGCGAGAAGCTCAAGCTCTTCACGCCGGAGCGCGCTCGACGCGGCGTCGTGTCGCTCGACTCCGAGTGGGGCGCGCGCGTCGTCGAGGACTCCCGCATCCCCGTCACGACCATCTCCTCCAAGCCCGGGACCGACGCCGACTGGAACCTGGTCGTCACCGACTCCAGCGGAGGCAGCACGAGCTTCACGCTCACGAGCCCAGATGACCGGGTCCTGCACACGAGCATCCCGATGCCCGGCTGGTTCTCTGCGGCTAACGCGGGACTCGCGATCGCGATGCTCGTCGAGTCCGGCTACGACCTCGGCGAGATCGCCGAGGTGCTCGAGCGTGACGGCGGCATCGACGCCTTCGTGCCTGGGCGCCTCGAACTGGTCTCCGGTGAGCGAGGCCCTCGCCTGTACGTCGACTACGGGCACACCCCGGACGCGTTCGAGCAGACGCTCGGCGCGCTTCGCGCGATGACGACGGGACGCCTCTTCATGGTCTTCGGTGCCGACGGCGACCGCGACCGGACGAAGCGGCCCGAGATGGCGCGAGTCGCCGCCGCAGGCAGCGACGTCGTCATCATCACCGACTACAACCCCCGCACCGAGGACCCGGACGAGATCCGACGCGTCCTCGTCGAGAGCGCCAGGTCGAGCCACCCCGAACGCGAGCTCTACGAGATCGCCGACGCGAGCCTCGGTCTGCGCAAGGCGGTTTCGCTTGCGGGCGCAGAGGACACTATCCTCGTTGCCGGTCCGGGCCACGAGAGCTACACCGAGGTCGCGGGCAAGAAGATCCAGTATTCGGCACGAGAAGAGGCCAGAGCGGCGCTCAGGGAAGCAGGGTGGTGAGCGGATGATCGAACTCCGACTTCGCGAGATCGCAGAGATCACCGGGGGAGAAGCCCGACCGGCGGCAGGCGACACCCTCGAGAGCGTCTTCTCCGGGACCGTCGACACCGACTCTCGGCTCATCCGAACCGGCGATATCTTCGTCGCCAAGCCGGGCGAGTTCACCGACGGACACCTCTTCGCGCCGAAGGCGGTCGAGAACGGAGCCGCTCTCCTGCTCGTCGAGCGCATCCTCGACCTCCCCGTCACCCAGGTCGTCGTCGATGACGCCGTCCTCGCGCTCGGGCGTCTCGCCACAGCGGTCGTGACCCGTGTCAAGGCCCGCGGCGAGCTCACGACGATCGCCGTGACCGGATCCAACGGCAAGACGACGACCAAGAACCTCCTCCGCGAGATCTTCTCGGCTCGAGGGGAGACCGTCGCCCCCGTCGCCAGCTTCAACAACGAGGTCGGAGCCCCGCTCACCTTCCTCAAGCTGACCGAGGGCACGCAGACCCTCATCGCCGAGATGGGTGCGAGCGCACCCGGCGAGATCAGCCGGCTCATCGCGATGGCCAAGCCCGACGTCGGGATCGTGCTCACGGTCGGCCTCGCCCACGCCGGCGAGTTCGGCGGCATCGAGGTGACGCTGACCTCGAAGACCGAGATGGTGCAGGGCCTCGTCGCCGGCGACACCGCCGTGCTGAACGCCGACGACGGCCGGGTCGCCTCGATGGCCGACAAGACCGAGGCCGACGTCCTCTGGTTCGGCAGGGGAGCTCGAGCGGATGTGCGTGCGAGCGACGTCTCGACGAGCCTCGCCGGCACCCAGTTCACCTTGCACCTGCCCGGAGAGGACGCCGTCCTGGTGCGCTTCGGGGTCATCGGGGAGCATCACGTCACCAACGCGCTCGCCGCGGCAGCCGCAGCCCACACGCAGGGAGTTCCGGCGACCGAGATCCGCGACGCGCTCGAGCGCGTCACCCGCGCTGAACAGTGGCGCATGGAGCTCCAGCACTCTGGCCAGGTCAACCTGATCAACGACGCGTACAACGCGAGCCCGGACTCCATGGCCGCTGCGCTGAAGACCATCGCGCAGATCGCGCCGACGGGGTCGCGCACGGTCGCGGTGCTCGGCGCCATGAGCGAGCTCGGCGACGCGTCGATCGAGGAGCACGACCGCCTCGGACTCCTCGCGGTCCGCCTCGGCATCGATCAGCTCATCGTCGTCGGCCGTGACGCGCGCGCGCTCCACCTCGGCGCCATCGCCCAGGGTTCCTGGGACGGCGAGTCCATCTTCGTCGAGTCCATGGACGAGGCCTACGAGCTCCTCGTGCGGGAGACCCGCCCTGGTGACCTCGTGCTCGTCAAGTCTTCGAACTCAGCGGGCCTCCGACACCTTGGGGACCGTTTCGCCGAGCACCTCAGGGGGCACTTCGCGTGATAGCGATCCTTATTGCCGGGGGCGTCGGGCTGGCGTTCACGCTCTTCATGACGCCGCTCTTCATCCGGCTCTTCCATCGCCTCGAGTGGGGTCAGTTCATCCGAGAGGACGGGCCCCAGGCCCACCACTCGAAGCGGGGCACCGCGACGATGGGCGGCATCGTCTTCATCGTGGGGTCGGTGCTCGCGTACTTCGCGGCGACGCTCGCGACGGGCGACCAGGTCACGGCCGCGGGACTCCTCATCCTCGGCATGATGGTCGGCCTCGGCGTCATCGGCTTCATCGACGATTTCCTCAAGGTGCGCAAGCAGCAGTCGCTCGGCCTCGGCGGATGGTCGAAGATCGTCGGCCAGGTCGTCGTCGCCGGGCTCTTCGCGGTGGTCGGCCTCCAGTTCCGCAACAACGACGGCGTGCCGGTCATCTCCACGCACATCTCGTTCATCCGCGACCTGCCCATCGACTTCATGGCGCTCGGCGCCGTCGCGGGAACGATCGCGCTCATCATCTGGATCGTCGTCATCACGACGAGCACATCGAACGCCGTCAACGTGACGGACGGCCTCGACGGCCTCGCCACGGGGGCCTCGATCATCTCGATCGGCTCGTACGGCATCATCGCCTACTGGCAGTTCAACCAGGCCTGCGGGACCGAGCGTCTCGCGGAGTCGCTCGAGTCGGCGTGCTACACGGCGTACGCGCCCCTCGACGTCGCGATCGTCGCGGCCGGCATCGCGGGAGCCCTCATCGGCTTCCTCTGGTGGAACACCTCGCCTGCGCAGATCTTCATGGGCGACACCGGCTCGCTCGGCTTGGGTGGTGCCATCGCCGCCTTCGCCATCATCACCCGGACCGAGCTGCTCCTCGTCCTCATCGGCGGGCTGTTCGTCATGACGACCGGATCCGTCATCGTGCAGCGCATCTACTTCAAGCTCACCAAGGGGAAGCGCATCTTCCTCATGAGCCCGATCCACCACCACTTCGAGTTGAAGGGCTGGGCTGAGACGACGGTGGTCGTCAGGTTCTGGATCATCGCGGGGCTGTGCGCCGCGCTCGGCATCGGCCTCTTCTACGCGGAGTGGGGGGTCACGACGTGACCCGCGACATCGAGGCGCTGCGAAGCTGGCACGACGACTGGAACGGCGTCGCCGTCGCAGTGCTCGGACTCGGCAAGACCGGGTTCTCGGTCGCCGACACCCTCACCGAACTCGGTGCGAGGCCGCACGTCATCGCCCAGTCCCACGACGAGGAGCGCGAGCGCATCCTCGACGTCCTCGACGTCCCCGTCACGATCGCCGAGAGCGACGACGTCGCGGTCGAGGCGCTGCGGGGCCTCGGCGCCGACCTCGTGGTCGCGTCTCCCGGCTTCGCGCCGAGCCACCCGCTCATCGCGGCGGCTGAAGCGCTCGGCGTTCCGCTCTGGGGGGACGTGGAGCTCGCCTGGCGGCTTCGCGACAAGTTCGGGGAGGCGGCGCCGTGGCTCGCCGTCACCGGCACGAACGGCAAGACGACGACCACCCAGCTCGCAGCGCACATGGGGCTCGCCGCTGGCATCCGCACCGCGCCGTGCGGCAACATCGGCGTGCCGGTCCTCGACGTGCTCAGGGACCCGGCAGAGTTCCAGCTGCTCGTCGTCGAGCTCTCGAGCTTCCAGCTGCACTCGCTGCACTCGATGTCGGCGCACGCGGCCGTCGTCCTCAACATCGCGGACGATCATCTCGACTGGCACGGCGGAGCCGAGGCCTATCGAGCAGCGAAGGGGCGCGTCTACGAGCGTGCCCAGATCGCCTGCGTCTACAACAAGGGCGACGAGGCCACGCTGGATCTCGTCGAGGCGGCCGACGTCATCGAGGGATGCCGTGCGATCGGCTTCGGCACGGATGTGCCCGGCCCCAGCGACTTCGGTGTCGTCGACGGCATCCTCGTCGACCGCGCGTTCCTCGATGATCGAGCGCGCACCGCGCTCGAGCTGACGACGCTGGATGAGCTGCGCCTGCGCGGGCTCTCCTCGAAGCACCTCGTCGAGGACGTGCTGGCGGCCGCCGCTCTCGTCCGCGCGGTCGGTGTTCCCGTCTCCGCCATCTCGGCTGCGCTCTCGACGTTCTCCGTCGACCGGCACCGCCACGAGGTCCTCGCCGAGCGCTCTGGCGTCCTGTGGGTCGATGATTCCAAGGCCACGAACGTGCACGCGGCCGATGCCTCCCTGGCCGCTCACCGCAGCGTCGTCTGGCTGGTCGGAGGGCTCCTGAAGGGCGTCGACATCGCACCCCTCGTCGCGAAGCATGCAGGGCGGCTGCGGGGTGCCGTCGTGCTCGGAGCCTCGCGCTCCGAGGTCGTCGACGCGTTCGCGCAACACGCGCCCCAGGTCACCTTCATCGAGATCGACGTGAGCGAAACTGACTCCATCATGAGTCGTGCCGTGGCGGAAGCCGCTCGGCTCGCGCAGGACGGGGACACCGTGCTGCTCGCACCGGCGGCCGCCTCCATGGATCAGTTCGTGAGTTACAGCGACCGTGGTCAGCGATTCGCGCTGGCCGTCGCGTCGCATCTTGAAGGGGGCCTGCATGCCGAGACAGAAGGCTCCCCGGACCGCACCCCCGAGTAGTCCAGGCGGCCCGAGCGCGCGTACCGCGCCCGCCCGCAAGAGCTCCTCGACCGCCGTCGTCGTCTCCCTCGGCAAGCGCATCCGCGGCGTCAACAGGAACTTCGTGCTCCTGCTGTCCATCACGCTGTTCCTCGTCGCCTTCGGCATCGTCATGGTGCTCTCGAGCTCCTCGGTCGAGGAGTTCGCGGGAGGGAACGCGGTCTCGTCACGGTTCGTGAGCCAGGCGACGTTCGCGGCGCTCGGCATCCCGCTCATGCTCTTCGCATCCCGGATGCCCCTCAGCTTCTGGAAGAGGTCGGCGTGGGCCGCGCTCGCCGTCGCCATCATCCTCCAGGCGCTCGTCTTCACGCCCATCGGCGTGGACATCAACGGCAACCGGGCCTGGATCAACCTCGGCTTCACGACGATGCAGCCGGCGGAGGTCGTCAAGGTCGCCCTTGTGCTCTGGCTCGGTCTCATCATCGGCCGCAAGCAGGGCAAGCTCCATATCGGCAAGGAGGTCGCGGTCCCGATCGTGCCCGTCCTGCTCCTCTGCTTCGGGATCATGCTCCTGAGCAAGGACCTCGGCACCATCATCGTGGTCGGGGCGCTTGTGCTCGGCGCGCTGTACTTCGGGGGAGTTGCAACCAGATACCTCCTGCTGGCTCTCGCCGTCGCCGTGGCCGGGGCGGTGCTGATGTCGGTCTTCAGCGACAACCGCATGGCCCGCATCACCAACTTCTTCGGCGGCGACGTCGACTACGAGTCGTGGGGGTGGCAGAGCGCCCACGGCCTCTATGCGCTGGCCGCCGGTGGCCTCTTCGGCTCCGGCCTCGGGAACTCGAAGGCCAAGTGGTCGTGGCTGCCTGAGGCCGACAACGACTTCATCTTCGCGATCATCGGCGAAGAGCTGGGGCTCGTCGGCGCGATCGTGGTGATCGGGCTCTTCGTCCTGCTCGCCGTCGTGCTCGTGCGCATCTACCACGAGGCGAGCGACTGGACCGCGAAGACGATCGTCGGCGGAGTGCTGACCTGGATCGTCTTCCAGGCCTTCGTGAATATCGCGGTGGTCATCGGCTTCCTCCCCGTGCTCGGCGTGCCGCTCCCGCTCGTCTCCTCCGGTGGTTCCGCGCTCATCACGACACTCTTCGCGATTGGCATAGTCTTGTCGATCGCCCGCAACCCGAAGAGATCGGAGTCACGCACGTGACCAACTACCTGCTCGCCGGAGGCGGCACGGCCGGCCACGTCAACCCACTCCTCGCAGTCGCAGATGCGCTGCGCGCCCGTGACCCGGAATCCAAGATCTTCGTCCTCGGCACGAAGGAAGGGCTCGAAGCGCGCCTCGTGCCAGCCCGCGGATACGAGCTCTTGACCATCCCGAAGCTGCCGTTCCCGCGGCGCCCGAACGCGCAGGTGCTCACGTTCCTGCCGCGGCTTCGCGAGACCGTCTCCTCCGTCCGGCGCATGCTCGTCGAGCACGACATCGATGCGGTCGCAGGGTTCGGCGGCTACGCGGCCGCTCCCGCCTACCTGGCCGCCCGGGGACGAGTGCCGATCGTCGTGCACGAGGCGAACGCGCTCCCCGGCATGGCGAACAAGCTCGGCGCGCGCTGGGCGAAGCGGGTCGGCGTGGCTTTCGACGGCACCCCGCTCCGTGGGGCCGTGACCGTCGGCATGCCCCTGCGCGCCGAGATCGAGCACCTCGATCGTGCGGTGAAGCGGAGCGAGGCCGTCGAATTCTTCGGACTCGACCCGGCACGCCGCACCCTCCTCGTCACCGGCGGCTCGCTCGGTGCGAGGCGCGTCAACGAGACGGTGAGGGCCGTGGTCCCCGAGCTGATCGCGGAGGGGTGGCAGGTCCTTCACCTCGTCGGCGGGCTATCCAAGTTCGAGCACGACGAGCTCGACGGCTACCACGTCCTCGAGTACTGCGACCGAATGGATCTGGCCTTCGCGGCCGCCGACCTGGTCGTCGCCCGCGCTGGCGCCTCGACGGTCAGCGAACTGGGCGTCGTCGGACTCCCAGCCGTCTACGTGCCGTACCCCGCGGCCACGGGTGATCACCAGACGATCAACATCCGCTCGGTGCTCGCTGCCGGCGGCGCCCTCCGCGTGAGCGACGGCGACTTCTCCCCGGAGTGGGCGTCGAAAGAGCTCCTCGCGCTCGCTCGCGACGACGAGCGCCGCGCTCGCATGGAGGCCGCGACCCTCGCGTCCGCGCAGCGGGACGGCGCTGCTCGCGTCGTCACGCTCCTCGACGAGGCGCTGCGGAGCCCTCAGGGGCGCTAGATTTCCCACCTCGGTCAGGCGGAGTACCCTCGACCATCGACGTGGCATACGCCGCGCAGCTCGAAGACCGAGCGAACCCAGGAGCAGAGATGATCAATCCAGACGCCACCGCGCAGATCCCCGATGAGATCGGCGCGGTGCACTTCATCGGCATCGGCGGCTCTGGCATGAGCGGCATTGCACGCATGATGCTCGACCGTGGCCTCACCGTCTCCGGCAGCGATCGCACCGAGAACTACGCGACCAGGGAGCTTCGCGAACGCGGAGCCCGGGTGGAGATCGGGCACGCCGCCGAGCACCTCGGCGACGCCGACACCATCGTCGTGACGAGCGCCCTCTGGCCAGACAACCCGGAGCTCGTCCTGGCGAAGCAGCGCGGACTCAACGTCCTGCACCGCTCGCAGGCACTCGTCTGGCTGACGCGCGGAAGCCGTCTCGTCTCGGTCGCAGGCGCACACGGGAAGACCACGTCGACCGGCATGGTCGTCACGGCGTTGGACGCGCTCGATGCCTCCCCGAGCTTCGTGAACGGCGGCATCATCTCGGCGCTCGGCACGAGCTCCGCGGTGGGCTCCGGTGAGGCGTTCGTCGTCGAGGCGGACGAGTCCGACGGGTCCTTCCTGTTCTACGACACGGCGATCGCGCTCATCACGAACGTCGACAACGACCACCTCGACCATTACGGCACCGTCGAGGCCTTCGAGGCCGCGTTCGTCCAGTTCGCAGACGCCGCCACCGAGGCCGTCGTCATCTCGAGCGACGACCCGCTCGCCGTCGAGCTGACCGGGAAGCTCTCCCACGACCGCATCCTGACCTTCGGCCAGGCTCCGTCGGCCGACGCGCGCGTCTCCGACATCGCGTCCGAGGGCGGGGAGACCCGGTTCACCGTCACCTGGCAGGGCGTCGACTACCCGGCGCTCCTGCACGTGCCCGGCGTCCACAACGCGCTGAACGCGACCGGCGCGTTCGTCGTCCTCGTGCAGCTCGGCTTCGAGCCTGCCGCCGTCCTCGACGCGCTCTCGGAGTTCGGAGGCACCAAGCGCCGTTTCGAGCTGCACGGCACGGTGAACGGTGTCAGCGTCTACGACGACTACGCCCACCACCCGGCCGAAGTCGAGGCAGCGCTCTCCGCGGCTCGCACCGTCGTCGGCTCCGGCCGCCTCATCGCCGTCCACCAGCCCCACCTCTACTCGCGCACGCTGGCGATGAGCGACGTGTTCGCCGAGGTCTACGAGCGCCTCGCCGACGAGACCGTCGTGCTCGACGTGTGCGGAGCTCGGGAGGACCCGATCGAGGGCGTCACCGGGGCCCTGGTGGAGAACGCCTTCGTCGACCAGAGCAAGGTCGCCTATCGCCCCGACTGGCAGGATGCTGCCGACACTGTGGCGCAGATCTCCCGCGACGGCGACTTCGTGATCACCTTCGGCTGCGGCGACGTCAACCTCATCGTGCCCCAGCTCCTCGACGCGCTCGGCGCGAAGGAGCAAGGCCAGTCGTGAGCGTGCTCGGCGACGAGGCGCGCCGATTCACCTGGCGCGCGCGACGGCGTCGTCGCATCCTGCTCTGGATCGCGGCGGCCCTCGCCGCCCTCGTGGCGTTCGTGGCGGTCGCCGTCTACAGCCCCATCATGTCCGTGCGGGAGATCGTCGTGTCCGGCGCCGAGCGCGTCGACAAGGCGCAGGTCGACGCATCCCTCGCCGATCTCAACGGCCAGCCGCTCGCCCTCGTCACGAACGAGGACGTCGAGAGCCGGTTGCAGTCCTACGTGCTGGTGCAGAGCTACTCGATTCGAGTCGAGCCGCCGAGCAGGCTCGTCGTGACGATCGTCGAGCGCTCCCCGATCGGTACCGTCCAGGTGCCGGCAGGCTACGACGTCATGGACGCAGCGGGAGTCGTGCTGTGGACGCAGCCGGAACCCGCCGCCGACATCCCCACCCTCGAGCTCGACGGGCAGGGAGTCGGCTCCGAGGCGTTCGCGTCGGCAGCCGCGGTGTCGCTCGCGCTGCCCGTCGAGTTCCGCTCCGGAGTGGCTGCGGTCACGGCCAAGAGCATCGACGACGTCCGCCTCACGATGCGAAGCGGCGCGGAGGTCGTCTGGGGGAGCGCCGAGGAGTCCGACCGCAAGGCCGAGGTGCTCGCGGCTCTCGTCGCGGCGACAGCCGAGCAGTCCATCTCGAGCTACGACGTGTCGAGTCCGGAGACACCCGTCACCCGCTGATGCGAGCCCGCGGTGGCGGTCACGGGGAAACCTTCAAGTGGGGGTTGAAGCGACTCGCGGTCATTCGCCGCGCAAAACGCAACACACCTGCGGACTGCACGGATCGTGCGGGCTTCGCGACCTAGCGTCGAAGCAAGCAATCAGGAAACCGCATATCTCTGAGCTTCAAGTAGAGGTTGAAGCTCTCGGGCTTCTCGCCGAGGTGTGCACTCCGTACTTCATCCACACCACACGCCAACGAGGGGCCGGACACGTGTCGAACACCAACAACTACCTCGCCGTCATCAAGGTCGTCGGCATCGGCGGCGGCGGCGTCAATGCAGTCAACCGCATGATCGAGCTCGGCCTCCGTGGCGTCGAGTTCATCGCGATCAACACCGATGCTCAGGCGCTGCTCATGAGCGACGCCGACGTCAAGCTGGACGTTGGCCGCGAGCTCACCCGTGGGCTCGGAGCGGGAGCCGACCCAGAGGTCGGACGCCGTGCCGCCGAGGACCACGCCGAGGAGATCGAGCAGGCGCTCGCCGGCGCCGACATGGTCTTCGTGACCGCGGGAGAAGGCGGAGGCACCGGAACGGGTGGCGCTCCGGTCGTCGCCCGCATCGCCAAGTCGATCGGCGCCCTCACGATCGGTGTCGTCACGAAGCCCTTCAGCTTCGAGGGCCGACGCCGCATGCAGCAGGCCGAGCAGGGCGTCGCGACCCTGAAGGAAGAGGTCGACACCCTCATCGTCGTGCCCAACGACCGTCTCCTGGAGATCAGCGACCGCGGAATCTCGATGATCGAGGCGTTCTCCACGGCAGACCAGGTGCTGCTCGCCGGTGTGCAGGGCATCACCGACCTCATCACGACTCCTGGCCTCATCAACCTCGACTTCGCCGACGTGAAGTCGGTCATGCAGGGTGCCGGCTCCGCCCTCATGGGCATCGGCTCCTCCCGAGGCGCGGACCGTGCCATCAAGGCCGCAGAGCTCGCCGTGGCCTCACCTCTGCTCGAGGCGAGCATCGAGGGTGCCCACGGCGTCCTGCTGTCGATCCAGGGTGGCTCCAACCTCGGCATCTTCGAGATCAACGACGCCGCCAAGCTCGTGCAGGAGGCCGTCCACCAGGAGGCCAACATCATCTTCGGTGCCGTCATCGACGACACCCTCGGCGATGAGGTGCGCGTGACGGTCATCGCCGCAGGCTTCGCCGGTGGCGAGCCCAAGACGATCCAGGAGCAGCAGGCGGCCCCGGCGGTCGCCGCGGCTCCCGTGCAGCAGGCGAATACCGGAGCGATCGGGCTCGGCGCTGCTGCTGCCGCAGTCGCATCGGCCCCCGCGGCGCCCATCGAACGGGAGCCCGTCCAGGCCCCGGTCCCCGTAGCGCAGGCCCCGTCCTGGTCGACGGCTGAGGCTCCCACGATCGCTCCGCGCCGCGAGCCAGAGGCGGCGTACGACGACGCCGAGGACATCCTCGACGTCCCGGACTTCCTCAAGTAGGGCGCACATGCCAGAGCACGCAGTGGAGGCGCTCGGCCAGGGTCATTCGACGCTGGCCGAGCGCCTCTCGGCGATCCAGGCGGCCATCGGCGAGAGCTGCAGTGCCGCGGGCCGGGACGTCGCCGAGGTCACCCTCATCCCGGTCACCAAGTTCCACGGTCCAGAGCTCGTGGCCCAGCTCGTCGACCTCGGACTGCGCCGCTTCGCGGAGAGCAGGCATCCGGAGGCGAGAGACAAGGCCGAGGCGCTCGCCGGCCGCGCCGAGCTCGAGTGGCACTTCGTCGGTCAGATCCAGACGAAGAAGGCCAGGCAGATCGCCCAGTACGCGGATGCCGTGCACTCGATCGACCGCGCGGGCCTCGTCGACGCCCTGTCGACGATCGAGCGCGAGCGGCCGCTGCCCGTCTTCGTGCAGGTCAACATGACGCCAGACGCCACCCGGGGTGGCGTCCAGCCCGACGAGCTCGACGCGCTCGTCGAGCACGTGCTCCGCACTCCGACCCTCGAGCTGCAGGGCCTCATGTGCGTCGCCCCGCTGGGGGAGGAGCCGCGCGCATCCTTCGGCGACCTCAGGGAGCTGGGCCAGCGCATCCAGGCGCTTGCGCCAGCTGCCACCGCACTCTCGATGGGCATGTCGAACGATTTCAGGGAAGCCATCGAAAACGGTGCGACACACCTAAGGATCGGCGCGGCAATCACGGGAAAGCGCCCCGACCGGACGTAGCGTGGACGCACGCCGAACACACGGAGGAGCACAATGGCCAACCCGCTGCGCAATGCCATGGTCTACCTGGGCCTTGCTGACGAAGACGAGCAGAATCTGCACGACGAGACGCCCCAGGCGCAGCAGCAGCAGAGGCAGTCGCCCACGGCGGCCCCCTCGCCGCAGCTCTCCCCGGTGGTCACCGAGCGCCCCAAGCCGGCGCCAGTGACTCCGATCACCAAAGCTCCCAAGCACACTTCGACCCCGGCGATGGCGGAAATGAACGAGATCCTCACGGTCCACCCGAAGGCCTACAACAAAGACGCGCAGGTCATCGCCGAGAACTTCCGCGATGGCGTCCCGGTCATCATGAACCTCTCGGAGATGGACGAGGCTGAAGCCCGTCGCCTCATCGACTTCGCGAGCGGACTTTCTCAGGGCCTGTATGGCAAGATCGAGCGCGTGACGAGCCGGGTCTTCCTGCTCTCTCCGCAGCACATCGCCGTCCACGGCGAGTCGAGCAAGCTCGAGGCGGAGAAGGAAGCCTCGTTCTTCCAGTAGCCCCATCCAGTCAGGCTCTGCCGCCAGGCGGACCGGCCCGCATTCGCGCGAACGGTGAGACGGTGCATCCAGTGGGTGCACCGTCGCCGTGTCTGCGCGACAACATCTCAGGAAACGAATGAACATCCTCGGCGCGATCCTCGGCTTCATCATCGGCCTCTACATCATGGTGATGTGGGGGCGGCTGATCCTCGACTACGCGCGCATGTTCGCCCCGCGCTGGAAGCCGAAGGGCTTCGTCCTCGTGCTCTGCGAAGGCGTGTACTCGCTGACCGACCCGCCCCTCCGTGCGGTTCGGAAGGTCGTCCCGCCGCTCCGCATCGGCAACATCGCGCTCGACCTCGCCTGGATCATCGTGATGTTCGCCCTCGTCATCACGTCGAATCTCGTCCGTCTCCTCTGAGCGCGGCTGCCGTCCGGTCCCGGTTCTGCCCCGTGGATGGCCGGAATCGGCGTATTCCACGAGGTCAATGCCGACTTTCCCGGCAGAATGTGACGCGCGGGACCCAAGTGCCGTAATGTGACCTATGTGCTGTGCAGCACAGCAACGTTCTGCGCGCACACCTGTGCAACGCTAGTGTTGTCAAGTCAGACCCAGTGTCTTGAAGCAAGATCCAATGTCTTGAAGTCAGGCCCAGAGTCTTGAAGTAAAACTCAGTGTCTATACCAGATACAGACCAATCGCAGAGAGAGTCGAAAGGTGGCCGACATGGCACTCACTCCTGAGGACGTCATCAACAAACGCTTCCAGCAGACCAAGTTCCGCGAGGGGTACGACCAAGATGAGGTCGACGACTTCCTCGACGAGGTCGTTGCAGAGATGCGCCGCCTCGTGGGGGAGAACGAGCAGCTTCGTCAGCAGCTCGAAGAGGCACAGGCCCGCGCCGATCACGCGCCGGCCGCAGCCGCTCCCGCCCCGGTCGAGGAGCCCAGCGTCGAGGTCGAGGCAGCGCCCGAGCCCGAGCCGGAGCCCATCGCTCCGCTCGCTCAGCCCGCAGCTCCCGCACCCGTCGTCGCGCAGGGCGAAGACGAGGCCGAGACGAGCAGCTCGCTCATCGCGCTCGCCCGTCGCCTCCACGACGAGCACGTCGAAGAGGGAACCCGCAAGCGCGACGAGATCATCGCAACGGGCGAGACCCGTGCACGAGAGATCGTCGCCGAGTCCGAGACCCGCGCCCGTCAGATCGAGGGCGACAGCGAGAAGCGTGCCCGCGAGATCACGGCCGAGTCCGAGGGTCGTGCCCGCACGATCGTCACCGAGGCCGAGGCCAAGGAACGCGAGACCCTCGGTCGCCTCGAGGAGACCAAGACGAAGCTCGAGGCTCGCATCGAGGAACTCCGCATCTTCGAGCGCGAGTACCGCAACAACCTGCGCTCCTACATCGAGGGACAGCTCAACGACCTGAACCGTCAGGCCAGCGACGTCCTCGAAGGCTCCGCACCAGCGGGCCAGTAGCAACCGGAACGTGGAGGACACACCTCTGCAGACCACCGAACGGCGATCGCGACCGAGCATCCGCATTCTTGCGATGCTCGCCGCGGTCGCCGTCGGCGCGTTTGCGCTCGACCAGATCAGCAAGGCCGCCGTCGTCGGATCGATGACCGAGGGCCAGACCATCGAAGTGCTCGGGGGATTCCTCCAATGGCATTTCGTCAGGAACCCCGGCGCGGCCTTCTCCTTCGCCGCAGGCTCGACGTGGATCTTCACGGGCGTCTCGACCATCATGGTGATCGTCATCGTCGTCGTGGCCAGGAAGCTGGGTTCGAAGCTGTGGGCCGCCGTCTTCGGGCTCGTGCTCGGCGGGGCGCTCGGCAACCTCTGGGACCGGCTCTTCCGCGAGCCGGGCTTCGGTGTCGGTCACGTCATCGACTTCATCTACACGCCCTGGATGCTGCCGGCGATCTACAACGTCGCGGACATGTGCATCGTCGTGGGGATGTCGGCGTTCGTGCTGCTCACCCTGTTCGACATCGGATTCGACGGCAAGCGCCGACCAAAGGCGAAGAAGGACGCGTGATGCAATCCAGGACGATCCCGATCCCAGACGGCCTCGAGGGGGCCCGCGTCGACGCGGGAGTCTCGAAGCTGCTCGGGCTCAGCAGGACGCAGGTGGCCGACATCGCCGCAGCCGGCGGCATCACGATCGACGGCAAGCAGGTCGGCAAGTCCGACCGGATGATGGCGGGTTCCGTCATCTCCGTCGAATGGCAGCAGGCTGGGCCGGTCGAAGTCGTGCCCATCGCGGTGCCCGACCTCAAGATCGTGCACGATGAGGACGACTTCGTCGTGATCGACAAGCCCGTCGGCGTGGCAGCCCATCCATCGATCGGATGGGATGGGCCGACGGTCCTTGGTGCGCTCGCAGCGGCGGGCTTCACGATCTCGACGTCCGGGCAATCCGAGCGCCAGGGCATCGTGCATCGCCTCGACGCGGGAACCAGCGGACTCATGGTCGTCGCGAAGAGCGAGCTGGCATACGCGCAGCTCAAGAAGGCCTTCCACGACCGCGAGGTCGACAAGGTCTACCACGCGGTCGTCCAGGGCCACCCTGATCCCCTCTCCGGAACGATCGATGCCCCCATCGGGCGCCACCCCGGTTCCTCGTGGAAGTTCGCCGTGACGAGCGAGGGCAAGCCCTCCGTCACCCACTACGAGACCACGGAGGCGTTCCGTCGTGGAGCCCTCCTCGAGGTGCACCTCGAGACGGGGCGCACACATCAGATCCGCGTGCACATGGCGGCACAGCGCCATCCCTGCATCGGCGACCCGCTCTACGGATCCGACCCGATCCTCGCCGCGAAGCTCGGCCTCAAGCGCCAGTGGCTGCACGCGAAGGAGCTCGGGTTCGCGCACCCCAGAACAGGTGAGCCCGTGCGGTTCACGACCGAGTACCCCGACGATCTGGCGCACTCGCTCGAGGTGCTGCGCGAGGGCGAGCTGTAGTCCACAGGCACGCTCGCGGACCCGCTCCGGCGATCTAAGATGGGTGCGCCGATCCACCCTTCTTCCCGGAGAGACATTGCCTTCAGCAGACTCGTTCGCCCACCTCCACGTCCACAGCGAGTACTCGATGCTCGACGGTGCAGCCCGGATCGGCGAGCTCATGAAGGCCGCTGTCGAGCAGGGCATGCCCGCGGTGGCGATGACCGACCACGGCAACGTGTTCGGCGCCTACGAGTTCGCGAAGGCAGCCAAGGAGCACGGCATCAAGCCGATCATCGGCACGGAGGCCTATCTGACGCCGGGGACGCACCGCGGCGACCGGACTCGGGTGAAGTGGGGCAACGGCGGGGGAGACGACGTCTCCGGTTCCGGTGCCTACACGCACATCACGATGCTCAGCGAGACGACGCAGGGCATGCACAACCTCTTCCGGCTCTCGAGCCGCGCGTCCATGGAGGGGTACTACTTCAAGCCGCGCATGGACCGCGAGCTGCTCAACACGTACTCGAAGGGCCTCATCGCGACGACCGGATGCCCCTCCGGCGAGGTGCAGACGAGGCTGCGGCTCGGGCAGTACAACGAAGCTCGCGCCGCCGCCGCGGAGTTCCGAGACATCTTCGGCGCGGAGAACTACTTCTGCGAGATCATGGACCACGGCATCGACATCGAGCGCCGCGTCATGCCCGACCTGCTCAAGCTCGCGAAGGACCTCGGCCTTCCGCTGGTCGCGACGAACGACCTCCACTACACGCACTCGCACGATGCCGACAGCCACTCTGCGCTCCTCTGCGTCCAGTCCGGGTCGACCATGGACGACCCGAACCGCTTCCAGTTCTCCGGCACGGGGTACTACCTCAAGTCGGCCGCCGAGATGCGCGCCATCTTCCGCGACCACCCTGAAGCGTGCGACAACACGCTGCTCATCGCCGAGCGCTGCTCCGCGGAGTTCGACGAGAGCGCCAACTACATGCCGCGCTTCCCCGTGCCAGAGGGAGAGACGGAGAGCAGCTGGTTCATCAAGGAGGTCGACACCGGCCTCGGCAAGCGCTACCCGGGTGGGATCCCGAGCGACGTGCGCAAGCAGGCCGACTACGAGATCGGCGTCATCAACCAGATGGGCTTCCCCGGCTACTTCCTCGTCGTCGCCGACTTCATCAACTGGGCGAAGGACAACGGCATCCGCGTCGGCCCCGGCCGTGGATCCGGTGCTGGGTCCATGGCCGCCTACGCGATGGGCATCACCGACCTCGACCCGCTGCGCCACGGCCTCATCTTCGAGCGCTTCCTCAACCCCGACCGCGTCTCCATGCCCGACTTCGACGTCGACTTCGATGATCGCCGCAGGTCCGAGGTCATCAAGTACGTCACCGAGAAGTACGGCTCGGAGCGCGTCGCGCAGATCGTGACGTACGGCACCATCAAGGCGAAGCAGGCCCTGAAGGACGCGTCGCGCGTGCTCGGCTACCCGTTCTCCATGGGCGACCAGCTCACGAAGGCGATGCCGGCGGCCGTCATGGGCAAGGACATCCCGCTCAGCGGCATCTTCGACAAGGAGCACAAGCGCTACTCGGAGGCTTCCGAGATGCGCGCCTTCATCGAGAGCAACCCGGACGCGAAGAAGGTCTTCGACACGGCGAGTGGCCTCGAGAACCTCAAGCGCCAGTGGGGCGTGCACGCGGCTGGCGTGATCATGTCGAGCGATCCGCTGATCGACATCATCCCGATCATGAAGCGGGAGCAGGACGGCCAGATCGTCACGCAGTTCGACTACCCGGCGAGCGAGTCCCTCGGTCTGATCAAGATGGACTTCCTCGGCCTGCGCAACCTCACGATCGTGAGCGACGCGCTGGTCAACATCAAGGCGAACCGCGACATCGACCTCGTTCTGGAAGATCTCGAACTCGACGACGTCGGCGCCTACGAGCTGCTGACCCGCGGAGACACGCTCGGCGTGTTCCAGCTCGACGGTGGCCCGATGCGATCGCTCCTGCGTCTGCTCAAGCCCGACAACTTCGAGGACATCTCGGCCGTCATCGCGCTGTACCGCCCGGGCCCCATGGGCGCGAACTCGCACATCAACTACGCGCTGCGCAAGAACGGCGAGCAGGAGATCACGCCGATCCACCCGCAGCTCGAGGAGCCCCTCAAGGAGATCCTCTCCACCAGCTACGGCCTGATCATCTATCAGGAGCAGGTCATGGCCATCGCGCAGAAGGTCGCGGGGTTCTCCCTCGGCCAGGCAGACATCCTGCGTCGAGCGATGGGCAAGAAGAAGAAGTCGGAGCTGGACAAGCAGTTCGCTGGCTTCCAGGGCGGCATGCACGCGAACGGCTTCTCCGACGAAGCGGTCAAGATGCTCTGGGACATCCTGCTGCCCTTCTCCGACTACGCCTTCAACAAGGCGCACTCCGCGGCCTACGGCGTGGTCTCCTATTGGACCGCCTACCTCAAGGCGCACTACCCGGCTGAGTACATGGCCGCCCTCCTCACCAGCGTCGGCGACTCCCGCGACAAGCTCGCGATGTACCTCAACGAATGCCGCCGCATGGGCATCACCGTGCTCGCACCGGACGTCAACGAGTCCTTCGTCAACTTCTCGGCGGTCGGCGAGGACATCCGCTTCGGCCTCGGCGCCGTCCGCAACGTGGGCGCGAACGTGGTCGAGGAGATCCAGAAGGCCAGGGAGTCGAAGACGGCATTCACGTCCTTCCACGACTTCCTGAAGAAGGTGCCGACGACGGTGGCGAACAAGCGCACCGTCGAGTCGCTCATCAAGGCGGGCGCGTTCGACTCGCTCGGCAACACCCGCCGCGCGCTCGTCGAGGTCCACGAGAACGCCATCGACGTCGCGGTCTCGCGGAAGCGGAACGAGGCGCACGGCCAGGTCGACCTGTTCGCAGGACTCGACGAGTTCGAGGCGGAGGAGGACGACGTTCCCGTCCGCCCCGAGTTCAACCGCAGAGACAAGCTCGCCTTCGAGCGCGACATGCTCGGGCTCTATGTGTCCGACCATCCGCTCGCGGGTCTCGAGCGCGACCTCGCGAAGCTCGCGACGACGAGCATCCTCGACCTCACGCAGGCCGAGAACCTGGAAGACGGCTCCCAGGTGACGATCGCTGGCCTCATCACGAGTGTGCAGCACCGGGTCGCCCGCAACTCGGGCAACCCATACGGCATGATCGAGGTCGAGGACTTCGGCGGCACCATGACCGTGATGTTCATGGGCAAGACCTACCAGGAGTTCCAGACGCAGCTCCAGGGCGACGTGATCGTGGCCGTCAAGGGCCGTGTCTCGAAGAGAGACGACGGCATGAACCTCCACGCGCAGGGTCTGACCCTGCCGAAGATCTCCGCGGCCGAGGACGCCGGCACCCTGACGCTCACGATCCCGGACACGCGCGCCACCGAGCCCGTCGTGGATGCGCTCGGCAAGGTGCTGCGGCGGCACTCGGGCGAGAGCGAGGTGCGGCTCAGGCTGCGAACTCCCGGTGTCATCCGCCGCTTCGAGCTGCCGCACCGCGTGCGCATCACGCAGGACCTCTACGGGGAGCTCAAGGCGCTCCTCGGGCCGAGCTGCCTGGAGTAGCGCCCACCTCGGCCGTTGCTGTCGCGACGGCACTCCCTCCTGCCTGACTACGATGGAGAAACCATGATGCAACTCATCGATCTGCGTGGTTCTGCGCTCAGCGCCTCCGAGCTTCGGAACATCCTCCCTCGTGCCGAGCTCGACGTGACGCGCGCCCTCGGCACCGCAGCGGAGCTCATCTCCGCGGTCCGTGACGAGGGCGGCGCCGCCCTCCGGGAGCAGGCCCTTCGACTCGACGGCGTCGAGCCACCCCATCTGCGGGTACCTCAGGAGGCCATCGACGAAGCGACGGCTGGCCTCGACCCTCGGGTTCGCGCTGGCCTGGAAGCCATGATCGAGCGGGTTCGAGCCGGATCCGCGGCCCAGGTCCCCGCGCCGCGTGTGACGACGCTCGGCGACGGCGCCATCGTCGAGCTCCGCTGGCACCCCGTCGCCCGAGTGGGCCTGTACGTGCCAGGCGGCAAGGCCGTGTATCCGTCGAGCGTCGTCATGAACGTCTGCGCGGCCGCGGCCGCCGGGGTGAGATCCATCGCCATCGCGTCGCCGCCTCAGCGCGAATTCGGCGGGAGCGTCCACCCGACGATCCTCGGTGCGGCTGGCCTGCTCGGCATCACGGAGGTCTACGCCATGGGCGGGGCCGGCGCGATCGGTGCGCTGGCACACGGCGTCCCGGACATCGGCCTCGAGCCCGTCGAGGTCATCACGGGCCCTGGCAACGTCTACGTGGCGGCTGCGAAGCGCATCGTGCAGTCGTTCGTGGGCATCGACTCCGAGGCCGGACCCACCGAGATCCTCGTGCTCGCGGACGACTCGGCGGATCCCGACCACGTCGCCGCCGACCTCGTCAGCCAGGCCGAGCACGACGAACTCGCCTCGGCCCTCCTCGTCACGCCGGACCCCGAGTGGGCCGAACGAGTGCTCGAGCGTGTCGCCGCCAGAGCCGCGTCCACGAAGCACGCCGAACGGGTCCGCACCTCGCTCGGCGGACGCCAGTCCGCGCTCATCCTCGTCGACGACCTCGCCGCGGGGGCCGTGGTCTCGAACGCGTACGCACCCGAGCACCTCGAAGTGCAGACCCGTGAGCCGGAGGCCGTGCTCGCGACGCTCCACAACGCCGGTGCGATCTTCATGGGGGCGAACTCGCCCGTGAGCCTCGGCGACTACCTCGCTGGGTCGAACCACGTGCTCCCGACGGGAGGGCAGGCCGCCCACACGCCCGGCCTCGGGGCACACACGTTCCTGCGGCCGCAGCAGGTCATCCGCTATGACCGAGAGGCCCTGCGGACGGTGAGCGGCCACGTCGTGGCGCTCGCCGAAGCTGAGGACCTGCCCGCGCACGGCGAAGCAGTGACGGCGAGGTTCAGCTGATGCATTGCCCATTCTGCCGGCACCCCGACTCGAGGGTCATCGACTCGCGGACCAGCGACGACGGCTTCGCGATCCGTCGCAGGCGGCAGTGCCCCGAATGCGGTCGCCGTTTCTCGACGACCGAGACGGCGAGCCTCGCGGTGATCAAGCGCAATGGCGTCGTCGAGTCCTTCTCGAGAGACAAGGTTGTCGCCGGCGTGCGCAAGGCATGCCAGGGGAGGCCTGTCACCGACACCGATCTCGCTCTGCTGGCCCAGCGGGTCGAGGAGAGCATCAGGTCGACGGGGGCATCCCAGATCGAGGCCAACGACATCGGGCTCGCGATCCTGCCACCGCTGCGCGAGCTCGACGATGTCGCGTACCTGAGGTTCGCGAGCGTCTACCAGGGCTTCGCTAGCCTCGATGACTTCCGAGCCGCCATCGAGCAGATGCACGAGGACGGCATCAGGGCGCAGTACGCCACGGAGTCTGCCGACGGCGAGCCCACCATCGAGGAAGAGGTCAGATGAACGCCGCGTACCGCCTGCTCTTCACCCACGTGCTGTCGAAGATGGACACGGAGCGTGCCCACGCCCTCGCGTCGGGCGTCATCAGGACTCTCGGGCGTCGCATCCCGGCCAGGGTGACGTCGACGTTCACGGCCCCCGGCGAGTCGCTGGCGGTCGAGACGATGGGACTTCGCTTCGCATCGCCGTTCGGTCTCGCAGCAGGATTCGACAAGGACGCGGAAGACATCGACGGGCTTGCGGCCCTCGGTTTCGGGCACGTCGAGGTCGGCACGGTCACGCCGCGCCCACAGCCGGGGAATCCCGGCCCACGCCTCTTCAGGCTCGTCGCAGATGGCGCGCTCATCAACCGCATGGGCTTCAACAACCGGGGCGCCGAGCTCGCGGCGGCGAACATCGCGGCTCGCCGAAACCGCACCGTCATCGTCGGCGTCAACATCGGCAAGAACAAGACCACCGAAGCAGAGGATGCGCACCTCGACTACGCCGCAGCCGCATCGGCGGTGAAGGACGTCGCCGACTACCTGGTCGTCAACGTCTCATCGCCGAACACGCCGGGCCTGCGCAGCCTGCAGTCGCTCGAGTCCCTCACGCCCATCCTGCGGGCAGCCCGTGAGGCTGCGCCAGACGTGCCGCTGCTGGTCAAGATCGCACCAGACCTCACGGACGGCGAGATCCGCGAAGTGACGCAGCTGGCCATCGACGAGGGGCTCGCTGGCGTCATCGCCGCGAACACGACGATCTCGAGGTCGGGGCTGCGCACATCCTCGCGGGTCGTCGAGGCGTTCGGCGCAGGAGGCCTCTCTGGACGCCCGCTCACGGAACGCTCCTTCGAGGTGCTGCGCACCGTCAAAGAGACGGCGGGGGACCGCCTCTGCATCATCTCCGTCGGAGGTGTCGCCGACGCCGCCGAAGTGCAGCGGCGTCTCGACGCCGGCGCGACGCTCGTGCAGGGGTACACGGAGTTCCTCTATGCCGGCCCCGGCTGGGCAGCCAGCATCAACAGGGGGCTCGCGCGCCTGAGGCGCTGAGCCCGGGCCTCGCTGCTCGCAGATCGTGCCGTCTTCGCGATTCTCAGGCAGCTGACACCTGCTGGGCCCCGAGCAGGTCTAGATTGTGAAACAGCGAAGGCCCGAGCGGAATACCGTTCGGGCCTTCGAGTTTTTTGCGGTGTCGAGTTCCTGTGGTTTCTGAGTCCTGCAGACGAGCAGGCCCGTCCCGGCGAGGGCTACTTGCCCGTGAACTCGATCTTCGCGCCGCGCTTGACCTGCGACTTCGGCATGCGCATGACGCGAAGCTGCAGGCTCCGGGCGATCGTGCCGATCATGATGCCCTTCTCGACCTTGTCCTTGCCGACGACCGCGGCGATGCGTCGCTTGATGATGTTCGCGATCATGACGGCCTCGAGCACGCAGACGGCGAGGAAGGCCCAGATGAAGCTCATGGCCCAGATGCCGACGGACTGGCTCGGGATGAAGGTGGCGAAGATGACGAGGAACATCATCGGGAGCAGGAGCTCACCGATCGAGTACCGCGCATCGATGTAGTTGCGCATGAAGCGCTTCTGCGGGCCGCGCTCGGTGGGACGGAGGTAGCGGTCGTCGCCCTTGGCGAGCCCCTCACGTGCCTTGGCCTGCTCGATGCGCACCTTCGCCTGCATCTCGCGCTTGGCCTGTTTGCGGTCTTCGGGGACGAGGGGACGCAGGTTCTGCGCCTCGCGCTCGCGCCTCGTGGGGGTCGGCTGCTGCTTCTTGGCCGGACTCTTCGCGGGAAGCGACACTGTCTCGGCGCTCTTGGACTCGTGCTTCGACATGATGCCTCTCAAGAACTCTGGGTGATTTAGCCTAACCGCTATGACACTCTCCGATGCCCCACTCGATGCACATGACCAGGAACAGGCCCTCCTCCGAGCTGTGGAGGACCGCTTTCCGACCACGATCGCGCGGCTCGCCGGGCTCGTCCGCATTCCATCGGTGTCCTGGGATGCGTTCGACCGAGTCCACGTGCGACGCAGTGCCGAGCGCACCGCCGAGCTGCTCCGCGAGACGGGGGTGTTCGAATCCGTGGACATCGACGGCGTCGAGACCGCCGACGGTTATGCAGGGCAGCCCGCGGTGATCGCAACGCGGGCGGCGGAGCCCGGCCAGCCGACGGTTCTCCTCTACGCGCACCACGACGTGCAGCCGCAGGGCAGCGCCGACGACTGGCGGACCCCGCCGTTCGAGCCCACGCTGCGGGACGGCCGCCTCTACGGCCGTGGCGCAAGCGACGACAAGGCAGGGGTCATGGCCCACATCGCGGCTGTCGAGGCGCTCAGCGCGGCGACAGCCGGCCGACCCAAGATCGGCATCTCGGTGTTCATCGAGGGCGAGGAGGAGAACGGCTCGCGGAGCTTCGCCGACTTCCTCGAGAAGCACAAGGCGGCCCTCGGCGCTGACGCCATCATCGTCGCGGACAGCGACAACCCGTCCACGAGCATCCCCGGCCTGACCGTCTCGCTGCGCGGCAACGTGACGATGAAGGTGACCGTGAGAACGCTCGGCCACGCCTCGCACTCCGGCATGCTGGGGGGAGCGGTGCCGGATGCGATGCTCGCGACCGTCCGGCTCCTCGACTCCCTCTGGGACGAGCGCGGAGCCGTCGCGGTCACCGGGCTCGGCTCGCGTGCCGACGGACCCTCCGGGGGCGATGAGTCCGACGTGCGCCGTGACGCGGAACTGCTCGAGGGCGTCACCACGATCGGCACCGGCACGGTCCACGACCGGCTCTGGAACCAGCCAGCGATCACGATCACGGGCATCGACGCGCCGAGCGTCGACGAGGCCTCGAACACGCTCCTCCCAGCGGTCTCGGTGCGCCTGTCCGCCCGCATCGCGCCTGGGGACGACGCCTCGCGCGCGTTTGAGGCCATCGAGCGCCACCTTCGCGAGCATGCGCCGTTCGGGGCGCACATCGAGATCACCCAGCCGGACCTGGGGCAGCCGTTCCTCGTCGACACGGCCGGACCAGCCGTCGGTCTCATGAAGACCGCGATGGAAGACGGATGGGGCGCCCAGCCGGAGGAGACGGGCATCGGGGGATCGATTCCCTTCATCGCGGCGCTCGCCGAGGTGTACCCGGAGGCGGAGATCCTGGTGACCGGAGTCGAGGATCCGGCGACGATGGCACACAGCCCGAACGAGTCGCAGGACCTCGGGGTGCTCCGCCGGGCGATCTCGGCTGAGGCGCTGTTCCTGCACCGCTTCGCGCGCCCTGACGCGGACATCCGGTGATGCGATTCGTGCGTGGGAGGAATATCCTTGGCTCACACGCCGTTATCGACGTGAAGAGCGCGGGAGCACGTCGTCCCGCCGAGCAGCACGAGGAGAATCAATGAGCGCAGTTCTTGAAGGCATCACCGTGAGCGAGGCCACGCACTCCGTGACCCTCACGCAGGCGGCCCTCGACAAGATCAAGAACCTCATCGGCCAGGAGAGCGAGGGCGGGCTCCGCCTCCGCATCGCCGTGCAGCCTGGTGGCTGCTCCGGGCTGATCTACCAGCTGTTCTTCGACGAGCGCATCCTCGACGGCGACGCGACCGTCGACTTCGACGGAGTGGAAGTCATCGTCGATCCGATGAGCGTCCCCTACCTTGACAGCGCGAAGATCGACTTCGAAGACACGATCCAGAAGCAGGGCTTCACGATCGACAACCCGAGCGCGCAGGGATCCTGTGCCTGTGGCGATTCGTTCCACTGACCCGACACGCGGGGCGGCGCCCCGCGACACACCCGAAACGGCGTGGTCTTTGACCGCGCCGTTTCGTCGTCTCCGCGCGCCCCGAGTCGTTCGCCCGCGAGATTCCCACTAGACTGACAGCAACCTGTATGCGTCACCTCGAAAGGTTTGCCGTGCGAGACACCCGCCGCGTGAAGTGGTTCGCCGCTCCGATTGCAGCAGCCCTGATTCTGATTCTGGCTGGCTGCACGTCGCAAGAACTACGGGGCTACATGCCCGGTGACCCCGGCGTCACCAACCATTCCGACGCCTTTACGAACTTCTGGGTCAACTCCTGGATCATTCTGCTTGTCGTGGGCGGCATCACGTGGGGGCTCATCATCTGGGCATCCGTGATGTACCGCCGCCGCAAGGGCGAAAAGGGCCTGCCAGCTCAGCTGCGCTACCACATGCCCATCGAGATCCTCTTCACCGTGGTCCCGATCATCCTCGTCGCCGGCTTCTTCGCCTTCACGGTGCGAGAAGAGGCTCCTGTCGTCTCGAACTTCGCCGAAGAAGAGCAGGACGTGAAGATCGAGGTCTACGGCAAGCAGTGGGCATGGGACTTCAACTACCTGCCGACCAGCAACACCGCGTATGACTCGGGCGTCTACTACGAGGGCATCCAGGCGCAGGAAGACCGCGAGCCGTCTGTCGACGGAGAGCGCGGAGCTGCGACCGGAACCATCGACGAGGCAGCGCTGCCCAAGCTCGTCCTCCCGGTCGGCGCGAACGTCACGCTCGACATCAAGTCGCGCGACGTCATCCATTCCTTCTGGGTCGTCGACTTCCACTACAAGATCGACAACATCCCCGGCCACACCAACACCATGTCGTTCGTGCCAGAACGTGAAGGCACCTACATGGGCAAGTGCGCCGAGCTGTGCGGCGAGTACCACTCGATGATGCTCTTCCAGGTCGAGGTCGTCTCGCAGGCCGAGTACAACGCCTACATCGCCGAGCTGCGCGCGGCGGGCAACGTCGGCGCCCACGGCGACGACTACAACCGCAACCAGAACCTTCCGGGCACTGATGTTCCCGAGTTCAACCACGAGTCGGAATAGGGGCGACGAAAATGACGTCAACGCTGAACCGTCCAGGCATCACCCCGGTCTCTGAGGCGACCACGGCTCCGAGCCGCTCTGTCGAGCGCAAGGGCAACGTCCTCGTCACCTGGATCACCTCGACGGACCACAAGACCATCGGGTACATGTACCTGATCTCGAGCTTTGTCTGGTTCTGCATCGGCGGAGTCATGGCACTGGTCATCCGCACCCAGCTCTTCGAGCCGGGCATGGAGATCATCGACACCAAAGAGCAGTACAACCAGCTGTTCACGATGCACGGCACGATCATGCTGCTCATGTTCGGAACGCCGCTCTTCTCCGGCTTCGCGAACGTGCTCGTGCCCCTGCAGATCGGCACGGCCGACGTCGCGTTCCCGCGACTGAACGCGTTCGCCTTCTGGCTCTTCACCTTCGGCGCGCTCATCGCGGTCGGTGGCTTCCTCACGCCGGGAGGTGCGGCATCCTTCGGCTGGACGGCCTACGTCCCCTTGTCGACGATGACCTACTCTCCGGGAGTCGGAGGCAACCTCTGGGTTGCCGGGCTCGCGGCGACAGGATTCGCGACGATCTTCGGCGCCGTGAACTTCATCACGACGATCATCACGATGCGTGCACCTGGCATGACGATGTGGCGCATGCCGATCTTCACCTGGAACGCGATGATCACGTCGATCCTCGTGCTGTTCGCGTTCCCAGTTCTCGCGGCTGCCTGGTTCGGCCTGCTCATGGACCGCGTGTTCCTGACGCACATCTACGACGTCGAGGCCGGGGGAGCGATCCTCTACCAGCACCTGTTCTGGTTCTTCGGCCACCCGGAGGTCTACGTCCTCGCGCTGCCGTTCTTCGGGATCGTGTCCGAGATCTTCCCGGCCTTCAGCCGAAAACCGATCTTCGGCTACAAGACCCTCGTGTACGCGACGATCGCCATCGCGGCGCTCTCCGCCTCCGTGTGGGCTCACCACATGTACGTGACGGGCACCGTGCTCCTCCCGTTCTTCGCGCTCATGACGATGCTCATCGCGGTGCCGACCGGTGTGAAGATCTTCAACTGGCTGGGAACGCTCTGGCGTGGCTCGGTCACGTTCGAGACGCCCATGCTGTTCTCGCTCGGCTTCCTCGTCACCTTCGTCTTCGGTGGCTTGACGGGTGTCATCCTGGCCTCGCCGATGCTCGACTTCCACGTGTCTGACACGTACTTCGTCGTGGCTCACTTCCACTACGTGATCTTCGGAACGATCGTCTTCGCAATGTTCGCCGGCTTCTTCTTCTGGTGGCCGAAGTGGACGGGGAAGATGCTCAACGAGCGCCTCGGCAAGATCCAGTTCTGGTTGCTGTTCATCGGCTTCCACATGACGTTCCTCATCCAGCACTGGCTCGGCGTCATGGGCATGCCGCGTCGTTACGCGACGTACCAGCCCGAAGACAACTTCACGTGGATGAACCAGCTCTCGACGTTCGGCGCCTTCGTGCTCGCGATCTCGCTGCTGCCGTTCTTCCTGAACGTCTTCATCACGGCCCGCAACGCACCGAAGGTGACCGTCGACGACCCGTGGGGCTACGGCTCCTCGCTCGAGTGGGCGACCAGCTGCCCGCCGCCGCGTCACAACTTCACGTCCATCCCGCGCATCCGCTCGGAGCGTCCGGCGTTCGATCTCAACCACCCCGAGGTCGCACCGCACGGCTACCGCGACCTGACGCCAGTCAACGACAAGATCGGAGAACGAGAATGAAGACCTCAGCACGCCTCCTCTGGGTCCTTGCCGTCTTCTACGCGGTCGTGACCGTCGTCTACACCCTCTGGACTCATGCGGCCCTCGGCCACTACGAGTGGGTTGGCATCGTCGCACTGGCGCTGTCCGGCATCTTCGTGGCCTTCGTCGCGTTCTATCTCGGCAGCTCGGCGAAGCCGTTCCGAGTGCACGTCCTTCCCGAGGACAGGCTCGACGGCGAGATCGCTGACGCTGATCCTGAGCTCGGCTTCTTCCCGCCGCAGAGCTGGTGGCCGTTCGTGCTGGCCCTTGCCGTCGGGCTGATCTTCCTCGGCCTGTCGATCGGCGGATGGTGGTTCGCGTACTTCGCGGCGCCGCTGTTCATCATCGCCATCGTCGGCTGGGTGTTCGAGTACTACCGCGGACGCTACGCCCACTAGGCGTCGTCTGCAGGCTTCCGGCCCGTCCCTCGCAAGAGGGTCGGGCCTTTTGCCGTTCTCCGCCGACGAGGCTCGGCGCCACTCTGGTAGCCCCCACGTGCCCCTGTGGCGCTCCCTGAGTCGAGGGTGCGTGTTCGTGCACCCGGAGAGGACCTGAGGGTTCCAGAGCGCGCTGAGGGAGCACGCGCACCTCGGGCCGTGAGGACTCTGCCTCTGCCTCTGCCTCTACCGGATGCCCGCACGTTCGGAGCCCGCTCGGACGCGGGCGGAGCAAGAGCGCCGCTTTCTTGAGTCCGACCCCTACCCGCCTGCATTCGGTGCGCGCCAAGCGTGGGCAGTGCAGTGGAAACGGCGAGCTCCCTCCCGTCTCACGTCCATGGGGCCGCGACAGTGGGCTGTGGAGCCCGTGCGGGAGTCTCTGTGCCGTTGGCACCGTGACCGGACACCACCTCGACTGGTGGTGGACCTCGCGGGGATCGGCAACGCAGCCGCCCCTGCTCGTGCCGGTGGCTTTTGGGGTCTCTGTGCCCTCGCGCGACTCCGCGTGCCGGCCAATCACGTGTGGGCTCCCGAGGGCGAGAAGCCACAGCGCTCGGCGAGATCCCGTCTCGGCCGAGCGTCCTCGGCTGGCGGGCTGGGGGAGTGGAGGACTGGGGGACTGGCTGCGCGGTCTCCGCTCCTGACTCCACGGGGAGCCGGTCGCCGCTGCCCCGTTACTTTCTTCCTACCCGGTTGAGGAGGGATCCTTGGAGGGTGTTGGCCATCCCGGGCTCGGCATGATTCCTGCCCCCTGTCGTTGATGATCTGGGGGGTGTTGTCACCGAGCCTGGTTTGGCGGCAGGGGAATCGCTGATAGGGACAGGGCCCGGACTCGTCCGAGTGTCGTTCGTAACGTGGATGTCGAGCTCCGCCGCTTCTTGGTTCGGCCAACACTGCAACCGAGTTCGGAACGGGAAGGGCCGATGGAAACAAGCATCATCGGGCACGACAGCGTCGACGTGTTCATAGGTGTCGATGTCGGCAAAGGTGAGCATCACGCGGTCGCGATCGACTGCGCCGGGGAGCGCTTGTTCGACAAGGCGCTGCCCAACGACGAAGGCAAGCTGCGCGCGCTCATCGATGGTTTGAAGGGCCACGGGACGCTGCTGTTCGTGGTCGATCAGCCGGCCACGATCGGCGCGCTGCCGATCGCGGTCGCGCAAGCCGCGGGCGTCCTGGTCGGCTACCTGCCCGGGCTCGCGATGCGCCGCATCGCGGACCTCCACGCGGGAGAAGCCAAAACGGACGCGAGAGACGCCGCGATCATCGCGGAGGCTGCGCGCTCGCTCCCGCACGCCCTCCGGTCGATTCAGCTCGCGGACGAGCAGGTCGCGGAGCTGAGCATGCTCTGCGGCTTCGATGACGATCTCACGGGGCAAGTGACCGCGACGAGCAACCGCATCCGAGGTCTGCTCACACAGATCCATCCCGCGCTTGAGCGGGTCCTGGGTCCGCATCTCGATCACCCCGCGGTCGTTGATCTCCTGCAACGTCATCCCGCGCCAGCGGATCTCGCGAAAATGGGACCTGCGCGTCTCGCCAGCCGGCTCGTGAAGCTCGCGCCGCGCATGGGCAAGCCCCTCGCGGCCGAGATCATGCAGGCGCTCTCCGAGCAGACGGTCGTGGTTGTCGGCACGAACGCCGCGAGCCTCGTCCTGCCGCGCCTCGCGAAGCAGCTCGAGGACCTCCGCACGCAGCGGGCGGAGATCGCGGTCGAGGTTGAGCGGCTCGTCGACGCGCACCCTCTTCAGCCGGTCCTGACGAGCATGCCGGGAGTCGGCGACAGGACCGCAGCAAGGCTCCTCACCGAAGTCGCCGGGAAGTCGTTCGCGTCAGCCGGACACCTCGCGTCTTACGCCGGGCTCGCGCCCGTCACGAGACGCTCCGGGTCCTCGATCCGAGGCGAGCACGCTTCCCGGCGCGGGAACAAGATCCTGCAACGGGCCTTGTTCCTGTCAGCCTTCGCAGCGCTCAGAGACCCAGTTTCGCGGTCCTACTACGACCGGAAACGAGCGCAAGGCAAACGTCACAACCAAGCACTCATTGCCCTCGCGAGACGACGATGCGACGTCCTCTACGCAATGCTCCGCGACGGCACCATCTACCAACCACCCCTAGCCCTTGCCGCTTGCCAAGAACCATAGGGACACCCCCCTCGCATGAGGGACCGCCGACGACAAGAGGGGCTGTCATTCCGCATCAGCGGACTGACAGCCCCTCTTGTGTGCCCGAAGGCTCAGGGAGTTGCTACGGCCTAGTGGTGGCCGTGGTGTGCCTGTTCGATCTCCGTCTTCGTGACGGGCTCGACGCGGTCCTCGAAGAACCAGCGCGACAGAGCGGCGCGCAGGCGCATGGGAGCCGTGATCTTTCCGTCCTCGTTCGGACGGAGCATGATCGGCGCCTGCTCGTTATAGGAGACGAGCTCCCATCGGTCGTACTTGTCGAGCGGAACCTCGACCTCGACGAACTCGCCGTGGGGGAGTCGAAGAACACGTCCCGACTCGACACCGTGCAGCGCAAGCGAACGATCGCGCTTCTGGAGTCCGAGGCAGATCCGCTTCGTTGCGATGTACGCGATGACCGGTCCGAGGATCAGCATCACCTGCAGGAAGTGGATGACGTGCTCCATGGCGAGGTGGAAGTGCGTTGCCATGAGGTCGGAGCTTGCTGCAGCCCACATGACGGCGTAGAACGTGACGCCGGCTGCGCCGATCGCGGTGCGGGTGGGTGCGTTGCGCGGGCGGTCGAGCAGGTGGTGCTCGCGCTTGTCACCCGTGATCCATGCCTCGATGAAGGGGTAGACGACAACCAGCACGATGAAGATTCCGATGAGGATCAGCGGGGTCAGGATCGCGAACGACCACGTGTGGTTGAACCAGTACACCTCCCAGCCGGGCGGGATGAGTCGCAGCATGCCGTCGGCGAAGCCGATGTACCAGTCAGGCTGGGTACCGGCGGAGACGGGGGAGGGGTCGTACGGGCCGTAGTTCCAGACCGGGTTGATCGAGAAGAACGACGCGATGAGGAAGATGAGGCCGAAGATCAGGAAGAAGAATCCGCCTGCCTTGCCGGCGAACACCGGGAGGACCGGGTTTCCCACGACGTTGCCGTTCGTGCGGCCGGGTCCGGGCCACTGCGTGTGCTTGTTGATCACCATGAGGGCCAAGTGCAACGCGATGAACAGGATGACCATCGCGGGCAGGATCATGATGTGCAGCGAGTAGAGGCGCCCGACGATCTCGGTACCGGGGAACTCGCCGCCGAAGAACAGGAAGGAGACCCAGGTTCCGACGAGCGGGATGCCCTTCATGATTCCGTCGATGATGCGCAGGCCGTTGCCGGAGAGCAGGTCATCGGGGAGCGAGTAGCCGGTGAAGCCCTCTGCCATCGCGAGGATGAAGAGCACGAAGCCGACGACCCAGTTGAGCTCGCGGGGCTTGCGGAACGCTCCGGTGAAGAAGACGCGCAGCATGTGGAGCCCGATGGACGCCACGAACAGCAGCGCTGCCCAGTGGTGCACCTGGCGCATGAGCAGTCCGCCGCGGATGTCGAAGGAGATGTCGAGCGTCGACGCCATAGCGGCCGACATGCCCATGCCCTTGAGCGGGAGGTAGGAGCCTTCGTACTCGACGTGGGCCATCGACGGGTCGAAGAAGAACGTCAGGAAGGTTCCGGAGAGCAGGATGACGACGAAGCTGTAGAGCGCGATCTCTCCGAGCATGAAGGACCAGTGGTCCGGGAAGATCTTGCGTCCGAACTCCTTGACCGCACCGGAGATGGTGGTGCGCTCGTCGAGGTAGTTGGCGGCGCCGGCGATGAACCCGCCCTCGCGTACCGGAGCTTTATACGTTGTAGTCATGGCGTCGCTCCCAGAAGCTCGGTCCGACAGGTTCGGTGAAGTCGCTCTGCGCGATGAGGTAGCCCTCGTCGTCGACAGCGATCGGCAGCTGCGGGAGCGGGCGTCCCGCCGGTCCGAAGATGACCTCGCAGTGGTTCTTGACGTCGAACTGCGACTGGTGGCACGGGCAGAGCAGGTGGTGCGTCTGCTGCTCGTAGAGAGCGACCGGGCAACCGACGTGCGTGCAGACCTTGGAGTAGGCGACGATTCCGTCGTAGGACCATCCGGCACGGTCTTCGCGCTCGTTGAGCTGGTCAGCGGGCAAGCGCATGAGCAGGACAACCGCCTTGGCCTTCTCCTCGAGCAGGTGGTGCTCGAGGTCGATCAGGCCGTCGGGGATGACGTGGAAGGCAGAACCGTAGGTGACGTCCGCGGCGCGGATCGGCGTTCCCGTGGGGTCGCGGACGAGGCGAGTTCCCTCTTCCCACATGGTGTGGGAGAGCGACTCGACCGGGTCCGGGTTGTTCCCGTTGTAGAGGTCGCGGAAGAGCACGATGCCGGGAAGCGGCATGGCGACAAGGGCTCCGATGAGGGAGTTGCGGAACAGCTTGCGGCGGCTGAATCCCGACTCCTCGTTCGCCTGCGCGAAGACCTCGACCGCTCGCGAACGAGTGGCGGGGGAGCCCTTGCCCGGGTGGCGGGCCTCGGCCATCTCGTGGTCGGCCATGAGGTACTTGGACCAGGCGACCGTGCCGATGCCGATGGCGAGCATCGCGAGCGCGATGCCGATGCCGAGGAACATGTTGTTCAGGCGGACGGTCGAGATGTCCTCGCGGCTGATCGGCCACACGAAGTAGGCCACGACAGCGAAGATGCTGGCGAGTGCCGAGAACACGAACAGCGCGACGAGGAGGCGCTCAGTGCGCTTCGCCTGCGCGGGGTCCGCGTCCGTGATCCGGTCGCGGTGCGCCGGCATGCCAGGGTTCTCGAAGCCGTCCTTGGGAAGGATCGCGGTCCCGATGTGAGGCGCCCGCTCCGACGAAGGAGCAGTGCGAAGCTCTCCGCCGTGTTCGCCATCAGCCATGGTGATCCCTTTCTGGGTGTGTCTGTTCAGCTGCAGTAAGTCGTTTGGACCCGGGCCGGGTTGCTTCCGGCACTAGTTCGGTCGAGTGGCGATCCAGACCGCCATCGCGACGCCTGCGCCGATTCCGAAGATCCAGATGAAGAGGCCCTCGGAGACCGGACCGAGCGATCCGAGGCTGTTGCCGCCGATCGTGCCGGTGACCTCGGTCTGCCAGCGAATCGCCGTGATGATGTCGGCCTTGTCCTGGGGGGTGAGGTTCGCGTCGTTGAAGACGGGCATGTTCTGCGGGCCCGTGATCATCGCCTCGTAGAGGTGGACGGGCTCGACCGTCATGAGCTCGGGTGCGAACTTCCCCTCGGTGAGGGCGCCGCCCGCACCTGCGACGTTGTGGCACATGGCGCAGTTGATGCGGAACAGCTCTGCTCCACGTGCTGCGTCGCCATCGGCCTGCAGGTACTTCTCGTCGGGGACGGCGGGACCGGGGGCCAGCGAAGCGATGTAGTCGCCGAGGTCCGAGATGCCCTGCTCGTCGAACTGGACGGGCTTGGCGGGGGCCTGGGCGGCGTTGGCCTGCATAGGCATGCGGCCGGTGCCGACCTGGAAGTCGACGGCAGCGGCACCGACGCCGATGAGGCTCGGGCCGTTCTCGGTGCCCGCTGCGTTCATGCCGTGGCAGGTGGCGCAGTTGGCGCCGAAGAGCGCGGCGCCGTTCTCGATGTCTGCGGCGCTGGCGGGGGCCACGTCCTCGGCTGCAGCAGCCGTGGTTGCGGTGTCGATCGCGGTGTACGCGCCGCCGGTCAGCAGGAGGCCTGCGCCGAGGAGAGCCGCGGTGGCGAGGGGGGTGCGGCGGCGAGCCGTCTTGCGGGTCGCCGTCTTCGCAGTCCGTGGTTTGGTCGTTCGGAACATTGGTGTGTTCTCCAGGATCGGGCTACGAGAAGTAGGGCAGCAGGTAGATGACGAAGAAGAGCGCAACCCAGACCACGTCGACGAAGTGCCAGTAGTAGGAGATGCCCAGCGCGCTGCTGACCTCGCGAGTTCCCATGCGGCGGGCAGAGTACATGCGGCCGATCACGAGGAGGAACGTGACGAGTCCGCCGGTCACGTGCAGGCCGTGGAAGCCGGTCGTCATGTAGAAGGCGCTCGTGAACGCGTTCAGGTTGAGGACGTAGCCCTCGCTGACGAACGTGGCGTACTCCCAGACCTGGCCGGCGACGAAGATGCCTCCGAGCAGGACGGTGAGGTAGAACCACTCGATCGCGCCCCAGTTCTTGGGGCTCTTGCCGGTGGCGCGGGCCTGCTCGCGCTCAGCCGCGAACGTGCCGAACTGGCACGTGAACGACGAGCTGACGAGGATCAGCGTGTTGATGGTGGCGAAGGGCACGTTCAGCGCACTGTGGCCTTCGGCGAACTGCTCTGGCGCCATAGAGCGCAGAGTGAAGAAGATCGCGAAGAGCCCAGCGAAGAACATCACCTCACTACCGAGCCAAACGATGACGCCGATGGCAGTCGTATTGGGGCGATGGACCGTGTGCACGGCCTGAGCGGTGGTTGCAGCAGTCACCTGACCATTATGACCGATTTCCCAGGTTCCCGAGACAACGCACGGCTGACCGGCGGGTCGCGTCCGATTAGGTGTGCCTGGGTGGTGGACGGCTATCGTTTCCTGCATGACATCGACCGAGACCTGGCCCGGATTGCTCGAGAAGCTCCTTGGCGGTGATGACCTCAGCGTCGCGCAGGCCACGTGGGCCATGCGCCAGGTCATGAGCGGCGACGTCAGCGAAGCACGTCTGGCTGCCTTCCTGGTCGCCCTCCGCGCGAAGGGCGAGACTGTCGAGGAGGTTGTCGGGTTCCGCGACGCGATCCTCGAGCACGCTGTGCCGCTCGAGGTGCCGCCCCTGGCGCTGGACATCGTCGGTACCGGTGGCGACATGGTCGGGACCGTGAACGTCTCGACGATGGCGTCGATGGTCTGCGCCGGTGCGGGGGTCCCCGTCGTGAAGCACGGGGGCGGGGCGTCGAGCGCGAAGTCCGGATCCAGCGACGTTCTCTCGGCTCTTGGCGCAGTCCACACGGCCGACCCTGTTCGAGTGGGACGCATCTTCGAGGAGGTCGGACTCACCTTCGTCTACGCCGCGCAGTTCCACCCGGGGTTCCGCCACGCCAAGAAGGTGCGCGGTGAGCTCGGGGTTCCCACGGTCTTCAACCTGCTCGGCCCCCTCACGAATCCCGCTCGCCCCGAGGCATCGGCCGTCGGGGTCGCCCGCCAGGCCGCCATTCCGCTGATCACCGGGGTCTTCCGCACCCGCGGTGCCACCGCTCTGGTCTTCCGGGGTGACGACGGGCTCGACGAGCTGAGCGTCACCGGCTACAGCCACATCTGGGAGGTGTCGAACGGTGCGATCACCGAACACGATCTCCACCCACGGGACGTGGGCCTCGGCACCTACGACATGCAGGAGCTCCTCGGCGGTCTGCCGGAGGAGAACGCGGCCATCGCCCGCGCCGTGCTGTCCGGGAAGCAGCATGGCGCCGTTCGAGACATCGTGCTGCTCAACGCGGCCGCAGGCCTCGTCGCCTACGACCTCGCGGTGACGCCGGAAGCGGCAGAGCGGCCCCTCCGAGAGCGCCTCGCGGCGCGCATCGCTGACGCAGCGTCCAGCATCGACTCCGGCCGCGCGATCGAGACGCTGGATGCGTGGGTGGCAGCGACTCGCTCCGCGTGAAGCGAGTCGCCGATCGGCGCAGCGGACAGCAGAGTGAGCAACGCGACGACGCCGCACCAGGACAGACCGAGGCCCTCAGCAGCAAACTGCTGAGGGCCTCGGTCGTCGGGAAGCGCGCAGGGCGCTACTTGACGTCCTCGTCAACCCAGTCGAGAGTCTTCGAGACGGCCTTCTTCCAGTTCCGGTAGAGACGCTCGCGCTCTTCCTCCGGCATCTGCGGCGTCCAGCGCTTGTCCTCCTGCCAGTTGGCGGACACCTCGTCCAGGTCCTTCCAGAATCCGACTGCGAGCCCGGCGGCGTAGGCCGCACCGAGCGCGGTCGTCTCCGTGACGGCGGGGCGCACCACGTCCGTGTTCAGGATGTCTGCCTGGAACTGCATGAGCGTGTCGTTCGCGACCATGCCGCCATCGACCTTCAGCTCCGCGAGGGGCACGCCGGAGTCCGCGTTGGATGCCTCGAGGACGTCGCGGGTCTGGTATGCCGTGGATTCGAGGGCCGCACGAGCGATGTGGTTCTTGTTGACGAAGCGCGTGAGGCCGACGATGGCGCCGCGTGCATCCGGTCGCCAATACGGGGCGAAGAGCCCGGAGAAGGCCGGGACGATGTAGGTGCCTCCGTTGTCCTCGACCTTGCTGGCCAGCTCTTCGATCTCCGGAGCCGAGTTGATGAGGCCCAGGTTGTCGCGCAGCCACTGCACGAGCGACCCGGTCACGGCGATCGAGCCCTCGAGCGCGTAGACGGGAGCCGCGTCGCCGAGCTTGTAGCAGAGCGTCGTGAGGAGTCCGTTCTCGGACTTCACGATCTTCTCGCCGGTGTTGTAGATGAGGAACGATCCCGTGCCGTACGTGTTCTTCGCCTCGCCCGAGGAGAAGGCCGTCTGGCCGAAGGTGGCCGCCTGCTGGTCGCCGAGGATGCCGGAGATAGGCACCTCGCGCAGCAGTGACTGCGTGCTGGCGTGGCCGTACACCTCGGAGGAGGACTTGATCTCCGGGAGCATCGATGCCGGCACCCCGAACGCGTCGAGGATCGACTGATCCCAGGCGAGCGTCTCGAGGTCCATGAAGAGCGTGCGGGAGGCATTCGTGACGTCGGTGACATGGACGCCTCCGTCGACGCCGCCGGTGAGGTTCCAGAGCACCCAGCTGTCAGTCGTGCCGAAGATGAGATCGCCGGCCTCGGCGCGCTCCCGCGCACCCTCGACGTTCTCCAGGATCCAGACGATCTTCGTTCCGGAGAAGTAGGTGGCGAGGGGAAGCCCGACGGTGTCCTTGAAGCGCTCGACGCCGCCCTCGGCCGCGAGCCGGTCGACGATGGGCTGCGTGCGCGTGTCCTGCCACACGATGGCGTTGTAGACGGGTTCCCCGGTGGTCTTGTCCCAGACGACGGCGGTCTCGCGCTGGTTCGTGATGCCGATCGTCGCGATGTCGTGCCTGGTGATGTTCGCCTTCGAGAGTGCCTGGCCGATGACCTCTCGCGTGTTGTTCCAGATCTCCTTGGGGTCGTGCTCGACCCAGCCGGCCTTGGGGAAGATCTGCTCGTGCTCGAGCTGCCCGGTCGACACGATCGACCCGGAGTGGTCGAAGACGATGGCTCGCGAGGAGGTGGTTCCCTGGTCGATGGCGATGACGTACTTGCTCACGGAGTGACTCCTTTGTCAGAGGTGCTGATGTGCCAGCGGTGAAAAACGCGATGCTGGACTGGCGCGAGCATCGCTGGTGGTGTCCTGCAGACAGTTTCGGGGCCGGAACTGTGAAGACTCCGGCCCTGAAAGCGTCGAGTTCGCCCTGTGGGTGCTAGGCGCCGAAGGCGGAAGCTGCGGCGGGCAGGATCGCCGTGCCGACGAGGCCGGCGAGGACACCGCCGATGATCGGTCCGACGATCGGAACCCAGGAGTAGCTCCAGTCGCTGCCGCCCTTGCCCTTGATGGGGAGGAAGGCGTGCGCGAGGCGCGGTCCGAGGTCACGGGCTGGGTTGATGGCGTAGCCGGTCGGCCCACCGAGGCTCGCGCCGATGGCCACCACGACGATCGCGACGGCGAGCGGCGCGAGGTTTCCGAGGCTGCCCATGTCGGGCGCGGTCGAGTCCGTGTTCGCCATCGAGAAGGCCGGGAAGTTCTGGAACGCGATGACGGCAAGCACCAGGACGAACGTCGCGATGATCTCGGTCACGGTGTTCCAGCCGAGGCTGCGCTTGGCCGGACCCGTCGCGAAGACCGCGAGCTTCGAACCCGCATCCGGTTCGTCGTCGAAGTGGAGCTTGTAGGCGAGCCAGACGACGACGGCACCGAGGATGGCGCCGATGAGCTGAGCGACGATGCGCAGCCCCACCTCGGCGACGTCCACGGAGCCGCCGGTGACGACGGTGTTGGCCGCGAGTCCCAGCGTCACTGCTGGGTTGAGGTGGCCGCCTGACGCCGCTGACGAGAGCACGCCGATGAAGACGGCGAAGCCCCAGCCGAAGTTGATGAGCAGCCAGCCGCCGCCGTTGCCCTTCGTGTCCTTGAGGACGACGTTGGCGACGACACCGCAACCGAGGAGGACGAGCACTGCGGTGCCCACCAGCTCGGCCAAGAAGATCGATCCTAGATCCACGGGATTGCCTTTCTGGGAAGTTCGATACGGGGCGAGCCCGTGCCGCGATTGAGCGGTTCCTCACCATAGGCACAGGAACAACTCCGACGCGCGTGTTACGAGCGAGTTTCCCGAATTGTGACCCGCCATCGGCACTAGGCTGAGCGTGGCTGCAATGCTGCTGCCGAAATCTCGTCGAGAGGATGATCGTGAAGAAGCTGATCAACGATCCGAAGGACGTTGTCAAGGAAGCGCTCGAGGGTATGGCGCTCGCCCATGCGGATATTCTCCGGGTCGCCCCCGAGCCCGCATTCCTCGTGCGAAACGATGCACCGGTGGAGGGCAAGGTCGGGATCGTCTCCGGCGGCGGCTCAGGGCACGAACCCATGCACGGCGGGCTGGTCGGCTACGGGATGCTCGACGCGGCAGTCCCAGGGCCGGTCTTCACCTCACCGACGCCTGACCCCATCCTCGAGGCCACGAAGGCCGTGGACGCCGGTCGGGGTGTGCTCCACATCGTCAAGAACTACACCGGCGACGTCCTCAACTTCGAGACGGCCTCCGACCTTGCGCTGGCTGAGGACATCGAGGTGCGAACGGTGCTCGTCGACGACGACGTCGCCGTGAAGGACTCGCTCTACACGGCCGGTCGGCGGGGAGTTGCCGGCACGGTGCTCGTGGAGAAGATCGCCGGAGCAGCGGCAGAGCGTGGAGACGACCTCGACGCCGTCGCCGAACTCGCGACCAGGGTCAACGCGAACACGAGGTCCATGGGCGTCGCCCTCTCGGCCTGCACCGTGCCGCACGCTGGCGAGCCGAGTTTCGATCTCGCAGAGGACGAGATCGAGATCGGGATCGGCATTCACGGAGAGCCGGGTCGCGCGCGAATCGCGATCGAGCCTGCTGATGCGATTGTCGACCGGCTGCTCACCCCGATTCTCGAGGATCTGCCATTCGCCTCCGGCGATAATGTGCTGCTATTTGTCAATGGAATGGGCGGCACCCCCGAAATCGAGCTCTACATCGTGTTCCGTCGCGCCGCGCAGGTGCTGAGGGAACACGGAATTACAGTAACCAGGCACCTCGTCGGGAATTTCACGACATCGCTCGAGATGCAGGGCTGCTCGATCACCGTTCTCAGGCTCGACGACGAACTCACGGCATTGTGGGATGCACCGGTGCACACAGCGGCACTTCGGTGGGGAAGGTAGAACATGACACTCGACGGAAACTGGGCGAGGCGCTGGGTGGAGCTCTCTGCCACCTCGATGGCCGAGAACCGCACTGAGCTCATCCACCTGGATCGCAACATCGGCGATGGCGACCACGGGGAGAACATGGATCGCGGATTCCAGGCCGCGCTCGGGAAGCTCTCCTCACTGGAGGCTGATGCGACGCCGGCCGACGTGCTGAAGCTGCTCGCGACGACGTTGATCTCCACGGTCGGTGGAGCGGCGGGCCCGCTGTATGGGACGGCGTTCCTGAAGGGCGCCGTCGCGCTCAAGGGCAAGCCCGAGCTGGAGCCCGCGGACGTGGCGGCCTTCGTGGAGGCGGCCTCGGCAGGGCTGCAGCAGCGTGGCAAGGCGCAGCCGGGCGACAAGACCATGGTCGACGCCTGGGCTCCCGCGGCTTCCGCCGCGAGCAAGGCGGCCGCCGCTGGCGACGACGGCGCCGCTGTGCTCCGGGCCGCGGCGTTCGCGGCAGTGGAGGGCGCGGCTGCGACGGAGCCGCTCATCGCCAGGAAGGGCCGAGCGAGCTACCTGGGCGAGCGCAGCGCCGGGCACCGGGATCCGGGCGCGCAGTCGACCGCCTACCTCCTTGGTGCCGCTGTCGAGGCGGCTTCATGACGGTCGGCATCGTCGTCGTATCGCACTCTGCACCGATCGCGGAGGGTCTCGTCGAGCTCGCGGGTCAGATGGCGGAGGACGTGACGATCGTCCCTGCTGGCGGCACCGAGGACGGCCGAATCGGCACGAGCTTCGAGCTCATCGAGCGCGCCGTCGCGACGGCGCAGTCCGGCGAGGGAGTCGCCGTCTTCACCGACCTCGGCTCCGCCGTCCTCACTGCCGAGACCGTGCTCGAGATGCTCGACGACGACGCCGGGGACGTGCGCCTCGTGGACGCGCCGCTCGTCGAGGGCACGGTGGCTGCCGCTGTCGCGGCGGCCGGAGGGGCGTCGCTGGACGCTGTGTCACGGGCGGGGGAGTCGGCGTGGCACAGGAACGGCGCCGCGCAGGACGCGTCAGGAGCCGAGCAGTCGGCACCGTCGGCAGCGGATGAGGCCGCGGCTCCCCGCGCGAGCACCAAGGTCGAGATCGTCAACGAGCAGGGGCTGCACGCACGGCCGGCGGCCCAGCTGGTCTCGGTGGCAGGGAAGTTCGATGCGCAGATCACGATCGGCGGGGCCGACGCGGAGAGCCTGCTCCGGATCATCTCCCTCGGGGCCTCGAAGGGGCAGGAGATCGAGGTCTCGGCAACGGGCGCGGAGGCCGAGCAGGCCGTCACCGAGATCGCGGCGCTCATCAGCTCCGGCTTCGGAGAAGCCTGATCTCCGTCAGAATTCAGGCTGAGGCGCCGCCGCGCCGGAGAGGTCTCCGCGCCGCGGTGTCTCAGCCTTCGGTAGAATCAACGCGAGGCGGCGGGACACCCCGCCGCACGCGGCCACCAGGGAGCTCACCGTCATGACCGTCTTCATCATCATCGGAGCGATCGGCCTGGGGCTTCTGGTCTTCTCGCTCTTCTTCGGGGAAGTCCTCGACGTCGATGCTGGCGGGCTGCTCTCCGTTCCCGGCCTGGCCGTCGCGCTCGTCGTCTTCGGCGCCTCGGGTGCCATCACCGACAGCATGGGCCTGCCGCAGTTCTGGGCCTACATCGTCGCGATCGTCATCGGCCTCATCGCCTACGTCGGTTCGTCGCTGCTCGTGCGCAACCTGTCGAGAAGCAGCGACGGCGTGCCGCGGGACGTCACGGGAGACACCGGCACGGCGATGTCCAAGATCACGATCTCAAGCGGAGAGGTCGCGCTCGATGGGTCCCACGAGATCGAGCGGCGCCTCGCGTTCGCCGACGGTGAGATCGAGCAGGGCGCGCGCATCCGCGTCGTGCAGCACCTCGGTTCGCGCGTCAAAGTCGAACGCGAATCCATCTGATCGGGAGACGCCCAGCTGGCCGACTCCCTGCGCCGTCGGGCGCCTCATGACCACAGCATGACCACCCACGACCTCCACGACAGGAAATCGACCATATGGACTTGATAACTGCCAACGTCACTGTGATCGGCGTCATCGCGATCATCATCGCGCTGCTCGCCCTCGGAGTGTTCATCGCGTCGCGCATCCGGCGCGTCCCGCCGAACGAGGCGCTCATCATCGTCGGTCGCGGCGCCGGCCAGAAGGCGCAGAGCGACATGACGGGGCAGCGCGTCGTCATCGGCGGCCGCACCTTCGTGTGGCCCATCCTGCAGCAGGGCTTCGCCCTCTCGCTCGAGCAGCGTCAGATCGGCATCCAGGTCGAGGGCGTCGACAAGAACCGCATCAAGATCGCCATCAAGGCCTCCATCAACTTCAAGGTGTCCGGTACCGAGGAAGGTGTTCGCCGCGCGGCCCAGCGCTTCCTCGACCAGCAGGAGGCCCTCACGGATATCATCCGCGAGTCGCTCGAGGGCTCGCTGCGCTCCATCGTCGGAGACATGACGATCGAGCAGATCATCTCCGACCGCAAGAGCCTCTCCGACCGAGTCGTGTCGGAGACGAAGGCCGACCTCATCGAGCAGGGCCTGCAGGTCGACCTCCTCAACATCTCCGACATCTCGACCCCAGGCAGCGACTACCTGCAGAACCTCGGGCGTTCCGAGTCCGCTCGTGCGCGCCAGGTCGCTGAGGTCAGCGAGGCGGAGGCCGCTCGGGTCTCCGAGTTCGCCAAGATCGAGGCGTCCGAGCGCATCGCGGAACGCGAGAAGGAACTCCGACTGCGCCAGGCATCGATCAAGGCCGAGACCGACCGAGCGAACGCAGAGGCTGAAGCGGCCGGTCAGTTCGCTCGCGCCGAGCAGGACCGACTCGTCGCCCAGCAGGAGCGCGAGGCGCTCATCGAACAGGCCCTCGTGACCCAGGAGCGACTCGACATCGAGATCCGCAAGCCTGCCGAGGCCGACGCCTACGCGAAGGTCCAGCAGGCCAACGCCATCCGCGACACCGAGAACGCGGCGACCGACGCCGAGGTCTACAAGCGCACGCGCACGGCAGAGGCCAACAAGGTCGCCGCCGTCCAGGACGCCGAGGCAGCCGCCGCTGCCGTGCGGTACTCCGGTGAAGCCGACCGTGACCGCCAGATCGCGCTCGCAGCGGGTATCCGCGCCGAGGGTGACGCTCGCGCCGCTGCGATCCAGGCTGAGGGTCTCGCCGAGGCTGCAGCGACCGACGCCAAGGCGCAGGCGCTGCAGAAGTACGGCGAGGCTGCCATCGCGCAGGAGATCATCTCCCGCCTCCCGGAGATCGTCCGCGCCGCGGCCGACCCCATCAGCAACATCGAGAAGCTCACCGTCATCTCGACGGACGGCGCCAGCGCCGTCACGAAGACGGTCGGCTCCGTGCTTGGCGAGGGCACCGAGGTGCTCAAGACCCTCACGGGCATCGACCTGCAGCAGCTGGTCGGCTCGTTCTCGAAGCAGGGCGGCATGAACCCGACCGGCGCGACGAGCGACACGACTCCCGGGGTCTGATCGACCGCGAGACACGCAGCACCGTTCCCGAGACGGGGCGGCCCCGACGGGCCGCCCCGTCTCGTCGTCTGCGGCGGATACACTGACCCGCGTGAGCGCCGCCCCCCTCGAAGATTCCCCGTCGATCTCCCTTGCCGCGTTCCGGCCCAGCCAGCGCGAGGTGCTCAGCCGACTCGTCCCGACCCTCGGGGCTGTTGGCCTCGTCATGTTCTTCGGCTATGCGCTGCTGACCGAGGTCGGTCGAGTGCAGCTCGATCAGCGCGGCTTCCTGCCGCTGCTCCTCGGCTGGCTGGCGATGCTCCTGCTGTGCATCCTGGGTGCAGTCGCGGCGCTCGCCGCTGAGCGGGGAGTGTCGACCGGGCTGCGTTCGTACACGCGTCGGAGAGTGCTGCCGCTCGCGATCGGCCATTCGATCCTCGCCGCAGCCGGTGCGACGTTCTGCAGCTTCTGGATCTCCGGTGGCGCCTACGACCTGCTCACGGTCATGACCTGCACCTTCGTGCTCACGCTCCTGTTCACGGCGTCCGTGCTGGTCCCCGCATACCTGACCGGCTTCGCGAAGGCGGAGGCCGACCGCTCCTAGAGCAGCACCTGCGGGGAGATCTCGACCGTCTGCTCGGGGGGAAGCCCGAACTGCGCTGCAGGGGAAGAGGCTCCGCGGGACATGAGCACGAAGAGCTTGGCGCGCCACGTGGCCATACCGCTCGCGTGCCCCGGCCTGAGGGCGATCCGCGACAGGAAGAAGATCGCGCTCTCGTTGTCGAACTGCGACACGGTGCCGGCGAGCCGCGCGTCGCGGAGGGAGAGGGGGACATCGCGCCGGTCAAGGAACCCGTACGTCAGCGTGATGTGCACGAGGCCCTCCGGGGCCGGCCCGATGTCGTCGATGGTGCAGCGCCGGCGCTCCGGGATGTGGGGCACGTCGGCGGTCGCGACTCGCACGAGCAGCACGTGCTCGTGGAGGGCGTGGTTGACGCGGGTGTTGAGCCGAAGCGCCAGGGGAGCCGTGCGTGCCCCGCCGTGCGGATAGACGGCCCATCCCGGCACGCGGGTCGGCTGGTCCAGGAGCAGGCGGCGCATGAGCTCCTGCAGGGTCCCCTCGAGGCGCTCCCGTCGTCCGGTGACGATCTCGCGACCGCGTTTCCAGGTGAGCATGGTCAGGATGAGGGCGCCGGCAAGGACGAGCGGCAACCAGCCGCCTGCGAAGAACTTCACGAGCCCCGACACGAAGAAGGCGAGCTCGAGGACGACGATGGGGACCGTCACGAGGAGCACTCGGTACCAGGGCCACTCCCACACGAGGCGCAGGTACACGATGAACAGCGAGGAGGTGAGCAGGAACGTCGTGGTGACCGCCAGGCCGTAGGCGGCCGCCAGGTTCTCCGAGTTCCGGAACCCGAGGACGACGCCGATGATCAGCACGAGCAGGAGCAGTGAGACGACCGGGATGTAGATCTGGCCGATGGACGCTCGGGACGTGTGCTTGACCGTGAGATTCGGGAGGAAGCCGAGCCGCATGGCCTGCCTCGCGACCGAGAAGGTGCCGGAGATGACGGACTGCGACGCGATGACCGTCGCGAGCGTCGCGAGGCCGATGAGCGGGAACACGGCCCAGGTGGGCGCCATCCGGAAGAACGGGTTGTCGATGGCAGACGGATCCTCGATCACGAGGGCGCCCTGCCCGAGATAGCAGATCGTCAGGGCCGGGAAGACGACGAAGAGCCAGGCCTTCGAGATGGGGGAGCGGCCGAAGTGGCCGAGGTCCGCGTACAGCGCTTCCGCTCCGGTGACAGCCAGCACGACAGCGCCGAGGGCGACGCCGGCGATGAGCGGTTCGCCGATGATGAAGGCGATGGCGTGGTGCGGGGAGAACGCCGCCAGAATCTCGGGATGCGCCAGGATGTGGGGGATGCCGAGGCACGCGAGGGTGATGAACCAGATCAGCATGATCGGCCCGAAGAGGCGACCGATGCCGCCCGTGCCGAACCGCTGCAGCGCGAAGAGCCCGACGAGCACGACGAGCGCGATGGGAACGACGAGCGCCTCGGTGCCGGGAAGCGCGATCTCGAGTCCTTCGACTGCGGAGAGGACAGAGACGGCCGGGGTGATGACGCTGTCCCCGAAGAACAGGGCGGCGCCGATGATGCCGACGAGGGTCGTCGCGGCCATGGCTCGCCTGGACCCACGGAGCCGGCGCCCGATCAGGGTCGAGAGGGCGAGGATGCCGCCCTCGCCCTCGTGATCGGCCCGGAGCACGAAGAGCACGTACTTGACGGTCACGAGCAGCGTCACGGCCCAGATGATGAGCGAGATGAGTCCGTACACGTGCGCGATGCTGGGCTGCACGACGCCGTCGTGCTCCGAGAACACCGCCCGCAGTGCGTACAGGGGGCTCGTGCCGATGTCGCCGAAGACGATGCCGATGGCGGCGACGCCGACCGCCGAGCGGGCGAGGAGGGTGCCGCTTGTGCGGGGGTGAGAGGCGGCGGCGGCCTCGGGTCGCGCAGTGCGCAGATCGTGCATGCGACCAATGTAGACCCGGGAGTCGAGCTTCCTGAGCCACCACTAGAATTCGTGGGTTCGGCATCGACCAGTATCGAGGGGGTTCCGGTGACCAGCAGGGCTATCCAGACCGAAGCGCAGCATCCACGTGGCGATGAGACGGGCGACGGCGGCCTCCGGCGTGGGCTCAAGTCCCGCCACCTGCAGCTGCTCGCCATCGGCGGGGCGATCGGAACGGGGCTCTTCCTCGGCTCGGGGACGACGATTAGTCTCGCGGGCCCCTCGATCATCTTCGTGTACGCGATCGTCGGGTTCGCGCTCTTCTTCGTGATGCGCGCGCTGGGGGAGCTGCTGCTCTCCAACCTCGGCTACAAGACCTTCGGGGATGTCGCGGCTGACCTCATCGGGCCCTGGGCCGGGTACGTGGTCGCCTGGACGTACTGGCTGGCGTGGGTCATCACGGTCATCGCGGACATCGTGGCGATCACCGGGTACGTGGCGTTCTTCAACGACGGCATCCCCGCCTGGGTGCCGGCGATCGCGACGGCCATCGGCCTGCTCCTCCTCAACCTGCAGCCCGTGAAGGCGTTCGGCGAGACGGAGTTCTGGTTCGCGATCATCAAAGTCGTCGCGATCCTCGCCCTGATCGCCGTCGGCATCGTCCTGCTCGTGACCGGGTTCACGAGCGCGGACGGTGTGACGGCGTCCGTCTCCCACCTCTGGGATCAGGGCGGCATGTTCCCGTTCGGGATCAGCGGCTTCATCCTGGGGTTCCAGATGGGGGTCTTCGCCTTCGTCGGCATCGAGCTCGTCGGAACGGCATCAGCCGAGGCTGAGGACCCGGAGAAGAACCTGCCGAAGGCCATCAACTCGGTGGTCGTTCGCATCCTCGTCTTCTACGTCGGCGCCCTGGTCATCATCATGTCGGTCACTCCGTGGAACCTGATCGAGCCCGGGGTGAGTCCCTTCACCTCCATGTTCGAGCTCATCGGCTTCCCGGCCGCGGCGATCGTCGTGAACCTGGTGGTGCTCACGTCTGCCGCCTCGAGCGCCAACTCCGGCTTCTACTCGTCCACGCGGATGCTCTACGGCCTCGCGAAGGACGGCCAGGCCACGAGGCGCTTCGGGCTCCTGAACGCACGCGGCGTGCCGACGCAGGGCGTCTTCTTCACGACGGCGTTCCTGTTCGCGGCCCTCCCGGTGCTGGCTCTCGGCGACAACGTCATGGCGGCGTTCACCGTGGTGACCTCGGTGAGCTCGCTGAACTTCATCGCGACCTGGACGTTCATCCTGGTCAGCTACCTCATGTTCCGGAAGAAGCGTCCCGAGCTCCATGAGGCCTCGAAGTTCAAGATGCCGGGTGGACGCTTCATGCCGTGGGTCGTGCTGGCCTTCTTCGTCTTCATCCTGGTCGCGCTGTTCCTGGGGGAGGACACACGTGCGGGCCTCATCGTCCTGCCCTTCTGGTTCCTCGGCCTCGGGCTGATGTGGCGGTTCGTGATCAGCAAGCGGGTCGAGCGCGCCAGAGCGGAGGAGCGCTCACCGTCTCAGTCGGAGAAGGCCTGACCGCGCGCGCCGACGATGGACCTCAGCATCGAGCGGAGGATCCCGAAGAACCCGAGGAGGCCGATCACTGCGCCGAGGAGGTTGAAGAGCTCCAGGCCAGGAGCCAGGGTCGGGCCGCCTCCGGCGACCACGAGCACGATCGCGAGGATCACCGCAGTCAGCGCGACCGCGGTGTCGATTCCCCGGCTCACCAGCCCGCCGAGCCAGCTGCGGTCCTGGCGGTCGGAGAACGGGCTCACTCGCACGCTCAACTCGCCGTCCTCGAGCTTCGAGACGATCGTGTCGATGCGGTTCGGCATGCGCGCCGCGTACGCGGCAGCGACCGCGGCCTTCGCCTGAGCGGTGCCGATGACCCGCTTGAGGGCGAGCAGCTGCTTCAGCAGCTCCGGCACGAACGGCAGCGCCCGCTGCACGAAGTCGAAGTCGGGCTCGATCACTCGAAGGCACCCCTCGAGCGTCGCGAAGCTGCGGAAGGCGGATGCCAGGGTGGAGGGGAGCGCCAGGTGGTGCTTCCGGATGACGTCGAGCATCATCGTGAAGATCGACCCCTCTCCGCGCGGCCAGTGCTGGACCGAGGTGAGCGCTGTCCCGATGTCGTGACGGAACGCGTCGACGTCGAGGTCCTCCGGCGCGTCCACGATGAGCAGGAGGGCGTCGGCCGCGGAGACGTCGTCGTCGCTCGCCGCTGAGAGGAGGAACGCCGCAAGATGTTCGCGCTGGCTTCGCTGGACGATCCCGATCGCCCCGAAGTCGATCAGGCCGAGCGAGCCGTCGTCCCGGATGAATACGTTCCCAGGATGCAGATCCGCGTGGAACACGCCGTAGACGAGGATCTGTTCGATCACCGTCTCCATGAGCGTCTGCGCGAGGTCGTGTCGTGCTTCCGGGCCGAGCGCTCCGAGGCGCTCGTCCGCCGAGCTCAGCGGGCTGCCGTCCATGACATCCATCGTCAGCACCCTGCGGGTGCTCGCCGCGGAGTAGACGGACGGGATGGCGATCTTCTGGAGCCTCGGCGACCCCGCGTGGATGTCGCGCATCGTGCTCTCGATCATGTGCACGTTGCGGGCCTCGACCCGGTAGTCCAGCTCCTCCGCGAGCGTGGTCGTGAAGCCGGCGGCCATCGCGGAGAGGCGCATCTCCCTGCCGAGTGCCGTGTGGGTCTCCGCCCGGTCCGCGAGGCGCCCGATGATGTCGACGTCGGCCTCGACCTGCGCCCGCGCGTCAGGTCGCTGGACCTTGACGACCACGGGTGTGCCGTCGACCAGCCGGGCGCGGTGCACCTGGGCGACGGAGGCCGCGGCCAGGGGAGTGGAGTCGATCTCCCCGAACACGGTGTCCAGCGGCACCCCGAGCTCGCTCTTGAGCACCGCTTCGATCTCGGGCCATGGCACGGTCGTGGCGTTCGACTGCAGCCGTGCGAGGGCGGACAGGTAGGGCTCGGGCACGAGGTCTCGCCTCGTCGAGAGCACCTGGCCGAGCTTGACGAAGGTGACGCCGGCGTTGTTGATCGTCGTGACCAGCGCGTCCGCTCGCTGCTGGGCGGTCGTGCGCCCCTCGTTGGCGGGGCTCCGGCGTCCGTGCAGGAGCCACCCTGCGCCGTCGCGCGAGGCGATCGTGAGGATCTGCAGGTACCGCCTCGTGCGGCTCCGGCGGCGAATCGCGGAGCGCACGAGCTCGATCGGGTTGGGGAAGGCCCTCGTCGGGATCGTCGCCTCGAGGGCCACGAGGATCAGCACGCCAAGCGCGAAGATCCACGAGACGGCGAGGAGGACGACGACGACCACGACCGTGAAGTTGGTCTCCCCGTCTTCGAGCTGGTCGACGCCCGTCTCGCGGATGATCCAGTTGCCGAACGGGATCGAGGCGACCACGACGAGCGCGCCGACGATGATGGAGCGGATGTAGCCGATCGGCACACCGAGCACCCGGCGGGCGACGAGCCCAACGAGGATGGCGGCGAGGATGGCGACGGCGATCAGCAGGGCGTTGGCGAACACGGCGCTCCTCGTGGTGTGGGGTCCCGCCCAGGCTAGCGGCAAGGCCGATCGCCGGGCCATGCCCGGGTCCGAGTCCGACCCGAGCTTCTCCTGCCGCTCGGCCGCAACGCCGTAGTGCCCAGGCAGGGACTCCCGTCAGCGCAGGTAGGGGAGGTGGGGCGCGGCGTCCTCCGCGAACTGACGCAGGATGCGCCGCTGCGTCTCGGCCGGGTAGTCGAAGGGGAGTGCGATGACCAGCTCGTCGGCCGCGTGGATGCCGGCATCGTCGATGAGCGCCTCGGCGATCTGCTCGCCAGATCCGTGCGCGACCCGCCCGAATTGGAAGGGCAGCGGCCCCTCGCCGACACTCGCTGCGCGCTCGGCGTCGCGCTCGAGCAGCCACTCCAGCTCAGCACGTTCGGTCGCCGAGTCGAAGGGCGCGATGGCGCGACTCACGGATGCGAAGGAGGGGGAGGCGGGGGATGAGCGCACCTTGGCGTGTTCGTCGCGGTACGTGCGAATCGACTGGGCCTGGGTGTCCTCGAAGCCGAGCTCGCCGATTTCCGTGTTGAGCGTCGACAGCTGGAGCCGGAGGCCGCGGGCGCCGGCCTTCTGCGCGCTGGTGCCGCCACCGGCGCCGTAGGCCACGCGGCCTCGCAGGCCCGGGCTGTGCGGCTGCACGGTGAGCTCGGCACCCGCCTTGGCAAACGAGAGATCCGACTCGGCCGTCGCGACCGTGCGCCCCTCGAGCGCTGCGAGGAAGCTCGAGAGTCGAGCGTCGACGAGCGCCCTGATGTCATCGCCCTCGATCTCACCGAATGCCTGCGAGAACGTCGACTCCGTGGCCGCGTATCCGGAACTCAGCCCCAGCTCGAGCCGGCCCTCCGAGAGCAGGTCGAGCGTCGCCGCGTCCTCGGCGAGCCTTATTGGCTGCTCGAATCGCAGGGGAGTGACGCTCGTTCCGATCCTGATGCGCTTCGCGCGCTGCGAGACCGCCGCGAGGAACGTGAACGGCGAGGAGAGGTACGTCTCGAGGTGACGGTGGCGCACGTAGCCGGTGTCGTAGCCGAGGTCTTCCGCGTACTCGAAGAGCTCGAGGCCCTCCTGGAGTCCGAGCGAGGCGTTCGAGGACACTCGTGTGTGCTCGACGAAGGCCAGGAAGGAGAGGCGCTTGCGGGTGGTGGCTATGGGGTGGGTGGATGGCTCGCTCATGATGCCCTCAGCATCCCGCTGGCCGGGGAGCTCGAACGGCGCCTGGGTCACGCGGCGTAAAGACCGGTAAGGCGGCGAAAGGCCTCGTCTCGCGGGCGCAGGGCACCAGCGGAAGCCCGGCGTCTGCTCGTAATGTCATAATGCGCATTATCGGATGTCGTGAAACCCGGCCTGGACTGCGCGGGTTCTGCCTCGGTGATCAAGTAGGCTGTGAGTGCACGGTGAGTACTTCGCCGTGGCAGACTTCGTGGCCTGAGCCACATCGAGATCCTGGGAGCCGACACTCGTGAGCGTTCTGATTGCCATCGGTTGCATCATCATCTTCGGCGCCGGACTCTGGTGCTACGGCCTGGCGTTCCAGGTCGACGGCGACACGCTTCGCCTTCTCGTGTTCCTCGCCGGCATCCTGCTGAACTCGCTGGCGCTCTTCATCCCGTGGCAGCTCGTGGGACAAAGCCGCAAGTAGCGACCGAAGCCTCCCGCGCGGTGTTCACCCCCAGCATCGACATCAGCGTCCGGATCAAGGCTCCAGCTGAGCTCATCTGGCAGGCGCTGGTCGATGAAGACCTGCGCGAGCTCTGGTGGGCCGATTCTGAGTTCAAGATCAAGCGCGGTGCGAAGATCACGGCTCGATCGCTCCGGCCAGGCAAGAAGAAACCCCGTATCACCACGGGAAACATTACCAAGATCGACGCGCCAGAGGAACTCCACTTCACGTGGAAGACGAAATCCGGCGAGTTCGAGACCGATGTTGTGCTCGTCGTCGTCCAGCAGAACGACAAGAAGAGCAAGGTGCGAGTCCTCGAGCAGGGGTTCCCCCGCGGTGACTACGCCGAGATCCACGTGGCCAAGTACCGCGATGGCTGGCGTGAGCACCTCCTCCAGCTCCAGGAGCTGTTCGAGGATGGACCCGGCCGGAAGCTCGCGACGAACTCGCTCAAGAACGCCTGACGTCGCCGTTGATCGCCGAACATCGGCGGTGCTCACGACGACGCTGGTCAGAACGACGATGCCCGGACCACCTGGTCCGGGCATCGTCGTTCGCGACAGCAGAATCCCCGCGTCTAGGCCTCGGCGGCGAAGCCCGACGTGTCGCCGATGAGGCGGATGTTGTCGGCAGGAACCGGCTCGACGACGGCCTTCGTCACCTCGGCCGCGAACTCCTGCACGTTGTAGAGCTTGCCGGCCTCTTCTCGACGGGCGGCGATCGCGCCCGGGTTGAGGCGGTCGAGCAGCGTCGCGGTGATCGTGCCCTCGATCATGTCGCCGGAGACGACGACGAACTCGATGCCGCGCTCGGCGAGCTCCGGAACTCGCTCGAGGAGCGCGTCCTCCCCCGCCCGCTTCGAGCTGGCGACTGCCTCGTACTCGGGCATCGTGGGCGTCGTGCGGATGAAGTGCGCCTGGTGGCTCGTCACGAAGACGACACGGCCCCCGTCACGCATGAGCTCGAGCGCGCCAGTGAGCGTCTCGACCTGCGCGTCGCGGTTGAGCTTCAGCGCGTAGTCCTCTCCGAGGCCCGACTCCATGCCGCCCGAGGCATTGAGGACAAGCACGTCGAGGCCCCCATACTCGCGCTCGATGGTCGAGAAGAGCTCCTGGCGGCTCCCGGTGTCGGTGAGGTCGGCACCGACGGCGATCGCGGTACCACCGTCGGCCGCGATCGCGTCGACGAGCTTGACGGCCCGCGCTTCCTTGTTGCGGTAGTTCACGACGACCTTGGCGCCAGCCTGCGCGAGGAACTTGACGGTGTCCGCGCCGATGCCGCGGGAGGAACCCGTGACAAGCGCACGCTTGCCCTCGAGTGCTCCGGCGGCCAGCGGGTTGAGAATCTGTTCAGCCATGTGCTCGATTCTATTGGGCGTGACGAGAGCCGGGCGCACTACCGTTGGACGCATGCAGCACCCGTACCTGGATGGCGCTCCCCCACGTGTCCTCGCCCACCGCGGGCTCGCGCTGCGGGCCACGGAGAACACCAGCGAGGCCTTTCGCGCCGCCCTCGACGTCGGCGCCACCCACATCGAGACGGATGCCCGTGCATCCAGGGACGGGCGCGCGGTGCTCTGGCACGACGCGACCCTCGAGGGCTTCGACGGGAGCGATCGGAGCCTCGCCGGCTCCCCCATCGCCGAGCTGACGCGGCTGACGTCGGCCGGGCGCACTCCTGGGGCGCTGCTGCTCCCCCTCGACGAGGCGCTCGACGCCTTCCCGCAGGCTCGATTCAACATCGACGTCAAATCAGCGGATGCCGTCGACGCCGTCGCTGCCGCCGTTCGACGGACGAACGCGCAGCGACGAGTGCTGGTCACGTCGTTCTCAGCTCGTCGTCTGCAGCTGACCGCGACTCTCATTCCAGAGGCAGCCCGCGGGGCCGCGAGCTCCGCCATCGCGGCCGCGCTCGTCGGCGTGTCGCTGCGGTCGCGTGGGATGCTGCATCGGGCGCTCCGGGGCGTCTCAGCGGTGCAGATTCCCGAGCGGGCCGCGCGGATCGACCTGCTCTCCCCCACGAGGCTGCGAGCCTTCCACCGCCACGTGCCGGAAGTGCACGTCTGGACGATCAATGACCCGTCGAAGATGGCGGAGTTGCTCGAGCGAGGCGTCGACGGTCTCGTGACGGACCGCGCGGATCTTGCCGTCGAGGTCGTTCGAAGCCGCGGGAATGTGTGAGTTTCGAAGGAAAAGGGCGAACGCGCGGGAATACCGCGGCACAATAGGACGTTGGGACGATAGAAGTAGAACCGCACTGACGAGGAGAGGAGGTCAGCAATGGCTGATCGGAGTCTGCGCGGAATGCGGCTCGGCGCACAGAGCCTGCAGAGTGACGAGGGCGTTGTCCTTGTCGACCGCCAGGTGCGAACGTACGAGACGACCCTGGGTGAGCGCTTCGCCGTCACCTTCGCCGCTGAAGCGGAGGTGCCCGAGGTCTGGGCATCGCCGAAGAGCGGCAACGAGGGTCGTCTGCTCGACGAGGGCGGCGAGCAGGTCGCCTACGAGGCGCCGGAGCAGAAGCACCAGCGCACTCACTGGGACATGCTGCTCGAGCGTCGTACGCGGGAGGAGCTCGAAGAGGTCCTCCAGGAGCGGCTCACGTTCCTGCGCTCACGGCGCGGAACCAAGGGCGCGAAAGACGTCTGACCCCCGCAGGTCGCTCAGCGAGCGACCGTGACTGTCGAAAGGGACGAGGCCTTCTGGCTTCGTCCCTTTCGTGTGTCCGGTCGCTGCGCCACCGCCGGGTCCGTCTCGGACTGGGCCGGCTCGGCTAGCGTCGAGGGATGCGCACGGTCGCGGTGTTCATCCGCCGCGTCTTGGAGCTTCCTGCGCCGATGAGCAGGCCCAGCCCGAGCGCAGCGAGCGTGACCTCGATGCCGCGCCCGAAGAGCACCGCAGGGGTGAGGCCGTCGGCAAGCGGGACATCCACGATCATGACACCGGGCTCGTACCAGGGCAGCTCGGCGAGCACTCTGCCCTCTGGAGAGTAGACGGCGCTCAGGCCGACGGTCGACGCCTGCACGATGGAGCGGCCCGTCTCCATCGAGCGCAGCCGTGCGAACGCAAGCTGCTGGGCGGGCTCGTCGGTCTTCCCGAAGTCGGCGTTGTTGCTCGGAGCGAACAGCACCGTGGCCCCCTCGAGGACCGCGTCGCGGATCAGCACGTCATCGACGATGTCGTAGCAGATGTAGGTGCCAGCCCTGATGTCGCCGACCTCGAGGATGCTGTCCCGCTCCCCCGGCGAGTAGCCGCGCCCGATCAGGCCGATCAGGTCAGGGGCAAGCGAGTACCAGAACTCACGATCCGGGACGTACTCGCCGAACGGAATCGGGTGCTTCTTGTCGTACTGATCGCCCCAGCCGCTCTCCGCGTCCCAGACGAACTGCGAATTGAAGAACCGGTCGTCGTCGGCGGTCACGCCCTCCTCGACCGTCACGGCGTTCGCCACGATCGGGGCACCGTACTGCTCGCTCAGCTGGTCGAGCGTGCGGCGCACCCCGGTCGACGTCTTCGGGTCGAGATCGATCGAGCCCTCCGGCCACAGGATGGCGTCGACGTCGGCGTCATCCGGGATGGTGAGGGTCGCGTCGACATGGCCGAGGAAGACGTCTCCTGGGTCTCCGTCGACGAAGTAGGCGGCCTCCGGGGTGTCGCCCTGGACCGCGGCGATCCGGGCGGAACCGATCTCGTTCGTCGGGTAGATGGGAACGACCGCGACCACGAGCACGGCCGCAGCCGCCGTAACCCAGGTCTGGGGTCTGACTCGGGCGCGGCCCAGCTCGAGGGTCAGCGCCACGAGGAAGACCATGACGAAGCCCATGCCCGAGAGTCCCAGCCAGGACACGAGCTCCGCGAACGGACTCGCTGACTGCGACTGCGCGATTCTCCCCCAGGCGAAGCCGCCGTACGGCCACGCCGAGTAGATCGCTTCGCGCAGCGTCCACAGTCCCGCGATCGCCGCCGCGACGAAGATCACGCGTCTCGCGCCGCTCTCCCAGCGCGCCGTGAGGCGACGGTAGGCGAGCGCGATGAGCACCGCTCCCCCGGCCCAGAACAGTGACGAGAGGACGCTCAGCGCACTCCACGGTACGGGGCCGAGGAACAGCGAGGCCCAGGCGATGAGCGGGAAGTAGTAGGCGAGTCCGGAGGCGAGGCCCACGAGGAACGCCCCTCCGGCGGAACGGTGCACGAGGGAGCAGAGCACCAGCCCGATGCCGACGAAGGCGAGCGGCCACAGCGCGGGTCCTGGGAAGGCGGCCCTCAGCAGCAGGCCGCCGGCAACGGCAGCGAGCAGGGAGAGCCAGAAGGACCTCACCCCACCCCCGAATACGCCACGATGCCCCGACGCACGCTGCTGGATGCCTGCCGCGCGGTCGTCGCGAACTTGCCCTCCGCGACCTTCTCGATCTGGTCGAGCACGTCGAGCACCTGCTTGCACCAGCGCACGAAGTCGCCGGCGGCGAGGTTCGACTCCTCGAGGACACGCTCGAGCTCCGCGCCGTGCGCCCAGTGGAAGATGGCGGGGGCGAGGTTCGTCGCCAGGCGTGACGAGCGCGGTACACGGTACTTCTCGGCCAGCTCGTCGAGCGACTGCCAGTGCTTCTCGGTGGTCTGCATGGCACCGCGGAAGGCCCCGCGAGGCAGCTGGTACTCCTCGAGGGTCTCCTCTTCGCGGCGCGGCTCGTACACGAGGACGGCAGCCATGGCGGCGAGCTGCTGCGGGTTCAGCTCGTTCCACACCTGTCTGCGCAGGCACTCGGCGATGAGCAGGTCACGCTCGCCGTAGATGCGCGCGAGCGTGCGCCCGTGGTCGGTCACGGCGAGGTCCTTGTCACCGCTGTCTGCGGGGGCGAGGTAGCCGAGATCGAGCAGGAGCTCGGTGATCCGGTCGAAGACCTGGGCGACAGCCCCGGTTCTCGACTCGATCTGCCGGGTCAGCTTGTCGTTGTCGTGCTTCAGCTTCCAGTAGCGCTCACCCCAGCGAGCGTGCTGCTCCCGGTCCGGGCAGACATGGCACGGGTGACGCTTGAGGGCGGTCTGGAGCTGAGTCAGCTTCGCCTGCCTGCGCTCGCGCGCGGCGTGCTGGTGCGCCTCGTCGTGGGGGATGCGCTTGCGCTCGAGATCGTTGAGCTCGCGACGGATGCGCGAGTACTCGAAGAAGTCGCCGAGGTGGCAGTTCATGCCCTCCTCGTAGCCCGCGAGGGCCTCCTCCTGCTGACGCACTCGCTTCGCGAGGTCGACGACGGCTCTGTCCGCCTGGAACTGCGCGAATGACGACTCGAGCACGGAGCGCGTGCGCGCGCGGCCGAACCGGTCGATGAGGTTGACCGCCATGTTGAAGGTCGGTTTGAAGCTCGAGTTCATCGGGTAGGAGCGACGCGAGGCGAGCGAGGCGATCGCCTGGGGATGCATCCCGCCGACCCATTGCACGACGGCGTGGCCCTCGACATCGATGCCACGACGGCCCGCTCGACCGGTCAGCTGCGTGTACTCGCCTGGGGTGATGGGCACTCGCGATTCGCCGTTGAACTTCTCCAGCTTCTCCAGCACGACGGTGCGAGCCGGCATGTTGATGCCGAGCGCCAGTGTCTCGGTCGCGAAGACGAGCTTCACGAGCTTGCGCTGGAAGAGCTCCTCGACGACTTCCTTGAACGCGGGCAGCAGCCCCGCATGGTGGGCTGCGATGCCGCGCTCGAGGCCTTCTGTCCACTCGTAGTAGCCGAGGACCGCGAGATCCTGATCGAGGAGGTTGCGGCAGCGGTCCTCGACGATCCAGCGGATCTCGTCGCGTTCCTCGCGAGTCGTGAGCGAGACGCCGGCGCGAAGCACCTGGGAGACGGCCTGGTCGCAGCCCTTGCGGCTGAAGATGAAGTTGATGGCGGGCAGCATGTCGGCATCGTCGAGCATGCGCGTCAGGCCAGCTCGGTCGGCCCGGGCCGTCTGGAATCGCTGCTCCTTCCAGCTGCTCCCCCGGCCCCTGCGCCCGACGCGGTCGCGGTCGCGGCCGTCTTCGCGCCGCCCGCCGCCACCCTGCGTGGCCCGGACGAGGTCGGGATTCACGCGGTCGGCGATGTCTCCGTCACGGGTCTCGAAGAGGTCGTAGAGGCGCTGGCCAACGAGCACGTGCTGGAACAGCGGCGTTGGGCGCTCCTCGGAGACGATGACGTCGGTGTCGCCGCGTACGGTCTGCAGCCAGTCGCCGAACTCCTCGGCGTTCGAGACCGTCGCCGACAGCGAGATGAGTCGCACCTCGCTGGGAAGGTGGATGATCACCTCTTCCCAGACGGCGCCCCTGAACCGGTCTGCGAGGTAGTGGACCTCGTCCATGATGACGTACGCGAGGTCGTCGAGCAGATCGCTGCCCGCATAGAGCATGTTCCGCAGCACTTCGGTGGTCATGACGACGATCCGCGCGCGCGGGTTGATGTTGACGTCTCCCGTGAGGAGGCCGACTTCGCTCTCGCCGTAGCGGCGCACGAACTCGCTGAACTTCTGGTTGCTCAGCGCCTTGATCGGCGCCGTGTAGAAGATCTTGGCATTCGGCTGGCGCATGGCGAGGAAGACGCCGAACTCGGCGACGACGGTCTTGCCAGCGCCCGTCGGCGCCGCGACGAGCACGCTCTTGCCGGCCTCGACGCTCGCGCACGACGCGATCTGGAACTCGTCGAGGTCGAAGCTGAGTTCGCGACGGAACAGTTCGAACTGCTGCAGCTGAGCGCGGGACCTGCTGGCCGCGAAGCGCTCGGACGGGCTCGGGGTCATGCAGCCGACGCTTCGGCTGCCGCCAGCTCGGCCTCGAACTTCTTGTGCTTCTTCGCGCGCCGTCGGTCGTTGATCATGGCGATGCCGACAGCGAGGAAGTACAGGCCGAGCATCGGGGCCATCAGGAAGAACATGGAGAGGACGTCAGCCGATGGCGTCGCCATCGCCGCGAAGAGCGCAACGAGCAGCACGGCCGTTCGCCATCCCTTGAGAATCGCGGAACCCGTGATGACGCCCGCGAAGTTCAGCATGACGAGGATGACCGGGAGTACGAAGGCGATGCCCACCGCGATGCAGAGCGTCATGATGAGCTTGTAGTAGTCGCCCGCGTTGATGAGGCTCGAGCTGTCCGAGGGTGCGAAGCTCACCATGACCTCGACGATGCGGGGCATCAGCAGCCACGCGACCCAGACGCCCGCGAGGAACAGCGGGATCGCCGTCCCGACGAAGCCGATGGCGTACCAGCGCTCGTTCTTCTTGAGCCCGGGGACGACGAACATCCAGATCTGGTAGAGCCAGACAGGCGAGGACAGGATCACACCGAGAGCGAGGGAGATCTGCAACCGTAGGTCGAAGGCGCCCGTGATGCTCTGGAAGTTCAGGTCCGCCGTTCGACCCTGCGACACGGCGATGTCGTGGATCGGCGCGGACATCAGGTTGAAGACCCAGTCCGTGAGCAGGAAGCCACCCACCATGCCGAGCACGATGCCGATCGCTGAGATGATGAGCCGGTTGCGGAACTCGATGAGGTGCTCGGCGAGGCGCATGCGGCCGTCAGGATCGCGCTTGCGGTCCTTCTTCGCTCTCTTCGGCGTCGTCTTCGGCACTCCTGCCGGAGACGGCCCCTCGCTTGGCTGGAGGGTCACGTCAGTTGGAAGGACCAGCGGTGCCCCTGGCATCGGAGCTCGGGGCCGCGGGGGCCTCAGGAGCCGGCGCTGCCGGAGCGGAGTTCTGGACGGGAGGCGTGACGGGTGCCTGCGGGGCTGCGGGTGCCTGCGGCGCAGTGGCGGCAGGCTGCGAGTACACGTCCGTGGACGGCGTGGCGTCGACCTCGTCGTCCTTCTTCATGTTCTTGACCTCGCCGCGGAAGATGCGCATCGACTGTCCGATGCTCTTCGCGAGGCCCGGGAGCTTCGGGGCGCCGAAGAGCAACAGGACGATCACCAGGATGATGATGAGGTGTGGGCCAGTCAGATTCGGCATGGTGTCAGTTGCCTTTCACAAGGTGTTCATATTGAAACGGGTCTGCGGTCGTCAGCTCACGGCCACGCTCCAGGCGCTGCTCGTGACGCTGCTCTTTGGTTTCGTCGAGCGCTTCTTTCAGCGCACCTCGCTCGACTTGGACCTCGCGGAGACCGCGAACGATCGCATTGCTCCGTGGAGGCGTGAACGAGACGAGCGTTTGCGCACGCTTCTCGAACGCCTCGAGGAGAACCTCGAGGCCCGCCAGCTCGCCCTGCAGCAGGACGACCTTCTTGAAGAGCCAGTAGCCCAGTGCACCGAGCACGCCAAGCAGGATGAGCACGAGGCCCACCCAGATGAGAACCCAACTCCACCACGGCATAGTGACTCCAACGATACCTGGTCTGAGCTGAATCGCCAGTCACCCGCCGTTGGCTCGCCGTCGAGCTTCAGCGCTCGTGGTGCTCGCGGAGCGCTGTGGCGGCCCAATCGGCGACGGCGGCACGCGCGGACGCGGGCGCCAGGACGCGCATCTCCCCCGCATTCCCGGCGACAAGACGGGAAAGATGCCGCATCGAGGCCATCCGGACCTGCACGGTGGCGCGTCCACGGTCATCGACGGCCGGCGCGGGCTGCCCCGGCGGTAGGTAATCGCGCAGGAGCGGCAGGACGGCGGCCCCAGCCTCGATCGTCACCAGGACGTGTTCCTCGCTCGGCGTGAAGATCGGGCGGGATGTCGCGGCCGCAGGATGAGACTCGGCAGAAACATCCGTGACCACCGCCTCGCGCATCCGGTCGAGCCGGAACACGCGCTCGGCGTCGCGCTCCAGGCACCATCCGCGTAGGAACAGGTCCCCGCCCAGGGTCTCGAGCGTGAAGGGATCCACGTGGCGCACGCTCTCGTCGCCGTCTTCGCGCCGGTAGCGGAAGCGCAGGCGCCGCCTCGTGGCGAGAGCGGCTGAGACCGCGTCGCGGGCGGCCGGAGCCTCCGCTATCGAGCCGAAGGCGAAGTGGGGCGCCGCGCCGCTCGCGCCGAGCTTCCGGAGGAGATCGTCGATGCGGTTCTCATCGACGAGTCGAGGGAGGCTGCGCAGGAACCCGAGGCCGGCGATCACGGCTGCCGCTTCTCGATTCGACATGCGCGGTGCTTCCTCCAGGGCGACGAAGTGGGTCACCTCGATGAGGTCCTGCGCTTCGAAGGCATCCCAGTTGATGTCGAAGAGGTCGAGGTGGCTGTAGACCCCCGCATCGCCGGGAGTGCCGGACACGGCGATGAGTCGGACCGCATCCCGGACCTGCGTCGCGCTCACGCCGAAGTGGCTTGCTGCGGTCTCGACGGGCACCGCTGCTTCCTGTTGGCGCAGGTACGGCACGAGCGACACGAGGAGCGCGAGACGGTCGGCGGAGACGAAGGGGCTCACGGGGCGACCTCGCTGTGGTCGGAGACGACCTCGGTCAGGCGCGCCTCGACGAGCCTGGCGAGCTGTTCCGGCTCGAGCACACGGACCTCCGAGCCGAAGGACGCGAGGCGATTCGCGAGGAGGTCCACGTCGGTGTAGCCGAGCTCGATCTCACGCCAGGGGGTGTCAGCTGTGGACGCGACGGAGCGGAGCCTGACCTCGGCGTCCGAGCCCTCACGGACCTCGAGTCTCGCGCGCTGCCTGCGTGCGAGTTCCGCCAGCGTGTCGAGCGCTCGTGCTGCGTGCTGCTCTGGGGTCACCCCCGGGTAGCGCGTCGTGTCGACGGCGCCGAGCGGCCTCGGCGTCGAGACGATGCGTGCCAGGAGGAACATGCGCTCGCTGGCTCGGTCGAGATCGTAGGAGACGAGCAGCCAGTTCGCGTCGGCGAACACCAGAGCAAGCGGTTCGACCCGGCGAACCCGCGCAGCTTCCTCGCCGGGCTTCGCGTACGAGAACGAGACGAGTCGACCCTCCTCGATGGCTGTCGAGAGGGGCTCGAAGGCCGCGTCACGCGCCCGGAGACGCGGTGCGACGCCGACGAGATCCTCGCTGGTGCTCTCCCCCAGCGCCTTCAGCTTCATGAGGCCGCGCCTCGACTCCTGCGAGACGGAGCCCTCGCGCCAGACCTGGGCGGCCAGTGCGAGCAGGGCCGTCTCCTCGGCATCGAATACCAGTCCTGCTGGCATGGAGAACCCGCCTCGAGGAACCCGGTAGCGAGCGAGCTGGTTGTTGCCGGGCGCCGACGGGTCGTCGATGACCTCGACGGGAACACCGAGGTCTCTCAGCTCGGTCTTGTCGCGCTCGAATCGCTTCTCGCGCGCGGTAGCCGCACTCCCGCCGCTGTCGCCCGAGTACCCGTGGACGGTCTCGAAGATGTCGCTCTTCGTGAGTCCTCGCTCGGTCGTCAGGAGCGCGAGGACCAGCGAGAACTGACGCTCCGCAGCGGAGGGTGCCTTGGCTCGGGGTGTTCGCTCGCTTGCCACGCCTCGATGTTAGATCGTGCCGAGGATGTCGACGACGAAGACCAGGGTTGATCCCGCGGGAATCGCCTCGCTCGCCTGGTCGCCATAGCCGAGTGCTGGCGGGATGACGGCGATGACCTGCGAGCCCACCGTCTGTCCGACCAGAGCCTGCGCGAAGCCGTCGACGACGCCGGTGGTGGAGAACTGGGCGGGGGTGCCGCGGTCCCAGGAGCTGTCGAACGTCTCCCCCGTCGCGAAGAGGACGCCGGTGTACTGGACGACGACGGAGCTGCCCTCTGCCACGACGGGGCCGGTGCCGAGCTTGCGGGTCTCGAGGACCAGCTCGTCCGGCGCAGTCGCACCTTCGACGATCGTGACCTGCGGGGCGCCCTCGGCCGCATCCGTGACCGTGACGAGCGACTGCGTGGAGGCCTGCTCGGCTCCGGTTGCCCGCGTCTCCGGCACCTCGATCACGTCGGCGACGACAAGCGCGGGAGGCGTGTCCGTTGCTCCCGCGTTGGCGGTTCCCTCCAGGAGCAGGGCCGCGGGGATGAGGGCGACGACGCGCGAACCGGAGGTCACGCCGTCGAAGAGCCCCGTGAGGTAGCCCGGGATGCCCTCGGCGTCGAGGTCGAGGACCTGCCCGAGCGGTGCGTACGGGCTCTCCTCGGCCTTCGTGCCAGCGTCGTACACCGTCAGGTTCGCGGCGACCGTGGAATCGAGGGTGATCTCCTCGCCGTCACCCTCGATCTCGACGCGGCGCTCCATCTCCTCGCCGAGACCTGCGACATCGCCGATCTCGACGGTCGGTGCTGCGCCGTACTCGCCGCTGACCTCGACGCCGTTGAGCGCGTCTCCGCTCGCTGCGGGGGTCGAGCTGCCGGCGCACGAGGCCAGGCCGAGCGAGAGGAGGAGGGCCGCGGCGATCGCGGGGAGACGTCGTTGCATTGATCCGCCTTGCGTGGAATCGAGAGGGAGGTGGGAAGTCAGCCTGGTCGCTACTCGGCGGCCAGGATGTCGATCACGAAGACCAGCGTGCGTCCCTGCGTGGCCGTGGCGTTCAACGGCCCTGGCTGGGACGCGAGACGCTCGGGGGGAAGCACGACGACGAGCTGCGAGCCCACGGGGGTGCCCACGATCTCCTGGCTCAGACCGAAGAGGCCGTCGGTGGGTGCCATGGTGAGCTGGAGCACGTTGTTGCCGGGGGTCCACGTGGATGCGACCTGCTCACCGGTCGTCCAGTCGAAGGCAGAGAGCTGCATCGTCACGGCCTGGCCTTCGGCGACCGGGGCACCGTAGCCGTCGATGCGCACGTGTCGCTTCGGGGCTGCGGGCGGGTCCTGGGCTGGCATGGTGACACCAGGGGTGCCGTTCGGTGCCGTGACGACGGCCGGGATGCCGTCTTCGGGGGCGGCGATGCGTCCACCGGCACTCGATGGGTACACGTCGAGCACATCGGCGATGGCGACGATCGTCATGGCCGGGTCGACCCCCGTCGATGCCGCCGCCTCGCCGAACAGGACGCTCGCGGGCATGACGGCGACGACGCGCTCGCCGGTCTGCGAGCACTCGATGGCCTCCGCGAGTCCGGGGAAGGTGTTCGCGATCGTCGCCACGCTCGTCGGCGCGGAGGCACCGGACTCATCCGCGACCGTCGGGCTGTAGGGCACGAGGACCTCGCCGCCGGCGCCGTCGAGCAGCTCGAAGTTCGCGCGCACGACTCCGGACGGCGTGACCGGGTCGCCGGTTCCGACGCCGTCACGCGTGGTCTCGAGAGCAGTTACCGAGAGGGGATGCGGCAGGGTCGCGCCGCTGAGTTCGCCGAACGCGCCGTCGGCAGTGATGCTCGTCGAAGCGGTGCCCTCGACGCCGGGCAGCTCGCACGCCGCGACGTCGAGCTCGCTCTCCGGCCAGGTGACGCAGCCCGTGAGGGCGATCGCGACGGCGGACGCGGTCATCGCGGCCCCCACGAGTCGGATTCCTGTGCGATTCATTCGCTCTCTCCCTCTGGTCCGGTGCTCTGCGCGTCGGTGTCGTCCTGCTGCGTTTCGGAGGGCTCCGGCTCGCTGCCCTGTCCTGAGGTGATGGCGGCGCCGCGCTGCGCGAGTCTGGCGCGCTTGCGGAGCACCTTGTCGCTCACCTGTCGGTCACCCAGCGATCCCGGCGTCCAGATCTCCACGTCCTCGTCGCTGAAGTCAGATTTCGAGGCTCGGCGCTTGAGGTTCGGCAGGACGGCGCCGTCCGCGAGTCGGCGGGCCGTGAGCAGGAAGCCGGTGTGGCCGATCATGCGGTGGTCGGGACGCACAGCGAGGCCCTCGACGTGCCACCCGCGGACCATCGTCTCGTCGGCGTTCGGATCGGTGAAGAGGCCGGTCGCGCGGATGGCCTCGGCGACGCGGGACAGCTGGGTGACCGTGGCCACGTAGCAGAGGAGCACTCCGCCGGGCTTGAGGGCATCCGCGACGACCTCGAGGCACTCCCAGGGGGCGAGCATGTCGAGCACGGCGCGGTCGGCGGTCCCGTCGGCGTGCTGCTCGGGCAGCGCTTCGGCGAGGTCGCCGAGCACGAGGTTCCAGTTGTCCGGCTTCTCGCCCATGACGCTGATGACGTTGCCCTCCGCGACCTGGGCGAATTCCTCCCGGCGTTCGAAGGACGTGAGCGAGCCCGTACCCCCGAGCATGCGCAGGATCCACAGCGAGAGCGCGCCTGAGCCGACGCCGGCTTCGATGACGCGTGCACCGGGGCGGATATCGGCCTTCGCGAGGATCGCCGCGGCATCCTTCGGGTAGATGATGGCGGCACCGCGCGGCATGGACATGACGATGTCCTCGAGCAGCGGACGCAGCGCGAGGTACTGACCGCCGTCGGTCGCGGCGATGACCGAGCCCTCGTCGACGCCGATGATCGTGTCGTGGTCGATCATGCCCTTGTGCATGAAGTAGCGCTTGCCCGGCTCCAGGTAGAGGGTGCTGACGCGTCCCTTCGGGCCGGTCAGCTGCACGCGGTCTCCAGCGCGGAAGGGTCCGCCGATGTCGGTCTGGGTCATAGCTGTGCTTCGCTTTCTCGGTTGGCGGCGTCGTGTGCCGTCTGTGCGTCCTGTCCCGTCGCCGTTGCGCTTGCGACGCGCTCGACGAGTTCGCCGAGTTCATCGAGGGTGATGCCCTCGAGTGTGTGCGTCACGAGATGCGCGTGGTGCGCCTCGAGCGTCTGGCCGTGCGGGATGCCGATCGTCGCGCATCCGGCGGCCCGAGCGGCCTCGAGGCCGCGGCGTGAGTCCTCGACCGCGATGCAGCTCTCCGGGGCGACGCCCAGCTGCTCTGCCGCGCGGAGATACGGTTCGGGGTGCGGCTTGCCGTTGTCGACCTCGTCGCCTGCGATCACGATCGTGAACAGCGGGGCGTCGAGCGTCGAGACGACTGCGTCGGCGAGGATGCGCGTCGAGTTCGTCACGAGCGCGTTCGGGATGCCTGCAGCGTGCAGGTCCGTCAGCAGCTCCAGAGCGCCGGGCCGCCAGTCGAGCTCCCTGAGGATGCTCGCCATGACCGTCGAGTTCATGTGGTCCACGATCTCCTGCGGCTCGAGCCTGACGCCGAGGCGAGCGAAGAACTCGGACGCGTCGGCCATGCTCGAGCCGACCATCCCCAGCTCCTGCTCTTCGGTGAGCGGGGGCAGGCCGTGGTCGCTGAGGAGGTTCAGCTGAGCGGTCTGCCAGTACTGCTCGGTGTCGACGATGGTGCCGTCCATGTCCCACAGGACGGCGGCGGGAAGTTTCGAAGGAGCCACGGGGCGACAGTCTACGGGGCGGCAGGGCGGCTGCCGACGCCCCGCCGCGTATCCTTGGACGACAGTCCATCCATGGCGAGGAGCACGGTGACGGATCACAGCGAGGCCACCACACCATTTGCGCGAGGCAGACTGCTGGTGGTCGCCCTGCTCGGCTGGAACGACGCGGGCGACGCGGCATCGAGCGCCGTCCGATCGCTGCAGGAGGCTATCGGCGCGGACCGCCTCATCGAGGACATCGACGACGAGTCCTTCTTCGACTACTCGATCCACCGCCCGGTCATGAAGGCTGGTGTGGAGGGGATCCGGAAGATCCAATGGCCGAGCGTCGCCTTCAGCGGCATCCCGCTGCGTGAGGCCTCGGCGACGGACGCCCCGGCCGAGACCACCGAGCTCGCAGCAGATGCGGGGCTCTCAGTGAGCTCCGACAACGGTGAGAACGTCTTCGTGCTCATCGGGCCCGAGCCGACGCTGCGGTGGCGGAGCTTCACGAAGCACGTCGTCGACCTGTGCGAGCGGGAGGGCATCACGCGCGTCGTGCTCGTCGGGGCGCTCCTCGCTGACGTGCCGCACACCAGACCCATCACGATCTTCATGTCGAGCGACGACGCGGCGGTCCGCGAGGAGCTCGACATCGACCGCAGCGAGTACGAGGGTCCGACGGGAGTGCTGTCGGCGATCGGCGAGGAAGCGCGTTCGCGCGGCATGCTGGTGCTCTCGCTCTGGGCTTCCGTTCCCCACTACGCGCACCACTCGCCCTCGCCGAAGGCCACGCTCGCCCTCGTCGACCGTCTCACCGAGATCGTCGATGTCTCGATTCCCCACGGCGAACTCGTCACCGAGTCCGCGGAATGGGAGGCGGAGGTGACGGAGGCGACTGCGCAGGACGAGGAGATCGCGCAGTACGTCGGCTACCTCGAGCGCACGCGCGACATGGTCGAGGCGCCTGAGGCGTCCGGTGAGGCGATCGCGCAGGAGTTCGAGCGCTTCCTCGAGCAGGCGGCCGGGAAGAAGCCCCAGCCGGGGCCAGGAGCGTTCCCGACCGATCTCTCGGGGACCGCGCAGCGGCCCATGGGAGGCGACCGCCGAGTGACGCCCGAGGGTGACGATCAGGATGCGGACGCTGCCGAGTCGGAGTCTCCTGCCGCGGAGGAGACCGAGGCACCAGAGGACTCCGAGGACTGACCCAGCCAGGAGCGGGTCCCGGGCCGGGACCCGCTCGGAGCTACTCGCTGGTGAGGCGCACACCCAGGAGGGCGTCGACGAGCCTGACGACGTCGCCGTCTCCGGCGGCCGGAGGCGCCTGCACCCACTCGTCGACGATCTCGACGACCGCTGGGGTGTTCAGATCCTCGGCGATCGCCGCCCGCATCCGCGTGACGAAGCTGCTCTGCTCGGACGGGACTCCTCCGGCGATCGACCGCCGTGCTCGCTCACGCCAGGCAGACAGGCGCTCGCTCGAGCGCTCGAGCTCCGCGTCGGTCCACTCCCAGTCGCTCCGGTAGTGGTGGGAGAGCATCGCGAGCCTGATCGCCATGGGATCGACCCCATCGGCGGTGAGCCGCGAGACGAGCACGAGGTTGCCGAGGGACTTCGACATCTTGGTCCCGTCGTAGGCGATGAGGCCAGCATGCGCGTACGCCCGCGCGAAGTCGGCAGCTGAGCCGTCCGAGTCCGCCGAGGTCAGCGAGATCGCGTGCGCGGCCGAGAGCTCGTGGTGGGGGAAGCGAAGGTCGCGGCCGCCGCCCTGCACCGAGATCGGGGCGCCGAGCGTGCGCGTCGCGATGACGGAGCACTCGATGTGCCAACCGGGACGACCGAGTCCCACGGTGCTCTCGAAGGCGGGCTCGCCGTCGCGCGCGCTGCGCCAGAGCAGCGGATCGAAGGGGCCGTGCTTGCCCTCACGGTCCGGGTCTCCCCCGAACTCGAGGAAGGCGGCTTCCATCTCGGCTGGGGTGTACCCGGAGACGTCGCCCATCGTCCAGCTGCTGGCTGTCTCGGCGGCCGCGACGTCGTAGTACACGTCGCCGAGCTCGGTGACGGCAGCGGGAGCCGCGTCGCTCGCGACGGCAACCCGGTAGGCGAGTCCCGCGTCGATCAGTTTCGCGATGGCCTCGCCCGTCTCGGCGATGCTGTCCTGCACCCGCACGTACGCGTCGGGCGGCAGCACACGAAGCGCGGCCATGTCCGAGCGGAAGAGGTCGGTCTGCGAGGTCGCGATCTCCTGCCAGTCGCGCCCCGTCTTGGCGGCGCGCTCGAGGAGCGGGTCGTCGACGTCCGTGATGTTCTGCGCGTACCTGACCTCGAGACCCGCATCGCGCCAGGCGCGTCCGAGGGTGTCGAACGCGAGATACGTGGCCGCGTGGCCGAGGTGCGTCGCGTCGTATGGGGTGATCCCGCAGACGTAGAGGGTCGCGATCCCATCGGGGGTGACGGTGTCCTGCACACGTCCGCTCGCCGAGTCGAAGACCCTGATCGGACCACCGCCGTTGCCGGCTACCGAGGGGACTGCAGGGATGGGCCACGAGGGAACGGTTCGCACCGGGACATCCTATGTCGCGCCCCAGCCTTCACCGTCGAGTGGGACTCCCCACCGCGTGTCAGCGTCAGGCGGCGCCGCTCGTCGGGTCCATGAGTCCGAACGAGAGCAGGATGATGATGAGCGTTCCGAGCGCGATGCGGTACACCACGAAGGGCAGGAAGCTGCCCTTGTTGAGGTACGCCATGAGGTATTTGATGACGACGAGGCCGACCACGAACGAGATGATCGTCGCGATGATCGTTCCGACGACGGGCGCCTGGGCACCCTCCGTCTCCCCGAACGCGGAGACGAGCTCGTAGAAGCCGGAGCCGAAGACGGCTGGCACGGCCAGGAGGAAGCTGTAGCGGGCAGCCGACGGGCGGTCGTAGCCCATGATGCGTCCGGCCGTGATCGTGCCGCCAGAGCGCGAGACGCCGGGGATGAGGGCGAGCGCCTGAGCGAACCCGTAGACGATGCCGTCCCTCGTGTTGAGGTCCTGCAGTGCCTTCGCACGCTTGCCGAAGATGTCGGCGAGGCCGAGGATGACACCGAAGATGATGAGCGTGAACGCCACGATCCACAGCGACCTGAACTGGTCCCGGATCAGGCTCTGCAGCAGGAAGCCGAGGACGACGATCGGGATCGAGCCGAAGATGATGAGCCAGCCCATGCGCGCATCTGGGTCGCTCCGCGGAACGCTGCCGCGAAGCGAGCCGAACCAGCGCGAGATGATGCGCTTGATGTCGCCCCAGAAGTAGACCAGGACGGCGGCCTCGGTGCCCAGCTGGATGATGGCGGTGAACGTCGCCCCAGGGTCCTGCACGCCGATCCACTCGCCGACGATGCGGATGTGCGCGCTCGAGGAGATCGGGAGGAACTCAGTGAGCGCCTGCACGAGTCCGAGGATGACGGCGTCAAACCAGTTCATTGCCACTGCCTTTTCGAGAGAGATTTCCTGCTGCGGCCGCGGTCGAGGTCACGTCGGGCCCGGCGCACGCTAACACGAATCCGGGAGTCAGGCGCGGATGGCACCCCGGAGCCGAATGGATGCGGAGAGCGGGCGTGCCCGGATCGAGCACGCCCACCGAGCGCTCAGTAGCTGCGCAGGAAGTCCCCGAGCACCTTGCGTCCGAAGACCAGCGACTCGAGCGGCACGCGCTCGTCGACGCCGTGGAACATCGCGGGGAAGTCGATGCCCTCGGGGAGGCGGAGCGGGGCGAAGCCGTAGCCCTCGATGCCGAGCGTCGCGAGCGCCTTGTTGTCGGTTCCGCCGGAGAGGAAGTACGGCACGACGACGGCTTCGGGGTCGTGCTGCTGCAGGGCCGCCGTCGCCGCGTCGACGATCGGGCCCGAGACGGGAGCCTGCGTGCCGATGCCTCGGAACACGGTCTCGATCTCGATGTCGTCGCCGACGATGGCCTGGATCTCCGCGAGGAGCTCGTCCTCGGCTCCGGGGAACGGCCGCGCGTCGATGGCGACGCTCGCCGATTCGGGGATGACGTTGTGCTTGTAGCCGGCGTTCAGCATCGTTGGGTTCGTCGTCGAGCGGAGGCTGGCCGTGAGGAACCCAGACGCGCTGCCGGTCGCGAGGACGATGGCACCCGGCGTGGTCTCCTGCGGGTCGACCTCGAGGAGGCGAGCGAGCTCCGTGATCATCGAGGAGGTCGTGTCGTTGAGGAGCACCGGCCACTCGTGGGAGCCGAGCTTCGCGATGGCCTGGGCCAGGCGCGTCACGGCGTTCTCCTCAGCAGGGATGACCCGTGAGCCGTGAGCCGCCCTCCCCTTGGCGTGGAGCCGCAGCCACAGGAGCGCCTTCTCCCCCGTCTGCAGCAGGTAGGCGCGTTTGCCGCCGACCGTGATCGAGTAGCCGCCGACCTCGGAGATCGCCTGCGTCGCGCCAGCGAAGAGCTCCGGATGGTCGCGGGCGATGGGCTCGGATCCGAACTGGCCGCCGTTCTCCTCGTCGGCGAAGAACGCGAGGATCAGCTCGCGCTCCGGCAGCTCGCCCGCGCCGAGGATCTCCTCGACGGCGGTCAGGATCATGGCGTCCATGTTCTTCATGTCGACGGCACCGCGCCCCCACAGGAGGCCGTCCTTGATGACGCCGGCGAATGGGTCGACGCTCCAGTTGCCAGCTTCCGCCGGGACGACATCGGTGTGGCCGTGCACGACGAGCGCCGGCTTCTCCGGGTTGCGCCCCGGGATGCGCGTGAAGATGCTCGGGCGTCCTGGGGCCGCCTCGATCGTCGTGACGTCCAGACCGAGAGCCTGGAGCCGCGCCTCCAGGTACTGCGCAGCCTCGGTCTCGCCCTTGGAGCGGCCTTCGCCGTAATTCGTGGTGTCGAGGCGGATGAGGTCCTGGGTCGTCGTGACGGTCGGATCGAGTTCGAGGGAGTCAGCCATGCCCCAACGCTACCGCCGCGGAGTCCCCCAGATAGTCCCTGCGACGCGCCCGGGATGCACGCTTTTCGGCCTCGATTAGCGTTTCGCCGGAATCCTGGTAATGTTTCTCCTCGTGCTCAACAGCACAACCTGCGCGGGTGGCGGAAATGGCAGACGCGCTAGCTTGAGGTGCTAGTGCCCGTATTAGGGCGTGGGGGTTCAAGTCCCCCCTCGCGCACAGGTTGAAAGGCCCGGGAGTTTTCTCCCGGGCCTTTCGTGTTCCCTGCCGCAGCTTCCTGTTGCTTCCCTCAGGTCATCTGCGCTGCGCTTCCTGACGCACTGCGTAGTGAGACGGCGCGGAGGGAAACACTCGGCAACGTTGGCTTGCCAGGACACGCTCTGCGGGTGACGCTCGGTGAGGCCCATCCACCGTCATCCCAGGAGTGCACCAGTGCCCGCTGAAACCACGTCGCTCGCGAACCACACGCAGATCGATCAGACCGAGCTCTCCGAGAGCTTCCGCTCGCTGTTCCGCCAGCACCCCTCGGGTGTCGCGGTGCTCACGGCCGAGAGCGAAGCCGGTCCGGTCGCGATGACGATCACGTCGCTCACGTCGGTCAACGCCTCCCCCGCGCTTGTCGCCTTCTCGCTGTCGAAGGCCTCGTCGGCGACGCCCGGAATCCTGGGATCGTCCAGCGTGCTCGTGCACTTCATCGACGAGGCGTCGCTCGCGGTGGCCCAGGTGGCCGCCACGAGCGGTATCGACCGCTTCGCAGACCGAGACAGCTGGGGCTATCTGCCGAGCGGAGAACCGCACTACAGGGCCGTCACGCGCTGGGCGCGTGGCAGCGTCCGCAGCACGCTCGACGTGGACGGCGCGGTTCTTGTCGTCCTGGACATCGTCGAGGCCAGGGACGGGAGTGCTGGCGCCCCGCTGGAGGACGACGGGGTCGTCTACCGCAACCGCGTGTGGCGAAAGCTCGGCGCCCCGCACAGCTGAGAGGGACTCGTGGGGCGGTCGGGTAGTTTGGGGGCGCAGCACTGTGACGAGCGATTGGCGCATGAACTGCCTCCACGCCCCCAGACCGAGAAGGACCTCCTCGAACCATGCCCGGCCTCGCCACGACACTCCTCTACGCCGCAAGCTCAGGGGGGAGCGCCGTCGATGAGGCGACCGGCGGCATCTTCGGGGTCATCTCCGATTGGGCGATCGAGATCATGGGAACCATCGGAGCTCCCGGCGCCGGCATCGCAGTCGCGCTGGAGAACCTCTTCCCGCCTATCCCGTCCGAGATCATCCTGCCGCTGGCAGGCTTGGCAGCGCACCAGGGCAAGTTCTCCGTGCTCGAGGCGATCATCTGGACCACGATCGGCTCGGTGGTCGGTGCCTATGCCCTGTACTGGCTCGGTCGCTGGCTCGGACACAACCGCATGGTGTGGCTCGCTCGGAAGATCCCGCTCGTCGACGCGGCCGACGTCGTCAAGACGACCAACTGGTTCAAGAAGCACGGCAAGAAGGCCGTCTTCTTCGGCCGGTTCCTGCCGATCTTCCGGAGTCTGATCTCGATACCGGCCGGCATCGAGCGGATGCCCGCACTCCAGTTCGGCCTGCTGACGCTCGCCGGCTCCGCGATCTGGAACACCGTGTTCGTGATGGCCGGCTACCTGCTCGGCGACTCCTGGGAGCAGATCCTCATCTACGCAGACGCGCTCAAGTACCTCGTGTACGCCCTCGTGGGAGGCGCGATCATCTGGTTCCTGGTCGTGAAGATCCGCGGGCGGGTGCACCGCGGCGGCCACTCGGCCTGAAGGCGCGCGCTCAGGTCGGCTGACCGCTGACGGCTCACGAGCGCATGCGCCGCCGGAGCACGTCGATACGCGCCTGGATCTGCGACACGGTCGCCTGTCCCACCGCTGGCCCCCCGCAGCTGCGTCGCAGCTCCGCGTGCACGATGCCGTGGGGCTCCCCCGACTGCTTCGCGTAGACCGAGACGAGGCTGTTGAGCAGCGTTCGCTGCTCCTTCAGGGTTCGGTGGAGCGCCTGGGGTGGCGCGGGAGCCGGTGGGCCTGCCTTCACGCGCGACTCCTGGATGCGCCCCTGCTTCGCCTGGCGCTGGGACAGCACCGACCGCACCTGGTCGGCGTCGAGGATCCCGGGCAGCCCGAGGAACTCCAGCTCCTCCTCGCTGCCGACTTCGGCCGCGTAGCCGAAATCGCCGCCGTCGTAGAGGACCTTGTCGAACAGCGCCTCGCTCGAGATCGCCTCGAACGTGAACTTCCCGAGCTCGTCCGAGGTCTTGTCCGGCCGCTCGGCGGCGGCCATCATGTCTTCTTCCGGAGCGCGGGAGTCGTCGGCGTCAGCGAGCCGATCGAGCGCGTGGTTGCGCTCCATCTCCAGCGCGTGCGCGAGCTTCGTGAGCTGCGGCACGCTCGGCACGAAGACCGTCGCGGTCTCGCCCTTCTTGCGGGCGCGCACGAAGCGGCCGATGGCCTGTGCGAAGAACATCGGCGTCGACGCGTTGGTTGCGTAGACGCCCACAGCGAGCCGAGGCACGTCGACGCCCTCCGACACCATGCGGACGGCGACCATCCACCGCTCGTCGCTCGCGGAGAACTCGGTGATGCGGTCGGACGCGCCCTTGTCGTCGGAGAGGATGAGCGCGGGCTTGGTTCCCGTGATGGTCTTCAGGATCGCCGCGTAGCCCTTTGCCGCCGCGTGGTCGGTGGCGATGACGAGGCCGCCGGCATCCGGGACTTCCTGGCGGACCTCGCTGAGGCGCTGGTCGGCCGCCTGCAGGACCTGGGGGATCCACTGCCCTTCGTGGTCGAGGGCGGTGCGCCACGCCTGGGAGACGATGTCCTTCGTGTTGTCCTCCGCGAGGCCCGCTGACATCTCCTCCCCCTGCGTGTCGCGCCACCGCACGTTGCCGGCGTAGGACATGAAGAGCACTGGGCGCACGACGCCGTCCTCGAGCGCACGGCCGTACCCGTAGGAGTAGTCGGTGAGGGATGTGCGGATGCCGTCCTCATTCGGGGCGTAGGTGACGAACGGGATCGGCGCGGAGTCGGAGCGGAAGGGCGTTCCCGTGAGCGAGAGTCGGCGGTCGGCGTGTCCGAAGGCCTCGCGGATCGCGTCTCCCCAGCTCAGCGCGTCTCCGCCATGGTGCACCTCGTCGAGGATGACGAGCGTGCGTCCGGAGGCCGTCAGGTGGCTGTGCACGCTCGGCTTCATCGCGACCTGCGCGTAGGTCACGGCCACGCCGTGGAACTGACGTGAGTGGATGCCCTGGTTGTTGCCGTAGCGCGGGTCGATGCGAAGGCCGACTCGAGCGGCAGCCTCCGCCCACTGCGTCTTGAGGTGGTCGGTCGGCGCGACGATCGTGATGCGATCGACGGAGCGGCGCTGGAGGAGCTCGGTGGCGAGTCGCAGGGCGAAGGTCGTCTTGCCAGCGCCTGGCGTCGCAGAGGCGAGGAAGTCTCGAGGCTCGGACTCGAAGTAGACGTCGAGCGCCTCAGCCTGCCAGGCACGCAGCCTCCCGGCGGTGCCCCACGGCGCTCGCTGCGGGAACGACGGGGAGAGGTGCTCGGCAGCGAAGGTGCCGACCTGGTGACCGTAGCGTGAGCCGTCGTGGCTGGAGGGATGAGCTTCCTGGACGGCTTCGCGTTCGGTCATGGCTGCGTCGAGTTCCTCTCAGGGCAGTCGCCCGGTCAGCGCCGTGCGGGTGGGTCTTGGATTGGTCCGAGTCGGTGGCTGGCGTGCAGCCGGCGCACGGCTCGCTCGTTCGACGGGTGCAAACCGCCTGCGAGCACGTCCCGCAGCAGTCGCGCGAGCTCATGTCCGGAACGGTAGCCGCTGCCGCCGACAATCCCGAGCGCGTCCTGCGTCGTGGTCGCCGCGGCGGCCACCGCCTCGTACTTCGCCATCGTCAGGCGCGCGAACCAGGCGTCGCCGTGAGGCGCCCCCTCGTCGACATCGCGAGCGATGGACTCAACGAGGGTACGCGCTGCGAGCTGTCGAATGCTCATCCTGGCGATTTCCTCTCGAACCTGCACGTCGTCGGCGAGACGGATCCCGCCCTGCGTCGAGCTCGTCCGGTGCTCGGCGGCCTCGATCGCCAGCTCGAGCGCGCGGTCGCCGATCCCGACGTAGCACGAGGCGACGAGGAGGAGGAAGTTCGAGTGAACGGCGAAGATGTGCGGTTCGCTGCTCGGTCCGACCGGGAGCCGAGCGATGACGCGCTCGGCGGGGATACGGGCACCGTCCAGGGAGGTGGAGCAGCTCTGCGTCCCCCGCATGCCGAGCGTGTCCCAGTCATCGTGGATGCGCACGCCGTCGTCGCCGCGTCGCAGCACTCCGTGGACGAGAGCCGGCTCCGCTCCGGTGTCGTCGCGGCCGAAGGTCACGAGGCTCGTCCAGACGGGAGAGAGCGAGGTGAAGATCTTCATGCCGTGCAGCCGGTAGCCGCCGTCGGCCTCCGGCTCGGCACGGACATTCGAGTCGTAGAGGACGGCGTCGTTGCCGATCTCGGAGATGGCGAGCGCGTAGGTCTCCCCCGCGACGATCTCGCGCAGCATCCAGTCGAGGGCCCCTTCGCCCGCCTCGTGCCTCGCGCGGGCGATGCCGGCGACCACGTGGTGCATGTTCACGGCGAGGGCCGTCGCTGGAGCCGCGGCCGCGAGACGTGCCTGGCATCGCACGGCCTGCTCGAGGGATGCCCCCGTGCCGCCGAAGTCGCGAGGAACCAGCAGCCGCAGGTAGCCGATCTCGCGGAGCGCCTCGAGGTCGTCCGCGGGGAAGGAGTTCTCCGCGTCGTGGCGGCTCGCGCGCTGATTGAGCACCTCGAGCAGGTCATCGGCCAAAATGGATCTCGGGTCTGAAGCTGGCATGTCCACCACGGTACTCGTCACGGCTTCGACCTCGATGACCACGTCAGCGTCTGTGACGGTCTAGTCTTCAGTTCCGATCGAGGAGAGAAACGGCGAGATGTCAGAACCCGAACTCATACCCTGGAGCCGCTACGTGGCGATCGGCGATTCCTTCACCGAGGGCGTCGGCGACCCGGAGCCGACCGCTCCAGGCGGTCTCCGCGGCTGGGCCGATCGTGTGGCAGAGGAACTCGCCGCACACCGCTCCGACTTCGCCTACGCGAACCTGGCCATCCGCGGCCGACTGCTGGATCAGATCGCCGAGGAGCAGCTCGGGCCGGCGCTCGAGCTGAAGCCCGACCTCGTGACGGTCTCCGCTGGTGGCAACGACATCATCCGCCCGGGCGCGGACCCGGACGCGATCGCCGCGCGGTTCTCGCGACTCGTCGGCTCGCTGCGTGCCAGCGGCGCCACCGTCGTGGTGTTCACCGGGGTGGACACGAAGTTCGCGCCGGTATTCTCATCGATGCGCGGCAAGATCGCCATCTACAACGAGCACATCCGCGGGATCGCCGAGTACCACGATTGCATCGTCGCCGACCAGTGGGCTCTTCGCTCCATCCAGCGCCCCAGCATGTGGGTCAGCGACCGCCTGCACCTCAACGCCTACGGGCACCACGAGGTAGCTCGCATGGTGCTCGCCGCGTTGAACGTCGAGAACGAGCTCGTGGCGATGCAGCCTGCACCGGCCCGTCCCTCGCGGTGGCGCGAGGCCCGCGCCCAGGACATGGTGTGGGCGAGGCAGCACCTCGTTCCGTGGGTGCTGCGTCGCCTCAGGAACGAGTCATCGGGCGACAACGTGATCGCGAAGCGTCCGTTCGCCGAGCCCTTCTCTTTCGGCACCGACATCGACTCCCCTCTCGGATGAGCGCGCAGAGCCCTACCCGGTGAGCGCGTAGAGCGCGACGGCGCTCGCCGCAGCGACGTTGAGCGAGTCGACGCCGTGGAGCATCGGTATCGTGACGGTCGTCGTCGCAGCGCTGAGGGCGCCGCGACTCAGGCCGTCCCCCTCCGTGCCGAGCAGGATCGCGACGCGCTCGGGACGGTCCGCGGCGTAGTCCCGAAGCGAGACGGCGTCGTCGTCCAGGGCGAGCGCTGCGACGTCGAAGCCAGCGTCGGCGAACAGCGTGGCTGCCTCCCGCCACACTGGCAGCCGGGTCCACGGCACCTGGAAGACGGTGCCCATGCTGACGCGCACACTGCGCCGGTAGAGGGGATCGGCGCATTCCTGGGTGACGAGCACCGCGTCGGCCCCGAGACCGGCAGCGGCCCGGAACACCGCGCCGACGTTCGTGTGATCCACGAGATCCTCGAGCACCACGACGGTCTTCGCCGTCGCGAGCAGGTCTGCGGGGTCGAGCAGCGGGGGCCTGTGCATCGAGGCCAGGGCTCCCCGGTGCATGCGGAAGCCGGTCAGCTGCTCGAGCTGCTCGCTGGAACCGACGTACACGGGCACGTCGGGGAACGCCTCGAGCAGTGGCTCGACGGTCGGGAGCCACTGCTCCATGAGGAGGAGGGAACGGGGCGTGTGGCCGGCTCGCAGCGCCCGCTCGATGACCTTCGGCGACTCGGCGAGGTAGAGGCCACCTTCCGGCTCGAGGCGACGGCGGAGGGCCACGTCGGTCAGGCGGGAATAGTCGTCGAGTCCAGACTGTTCGAGTGAACGGACGGATGGGGCCGCACGTGGCCAATCGGTCGATTGGAGAGGGGTCAGGCGCATGGAGGCAATCCTGTCAGAAGCGGGCGGTGCCATGGCGGAGCGGTCGCGAGCTGAGGGTCTTGCACGTGCCGCGGATGTGCTGGCGGATCGGGCGTTCGCGGTGCTCACCGGAGCCGGGCTCTCGACGGACTCGGGCATCCCCGACTACCGCGGGGACGGCAAGGCGCCGAGGATCTCGCCCATGACGATCCAGCAGTTCATGTCCGACGAGGCGACGCGCAGGCGCTACTGGGCCGGCGCCGCGCTCGGTGCGGCACGGTTCTCCGGAGCGGAGCCCAACGCGGGCCACCTGGCACTCGCCGAGCTCGAGCGACACGGCGCCACGACGGGGGTCGCCACGCAGAACGTGGATGGCCTCCACCTCCGCGCAGGCAGCCGCAACGTCGTCGAGCTCCACGGCAGCATGCGCACCGCGAGCTGCACGCAGTGTGGGCACGAGGTCTCACGGGCCTCGCTGCTCGCCGACATCATCGAGTCCTCCCCCGGCATCGCCGAGCTGGCGGCCGACGCGAGCAGCCGCCCAGACGGTGACGCCGAGGCGAGCGGCGAGGAGATCGAGGAGCTCCCGAGCTGCCCGGTCTGCGGGGGCATCCTGCAACCGGACGTCGTGATGTTCGGTGACGTCGTTCGTCCCGAGGTCGCCGAGCGTGCCCGCAACCTCGTCGACGAGTCCGACGCGCTCCTGGTCGCCGGTACGTCCTTGGTCGTCAACACTGGACGCAGGCTCGTGCATCGCGCCGTGGCAGCTGGCAAGCCGGTCGTGCTGTTCAACCGCGGCGGGGCCGCGATCGAGCACCTGGCCTTCGTCTACGTCGACGGAGGCACCTCCGAGTCGCTCGCCGACCTCGCGGCCCGGCTCACGTCGGATTCCTAGGCCGACCCAGAACCCCGAGGCCGGCCGGAAGCCGTCAGCGCTGTCGCTGCTCTGCCACCTCTTGGCAGGCGCTGAGCAGCGAGGCGGCGGATCGCTCCCACGCGTACTCGGCGGCCCTCGCCACGCCAGCAGCTGAGGCGGCGGCCCACGCCTGCGCGCTGCCGTCGAGCTGCCTCGCCTTCGTCGCGAGCAGCGCCGCGTCATCGGCCGGGAAGTACCCGGCTGCAGCTCCCCCGACCTCGCGGAAGATCGGGGTGTCGCTCACGAGAACGGGTGTGCCTGCGGACATGGCTTCCACGAGCGGCAGCCCGAAGCCCTCGCTCTTCGACGCGGTCACGAGGGCGGTGGCGTTGGCGAGCAGCGCACGGTACGCGTCGTCGCTCACGCCTTGGTGGGCGACGATCGAACCCGTGGGGGCGAGATCCTCGAGCGCCGCCAGGGTGCGCGCATCCGCCTTCGAGCAGAGGTGGAGTCGCCAGCCAGGCAGGTCGCGCATGGCGCGCGCCAGCGTCTCGACGTTCTTGTATGGCATGAAGGAGCCCATGTAGACGAGATTGGGCTCGCTCGGCGGCTCGGTCCTCGCCGGCGCAGCGAACGCCGGATCTGGCGCGTTGGGCACGAGCGGGATGGGGCGGCGGGTGAGCTTCTTGAACTCGAGCAGCCCGCGGGTCGTCGCCGAGACCACCGCGACCTGGTCCGCACCGGCGAGGAGGAGCCGCTGGGGCCAGAAGGACAGGTGGTAGACCCGCCACAGCGCGCGCACGTACCAGGGGAGGAACTGCGGGGGCTTCGGGTGCTCGTAGTAGATGAGGTCGTGGATGGTGAGGATGAGCCCGTAGTGCCGCCCGAGCGAGCCCATCGTCTGCATGGGGCTCACGACCACGTCGGGGCGCAGCGCGTTGATCTGGCGAGCGACGAACGGCTCCGCTGGCGACGTCGGCGCGCTGATGAGCGCGTGCGGAAGGTCCGGCAGCATGGGCAGCTGGCGTTCGTCGGAGATGAGCATGGTGACCGGGTGCAGTTCGGAGAGCGCACGCACGAGCTCAGCCGAGTACCGCGAGATGCCGTCGTGGCGGTCGATCCGAACGTACCTGCAGTCGAAGAGCAGTTTCACCGGCTGTGCTCCGAGTCGTCGGGTGTGGAGTTCTCGTCGATGAACTCGGAGAGCAGACGGGCGGCTGCGATCGGCGTCTCGTAGTGCACGAGGTGTCCCGTGCCGGCGATCACGTGCAGCGGCAGCTCGGCGAGCCTCGCGAGTTCGAGCTGTGCTTCGAGCGGCGCGATGTCGTCGAGCGCGCCAGCGATGAGCGCGGTGGACGCTGGCAGTTCGTGTGCATGGGCGAGCACCGAGTCGGAGACGGATGCACGGAACGCGGCGAGGAGCGTGTCGCGGTCGGAGAAGTCCGAGAAATGCCGTTCATGCTCGGCGTGGATCCATGCTCGGAGCGGCTTCGAGGTGGTCTTGGCCATGACCTCGCTCATGACGCGTGTGATGAGCGGATGCGAGAGGAGCACCCTGCCCGCCGACTCTGGCAGCTTCGAGCCGAGCCAGTAGTAGAAGATCGCGAGCTTCGTGAGGAGCGCCTGCTGGCCTTCCAGGGCCGGCGCGGCGATGGGGTTGACGAGCACGAGGCGCCGATCGCCGATCGCGACGGGGCGCCGGGCGATCACGAGCGAGCCGAACGAGTGGCCGAGGACGATGGCGGTCCCGTTCGGGTCGACCTCCTGGAGGAACGCCTCGAGCCAGGCCGAGTAGTCGTCGAGCGTGTGTCCGCTTGCGAGTGGCTGCGACTCCCCGAAACCCGGCAGGTCGGGTGCGAGGAAGCGAACGTCAGGGAGCCGTTCCACGACGGGGAGGAGCCCGTGGTGGGTGCCGCGGAAGCCGTGGACCAGCACAACCGTCGCGCGGGCGTCGCCGGCCGATGGGCCGATCTCCCACCAGGCGCATTCGGAGCCGAGGACATGCGCTGTGCGGGCCAGCGACGGGGACTCGGGAGTGGCTGCGAGAGCGGAGGAAGGCATCGTGCAAGAGTGTACCGAGCAGGGCGGGAAGCCGTGCTCAGGCGCTCCCGTGCGATGCGCGGTGGAAGTGCCTGCAAGAGGACGCCGAGGCGGGATGAGGAAGCAATGACCGAGTGGACGAAGCGGATCGCGGTGTTCGATCTCGAGACGACCGGCATCGATGTCGAGAACGACCGGATCGTGACGGCGTTCGTCGGGCTCATCGATGGCGATGGCACGATCGAGCGCGGCACGGATTGGCTGGCGGACCCGGGCGTCCCCATCCCCGAGCGCGCGGCGGCTGTGCACGGCATCACCACGGAGATCGCCCAGTCCGAGGGGCGGCCGGCAGGCGAGGTCGTCGGGGAGCTTCGGGCTGCGCTCGACTGGATCGCCCGGCACCGTGTTCCGCTGGTCATCTACAACGCGCCGTACGATCTCACCCTGTTCGCTCGGGAGTGCGCGCGTCACGGCCTGGAGCAGATCGTCTTCGCCGAGCAGGTCGTCGACCCGCTCGTCATCGACCGGGCGCTCGACAAGTACCGCAAGGGCAAGCGCACGCTCACCGACACCGCCCTCTTCTATGGCGTGGAACTGATCGACGCGCACTCCGCGGGTGACGACGCCGTCGCCGCGGGCCAGCTTGCGCTCGCACTGGCGGCCAAGTATCCCGCGGAACTCGGGCTGCCGCTCCAGGAGCTGCACACGAAGCAGGTCACGTGGGCGGCGGACCAGGCCAGGGACTTCGAGGCGTACATGCGCGCCAATCGAGACCCGGACTTCACCGCCGACGGCGCGTGGCCGGTGCGCAGCGCTCCCTGACCGGCGACGGGCTTCGGTGAGGCACCCAGCAGACGCGCGAAAGGGCGGCACCGAAACGGTGCCGCCCTTTCGTGGAGCAATGGACTACTTGCTGCCGCCGCCGAACTTGGCGTAGCGGTTCTTGAACTTCTCAACACGACCTGCGGAGTCCATGATGCGCTGCTTGCCCGTGTAGAACGGGTGCGAGGCGCTGGAGATCTCGACGTCGATGACTGGGTACGTGTTGCCGTCTTCCCATTCGATCGTCTTGGCGCTCGAGACCGTGGAACGGGTGAGGAACTTCTCCCCCGATGCGAGGTCGTTGAACACCACCGTGTTGTAGGTGGGGTGGACGTCAGCCTTCATAAGGGTTCCTTCAACGAGTTTGGTGAGCAGAATCGGACCACGGGTCCTGAGCCAAAGGACAACTTTAGCAGATAGGAGCCCGTGGGTGTCAGTTCGACGCGCGGGCGGCGTACCGGCCCTGGGCGTTGGTGACGTGGAGGGGAAGTCCGAAGGTCGTCTCGAGGTTCGAGCTCGTGAGCACCTCGGAGATCGGGCCAGCCGCGACGACCTTGCCTTCGCGGAGCAGGAGCACGTGGGTGATCCCCACTGGGATCTCCTCGACGTGGTGCGTGACCATGACGATCGCGGGCGCGAACTCGCTCTGCGCGAAGCTGGAGAGCGCAGCGAGGAGGTTCTCGCGAGCTCCGAGATCGAGGGACGCGCTGGGCTCGTCCAGGAGGAGCAGCTCGGGGTCGGTCATGATCGCCCGTGCGATGAGCGTTCGCTTCTGCTCGCCGTCGCTGAGCGTGCCGAAGTCGCGCTCAGCGAACTCGCCGAGGTTCCATTCCTCGAGGACACGCTGCGCCCGGCGCTCGTCGATCTCCTCGTAGGCCTCGTTCCATCGGCCCGTGACCGCGTAGGAGGCGGTCAGTGCGACGTCGATGACTCGCTCGTCTTCGGGGATGCGCCTCGCCATCGCGCTCGACGCGACGCCGATGCGAGGACGAAGGTCGAAGACGTTGGTCCGGCCGAGGCGCTCCCCGAGCACGTCGACCTCTCCTGACGTGGGGTGCTGCGTCGCCGAGGCGAGCGAGAGGAGCGTCGATTTCCCGGCGCCGTTCGGGCCGAGCACCGCCCAGCGCTGCGTCTCGTCGACGGACCAGGTGACATGGTCGAGGATCGGACGACCGTTGCGAACGACCGTAGCGTCGTTGAATTCGAGAACCGTTGCCATATGCCCCAGCCTAGACGCGGCTCGTGCGCTGGCTTCGGCGGCGCACCGCGTCAGCCAACGAGCTGCTCGTAGATGGAGATCGTCTCGTCGCTGATGCGGCGCCAGGTGAACTCGCGCTCGGCGCGCTCGCGCCCCGCCTTGCCGTAGCGAGCGGCCGTCTCGGGGTCGCTGACGACCTCGGTGAGCACTCGCGCGAGGTCGGCGACGAACTTGTCTGGGTCGAGCGGGGTTCCCGTGCCGTCGGTTGCCTGCTCGATCGGCACGAGGCGTCCGGTGACCCCGTCGTCGACGACCTCGGGGATGCCGCCGGTCGCCGTGCCGACCACGGCTGTGCCGCAGGCCATGGCCTCGAGGTTCACGATGCCGAGCGGCTCGTAGATCGAGGGGCAGGCGAAGACCGTCGATGCCGAGAGCGCGGTCATGATCTCGCGCTTGCTGAGGTGGCGCGCGAGCCAGAGGACGCCATCGCGCTCGGTCTGCAGCTGCTCGACGAGACCTGCGACCTCTGCCTCGATCTCGGGGGTGTCCGGGGCGCCGGCGCACAGGATGACCTGCACCTCAGGTGGCAGCTCGCGCACGGCGCGCAGGAAGTACGGGAGACCCTTCTGCCGAGTGATGCGGCCGACGAAGACGACAGCGGGGCGGTCGGGGTCGATGCCGAGGGCCCGTGCGGCCTCAGGGTCCTCGACGCGCTGCCAGGTCTCGAGGTCGATGCCGTTGTAGACGACCTCGACCTTCTCCGGGTCGAGGTTCGGGTAGGCGCGGAGGATGTCGGCGCGCATCCCGTGGCTCACGGCGATGATGCGGTCGGCGTGCTCGTAGGAGACCTGCTCGATCCAGCTGGAGAGGCGGTAGCCGCCTCCGAGCTGCTCTGCCTTCCAGGGGCGGAGCGGCTCGAGGCTGTGCGCAGTGATGACGTGCGGGATGCCGTGCAGCAGCTTCGCGACGTGGCCCGCGGCGTTCGCGTACCAGGTGTGCGAGTGCACGAGGTCGGCACCCGCGATGTCGTTCGCGATCTCGAGGTCGGTGCCGAGGAAGCCGAGAGCCGGGTTCGCGGATCGGAGGGCAGGGGGCGTGTTGTACGCATAGGTCTGCTGCTCGTCGCGCGCCTCTCCGAAGCAGCGGACGTTGACGTCGATGTCGCGTCTCATCGCCTTGACGAGCTCGGTGACGTGGACTCCGGCCCCGCCGTAGACGGCCGGTGGATACTCGCGTGTTACCAGATCAACTCTCACGGGCTCCACGGTAGTACAGCGGGGCTGGGAACCCCTAAGCTCGAGTCATGTCACAGGCAAAGGTGTTCGGCATCGTTCTCGCTGGTGGTGAGGGGAAGCGGCTCATGCCGCTCACCGCAGACCGGGCAAAGCCCGCTGTGCCCTTCGCAGGCCAGTATCGACTCATCGACTTCGCGCTTTCGAACCTGGTGAATTCCGGGCTCCACAAGATCGTCGTCCTGACGCAGTACAAGTCCCACTCTCTCGACCGTCACGTGTCGCACACGTGGCGTCTCCCCGCGATGCTCAACTCCTACGTCGCCTCTGTGCCAGCGCAGCAGCGACTCGGCAAGCGGTGGTTCTCCGGCTCGGCAGATGCCATCCGGCAGAGCCTGAACCTCATCAACGACGAGTCCCCGGACATCGTGGTCGTCGTCGGCGCGGACCACGTCTACCGCATGGACTTCTCCCAGATGATCGAGGCGCACATCGCCTCCGGGCGCAGCGCGACGGTCGCCGCGATCCGCCAGCCGATCTCGCTCTCGGACCAGTTCGGCGTCATCGACGTCGACCCGGACGACCGAACGCTGATCCGCGAGTTCCTCGAGAAGCCGGAAGACGCTCAGGGGCTGCCGGACAGCCCGGGCGAGATCCTCGCCTCGATGGGAAACTACGTCTTCACGGCCGACAAGCTGGTCGAAGCCGTCATCCGCGACTCGACGCTCGAGGACTCCAAGCACGACATGGGTGGAGACATCATCCCGAGCTTCGTCGATCAGGGCGACTGCGGGGTCTACGACCTCAAGGACAACATCGTCCCAGGGTCGACGGAACGCGATCGCGACTACTGGCGCGACGTGGGAACGATCGACTCGTTCTACGACGCTCACATGGACCTCATCTCCACGCTGCCGATCTTCAACCTCTACAACGAGAAGTGGCCGATCTTCGCGCAGCAGCTGAACTCTCCCCCGGCCAAGTTCGTGCGGGACAGCCGTGGGTCCACGGGCACGATGATCGACTCGATCATCTCGCTCGGCTCGGTGATCTCCGGTGCGCACATCGAGCGGAGCGTGCTCGGTCCGTGGGACAACGTCGAGTCCGGAGCCGCAGTCGTCGACTCCATCCTCTTCGACCGAGTCAACGTGCAGGCTGGTGCTGTCGTGCGTCGCGCGATCCTGGACAAGAACGTCATCGTCAAGGAAGGCGCCTCAGTCGGCGTCGACCGTGAGCACGACCTCCGACGCGGCTTCACGGTCACCGACTCTGGCCTCACGGTCGTGGAGAAGTTCGGGATCGTCGAGCCGTGACCTCGGGCACGTCCCCCCGGTCCCCCTTCCTGGTCGTCCTCGACGTCGACTCGACCCTCATCGAAGACGAGGTCATCGAGCTGATCGCCGACTACGCCGGGGTGACCGATGAGGTTGCCGAGGTCACCGGGCGAGCCATGGCGGGCGAGCTGAACTTCGAGGAGAGCCTGCGCCACCGCGTTGCGCTCCTCGAGGGCGTCTCCTCGACGGATGTCGCGTCGGTGGTGGATCGGGTCGTCGTCACGAACGGCGTCCCAGAGCTCATCGACGGTGTGCACGCGGCCGGCGGTTCCATCGCGGCCGTGTCGGGAGGCTTCCACGAGATCCTCGACGAGCTCGCAGAGCGGCTCGGCCTCGACCGCTGGCGCGCGAACCGCTTCGAGGTCGTCGACGGCAAGCTCACGGGCAAGGTGTCCGGGCCCATCATCGGGAGCGAGGCGAAGCGCGAGACGCTGCTCGAGTGGGCTCACGAGCTCGGCATCGACCCGTCCCGCACGGTCGCGATCGGCGACGGCGCCAACGATCTCGGCATGATGTCGGCTGCTGGTCTCTCGATCGCGTTCGACGCGAAGCCGGTTGTCCGGGAACAGGCGCACGTCAGTCTCCCCGATCGCGACATGCGGCAGGTGCTCGCAGCCCTTGGCCTCGAGGGCTGACGACCGAACAGGGCGCCAACCGGGTGCAGAGACTCCCGAGTGCAGAGGCCTCCGAGCAGAGAACGGGCCGAGCGGATGTGAATCCGCTCGGCCCGCTCTGCTCGTGGGTCTCTCTGCGTCGGGCCGACGGCGTGCCGCTAGTGCCCCATGCCGAGGCCGCCATCGACCGGGATGACGGCGCCTGAGATGTACCCGGCGTCATCGCTGGCGAGCCAGGCGGCGGTCTTGGCGATCTCGTCGACGCTTCCGTAGCGGGCCGCCGGGATCTGAGACAGGTATTCCTTCTTGGTCTCCTCGGGAAGCACCGCCGTCATCTCGGTCTCGATGAACCCCGGGGCGATGACGTTCGCGGTGATGCCCCGCGAGCCGAGCTCGCGGGTGAGGGAGCGGGCCATGCCGACAAGGCCGGCCTTCGCGGACGAGTAGTTGATCTGGCCGGGCGAGCCGAAGAGCCCGACGACGCTCGAGATGAAGACGACCCGGCCGAAGCGAGCCTTGAGCATCCCCTTCGAGGAGCGCTTGAGGACGCGGAAGACGCCGGTCAGGTTCGTGTCGATGACCTGCTGGAAGTCGTCCTCCGACATGCGGAGCAGGAGATTGTCCTTCGTGATGCCGGCGTTCGCGATGAGCACCTCGACGGCCCCGAGCTGCTCCTCCACGGCTGTGAAGGCCGCGTCGACGCTCGCAGCGTCGGTGACGTCCGCCCGAACGGTGAGAGCGCCCTCAGGGCCGCCCTCCCCCGAGCGCGAGGTCACCGCGACGCGGTGGCCCAGGCTGACGAAGTGTGCGGCGATGGCGTAGCCGATGCCGCGGTTTCCTCCCGTGACGAGGACGGTTCTTTGGGTCATGCTGCTCCCTTGAGACGGTTCGCTCCAGTCTAGGGGCGAGGAGTAAGCTGAGCAGATCGCCGAGAGGAGCACCTGCCACCGTGCGATCACACACCACGAACGTCACCTCCATGGGGGACAGCGAGTACGACGAGCGCGCTGCCCGCATGAGGAAGTACACCATCATGATGCTCATCAGGGTGGCCTGCTTCGTCGCGCTCATCTGGGTGCGCGGACCGTGGATGTTCGTCTTCGCGGCCGGAGCGATCTTCCTCCCCTACTTCGCTGTCGTCATCGCGAACGCTGCCACGCAGCGGCGCACGCGGAAGGTGGAACGGCCGAGCTTCCTGCAGCGACGAGGCAAGCCGGATGCGTGAGGGATTCGACCTGCTCGGCGCGCTCCAGAACGGCGGGCTCGATGCCGCGGAAGCCGAGCCACGATGCTCGCGGGCCGGGTGCAGCTCCGACGCGACGATCCGGATCGTGTGGCGGAATCCGCGCATCCACGACGAGGCGCGTCGCAAGATCTGGCTCGCCTGCGACGAGCACGCCGGCTACCTCGCAGACTTCCTCCGCCAGCGTGACTTCCCGGTGACGGCCACGGCCATCTCGGCCGGGCAGCTCGACGACGATGTGGACGGGCGCGCGTGAGCGGCGAGCGTCGCTGGCGCTTCGCCTTCTCGAAGCGCTGGCTCGGCTACCTCGGCCTGCTGATCGTCTTCGCGATCGCGTGCGGCTTCCTGAGCCACTGGCAGTTCGAGCGGCGCGACGAGCGGGTCTCTGAGAACGCGCGGATCACCGGCAACTTCGACCGGGAGCCGGTTCCCCTCGAGAGCGAGCTCCCGGCGCTCGACGACTTCTCGATCGACCAGGAGTGGACTCCCGTGCTCCTGCAGGGGCGGTACCTCACCGACGAGCAGCTGCTCGCCAGGTCGCGGCCCCACAACGGGTTGCCGGGATTCGAGATCCTCACGCCATTCGAGACCGACGACGGGCGGGTGTTCATCGTCAACCGCGGCTGGATTCCGACGGGTGACGCGCAGGACTCCCCCGACCACATCCCGGCTGCCCCCGAAGGCGAGGCGACGATCGTCGCTCGCCTCAAGCCCGGCGAACCCGAGGTCCCCGGACGAACGGCGCCCGCGGGACAGATCGCGACCATCCACCTGCCGCAGTTCTCCGACGAGCTCGGCACCGACCGCGTCTACACGGGCGCGTACGGACTCCTCTCGGCGGAGCGGCCCAACGCTGAGACGGGCGCGCTCACGACGAAGCCCGCGCTGAGCGAGGGCAACCACCTCTCGTACGCGTTCCAGTGGATCATCTTCGCCATCATCGCGCTCCTCGGCCTCATCTTCGGCCTGCGGGCCGAGTACCGGGACCGCAACCCGGACGACCCGAAGGTGCGCGAGGCCATCTCGCGCGAGCGAGAGCGCGCTGGACGACGCCGCAAGACCGACGCCGAGATCGAGGACGAGATCCTCGATCGCGCCGGCGGCTGATCGCCGAAGCATCCGCAAACACGAAGAGCGCATGCCCCCGGCTGGGAGCATGCGCTCTTCCTTGCAGCGAGCGACCCTGCTGCTGGGACGCCTGCCTAGTTCATCGTGATGAGGTCGAAGTAATCGGGCGTCCAGTGGTCCTCCACGCCGTCCGGCATGATGAGCACGCGCTCGGGGTTGAGCGCCTCGACGGCCCCCTCGTCGTGACTGACCAGCACGACAGAGCCTTCGTAGTGCGCGAGCGCGTCGAGGATCTGCTCGCGGCTGAGTGGGTCGAGGTTGTTCGTGGGCTCGTCGAGCAGCAGCACGTTGGCGCTCGACACGACCAGCATCGCCAGCGCGAGGCGGGTCTTCTCGCCGCCGGAGAGCACACCGGCTGGCTTGTGCACGTCGTCACCGGAGAACAGGAACGAGCCGAGCACCTTGCGTGCCTCGGTCTCGGTGAGATGGCTGGACACGCTCACCATGTTCTGCAGCACGCTGCGCGCGACGTCGAGGGTCTCGTGCTCCTGCGCGTAGTAGCCGATCTTGAGGCCGTGCCCGGGCTCGAGCGCCCCGGTGTCGGGCTCGTCGACGCCGGCGAGCATCCGCAGCAGCGTCGTCTTGCCTGCACCGTTGAGGCCGAGGATGACAACACGGGACCCGCGGTCGATAGCCAGGTCGACGGCGGTGAAGATCTCGAGCGAGCCGTACGACTTCGAGAGGTTGGATGCGCGGAGCGGCGTCTTTCCACACGCCGCGGGCGTCGGGAAGCGCAGCTTCGCGACGCGATCCGCGACCCGGACCTCCTCGAGACCCGAGAGCATCTTCTCGGCGCGCCTGGCCATCTGATGCGCCGCTGTGGCCTTCGTCGCCTTGGCGCCGAACTTCGCCGCCTGCTGCTGCAGGACGGAGGCCTTCTTCTCGATGTTCGCGCGCTCCTTCTTGCGGCGCTCCTGGTCTGCCTCGCGCTGGCGCAGGTAGTGCTTCCAGCCCATGTTGTAGACGTCGATGACCTGGCGGTTCGCGTCGAGGTAGAAGACCCGGTTGACGGTGTCCCCCACGAGCTCCACGTCGTGGGAGATGACGATGAGTCCGCCCGCGTACCCCTTGAGGAACTCGCGCAGCCAGATGACGGAGTCGATGTCGAGGTGGTTCGTGGGCTCGTCGAGCAGCATGGTCTCGGCACCCGAGAAGAGGATGCGGGCGAGCTCGATGCGTCGGCGCTGTCCTCCGGAGAGCGTCTGCAGCTCCTGGTCGAGGATCCGGTCAGGCAGCTTGAGGTTGCTGGCGATGGCCGCCGCCTCGGCTTCTGCTGCGTAGCCGCCCAGCGCCAGGAAGCGGTCATCGAGGCGCGAGTACTTCTTCATCGCGGACTCCTGCTCAGCAGGGGTGCCCTCGGCCATCGCCATGGTCGCCTCGTCGATGCCGAGACGCAGCTCGCCGAGCCCGCGGGCGTCCAGGATGCGGGTGCGGGCAGTCTGCGTGGGGTCGCCGCTCCGCGGGTCCTGCGGCAGGTAGCCGATCTCGCCGCGCCGCTCGATCCGACCGGCCGTCGGGAGCGTGTCGCCGGCAAGGATCTTCGTCAGCGTCGTCTTGCCCGCGCCGTTGCGGCCGACGAGGCCGATCTTGTCGCCAGCGGCAACACGAAAGTCGACTCCCGACATGAGGGTGCGGGCACCCATGGTGATTTCGAGGTCATGTACGGCGAGCAAGAAGTGATTCCATTCGGTGAAGTGCGGGCGTTCGGGGTGAGTCGTGTGGTCTGTCGGGAAACGGTGCGGGGCCAGGTCGCGGCATGAACCGAGCCTGGCCCCATAGCCGACAACCTGCCCAGTCTAGACGAGGCGCGAAAGAGCCCCGCCGGGGCGGGGCTCTTCACTGCGGGACCGAGCTCAGATGTTGAACCCGAGCGCGCGCATCATGTCGCGGCCGTCGTCCGTGATCTTCTCAGGACCCCACGGCGGCATCCAGACCCAGTTGATGACGAAGCGCTCGACAGCACCCTCGAGTGCCTCGGCGGTCTCGGACTCGATGACGTCGGTCAGCGGGCAGCCCGCCGAGGTGAGCGTCATCGAGATCACGAGCGCGTCGGAGTCGTCGTCCCAGTTGAGGTCGTAGATGAGCCCGAGGTCGACGATGTTGACGCCGAGCTCCGGGTCAACGACCTCCTTGAGCGCTTCCTCGATCTCGTCGTAGCGTGTCGCTTCGAGTGTCGTCAGTGCCATGGCGAGATCCTACGCCTCGACCTGCTGGGCGAGGTAGCGGTCGTAGCCCTCGTTCTCCAGGCGATCGGCGAGCTCGGGTCCACCCTGGTCTGCGACCTTGCCCGCGACGAAGACGTGCACGAAGTCAGGCTTGATGTAGCGCAGGATGCGCGTGTAGTGCGTGATGAGCAGCACACCGAGGCCGGTGTTCTCCTTGACGCGGTTGACACCCTCCGACACGATGCGGAGCGCGTCCACGTCGAGGCCAGAGTCGGTCTCGTCGAGCACGGCGAACTTGGGCTTGAGGAGCTCGAGCTGGAGGATCTCGTTGCGCTTCTTCTCTCCACCGGAGAAGCCCTCGTTGACGTTGCGCTCGGAGAACACGGGGTCCATGCGGAGCGCCGCCATGGAGGCCTTGACCTCCTTGAGCCACGGGCGCAGGGGCGGAGCCTCGCCGGCGACCGCGGTCTTGGCGGTACGCAGGAAGTTCGCGACCGTCACGCCGGGGATCTCCACCGGGTACTGCATCGCGAGGAAGAGGCCAGCCTTGGCACGCTCGTCGACGGACATCTCGAGGACGTCCTCGCCGTCGAGCGTGATCGAGCCGCTGGTCACCTCGTACTTGGGGTGGCCCGCGATCGTGTAGGCGAGGGTCGACTTGCCAGAGCCGTTCGGCCCCATGATGGCGTGGATCTCGCCCTTGTTGATCGTCAGGTCGACACCGCGGAGGATTTCCTTGGTGCCCTGGTCGGTCTCGACCGTGACGTGGAGGTCGGATATCTGCAGCGTGGACATGTGCTAGCTCTTCTCCTCGAAGATTGGAGTGGGGTCGATGTAGATGTCGCCCGCTTGCACCTGGATGCGGTACACGGGCACTGGTTCGTAGGCGGGGAGGGTGCGTGGCCAGCCGGTCCTGAGCGAGAACTGGGAGCCGTGCGCCCAGCACTCGATCGAGTCGTCCTCCACGAAGCCCTCGGCGAGCGAGATGTCTCCGTGCGAGCACCGATCGCCGAGAGCGAAGAGCTCACCGGCCGAGTCTCGGACCAGGCAGATGGCCTGGCCCTCGATCTCGAAGCGCTGCGGCGACTCGACCTTCACGTCATCTGCCGCGCAGAGACGCACCGAGGTCATCGCTCGGCGACGAGCAGGGGGCTTGCGCCCTCGTTGAGCTCGCGTTCGAGCGCATCCCGCAGGTGGGTGGCGATCTCCTCGTTGCCGATCTGCTGGACGATCTCGTTGAGGAAGCCGTGGACCACGAGGCGGCGGCTCATGGCTTCGGAGACGCCTCGGCTCATCAGGTAGAAGAGCTGCTCGTCGTCGAAGCGTCCGGTAGCCGAAGCGTGGCCGGCGCCCTCGATGTCGCCTGTCTCGATCTCGAGGTTCGGGACCGAGTCGGCGCGTGTGCCCTCGGAGAGGACGAGGTTGCGGTTCTGCTCGTAGGAGTCGGTGCCCGGTGCGTTCCGGCGGATGAGGACGTCGCCGATCCACACGGCACGCGCGCCTTCGCCCTGCAGTGCGCCCTTGTAGTTGACGCGGCTGCGCGTGTGCGGCGCGTTGTGGTCGACGAACACCTGGTGCTCGAGATGCTGGCCCGCGTCCGAGTAGTAGAGGCCGTACAGTTCGCCGTCAGCGCCCTGCGCGTTGAGCTGCAGCGTCGGGTTGAGGCGGACGATGCCGCCGCCGAGCGAGACCACGATGTGCTTGATGAAGGCGTCGCGCCCGACAGACAGGAAGTGCGACGAGAGGTGCTGCGCCGAGTCCTCCCACTCCTGCATGGAGACGACCGTGACGTTCGCCCCGTCGCCGACTAGGATCTCCACGTTCTCCGCGACCGTCGCCGCGCCGGTGTGGCGCAGGATGATGAGGCCCCTAGCGTGCGGCTTGATGTCGACCACGACGTGGGCGGCGACAGCAGCACTGCCGAAGCCCTTGCGGTCCAGGACGAACTGCTTGTCGTCTTCACCGGAGACCTCGACGAGCAGCGCCTCCTCGAAGTTCGACCAGGCGTTCGCCGAGGCGCGGTCCTCCGGCTTGCCCGCGGATCCGATCCGCGCATCCGAGCGAGGGATCCAGCTGACTGCGACCCCCTCGGTCTCCGAGAACTCGAGCTCGGAACGTGAGCCCGTGAGCTCGCCGTTGATGAGACCATCGAGCTTCGCGACGGGGGTGTACTTCCACTCGATCTCGCGACCACTCAGCGGTGCGAAGTCGGCGAAGTCGAAGGAGGTGAACCGCTCCGACCTCGTCTGCACCGGCACCTCGGACCCAGGCCCGTGGCTGTGCTTGTTGAGACCGAGCGGGTTGATCTGCTCGCTCGTCACCTGCGTCGTCATCTAGCCGACCGATCCTTCCATGCTCATCTCGATGAGCTTGTTGAGTTCCAGCGCGTACTCCATCGGCAGCTCGCGCGCGATGGGCTCGATGAAGCCGCGCACGATCATGGCCATCGCCTCGGTCTCGGGGAGGCCGCGGCTCATGAGGTAGAACAGCTGCTCCTCGGACACCTTCGTGACCGTCGCCTCGTGGCCGAGCTGCACGTCGTCGACGCGGATGTCGATCGCGGGGTACGTGTCGGAGCGCGACTGCGTGTCGACGAGCAGCGCGTCGCAGACGACGCTGTTCGAGGAATGGTGCGCCTTCGCGTCGATGCGCACCTCGCCGCGGTAGCCGGCTCGACCGCCGCCCCTCGCGATGGACTTCGACGTGATCGACGACTGCGTGTACGGCGCCATGTGGATCATCTTCGCGCCGGCATCCTGGTGCTGGCCGGGACCTGCGAACGCGACGGACATGGTCTCGCCCTTGGCGTGCTCGCCGACGAGGTAGATCGACGGGTACTTCATCGTGACCTTGGACCCGATGTTGCCGTCGACCCACTCCATGGTGGCTCCCTCTTCGGCGATCGCGCGCTTCGTGACGAGGTTGTAGACGTTGTTCGACCAGTTCTGGATGGTCGTGTAGCGAACTCGCGCGTTCTTCTTGACGATGATCTCGACGACCGCGGAGTGCAGCGAGTCGGACTTGTAGATGGGAGCCGTGCAGCCCTCGATGTAGTGCACGTAGCTGCCCTCGTCGGCGATGATGAGCGTCCGCTCGAACTGGCCCATGTTCTCCGTGTTGATGCGGAAGTAGGCCTGCAGCGGGATCTCGACGTGGACGCCCTTGGGGACGTACACGAAGGAGCCACCCGACCACACGGCGGTGTTGAGCGCGGCGAACTTGTTGTCGCCAGAGGGGATGACGGTGCCGAAGTACTCCTCGAAGAACTCCGGGTGCTCGCGAAGCGCCGTGTCGGTGTCCATGAAGATGACACCCTGCTTCTCGAGCTCCTCGTTGATCTGGTGGTACACGACCTCGGACTCGTACTGCGCGGCGACGCCCGCGACGAGGCGCTGGCGCTCTGCGTCGGGGATGCCGAGCTTCTCGTACGTGTTCTTGATGTCGTCCGGGAGGTCTTCCCAGGTCTGCGCCTGCTTCTCCGTCGAGCGCACGAAGTACTTGATGTTGTCGAAGTCGATGCCGGAGAGGTCAGCTCCCCAGTTCGGCATCGGCTTGCGCTCGAACATCTTGTAGCCCTTGAGACGCGTCTTCAGCATCCACTCGGGTTCGTCTTTCAGCTGCGAGATGTCGGCGACGACGGCATCGCTGATGCCTCGCTTCGCGGACGATCCCGCAACATCGGAGTCGGACCAGCCGAACTCATAGCGGCCGAGGCCCTCGAGTTCTGGGCGATCGATCAGGACATCTGACATGTCTGCCTCGTCTCTCTCATCTCTGAAGTCGTTCTCCACACGCGGCTGCTTCTGGGGCCTGTCGCCGTCGATCGTCTCGCGTGTGGGGTCTTCGGCCGGTGGGCCCGCGGTCGCTCGGGCAGACGGCGTGCGTCTACCTCTCGTAGAATGGAACCCGCGAGGGGCCTCCATTGTTCCCTGCGCCGCGATTCGGGCGCACGTCCCGAGCGAAGACAACAACTTCTATCCTACGCCAGACATGCCAGGCGTCTGAAAGGAACTCGTGACCGCGCAAGTCGCTCCCGTCCGTCCCTCACGAGCGGATGACCTCCGCGCGCGATTGCTGCCGACCAGCATCACCCGGTACACGCGCTTCCTGGCGTGGGCGAGCCTGGTCGCGAACATCGCCATCGTCGGCACGGGCGGACTCGTGCGACTCACCGGCTCCGGCCTCGGCTGCCCGACCTGGCCGTACTGCACGGAGGGGTCGCTCATCAACACGCCCGAGATGGGCATCCACGGCGTCATCGAGTTCGGCAACCGCCTGCTGACGGGCATCCTCTGCATCATCGCCCTGCTGCTGTTCCTCGCCGTGCTGCGCGTGCGCCCCCGCGGCATGCGCCTCGCCGTCCCCGCGTTCTCGATCGGTCTCCTCATCATCCTGCAGGCGATCGTGGGCGGCATCACGGTGCTCACGGGGCTCAACCCCGACATCGTCGGCCTCCACTTCCTCATCTCCGGCCTCATCTGCGCCATCGCAGCGGTGCTGCTGTTCCGCGTGCGAAGCGGCGAGCCCGTCCCCGAGGTGGGGACCCGGCTCGATGTCAGCCGCGCCGGCCTCGTGCTCACGATCAGCGTCGTCGTCAACGTGTGGGTGTGGGTGACGGTCTTCGTCGGCGCACTCACGACTGGCTCTGGGCCCCACGCCGGAGACTCGGCCGCCTCGCGGAACGGCCTCGATCCGGTCATCATGCAGCACGTGCACTCCTGGCCGGCCTACATCCTGCTCGCCTGCTCGCTCATCTTCGTCGTGGTCGCCTCGGTTCGGGGCTTCGCGGCGACGCGGCGAGTCTCGATCGGCCTGCTGTGCCTCATCGTCGCGCAAGCGGCCGTCGGCATCTGGCAGGCGCGCACCGGACTTCCCATCACGCTCGTCATCGTCCATATGGTGCTCTCGGTCACGACCATCGCCGTCGCCACGACCGCCGTCGCCACCATCCGTCGCGAAGGACGCCCAGCGCGCGTCTGATCGGGATCGGCTGATGCAGCGGCCCCGGCGAGCACGGCTCGCCGGGGCCGCTGCATGTCCCCGCTGCATGTCCCCGCCGCCCGCAAGCTGCCCGCCGCGCCGCCCAGCTCACCCCGCGGGCGCGCCTCCAAACCCGGCGGGTGCGCGCAGAGTTGTGGCGAAACGCGGTCGGGGCAAGTGGCAACAACACCTGGCCACAACCCTGCGCCCGCGCCCGCGCCCGCACCTCGCGCCCGCGCCCCGGCCCGCGCCCCAGCAGTCCGCCGAGAGCTGAGTTGTGGTTGCTTGGAGCGAGTCTTCACGACCACAACTCAGCTTTGGGCGAGCGGATGAAGGGCGGTAGGGCGGTAGGGCGGGGAGGCGCAGGTGCCTGAAGAGGGGTGGGGCGAGGGCGAGGCTCGTTGGACGAGGAGCGAGGGTGACCAGTTCCCACCGGCGGTGGGAAGACTCCAAGCCGGGCACCTGCTGGAACCGATCTGATGCACCACGGTGTTGCGACCACCGCGAGAACCCGGCCCGCTCGCCGTGGTCGCTTCCTGCGCGATCGCACGCGGTCGCGAGCGATCTGAGTGTTGACCTCGGGCTGGGTGTTGACCTCGCGGCCAACCGTGATCTAGGAGATCAGCGGGTCGATGCCGACCGCGACGAAGACGAGCGTCAGGTACGTGATCGACAGGTGGAAGACCTTCATGGGCTTGCCGCCCTTGCCGGTGATCGTGCGGTAGTAGAGCACGTGAGCCTCGTAGAGGAACCAGCCGCCCGACAGCAGCGCGACCGAGGTGTAGAGCCAGCCCATCCCCGCGACCGGCACGAGCAGGAGCGAGCAGATGACCGTCGCCCACGCGTAGAGGACGGTCTGCAGCGAGACCGAGAGCTCGCCCTCCGTGACGGACAGCATCGGCACGCTCGCCTTGGCGTAGTCGTCTCGGTACTTCACCGAGAGCGGCCAGTAGTGGGCCGGAGTCCACAGGAAGATGATCGCGAAGAGCACGAACGGCGCCCAGCTGAGCGAGTTGGTGACGCCGGCCCAGCCGATGAGGACGGGCATGCAGCCGGCCACGCCACCCCAGATGATGTTCTGCTCCGTGCGGCGCTTGAGCACGATCGTGTAGAAGACGACGTAGAGCAGGATCGCGCCGAGCGAGAGTGCTGCAGTCAGCGGGTTCGCGACGAGCCAGAGCACGACGATCGACAGGATGCCGAGGGCGAACGAGAAGACGAGAGCCTCTCGGTCTGAGAGCTCGCCCGTGACGAGCGGACGCTTGGCGGTGCGCTTCATCAGGCGGTCGATATCGCGGTCGATGTAGCAGTTGAAGGCGCTCGCGCTGCCCGCGGACATCGCTCCGCCGAGGACCACGCCGAGGACGAGCCACAGGTTCGGGACGCCACCGTGGGCGAGGAACATCGTCGGGACCGTCGTGATGAGGAGCAGCTCGATGATTCGAGGTTTCGTCAGCGCCACGTAGGCCCGTACCTTGCGCCCGAAAGGCTTCCGCTCCGGGGGTGCCACGGCCACTAGTTCATCGACAGACAAAGCCACCAATTCCTCTTCGCTCGAAATCTGCTGGCAATTCTATCTGCTCTTGCCCAGAAGCCGTCCCGTTTCCTGGGTGCGGCCAGCCTCACACCCGGCTGAAAGCGCTGTGAGGCTCGTCGCACGGAGAAACATGACCGGGAACTGAACGACGTTCCCCCCGCGCGGACCCGTCGTGGCGATAAGCTGTGAGGCGGCCCTTTCCCAACGACGACGGGACGCAGTGTGACGAATTTTGAGTGGTCCGAGCTCGATCGACGTGCAGTCGACACAGCAAGGATCTTGGCGGCAGACGCAGTTGAGAAGGCGAAGGGTGGACACCCCGGCACGGCGATGAGCCTTGCTCCCCTCGCGACGCTGCTCTACCAGCACGTGATGCGGGTCGATCCGAAGGACCCGCACTGGATCGGTCGAGACCGCTTCATCCTGTCCGCAGGGCACTCCTCGCTGACGCAGTACTGCCAGCTGTACCTGGGCGGCTTCGGCCTCGAGCTCGATGACCTCAAGCAGCTTCGCCAGTTCGGCTCGAAGACACCTGGGCACCCCGAGTTCGGGCACACCGACCACGTCGAGATGACGACCGGCCCGCTCGGCCAGGGACTCGCGTCCGCCGTCGGGTTCGCCTACGCGCAGCGCTTCGAGCGCGGCCTGTTCGACCCAGAGACCGCGGTCGGCGAGAGCCCGTTCGATCACCGCGTCTACGTCATCGCCAGCGACGGCGACCTCCAGGAAGGTGTCACGAGCGAGGCATCCTCGCTTGCCGGACACCAGGAGCTCGGCAACCTCATCGTGTTCTACGACGCGAACCAGATCTCCATCGAGGACGACACCGACATCGCCTTCACCGAGGACGTCGCGAAGCGCTACGAGGCCTACGGCTGGCACGTGCAGACGGTCGACTGGACCGCTGGAGAGCAGTACCACGAGGACCTCGCGGCTCTCCACGACGCGACGCTCGCGGCGCAGGCCGAGACGGGCCGCCCCTCGATCATCGTGCTCCGGACCATCATCGGCTGGCCGAGCCCGACCAAGCAGAACACGGGCGGCATCCACGGCTCCGCGCTCGGGGAGACCGAGCTCGAGGCCGTCAAGAGCCTCGTCGGGTTCGACCCGAAGCAGAGCTTCGAGGTCGCCGACGACGTGCTGGCCTACACCCGCGGTCTCGCCGACCGCGTCGCGCCCGTTCGCGCGGAGTGGCAGCAGAGCTTCGACGCTTGGAAGAGCGCCAACCCGGAGCGCGCGCAGCTCCTCGAGCGCCTCGAGGCCGATGAGCTGCCAGAGGGCATCGCGGATGCGCTCCCCGACTTCGCGGGCGTCGCCAAGGTCTCGACCCGCAAGGCCTCCGGTGAGGCGATCAACGCGCTTGCGGCACACCTGCCGGAGCTGTGGGGTGGCTCCGCCGACCTCGCCGGCTCGAACAACACGACCATCAGCAAGGCCGCGTCGTTCATCCCCGAGAAGTTCTCGACGTCCAGCTGGACGGGCAACCCGTACGGCCGCGTGCTGCACTTCGGCATCCGCGAGCACGCCATGGGCGCGATCCTCAACGGGATCACCCTGCACGGCAAGACGCGCGCCTTCGGCGGCACCTTCCTCATGTTCAGCGACTACATGCGCCCCTCGGTGCGTCTCGCCGCGCTCATGAACATCCCGTCGATCTTCGTCTGGACGCACGACTCGATCGCCCTCGGCGGCGACGGGCCGACGCACCAGCCTGTGGAGTCGCTGACCGCGCTCCGCGCGATCCCGAACCTCGCGGTCGTTCGCCCAGCCGACGGCCCGGAGACGGCTGCCGCCTGGCTCGAGGTCGTGAGCCGTCGAGGCGGCCCGACCGGCCTCATCCTCTCGCGTCAGGACCTCCCCGTCATCGCACGCGGTTCCGGCGACGCCAACGAGCAGGAGTTCGGCTCGGCTGCTGGCACGAAGCGCGGCGCCTACGTGCTCGCGGAGGCTGCCGGCGGAGCGCCTGAGGTCATCGTGCTCGCCACCGGTTCCGAGGTGCAGTACGCACTCGAGGCCCGCGAGACCCTGCAGGCTCAGGGACACCCGACGCGAGTCGTGTCCGTCCCGAGCTTCGAGTGGTTCGCCGAGCAGGACGACGCCTACCGGGAGCACGTGCTGCCGTCGGCCGTCGAGGCTCGCGTGAGCATCGAAGCCGGCCTCGCGCTCCCCTGGCTCCAGTTCGTCGGCCCCAAGGGCCGCAGCGTCTCCATCGAGACGTTCGGCGCATCCGCTGACCAGCCCGAGCTCTACAAGGCCTACGGCATCACGGCGGACGCCGTCGTCGACGCGGCGCTCGAGTCGCTCGCGCGCTAGCCGTCCACGGGCGGCACCGTTCGCCCATGCAGCGGTACCCAGCACTTCTTCACCAGCAACGCGAAGGAACACCAGCAATGACTTCAACACCAACAGCAGCACTCGCCGAGGCCGGCGTCAGCATCTGGCTCGACGACCTCTCCCGCTCCAGCCTCGAGTCGGGCGCCCTCGAGCGCCTCATCGCCGAGCGGGGCATCGTCGGCGTGACCACGAACCCGACGATCTTCGCCGGCGCGCTCAGCAAGGGCGAGGCATACGACGCGCAGGTCGCCGAGCTCCAGGTCCGCGGTGCCAGCGTCGACGAGGCGATCTTCGACATCACGACCGACGATGTGCGCTCGGCCTGCGACCTCTTCCTGCCGATCTACGAGGCGAGCAACGGACTCGACGGGCGCGTCTCGATCGAGGTCTCCCCCGAGCTCGCTCGCGACACCGACGCGACCATCGACGAGGCCAAGCGACTCTGGGCCACGGTCGACCGCAAGAACGCCATGATCAAGATCCCGGCCACCGTCGAGGGCCTCCCCGCGATCACCGAGGTCATCGCCTCGGGCATCAGCGTCAACGTCACCCTCATCTTCAGCCTGAGCCGGTACCGGGAGGTCGTCAACGCGTACCTCTCCGGGCTCGAGCAGGCGCGTGAGCGTGGACACGACCTGTCGACGATCCGTTCCGTCGCCTCCTTCTTCGTGTCGCGTGTCGACGCCGAGATCGACAAGCGTCTCGTCGCGATCGGCACCGACGACGCGATCGCGCTCAAGAGCCTCGCGGCTCTTGCGAACGCTCGCCTCGCCTACGCGGCCTTCGAGGAGGAATTCTCGAGCGAGCGCGCGAAGCTCCTGCTCGAGGAAGGTGCGCACAAGCAGCGCCCGCTCTGGGCCTCCACCGGTGTCAAGGACCCCGCGCTGCCCGACACCCTCTACGTCACGGAGCTCGTCGCGGCCGACACCGTCAACACCATGCCGGAGAAGACCCTCGAGGCTGTCGCCGACCACGGCGTCATCACCGGTGACACCGTCGCCGGCACCGCGCACGCCGCGAACACGACGCTGGACGCGCTCGAGGCGATCGGCGTGAGCTACGTCGAGGTGACCGAGCAGCTCGAGACCGAGGGCGTCGACAAGTTCATCGTCTCCTGGCAGGAGCTCAAGGCAACCGTCGACTCGCAGCTCCAGGCTGCAGCGGCGAAGGCGTAGGTCCGGGCCGTGGGCATCAAGGTCAGCACCTCGGGCGCGGCCTCCGCTGCCGCCGCCGAGAAGGTCGGCGCCCTCGTCGGCGATCACTTCGCCTCCCGCCTGTTCGCGCAGGACGCGACCCTGTGGGGAGCCGCTGCTGAGGCCGAATCCGCGATTCGACTCGGCTGGACTCGCGCGCACGAGGTCTCCCGCGACCTCGTGGAGGGCATCCTGGCTCTCAAGGCCGAGTTCGCGGATGCCGGCGTGACGCGGTTCGTGCTCTGCGGAATGGGCGGATCGTCGCTCGCTCCGGAGGTCATCACGCGCACCGCCGGCGTCGAGCTCGTGGTCCTCGATTCGACCGACCCGGCTCAGGTCCGGGCCGCCGTCGAGGAGAGCCTCGAGAAGACGGCCATCATCGTCTCCTCGAAGTCCGGCTCGACGGTCGAGACCGACTCGCAGCGCCGGACGTTCGCCCACGCCTTCGAGGCGGCGGGCATCGACCCGGCCAGCCGCATCGTGATCGTGACCGACCCGGGCTCGCCCATGGAGGCCGCCTCGCGTGAGGCCGGCTACCGGGTGTTCCTGGCCGACCCTCACGTCGGTGGCCGCTTCTCGGCACTCACCGCGTTCGGCCTGGTCCCCTCCGGGCTCGCGGGCGTCGACATCGCCGGCCTCCTGGACGACGCAGGCGTCGCGGCAACCGTCGTCTCGGTCGACGACGAGAACAACCCCGCGCTCGTCCTCGGCGCGGCGATCGCCGCCAAGCGATTCCTCGGCGTCCTCGACGACGGCACGTCCATCGTCGGCTTCGGCGACTGGGTCGAGCAGCTCATCGCCGAGTCGACGGGGAAAGACGACCTCGGGATCCTCCCCGTGGTCCTCACCTCCCGCGCTCCGGAAGTCGCCGCGCGCCCCGCTGACCTGCAGCTCGTTCGGGTCGTCGGCGACGCCGAGGCGACCCCGGCTGGCGGCGACGACATCGCCGTCTCCGGCACCCTCGGCGGCCAGTTCGTCCTGTGGGAGACGGCAGTCGCCGTCGCGGGAGCCGTCATCGGCATCAACCCGTACGACCAGCCCGATGTCGAATCGGCCAAGGTCGCAGCACGCGGTCTGCTCGAGGCGACACCGGAGCCGACTCCGGCGGCCTTCGCGGTCGACGGCGTCGAGGTGCGCGGCACCCAGTCCGTCGTCGAGGGGCAGAGCACGCTGAGCGGCGCCATCGACGCCCTCGTGGAGCTCATCCCGTCGGACGGCTACCTGTCGGTTCAGGCCTACGTCGACCGGAACCGCTTCGGGGCACTCGAGGCGCTCCGGGACGAGCTCGCGCAGCGTTCAGGCCGCCCCGTGACCTTTGGCTGGGGCCCTCGCTTCCTGCACTCCACCGGCCAGTTCCACAAGGGCGGCCCGAAGGTCGGGGCGTTCCTCCAGATCACCTCGGCTGAGCCGCAGGACCTGGAGATCCCAGAGCGCCCCTTCACCTTCGGGACGCTCATCTCCGCGCAGGCTGCCGGCGACGCCTCCGTGCTCGAGTCGCACTCGCAGCCAGTCCTGCGTATCGACCTCGGACAAGGCGGACACGGGCTCGACGCGCTCCTCGGAGCCATCTCGCGCTGATCGATCATCGGGGCGGGGATGCGAGACCCCTCGCGTCCCCGCCCCGTCTCCGGGTCTCCCCGGAGAACAGAACACTCGTGCCTACACAAAAAAGGAGGCGACGCTGTGACGCCAGTCGACATCAGCGCTGACAACAACCCCCTCAGGTCCATCGACGACGGGCGACTCCGCCGCATCGCAGGACCGTCGAGCCTCGTCATCTTCGGAGTAACGGGCGACCTGTCCCGCAAGAAGCTCCTGCCAGCGGTCTACGACCTGGCCAACCGCGGACTCCTCTCCCCCTCGTTCGGACTCGTCGGCTTCGCGCGCCGGCCCTGGTCGGACGACGAGTTCCGTGCGTTCGTCAAGGAGAACGTCGAGCAGCACGCGAGGACCCCGTTCAACGAGGAGGTCTGGACGCAGCTCGCGAAGGGCATGCGCTTCGTCTCGGGTGAGTTCGACAACGATGAGTCCTTCGACTCGCTGAAGTCAGTGCTCGACGAGCTCGACGAGGACCAGGGCACGCGAGGCAACCACGCCTTCTACCTGTCGATCCCGCCGCGATCCTTCCCCGAGGTCACGACCCAGCTGCGACGCTCGGGACTCGCGGATGAGCGAGAGGATTCCTGGCGCCGAGTCATCATCGAGAAGCCGTTCGGGCACGATCTCGCGTCGGCTCGCGAGCTGAACAGCATCGTCGAGTCGGTCTTCTCGAGCGACGCCATCTTCCGCATCGACCACTACCTCGGCAAGGAGACGGTGCAGAACATCCTCGCGCTGCGCTTCGCGAACTCGATGTTCGAGCCGCTCTGGAACGCCAACACGGTCGATCACGTGCAGATCACCATGGCGGAGGACATCGGCGTGTCCGGTCGCGCCGGATACTACGACGGAGTGGGCGCCGCACGCGACGTCATCCAGAACCACCTCCTGCAGCTGCTCGCGCTCACCGCGATGGAAGAGCCGCTCTCCTTCAACGCCAAGGACCTCCGCCAGGAGAAGGAGAAGGCGCTCGCAGCGGTCCGGCTCCCCCGCGACCTGTCGCTCGCCTCCGCCCGAGGCCAGTACGGCTCCGGATGGCAGGGTGGCGAGTTCGTGCGTGGCTTCCTCGAGGAAGACGGCATGAACCCGCAGTCGACCACGGAGACCTACGCCGCCCTTCGCGTGGAACTCGACTCCCGCCGCTGGGCCGGGGTGCCGTTCTACCTTCGGACGGGCAAGCGCCTTGGCCGCCGCGTGACGGAGATCGCCGTCACCTTCAAGCAGGGTCCGCTGTACCTGTTCGAGGAGGCGCAGCGGACGTCGCTCGGGCCGAATGCCCTCGTGATCCGCGTGCAGCCGGACGAAGGCGTCACCATCCGCTTCGGCTCGAAGATTCCAGGGTCCGGCATGCACGTCCGCGATGTGACCATGGACTTCGGGTACGGCCACGCGTTCACCGAGTCGAGCCCGGAAGCCTACGAGCGACTCATCCTCGACGTGCTGCTCGGCGACCCGCCCCTCTTCCCGCGCCACGAGGAGGTCGAGCTCTCCTGGAAGATCCTCGACCCCGTCGAGGAGTACTGGGCGACGCAGGGACAACCCGAACTCTACAAACCCGGCAGCTGGGGTCCGGCCTCGGCCACGGCCCTCCTCGCCCGCGATGGCCGCACCTGGAGGCGCCCGTGATCATCGAACTCGGCAACACCACGACCTCAGCCGTCTCGAAGCGGCTCGTGTCGATGCGAGAAGAAGGCGGAGCAGTCGCGCTCGGGCGCGTGCTCACGCTCGTCATCTCGACCGGCGAGCGGCGAGGCGAGGCCGCGATCGCCGCAGCCAACTCCGCCTCAGGCGAGCACCCCATGCGCGTCATCGTCATCCACGTCGTCGACCGCACCGCGAAGACCTCCAACATGGACGCGGAGATCCGAGTCGGCGGAGACGCCGGGGCGAGTGAGGTCATCGTGCTGCACGTCTCCGGACCCGCGGCGGACGATCCCGAGACCCTGGTGCAGGCACTGCTTCTGCCGGACGCCCCGGTGGTCGCCTGGTGGCCCGACTCCGCGCTCGGCGCCCCGAGCGCCTCGTCGCTCGGTCGCATCGCCCAGCTGCGCATCGTCGACTCCGGCAGCGCCAGCAACGGCGGTGAGACCGTCACGAAGCTCGCAGAGGGCTTCTGCGACGGCGACAGCGACCTCGCGTGGACCAGGCTCACCAGCTGGCGCGCGCAGATCGCCGCGGTGCTCGACCAGCCCCCGTACGAGCCCATCCAGGAAGTCGAGGTCATCGGGCGTCCCTCGCACACGTCGACCCTCCTGATGGCGGCCTGGCTGCAGCTGGCGCTGCAGGTTCCGGTCCGGCTCGCCCAGGCGACGGAGCGAGAGCTCGGCCGAGCTCAGCTCCGTGCGATCAAGCTCACCCGCCCGAGCGGCGTGGTCACGTTCGAGCGGGTCAGTGACTCCGCCGTCGTGCTCACGCAGCCGGGTCAGCCGGAGCAGAAGATCCCGATGCCCGTGAGGGACCTCCCGGATGTCCTTGCAGAGGAGCTCCGCTCGCTCGGTCCCGACCGCGTCTTCGGCGAGGTGCTCGCCGAGGCCGCCGAGACGGAAGCCCGGGAGCTCGCGGTTGCAGAGACCGCTTCCACGACGGACGAATCGGCGGAGAACGAGGGAGTGCAGGCATGACACAGGCCGCTCGAAGCAGGCACGTCGAGCCCTCCGTCTCGGCGGTTGCCGAGCACACGGCGCAGCGCTTCGCGCGGCTGCTGGGTTCCACGACGGCGGAGCTCCACATCGCCGTGAGCGGCGGCTCCGTCGCGACGAAAGTGCTCCCCGCTTTCGTCGCCGCGGTGGAGCGCGCGGGCCTCGACTGGTCGCGCGTGCACGTCTGGTTCGCCGACGAGCGATTCGTTCCGACGGGCCACGACGAGCGGAACGTCGTCGCGGTCGCCGAGGCGCTGAAGGGTGCGGCCGGCTTCGAGCAGGCACGCCTGCACGCGACGCTCGCGAGCGACAGCGGAGAGTCCCTCGAGGATGCCGCCGCAGCCTACGAGGCTGAGCTGCGTGCACTCGTCCCGCCGGCCGACGGGGTCCCCGGCGGCATCCCGTCGCTCGACCTCGTGCTGCTCGGTGCTGGCGGAGACGGACACACCGCGTCGCTCTTCCCCGGAACGGAGGGACTCGAGGAGACCTCGGCGCTTGTCGACAGTATCCGTGACTCGCCGAAGCCGCCTCCCGAGCGGGTGACGCTCACCCTCCCGGCCATCCGCGAATCCGCGCGTGTCTGGGCCGTGGTCACCGGTGCCGAGAAGGCAGACGCCGTTCGCCTCGCCGCCACCGAGGGAGTCACCGCGAAGGAATCACCACTCGGCGCCGCGACCGGTCGCCTCGAGACGCTGCTGCTGCTTGATGCCGCAGCCGCAGAGGCACTCGGCTAGGCGCCAGTTCGGCGCACGAACAACGGCCCCGGTCGAGAGGAGACTCTCGGACGGGGCCGTTGTTCGTTGCTCAGCCGTGTGAAGCTGCGGTGCTCAGGACTTCGAAGTCGTCTTGCCGCGACGCTCGCGCAGCTTCGACAGGGCTTCCTCGAGGAGGCGTTCCGCTTCCTCGGCCGTGCGTCGTTCCTTGACGTACGCCAGGTGCGTCTTGTACGGCGCGACCTTTACGGCTGCCGGCGGGTTCTCCCGGTCACGTCCGGCAGGAAGGCCGGAGATCGGGCAGTCGATGAGATCGGGGATGTCGTCCTCCGCGATCTCCGCGGAGTAGTGCCTGACGGTCTCGTTGCCGTGCGCGTCCCAGTACGAGATCGACACGCGCGCAGCGTGCACCCCGTGATCTGTCTCCCCCATAGGACCGGCACCGACACGCGATCCCCTGATCGCAGATCCCCCCTGGGCCATTAGCTCACCACAACCGTTTGAATGCGGGTGATGATGCCCATAGCGACGATAGCGAGCAGCCAGATGACCGCGAGGGTCACCGTGATGCGGTTCAGGTTCTTCTCCGCGACGCCGGAAGCGCCCAGATTGGAGCCCATGCCGCCACCGAACATGTCGGAGAGTCCGCCGCCTCGTCCGCGGTGCAACAGAATGAACAGGATCAGCAGGACGCTGGTGATGGCCAGCACGACCTGCAGGATGACGAGGAGAATATCCACGGAATCCCTCTCAGATGAACGGACTCGGACGTGGCCTGAGTGAACAGGCCACGTCCGAGTATAGATGGTTCGCGTTTGCGACTAGGAACCGACGTGCTGACGGAACCGCGCGATGGCGCTGAACTCGTCGACCTTGAGGCTCGCGCCGCCGATGAGTGCGCCGTCGACGTCGGGCTCGCGCATGAAGCCGGCGATGTTGTCGGACTTGACCGAGCCGCCGTAGAGGATGCGCGTGGCTGACGCCACGGACTCGCCCAGGAGCTCTTCGAGCGCGACGCGAAGAGCGTTCGCGACGGTCTGCGCCTGCTCGGGCGTTGCCGCCTGGCCGGAACCGATCGCCCAGACCGGCTCGTAGGCGACGACGAGGTCAGGTGTTCCCTCGACGCCCTCCAACGCTGCCTTGAGCTGAGCCACGGGAACGGCACTCGCGCCGAACTTCTCGAGGTCCTCGGACGTCTCGCCGACGCACAGGACTGGCACGAGACCGTGCTTGATCGCCGCCTTGACCTTGCTGCCGACGACCTCATCGGTCTCCGCGTGCAGGGTGCGTCGCTCGGAGTGACCGATGATGACGTACTTGCAGGCGAGAGCGCTCAGGAAAGCTCCCGAGATCTCCCCCGTGTAGGCACCGGAGTCGTGCGCCGAGACATCCTGTGCACCGTAGCTGAGCGACAGCTTGTCGGCGTCCACGAGCGTCTGGACGCTTCGGAGGTCGGTGTAGGGCGGGAAGACAGCGACCTCGACGTCGTCGAAGTCGTGCTTCGCGTCCTTCAGCGCCCAAGCGAGCTTCTGCGTGAACGCGATGGCCTGGAGGTGGTCCAGGTTCATCTTCCAGTTGCCCGCCATGAGCGGGGTGCGAGTCGTTACCATCCGAGAACCTGCAATCCGGGCAGCTGCTTGCCTTCGAGGAACTCGAGGCTCGCACCACCACCAGTAGAGATGTGGCCAAATTCGTCATCAGCGAAGCCGAGCGTGCGCACGGCTGCCGCGGAGTCACCGCCGCCAACGACCGAGAGGCCGTCGACCTTGGTGAGTGCCTCAGCGACGGTGCGAGTGCCTTCCGCGAATGCGGGGAACTCGAACACGCCCATGGGGCCGTTCCAGAACACGGTGCTCGACTCGCGGATGGCCGCGGCGAATGCCGTGGCCGTCTCCGGGCCGATGTCGAGCCCGATTCCGTCTGCGCCGAATGCGCTGCCCTCGATGCCATCGGCGGGGACGACCTCGTGATCGGCATCCGCCGAGAACGAGGCGGCGACCACGATGTCCGTCGGGAGGACGATCGAGACGCCACGCTCCTGGGCGTCCGCCAGATACCGACGGACAGTGTCGAGCTGGTCGACCTCGAGCAGGGAGGCGCCGACCTTGTGTCCCCGAGCGGCGAGGAACGTGAAGAGCATTCCCCCGCCGATCAGGATCGAGTCGACCCTCGGCAGGAGGTGCTCGATGACGCCGAGCTTGTCGGACACCTTCGAGCCGCCGAGCACGACCGCGTAGGGGCGCTCGACCGCGGAAGTGAGCCGCTCGAGGACCTCGAGCTCGTTCGCCACGAGGAGTCCCGCGGCACTCGGCACGATCTGTGGGAGGTCGTAGACGGAAGCCTGCTTGCGATGCACGACCCCGAAGCCATCGGAGACGAATGCGTCCGCGAAGTTCGCGAGCTGCTCTGCGAAGGCGCGGCGCTCAGCGTCGTCCTTGCTCGTCTCCCCCGGGTTGAAACGCAGATTCTCGAGGACGACGAGCTGGCCGTTCTCGAGCCCGGCAACACGGCGTTCTGCATCCTCGCCGACGGTGTCGGCTGCAAGCGGGGCATCGATCTCGAGCAGCTCGCCGAGCCTGGCAGCTGCCGGCGCGAGCGAGTACTGCGGTTCTGGTGCCCCCTTGGGCCGACCAAGGTGCGAGATCACGATGACCTGCGCACCCTGGTCGAGGAGGAGGCGGAGCGTACCGAGGGAGGCGCGAATCCGACCATCGTCGGTGATCACGCCCTCCTTGAGCGGCACGTTCAGGTCGCAGCGAACGATGACCTTCTTTCCCGTGAGGGAGCCAAGGGTCTCGATTGTGCGAAGCGCCATGTTGGCGTTCCTTCCTCTTTTGCCGAAGTGGTTAGAGCTTGCTTGCGACGTACTCGGTCAGGTCGACGAGACGGACCGTGTAGCCCCACTCGTTGTCGTACCAGGACGACAGCTTCACCTGGTTGCCGATGACCTTCGTGAGCGGTGCGTCGAAGATCGAGGAGTGGTTCTCCCCGACGATGTCGCGCGACACGATGTCTTCCTCGTTGTACATGAGGAGGCCCTTGAACTCGCCTTCAGCAGCTTCCTTGTACGCGGCGTTGACCTCTTCGACGGTCACAGGCGTCTTGGAGACGACGGTGAGGTCGGTGATCGAGCCGGTCTCGGTGGGGACGCGCAGAGCGAAGCCGTCGAGCTTGCCCGCCAGCTCGGGGATGACGAGGCCGATGGCCTTCGCCGCACCCGTCGAGGTGGGGATGATGCTGAGCGCTGCTGCGCGCGCACGGCGGAGGTCCTTGTGGGGGCCGTCCTGCAGGTTCTGGTCGGACGTGTAGGCGTGAACCGTGGTCATGAGACCCGACTCGATGCCGAACTTGTCGTTGAAGACCTTCACGAGCGGCGCGAGGCAGTTCGTGGTGCAGGATGCGTTCGAGATGACGTCGTCATTCTCGGGGTCGTACTCGGTGTGGTTGACGCCGAAGACGAAGGTCGGTGCCGGTCCGGAGGCCGGTGCCGAGAGGATGACCTTCTTGGCGCCTGCGCTGATGTGCGCACGAGCCTTGTCGGGGTCCGTGAAGTGACCCGTGCTCTCGATGACGATCTCGACACCGAGCTCGGCCCACGGCAGGTTCGCGGGGTCGCGCTCTGCGGTCGCCGTGATCTTCTTGCCGTCGACGTAGATGGCGTCTTCGTCGAACGAGATGTCGTTCTTCAGCTTGCCACCCGTGGAGTCGTACTTGAGGAGGTGTGCAAGCGTCTTGTTGTCGGTGAGGTCGTTGATTGCAACGAGCTCGAGGTTGTTGTCATCCTGCAGCAGTGCGCGTGCGTAGCTGCGTCCGATGCGTCCGAAACCGTTGATGGCGATTTTCGTCACGTGATGCTCCTTTTTCCTGTTGTTTCTCCGATTTGACAGGACTGTGTGGCCTTGGAGGGCCGGGTGCACCATCGCACCGAGTTCGGGGGAACGGTCTGCTCGGCGAGCCCGTTCAACATCGTCAGCCTAGTCCCATGGGCGTGCGCCCAGGTGACCAAATGGGGTGAGCTGTTCGGCGTGGGGATCAGAGCTCGTCGAGGACGGGCAGATTGGACTCCGTGCCCGGGATGCCACGGTCAGAGGCCTGCTTGTCGGCGAGAGCCAGCAGGCGACGGATGCGGCCAGCGACCGCGTCCTTCGTCATGGGCGGGTCCGCGTAGCGGCCGAGCTCGTCGAGTGAGGCTTCCCGGTGCGCGAGGCGAAGCTGCCCGGCGTACTTGAGGTGGTCGGGCGCACCCTCTCCGAGGATCTCGAGCGCACGCTCGACGCGGGTGCAGGCCGTGACAGCGGCCTGGGCGGAACGACGCAGGTTCGCGTCGTCGAAGTTGACGAGACGGTTGGCGGTGGCGCGGGTCTCACGACGCTGGCGGAGGCTCTCCCAGCTCTCCACGGTCGCGTGGGCACCGATGACGGTGAGCATCGCGCTGATGGCGTCGCCGTCTCGGATGACGACACGGTGCACGCCGCGGACCTCGCGGGCCTTGGAGGATACCCCGAGGCGTCCGGCCGCTCCGACGAGGGCCATCGCGGTCTCCGAGTTCGGCGTGATGATGTCGAGCGACGCGGACCGGCCCGGGTCGGTCAGTGAGCCAGCGGCGAGGAACGCGCCACGCCAGACGGCGGTGAGGTCGTCCTGGCTGCCCGTCGTCAGACGGTTCGGGAGACCGCGGACGGTTCGCCGGCGCGCATCCATGAGGCCAGTCTGGCGGGCGAGCGTCTCGCCGTTCTCGAGCACGCGGAGGAGGTAGCTCTCCCCCGGGCGGGCCCCAGAGCCGGCGACGATGGAGATCTTCGCCCGGACGCCGTAGAGCTCGAGGAGCTCGCGGCCCAGACGACGCGCGAGCATCTCCGAATCGAGCTGAGCCTCGACCGCGATGCGTCCGGAGATCAATTGCAGACCGCCCGCGAAGCGCAGGAGCGACGCGACCTCGGCAGCACGAGCTTGGGTTGTGGCCGCGCGAGTGCGCAGAAGCTCGTGCTTGACATCGGCGGTGAGCGTCACCGGGGTACCTCCAGGGATCAGAGTGAGTGGGCGCGACGAATCGTCGTCGCGAGTGCGAGATGGAACGAGCGTCACTCGCGACCGAGGTCGCGGTGCCGGACGCTGATGATCGTGTCATCGCGTTCGCGGAGCAGGCTCGCGATGCGCTCGGTCATGGCGACCGAGCGGTGCTTGCCGCCGGTGCATCCGACGGCGAGCGTCACGTGCCGCTTGTTCTCCCGCTCGTAGCCCCGCAGGACGGGGTCAAGCATCTCAATGTAGTGGGTCAGGAACTCGTCCGCACCTTCTTGGTCGAAGACGTAGTCGGAGACCCGCTTGTCGCGACCGTTGAACGCGCGCAGTTCCGGCTCCCAGAACGGGTTCGGGAGGAAGCGCATGTCGACGACAAGATCTGCGTCTGTCGGGATGCCGTACTTGAAGCCGAAGCTCTGGACGGTCACGGCGACCTTGTTCTGGTCGGCTTCGCCGAATCGCTTCACGATGCGGGTCACGAGCTGGTGGCCGTTCAGCTCCGAGGTGTCGATGACGATGTCGCTCGCCTCGCGGATGTCCTGCAGGCGGCTGCGCTCTCGAGCGATTCCGTCGAGGATCGTCCCGTTGCCCTGCAGCGGGTGCGGGCGCCGCACTGCCTCGAACCGCCGGACGAGGGTGCCGTCTGTCGCATCGAGGAAGAGCACGTCGACCTCGTGCGTCTCGCGAAGTCCGCCGACGAGAGCCGTGAACTCCTCGAGCAGGTGACCGCCGCGCACATCGACCGAGACGGCGAGCTTCGGGAGGGAGTCCCGAGCCTTGCCGGCAACCTCGATGAGGGGCCGGATCATCTGCGGGGGAAGGTTGTCGACCACGAACCAGTCGAGGTCTTCGAACGCCTTGCAAGCTGTCGATCGCCCTGCACCGGACATGCCCGTGACGATCATGATGTGCTGGCGTCCTTCGCCGTCGATCTCCGCCGAACTCATGCGCAGGTCACCTCCCATGGACTAAAACACCAGCCTACATAGCCCGAGCGTGCGTCTCTCACGCTTCTGTCGATTGATCGAGTGCGAACCGCTCCGAAATCGCACTGGCCGTCGCCTCGCCGATGCCCTGCACGGTCGTGAGCTCCTCGACGGTCGCCGCGCGCAGCCGCTTGACGGAGCCGAACTTCTTGAGCAGTGCGGCGACCCGGGTCGGCCCGAGGCCGGGGATGTCCGCGAGCACCGTGCCGATGTCTGCCTTGCGCTTCGAGCGCTGGTGGCGGATCGCGAACCTGTGCGCCTCGTCGCGGAGTCGCTGCACCAGGAACAGCGCCTCAGAGCCGCGCGGGAGGATGACCGGGAAGTCGTCGTCTGGCAGCCACAGCTCTTCGAGGCGCTTGGCGATGCCGACGACGGCGATGCCGCGAACCCCCGACTCCTCGAGGGCCCGCTGCGCGGCGTTGACCTGCGGGACGCCGCCGTCGATGAGCAGGAGCTGAGGCCGGTAGGCGAACTTGGCTCGAGTGGACTCCTGGGCGGCCGCCTTCACGGGGCCCGCGGAGAGGGCAGTGTCTTCCACGATCTCGGCGGGACTGGCGTCGTCGCGGAGGTAGGCCAGTCGGCGCGTGAGCACCTGGTGGATGGAATCGGTGTCGTCGGTCGACGAGGCGATGTTGAAGCGACGGTAGTGCGACTTGCGTGCGAGTCCGTCCTCGAAGACCACCATGGAGCCGACGATGCCGGTGCCCTGGAGGTGGGAGATGTCGTAGCACTCGATTCGCAGGGGGGCCTCGCCGAGACCGAGCGCGTTCTGCAGCTCGGTCAGCGCGTCGGATCTCGCGACGTAGTCGCTGCTGCGCTTGAGCTTGTACTGCGCGAGTGCTCCCATGGCGTTAATCGTCGCGGTCTTGAGCAGTTCCGATTTCGGGCCCCGCACCGCGGTGCGCAGCTTGACTCTGGCCTGCCGTGTGGACTCGAGCCACTCGGAGAGCGCGTCCGCGTCTTCTGGCAGAGCCGGCACGATGATCTCGCCTGGCGGGAAGAGCCCATCCTTGCCGTACACGCGCTGCATCGTCTGGTCGATGATCGTGCCGATGTCGGTGTCGAGTTCCTTGTCGAGCACCCAGTTGCGGACTCCGCGAATGCGTCCGCCCCGCACGGTGAACTGCTGCACGGAGGCGCTCAGCTCATCCTCGGCGATGCCGAACAGGTCGAGGTCGACGTTGTCGGGCAGCACGACGGCGCTCTTCTCGAGCACGTTCTCGAGCGCGCCGATTCGGTCACGGAGCTTCGCCGCGTCCTCGAACCTCATCTCGGTGGCCGCGAGCTTCATCTCGTCCTGCAGGGTCGTCAGGAGGCTGCGGTCGTAGCTCTCCATGAAGCGGACGAACTCGTTGACGATGACACGGTGCTCGTCGATCGTGACGCGTCCGCTGCAGGGTCCCCCGCAGCGGCCGATCTGCCCGGGGAAGCAGGGTCGGCCGCTCTGCATGGCTCGCTTGTAGTTCGAGTCGTTGCAGGTGCGGATCGGGAAGGCCTTGACCATGAGGTCGATGGTCTCGTTCACCGCCCAGACCTTGGGATACGGCCCGAAGTAGCGCGCCCCGCGGATGCGGGGGTTCCGGGTCACGAGCACGCGGGGCGCTTCGTCGCCGAGCGTCACCGCCATGAACGGGTAGCTCTTGTCGTCCTTGAACTTCACGTTGAAGGGCGGCGAGAACTCCTGGATCCAGGTGTACTCGAGCTGCAGGGCCTCGGTCTCCGTGCGGACGACGGTCCACTCGACGCGGGTCGCCGTCGTCACCATGTGCCGTGTTCGCTCGTGCAGGCGCTCGAGCGGCGCGAAGTAGTTGCTGAGCCGCGCGCGGAGGTTTTTCGCCTTCCCGACGTAGAGCACGCGGTCGTCGTCCCCGAGGAATCTGTAGACCCCGGGGCTCGTGGGGATGTCGCCCGTCGCGGGGCGATATGGCAGGACGTTCGCCATCAGCGCGCAGCTGCCTCCCGCTCGAAGATCTCCTTCAGGTACTGGCCCGTGTGGCTGTCGGAGATACCGGCGATCTTCTCCGGGGTTCCGACGCCGACGACGGTTCCTCCGCCGGAGCCGCCTTCTGGGCCCATGTCGATCAGCCAGTCCGCGGACTTGATGACATCCAGGTTGTGCTCGATGACGATGACGGTGTTGCCCTTGTCGACGAGGCCGCCGAGGACCTTGAGCAGCTTGCGGACGTCTTCGAAGTGGAGGCCCGTGGTCGGCTCGTCGAGCACGTAGACGCTGCGCCCGTTGGAGCGGCGCTGCAGCTCGGTCGCGAGCTTCACTCGCTGCGCCTCACCACCGGAGAGCGTCGTGGCGGACTGCCCGAGCCGCACGTAGCCGAGGCCGACCTCCACGAGGGTCGAGAGGTAGCGGTGGATGGCCGTGATGGGCTCGAAGAAGTCAGCCGCCTCCGAGATGGGCATCTGCAGGACCTCTGCGATGTTCTTGCCCTTGTAGTGCACGCTGAGCGTCTCCCGGTTGTAGCGGGACCCGCCGCACACCTCGCAGAGGACGTACACGTCGGGGAGGAAGTTCATCTCGATCTTGAGCGTGCCGTCGCCAGAGCAGGCCTCGCACCTGCCGCCCTTGACGTTGAAGCTGAAGCGGCCGGGGAGGTAGCCGCGCGCCTTGGCCTCGCTCGTCTCGGCGAAGAGGGTGCGGATGCGGTCGAAGACGCCCGTGTAGGTCGCGGGGTTCGATCGCGGGGTGCGGCCGATCGGGTTCTGGTCGACGTGGATGACCTTGTCGAGCTGGTCGACCCCGGTGATGCGCGTGTGCTTGCCCGCGACGGCGCGTGCGCCGTTGAGCTTGGCGGCGAGGACGCGGTAGAGGATGTCGTTCACGAGGGACGACTTGCCGGAGCCGCTGACGCCAGTGACTGCGGTGAGGATGCCGAGCGGGAAGCTCACCTGGACGTTCTTGAGGTTGTTGGCCCTGGCACCCACGACCGTCAGCTCGCGCTTCTTGTCGTACTTGCGACGCTTCTTGGGCGTGGTGATGCCCATGCGTCCCGAGAGGTAGTCGCCGGTGATCGATCTGGTGTTCTTCTCGAGGTCGGCGACGGATCCGCTGTGGACGACCTCTCCCCCGTGCTCGCCTGCGCCTGGCCCGATGTCGACGATCCAGTCCGAGGTGCGGATGGTGTCTTCGTCGTGCTCGACCACGATGAGCGTGTTGCCGAGGTCTCGCAGCTTCACGAGCGTCTCGATGAGCCTGCGGTTGTCTCGCTGGTGGAGCCCGATCGAGGGCTCGTCCAGCACGTAGAGCACTCCGGTGAGCCCGGATCCGATCTGCGTCGCGAGTCGGATGCGCTGCGCCTCGCCGCCGGACAGCGTGCCAGCCGCGCGTGCGAGGTCGAGGTAGCTGAGGCCGACCTCGATGAGGAAGTCGAGCCGAGCCCGGATCTCGCGCAGCACCTGCGCGGCGATCTTCGCCTCGCGGTCGGTGAGCTCGACGGTGTTCATGAAGTCGAGGCAGTCGGCGAGGCTGAGCGTCGTCGCGTCGGCGATCGAGCGACCGTGCACCTTGACGGCGAGCACTTCCGGGCGCAGACGCGCGCCGTTGCAGGCCGAGCAGGGGATCTCGCGCAGGTACTGGGCCCAGCGTGCCCGCGTCGCGTCGGTCTCGGCCTCGGCGTACTGCCGCTCGATGTACGGCATGACGCCCTCGAAGCCGGAGCTGTAGGTCATCTGGCGGCCGAAGCGGTTGCGGTACTTGACCCTGACCTCGTATTCGCGCCCCTCGAGGATGGCCTCGCGCACCTCTTCCGGGAGCTTCTTCCACGGCGTCGTGAGCTTGAACTCGATCTGCTCGGACAGGCCGAGCAGCAGCCGCTCGTAGTACTGGTAGAGGCTCTTGCCCTGCGAGCTCCACGGCAGGATGACCCCGTCGGCGATCGAGGCGAGCGGGTCTCCGATCAGGAGCTCACGGTCGACGGACATGCGCGTGCCGAGGCCGTCGCAGGTCTGGCAGGCGCCGAACGGGGCGTTGAACGAGAACGTCCTCGGCTCGATCTCCGTGAGCGCGATAGGGTGGTTGTTGGGGCAGGAGAGCTGCTCGGAGAAGGTGGTCCAGGCGTCGTCTCCCTCCGCATCCACGAAGTTGATCTGCACAAGACCATCGGCGAGGCGCAGGGCGGTCTCGAGCGAGTCGGTGAGTCGACCGAGCACGTCCTCGGCCGCGACCAGACGGTCGACGATGACCGAGATGTCGTGCTTGAACGACTTCTTGAGCTTCGGCGGTTCGGTGAGCTGGACGCGCTCCCCGTCGACCATCGCCCGAGCGTAGCCCTGTCCGGACAGCGACTGGAAGAGGTCGACGAACTCGCCCTTCTTCTGCTGCACGACGGGCGCGAGCACCTGGTACCTCGTGCCCTCCTCGAGCTCCATGAGGTGGTCGGCGATCTGCTGGACCGTCTGTCGCTGGATGACCTCGCCGCAGACGGGGCAATGGGGGACGCCGATGCGTGCCCAGAGCAGTCGCAGGTAGTCGTAGATCTCGGTGATCGTGCCGACGGTGGACCGCGGATTGCGGTTGGTCGACTTCTGGTCGATGGAGACCGCAGGGCTCAGGCCCTCGATGAAGTCGACGTCCGGCCGGTCGACCTGACCGAGGAACTGGCGCGCGTACGCGGAAAGGGACTCGACGTAGCGTCGCTGTCCCTCGGCGAAGATCGTGTCGAAGGCGAGCGAGGACTTGCCCGAACCGGAGAGGCCCGTGAACACGACAAGGCTGTTGCGCGGGATCTCGAGGTCGACGTTCTTGAGGTTGTGCACGCGTGCGCCTTGAACGCGCAGCTGCGAAGTGGGAGGAAGGACGGCCATAGCTCTTTCGGGTTCTCTCTTCGTGTGGATGCTCTGTGCGCCCGTCATCGGCGGGCGGCCGTGCTCAGCCCTTGGTGACGTGGCCGGCACGTTCCATGGTTCGCAGGTCCTGCTTCAGCGCTGAGAGCTCGTCGCGCAGACGCGCCGCGAGCTCGAACTTGAGCTCTGAGGCCGCGTCGAGCATCTGCGCGTTGAGGTCCGAGATGAGGTTCTCGAGCTCCCGGGCGCCTGAGGCGGCCAGGCCCTCGCGCTTGAGTTTAGGTGTCGTCTGACGCTTGTTGTCTCCCTTGCCGCGGGAGGCGAGGAGCTTCTCGGTGTCCTGCCCCTCGCGCATGAGGGATTCGGTGATGTCGGCGATCTTCTTGCGAAGCGGCGTCGGATCGATGCCGTGCTCCGCGTTGTAGGCGAGCTGCCGGTCTCGGCGCCTGTCGGTCTCCTCGATCGCCTTCGCCATGCTGTCGGTGATGCGGTCGGCGTACATGTGCACTTCGCCCGTCACGTTTCGGGCGGCGCGGCCGATGGTCTGGATGAGGGACGTGCTGGAGCGCAGGAACCCCTCCTTGTCTGCATCGAGGATCGCGACGAGCGACACCTCTGGCAGGTCGAGTCCCTCACGCAGCAGGTTGATGCCGACGAGGACGTCGTAGAGCCCGGCGCGCAGCTCCGAGAGCAGCTCGACTCGTCGCAGCGTGTCGACGTCTGCGTGCAGGTAGCGCACGCGAACGCCGTTCTCGCCGAGGAAGTCGGTGAGCTCCTCTGCCATCTTCTTCGTCAGGGTCGTGACGAGGACACGCTCGTCGCGATCCGCGCGGAGTCGGATCTCCTCGAGGAGGTCGTCGATCTGCCCCTTCGAGGGCTTCACGACGATCTGCGGGTCGACGAGGCCCGTCGGGCGGATGATCTGCTCGACGAAGCCATCCGCCTGAGCGAGCTCGTACTTGCCGGGAGTCGCCGAGAGGTAGACGGTCTGGCCGACCCGGTCGCTGAACTCGTCCCAGCGCAGGGGGCGGTTGTCGAGAGCGCTCGGCAGGCGGAAGCCGTGGTCGACGAGGGTGCGCTTGCGCGAGGCGTCGCCCTCGTACATCGCGCCGATCTGCGGCACCGTGACGTGGGACTCGTCGATCACCGTGATGAAGTCGTCGGGGAAGTAGTCGATGAGGCAGTGGGGAGCCTCACCCGGCGCCCTGCCATCCATATGGCGTGAATAGTTCTCGATGCCGGAGCAGAAGCCGATCTGCTCCATCATCTCGAGGTCGAATGAGGTGCGCATGCGGAGCCGCTGCGCCTCGAGGAGCTTCTGCTCGCGCTCGAAGACGCCCAGACGGTCATCCAGCTCGTCGCGGATCTGGCCCATCGCCCGCTGCATGGCGTCGGCTCCCGCGACGTAGTGCGAACCCGGGAAGACGCTCACGGAGTCCATGGACCTGACGACGTCACCCGTCAGGGGGTTGAGCGCTGTCAGGGCCTCGATCTCGTCGCCGAACATCTCGATCCGGATCGCGAGCTCCTCGTAGACGGGGATGATCTCGATCGTGTCGCCGCGGACGCGGAAGGTGCCGCGCTGGAACGCGACGTCGTTGCGCTGGTACTGCATCGTCACGAAGCGGCGGATCAGCTCCTGCCGCGGGATGCGGTCGCCGACGTGCAGGGCGAGCATGGAGTTGAAGTACTCCTCCGGCTTGCCGAGTCCGTAGATGCAGGAGACCGTCGACACGACGATGACGTCGCGTCGGCTCAGCAGCGAGTTGGTGGTCGAGTGGCGCAGGCGCTCGACTTCCTCGTTGACGGAGCTGTCCTTCTCGATGAAGGTGTCGGTCTGGGGGACGTACGCCTCTGGCTGGTAGTAGTCGTAGTACGAGACGAAGTACTCGACCGCATTGTTCGGCATGAGCTCGCGGAACTCGGTGGCGAGCTGCGCGGCGAGCGTCTTGTTGTGGGCAAGGACGAGCGCCGGGCGCTGGAGCTTCTCGATGAGCCAGGCCGTCGTCGCCGATTTTCCGGTTCCCGTGGCTCCGAGGAGCACGACGTCGGGCTCGCCCGCGTTGATGCGACTGGCAAGCTCTGCGATCGCCTTCGGCTGGTCGCCGCTTGGGGTGTACTCGCTGACGACTTCGAAGGGACGTACGCTGCGTGTTGCTTGCATAGAACAAGTGTACGTGGCGGCTGCGACATTTCGGGGCCTCCGTGATGCGCTCTGCGCGATCACGGAGGCCCCGAAGTGAGGTGCAGCCGACGCGGACTAGTCCTCGCTCGAGAGCACGCCCTGCGTGTTCTCGAGGTGGGCCCGGATGAACCACTGGAACTTCTCAAGCTCGGAGACCTGGCCGATGACGAGGTCCTGCGTCACGAGGTCGAGGTCGTCCAGCCGCTTGATCGCCTCGCGATGGTCGGTGATGACACCGACGTAGACGTGGTCGAGTGCCTCGAGATGCTGGCGCGTGCCGGCCCTGAAGACCTCGTAGTCGCCCCAGGTGCGGGCCTCCACGAGTGCTCCGGGGAGCCCGTTCGGGGGGACGCCCAGAGCCGCCATGCGCTCTGCGAGTTCGTCAGCGTAGCCGCGGACCAGCTCGATCTGGGGGTCGAGCATCTCGTGCACGCCGATGAAGTCGCGCCCGATGACGTTCCAGTGCGCGTGCTTGAGCGTCAGGTGCAGGTCGTTCAGCGCGTGGAGGCGGAGCTGGAGCAGCTCGCCGATCTCGTGTCCCTTGTCGAGCGAGAGTCCGGGAACCGTGTACTCGCCGTTCTCGGTGTGCTGGCTTGAGGCTGTCGTGGTCATGTCAGTCCTCTCTTGGGAGCGCGTCTCGCGTCTCCCGATCAGTGAGTCCCGTTCGTTGCGGGATGACCAACACTGTCAGCCCGGTCTGAACGTTTGGTCGGAAGACGTGCAGGTCGGCGAGGGGACGGACGTAGACTGCCCCGATGCGCCGCGAAGAGTCCGAGGGCACCCAGCTGCACGAGCGGGGTCCCGCGGCTGCACCGAGCTACGGGGTCCTCGCTGCACGGACTCCCATCGACCACGAGATCGAGATCCGTCGGTCCAGGTTCATCTGCCGCCTCGAGCGCGTCGAGAGCGAAGAGCAGGCCAGGCAGGTCATCGCCGACCGTCGCTCCGCGCATCGTCTTGCCCGCCACCACTGCAGCGCTTTTGTGCTCGGTGCCCGCCGGGGCGTGCAGCGATCCAACGACGACGGTGAGCCCTCGGGAACAGCGGGCGTCCCCATGCTCGAAGCCCTCGTGCTCCACGAGCGAGTGCGCGGCGAGGTCGAGTCAGCGGACCTGAGTGACGTCGTGGCTGTCGTCACGCGGTACTTCGGAGGTGTGCTGCTGGGGGCGGGCGGGCTCGTCCGCGCCTACTCGGAGTCCGTGTCCTCCACGCTCCAGCTGGCTCGGCTCGCGAAGCGCGAGTCGAGGGCGATCTTCGGGCTCGAGGCGCCGCACGCCACCGCTGGCCGGTGGGAGAACGAGCTCCGAACTCGCGGAGTGCTCGTCACGGGAACGGAGTATGCGGGGTCGACGGCACTGCTGAGCCTCGCCGTTCCCGACGCGGCGGATGCGAGACGCGGCCTCGCCTCTGAGGTCGCTTCGATCACCGCTGGTGAGGGCACGCTCGTCCCGCTCGGCACCGAATGGGTCGACCTGAGCTGAGGCACCGACGACGAGGGCATCCGGGATCGCATCCCGCCCTGTCTCGTCAGCGCATCAGACCCCGTAGGTCTGCGTCTCCGGTGCGCGCAGCGCGACGGCGGCGAGGCGTCTCCACTCCTCGTCGACCTGCTCGAGCGTCTGATCGAGCGGCGCACTCGTGTCGATGAGCACGTCGGCGATCTTCCGCCGCTCCTCGTCGCTCGCCTGTGAGGCGATGCGCGCCCTGGCTTCGGCAAGGGACATCCCCCTGCTCTCGACCAGCCGCTCCTCTCGAACAGCCGCGGGGGCATCCGCGACCCAGATCTCCTCGTAGTCGTAGTTGCTCGTCGACTCCACGAGCAGGGGGATGACGTGGACGACCAGAGCGGCGGGGTCATCGCGTAGCACCTCCTCGAGTCGCTCTCCGGTGAGGCGACGGACTTCCGGGTGCACGATGTCGTTGAGGACGCCGCGGGCCTCGTCATCGCCGAAGACGAGCGCGCCGAGGGCAGGGCGGTCGAGGGCACCATCGTCGAGGATGACACCGTGTCCGAAGCGAGCCTCGATCTGTCGGAGCGCCGGCGAGCCGATCGCCACGGCTTCCCTCGCGAACACGTCCGCATCGAGGATCACGCCGCCGAGCTCCTCGAGGCGCTTGGCGATGGTCGTCTTTCCCGAGCCGATGCCTCCGGTCAGAGCGATGGTGACCATGATGTGCCGTCCTCTCATCTGCGGATACCCGCTGCGGGCATCGCCGTGAAGCCAACGCTACTGCGCTGAGGCAGCGAGCGCAGTGCGCTCTCCCCAAGCCGCGCTCGACCCATCCGCATGCCAGACTGAGGGCCAGGAGGCACTCACATCATGCTTGAAATTCTGACCGGTCTCGGGCTCGCGACGGCCAGCGGACTGAACGCGTTCATCCCGCTCCTGGGAATCGGGCTCCTCGCCCGATTCACCGACCTCATCGCGCTGCCGGCGGGCTGGGCGTGGCTCAGCAATGACTGGGTGCTCATCATCGTGGGCGTGCTCCTGGTGCTGGAGCTCGTCGCCGACAAGGTCCCGGCACTCGACCACGTCAACGACTGGATCCAGACGGTCATCCGCCCCACCTCCGGCGGGATCGTCTTCGGTGCAGGCACTGCGAGCTCCACCGCTGCCATCCAGGACCCGGCATCGTTCTTCACGAGCAATGCGTGGATTCCCGTGGTCATCGGCATCGGGGTGGCGCTCTTGACGCACCTCACGAAGAGCAGCACGAGAGCCGCCGCGAACGTCGTCACTGCGGGAGCCGCCGCACCGGTGCTCAGCGTCGGCGAGGACGCCCTCAGCGTCGGGCTGCTGTTCTCCGCGATCCTCGTGCCGCTGTTCGTCGTGGTCATGCTCGCCTTGATCGGCGTGCTGGCCTGGGTGCTCTTCCGCAGCTTCAAACGAGTCCGGGATGCGCGCGCCGCGCGGACCAGGCCAGCCGCTCCCCCAGTTCCCCCGGCCCCTGGCCTCTCCTCCTGACGCTTGCACAGACCTATCGCCCGGCTGGTTCTCCAGCCGGGCGATAGGTCTCTGCGCAGCACGACGAAGCCGACGTCGCGGCGCCGCCGGAACGGCCGAGCCGGAACGGCCGAAGGCCGGCCCCAGAGATGGGACCGGCCTTCGGTGCAGTGAGGCTGCTGGGAACTAGTTCCCTGCGAGCTTCTCGCGGAGGGCTGCAAGCGACTCGTCGTCGGCAAGCGTTCCTGCGCCAGCTGCTTCGCTCGTGAACGAGTTCGAGGAGCTCGACGGCGCGACTGCGCTGACGTTCTGCTCGATCTCGGCTGCCGAGGCGACCTGCTTCTTGTGCGCTTCCCAGCGAGTCTGGGCGAGAGCGTACTCCTGCTCCCAGGCTTCGCGCTGCGTGTCGAAGCCTTCCTTCCACTCGTTGGTCTCGGGGTCGAAGCCCTCGGGGTACGTGTAGTTCCCCTCGGCGTCGTACTCGGAGACCATGCCGTAGAGCGCAGCATCGAATTCGGTGCCCTCGGGGTCGACGCCATCGTTCGCCTGCTTGAGCGAGAGGGAGATGCGGCGACGGTCGAGGTCGATGTCGATGATCTTGACGAACAGCTCCTGGCCGACCGACACGACCTGCTCGGCGAGCTCGACGTGTCCGCTGGAGAGCTCCGAGATGTGCACGAGGCCCTCGATGCCGTCTGCGACGCGGACGAACGCGCCGAACGGAACGAGCTTCGTGACCTTGCCCGGTGCGATCTGGCCGATGGCGTGCGTGCGAGCAAGCACCTGCCACGGGTCTTCCTGCGTTGCCTTCAGCGACAGCGAGACACGCTCGCGGTCGAGGTCGACTTCGAGGATCTCGACGGTGACCTCCTGGCCAACCTCGACGACCTCGGAAGCGTGCTCGATGTGCTTCCAGCTGAGCTCGGAGACGTGCACGAGGCCGTCAACGCCACCCAGGTCGACGAACGCACCGAAGTTGACGATCGAGGAGACCACGCCCTTGCGGACCTGGCCCTTCTGGAGGTTGTTGAGGAAGTTCGAGCGGGTCTCGGACTGCGTCTGCTCGAGGAGAGCGCGACGCGACAGGACGACGTTGTTGCGGTTCTTGTCGAGCTCGAGGACCTTGGCCTCGAGTTCCTGACCGAGGTACGGCGTGAGGTCGCGGACACGGCGGAGCTCGATGAGCGAGGCCGGGAGGAAGCCGCGGAGGCCGATGTCGACGATGAGACCGCCCTTGACGACCTCGATGACGGTGCCGGTGACGACGCCGTCTTCTTCCTTGATCTTCTCCACGTCGCCCCAAGCGCGCTCGTACTGAGCACGCTTCTTGGACAGGATCAGACGGCCTTCCTTGTCCTCCTTCTGGAGAACGAGTGCCTCAACGGTGTCGCCGACCTGAACGACCTCGGTGGGGTCGACGTCGTGCTTGATCGAAAGCTCGCGCGAGGGGATGACACCCTCGGTCTTGTAACCGACGTCGAGGAGGACCTCGTCGCGGTCGATGCGAACGACGGTGCCCTCGATGAGGTCCCCGTCGTTGAAGAACTTCAGCGTCTCTTCGACCGCGGCAAGAAAGTCCTCAGCAGATCCGATGTCGTTGATGGCGACCTGCTTGGTTGCCTTTTCGGTCGTGGTGGTGGTCATGTAGGTAATGCTCCAGGTGGGCTATAAGTCGGCCCGGATGCGCTGCTCGGGGCGTGAAGCCAAGGGCAACGGGGTTCATCCGGGAATACGGATACGTGCACACAGAAAAGTGCTCTGTCAGCCTAGTCGGCAAGGTCAAGCGGAGGCAAGTGCCGCGCGCGGCGAGTTCCCCCGAGTTTCGCGGCGAGTCGCCGCCTGCGCTCCCTGGCGAGTTCGGATCAGGATGCCGCCAGCGAGGTCGCGTCGCTGCCGTCCTCGTTCATGAGCTGGGACCGGATGAGGAACCTCTTGCCCTCCGGTGCCTCGAGCGAGAAGCCCGAGCCCCGTCCTGGGACGATGTCGATCGTCAGGCGCGTGTGCCGCCAGTAGCTGAACTGCTCTCGCGACATCCAGAACTCCACGTTGCCCGCATCCGGGATCTCGGTCGTGCCGAGGAGCACGTCGGCGTCGCCCGTGAGGAAGTCGCCCGCCGGGTAGCACATCGGCGATGAGCCGTCGCAGCAGCCGCCGGACTGGTGGAACATGAGCGGCCCGTGGCGGCGCCCGAGCGATGAGATCATGTCGACCGCGTCCTGGGTGAATGCGACCCTCGAGAAGGTCTCGCCAGGCACGGCCGGCTCCGCGATGAGCCCGGCTCCCCTGGCTTCGGGCCTCGGCTCGGTCTGCACTTCCTTGTGCATGTCAGTTCCCTCCTTCAGAGTGCGGCGCCCGGAGCGTGCCCGGACCTCGCTGGTTCCGTGACCGTACGTCGTGAGACTGTGGCCAAGGTGTGTTCGCGAAAATCTGAGCCGCTCCGGGGGCAGCGCCTATGCCACGACGCGGATGCCGAGGGTGTCCGTCGGCACGCTCTTCGTCTCCTTCGCGGTGAGCGCCGAGATCGCGGCGATGAGGCAGATGACGCCGGTGAACGCCGAGATCACGACCCAGCCGCCCTCCTGCACGCCGCCCAGGGCCGCGACGATCGAGGGGGCGAAGCCGGCCATCAGGAAGCCGAGCTGGGTGCCGATCGCCATGCCAGAGAAGCGGACGCGGGCGCTGAACATCTCGCCGTAGAACGAGGGCCAGACGGCGTTGGCCGCTGCGTAGCCGAACGAGAACACGAGGATGGCGAGCCCGAAGGTGAGCAGGGTGTTCCCCGACGACATGGAGAGCATGTAGAACGGCATGACCACGGCGGACGAGATCGCGCCGTAGACGAAGACGGGCTTGCGTCCGATCCGGTCGGCGAGGATCGCGAAGAGCGGTTGCGTGCCCAGGGCCACGATGTTGGCGACCACCACCAGCCAGAGCGTCAGGTTCTCCGCCAGCCCGACTTCCTTGCCATAGGCGAGCGCGAGGTTGCCGAACACGGTCGAGACGGCGGCGATGAACGCGCAGAAGATGACGCGCAGGACGTCGCGCCAGTGGTCGCGCATGAGCGGGATGAGCGGGATCCGAGCGATCTCGCCCTGCGCCTTCGCGTCCTGGAACGTCGGCGTCTCATGGAGGGTGCGACGGATGAAGAACGCGACGATGACGACGACGGCGCTCAGCCAGAACGGGACGCGCCAGCCCCAGCTGTACTTGATCTCGTCGGGGAGGCTCAGGACCGGGATGAACACGAGGGCGGCGAGGATCTGCCCACCCTGGGTTCCGGTGAGCGTCCACGACGTGAAGAACGAGCGGCGGTTGTCGGGAGCGTGCTCCAGTGAAAGCGACGCAGCGCCGGCCTGCTCGCCAGCGGCAGAGAGCCCCTGCATGAGGCGGCAGAGCACCAGCAGGGCTGGCGCGAACCAGCCGATCTGGTCGAAGGTCGGCAGGCAGCCGATGATGAACGTCGACAGGCCCATGAGCACGAGCGTGAACATGAGGACCCGCTGGCGTCCTATCCGGTCACCGAAGTGGCCGAGCACCACAGCGCCGATCGGGCGCGCGATGTAGGCGAAGCCGAACGTGGCGAGCGACATCACGAGTGCGGCGTTGTCGTCGTCCGGGAAGAAGATGATCGGGAAGATCAGCGCGGCCGCGGATCCGAAGATGAAGAAGTCGTAGTACTCGACGGCGCTGCCCATGAAGCTGGCCGCGGCAGCTTTCACGGGGGTCCGCTTGGCGGTCGTGGTTTCGGTCATTTCTGAGACCTCCATGTCTCGGATCGTGCCTCTTCGTCGTTGACGAGGCTCTGGAAGTGCTGGTGCATCCGGGTGGCGTCTGCATCCCTGCCCGTCACGAGGCGGAAGGTGTCGACCGCCTGGCCGACGGCCATAGCGCCGCCGTCGAGCGTGCGGCACCCGAGTGCTCGCGCCGCGAGGATCAGCTGCGTCTCGAGCGGGCGATAGACGATGTCGGCCACCCAGAGCTCGGGTCGGAGCAGCTCGGCGGGGAAGGGGATCCCGGGGTGGTCGTGCATCCCGACGGGTGTGCAGTGCACGACTCCATCTGCCGTCGAGAGCAGCTCTGGCAGTGCGCCCACGCTCCCGCCTCGGATGCGGGGTCCGCCTGCTGCAGTCGCGTGCCGTTCGGCGAGGTCCTGCGCGAGCTGCTCAGCGCGCTGCGCATCGAGGTCGACGATCGTGAGCAGGCGTGTGCCGACTCGGATGAGCGCATCGGCGACTGCCGAGCCCGCTCCGCCCGCGCCCAGGAGGACAACCGAGTTCGTCTGCACTCCCCCGAGGCCGCCGCGGAAGGCGCCCTCGAAGCCTGTCGTGTCGGTGTTGTAGCCCACGCGTCCGTTCGAGGTGAGGAGGACGGTGTTGACCGCGCCCAGCGCTCGCGCGAGCGGGTCGATCCGGTCGAGCAGCGGGATGACGCTCTGCTTGCACGGGTGGGTGATGTTGAGCGCGTCGAAGCCGAGGCGCTCGGCCCAGTCGAGGATCTCGGGGAGTCGCTCGGGCTCGAGGTCGAGGGTCGTCAGGTCGAGCGGGCGGAAGAGCAGGTCCATGCCCTGCGCGCGTGCCTCCGCCATGTGCATGGGCGGCGTCAGCGACGGGGTCACTCCCGTCCCGACGAGTCCCATGAGGGTGGCGCGATGGTTGATCAAGGTACTCCTTTGTCCCAGACCGCCTAATGTACTAAACGGTGAGTACATCGTTTACGTTGTCGCACACGCCTGTCAAGTGCGCTGCAGGGTGTCTGGTGACTTAATTAACCATTTGGTACATTGCGGTATGCGTACTTCCATAGCCACCGTCTGTCTGGCCGGAACTCTCGTCGAGAAGCTGCACGCCTGCGCCGAAGCAGGCTTTGACGGCATCGAGATCATGGATGCAGACCTCACCGCCGCCTACGAATCGCCCGAGGAGATCCGCGCGCTCTGCGACCGCCTCGGCCTGACCATCGACCTGTTCCAGCCACTGCGCGACTTCGAGGGCGTCGACGATGCGACCCTCGCGGACAACCTCCGGCGCGCGAAGGCCAAGTTCGAGGTCATGCGACGCCTCGGAGCCTCCATGATCCTGCTCTGCAGCAACGTCGGCACCGCGACCATCTCGGACCGCACCACCACCGCGAACCAGCTCGGGATGCTCGCAGATCTCGCCGCCGAGTACAGCATCGACATCGCCTATGAGGCGCTTGCCTGGGGCCGCTACGTCGACGACTACCGAGACGCGTGGGAACTCGTGCGCCTCGCGGATCGACCGAACCTCGGCGTCTGCCTTGACAGCTTCCACGTACTGTCGCGAGGACACGATCCGGCCGCTATCGAGCGCATCGATGCAGACAAGCTCTTCTTCCTGCAGCTCGCCGATGCACCGGACATGGACCTCGACGTCCTGTCCTGGAGCCGCCACCACCGGCTCTTCCCTGGCGAGGGCGACTTCGACCTCACCCGGTTCCTCTCGCACATGCTCCGCGCCGGGTACCGCGGCCCCCTCTCCCTCGAGGTCTTCAACGACACGTTCCGCCAGACGGATGCCAAGCGCACCGCCGCTCATGCGCTCAGGTCGCTCCGGTGGCTGTTCGACCGCTCGGCGGCGCTCAACGGCTGGGACGACCAGCAGCTCGCCCCACCCCAGCCTCCACGGGCCATCGACTTCGTCGAGATCGCCGGTGAGGACCTCTCCGCGGTCGAGGCGACCCTCCAGCAGCTGGGCTTCGCCTTCGGTGGCAGACACCGCACCAAGCCCGTGCGACTCTGGCAGGCGGGTGCCGCGCGCATCATCCTCAACGAGCAGCGGCGGACGAAGGACGCGCGGCTCTCGGGGCTCGGCGTCGAGGTCGAAGACGCCGGTGCGGCAGCCGGGCGCGCCCACGCCATCGGCGCGCCCGCCGTCTTCCGACGCAGCTCCGCCGGCGAGTACGATCTGCGCGGTGTGGAGGCCCCCGACGGGACCGAGGTCGCCTGGAACTCACGGTCGGCGGGCGACTCCTGGCTGCCGGAATTCGTGGGCGGCGCCGAAGACGACAGCACGGCCTCGTCCCTGCACGGGGTCGTCGACCATCTCAACATCGCCTACCCGTGGCAGGAGTTCGACGAGGCAGTGCTCTTCTTCCGGAGCGTCCTCGCGCTCGACGCGGAGCCCGTCGCGGAGCTTCCTGGCCCACGGGGTCTCGTGCGCAGTCAGGTCATGCGCACACCGGACGGAGCGGTTCGGCTCGCCATGAACCTGGCCCCGCCTACTGCGCCCCTCCAGCCCAGACACATCGCGATCCGCGTCGACGACGCCGTCGCCGCTGCCAGAGCTGCGCGGGGGCGGGGCCTGCCCTTCCTGCCCATACCCAGCAACTACTACGACGACCTCCGGGCGCGCTTCGGCCTCGAGCACGCGGCCCTCGACGAGCTGCGAGAACTCGACCTCCTCTACGACCGCGATGAGCAGGGCGCGTTCGTCCACTTCTACACCCCCACCATCGACGGGCTCTTCTTCGAGATCGTCGAGCGCCGCGGCACCTACGACGGATACGGCGCAGCCAGTACCCCGGTCCGGTTTGCGGCTCAGCTGCACCACACGGGAAGATACACAGATGACCGAGAACAGGGTGAAGCAGCGAGACGCTGAGCGAACCCGGGCCGAGCTGCTCGCTGAAGCGACATCGGCGTTCGCGGAGACGGGGTACTCGGGCACGAGCGTCGACGAGATCGCGAAGCGCAGCAGCACCACCAAGCGGATGATCTACTACTACTTCGGCAGCAAGGAGCAGCTCTACCTTGCGGTGCTCGAGGAGGCCTACCGTGGCATCCGCGTGGCCGAGCAGAAGCTGCAGGTCGATGGACTCGCCCCCGTGGAAGCGGTGCGGAAGCTCGCAGAGATCACCTACGACCACCACCGAGAGCACGCGGACTTCATCCGCCTCGTCGCGATCGAGAACATCCACCGGGGTCGGTTCATCCGGCAGCTCGACTCGCTGCGAGAGCTCGGCACCCCCGCCCTCACGCTCCTGGACGGGCTGCTGGAACGGGGGCGGGAGGCGCAGGTGTTCCGGGCAGACGTCGACGCGCTCGACGTGCACCTGCTCATCAGCTCGTACTGCGTCTTCCTGCTCGCGAACCAGTACACGTTCGGGTACCTCTTCGACGTGCAGCTGCAGGACCCGTCGCGTCAGGACCACCAGCGGGGCCTGATCGGCGACGTCATCGTCGCATGGCTGACCCGCGAGGAGTGATCCCCGCGGGTCAGCGCTCTGTGCGTGCAGTCTGAGTCAGGCGCGCGGCATCAGCGCGCGGCGAATCAGAAGAAGCCCAGCTTGTCCTCGCTGTAGCTCACCAGCAGGTTCTTCGTCTGCTGGTAGTGATCGAGCATCATGAGGTGGTTCTCGCGGCCGATGCCGGAGGACTTGTACCCGCCGAACGCGGAGTGCGCCGGGTAGGCGTGGTACTGGTTCACCCAGACTCGTCCGGCCTGGATGTCGCGGCCGGCGCGGTAGGCGGTGTTCCCCATGCGCGACCAGACGCCGGCGCCGAGCCCGTAGAGGGTGTCGTTCGCGATCGAGATCGCATCGTCGTAGTCGGAGAACTTGGTGACGGCCACAACCGGGCCGAAGATCTCCTCCTGGAAGATGCGCATGCTGTTTTGGCCCTCGAAGATCGTCGGCTGCACGTAGTAGCCGCCGGCCAGGTCGCCCTCGAGTTCGGCCCGAGCGCCGCCGATGCGCACCTTCGCACCTTCCTGGCGGCCGATCTCGAGGTAGCTGAGGATCTTCTCGAGCTGGTCGTTCGACGCCTGAGCCCCGACCTGGGTGTCGGTGTCGAGCGGGTTGCCCTGGACGATCTTGCGCGTGCGCTCCGTCACGTCCTCGAGGAAGCGGTCGTAGATGGAGTCCTGGATGAGGGCACGCGAGGGGCAGGTGCAGACCTCACCCTGGTTGAGGGCGAACAGCGTGAAGCCCTCCTGCGCCTTGTCGTAGTAGGCATCGTCGCGGAGCGCGATGTCCTCGAAGAAGATGTTCGGGCTCTTGCCGCCCAGCTCGAGCGTGACGGGGATGATGTTCTGCGAGGCGTACTGCATGATGAGGCGCCCAGTCGTGGTCTCCCCCGTGAACGCGATCTTGCGGATGCGGGAGCTCGAGGCGAGCGGCTTGCCCGCCTCCGCGCCGAAGCCGTTGACGATGTTGACGACTCCGGGGGGCAGGAGGTCTCCGATGAGCTCGAAGAGCACGAGGATCGAGGTCGGCGTCTGCTCAGCGGGCTTGAGGACGATCGCGTTGCCGGCGGCGAGCGCGGGGGCCAGCTTCCAGACCGCCATGAGGATCGGGAAGTTCCACGGGATGATCTGGCCGACGACGCCGAGCGGCTCGTGGAAATGGTAGGACGTGGTGTTCTCGTCGAGCTGGCTGAGCGTGCCCTCCTGGGCCCGGATGGCGCCGGCGAAGTACCGGAAGTGGTCGATGGCGAGCGGGATGTCGGCCGCCAGGCATTCGCGGATCGGCTTCCCGTTGTCCCAGGTCTCGGCGACGGCGATGTACTCGAGGTTCTCCTCGATGCGGTCGGCGATCTCGTTCAGGATGATGGCACGTTCCGCAGGGCTGGTCTTGCCCCAGCCAGGGGCCGCCGCGTGGGCCGCATCCAGTGCAGCCTCGATGTCCTCGGCGGTTCCCCGCGCCACTTCGGTGAACGGCTGACCCGTGACCGGTGTGATGTTCTCGAAGTACTCGCCCTTGACCGGCGGCACCCACTCTCCGCCGATGTAGTGCTCGTAGCGGGGCTTGAACGAGACGAGGGACCCGTCTGTGCCCGGCTTCGCGTAAACAGTCATGAGGACTCCTTTGTCCGAGGGAACTCTTCCCTGGAAGCGTAGGAGCCCCGACGTTGCAATCGGGTTGCACTCGAGGCGGCCGCGATTCCGCGCAGGGCACTCAGGACTCGAGGGCCTCGATCTTCGCCACGAGCCTCGACCGGGCGGGCGCGTGGGGTGGGAGGACCGTGAGCGCCGTGCGGAAGGCCTGCGCGTCCTGCGCGACTTCCGGCAGCTCGAGATACCTGAGGAGCGTGGCCGGCTCCGCGGAGCTGAGGACCTGATCTCGGAGGGTCGCCGAAAGCTCCGCGCGCAGCTCGCGGATACCGGGGGCCTCCGACGTGGGCAGCAGCTCCCCGCGGTAGGACTCGACGGCCGCGGCCACGTCACCTGCCTCCAGCAGGTCGAGCACGTCGACGGCATCGCTCGCGAGGCCCTGCGCCACCCGGTAGGGGCGGGGCACGAGGTCGAGACCGCGCTCAGCGAGCACCGGCCGCAGCCGCGCGATCTCCGCCCTGAGCGTGACCTCCTTGGCGCTCTCGCCGTAGATTCGGAGCGCGAGCTCGCCCGAGGTGAGACCCGAGGGCCGTGCGGCGAGGAGCGTCAGGATCTCAGCGTGCCGACCGCTCAGTTCGACCGGTGCACCATCGACGGTGGTGAGCCTGGCGCGGTGGACGCCGAGCGTGCTGATCCTGCCCGCCGCGACGGTGCTCGCCGTCGCGGGTGTCTCTGGGTGAACTCCCGGCTGCGTCGAGTGGCGCGAGAGCAGCACGGCGAGCCGCATCTCCGCCTCCGCGGCCGCGACGGCGGCGCGCATGAGGGCAAGCGAGTGCGGGCCGACGGCTCGTTCATCACCTGTGAGGTCGATGGCACCGACCGCGATGCCGGAGAACGGGTCGCGGATGGGCACTGCGGTGCAGCTGAGCAGCTGCACGGCTGGCGCGAAGTGCTCAGCGCCTGCGATCTGGACGTCCCGACCCGAGGCGAGCGCTGTCCCTGGGGCGCTCGTCCCGACGGCGGCCTCCGACCAGTCGGCGCCCTCGACGAAGTCCATGCGCTCGGCCCGACGGAGTGTGGCGCTGTCACCCCGCACCCAGAGCAGTCGCCCCTGTTCGTTCGTGATCGCGACGATCAAGCCAGTGTCTCGCGCCGGCTCCACGAGGAGACGATCGAGCACGGGAAGGACACGCTGCAGGGGGCTGCGCTCCCGCGCCGCCGCAAGCGGCTCGAACTGGTCGAGATCCCGGGCCCGTGCGTTCGCAGGGCTGCCGAGCAGCTGCAGCGATCTCAGCCAGGAGTCGCGGACCACGCTGCGGAGTCCGGCGACCGCCGAGCGGAGCTCAGCGGAGGCGCCCAGACTGCCATGCGCGTCGATCAGGGTGTGTGCGGATGCTGCGGCAGCCTGGTCAAGGCCAGCTATCTCGCCACTCTGCGGATGCACCTCGCAGCCTCCTCGGATTCGCGGCAGCGAGTGCGTCGATGCACCCGCTGCCGCGAGCCTAGGCGACTCTGCCTGAGTTCTCCCGTGGCAAGCAGCGGCCGGCCGACGGGAGCTCCGATCAGTCGGTGCTCAGCACCTCGCGGAGCGTGTCGAGGCCGAGTCCACCGAGGTCGAGGGCACGCGAATGCCACGCCTTGAGGTCGAAGTCGTCACCGGCACGAGCCTCGGCGTCTGCACGGAGCTCCTCCCAGATCCGCTGCCCGATCTTGTAGGACGGCGCCTGGCCCGGCCAGCCGAAGTAGCGGTTCACCTCGAACTTCACGAAGCCGTCAGGCATGTTCACGTGCTGACGCATGAAATCGAGCGCGTACTCGTAGTCCCAGACCTTGTCGCCCTCCGGCACCGTCTTGCCGAGGTGCACTCCGATGTCGAGGACGACACGAGCCGCGCGCATCCGCTGCCCGTCGAGCATGCCGAGGCGGTCTGCCGGCTCGTCGAGGTACCCGAGCTGCTCCATGAGGCGCTCGGCGTAGAGCGCCCAGCCCTCGCCGTGCCCGGAGGTCCAGTTGTTGCGACGCCAGGTGTTGAGCTGGTCGCGGTTGAGGGTCGCACGGGCGATCTGCAGGTGGTGACCCGGGACGCCCTCGTGGTAGACCGTCGTGAGCTCGCGCCACGTGTCGAACTCCGTCACGCCGGGGGTGACCGACCACCACATGCGTCCCGGACGCGTGAAGTCCTCGGATGGGCCCGTGTAGTAGATGCCGCCCTCTTCGGTCGGGGCGATCATGCACTCGAGTCGACGCATCGGCTCGGGGATGTCGAAGTGGCTCTCGGCCAGCTCGGCGACCGCGCGGTCGCTCGTCTCCTGCATCCACGCCTGCAGGGCGGGCGTGCCGTGCAGCTTGCGGGCGGGGTCGAGCTCGAGGTGGGCGATGGCTTCTGCGACCGTCGCACCACGGAGAATCTCGTTGGCGATGGCCTCCTGCTCGGCCTTCATGCGCGCCAGCTCGGCGAGACCCCACTCGTAGGTCTCGTCGAGGTCGACTGCCGCGCCGAGGAAGCCTCGCGAGGCGAGCGCGTAGTGCTCGCGTCCGACGGCGTCCGTGTTGCTCGCAGCGGGGAGGAGCTCCTCGTGGAGGAACGTCGTGAACGTGCCGTACGCCGCGGAAGCGAGCTGCGCACCGTGACGAAGCTGCTGGCGGAGCGCGTCCGAGACCTCGCCGGTCGCCGGGCTCGATGCCGCGAGCTGCTCGAAGAAGTTGCCGCTGGCCGCGTACTCGCCTGTCTGCATCGCAACTTCGCGGACCTGGCGCTTCGCTGGCACGACGCCGGCGTCGATGCCCTCGCTGAGACGCTCTGTGTAGCCCTCGATCGCGGCGGGGAGGTTCTCGAAGCGCCGCGCGATGTCCTCGAAGTCGCTCACGGTCTCGCGCGGCATGAGGTCGAACACCATGCGGATGTCCTGTGCCGGAGACGCGATGTTCGAGAGCTCGCGCAGGTGGAGTCTGGCATCGATCATCTCGATCTCGAGGCCAAGGCTGCGGCGGAGCTCGAGCGCGGTGACCCGGTCGACCTCGTCGGCTTCGGTCAGCGTGTCGAGCTTGCTGAGCACATCGACGATCGCGGCGCGCTTGCGTGGCGCCGCGGCCGAGGAGTAGTCGCCGTACTCGGCCTTGTCGCCGTCTGCGCCGAGTTCCACGCGACGCTCGGGAGAGAGCTCGATCTCTGTGGCGACCCAGGCCTCCGCGAGCCGGTCGATGTCGGTCTGCGGTCGTGTCTGACTGGTGTTCTGGTGGTGCTGAGCGGAAGTCGTCATCCCCCAAGCCTAAGCTCGCCCCTCGGAAGAATCACCGAGAGGCGAGCCCCGTGTGCCTGCTACAGGGAGCCGCGGATGGGGCGGACGGTGGCGGCTAGTGGCCGGCCTCGTCCCAGTTCGGTCCCCGGCCGATCTGCACCTCGAGCGGCACGGTGAGGTCGGCTGCGCCGGCCATCTCCTCGCGCACGATCGCCTCCAACGTCTCCCCCTCACCAGCGGCAACCTCGAACACGAGCTCGTCGTGCACCTGGAGGAGCATCCGCGATGAGAGCCTCTCGGCGCTGATGCGCTCCTCGATGGAGTTCATCGCCCGCTTGATGATGTCTGCTGCCGACCCCTGGATGGGCGAGTTGAGCGCCTGACGCTCGGCGTTCTCGCGGGCGATGCGGTTCGTCGAGTGCAGGTCGGGGAACGGGCGCCTGCGGCCGAAGATCGTCTCGGTGTAGCCGTCCTCCTTCGCCTGCACGACGACGTTGCGGAGGTAATCGCGCACCTTGCCGAAGCGCTCGAAGTAGTCGATCATCAGCTTCTTGGCCTCGGCGACCTCGATCTGGAGCTGCTTCGAGAGGCCGAACGCCGACAGTCCGTAGGCGAGGCCGTACGACATCGCCTTCACCTTGGAGCGCATGGCCGGCGTGACGTCGGCCGGCTCCACGCCGAACACGCGAGAGCCGACGAAGCGGTGGAGGTCCTCCCCCGCGTTGAACGCCTCGATGAGCGCGGCGTCGCCGGAGAGGTGCGCCATGATGCGCATCTCGATCTGCGAGTAGTCGGCGGTGAGGAGCGACTCGAACTCGGGCCCGTGCACGAACGCGCGACGGATGCGGCGTCCCTCGTCGGACCGGATCGGGATGTTCTGCAGGTTGGGGTCGTTCGACGAGAGACGGCCGGTCGCCGAGCCGATCTGGTGGTAGCTCGTGTGGATGCGCGAGCTGTCGTCGACCGCCTTGAGCAGCGACTCCATGATCTGCCGCAGCTTGACCGAGTCGCGGTGCTTGCGGAGCGCGCCGAGGAACGGGTGCGGGCTGCTCCGCTCGAGGTCTGCGAGCGACTCTGCGTCGGTGGAGAAGCCGGTCTTCGTCTTGCGCGTCTTCGGCATCTCGAGGGTCTCGAACAGCACGACCTGCAGCTGCTTGGGCGATCCGAGGTTGATCTCGGTGCCGCCGATGGCGTCGAACGCCTCCTGCTCGTACGTGCGGATGCGCTCGGACAGGTCGTCGGCGAGGCCCTGGAGGAACTCCCGGTCGATGGCGACACCCTGCAGCTCCATGCTGGAGAGAGTCGCGAGCAGCGGCGTCTCGATGCTCGAGAAGACGTCGAGGGTGCCCGGTTCGAGCATCTCGAGCGCCGCGGTCGTCGCGCGCTGCGTGTACCAGGCATCGCTGGCGACCAGCGAGGACTCGTCCTCGAGCTGGAGCTGGTTCGGGTCGGACTCGGGCAGCTGCTCGTCGAGACGCATCTGCACGAGCTCGGCGAGACGCTTCGGCGCGTTCTGCGGGCGGTAGAGCCAGGCGGCGAGCTGACCGTCCTTGACCTGGCCGCCGACGTCGAGCCCCGCGATGGTGAGCGCCTTCAGCTGCGGCTTGGCGTCGAACATCAGCTTGGGGGCGTCGCTTGCCAGCCATGCCTCGAAGGGGGCATAGTCGACGCGCTCCGGAATCCAGTGCAGCTCGGTCGCCTCGGCGGCGGTGGAGATGCCGACCGCGACGACGGTGCCGTCTGCGCCGTGGGAGACCGTGAGGCCGAGACCCTCCGGAGTCGCCTCGACCGCCTTCGCGAGCCACTGCTCGAGTTCCTCATCGAGGAGCTCGGGGCGGACGGGCGCCGCAACGGCCTCCGCTGGCGTGATGTCGTCGCCAGCTTCGTCCGCGAGCTTCAGGACGCGGTCTTGCAGCGTGCGGAACTGGAGCTTCGTGAAGATCTCGCGAACCGCATCCGCGTCGATCGCCCCGCGGGACAGCTGCTCGGGGGCGACGGGCAGCTCGACGTCGTCGACGAGGCGGTTGAGCTTGCGGTTGCGCACCGCGTTCTCCCGGTGCTCGCGGAAGGACTCGCCGACCTTGCCGCCGATCTCGTCCGCGTGGTCGAGGATGCCCTGAAGGGAGCCGTACTGGGCGAGCCATTTGGCCGCGGTCTTCTCGCCGACCTTCGGCACGCCGGGCAGGTTGTCGCTCTTCTCGCCGACGAGGGCCGCCACGTCTGGATACTGCTCCGGGCGGACGCTGTAGCGCTCCTCGACCTTGGCCGGGTCGTAGCGCGTGAGCTTGGTCACGCCCTGCGTGGACGGGTAGAGCAGCGTGACGTCGTCGGTGACGAGCTGGATCGAGTCGCGGTCGCCAGAGACGACGAGGACCTTGAAGCCCTGCTCGCGCCCCTGCCTGGCGAGGGTCGCGAGGATGTCGTCGGCCTCGAAGTCCTCCTTCACGATCGTCGTGATGCCCATGGCGTGCAGTGCGTCGCGGAGCAGCGGGACCTGGCCCTTGAACTCGACGGGAGTCGCTTCCCGACCCGCCTTGTACTCCGGGTACTCGCGGGTGCGGAACGAGCTGCGGGAGATGTCGAACGCCACGGCGATGTGGCTCGGATTCTCGTTCTGCAGCAGGTTGAGGAGCATCGAGACGAAGCCGTGGATGGCATTCGTGTGCTGCCCCTCGGCGTTCACGAAGCTGTCGACCGGCAGGGCGAAGAACGCCCTGAAGGCAAGCGAGTGGCCGTCGATGACCATGAGGGTAGGCTGATTTTGCGCTGACACACGGTCAGCCTACTTGCCGCCCCAGACACTGCGCCGATGCGCGCGTGTTGTGGGGCGTTCTTCGAGGAGGAAGCCTGATGACGCACCTGGAAACGCCGACGACGGTCAACGGGCTCAGCATCCCCGACCAGCACGAGGTCACCTACGGCCGAGGCTTCGGGGCGCTCGCCGAGCGCATGGGCATCCTCTGCGTCGAGCTGAGCCCCGAGCGTGCCGTGGCCGTCATGCCGGTCGAGGGGAACACGCAGCCGATCGGCCTCCTGCACGGTGGCGCCTACTGCGTGCTCGGCGAGTCGCTCGGGTCCATGGCCGCGAACGTGCACGCCGGTCCGGGAAGGTTCGCGGTCGGCATCGACATCAACGCGACCCACACGGGCTCCGCCGTGAGCGGCTGGGTCACGGGCGAGTGCACGGCGGTGCACCTCGGCGGGTCGATGACGGTGCACGAGATCGTCATCACCGACGAGGCGGGCAAGCGCTGCTCGACGGTCCGCATCACGAACCTCATCCGCACCGCCAAATAGCGTCAGGCGAATGCGAAGAAGCCCTCACCGCGTCAACGCGGTGAGGGCTTCTGCTGATCGGGGCTCGGCTACTTCTTGGCCGAGAGCTGCTGGATGACCGCCTGCGCGACCTCCTGCATCGTGAGGCGACGGTCCATGGATGCCTTCTGGATCCAGCGGAACGCCTCTGGCTCGCTGAGGCCCATCTTCTGCGTGAGGAGGCCCTTGGCGCGGTCGACCTGCTTGCGCGTCTCGAAGCGCTCGTTGAGGTCGGAGATCTCGGCTTCGAGCGCGATGAGCTGCGCGTGGCGAGCCAGTGCGATCTCGATGGCCGGGAGCAGATCGTTCTGCGTGAACGGCTTCACGACGTAGGCGAGGGCGCCCGCCTCCGTCGCGCGCTCGACCAGTTCCTTCTGGCTGAACGCGGTGAGGAGCACAACCGGGGCGATGCTGTCCTTCGACAGCTGCTCGGCGGCAGAGATGCCGTCGAGCTGCGGCATCTTGACGTCCATGATGACGAGGTCGGGGCGAAGCTCCTTCGCGAGGGCGACCGCGGTCTCACCGTCGCCGGCCTCTCCGACAACGTCGAAGCCGTTGTCGCGAAGGATCTCCACGATGTCGAGCCGGATGAGCGACTCGTCTTCGGCGACGACAACACGTCGCGGGGCTTGAGAGGTTTCCTGTTCAGTCACGTAGTGAGCTTACGATACTGTGTCCGAGGTGAAGCGCCGGCTTGGCGGAATGGCAGACGCGGTGCACTCAAAATGCTCTGTCCGAGAGGGCGTGTGGGTTCGAATCCCACAGCCGGCACGGTTCTGAAGGCCCCCACTTCCCAGTGATTCACTGGCAACTGGGGGCCTTCGTCATTCCCCGGATGCGTGCTCTGCCCACACTTTGCCCACAGTCGCAGAGATGTGAGCGAGGTTCAGCGGAGAGCGCGGCCCCGAGCGTTTGCACATCCGCACTAGTCTTTGCGGACCCCCGCCCTCTGTCGACGGAGACACATGAAGAAGCTCTCTGCCCTCCTCTGCGCCTGCCTCGCCGCGCTGCTGTTCTCTGTGGTCTTGCTGCCAGCCCTTCCGGCGGCTGCGGACCAAGGCAACGAGTTCGACATCAGACCCGAACTCATATCCGCCGAGCTCGTCACGCCCACGACTGTCGGAGGCGGGGACGAGATCCGGATCAACTGGAGTGTGCGCCATCCCCACGACATCGGAATAGGCGGCATCGCTCTTGAGACCGGGGAGGGGACTTCGTCTCGGGAAAGTAAGTCATGTGGACAGTTCGATGCTGTCGTCGCGGTGCGAGACGGAGACATCGTCAGCGGCACGACAACGTGCACGACTGGCGGTTCAGAGTGGGCGGCAGGCGAATGGCGGGTAAGCGAACTCTATTTCTTTGATGTGCTGGGCGTATTCGGATACGCGTCCGAGGACTTCAGTCCCATCATCCAGGCCCTGCCCAGGCTCCAGATCGACGTCGGCACGGACGGGGACCAGGAATACCCCGAGCTCGTCGCCCTCGAGGTGGTCGCGCCGGACGAAGTCCGCCAGAGCGACGTCATCTGGTTCAACTGGACGATGCGTGAATCGAGCCGAGTCGTCAGGCTGATAATGACCATCGTCGGCCCCGACGGGCGCGAATACGAGGCTCGAGGTTTCGACCGAAACACCACTTCCAGGGACGGAGACCTCGTCTCCGGGTCGCTGCGACTCACCGTCAACAACTCCACCTGGGCGCTTGGGGAGTACCGCGTGCTCAGCGTGTTCTCGGAAGACGAGCATGGGAGCGCCAGCCCTGTCGCCACGGCGGCCAACAGCGACGCACTGGCTTCTGCGGCGAGTTTCACGGTTGTCGACGCTGGCGGACCAGACGTCACTGCACCGGAGCTGCTCTCGGCTGGATTCGAGCAGTCAACAATCCGAATGGGCGACGAGGTCGAGCTCATCAACTGGACGATCCGCGATGAGAGCGCGCTCGTGGACGCCACGTTCTACCTGGACGCCGAGTGGGGAAAGCGCTATGAGATCGCTGGCAACGACCGCGACCGGCTGGGCGACATCATCTACGGGTCCGCCGGTGCGAAGGTGTATCAGCCTATGCCTCCCCTCAGTCCCGGGTCTCCTGCGTGGTCGACAGGCGAGTACCGAGTTGTCGGAGCTTCGTTCACGGACGAGTCCGGCAACGTCACGACGCTGTCATCAGACCATCCCATCATTGCCGGGCTGCCACCGATGATCGTCCTCGACCAGAGCGCACCCATTCCAACGCGGTCACCCTCGCCGACGGTGACCGCGCCCCCGTCGCCGACCGCTACGCCGACTGCGACCGCGACGCCGACTGCGAGCGCGACCCCCACTGCGACCGCGACCGCGACCGCGACCGCGATCCCGACTGCGACCCCGCCGACCGCGACCGCGACGCCCTCACCAACGGAGAGCGCGGCGCCTTCTCCGACGGCGAGCCCGTCACCGACGGAGACCGGCACATCGACACCTGCGCCGACAGCCTCGTCCACGGCCGGACCCACCGATCCTTCAACTGGGCTGCCTGTCCCCACGCAGTCCGTCGCACCTTCCACGCAGGCCCCAACACCGACTCCAACGTCCACGACATCGCCGGCGCCCTCAGCCACACCGCCGATGTCCTCTCCAGGCGCGACTGACGCGCCGCCGCAGACGCCGGTCGGAACCCCCACCGTGGTCACCGTCGAAGACGGCACTCCGCCCGAGGCCGGAGATCAGGGAAAGCTGGCGTCGACGGGTTCCGACACCCTCGGGCCGGGTCTTCTCGGCGCGACGGCACTCCTCGGGCTGGGAGCCATGCTGCTCCTCAGGCGGAGGCGCAGCCACGGCGAGTGATCGCGTCGTCCGGGCTCGATTCTCGGGCCGTATCCGGCCGGTGATCGAGTCTCGGTGACGGCGCGTCGCCGAGACGAGCCGGCAACCGTCCTTCGACGGGAGTCCGAAGTCCGCAGTCCGTGCACAGAGGGAAGCCCCGGTTCGGCCAGTGATTCACTGGCCGAACCGGGGCTTCGCGCGCGTGTGTCGTGTTCGGCGCTAGCCGATGTCGGTGACCGTCGCCTCAGCATCCGCGGCGCTTGCACCGGATCCGGACCAGGTCGCGGTCGCGTCCCACAGGTTCAGCGTGTCGTCGACGAGCACGTCGACCTCGACTTCGCCCTCCGGGATCGTGATGCCGTCGGCGGCAGCGGCCTCCACGAGGCGCTGCACGAGCCTGTCGGTGACCTCCGCGAGGGTGTCCTCGCCGGCGTCGGCCTCCGCGGAGGCAGTTCGCATGTATGTCTTGACGTCGCTCATGCCTCCATCATCTCAGCCGGAGAACGAGGACGCGCATGCAGGGGCGGACGTGGGCAGTCGGAACCACCTGTCCGAGTGCCGTGACCGCGAAATCCGTCGATCGATCATCGGCGCGTGGCCTTGCGCCAGCTTTAGGCAACCCTTACCGTACGTATACCGCTATGCCGCTGGGAACCCCGCACCGCACCAAGTGACGACTCCCGCAGACGAAACCTCCAATGTTGCAGTGTTCGCGTCGCCTTTCCCCTCGCTGCTGTCCCTTGGAGGCATCTTCGTGTCGCAAAAAACCGTTGGTCTGTACCGTCCCGAGCTCGAGAAGAGCGACTGCGGCGTCGGCTTCATCACGCGCAAGGACGGCGTGCAGCACCATGATGTGATCCGGCTCGGAAACGAGGCGCTCTGCGCGATCCCCCACCGCGGAGGCATGTCCGCCGAGGGTGTCGGCGACGGCGCCGGCATCAACGTCGACCTGTCGGTCGAGTTCTTCAGCTCGCTCGTCGGGCGCGAGCTCGAGTCGGGCCTCTTCGGCGTGGGCAACTTCTTCATGCCGAGCGACGTCGAACAGCTCGACGTGGCGCACGAGCTCATCTCCAGCACGCTGCGCGCGCACGGCATCGAGCCGATCCTCGTCCGCGACGTGCCCGTCGACGCCACCGTCGCGCGCCCCGCCGCGGCGCACTACCAGCTGCCCATCGTCCAGTGGATCTTCGTCGCGGCCGAGGGCTGGAGCCGCGCCGAGATGGACGCCGCGGCCAACGCCGCGCTCCTCGACATCGAGGGCATCGCCTACTCCAACGCCGCACTCCAGGGGCTCTACCCCCTGTCGCTGAGCGCCCGCACGCAGACGCTCAAGGGCCGCCTCAACTCGAACGAGGTCATCCCCTACTTCACCGACCTGCTCGACGAGCGCCAGTCGGTTCGCACGCTCTTCTTCCACACGCGCTTCTCGACCAACACGGAGCCGCACCCGAGCATGGCGCAGCCGTTCCGCATGCTCGCGCACAACGGAGAGCTCAACACCGACCGCAAGAACCGCCTCTCCGAGAACGCGCTCGCGACCGCGCGGGGACGCGTCATCGTGCATCCACCTGGACAGTCGGACAGCAGCCGCTTCGACCAGACCCTGCAGAGCCGCGTCTTCGACGACGGGCTCGAGCTCGTCGAGGCCGTCGTCTCGACCATGCCGCCGGCGTGGGAGAACGACCGCACGCTCACCCCGGAGGTCCGGGACATGCTCGAGTTCTTCTCCCTCTACGAGGAGAAGAACGACGGACCGGCAGCACTCGTCTTCAGCAACGGCGACATCATCGGCGCGCGCCTCGACCGCCTCGGGCTGCGCCCGTTGCGCACCGTCGAGACCGACGACTACCTCGTCGTGAGCTCAGAGGCCGGGCAGATCCAGTTCGCACCGGGCAGCATCGTGCGCCGCGGTCGCATCGAAGCGGGCGGGATGCTCTACTTCGACCACACGCAGGGGCGCAGCTTCCGCACGTGGGAGGCGCTCGAGCAGCTCGCCCTCCGGCGCGACTACAGCGCAGACCTCGAAGCAGCGCGCGTCAACATCGAGGACATCGAGCTGCCCGAGATCGACCGGGGAAGCAACACGCTCGGCTACGACGGGGACCTCTCCCCCGCCGGCAGGTACGTCGCGTACTCGCTGAACCAGGAGAGCTTCAAGTTCATGATGGACCCGATGCTCGCCAACGGCACCGAGCGCATCTCCGCCATGGGCTACGGCAACGCCATCAACGCGCTCTCCGACCAGGAGGGCGGGCTCGCGAAGTACTTCTCGCAGCGCTTCGCGCAGGTCACGAACCCGCCGCTCGACAGCATCCGGGAGGCCGACGGCATGACGCTGCGCGTCGCACTCGGCGCCAAGCCCGACGGCGGCAACCAGACGCGGCAGATCGTCGTGCCCTCGCCCATCCTCAGCCACCTCAACATGGTCGCGCTCCGCGAGCAGCGCCTCGCTCCGCTCGAGCGCTTCGAGATCCTCTACACGCCCGTGCAGGGCGACGCCCCCGCCAACGCCGCCTCGCTGCGCGACGCCGTCGAGCGCGTGTGCGACGCCGTGACCTCGTTCGCGCGCGCCCAGGGCGGCATCGCCGTGCTCACCGACCGCAACGTGTCGCGCGAGCTGGCCGCGATCCCCCTCATCCTGGTCATCGCGGCCGTCAACCAGCGGCTCATCCGCGAGGGCCTGCGCCTGCGGGTGTCGATCATCGCGGAGAGCGGCCAGCTGCCCTCCTCGCACCACATCGCCGCCGCGCTCGGCTTCGGCGCCGCCGCGGTCTACCCGCTCTGCGTGCGCCTGCGCGCCGAGGAGCGCTACCCGAGCGGCGCCGCCTCGATCGACACGATCACGGACACGGACCTCGCCGTGGCCCGCTTCGCGAAGGCCGCCGAGAAGTCGCTCATGAAGACCATGGGCCGTGTCGGCCTGTGCACCGTCGAGAGCTACATCGGCGGCGAGTTCTTCGAGCCCAACTACCTCGACACGAAGGACCCGGTCCTCGCCGACTACTTCCCCCACCTCGCCGCCCCGGTCGGCGGCGTGCGCTTCGAGCGCATCGCCCTCGCGGTCGCCGAGTGGCACGAGCGGGCCGTCGCGGTCGCCGACGAGAAGCAGATCCCCCTCCTCGGCCTGTTCAAGGAGCGCCAGGAAGGAGCCGGCCACTCGTTCGGCACCACCGCGGTGCGCGGGTTCATCGACATGACCGAGGAGCCGCGCATCCTCGAGACCACGAAGGCGCCGGAAGCGCCCGCTGCGAGCGACGAGCCGCACCCAGGGCACGACTCGCTGCGACTCCTCACCCTCGGCCAGCTCGGCGACGCGTTCGGACTCGACGACAAGGCGTACACGTACAGCGGATACGGCGCGCTCACGCCGGAGCAGATCGACGCGTTCGAGATCACCCCCGGCTACCGGGACTTCGTCACGAACACCATCCAGGAGCGCACGCGGCGCCCCTCGGCGCTCCGCGACGTGCTCTCGCTGCCCGCAGACGTCCGCCTCGCCTCGACGCCCTCCGAGTTCGCGCGGGAGCTCAGCCGCTTCTCGCTCGAGGGCAACAGCGACGTCCGCGTCCGCGGCCTCGAGATCGAGCACACGGAGAACTCCACCTACGAGCTGAAGCTCACCGGCCCCCTCGGCGGCGAAGCGACCCGCTACGACGCGCTCGCGCAGGTCCTCACGGCCCTCGACGGCGACGCCATCACCGAGACGACCGCGACGGATTCGAAGCTCGAGGTGCGCGTCACCCCGGGCGCACCGAGCATCCTGAGCCTGCTCAGGACAGCGCCGGACAGCATCTCGCTCGACGAGGTGCAGCCCGCGCACGAGATCGCCCGCACCCTCGCATCCGGCGCCATGAGCCACGGGGCGCTCGTCGCGACCGCCCACGAGTCCGTCGCGCACGGCACGAACATGGTCGGCGGCATGTCGAACTGCGGCGAGGGCGGCGAGCACATCACCCGCTACAACACGATCCGGGGCTCGCGCATCAAGCAGTTCGCGTCCGGCCGCTTCGGCATCTGGGCCGGCTACCTCGCCGACCCGATGCTGCAGGAGCTCGAGATCAAGATCGGCCAGGGCGCGAAGCCCGGTGAAGGCGGCCAGCTGCCGGCGCCGAAGGTCACGGTCGACATCGCCGCGGCCCGAGGCGGGACGCCCGGCGTCGAGCTCGTCTCGCCGCCGCCGCACCACGACACCTACTCCATCGAGGACCTCGCGCAGCTCATCCACGACTGCAAGGCAGCCCGGGTGCGGGTCGTCGTGAAGCTCGTCTCGTCGGAGGGCATCGGCACGATCGCCGTCGGCGTCGCCAAGGCGGGTGCCGACGTGATCAACGTCGCCGGCAACACGGGAGGCACGGGGGCGGCCGCCGTCACGAGCCTCAAGTACGCGGGACGCTCGGCGGAGATCGGCGTCGCTGAGGTCCACCAGGCGCTCCTCGCGAACGGACTCAGGCAGAAGGTCGTCCTGCGCTGCTCCGGTGCCCACCAGATGGCAAGCGACGTCGTGACCTCCGCGCTCCTCGGCGGGGACAGCTTCGAATTCGGCACGACAGCGCTCATGATGCTCGGCTGCGTCATGGCGAAGAACTGCAACATCAAGTGCCCCGCCGGACTCACGACCAACCCCGAGGTGTTCGACGGCGACCCGCGCGCCCTCGCCCAGTACCTCCTCAACATCTCGCACGAGGTGCGGGAGATCCTCGCCTCGCTGGGGCTGCGCTCGCTCGGGGAGGCACGAGGGCGCGGCGACCTGCTGCAGCTCCTCGCGCACCCCGCGAGCGTCGGGGACCTCGACGTTCGCGACATGCTCGCGAAGGTTCCCGAGAAGATCGTCGCCAACCCCATCTACCTCGAGAAGGACTTCAGCATCGACGACTCCCTCGTCGAGCAGATCCGGGCCGCCCTCGTCGACCGAGCAGAGCCGTCGATCCTCATCGAAGGCGTCGAGATGGGCAACCGCTTCAAGTCGGTCGGCGGTCAGCTGTCGATCGACATCGAGCGGATGCTCAACTACGAGCTCGATGCAGAGACGGTCGCAGGGCTCCCCGCAGTCGTCGAGGACGAGCGAGGCAGGCGCTCGCTCGTGGACGGCAGCATCATCGTCACGACGCAGGGATCCGCCGGACAGTCCTACGGCGCCTTCAGCAATGACGGCATGCGCCTCGTGCACACGGGAACCGCGAACGACGGCGTCGGCAAGAGCCAGGGCGGCGGAACCATCGTCGTGCTCTCCCCCGGCGGCGGCGGCTCGGAGCCCGGCGAGAACGTGCTCATCGGCAACTTCGCGCTCTTCGGTGCGACGGGCGGACGCACGTTCGTGCAGGGCGAGGCGGGCGACCGCTTCGCAGTGCGCAACTCCGGCGCAACAGCGGTCGTCGAGGGCATCGGCGACTTCGGCTGCGAGTACATGACCAACGGGGCCGTCCTCAATCTCGGCAGGGCGGGCAAGGGCCTCGGCAACGGCATGAGCGGCGGGTTCGTCTACCAGTACGACGCCGACGGCTCGACGCGCGAGAACGTGAGCGCCGACTCCCTGCTCGTGTTCCCCATCACCGACACCAGCCACGGCGACTTCCACGAGGCCGCGGTCAAGCTCCTCCTGCAGTGGCACCTCGACGCGACCGGTTCGCCCCTCGCGGCGCAGATCCTCCGCGACTGGGAGTCCGAGCGCAGCAGGTTCTTCTGCGGTATGCCGCGGGCGCTCCTGCTCTACCAGGACGCCGACAAGATCCTCGCCGCGAAGGGACGCAAGGAGCTGCTGGACGAGCTCTCCACCTCCATCGCAACCCAGCGCATCCGCCTCTTCAAGGAGGCCTACCGCGGCGGTCACCCGGTGATCGGCGGCCGCACTCCCGGCGGCTCGGAGTCGGACCGTGACGACAGGTTCGCCCTGCTCGCCTCCTACGCGGTGCTCAACATCTCGCAGGACATCGCGCTCACCCGAGTGCCAGACGCCAGCGGGCCCGACGACCCCAGGGTGGTCGACGCGGTCCGGAAGCTCATCCTCACCGAGGACTTCTTCGTCATGCAGCGCGTGAACAAGTACCTGCGCGGTGAACTCGACCGGTTCGAGGACGCGGAGCTCGCGGCCCTCATCGCCGCGAAGCGCCTCGAGGACTACAAGGACGCCCTCCGCCTGCGCAACGTGCGCAGCATCGACGCGCCAGGAACGACGGGGTGGATCATGCACCAGAACGTGAAGAACCGCCGGCTCCTCCAGTCGGTGGGCACGGACGAGATCCTCGCGACCGCGGCGATGGTCGACATCGCCCGCGAGCTCGTCGTCACCGAGAAGCGCCAGCAGCCGACGGCCGCGGCCGCTGGTCTCGCTCCGACGGCGGGTGGCCTCGCATGAGCGCGCCGTTCATCCCCGTCGACGCCCCCTTCACCAGGGAGCAGCAGGCATGGCTCTCCGGGTTCATGGCGGGACTCGCCGCGATCCCCACCGCCGACAAGGAGGTTCAGGCCGCGACGCTGACGCTCGAGATCCTCATCGGCACGCAGACCGGGAACTGCGAGTTCGTGGCCGAGGACCTCGCGGCTGCAGCCCGAGCCGCAGGCCTCGCGGCGACGCTCGCCCCGCTCGACTCGGTCTCCCCCGAGGCGTTGAACGGCGAACGCAACATCGTCGTCGTCACGTCCACGTACGGCGAGGGCGAGATGCCGGACAACGCCGAGCTCTTCTGGGAGGAGCTGTCCGCTGACGGTGCTCCGCGCCTCGAGTCGGCGAAGTTCGCGGTCCTCGCGCTCGGAGACAGCAGCTACGACGACTACTGCCAGGCCGGGAAGCTCATCGACACGCGCCTCGAGCAGCTCGGGGCGACGCGTGTCGTGCCGCGCGTGGACTGCGACGTCGACTACGAGGATGCGGCCGCCGAGTGGATCGCGGAGGTGGTCGAGCACTTCGCGGCCCTCCAGCCGAACACCGCCGCTCCAGCGCCAGCCGCTGCCGCCGCGCCGGCCCGAGTGCGCTCGCCGTGGAACAAGAAGACGCCGTACCCGTCGCGCCTCGCCGTCAACCGCGTCCTCTCCGGGCCACGAAGCTCGAAGGAGATCCGCCACTACGAGTTCGATCTCGGCGACAGCGGCATCACGTACGCGGCGGGCGACGCCCTCGCGGTCGTGCCGGTCAACGAGCCCGGTCTCGTCGACGAGCTGCTCGGGCACCTCGGCTTCTCCGGTGACGAAGCGCTCGAGAGCGGCTCGACGCTGCGCACGGCGTTCGAGCGAGAGCTCGACATCACGGCCCCCTCGAAGGACCTGCTCGCGGAGCTCTCCGCGCGGGAGCCGAGCGGAGCCGTCGCGGAGCTCGTGCAGCGCGGCGACAAAGCTCAGCTGGACAGCTGGCTGTGGGGCCGGGACACGCTCGACGTGCTCCGGGCTGCGCAGGGAGTGAGCTTCACCGCAGATGAGTTCGCGTCGCTGCTGCGGCCCATGCAGCACCGCGCCTACTCGATCTCGTCGAGCCCGCTCGCCAGCCCGGACCGCATCCACCTCACCGTGGCCTCGGTGCGGTACGGAACCGAGGCCCGCCGGTACGGCGGCGTGTGCTCAACGTTCCTCGCGGACCGTGTCGGCGACCTCGACCCCGTGCACCTGTTCCTGCAGCCGAACGCGGCGTTCCGCGTGCCTGAGGATGACGACGCCCCCATGATCATGGTCGGCCCAGGCACGGGGATCGCCCCGTTCCGCGGCTTCCTGCACGAGCGTGAGGCGCGCGGCGCATCCGGACGCAACTGGCTGCTCTTCGGCGACCAGCACCGCGACAGCGACTTCATCTACGAGGAGGAACTCGCGGGGCTCACCGAGCGCGGTGTCCTCGACCGCCTCGACCTGGCGTTCTCGCGCGACCAGGCGGAGAAGATCTATGTGCAGACGCGGATGCTCGAGCACAGCGCCGAGCTCTACGCCTGGCTCGAGGAGGGTGGGCACTTCTACGTCTGCGGTGACGCATCGCGCATGGCGAGAGACGTCGACGACGCCCTCCACGCGGTGGTCGCGCAGGAGCGAGGAGTGACGGCTGAAGGCGCGGCAGAGTACGTTGCCGCGTTGAAGCGCCAGAAGCGCTACGTGAGGGACGTGTACTGAGCCATGCTGCCGGAGGACACCGCGGGCAGGGATGAGGTCTGCGGGGCGAACGGGGACTGCCCGTGCGCGCGGCGTCGCGGCGGTGGGCTCCGAGGTCTCGGGCGGGATGGCGCAGTCGGCGCGGCCCACTCCCGGCAGGTGAGCGCGCTCAACGCTGGGACGCTCGATCGGCTGCTGTCGTCGCCGCACACCATGCTCCGCAAGGTGACGCTGTCGCCGGAGGCCCTCGCCTACGGTCTTGTCGGGTTCGGCACGGCGACGGCGACCACCAGCAACGGCGCGTGCACGATCCACCAGATCGGCAGCTACGACCTGCCGACGGCTTGTGGTCGGGCGCTGCGCGCGCCGTCCGCCTGGATCACGTTGCGGGTTCGTCCGGCGTCGCTCGGCGTCGCGGTGATCGCCCACGAGGAGGGCGTGCAGGGGGCGCTCCCCAGTCTGTACGTCTATTCCATCGACGGGCGCCTCGTGCACCGGGTGCTTGTCCACTCTGCCCAGGACGCCCGGCTGCTCGCGCGCCTCGGACGTTCTCGGCCGCCGAGCGAGGCGCAGCTGCGCATCCTGCAGCTGGCTGGGGAGGCCGCGGCGGACTGGCGCGACGGCGATCAGCTCGCGCAGCTGGATGCGATCCTCGATGCGGGTGGGTCCGATCGACACGCCGCGCTGGTGCGCGGGAACGCTGCTCGCTCTGGCTGGGGTGTCGGTGGCGTCGGCAACAGCCGCGCCGTGGATCCCTCGCTGCTCCCCGCGGTGTTCGAGCACCTGAGCTCGGTCGGGTTGCCGGTCTGCGTGGGTGTTCCGTCGAGTGCTGTGCTGCAGCTGGGCGCGGGGTTGGTGCACCTCGTGGAACGTGTCGGCGCGCTCCTGGTCGTCTCGCTCGGGGACGGCGTCATCGAGCTCGATCTCGGCGCGGTGCGCTCATGTCTGCTCGTGGCGGCCTGTGGGCCGCGGGGTCGCACGTCGACACTGGAGGTCTACGATGACCGAGCTCGCTGCGTGGCCGTGGTGACGCAGCTCGGGCTGGTCTCGGCCGATGTGCATCGTGCCTGGGAGCACATGCTGGAGTCGTTGCCCGCTGCGTGAGGTCGTCGACAGGGACTCGGGAGACTTGGCCCGGTCGCGCCCGGGGTCTGACACCAGGACGTCGTTGACACAGCGGTGGGGGCGACGTCCGCGCGATCACGATGCTCACGCTCTGCCGCTGGAGACGTATTCCTCGACCACGACACCCGACTCGAAGGAGCGGGTTCCGGTCAAGGTGAACGCACGCGGCTCGTAGGGGGCACTCCCGAAGATGGGGATGCCGGAGCCGAAGACGACGGGATTGCGCTTCAAGACGAGGCGGTCGATCTCCGGCAGGAGTGCGCCGGCGAGCTCCCCACCACCGCAGAGCCAGACGTCCAAACCGTCTTCCCGTTTCAGGCCGCGGATCGTGGCGAGCGGATCGTGAGTGACGGTGATCTCCGGGTCGAGGTCGTGTGCCCGGCGGCTCGCAACGATCTGACGCAGATGGGGGTATGGACTGTCGATTCCGATATCGAGCGCGGGGGCCAGCGTGTTCCACCCCATGATCACCGTGTCGAATCGCGTCTTGGGCGGTTCGATTCCCAGTGCGGCCTGCACGTGCGCGGGCAGCGCGTCCGCATACTCACCGAACACCACAGATGCGTGGTCGCCATCGACGAGGAACGCATCGAACCCGCCGGTTGGGTCAGCAATGTACCCGTCGATGCTGACGGCGACGTAGTAGACGAGGTTCCTCACAGCATCTCCAATCACGACAAGTGTCGTAGTTAAAGTACAACAGGAGTTGTGGTCTAACTACCATGGGCGGCATGGCCCGCAACGAAGAACGACGCACAGCTCTTGCCGACGCCGGGATTCGCGTGCTGGCCGAAGAAGGCGCCCGCGGTCTCACCCACCGCGCCGTCGACGCCGCCGCAGGCACGCCCCGCGGCACAGCCTCGAACTACTTCCCGACCCGGGACGATCTCATCTCCGCGCTCGTCGGCCGCATCGGAGAGAGGCTGACACCCGAGCCCGAGGCTGTTTCCTCGCGTAGCGCTCGGCCACCCGACCGGGAGCTCTTCGCCGACTACCTGCGTGACGTCGTCAGGCGCCTCGGTATTGACCCACATGTGTCGCTCGCCCTCTTCGAGCTGCGGCTAGAAGCCGGACGACGTCCTGCTGTGGCCAAGGCGCTCGGAGCGTGGCGGCAGGGAGCCTTCCGGGAGGATGTCGCGTTCAACGAAGACTCTGGCCTGCCAGGAGGGCAGACGGAGATCGCCCTGTTCCACTACGCCATCGACGGATTGATGCTCGACCACCTCACCGCACCGATCGATACTGGATTGTCCGTCGATGCCGCCATAGACGAGTTCGTCGACCGCATTCTCCGGTAGTCCCGTCCCCAGAGTCGCCATGCCGCGTCAGCAGCATTCTCTCCAGCCGGTACGTCGGCGTGTGTGAACGCGTTCACTGAACTTGTTCGAGGTAGCCTTCGGGCATGTCGACACCACGCGCAGAGGTCAAGCGGCTCACGCACTCCCGCGTGGTCGATGTGGCCGCACACCTCTTCGTCGAGAAGGGGTTCGCTGGCACGAGCATCCGCGGAATCGCGAAGGCGGCGGGCGTGAGCGTCGGCACGGTCATGTCCGTGGGCGACAAGAGCGCGCTGCTGGTGCGGGTCTTCGACCTCCTCGTCGAGGCGGAAGTTGCCGAGCGGACCGCCCTCATCAGCCGGGCTCGTGCCACGGTGGCCGGGCACCCCGAATCCACCGTCGCCGGGGCGAATGCCGGGGGCAATTGCCCGGACAGGCTCGTGGGTTTCACGGCACCGCTCGTCGCGCTGTTCACGCGCCACGACGAGCTTGCGCGCGCCTACGCGTCCACTCTCATCTCGGGCGGGCGTGAAGCGGGGCTCTTCTCGGATCTGGCGACCGGTCTGACCGATAGGTTCCGCACCGTGATCACCGAGCGCGGATGCACCGCCGAGGACGACGCCGCCGCGCGAGCGGGTGCGCTGTACTTCGCGTTCGTCGGGCTGCTCTTCACAGCCGCCGCGGCTGGCACCTCCGACCCCGAAGCGCTCGCCGCTGACGTCCGCGGGGCGTTCGGCGCGATCTGCGCCTGCCTGGAGTGACTAGGCGGTGGTCCGCGTCGAGTCCGGCTCTCGTCGCTCATCGTTCGGGCAGAGGATGCTGCTCGGCTGATTGGCGCCGACGCCTCGCCTGATCTCGTGCTCGGAGTACGGGTGCCCGCAGTCCCGGCAGGACGCGGGTGCTCGGACGGGATCCGTTCGCGCGACTCCCCCGGTGCCCACCTGTGCTGGCCCCATGAACGGGAACAGCAGCTGGTTGAGCCGATTCCACCATCCGGGCTGACCCTTGTAGGGATTGGGGAGTCTGTCGCTGGCCATGATCGTTAGTGTACTAACTATTCGTGGCCTGTGTGCGCGACTAGTCTGGACCTGTGGATCTCCTCGCGCTCGACAAGCAGCTCTGCTTCGCCCTGGCCGCGGCCAGCCGGAGCGTCATCTCGCTCTACCGACCCATCCTCGAGCCGCTCGGTCTCACGCATCCGCAGTACCTGGTGATGCTCGGGCTCTGGGAGAACGACGGGCAGACACTCGGTCAGCTGGCGAGGGCCCTGCATCTGGAGCCTGCCACGCTCAGCCCGCTCGTGAAACGACTCGAGACCTCTGGCCTGGTCACCCGCAGTCGGCGACCAGACGACGAGAGAGCCGTCGAGATTCGTCTCACTCCCCCGGGCCTCGAGCTGCGGGCCAAGGCCGAGGAGGTGCCGGTCAAGGTCGTCGCGGAGCTCGGGTGGACCCTCCCCGAACTCGAGGCGCTCAAAGACACGCTCACCCGGCTTCTCGACGACTCGACGACGGCCAGGGCCGAGGGGGCGCGCGAGCCCCGCAGCTAGCTCTGCAGGCCAGCTACCAGGGAGCTACCGGGGCGCTAGCCCATGGTCGCGCGCCAGTACTGGGGTGCGACGAGGCCGACTTGCCCGTCTCCCAGCTGCACAGCGGCGTGCACCGGCCAGTTCGGGTTGGCGAGCGCGGCTCGGCCGATCGTGATCCCGTCGGCATCGCCTCCCACCAGGATCGCCTCGGCGTGGCGCGCTTCGGTGATCTGGCCGACCGCCGTCACAAATGCGGTCTCCGCGGGGAGCGCCTCGCGGACCGCCCGGGCGAGCGACACCTGGTAGCCGGGGCCGACCGGGCCGGTGAAAGCGCCGATGCCACCGCTGGAGAGGTCGAACACGGTGACGCCCAGCTGGTGCACGAGCTTTGCGAGGTCGACGGTCTCGGCGATGGTCCAGCCGCCCTCCACCCAGTCTTCGCCGGAGAAGCGGATCGCCAGAGGCTTCTCCGCCGGCCAGTTGCGCCGCACCTCGGCGACGACCTCGAGGACGAAGCGAGTGCGGTTCTCGAACGAGCCGCCGTACTCATCGGTCCGCTCGTTCGAGAGCGGCGAGAGGAACTCGTGCAGCAGGTAGCCGTGAGCCGCGTGAATCTGCAGTGCGTCGAAGCCCGCCTCGTCGGCGCGGCGGGCCGCCCTGCCCCAGTCGGTCACGAGGCCTGAGATCTGCGTGACGGTGAGTTCGGCAGGCACCGCGAGCCCGAAGACATCGGTGCTCGACGGGGCCTGCGCACTCCAACCGCCCTCGTCCGCGGGAACGGTGCCTCGTGCCGTCTCCGGCAGAGCCGGGTAGGCGGATGCCTTGCCGCCGGCATGGCCGAGCTGGATGCCGGCAGCAGCGCCCTGCTCATGCAGGAAGTCGACGATGGGGCGCCACGCCTCCGTGTGCTCGTCGCTCCAGATTCCCGTGTCCTCCGGCGAGATGCGGCCCTCGGGGACGATCGCTGTCGCCTCCGTCCAGACCAGCCCGAACCCGCCGCTCGCGCGCGCACCCAGGTGCACGAGCTGCCAGGACGTGGGAAGACCGTCCCGGCGCGTCACCGAGTACTGGCACATCGGTGCGAGGAACGTGGCGTTGCGCAACGGCAGGCCGCCACCTTCCATGCTCGGCAGGGTGACGGGTGACAGAAGACGGCTCATGCTGACCTTTCGACGTTGGGGCACACGCGGTCCAACAGTGATTCGGCCGCTGTTGTTCCCGCTGCGGATCAGTGGAGGTACGCCTTGAGCCACCGAGTCATGGCCGCGAACGCCTCAGCCCGCACCGGCGGGGCGGAGAGCAGCACGTCGTGCAGCGCGCCGTCCAGGCGACGAACCGTGACCGTGTCGCCGAGATTGAGTGAACGCCGCGCGATGTCGTCGACGCGCAGCACGGAATCGGAGGTGCGCATCGACTCATGCCAGATCGGCGACAGCGTGCTCCGCGATGACAGGAGCGTCAGGACGGGCGACCGGATGTCGAGCCCCACGGCGACTGCCGCGTGGCCGGCGAGGATCGCGTGGAGCCAGCCAGCTCGCACGGTGAAGCTCGGCGTCGGCCGCCAGCGGTCGTCGAACTCCCACTCGCCACCTAGCTCCTTCTTCACCGCCCGCGTGTAGAAGCCGAAGTCGATGTTGTTGAACGTATCCGTGGGGCGGAGCTGGGCCGCGAGCGTCATGAGCGGGGTCAGCGCCGTACGCACCGCTGCTCTGGTCTGCAGCTCGAGCCACGGGCTGTTCAGGATGAGCGCATCCACGCGACCTGGGTTCCGGTCCGCCCAGAGGCTCAGCGTGAGGCCACCCGTGGAGTGGCCGATGAGGATGAGCGGATGCCGGCCCCGGCGGTGCCCACCCGGCCCATGCCCCATGACCTCGAGGGCCCGTTCCAGCTCCTCGTCGTAGGTCGCGAGGTCGGTGACGAACCCGGGCGTCTGGTAGTCGCGGAGGCTGCGGCCGTACTTGCGCAGGTCGAGCGCGAAGAAGCGTGCGCCCTCGCTCGCCCAGTAGTGAGCGTGGTGCTTCTGAAAGAAGTAGTCGGACCAGCCGTGCACGTAGAGGATGTCAGCTCCACGTGCTGGGCCCCGCGCGAAGCGGTCCGCCCGCGGCCCGCGAACGAGCGTCGCGACGACCTGGCCCTCATGGTCGGGCTTGAGCGGCAGGTCGAGGGCCGAGAAACCGGAACCGAGGATATCCGGTCGCCATTCCGTGGCGGCGACAAGCGCATCTCTGACGTCCAGCGCGGTGGACCCCTGCACCGGACTCACGACTCGCTCCGCGCCTCGACGATCGACATGGTGAAACGATACCCAACGTGGGGCCGCCGCGGGTTCTCACCGACGACAAGAGGCCGGTGAGAACCGTTGGGTCCTCACCGGCCTCTCGGCGGCGTGCGGCTAGCGGGTGTGCTTGCCCTCGTACGCGGGGACGACGCGGTCGTCATCGACGCCCACGCGGTGCACGCGGAGGTCGTTGGTGGTGCCAGCGCGGCCCGGCGGCATGCCGGCGACGACCACGACGACGTCGCCCGCCTGGGCGAGGCCGTTCTCCATGAGGTACTTGTCGACCTGCCCGATCATCTCGTCGGTGTGCGTGACGCGCTCCACGATGGCGGCCTTGACGCCCCAGTAGAGGTTCATGCGACGCGCGATGTGCGGCGACGGGGTGAACCCGAGCACGGGGATCTCGGTGCGCAGGCGCGCCATGCGCCGCACCGAGTCACCGGACTCCGTGAACACGCAGTAGTACTTCGCCTTGAGGAACTCGCCCACTTCCGACGCGGCGAGGGTGATCGCGCCGCCCTGCGTGAAGGGCTTCGTGCCCAGCGGCGGGATGCGGTCCAGGCCGTGCGTCTCGGTCGACTCGATGATGCGCGCCATGGTGCGCACCGCCTCGATCGGGAACGCGCCGACGCTGGTCTCGCCGGAGAGCATGAGCGCGTCGGCGCCGTCGAGGACGGCGTTGGCGCAGTCGGATGCCTCCGCGCGGGTGGGGCGCGGGTTCTCGATCATCGTCTCGAGCATCTGCGTCGCGACGATCACGGGCTTCGCCCAGCGGCGAGCCTGCTGGATCGCGTTCTTCTGCACGATCGGGACCTGCTCGAGAGGAAGCTCCACGCCGAGGTCGCCGCGGGCGACCATGATGCCGTCGAACGCGTCGACGATCTCGTTGAGGTTCTCGACGGCCTGCGGCTTCTCGATCTTCGCGATCACGGGAAGGCGGATGCCCTCCTCGTCCATGATCGCGTGGACGCGGTTGATGTCCTCCGCCGAACGCACGAACGACAGGGCGATGATGTCGGCGCCGATGCGCAGACCCCAGCGCAGGTCGTCCTCGTCCTTCTCGGACAGGGCTGGCACGTTCACGGCGACGCCGGGCAGGTTGATGCCCTTGTTGTTCGAGACCTTGCCTGGCACCTCGACGCGGGTCGTGACGGTCACGCCGTCGGTCTCCACGACGCGCACGAGCACCTTGCCGTCATCGATGAGCAGCGGGTCGCCCGGCTTCACGTCGGTGGGCAGGCCCTTGTAGGTCGTGCCGACGAGGTCCTTCGTGCCGGGCACGTCCTGGGAGGTGATCTTGAAGATGTCCCCGACCGCGAGGTGGTGGGGGCCGTCCTCGAACTTCTCGAGACGGATCTTCGGTCCCTGCAGGTCGACCAGGATCGCGACGGGAACGCCGAGCTCCTCGGCGGCATCCCGGACGAGGGTGTAGTTCTCGGTGTGCACGGCGTGGTCGCCGTGGCTGAGGTTGAAGCGCGTGACGTTGACGCCGGCGCCGATGAGGGCGCGGATCCCTTCAGGGGTGTTGACGGCTGGACCGAGGGTGGCGACGATCTTCGCTCTACGGCTCATGCATTAACTCCGGTTCGTCGAAACTGTGGTGCGCCGAGAGGCGCGTGGTGGCGGATTCAGAGGGAGATCGCGCGCTCGGTGGCGAGGATCGGCTCCGGAAGCTCCGTCGACTGTTCAAGATACCGGTCGACGGAGGCGGCTGCCGCACGTCCCTCGGCGATCGCCCAGACGATGAGCGACTGGCCGCGGCCCGCGTCGCCCGCGACGAACACTCCAGGGAGCTCCGTCTCGTACTCGGCAGTGCGGTCGAGGGCCCCCCGTGAGGTGAACGGGAGCTGCAGCTGAGGTTCGATCGTGTGCCGCTCCGGGCCCGTGAAGCCCATGGCCAGCAGCACCAGGTCGGCGGGAAGCTCGCGCTCCGTGCCCGCCTTCGGGCCGCGCGAGCCGTCGGCGCGGAACTCGGTCTCGGCGAGCCGGATCGCGCGGACCCGACCGGACTCGTCGCCGATGAACTCGACCGTGGACGCCTGGAAGGCGCGCTCTCCGCCCTCCTCGTGCGAGGTCGAGACCTCGAAGAGGGTCGGCGTCGTCGGCCACGGCTGATGCGCGGGACGCTCGGTCGGCGGCTCCTTGCCGATGGCGAGGTTCGTGACCGAGGCTGCGCCCTGGCGGTGCGACGTGCCGATGCAGTCTGCACCGGTGTCTCCACCGCCGATGACGATGACGTGCTTGTCCTCGGCATGGATCTGCGAGGCGAGGTCGTCGCCCGCGACCACGCGGTTCGACTGCGTCAGGAAGTCCATCGCGTAGTGGACGCCCTTGAGCTCGCGGCCCGGCACGGGGAGATCGCGCGGGACCAGCGCTCCGGTGGCGACCACGACGGCGTCGTAGCGCTGTCGGAGGTTGTCCCACGTGATGTCGCGACCGATCTCGATGCCGGTGCGGAAGCGAGTGCCCTCGGCGCGCATCTGCGAGAGACGAGCATCGAGTACGGACTTCTCCATCTTGAAGTCCGGGATGCCGTAGCGCAGCAGCCCGCCGATGCGGTCGTCACGCTCGAACACCGCGACCGTGTGGCCGGCGCGGGTCAGCTGCTGGGCGGCGGCGAGGCCCGCTGGCCCCGATCCGACGACGGCGACCGTCTTGCCAGTGAGGCGCTCGGGCGGGTGCGGACGGACGTTGCCCTCGGCGAAGGCGGTGTCCGCGATGGACTGCTCGACGCGCTTGATCGTGACGGCCGGCTGGTTGATGCCGAGCACGCACGACGACTCGCACGGGGCCGGGCACAGGCGTCCCGTGAACTCCGGGAAGTTGTTCGTGGCGTGCAGGCGCTCGCTCGCGCCCGCCATGTCACCGCGGAACGTCAGGTCGTTCCACTCGGGGATGATGTTGCCGAGCGGGCAGCCCTGGTGACAGAACGGAACACCGCAGTCCATGCAGCGTCCGGCCTGCCGGCGCAGCTGGGTGGGCTCCTGAGGGTCGTAGACCTCGCTGAAGTCCATGATTCGCACGGGAACGGGCCGACGCTTGGGGAGCTCGCGTTCGCGATTGGTGAGGAATCCTCTCGGGTCAGCCACGGGTTGCCTCCAGAATCTCGTGCCAGGTCGTGCTGTCATCGGGGTCGCCACCGCGTTCGATGGCGGCGTTGCGGATCTCGGTGACCTTGGCGTAGTCACGCGGGAGCACCTTCGTGAACTCCTTCGACACCGCGTCGAAGTCCTCGAGCATCTCGCGAGCGAGCTGCGAGTCGGTCTCCGCGTAGTGGCGTTCGAGGATGTCGCGCAGGATGTCGGCATCGGCGCTGGTCAGCGTCGTCAGGCCGAGCTCCCCCGTCGAGACCATGTCGGGGTTGACGAGCTTCGGGTCGAGCTTGTGCACGTAGGCGATGCCACCGGACATGCCCGCACCGAAGTTCTTGCCCGTCTCCCCCAGGATCACGGCGAGTCCGCCGGTCATGTACTCGAGCGCGTGGTCGCCGACGGCCTCCGCCACCGCAGTGGCGCCGGAGTTGCGGACGAGGAAGCGCTCGCCGACGACGCCGCTCAGGAACATGGTTCCGCTCGTCGCGCCGTAGCCGATGACGTTGCCCGCGATGACGTTCTCGTGCGACTTGAACGGCGCACGCTCGTCGGGCCTGAGGATGATCTCGCCACCGCTGAGCCCCTTGCCGACGTAGTCGTTCGAGTCGCCGACGAGCCGGATGCGGATGCCGTTCGGCAGGAACGCGCCAAGCGACTGCCCTGCGGTCCCCCGCAGTTCGATGTCGATCGTGCCTGCTGGCAGGCCGTGCTCACCGTGCTTGAGGGTCACGTGGTGCCCGAGCATCGTGCCTACGGCGCGGTCGGTGTTGATGACGTCCATCGACACCTTGACGGACTCGCCGCGCTCGAGCGCCTGCTCGGCGAGCGTGAGCAGCTTCTGGTCGAAGTGCTGGTCGAGCTCGTGCTCCTGGGTGACAAGGCTCCGAGTCGGCGCATCGCCGAACTCGTGGCCGGTGAGCACGCGCGAGAGGTCGAGCCCCTCGGTCTTCCAGTGATGCATCGCCTCGTCGACTTCGAGGAGCTCGCGCTTCCCGATGATCTCGTCCAGTGAGCGCACGCCGAGCTCCGCGAGGTACTCGCGGACCTCCTGCGCGACGAACTCGAAGAAGTTCACGACGTGGTCGGCTTGGCCCGTGTAGCGGGCGCGCAGCTCAGGGTTTTGCGTGGCGACGCCGACCGGGCACGTGTCGAGGTGGCAGACGCGCATCATGATGCAGCCGGAGACGACGAGCGCCGCGGTCGCGAAGCCGAACTCCTCGGCACCGAGCAGGGCGCCGACGATGACATCGCGGCCCGTCTTGAGCTGACCGTCCACCTGCACGACCACGCGGTCGCGCAGCCCGTTGAGCATGAGCGTCTGCTGCGTCTCGGCAAGGCCGAGCTCCCACGGGGTTCCGGCGTGCTTGAGGGAGTTGAGGGGCGAGGCGCCGGTGCCGCCGTCGTGGCCTGAGACCAGGACGACGTCGGCAAGCGCCTTCGTCACACCGGCCGCGACTGCGCCGATGCCGTTCTCACTCACGAGCTTCACGTGGATGCGCGCCGACGGGTTCGCGCGCTTGAGGTCGAAGATCAGCTGCTTGAGATCCTCGATGGAGTAGATGTCGTGGTGAGGGGGCGGGGAGATCAGACCCACGCCAGGTGTCGCGTGGCGCGTCCGAGCCACCCAGGGGTAGACCTTCGTCGGAGGCAGCTGCCCGCCTTCGCCCGGCTTCGCGCCCTGCGCCAGCTTGATCTGGATGTCATCCGCGTGGGTCAGGTACATGCTCGTGACGCCGAACCGGCCCGAGGCGACCTGCTTGATGGCGCTGCGTCGCTCAGGATCGAGGAGGCGCTCGACGTCCTCGCCACCCTCACCCGTGTTCGACTTGCCGCCGATGCGGTTCATCGCGATGGCGAGCGTCTCGTGCGCTTCCTTCGAGATGGAGCCGTAGCTCATGGCACCGGTCTGGAAGCGCTTGAGGATCTCGGAAGCCGGCTCGACCTCGTCGATCGGGATCGGTGTCCGGTCGCCCACCTTGAGCTTGAAGAGCCCGCGCAGCGTCATGGTCTCCGCGGCCTGGTCGTCGACGAGCTTCGTGTACTCCTTGAAGATGTCGTAGCGGCCCTCGCGCGTCGAGTGCTGCAGGCGGAAGATCGTGTTCGGGTTGAAGAGGTGCGGTGGCCCCTCACGGCGCCACTGGTACTCGCCGCCGATGTCGAGGGGGCGGTGCGACGCGGGAGCAGCCTGGGCCGGGTACGCGTGGCGGTGGCGGAGCTGGTTCTCGCGGGCGATGCCCTCGAGCCCCATTCCGGAGATCTTGCTCGCCGTGCCCGTGAAGTACTCGCTGACGAGCTCGTTCGAGAGGCCGACGGCCTCGAAGCACTGCGCGCCCGCGTAGGAGGAGACCGCGGAGATGCCCATCTTCGACATGATCTTCAGGACGCCCTTGCCGAGCGCCTTGATGAGGTTGGCGACCGCCTTCTCCTCGGAGACTCCGGTGAGCTTGCCCTGACGGACCATGTCCTCGCAGGATTCCATCGCCAGGTACGGGTTGACGGCGGAAGCGCCGTAGCCGAGCAGCACTGCGACGTGGTGCACCTCGCGGACATCGCCCGCCTCGATGACCAGGCCGACGCGCATCCTGCGTTCCGTGCGGATCAGGTGGTGGTGCACGGCACTCGTCATGAGCAGCGAGGGGATGGGCGCGTAGTCCCGGTTCGAGTCGCGGTCGGAGAGCACGATGAAGCCGGCGCCGGCGTCGATCGCGCGGTCGGCCTCCTCGCACAGCTCCTCGAGCCGCTTGCGCAGCCCCTCGACGCCGTCGTCGACCCGGTAGCAGCCGCGGAGCGTCTCCGCCGCGTCGATACCGGGGCGCTGCTCGATGTGCTGGATCTTCGCGAGCTGGTCGTTGTCGATGACCGGGAAGTCCAGCACGACCTGACGCGCGTGCTCAGGGCCGGCGCTGAGGAGGTTCTCCTGCGGCCCGATGCTCGTCGTGAGGCTCGTCACGACCTCCTCGCGGATCGAGTCGAGCGGCGGGTTCGTCACCTGCGCGAAGTTCTGCGTGAAGTAGTCGAAGACGAGCCGCGGTCGGTCCGTGAGGATCGCGATGGGCGTGTCCGTGCCCATGGCTCCGATCGGCTCAGCACCGTTCTTCGCCATCGGAGCGAGCAGGATGCGCAGCTCCTCCTCGGTGTAGCCGAAGGTGCGCTGGCGGCGCTCGACGGAGGCCGGAGTGTGCGTGACGTGCTCGCGCTCCGGGAGCTCGGCGAGGTTGATGCGACCCTCATCGAGCCAGTCCCCCCACGGCTGCAGCTCCGCGAGGTCGTGCTTGACCTCATCGTCTTCGATGAGGCGGCCGACCTCGGTGTCCACGAGGAGCACCTGTCCTGGGCGCAGACGCCCCTTGCGGATGACGGTCGCGGGGTCGAGGCTGGCGACCCCGACCTCGGAGCCCAGCACTATGAGGCCGTCGGCTGTCTGCACGAAGCGGCCGGGGCGAAGTCCGTTCCGGTCGAGCGTCGCGCACACGTAGCGGCCGTCGGTGAAGGCCATCGCCGCGGGCCCGTCCCACGGCTCCATGATGAGCGAGTGGTACTCGTAGAAGTCACGCACCTCGGCGCTCAGGTCCTCTGCGGTCTCCCACGCTGCCGGCACCATCATGTGCACGGCGTGCGCGAGGGAGCGGCCCGAGAGGGTGAGCAGCTCCAGCACCTCGTCGAAGGATGCCGAGTCGCTGGCGCCCTCGGTCACGATCGGGAACAGGTCTGCGACGTCGCCGAGGATCTCGGAGCGCAGCTGCGACTGCCGGGCGCGCATCCAGTTGCGGTTGCCGCGAACCGTGTTGATCTCGCCGTTGTGCGCCATCATGCGCATCGGCTGCGCGAGCTGCCACGACGGGAACGTGTTCGTCGAGTAGCGCGAGTGCACGATCGCGAGCTTGGAGGCGAAGCGCTCATCGCTCAGGTCCGGGTAGAACGGCTCCAGCTGCAGGGTCGTGACCATGCCCTTGTAGGTGATCGAGCGGCACGAGAGCGACATGAAGTACACGCCGAGCGAATGCTCGGCGCGCTTGCGCATCCGGTAGCACTGCCGGTCGAGGGACGCGCCCTTGCGTGGGTTCCCTCGGAAGTTCTGGCGCTCGCTGCGCACGAAGAGCTGCTCGATGACGGGCATCGCGGCCCGAGCCAGCTTGCCGAGCTCGTCGGGCTGCACGGGAACCTCGCGCCAGCCGATGACGCGGAGGTCCTCTTCTGCCGCGAGCTTGGCGATGCCAGCCTTGACCCTGGCCCGCTCGTCGGCGTCCACGGGAAGGTAGGCGTTGCCGACCGCGTAGCGGCCATCGGCAGGCAGGTCGAAGCCGCTGACCGCGCGGAAGAAGTCGTCCGGGATCGCCGTCAGGATGCCAGCGCCGTCTCCGGTGCCCGCATCCGAGCCGACAGCGCCGCGGTGCTCCATGTGGCGGAGCGCGTCGAGCGCGTGGTCGATGATGTCGTGACCCGGCGTGCCACGCAGGGTGGCGACCATCGCGAGCCCACAGGCGTCGCGTTCGTTGGCAGGGTCGTACAGACCGGCTGCTGCTGGGTAGCCATTCATTGGAAAGGCGGCGGAGGTCATAACTCGTCCCCTCGTCGGTGGTGCCATGGGTCGCTTGGCGGACTCGACAGAAGACTGATGTTGACGGAGCCCGTTCGGGGCGGGTGCCTACAGGCGTCCGTCGGTCCATTCAGCAGATTACGACCGCTGTGTTACTTCTGTGTTTCGAGGTGCACGTGCAAGGCCCGAGAGGGGTGGGCTGTTTCGCCTCAGCTCTTCGAGGACGTGGAGACTTCTTCGCTCTCATCAGGGGTATTTTCCACGTCGCCCGAGTTAGGCTTGGCTTCGGAAGTTTCCTCGTCGTGAACCGAAGATTGCGTGGAGGTTTCCTCCTCGGCGTCGAGGTCGTCGTCGCCGTCGAGTTCGTCGGCCTCAGCACCATGAGCGCCCTCAGCGGCCCTGGCTGCCTCGGACTCCGGATCGCGCCCGGGAAGGTAGATGCTCGTGCTCAGCTGCGAGACCGGCAGGCGTGAGACGTAGATGAAGAGCGCGATGCCGACGATGACGAGGCACAGGGCCCCGAAGACGTTCGAGCGCATCCCGAGGATCACCTCGGAGTAGTCGACGCGAATGGACTCGATCCACATGCGTCCGGTTCCGTACCAGATGAGGTAGGCGGCGAGCGTCTTGCCCGTTCGCCACCGGAACATGCGCTCGAGGAGCACGATGAGGGCGATGCCGGCGAGGTTCCAGAGCATCTCGTACAGGAACGTGGGATGGAAGAGCGTCCCCTCCGGCAAGCCGACGGGGAAGGCTGGATTGCTCGCCTCGATCTGCAGGCCCCACGGCAGGTCGGTGGGCCAGCCGTAGAGCTCGTGGTTGAAGTAGTTGCCGAGGCGCCCGACGGCCTGTGCCAGGAGGAGGCCGGGGATGAGCGCGTCCGAGAACGCGAGCATGCGGATGCCCGTCATCCGGCTCGCGATGAAGATGCCGATCGCTCCGCCGATGAGGGAGCCGATGATGGCGTTGCCGCCCTCCCAGATGAAGAAGATGCGCCAGAAGTTGGCGCCCTCGAAGAAGTAGTCGGCGGGATGCGTGAAGACGTGGTACAGACGCGCGCCGAGCAGCCCGAGCAGCACGGCCCAGATGGCGAAGTCGACCGTGATCCACTTCTCACCGCCACGCGCGGTGAGCCGTCGGTCCGTCCACAGCACGGCGAGGATCATGCCCGCCACGATGAAGAGCGCGTAGAGGTGCACCGTGAGCGGCCCGACCTCGAAGCTCGCCCACTCGAGGGGCGGGCTGGGGATTCCGGTCAGTGGCGTCATGCCTGTTCCTTCGAAGATGAAGCGTCGAGAGCGGTTCCGGTCGCGAGCTGGGCGGCGACCTCGGCGACAGCGGGCACGCCGCCGGAGGCGAGGGCCTTGACCAGCGCGGATCCGACGATGGCGCCCTCCGCATACGCGAGCACCTCGCGGACCTGCTCTGCGGTCGAGATGCCGAGGCCGACGCAGGCTCGTGTGCAGCCGTGCGCGTGGAGTCGGTCCGCGAGCGAGCGAGCGGCCTGGTCGACGTCCGCCCGGGCTCCCGTGATGCCCATGGTCGAGACCGTGTACACGAAGCCGCTGCTGGAGTTGATGACCAGGTCGAGGCGCACGTCGCTCGAGCTGGGGGCCGCGAGGAAGACGCGGTCGAGCTCGTGCGCCTGCGAGGCGGCAATCCACTCCCCACCCTCGTCGGGGACGAGGTCGGGGGTGATGAGTCCGTTGCCACCCGCTGCCGCGAGGTCGCGGGCGAACGCGTCGACGCCGTACTGCATGACGAGGTTCCAGTAGGTCATGACGACGATCGGCGCATCCACCTCGGCGCGGATCTGGCGGATGGCCTCGAAGACGTGCTCCGTGCGGAAGCCGCCCTCGAGCGCCTGAACAGCTGCGGCCTGGATGACGGGGCCGTCCATGACCGGGTCCGAGTACGGCATGCCGAGCTCGATGACGTCGACGCCCGCCTTGACGACCGCGATAGCCGCGGCCACTGACGTGTCGAAGTCGGGGAATCCGACAGGCAGGTAGGCGACGAGCGCGCCCCTGCGGTCCCGATTCGCTGTGTCGATGACCTGCTCGAGGGCGGATGTCGCGGACGGGATCGGGGAAGCCGCGGTGGTCGATGCTGAGGTCACTTGACTTCTCCCTCGGTGCGGTCCGGGTTGCCGAGGCCGAAGTACTCGGCTGCGGTCTCCATGTCCTTGTCGCCGCGCCCCGAGAGCGAGACCAGGATCGTCGCGTCCGGACCGAGCTCCTTGCCGAGCTCGAGCGCGCCGGCGAGGCCGTGGCTGGACTCGATGGCCGGGATGATGCCCTCGGTGCGCGAGAGCAGCCGGAAGGCCTCCATCGCCGCCGCATCCGTCACCGGGAGGTACGTTGCGCGGCCGATGGCGGCGAGGTGGGCGTGCTCTGGTCCGACGCCGGGATAGTCGAGGCCCGCCGAGATCGAGTGCGACTCGATGGTCTGCCCGTCGACGTCCTGCAGGAGCAGGGTGCGAGCGCCGTGGAGCACTCCAGGGCGACCGGCGCCGATCGTCGCGGCGTGACGTGGCGTGTCGACGCCGTCGCCAGCGGCTTCGTAGCCGTAGAGCGCCACCGAGGGGTCATCGAGGAACGCGCTGAAGATGCCGATCGCGTTGGAGCCGCCGCCGACGCACGCGACGACGGCGTCGGGCAGAGCACCGGTCAGGTCGAGCACCTGCTGGCGCGCCTCCTCGCCGATGATGGCCTGGAGGTCGCGCACCAGCGCGGGGAACGGGTGCGGGCCCGCCGCAGTGCCGAACACGTAGTTCGTCGTGTCGACGGACGCGACCCAGTCGCGCATGGCGTCGTTGATCGCATCCTTGAGCGTCGCCGAGCCGGACTCGACGGCCACGACCTCTGCGCCCAGGAGTCGCATCCGCGCGACGTTGAGTGCCTGGCGAGCCGTGTCGACGGCACCCATGTAGATCGTGCAGTCGAGCCCGAAGAGCGCCGCAGCAGTCGCGGTCGCGACGCCGTGCTGGCCTGCGCCGGTCTCGGCGATGACTCGCGTCTTTCCGATGCGCTTCGTCAGCAGGGCCTGACCGAGCACGTTGTTGATCTTGTGCGAACCCGTGTGGTTGAGGTCTTCGCGCTTGAGGATGATGCGGGCGCCGCCAGCGTGCGCGGCGAACCGCGGCGCCTCGGTGATGATCGAGGGGCGGCCGGAGTAGTCGCGGTGCAGTCGGGAGAGCTCAGCCCAGAATTCATCGTCGGCTTTCGCCGCCTCCCAGGCGCTCGACAGCTCGTCGAGAGCCGCCATGAGGCTCTCCGGGACGAAGCGGCCGCCGAACTCCCCGTAGTAGGGGCCGGAGGCGTTCCGCAGCGATGTGGTGTCTGGGGGCAAGGTGCTCATGCGAGGTGGAAGGTCTCCAAAGTAGATTCCGGGTTGCCGCCCGTCACGAGCGCCTCCCCGATGAGAACGGCGTCTGCGCCAGCGTCGCGGTAGCGACGCACGTGAGCTGGCTCGAGGACCGCCGATTCGGCGACCTTGACGACATCGTTCGGGTAGAGGGGAGCAAGCTCCCCGAAGAGCTCCGGGTGGAGCTCGAAGGTCGCGAGGTTGCGAGCGTTGACGCCGAGGATCCTTGCGCCGGCGTCGAGACCGCGCAGCAGCTCGTCCTTCGAATGCGCTTCGATGAGCGCCGTCATGCCGAGCTGCTCGGTGAACTCGGCGAGGCGGACGAGCGTCGACTGGTCGAGCCCCGCGACGATGAGCAGGGCCAGGTCGGCCCCGCACGCGCGGGCTTCCAGCAGCTGGTACTCCTCTGCGATGAACTCCTTGCGGAGTACGGGGACGGCGACCGTGTCGCGCACCGCGCGGAGGTCGTCGAGCGAGCCGAGGAACTTGCGCTGCTCGGTGAGCACGGAGATCGCGGCTGCACCCCCACGTTCGTAGGATGCCGCCAGCACAGCGGGGTCGGGGATGTCGGCGAGGCGACCCCGAGAGGGGCTGGCTCGCTTGACCTCCGCGATGATGTTGACGCGCTCCGAGCGGGCGAGCGCCCCGTACGCATCGAGCGCAGGGGCGACGTCGGAGATTCGAGCCTCGAGGACGCTCGAGGGAGTGCGCTCCCGCCGTTCAGCCGCGTCCTCGAGAGCGCCGTGGTACAGCGACTCGAGCAAGCTAGTGCGCCTTCGGACCGAAGCCGAGACGAGCGAGCAGCGGCCAGGCGATGGCCCCGATCACGATCGCGACGACGCCGACCCAGGTGACGATGTTCTGGTCGAACCAGATGCCGAGCGTGCCGACGGTGAAGCCGACGAGCATGATGAGGACTCCGGTCCACGCGGCAACGGAGTGGCCGTGGCTCTCGTGAGGCTCCTGCAGCGGCGCCTCCTGGACCTCTTCGGCCTCTTCGATGCTCGTGGGTTCGTGGGACGTCTTCGCGGCCAGTTCAGTCATGAGGGTGCTCCTTGTCACGTGCGCTGGGGTAAGTCTAGCTGGATGCTCGCGAGCCACCCGCGTCGGTGGGGTCGTCGCCGTGGCTCAGCGCATCCCATTGCTCGACACGCTGATCGCTGCCCGCCGGGGCGTCCGCGCGAACGTCACCCGCCGGTTGTCCATTCTCGGGCATCTCGTCGGCCGCTTCCAGTGAAGTCGTCGAGAAGCGCCGTCCACTCGTCGGCCACCGGCGGGCCGTGACGATCGCGAGCACGCCGGCGAAGGCGAGGACGGCGCCGGCGACGACGGCCAGCCATGGCCAGAATCCGACGGAGACCGCTCCGGCGGCGACCGCATCCGCGATCGTCTGCTCGCCCGCGAGTCCCGATGCTGCCGTCACCTCCGGTGCGATGGCCGGGGCCGGGTTGCCGACCGCGACGAAGGACTGCAGCACCAGGACCGCGCCGACGAGCGTGAGCAGCCCGCCGAGCACGTATCTGAACACGACTCCCGCCAGGGCCAGCGCCGCGAGGACGGCGAGGGCAGCCAGAGCGAGCGCCATGACGGCCGGGGCTGCGACGTCTCCGCGGACCTCGCCCGCGAACGTCTGCGCCCCGAGGGACACCTCGAACGAGAACCACACCTGCGACCAGGCGAGGATCGCCAGACCCGCGCCGACGACGATCGCGAGGAGCGTGCCGCGCTTACCGCGCTTGCCGCGCTTGCCCGCAGCGTCAGGCGACGTCATGGGCCGGGAACTCGAGCGCGAGGTCGTCGCCGTCGAAGCAGGTTCGGGTACCGGTGTGGCAGGCAGGGCCGTGCTGGTCGACGCCCAGGAGGATCGTGTCGGCATCGCAGTCGAGCGCGAAGCTCACGAGGCGCTGCGTATTGCCGGAGGTGTCGCCCTTGCGCCACAGCTCCGAACGAGAGCGCGACCAGTAGACGACCCGCCCCTCGGTCAGGGTCATGCGCAGCGACTCCGCGTTCAACCAGGCGAGCATGAGCACCTCGCGGGTGTCGTGCCGGGTCACGACTGCCGGAACCAGGCCGCGGTCGTCGAACGAGACGCGCGAGAGGATCTCGTCGATCTGCCGAGCGGCAACGGGGAACGTGGATGCCGTCATCGGACGCTCCGCCTGACGGTGACTCCTGCTTCGGCCAGGGAGTCCTTCACCTGGCCGATCGTGAACTGCCGGTGGTGGAAGACGCTCGCGGCCAGCACGGCGTCCGCGCCGGCCTCGACGGCGGGAGCGAAGTGCTCGAGCGCACCCGCTCCGCCGGACGCGATGACGGGGACCGTCGCCAGCTCGCGGACGAGGCGGGTCAGCTCCAGATCGAAGCCGGCCTTCGTGCCATCAGCGTCCATGGAGTTGACGAGGAGCTCCCCCGCGCCGCGCTCGATGGCCTCGCGGGCCCAGCTGAGCGCGTCGATCCCAGTGTCTGTTCGCCCACCGTGGGACGTCACGACGAACCCGGACTCGGTCGATGCCGAGCGCTTCACATCCAGCGAGAGGACGAGGACCTGGTTGCCGAACGTCGACGAGATCTCATCGAGCAGCGCCGGCCGTGCGATCGCCGCAGAGTTCACGCCGACCTTGTCGGCGCCGCACGCGAGCAGCACGCGAACGTCCTCGACGCTGCGCACCCCACCGCCGACGGTGAGCGGGATGAAGACCTGCTCCGCCGTCCGCGTGACGAGGTCGTAGGTGGTCCCCCGTCCCTCGCTCGAGGCGGTCACATCGAGGAAGGTGAGCTCATCCGCACCCTGCTCGGCGTAGAGCGCCGCGAGCTCGACGGGGTCGCCCGCATCCTGCAGATCCAGGAAGTTGACGCCCTTGACGACACGCCCCTCGGCCACATCGAGGCAGGGGATGACGCGCGTTGCGAGCCCCGTGGACTTCGGGGCGGATGAGGAGACGGTCATCATCACACCCGGACGGCTTGCAGCGCCGTCACGATGATGGCCTTGGCCCCAGCATCCTGGAGCTGGTCCATGACCTGGTTGAGCTCGTTCTGCGGCACCATGGAGCGCACCGCGACCCACTCCGAGTCGCGCAACGGGGAGATCGTCGGCGACTGGAAGCCGGGTGTGATCGCCAGAGCCGCGTCGAGCTTCGACGACTCGATGTCGTAGTCCATGATCGCGTAGCGTCGCGCGACGAGCACACCGTCGAGGCGGCCGAGGAGGCGACGCGCAGCGTGCTCCTTCTCCGGCGTCGAGATGAGGACCGCCGTGGATTCGAGGATGACCGGCCCGAAGACCTCGAGGCCGGCCTTGCGCAGCGTGCCACCCGTGGAGACGACGTCGGCCACGGCATCCGCGACGCCGAGCCTGATGGCCGACTCGACCGCCCCCTCCAGGGGCACTAGCTCAGCTTCGATGCCCGCCCGGGCGAACCAGGAGCCGAGCAGGCCCGTGTAGCTCGTCGCCACGCGCTTGCCCTGCAACTGGCTGACATCGGTGAACTCGCCGGCGGGGCCCGCGAATCGGAAGGTTGAGTCGCCGAAGTCCAGCGCACGGACCTCCTTGGCGGCCGACTCGGTGTTCAAGAGGAAGTCGCGGCCCGTGATGCCAGCGTCGAGGACACCCGAGCCCACGTAGGTCGCGATGTCACGAGGCCGAAGGTAGAAGAACTCGACGTCGTTGATCGGATCGATGGCGACGAGCTCACGGCTGTCGCCGCGGCCGCGGTAGCCGGCCTCCTGCAGCATTTCGTTGGCCGTCTCGGCGAGCATGCCCTTGTTTGGCACGGCGATGCGAAGCATTGTTGGAACGTCCTTGGTTCTGGGAGTCATGAATCGGGGTGGGTGCGCGCTGCCCGGTGACGTCACCGGCGTCTGCGCACGTCTCGCGCGGGCCGGTCGAGAGCGGAGAGCTCGTGCCTGCTAGAGGTTGCGGTAGACGTCGTCGAGCGTGAGGCCCTTGGCGAGCATGAGGACCTGCAGATGGTAGAGCAGCTGCGAGATCTCCTCAGCCGTCTCCTCGTCGCTCTCGTATTCGGCGGCCATCCAGACCTCAGCGGCCTCCTCGACGATCTTCTTCCCGATCGTATGCACGCCCGCGTCGAACTCTCGGACCGTGCCTGAACCCTCTGGTCGGGAGGCGATCTTCTCGGAGAGCTCTGCGAACAGCGTGTCGAAGGATTTCACAGGCACAGCGTAGTCGCTTGGCGCCTAGTGCGCGTGCCGGGCATCCGCTGCAGCGGCGCGCAGCGCCGCGATCTGCTCACCGGGATCACCGCGGAACACGGCCGATCCGGCGACGAAGGTATCGGCGCCGTTCGCTGCCGCGAGCTCGATCGTGTCGAGCGAGATCCCGCCGTCGACCTGGAGCCAGGTCTCGAGGCCGTGCGACTTCCTGAGCCTGTCGGCCCTCGCCAGCTTCGGCATCATGTCCGCCATGAAGGACTGACCTCCGAAGCCGGGCTCCACGGTCATGATGAGCAGCTGGTCGAAGTGGGGCAGGATCTCCTCGACGGCGCTGAGGGGCGTCGCCGGGTTGATGGCGATGCCAGCGCGCGCGCCTCGCTCCTTCAACCGCTTGGCGAGGGTCACGGGACTCGTCGCGGCCTCCGCATGGAAGGTCACCGAGAACACGCCCATCTCCGCGAACTGGGGAGCCCAGCGGTCCGGGTCCTCGATCATGAGGTGCAGGTCGAGCGGCACGGGGCTGATCTCCTGCAGACGCTCCACCATCGGCTGCCCGAACGTGAGGTTCGGCACGAAGTGGTTGTCCATGACGTCGACGTGCGCCGCATCGGCTGAGGCGATGCGTCCGAGATCTCGCTCGAAGTTGGCGAAGTCGGCGGCCAGGATGCTGGGGTTGATGCGCGCGTTCACGGGGCGATCCTACGGGGTCGGGGTCTCCTGCTGAGCGGGTGCTCGGCGCAGGAGAGCGAGGAACATGGCGTCGGTGCCGTGGCGGTGGGGCCAGAGCTGCACGAGCGTGCCGTCGCCGAGGGGGCGTTCGCCGAGGTCCAGTTCACCGGTCGTCGAGGCACGGCTCACGATCGCGGCCGCGTCCAGCACCTCAGCGCCAGACAGCCGAACCGCGCGGCGCACGACACCGGTCGTCTCGGCCTGGTGGGGCGAGCAGGTGACGTAGGCCACGATGCCGCCTGGCTTCACGGTGGCGAGCGCCGCCTCGAGCAGCTGCTCCTGCAGCTGGACGAGCTCGCTCACGTCGCTGCTCTGCTTCCGCCAGCGAGCCTCCGGCCTGCGCCGCAGCGCGCCGAGGCCCGTGCAGGGGGCGTCGAGGAGGACCCGATCGAACTCCCCAGGGTGGCTCTCGGCGAATGAGCGTCCGTCCTCGTTGGTGACGGAGACGGGAGCCGCGAGCGGGGCGAGCGCCGTGCGGACGAGCCCGGCGCGAGCCGGCACGAGCTCGTTGGCGGTGAGCTTGGCGCCGAGCTCGGTAGCGCTGGCAGCGAGCAGCGCAGCCTTGCCCCCGGGGCCGGCGCACATGTCGAGCCAGCGCTCGCCGGCGAGGACCGGCGCCGCCTCGAGCAGCGCGAGCGTGACCAGCTGCGAGCCCTCGTCCTGGACGCGTGCCCTGCCCGCCTTGACCTGAGGGACCCAGGACGGGTCGCCCGAGGCGAGCGTCAGCCCGCGAGGCGAGACTCGGCCTGGCCCGAGGAGATCGGGGTTCGTCTCGATGAGCTCGCCGGGCGTGTCGAAGCCGGGGAGGGACACGATGCTGACGGCTGGCGACACATTGTCGGCGGCGAGTGTCGCGGCGAGCTCGTCGCCGCGCTCTTCCGCCGCGAGCGAGTCGCGCAGTGCGCGCACGATCCAGTCCGGATGCGAGTGGCGCACCGCGAGAGCCTGCTCCTCGCTCTGCCCCGTCGTGATCTCGTCGAGCCACTCGTCGAGTCCGGTGCGCGAGATCTTCCGAAGGATGGCGTTGACGAACCCGGAGGCGCCTCGGGACGCGATGCGGGCGGCCTGCTCGACCGACTCGTTGACCGCAGCGTGACTCGGCGTGCGCATGCTGAGCAGCTGGTGCGCGCCCAGCCGGAGGACATCGAGGATCGGCGGGTCGATATCGCGGACGTCGCGTCCGGAGGCCTCGGCGATGATCGCGTCGTACGTGCCTCGACGACGCAGCGTGCCGTAGGTCAGCTCGGTCGCAAGGCCCGCATCCGACGGGGAGAGCCGTGCCGCCGAGATCCGGTGCGGAAGCAGGAGGTTGGCGTAGGCGTCGTCCTCGTCGACAGCTCTGAGAACCTCGAACGCCACCTGGCGTGAGCGAGTGACCGAGCGACCGGCGGTCGGCTGGTCAGGGCGCCGCCTGCCCTCCGAGGGGCGGTTCCCGCGGCGTCCCCCTGCATCGGCCGGGCTCATGCGAGCACCAGCGTCTCGGCATCGCGCCTGCCGCGGAGCCAGTCTCGCGCTGGCATCGGCTTCTTCCCGGCGGGCTGGACCGTGACGAGCTGGAGGGGCTGCGTGCCCGTGCCGACGAAGATGTCCTGGCCGACGACAGCGAGCTGCCCCGGTGCAAGCGGCGGCACGTCGATGGCCTCGCTCGGGCGTGCGATGCGCAGGATGCGCAACGGCTGTCCGTCGACGTGCGCCACCGCGCCCGGCTCTGGAGTCACGCCGCGGATGTGCGCGTCCACGCTCACGAGCGGAGCCGCCCAGTCGACCGCGGAATCCTGCTTCCGCAGCTTCGCCGCGGTGGTGGGTTCGCCGACCTGCGGTTTGGCGATCAGCGCGTCTTCGCTGATCCCCTGCACCGTCTCCGCGAGGAAGGCCGCTCCCTCCCCCGCGAGGCGCTCGAGGAGCTCCCCCGAGGTCTCGGTCTCGCCGATCGGCGAAGCCTGGGTCGCGAAGACCGGCCCCTCGTCGAGGCCGACCGTCAGCTGGAAGACGGTCATACCCGTCGACGAGTCGCCACGCATGACGGCACGCTGGGCCGGGGCGGCGCCGCGCAGGTCGGGGAGCAGCGAGAAGTGCAGGTTGATCCAGCCGCGCCCGGGCACATCGAGCGTCGCGGCGTCGATGAGCGCCCCGTAGGCGACGATGACGCCGAGCTCGGCATCGAGGCTCGCGAGCTCAGCGGTCACGTCCGGGGACATGCGGTTGCTCTTGATCACCCGAAGGCCGAGCTCCGCCGCGCGGGCCGCCACGGGGGATGGCGTGAGCGCCCTCGCACGACCCACCTTGGCATCGTCGCGCGTGAGGACCGCCGCGATCTCGTGACCGTCGTCCACGAGCGCCTCAAGGCTGGGGACGGCGGTGGATGGGGTGCCGGCGAAGACGAGCCGCATAGCTGGTGCCTCTCGAGGTTGGTGCGAGTGTGGTGCTGGAGCGCGGGTCAGAAGATGCCCGGCGGGTCAAATCGTACGCGCAGGGTCGAGGCGTGCCCGCCGCCGCGACCCGCGACGCGCGGGCGCCGGCTTGTTGCTGCTCGGACGAGCTCGCTCTTCAGCAGCTTCGCCAGCGGGGCGCCGAGCGAGTAGCTGAACTTGAGAACTGCTCGGCTTCCGACCTCCTGGGGCGTCGGTCCGAGGATCTGCATGGCCCCAGCCTGCTTGAGCTCGGCGGAGGCCTCGACGCTCGCAATGGCGTGGCGGACTTCCTCGTCGCTCCCGGAGATGGCGGCGACGCGAATCGCCGGTGGGAAGTGGAGATCGCGCCGCTCCTCGAGCTCGCGCGTCGAGAAGGCTGGCTGCTGCCAGGTGCGGAGCGCGTGCGCTGCCGGATTGTCGGCTCCCACGATGACGACCTTGGCGCCGCCCGAAGCCAGCGCCGCGGCGTTCGACCATCCGCGGAGCGCGTCGACGCCAGCGTCGAGGCGCTCCTGAGCGAGCGAGCGCTCCGTGTCGAGCAGGACGATGCCGGCGTAGCCGGAGCTCGGAACCGGCTCGGCGCCGCGCGTTGCCACGACGAGACAGGGGCGGTCGTCGATCGTCACGGTCTCTGAGGCTCCATCGGCCACGACGACACGAGTGCCGGGGAAGGCGCGTCCGAGCTCCTCTGCGGTCCGCTCCGCGCCGAGTGACGTGTTCCGGAGGCGCCGGTCGCCGCACTCGGGACACTGCCACTCGGGATGGAGGGCGTCGCACACCCTGCAGGAAGGGGGCGCTCCCGGACGCGAGTACTCGAGGGCTCCGCCGCAGACCGTGCAGCGAGCTGGCGTGCGACACCTGGCGCAGCTGAGGCTCGGGATGTAGCCGGCACGCACGACCTGGAGCAGCACCGGCCCGTGCTCGAGCGCGCGCCTCGCCTCCTGCCAGGCGAGCGCTGGGATGCGCGCGTGCGCCGCCGGCGTCTCCTCGGCGAGAGCCTGGCTGCCCGAGATGACCTTGGGAGCCTCCGGTCGCGCGAGCGGCACCGGAGTGAGCCACCGCATGCCCACGAGGCGGGCGACCTCCAGGCTCGGGGTGTGCGCCGCGAAGATGAGCGTGAGCGACTCGCGCTCAGCGCGGAGCAGGGCGACATCGCGGGTGCTGGCATATGGCGCGAGCTGCTCGGTGAAGCTCTCGTCGCCGTCGTCCCAGACGAGTACGGCCCCGAGGTTCGAGGCTGGAGCGTAGATGACGCTCCTCGTGCCGACGACGACACCCGGTGTCTCGTCGAGGCAGGCGAGGAACGCCGCGTAGCGGTCGGCGGGCTTGGCGCGGGTGTCGAGGCGGCGGACCCGCCCGGCATCGAGGAACCTGCCGAGCGCGCGCAGGGCCAGCTCGACGTCGCGGTAGTCGGGGACCGCCAGGATGACGGACTGCCCGGCGGCGACGCGAACCGCTGAGATCGCTGCGAGGGCGAGGAGCGAGCGGGGAACTCCCCCGTCGACGCCGACCGGGGCGTCGACCGCGAACCTCGCCGCCGGACCCCGTCCGAGCAGGTCGGCTGCCTCTGCCCCGTACATGGGAGCGAGCGTCGCCTCCGGGGCATCGTGGAGCTCGTCCGCTATGGACGCGGGCTCGTCGGCATCGCTCGACGGCGCGTCCTCGCCGCCAGGAGCTTCCGCCGTCGCTGGAGCTGCCTGGGCGCGTGCCTCCAGCCAGCGCTGCTCGACGCGCACGGACCTCGCCGGGATGGCGAGGCGCAGCACGTCCGCCGCGCATCCGGCCTGCCGGTCGGCGACGGCCCGGGCGAGGCCGGCGATCTCGGGCGTGAGTACCCTGGCAGTCGAGACGAGCTCGATGATCGGCGCGAGCTTGCCCGTGTACTCGGCGACTCGCTCGACGGCCACGACGAACCCCTGCAACTGGCGGTTCGAGGTGCGAAGCGGAACCGCAACCCGCATTCCGACGCCGATGCTCCCGCGCAGCTCGACGGGGATCTCGTACTCGAGCTCCCGGTCGAGCTGCGGAAGCGGGGAGGCGACGACGACGCGCGCGACCCTCGGCAGGGTGTCGTCCACAGCTGGCTCTGCGATCAGAGACCAGCGGCTCGGCGGAGCTCCTCGGCCCGGTCGGTGCGCTCCCACGTGAAGTCGGGCAGCTCGCGACCGAAGTGGCCGTAGGCGGAGGTCTGGGCGTAGATCGGGCGACGCAGGTCGAGGTCCTCGACGAGCGCACCTGGGCGGAGATCGAACGTCGAGAGGATCGCCTCGATGATCGTGGCGTCCGCCACCGTGCCGGTGCCGAAGCTCTCGACGTAGAGGCCGACCGGCTCAGCCTTGCCGATGGCGTACGCGATCTGCACTTCGAGGCGATCGGCGAGTCCCGCAGCGACGGCGTTCTTCGCCACCCATCGCATGGCGTACGCGGCCGAACGGTCGACTTTCGAGGGGTCCTTGCCGCTGAAGGCGCCGCCACCGTGGCGCGCCATGCCGCCGTAGGTGTCGACGATGATCTTGCGTCCGGTCAGGCCAGCGTCGGCGCGGGGCCCTCCGTCGATGAAGCTGCCTGACGGGTTGACGAGGAAGGTGGGCTCGGCGTCAGCGAAGCCGTTGCGCTCCAGCACCGGGCGGACGACGTGCCTGATGACGTCTTCGCGGATCTGCGCCTGCTCGAGGCCAGGGTCGTGCTGCGTGGAGACCACGACGGTCTCGATGGAACGGGGCACGCTCCCCTCGTAGCCGACGGTGACCTGCGTCTTGCCGTCTGGGCGCAGGTAGGCGACCTCGCCGGACTTCCGGACGGCCGCGAGCTGCTGCGCGAGCTGGTGCGCGAGGTGGATCGGCAACGGCATGAGGGCTTCGGTCTCTCGGGTCGCGTAGCCGAACATGATGCCCTGGTCTCCCGCGCCCTGCTTGGCGATCGCGTCTTCCGAGCTCTCGGAGCGGTGCTCCAACGAGGTCGTCACGCCCTCGCCGATCTCGGGAGACTGCTCTCCGACCGAGATCGAGACGCCGCACGAGGAGCCGTCGAAGCCGACGTCGCTCGACGTGTAGCCGATCTCGCTGATGGTGCGTCTGACGATGCCGGCGATGTCGGAGTACGCCTTGGTCGTGACCTCACCGGCGACGTGCACCTGGCCCGTCGTCACGAGCGTCTCGACGGCGACGCGGGACGCCGGGTCCTGGGTCAGGAGGTCGTCGAGGATGCGGTCGGAGATCTGGTCGCAGATCTTGTCGGGGTGACCCTCGGTGACCGACTCAGAGGTGAACAGGCGAAGAGAAGACAAGAAGAACCCCTTGCGGTGAGTGTTGCGGCTGCTGGTTGGCGACGCCGGCGTGACTATACGTTGGCGAGCAGATCCAGGATGACATCGGCCACCGACATCTTGTCGCCAGTGTGACGCGAGACAACGTCGCCAGACGCTGCGAGGATGAAGACCGAGTTGTCGTCCGACTGGAAGCCGAGGCTCCAGCCGACCCTGTTGACGACGAGGTAGTCGCATCCCTTCCTCGCGATCTTGGCCCGACCGAGCTCGAGGAGCGCAGCGTCGTCGGTCTCCGTCTCGGCCGCGAAGCCGATGATGACCTGATCGGCACCACGTGACGCGGACAGATCCTGCAGGATGTCGGGATTGCGGGTGAAGGTGAGCGTCAGCTCCTCGCCCGCCTGCTCCTTCTTGATCTTGCCCTCGGCGACGGTCAGTGGCCGGTAGTCCGCGACCGCCGCGGCCATGATGACGACATCGTGACGTGGGGCGATCTCGGCGCAGGCCTGCGCGAGCTGCTGCGCGCTCGAGACGGTGACGAGCTTGACCCCGTCGGGTGGCCGGACCTCCGCGTTGGCGGCGACGAGGGTGACCTCAGCGCCACGCGCGAGGGCACGCTCAGCGAGAGCGAAGCCCTGCCTCCCGCTCGATCGGTTGCCGATGAACCGCACGGGGTCGAGCGGCTCGCGGGTGCCTCCTGCAGTGATGAGGACTCGCCTCCCGCGGAGGTCGCTCACCAGTTCCGCCTCGCGGCGGCGTCGACGTTCGCCGCGTCCGGCGCTCAGGATCGTCGCAACGATCTCGGAGGGCTCCGCCAGGCGACCTGGCCCGGAGTCGTTGCCGGTCAGCTGTCCGTCGGCCGGACCGACGAGCACCACTCCACGTGCGTCGAGACGGGCCGCGTTGGCCTGCGTCGCCGGGTTGAGCCACATCTCCGTGTGCATGGCTGGCGCGAGGATGAGCGGGGCCGTCGACGCCAGGATCGTCGTGCCGAGCAGGTCGTCGGAGAGACCGGCGGCGATCTTCGCCATGGAGTTCGCGGTCGTCGGCACGACGGCGATGACATCAGCCTGCTGGCCGAGCGCGACGTGCCGAACCTCCGCGACGTCGTCGAAGACGTCGGTTCGAACGGGATTGCGCGAGATGGCCTCGAACGTCGGACGGCCCACGAACCGCAGCGCGGACTCCGTGGGCACGACGTCGACGTGATGGCCGAGGAGAACGAGATCGCGGATGACCTGCACCGCCTTGTAGGCGGCGATGCCGCCTGTCACGCCGATGACGACGCGCATCGGCTGCCCGTCAGACGCATCGGTCTGGTGGGCGGCAGCCGGATGCGCGCCAGCGATCTCGCTCACGGTCGTGCTAGGCCTGCGGTGCGTCGTCTTCGAAGTTGATCTCGTCGTCGAAGACGATGACGTCGTCCGGCGTCTCGAGCGGACGCGCCTCGACCATGACGATCTTCTGCTCGTTGATCTCGTGCAGCGCGATCGAGAGCGGCTTGTCGTCGATCGAGGAGTCGATCAGCGGGCCGACGTTCTGGTAGATCGCACCGTCGTGCAGGTCGGAGTAGTAGTCGTTGATCTGACGCGCGCGACGCGATGCGAAGATGACCAGCTGGTACTTGTTGTCGACGCGCTGCAGCAGCTCGTCCATGGGCGGGTCAATGATGCCCTTGGGCTTCTCAATCATGCGTGCTCCTTGTTCAGTCCCAGATGTTCGACTACGCGTGCCGCAGCCTCAGGCACGGAGTCGTTGACGACCAGTGCATCGAACTCGTCCTGGGCGGCGAGTTCGATCTTCGCGGTTTCGAGGCGCCGAGCCTGTTCTTCGGGTGATTCCGTGCCGCGCCCCACGAGGCGCCGCACGAGCTCGTCCCAGCTCGGAGGCAACAAAAATACCAGTCTAGCCTCAGGCATGCGCGATCTGACCTGTCTGGCGCCCTGAATGTCGATTTCGAGCAGGACGGATCGGCCGGAGGAGATGGCTTCGTCGATGGGGCCGCGCGGAGTGCCGTACCTGAAGGCGTTGTGGACGGTCGCGTACTCGAGCAGCTGCTCCTGATCGACGAGCCGGTCGAAGCCGGCGTCGTCGGTGAAGTGGTAGTTGACGCCGTCAACCTCGCCGGGCCGGGGTGAGCGCGTCGTGGCGGAGACGGAGAGCTCCACTTCCGGGTAGTGCTCGCGGATGTAGTTGGCGACCGTGCCCTTGCCGACTGCCGTGGGGCCAGCCAGGACCACGAGGCGATTCCCGGTGCTCTGCGCACCGAGTCGTTCCTCCAGGAAGGCGCGGAGGCGGATGCGCTGGTTGCGGCCGAGCCCACCGAGGCGCTTGGACGGCGAGATGGCCAGCTCCTCGAGGATGCGGGCCTGCTTGGTGGCTCCGATGTGCGGGATGCTCAGCAGGAACTGGGTCACGCGCAGCGAGTGCTCGGCTGCGTGTTCCGGGAACTGGCTCGCGTCGAGCACCGAGATGGGGCTGCGAGCGCCGGTCGCGAGCGCTCGCTTGACCTCCGCGCGGGCCTGGCGGGCGAGGACCGCGGCCCTGGAAGCGGCGACGCGGTCGACGGGGGGTGGCACCTGGGTCATGAGAGGGCGTTCTCCAGCTCTGCGGTCTGCTGGTCGATGGCGCCGGCGATGCCATCGGGTCCTGCAGCCAGGACGCTCCGGGAGACGTTCACGATGAGTGATTCGGTGGCTGCACCGAACGTGCTTCTGATCTGCGCGAACTCGGCCCCCTGGTGGCCGAAGCCCGGAGCGAGGATCGGGGTACGGGGTGCACCGCCGAGGGCGGGGAGGTCGACGCCGAGGGTGTCGAAGTCGACGGTGCCGCCGAGGACGACCCCGACCGAGCCGAGGTCACCGCTCGCGTGCTGCGCGTTCCAGGCGACCGCACGATTGGCGATGCCTCCCGCGACGGTCTCACCGCGCTGCGTTCCACGATCACGGCGAGCCGTCTGGATCGAGGTCGACTCTGGGTTCGACGTCGCAGCGAGCACGAACAGCCCCTTGCCGAGCCGCTCGGCGAGCTCGAGCGCCGCGGCGAGCGAGTCGAAGCCCTGGTAGGGGTTCACCGTCATCGCGTCGGCCTCGAGCGGAGACCCCGCTTCGAGCCAGGCCTTCGCGTAGGCCTCGAGGGTCGTGCCGACGTCGCCGCGCTTGACGTCGGCGATCACGAGCAGGCCCGCGTCCCGAGCCGCCGCGAGGACGGACTCGAGCGCCGAGAAACCCGCAGAGCCGAAGCGCTCGAAGAAGGCGATCTGCGGTTTGACGACGCCGACGCGCCCGGCAGCGGCCTCGACGACGCGAAGGCCGAACTCCTCGGCTCCGGTCGCGGTGTCGGGCAGCCCCCACGAGGCGAGCAGGAACTCATGCGGATCGATGCCGACGCAGAGTCGGCCCCGCTCCTCCACGGCGTGCTGGAGTCGCGGGCCGAACCCGCCCACTCCAGCACGCGACGCCATCGCTGCAGTCAACTAGCTTTCCCCCCTCTGGGTGTTGTACTCCTGCAGGCTCGTGACGGTGAATCCGCTGCGGAGAGCGGAGAGGGAGCCGACGGCGGCGGAGAGCTCCGAGATCGTCGTGAAGATCGGCAGGTCGGCGGAGACCGCAGCCATGCGGATCTCGTAGCCATCGGCTCGAGACGCCCGGCCGGATGGGGTGTTGATGACCATGTCGACCTCTCCCCCGTGGATCATGTCCACGATGTTGCGGTCCTGGCCCGGCGTCGTTCCATCCGGAGAGTCCGGGGTGAACTTGCCGACGACCTTCGCCGAGATGCCGTGGCGGGCGAGGACCGCTGCGGTGCCCTCGGTGGCGGCGATCGAGAACCCGAGTTCCACGAACTTCGCGACGGGCAGGACGATGGCGCGCTTGTCGCGGTCGGAGACGGACACGAAGACCGTGCCCGACTTCGGGAGGCCACCGTAGGCGGCGAGCTGGCTCTTCGCGAAGGCGGTCGGGAAGTCCGTGTCGATGCCCATGACCTCGCCGGTCGAGCGCATCTCCGGGGAGAGCAGCGAGTCGACGATGCGGCCGTCCTTTGTACGGAAGCGCTTGAACGGGAGCACTGCTTCCTTCACCGCGACGGGACTCGACGCAGGCTGGTGCGTGCCGTCCTGCTCGCGCAGGAGGCCTTCCGCCTTGAGCTCCGCGATGCTCACGCCGGTCATGACGCGTGCGGCGGCCTTGGCGAGCTGGGTTCCAAGCGCCTTGGAGACGAAGGGCACGGTCCGGGAGGCACGCGGGTTGGCCTCGAGCACGTAGAGCTTTCCTCCGGAGAGGGCGAACTGGACGTTGAGCAGGCCGCGCACCCCGACGCCCTCCGCGATGGCCAGTGTCGCGTCGCGGACGTTGTTGAGGACGGCGCTCGAGAGCGTGACGGGAGGCAGCGTGCAGGCCGAGTCGCCCGAGTGGATGCCCGCCTCCTCGATGTGCTCCATGATGCCGCCGATGTACAGCTCGTCGCCGTCGAACAGCGCGTCGACGTCGATCTCGGTCGCCTCGTCGAGGAAGCGGTCGACGAGCAGCGGGTGGGCGGGACCGACGATCGCCTGGCCCTCGATGCGCGAGAAGTAGTCACGCATCTGCTCGGCGTCGTAGACGATCTCCATGCCTCGGCCACCGAGCACGAAGCTCGGGCGGACGAGGACCGGGTAGCCGATGCCGGTGGCCACTTCGAGCGCGCCGTCGAGGTCGGTCGCCGTGCCGTTCTCCGGGGAGATCAGGCCAGCGCGGTCGAGGACACCCGAGAACAGGCCGCGTTCCTCCGCGAGATCGATGGCGGCGGGGCTGGTGCCGAGGATCGGCACGCCAGCGGCCTCGAGGCCCTTCGCGAGGCCGAGTGCCGTCTGACCGCCGAGCTGCACGACGACGCCGAGCAGCTCGCCTGCTCCGCGCTCGACCTCGACGATCTCCAGCACGTCCTCGAGCGTGAGCGGCTCGAAGTACAGCCGGTCGCTCGTGTCGTAGTCGGTCGAGACCGTCTCCGGGTTGCAGTTGATCATGATGGTCTCGAAGCCGGCGTCCGAGAGTGCGAACGACGCGTGCACACACGAGTAGTCGAACTCGATGCCCTGGCCGATCCGGTTCGGGCCGGAGCCGAGGATGATGACCTTCCGCCGGTCGCTCGGGGTGACCTCCGACTCCTGGTCGTAGCTGGAGTAGTGGTAGGGCGTGAATGCGGGGAACTCGCCGGCGCACGTGTCGACCGTCTTGAAGACCGGGCGCACACCGAAGTTGTGGCGGATGGCGCGGACCTCGTCCTCGCTGAGCCCGCGAAGCTCGGCGATCTGCGCGTCCGAGAACCCGTGTCGCTTGGCGTTGCGGAGGAGCCGCGCGTCGACGACGTCGGCGGAGGCGATCTGATCGGCCACCTCGTTGATGAGCACGATCTGGTCGATGAACCAGGGGTCGATCGCCGTGGACTCGAAGACCTGCTCCGGCGTCGCACCCTTCCAGAGCGCGCGCTGGACGTTGACGATTCGGCCGTCGGTCGGGACCTTGATGATCTCGAGCAGTTCATCGACCGAAGCCTCGTCGGCAGCCCAGGTGAAGGAGGACCCTCGCTTCTCCAGCGACCGCAGCGCCTTCTGCAGCGCCGTCGAGAAGTTGCGGCCGATGGCCATGGCCTCGCCGACCGACTTCATGGTCGTCGTCAGCGTCGTGTCGGCGGCGGGGAACTTCTCGAAGTTGAAGCGCGGCACCTTGACGACCACGTAGTCGAGCGTCGGCTCGAAGCTGGCGGGCGTCACCTTCGTGATGTCGTTCGGGATCTCGTCGAGGCGGTAGCCGATCGCCAGCTTGGCGGCGATCTTCGCGATCGGGAAGCCCGTGGCCTTCGAGGCGAGCGCCGACGAGCGGGAGACGCGCGGGTTCATCTCGATGACGATGATGCGGCCGTTCGAGGGGTCGATGGCGAACTGGATGTTGCATCCACCCGTGTCGACGCCGACGAGGCGGATGATCGCGATGCCGATGTCGCGAAGGCGCTGGTACTCGCGGTCGGTGAGCGTGAGGGCCGGGGCGACCGTGATGGAGTCGCCCGTGTGGACGCCCACCGGGTCGACGTTCTCGATGGAGCAGACGACGACCGTGTTGTCGGCCGTGTCGCGCATGAGCTCGAGCTCGTATTCCTTCCAGCCGAGGATCGACTCCTCGAGGAGCACCTCGCCGGTCGGGCTCGACTGGACTCCATCGGCGACGAAGCGGATCAGGTCCTCTTCGTTGTAGGCGAAGCCCGAACCGAGGCCGCCCATCGTGAAGGACGGCCGCACGACGAGCGGGTAGCCGAGGTCCTCGGCGAAGCCGATGGCCTGCTCGACGCTCGTCGCGATGTGCGAGCGCGCGACCTCTGCGCCGGCCTCGATGACGAGGTCCTTGAAGATCTGGCGGTCCTCGCCGCGGCGGATGGCCTCGACCTTGGCGCCGATGAGCTCGACACCGTGGCGCTCGAGGATGCCCTGCTCGTGGAGGGCGATGGCGGCGTTGAGCGCCGTCTGTCCGCCGAGGGTGGGGAGGATCGCGTCGGGGCGTTCCTTGATGATGATCGACTCGATGATGTCGGGGGTGATCGGCTCGACGTAGGTGGCGTCTGCGAAGTCCGGGTCGGTCATGATCGTCGCGGGGTTCGAGTTCACGAGGATGACGCGGACGCCCTCCTCGCGGAGCACTCGGCAGGCCTGCGTGCCCGAGTAGTCGAACTCGGCAGCCTGGCCGATGACGATGGGGCCGGAGCCGATGACGAGGACGCTTGAGATATCTGAGCGCTTTGGCATGCTTACGCGTTCTCCTGGCCGTTGGTGTGGGTGGATGGGGAGGCGAGGTGCTCGAGCACCATCTCCCTGAACTGGTCGAAGAGCGGCGCGGAGTCGTGGGGGCCCGCCGCCGCCTCTGGGTGGAACTGCACGCTGAACGCCGGGATGTCGAGGCAGCGGAGGCCTTCGACGACCTGGTCGTTCAGTCCGATGTGGCTCACCTGGGCGCGCCCGAAGCCTGCTGGCGTCTCGACGGGCCCGTCGAGGGGCGCCTGGACCGCGAAGCCGTGGTTCTGCGCGGTGATCTCGATGCGTCCCGAGAACGTGTCCACGACGGGCTGGTTGATGCCGCGGTGCCCGAAGGGGAGCTTGTAGGTGTCGAACCCGAGTGCGCGGCCGAGCAGCTGGTTGCCGAAGCAGATGCCGAAGAAGGGCGTCCCGTCGCGGAGGACGTTGCGGAGCAGCTCGACGTGGGCCTCGCTCGAGGCAGGGTCTCCCGGTCCGTTCGAGTAGAAGACGGCGGTCGGTGCGAGCTCGCGGAGCTGCTCGATCGTCGTGGCGTGCGGGAGCACGTGCACGTCGAAGCCGCGTTCGGCGAGCGCCTTGATCGTCGCGGTCTTGATGCCGAGGTCGATGATCGCGACGGATCCGATGCGCTCGGCTCCCGTGGAGGGGTGCACGACGGCCTTCGGCGTGGAGACGAGGTCGCTGAGGTTGCGTCCCGCCATGGTCGGCTGGGAGCGCACCTTCTCGAGCAGGGTGTCGTCGTCGGTCGCGGCCGCGTCTCCCGAGAAGATGCCGCCTCGCATCGAGCCTTCGCTGCGGATGCGGCGCGTGAGCGCCCGAGTGTCGACACCGGAGATGCCGACGATGCTCGTCGACGTCAGCGCGTTCTCGAGGGTGTCCTCTGCGCGCCAGTTGGAGACGACGCGGGAGGGGTCGCGCACGACGTAGCCGTCGACCCAGATCTGGCGCGACTCCATGTCCTCGTCGTTGACGCCGGTGTTGCCGATGTGCGGAGCCGTCTGCACGACGATCTGGCCCGCGTAGCTCGGGTCGGTCAGGGTCTCCTGGTAGCCGGTCATGCCTGTCGAGAAGACGACCTCGCCAAGCGTCTCGCCGACGGCGCCGTAGGCGTCGCCCTCGTATCGCGTGCCGTCCTCCAGAACGAGCACGGCGGGAATTGGTGGCGTCATGAGGACTCCTCGGTCGTGGGGGCTGGTGTCAGCTGCAGCGAGTGCAGCGCGGTCTTGAGCTGTTCGCGCGCCGTGGCGTCGACAACTCGGAGTGAAGTCTCGACGCTCACGCGCGGGTTCGCGTGCTCGTCGGCGGGCAGGAGCCAGCGGATGATCGTCAGGCCGCCGTTCTCGACCACGCGGTCGATCGTGACGGTGCCGTCGATCGTCGCCTCGATGTCTCCCGCTGGGATGAAGAAGGCGCGTTCGCCGGCGATCCGGACGACTGGCCCCTCACGGAGGACGGTGACCTCCGCTCGTCCTCGGAAGCCGAGCGGGGGCACGACGATCCGGTCAAGCGCATCGCCAGTGCGGCTTGTCGAGACGTAGTGGACGTCGTGCCAGTGTCCGAGCGGCTGCTGGGTCGAGTGCGGCGCCTCGAGGGGCGACGAGATTCCGGCCTGCCCTCGCACGCGGCGTCGCCAGCCGAGCCACATGAGCACGACGATGATGAGGAAGGCGACGATCGTCAGTGTCGCGGGGAGTACGCGATCGTCCATCAGGCGAGGTCCTTCGCTCTGGCCTTGGCGGCGTCAGCGGCACCCTCGGCGGACAGCAGCGCGCCATCGTCCAAGGTGCGTGTGCCCCGGTAGACCGTGTGCACGACCCGGCCGGGCAGCGGCATGCCGAGGAAGGGCGAGTTGATGCTCTTCCCGCCGAGCGAGTCCGTCGTGAAGTCGGCGGTGGGAGCGGGGTCGTAGAAGACGAGGTTGGCGAGCTCGCCGGCCGCGACGGGGCGGCCTGAGATGGCATCGCCGCCGATTCGGGCTGGGGTCTCCGACATGATCCGGGCGACGTCCGCCCACGTGAGCGCGCCGGTGTCGACCATGGTGTGCTGCACGACGCGCAGGGCTGACTCGAGTCCCACCATGCCCATCGCAGCCTGATCCCACTCGGTCTCCTTGGCGTCAACCGGGTGCGGTGCGTGGTCGGTTGCGACGATGTCGATCGTGCCGTCGGCGAGCGCCTCGCGCACGGCGATCACGTCGTCCTGGGTGCGCAGCGGCGGGTTGACCTTGAACCTCGCGTCGTAGCCGCGGACGAGCTCCTCGGTCAGCAGGAGGTGGTGAGGCGTGACCTCCGCAGTGATGTCGATGCCTCGCGACTTGGCCCAGCGGACGACGTCGACGCCCTCCCTGGTCGAGACGTGGCAGACGTGGAGGCGCGACCCGACGTGGTCGGCGAGGAGCGCGTCGCGCGCGATGATCGACGATTCGGCGACGGCGGGCCACCCGCCGAGACCGAGCTCTGCGGAGAGGGCGCCCTCGTTCATCTGCGCGCCGGCCGTGAGGCGCGGGTCCTGCGCGTGCTGTGCTACGACGCCGCCGAAGGCCTTCACGTATTCGAGTGCGCGGCGCATGATCAGGGGGTCGAAGACGCACTTGCCGTCGTCCGAGAACACCCGGACCTCGGCGTTCGACTGGGCCATCGCCCCGATCTCCGAGAGCTGCTCTCCCCCGAGCCCGACCGTGACGGCGCCGATCGGTCGCACGTCGGCGTAGCCGGCGGATCGGCCGAGCGCCGCTACCGCCTCGACGACGCCGGCGGTGTCCTGCACCGGTGAGGTGTTCGCCATTGCGAACACCGTCGTGTAGCCGCCGAAGGCCGCTGCGCGTGTGCCGGTCAGGACGGTCTCGCTCGACTCGAAGCCCGGCTCGCGCAGGTGGGTGTGGAGGTCGACGAGCCCGGGGAGCAGGACGAGTCCCTCGACATCGATCACGCTCTCCACGCTCTCGACGCCGATCGTGCCGGCCGGCGCGACCTCGGTGATCGTCGTCCCGCTGACGAGGACGTCGACGGGGTCGACGCCAAGCAGCTGGGCGCCTCGGTACAGCGTGGTCATGGTGCCTCTCTCGTTTCCTTGGCCCTGGTTCACGAGCCGCTCCCCGCACGTTCGCCTGAGCAGAGCACGTAGAGCGCTGCCATGCGGACGGCGACGCCGTTCGCGACCTGCTCGAGCACTGTCGACTGCGGTGAGTCGGCGGCGATGGAGGATATCTCCAGGCCTCGGTTCATCGGGCCCGGATGCATGACCATCGTAGTCTCGGGCAGGCTTCGGAAGCGGGCCTCACCGAGGCCCCAGTTCTTCGCGTACTCCCTGGTGTTCGGGAAGAACGCGTCGTGCATCCGCTCAGCTTGGATGCGCAGGAGCATGACCGCGGTTGGCTTGGTCGCGAGCGCGCCGTCGAGGTCGCTCGTGATGGTCGCTGGCCAGGCCTCCGTGCGGACCGGGACGAGCGTCGGGGGTCCGACGAGCGTGACCTCGGCGCCGAGCGTGGTCAGGAGCCAGACGTTCGACCTGGCGACACGGGAGTGCAGGATGTCGCCGACGATCACGACGTGGCAGCCGTCGAGGCCCTTGCCGCGTGCCGCAGCGCGCCCGTGGACACGTCGGCGCAGCGTGAAGGCGTCGAGCAGGGCCTGCGTCGGATGCTCGTGCATGCCGTCGCCGGCGTTGAGGATGGGGGCGTCGATCCAGTCGCGCTCGGCCAGCAGCTGCGGGGCCCCGCTCGAGGGGTGCCGGATGACGACGGCGTCGGCGCCGATGGCCTTGAGGGTCTGGGCCGTGTCCTTGAGCGATTCTCCCTTCGAGACGCTCGAGCCCTTGGCCCCGAAGTTGATGACGTCGGCGGACAGGCGCTTCTCGGCGGCCTCGAAGGAGATCCGCGTGCGCGTCGAGTCCTCGTAGAACAGGTTGACGACGGTGATACCGCGCAGGGCGGGGAGCTTCTTCACCTCGCGGTCGCCGACGTCGGACATGTCCTCGGCCATGTCGAGGAGCATGATGGCGTCGTCGCGCGACATGCCCTTCGTGGAGAGCAGGTGCTTCATGCGCGAGCTCCGTCCGTGATGACCACGCGGTCGCCGCCGTCGAGCTCGGTGAGCTCCACGCCGATTCGCTCGCTCCGTGCGGATGGCAGGTTCTTGCCCACGTAGTCGGCGCGGATGGGCAGCTCCCGGTGGCCTCGGTCGACGAGCACGGCCAGCTGCACGGCGCGCGGGCGGCCGGTGTCGCTCAGCGCGTCGAGCGCAGCGCGCACGGTCCGACCCGAGAAGAGCACGTCGTCGACGAGCACGATCGTCTTGCCGTCGATGCCGCCGACGGGGATGTGCGTCGGCTGCGAGACGCGAGCCGGGCCCCTCCGCAGGTCGTCGCGGTACATCGTGACGTCGAGAGCACCGGCGATATCGCCGGCTTCGACGTGGGTTCCGTTCGAGGCCTCGAAGCCAGCGATGAGGCTGGCGAGGCGCTTCGCGAGAGGAACTCCGCGGCTCGGGATGCCGAGCAGGAGCAGGTCTTTGGACCCGCGGTTCTGCTCGAGGATCTGGTGCGCGATGCGCACGAGGGCTCTGTGAACGTCGTCGTGATTCAGCACGGTTCGCTGGGACACGTCGACCTCCTTCCCCGCCTCACTGGACGGTGTTAAAGGATGTCTGGACTGGAGCCGCCGGGACTGCAGGCGAGCTGCAGGGAATCCGGTCGGCCGGAACCCGACTGGGGCCTGGGTCGCCACCGCTCTCGCGGCATCGACCCAGGCCACCAGCCTAGCACCGGGCTACTGCTCGCTGATGCGGCCGAGCACTCCGTGGATGAACTTGCCCGAGGCATCCGTCGAGTACTCGCCAGCTGCGCTGACCGCCTCGGTGATGGCGACCGCAGCGGGGATCTCGTCGTTGTACTTGAGCTCCCAGATGGCGACCCTGAGGATCGACCTGTCAAGGGCCGGCATGCGCTCGAGCGTCCAGTCGCGGGCCGTCTCGACGATGTAGCCGTCGATCTCGTCGGCGTGCTCGATGACACCGAGCACGATCTCCCTGGCGTAGCGCCAGCTCGCGGCACGGTCGGGCTCATCTGCTGCCCGTTCCGCCTCCTGTCCGAGGAGCTCCGGAATCGGGGTCCCCCGAACATCCGATGCGAACAGGATGTCCATGGCGCGCTTGCGCGCCTTCGTGCGCGCGCTCACTAGTCGTTGACGCGGCCCAGGTAGTCGCCCGTGCGGGTGTCGATCTTGACCTTGGTGCCGGCGTTCAGGAAGAGCGGGACCTGGATCTCGGCACCCGTCTCGACGGTCGCAGGCTTCGTGCCGGCGTTCGAGCGGTCGCCCTGGAGGCCCGGCTCCGTGTACGTGATCTCGAGGACCACGGACGGCGGGAGCTCGATGTAGAGAGGCTCGCCCTCGTTGAGCGCGATCTGCACGCTCTGCTGCTCGAGCATGTACTTCGCGGCGTCGCCGACGATCTTCTCGTCGAGCGTGATCTGGTCGTAGTCGCTCTGGTCCATGAAGACGTAGCCGTCTCCGTCGCGGTAGAGGTACTGGAAGTCGCGCCGGTCGACGGTCGCGGTCTCGATCTTGGCGCCAGCGTTGAACGTGCGGTCGACGGTCTTGCCGCTGACGACCTGCTTGAGCTTGGTGCGCACGAACGCACCGCCCTTGCCGGGCTTCACGTGCTGGAAGTCGATGACCTGCCAGAGCTGTTTCTCGATGAGGAGTACAACGCCGTTCTTGATGTCTGCCGTAGTTGCCATGGAAGTTTCTCCGTGTCCATCCCGCGGTGCTGCGGGATTCTTCAGTTATTGGCACCTGGTTGAGGTACGCGCGAGCTGTCGGCGCGAGGCGTTTGCCCCAGCGGCCCCGGAGAAGTCTAGTGCAGGGTCTCTGGAGAGGGCCTCGTCGCCTCGCTCATCGCCCGAATGCCCTCGAGCGCGGCGAGGTACGAACCGGCGCCGAGCCCTGCGACGACGCCGGTCGCGACCGGCGAGATGACACTCGTGTGACGGAAGACCTCACGAGCGTGGGGGTTCGAGAGGTGCACCTCGATGAGCGGGGTGCCGGTCTCCGTCACGATGGAGACCGCATCGCGCAACGCGATCGAGTAGTGCGTGAGGGCTGCGGGATTCAGGATGACCGGGGTGCGTGCGTCGGCCGCCTCGTGCAGCCACTCGACGAGCTGCCCTTCGAAGTTCGACTGGCGGGCATCGATCTCGATGCCGCTCCCCGCTCGCTCGCGGAGGAGTTCGATGATGTCGTCCAGGGTCTGGGTGCCGTAGGTCTGGGGCTCGCGGGTGCCGAGCCGGTTGAGGTTCGGGCCGCCGAGGACGAGGATGCGCATGCCGGCCAGTCTAGCGATCGGCCTCAGGCGTACGCGGCGGTCGGCGCCACGGAGGCGTCTGCGGTGATCAGGCCGTTGCGGACGAACGCGTTCCACACCCCGTTGTCGTCGACGCCCGTCGTGACCTGGTCAGCGTGGGCCTTGATGGAGTCCGGGGCGTTGCCCATGGCGATGCCGATGCCCGTGACCTGGAGCATCTCGACGTCGTTGATGCTGTCGCCGATGCCGATCGTGTCAGCCGGGTCGAGATCCAGGATCCTGCAGACCTCGAGAATCGCGCTCCCCTTGTTGACGCCGAGCTGCAGGAGCTCCCCGCTCTGGGGACCGAGAACCGGCACGGTGGCGTTGATGACGTCGAAGCGCCCCGCGAAAGCGGCGCGGATCTCGGCGATCGACGTGGCCGCGCTCAGGAAGCACATCTTGCCGATGTCGTCGCGCAGCACCTCGCCTCCATCGTCGAAGAACTTCTCGAACTGCAGCTCGCCGTCAGACTCGACGCGGTTCGAGTCGGCGACCTCGGCCGCGAGGAGTTGGCGCAGATGCGCGCGGAACCCCGGGCTGGCGACGACGGCGGCGTCGCTCTGCACGTAGAAGTCGATGCCGGCGCCCGTGAAGAAGTCGATGGCGAACGCGGCGTCCTCGAGGGACATGGTCCGCGAGACGCGGGTCTCGCCGTCGAGCCAGACGAAGCTCCCGCCGGCGCTCACGATCCCATCGAAGCCGAGGTCGAGGATCTGCGGGTAGATCTCGCCGCGGGACCGGCCTGTGCAGATGAAGAGCAGGTGTCCCGCGTCCCGGGCTCGGGACACGGCTTCGACGGTCGAGGGCTGGATGTGCTCCCGCTCGTCGATGAGCGTGCCATCGATGTCGAGGAAGACGATGCGCCTGGTCAACTGTGGATCCTCCTGCTCGATGGATGCGGTCACTGCGTCTGCGTCCCGCGCGAGCGAGGCATGCCGTCAGGTCCGCCGTCCAGGCTAGACGATGTCGCGAGCGGTCCCGGCCGAGCATGCTGGCGCGGCTGCTCGCCTGCCCGTAGCCTCGAATCCATGACCGCGGAACCTGGACCAGCCACCGAGGAGCCGGCGCTGCTGCCGACGGTCGCGCAGGCCACCTCCGCGCTGATGGCGAGCTGGCCCGCTCTGGATGAGCGGCGAATCGGCGGGTGGCGCCTCGGATTCGCAGAGGGATTCACGAGGCGCGCGAACAGCGTGTGGATGCTCGGCCCCGCCGAGGAGACGCAGCTCGCGCTCGGCGCCGTCGAGGAGGCATACCGCGTTCGTGGGCTCCCCAGCCAGTTCCTCGCGACGGGGTCGGCGGATCCCCGCGACGTCGCCGCCCTCGAGGCGTTCGGCTACTCCCCCACGCTGACGGGCAGGATCCTCTGCCGCTCGCTTCGCGGTGGAGAACCGGCAGCTCTCGAGGGCGAGTCGGGCGGCGACCTCATCCCGGTCACGCGGGCTGGTCCCGAACTCCCTCCGGACTGGCTCGACGCCTGGCTCAGCTGGAGCGACCGCAGACTGGCGCGCGACCGGCGCCTCGCCCCGCGCATCCTCAGCTCAGGAGCGTCGAGCTTCCTCGGCGTCCGGCAGGAGGGAACGCTCGTGGCGCTCGCTCGGGTCACCGTGGTCGACGGCACCGGGGTCATCGACTGCCTGGTCACCCAGAGCGCACACCGAGGGCGAGGCCACGGTCGGCTGCTCCTGCGCCAGGCCCAGCAGGAAGCGGCTCAGCGCGGTGCGACCTCCTGCCTCGCGATGGTGGTCGAGAGCAACGCCGTCTCCCGGCGGCTGTTCCACCGAGCAGGCTTCACGGCGCTGAGCTCGTTCACCTACCTGCAGGCGCCGGAGCGCGTGAGCTGCTGCTGACCGGTGGCTGGCGCCGATCTAGCTGGCGATCTCCTGGTACGCGGCGAACAGCAGGCTCTCGTCCGGCGCCTGCATGATCGTCGGACGGCCGAGCCCGTCGAGCACGACGAAGCGCAGCATGGCTCCGCGAGCCTTCTTGTCCCGACGCATCGTCGCGAGGAGCGTCTTCCAGCGGCCGGCCGGGTAGCTCGTGGGCAGGCCGAGCAATTCGAGGATGGACTTGTGTCGATCCGCCGTGGCGTCGTCGAGGCGCCCCGAGAGGCGGGCCAGCTCGGCGACGAACGCCATGCCGATGGAGATGGCGGCGCCATGACGCCATTGGTACCGTTCCGCGTTCTCGATGGCGTGGCCGAGCGTGTGCCCGTAGTTGAGGATCTCGCGCAGGCCCTGCTCGGTGAAGTCCTCGCCGACGACCCTCGCCTTGACGCGGATCGCGAGCTCGAGCACCCGCAGGAACTCGGGCGTGGTCGGGTCGGTCGCGCGCTCCGGGTCGCGCTCGATGATGTCGAGGATCTCGGGCTCGGCGATGAAGCCGGCCTTCACGACCTCGGCGAAGCCGGCCAGCAGCTCGTTGCGAGGGAGTCCGGCCAGGATCTCCGGGTCGATGACGACCCCCGCCGGCGGGTGGAAGGAGCCGACGAGGTTCTTGCCCTCGTTGGTGTTGAGGCCCGTCTTGCCGCCGATGGCCGCGTCGACCATGGCGAGCACCGTCGTCGGCATGTGCACGACCTTGACACCCCGGAGCCACGTCGCGGCGATGAAGCCGCCGATGTCGCTCGTCGCTCCCCCGCCGATCGTGATGACCGCGTCGGACCTCGTGAAGTCGGCCTGGCCCAGGATCTGCCAGCAGAACGCCGCGACCTCGATGCGCTTCGCTCCCTCGGCATCCGGGATCTCCGCGATGAGCACCTGGTTGTACTCGCCGACAAGCTGCTCGCGCACCCGCTCGGCGACATCCGCCAGGTGGGGCGCGTGCACGATCAGGACCTTGGCGACGCCCTCCCCGAGGAGGCCGGGGATGACCGCAGCCGCCTCGCGGAACTGACCAGCCCCGATGATGATGTCGCCGTGGGCGCCGGGAACCTCGATGATCTCAGGCAACGTCGCTTGGTCCTTCCTTGGTCTGCTGCTCCAGCCACTCCGCGATGTCTTCGACGACGCGGACCATGGGCCGGAATGAAGTGTCGAACGTCGCATCCGCGAGACGTTCGTAGGTCTCGCGGCGTGCTTCGTAGATCTGGGTCCAGCTCTCGATGCCCGTGATGAGCGGGCGCTTCGCGTTGCCGGTGATGCGCTCGGCGATAGCGGCGGGAGTCGCCGTCAGGAGGATGACGGTGTGCCCGCCGAGGCGGGACTGGGTCTGCGCATCCATCACGGCACCACCACCGAGCGACAGGACCTCGGTGGTCTCGAGGTGCTCGGCGATGACGTCCCGCTCGAGACGCCGGAACTCGGCCTCCCCGTGCTCGACGAAGATCTCGGGGATCGCGCCGTGGCGCGCGACGATCACCTTGTCGGTGTCGACGTAGCTCACGTCCAGCACCTTGGCCAGGCGTCGGCCCGCCCTCGACTTGCCCGCGGCAGGCGGGCCGATGAGCACGACGCTCATACGCGCCACTCGCTGAGCGAGTCCCCCATCGGCGTCTCGTCGACGGGACCGGCCTGCAGCTCGGCCTCGGAGACGGACTCGCTCGACGTGCGCAGCAGCGGCGGGATGCTCGCGAGGTAGCTCTCGATGTTTCGCTTCGTCTCGCCGACGGAGTCGCCCCCGAACTTCTCGAGGATGGAGTCGGCGATCGTGAGGGCCACCATCGCCTCGACGACGACACCGGACGCTGGGACCGCGCAGACGTCGGAACGCTGGTGGTGCGCAGCCGCATCCGCGCCCGTCGCCACATCGACGGTGTGGAGGGCCTTCGGGACGGTCGCGATCGGCTTCATGCCGGCCCGGACTCGGAGCACCGTGCCGGTCGCCATGCCGCCCTCGATGCCACCTGCACGGTCGCTGGAGCGGACGATGGAGCCGTCGCGGACGTACAGCGGGTCGTGCGCCGCGGTGCCTGGACGACGTGTGGTCTCGAAGCCGTCGCCGACCTCAACCCCCTTGATCGCCTGAACGCTCATGAGCGCCTTCGCGAGTCGCGCGTCGAGGCGGCGATCCCAGTGCACGTAGGAGCCGATGCCGGGCGGCAGGCCCCAGACGAGCACCTCGGTCACGCCACCGAGCGTGTCGCCGCTCTTGCGGACCTCATCGATGAGGGCGACTGCGGCAGCGGAGGTCTCCTCGTCGAACACGCGAACCGGATCCGCGTCGATGGCGGCCAGGTCGCCGTAGGCGGGCAGCGGCGCGTCCTCGGGCACACGGACCGTCCCGATGGCGAGCGTGTGGCTCAACGTCGTGATCCCGAGCTCCGAGAGGAAGCGCTTCGCGATCGCGCCGAGCGCGACACGCGCCGCCGTCTCGCGTGCGCTCGCGCGCTCGAGGACCGGGCGCGCCTCGTCGAAGCCGTGCTTCTGCATGCCGATGAGGTCGGCGTGCCCCGGTCGCGGGCGCGTGAGCTTCGCACCGCGTCCCGTGTCGAACACAGCCGCGTCGACCGGCTCGGGGCTCATGACCTCGACCCACTTGGGCCACTCGGTGTTGCCGATCCGGATGCCGATCGGCGACCCCATCGTGAAACCGTGCCTGACGCCGGCGGACAGCGTGAGCTCGTCCTGCTCGAACTTCATTCGTGCGCCTCTGCCGTGGCCGAGCTTCCGGCGGGCGAGGTCGGTGCGGAGATCGTCGAGGGAAAGCGGGACACCAGCTGGGAGTCCCTCGAGGATCGCAAGGAGTTCTGGGCCGTGGGATTCCCCGGCCGTGAGCCATCGAAGCATTGGACTATTCTGACACGCGCAGCGCGGCGGTTCGCATCGCCGAGCGAACCTCGGCCTCCCTGGGGAGGACTTCCGACTCATCACGGCCGGTGAAGAGCCGAACCTGCACGAGTGCCTGGGCCAGGAGGAGCTCGAGTCCCGAGACCACCTGACCACCGGCGGACTGCCAGCGCGTCGCGAGCTTCGTGGGCCACGGGTCGTAGAGCACGTCGAAGAGCACCGCCCCCTGCACCCACGATGCGTCGATGCCGACGTGGTCCCGGTCCCCCGGCACGGTGTTGACGACGAGCTCCGCGGCGCGCGCCTCGGGGGGAAGCGCGTCGAACGCAGCGAAGGTCAGCACCTCGACCTCGACCCCCAGCGAGCGCGCGAGCGCCGCCATGCCCTGCGCTCGTTCCGGCGCTCGGACGACGATGGAGAGCTCGGTCGCCGCCAGCGAGGGCAGCGCTGCGATGACGGCGGCCGCCGTACCGCCAGCGCCGAGCAGCCGCACCCGAGGAGCCGAGAGGACACCTGCCTCGTTGAGCGCCGCGACGAAGCCCGTCACATCCGTGTTCCACCCTCGAGCCGGGGCGCCCGCGTCCGCCCCGTCGAAGACCAGCGTGTTGACGGCGCCGATCTCCGATGCGGCGGGCGCGAGCGTGGAGGCGAACGCGCGAGCCTCGTGCTTCAGGGGCATGGTCACGGAGAACCCGCGCCATCCCTGCCCCCTCGACGCGAGGAAACCCGCCAGCCCACCCTGCGGCACGTCGAAGCGCTCGTAGCTCCAGTCGAGACCGAGGACCTCGTACGCGGCCGAGTGGATCGCTGGAGACTTCGAGTGCCCGATCGGAGACCCCAGGACGGCGAGCCTCGTCGAAGCCTCACCCATATTCGGGGTGCTCGGCCATCCACGCCAGCCACTTGGCGACCGCGACCTCGTGCTCCTCGAACGTCTCGGAGAAGATGGTCTCCCCCGTGTCGAGGTTCCAGGTCACGAAGTACACCCAGGGGCCGTCCGCAGGGTTCACCGCCGCGTCGATCGCGATGTCGCCGGGGTTCGAGATGGGGCCGACCACCATCCCGGGATGCACATAGGTGTTGTAGGCGTTCGCCGCGTCGGCGCGCTCGGCATCGCTCGTCGAGACCCGGTGCGTGTTGCCCGTTCCGTAGGCGACCGTGGCGTCCGACTGGAGGAGCATGCCCATGTCGAGTCGGTTCAGGAAGACCCTCGAGACCTTGTAGTAGTCCTCTCTGAGCCCGGCTTCCTTCTGGATGAGCGAGGCGAGGCGCACCGTGTCCCAGCGGGCTTCCGGAGCTACTCCGTGCTCGTCGAGCGACTGGAACATGCGATCCACCAGGGTCTTGAGCACCGTCGTGGCGTCGACGCCCGGATCGAAGCTGTAGGTCGCCGGGAACAGGAAACCCTCGAGGGTCGTGGCTTCGGCAGGGAGGCCGAAGTTCGCGGGAACCGCGGCGGCCTCGAGGTCGGCGACGGGGATGCCGACGCCGCCCTCGATGAGGGCGTAGACGTCCTGGAGGGCGGTCCCCTCCGGGATCACGACCGTCGACTCCTGACGGTTCGCGGGGTCGAGGAGCGACACGAGCGCTGATTCTGCGCTCATCTCCTCCTGCATGCCGTAGCTGCCCGGGATGAACACCGGGTCCTCGGGCTGGGCCAGCACCTCATCCACGAAGGCACCGGAGGTCTTCACGATGCCCACGTCGGCGAGGCGCTCTCCGATCGAGGTCCCGGTGTCGCCGGACTCGATCGTGAAGGCGAGCTCCGTGCCGTTTCCCGACCCCTCGAAGTCGGCGGAGGCGGCGCCGCCGCCGAAGATGCTGCGCAGCTGCGAGCCGAACCCGAACCACACGACCGCCGCGCTCACGGCGACGACGACCACGAGCACGAGGATGACGAGCAGACTCCGCTTGCCACGGCGTGCCGCGGTCGACTCGCGGCGTCGGCTGCCGCCTGCCCTCCGCGGGCTGGCAGCACCGGCATCCGTTGCCGGGGCCGCCTCGTCGGAGAAGAGATCGCCGAATGGGTCGTCAGGTGTGAAGCGCTTTCGTCCGTCGTGGCTACTGGGGGTCTGGTTGTCCGACAGAGTCCTGATCCTTTCGGGAGAGGAGCTCACCCGGTGCACGTCCGGATTGGCGCTCCGCGTCGAGCGAGGTTTGCAAGATGACCACTGCGGCCATCTGATCGATGATGTGTCGAGACCTGGAGGCCTTCCGGCCGACGTCTCGGAGCTGGCGGCTTGCACTCACCGTCGTCAGACGCTCGTCCACCAACCTGAGTGGCACCGGAGAGCTCGACGCGATCTGCTCTGCGACGGCCCTCGCGTCGGCGGTCGAGGCGGTCTCCGCACCCGACAGCGACAGGGGCAGTCCGACGACGATCTCGATGGCGTCGTACTCGGCGACGAGTTCCGCGATGCGCCTGGCGTGCGCGTCGCCCTTGGCGCCGTCGCGCGGCACGGTCTCGAGGGGGGTGGCGAGCATGCCGTGCGGATCACTCCGGCTGACGCCGACGCGGGCCTTGCCCACGTCGACGCCGAGTCGGGTGCCGATCCGGAACTCAGTCATTCGCCAGTGCTGAGCGGATGGCGGCAAGCGCGTCGTCGAGCCGTTCGACGTCGGTGCCGCCGCCCTGGGCGACATCCGGCTTGCCGCCGCCGCCGCCACCGAGGATCGGGGCGGCGATACGGACCAGAGCGCCTGCCGCTGCACCGGTGTCCCGGGCGGCGGCGTTGGTCGCGACGAGCACGATCGGCTTGCCGTTCGAGGCGGCCCCGAGGGCGACGACGGCCGGGCGCTCGCCGAGCTGCTCGCGGACGGCGAGCGCCAGCGAGCGGAGCTCATCGGCACTCCGAACCTCACCGAGGTGCTTCGCGACGAGCACGACGCCCCCCGCGGTGCTCGCCTCGGCGGCAAGAGCCGGTACGCGCTGCATGGCTTCCGCCGCCTCGAGCTCCGCGATGCGCTTCTGCGCGGTCTTGAGGCTCGCGGCGAGGTCCTGCACGCGATCGGCAAGCTGCTCCCGCGGCGCCTTCAGGCTGCTCGTGAGCTGCGAGACGATGGCGCGCTCGACGGCGAAGTCCGCGAAGGCGTCGCGGCCGACGAGTGATTCGATGCGCCGGTTGCTGGAACCGACGGATGACTCGCCGATGAGGTTCACGATCCCCACCTCGGAAGAGCTGCCCACGTGGGTGCCGCCGCAGAGCTCGCGCGACCACGGTCCGCCGATGTCCACCATCCGCACGCGGCTGCCGTACTTCTCGCCGAACAGGGCGCGAGCCCCCAGGGATTTCGCTTCGTCGAGGTCCATCTCCCGGGTCGAGACGACATGGTTGGCGCGGATGGCGTCGTTCACGATGCCCTCGAGCTCGGCTCTCGTGTCGACCGTGAGCGCCTGGCTCCAGGAGAAGTCGAGCCGCAGGTAGCCGGCCTTGTTGTAGGAGCCGGACTGGTGGGCGTCTGGCCCGAGGACGTCGCGTAGCGCGGCGTGCAGCAGGTGCGTCGCCGTGTGAGCCTGGTTGGCGCTGCGTCGGTAGGCGGGGTCGACGATCGTCTCCACTCGGTCGCCGACAGCGACCTCGCCGGAGACGACGGTGACGGTGTGGCTGACGAGTCCGGCGATGGGACGCTGGACGTCGACGACGTCGGCAACGAGTCCGCGGGCTGCGGAGGTGATCTGGCCGGAGTCGGCCTCCTGTCCCCCGGACTCCGCGTAGAGCGCGGTGCTCGCGAGGATGATCTCCACCTGCTGACCGGCGCCTGCGCTGGCGGCGGGGACGCCGTTGACGATGAGACCGAGGACCTCGCTCTCGTGGGCGAGATCGGTGTAGCCCACGAACATCGTCTCGCCGAGCGAGCGGAACTCGCTGTAGACCGAGACGTCGGCGAGGGCCGAGCGCTTGGACTTGGCATCCGCCTTCGCCCGCGTGCGCTGCTCGCTCATGAGGCGCTCGAAGGCCTCGCGGTTGACGCTGACCCCTGCCTCCTCGGCGATCTCGACGGTCAGGTCGATGGGGAAGCCGAAGGTGTCGTGCAGCTTGAACGCGGTCTCACCGGAGAGGTGCTGCACGCCGCTGGCCCGCGTCTCGGTGACCGCGGTGTCGAGGATCGCGGTGCCGGCCGTGAGCGTCCGGAGGAAGGTCTCCTCCTCGGCGTACGCGAGGCGCGAGATGCGCGGGAACTCATCGACGAGCTCCGGGTAGGCGTCCTGCATGGCGTCCTTGGACGCTGGGAGCAGCTGCGGCAGGCTCGCCCCCTCGAACCCGAGGAGGCGCATGGCGCGAACGACTCGACGGAGCAGGCGACGCAGGATGTAGCCACGTCCTTCGTTGCCCGGCTCCACGCGGTCGGCCATGAGCATGAGCGACGAGCGCACGTGGTCGGCGACGACGCGCATCCGCACATCGTCGGTGTGCACCGCGCCGTAGCGCTTGCCGGAGATCTCGGCGGCCTTGTCGAGCACGGGCCGAACCTGGTCGATCTCGTACATGTTGTCGACACCCTGCTTGATGAACGCGATGCGCTCGAGACCCATACCCGTGTCGATGTTCTGCTTGGGGAGGTCGGCGACGATCTCGTAGTCGTCCTTCGTCGTGCCTGCGCCTCGCTCGTACTGCATGAAGACGAGGTTCCAGATCTCGACGTAGCGGTCGTCATCGGTGGCGGGGCCGCCGTCGACGCCGTACTCGGGGCCACGGTCGAAGAAGATCTCCGAGCAGGGGCCAGCGGGGCTGCCTGGGCCTCCGGCCGACCAGAAGTTGTCCTTCATCCCGAGGCCCTGGATGCGGTCGTCGCTGAAGCCCGTCACCTCGCGCCAGATGCCGCGAGCGACGTCGTCCTTCTCGTACACCGTGATCCAGAGGTCTTCCGGCTTGAAGCCGAGACCGCCGGAGCTCTCCGGGGAGGTGAGGAGCTCCCAGGCGAACTCGATCGCGCCCTGCTTGAAGTAGTCGCCGAACGAGAAGTTGCCGCACATCTGGAAGAAGGTTCCGTGCCGAGGCGTCTTCCCGACCTCTTCGATGTCGTTGGTCCTGATGCACTTCTGCACGCTGACGGCGCGATCGAACGGAGGCGGCACGATCCCGGTGAAGTACGGGATGAACGGCACCATGCCGGCGATCGTGAACATGATCGTCGGGTCGTCGCTGACGAGGGGCGCGGAAGGGACGACGGTGTGCCCGCGCTTCTCGAAGAAGTCGAGGTAGCGGCGACGGATCTCAGCGGTTTGCATCGTGCGGTGTGGCTCTTTCTCTGGCGACGGGCGACGAAGGTCGCCCAGGCGACGGGGGATGTGCTGGTCGCGCTACTTGATGTCGGCGATGGCCGCGGAGAGGTCCTGCGTGCGGGCCCGGTAGCCCTCGGCGACGGCCTCGGTGAACTCGTCGACGCGACCGTTCACGCCGGCGAAGAACTTGCGCCCTGCCGGAGTCGAGTTGACGAGGTGAGCGAGGGCGAACCCTGCGGCGATGCCGCCGATGATGCTGAGTGCTGTGCGCATGCGAACTCCTGTGAAGAGGGGTGAGGGGGTCGGACTGGTCAGCGCGTAGCGCGCGGCTTCGGCTTCTTCGGGGTGCTCTTCGGCGTGGACTTGACCTTGGACTTGGTCGGCCCGTCGCTCTTGAAGCTCGAGATGCCGGCGCGGACTGCCGCGGAGAACCCGGCGAGCTTGATGAGGGGGCCGCCGACGCTGGCGGCGGTGAGCGCGACGAGGCTGGAGACGTTGCTCGTCGTCTCGGACACGTGGGTGGTGATGCTGTCGATCTTCGCGAGCTGCTTGTTGGCCTCGAGGACGGTGACCTGCGTCTCGGCGAGCGTCGGGGTGATCGCATCGACGGACTCGCGGATGCCGCTGCGCACCTCGTCGAGGACGCCGCCGAGCTTCAGCAGAGGTACCGCGAGCAGAAGGACGAGGACGAGGAAGACTCCGGCCGCGATGAGGCCGGCGATGTCGCCACCAGACATGGTGCTCCTTACTGAGTGCAGCGAGCTGCCGCACGGATAGACGAACGGGGCTGCCGCACGCGTAGACGAGCGGCACAGTGCCGCAGGACAAACAAAGGGGCGGGCCATCTTGCGATGACCCGCCCCTATGCTAGTTGGCTCTCGCGGCTCGGACTGTCCCGAACTGCCAGTTCCGGCGAACCGGAGCGCCTGCTTGGCTAGCGAGCAGCGTAGTACTCGACGACGAGCTGGACTTCACACGTCACCGGGACCTCGACGCGCTTCGGACGGCGCACGAGGCGCGCCTGGAGCGTTGCGAGGTCGACATCGAGGTACGCGGGGACCTTGGGGAGGACGTCCGCGTGGCCACCGGCTGCGGCGACCTGGAAGACCTCGAGGGCCTCCGAGCGCTGCTTGACCTGGACGAGCTGCCCCGGCTTCACGCGGAAGCTGGGGCGGTCGACGAGCTTGCCGTCGACGAGGATGTGGCGGTGCACGACGAGCTGACGAGCCTGTGCCGTGGTGCGGGCGAAGCCCGAACGCAGGACAAGCGCGTCGAGGCGCATCTCGAGCAGCTCGACGAGGTTCTCACCCGTCAGGCCTGCCGCGCGACGCGACTCTTCGAAGACGATGCGAAGCTGCTTCTCGCGGAGCCCGTACTGGGCGCGCAGACGCTGCTTCTCGCGCAGACGGACGGCGTAGTCGCTGTCGGTCTTGCGACGCGTGCGGCCGTGCTCTCCCGGTGCGTACGGGCGCTTCTCGAGCGCGCGCTCTGCCTTCGGGGTGAGTGCGATGCCGAGTGCGCGGCTGAGGCGCACCTTGCTGCGTGAACGTGAGGTCTTGGACACAATTGCCTTTCGAGCGAAGTTTGGCGCGCGTGAGCGCGCAGAAATGAAGTTGCTCTCCGCCAAGGCCATGCCCCGGCGTCAAACTTGAGCAGTGTCGCGCGTGCGTCGGCTACAGACTGCACGCCTTGCTCTCGGACGCGCAGCCGCACGCAACCCCGGGAGGTAGACCGAGAAAGACTAGCACAGCCGCAGCCGCACTCAGAGTCCTGGCTTCGTGATGGCCCGCAGCTTCTCGAGCCTCGCGGCGATCTCCCGCTCTTCTCCGAACCGGGTCGGCGAGTAGTACTCGCGCTGGCTCAGCTCGTCGGGGAGGTACTGCTGCTCGGAGACCCCCCGTGCGTCGTCGTGCGGATACCGGTAGCCCTTGCCGTGGCCGAGGCGCTTCGCCCCGGCGTAGTGCGCGTCCCTGAGGTGCTTCGGCACGCGGCCGATCCCGCCCGCCTTGACGTCGGCGATTGCCGCGTTGATCCCCGAGTAGGCAGCGTTCGACTTCGGGGCAGTCGCCAGGAAGACGGTCGCCTGCGCGAGCGGGATGCGTCCCTCCGGCATGCCGATGAGCTGGACGGCGTCGGCCGCGGCCACGGCCATCTCGAGCCCCCGCGGCTCTGCGAGGCCGATATCCTCGCTCGCGAGCACGATGAGCCTGCGGGCGATGAAACGCGGGTCCTCCCCCGCGACGATCATGCGAGCCAGGTAGTGGAGTGCCGCATCAGGATCGCTGCCTCGCACCGACTTGATGAAGGCGCTGATGACGTCGTAGTGCTCATCGCCGTCCCGGTCGTAGCGGAGCAGCGCCTGGTCAGAGGCACTCGAGACGATCTCGGCATCGATCGTCGTCTGCTCGGAGGCCTGAGCGGCGGCCGCCGCCGCTTCCAAGGTCGTGAGCGCTCGTCGTGCGTCGCCGGAGGAGAACTGCACGATCGCGCGCTTGGCGTCATCCGCCACCTCGAAGGCGCCGCCGAGGCCGCGTTTGTCAGTGGTCGCGCGGTCGAGCAGCTCGATGAGGTCTGCCTCGTCGAGCGGCTGCAGGGTGAGCAGCAGGCTCCTGGAGAGCAGCGGACTGATGACCGAGAACGAGGGGTTCTCCGTGGTCGCCGCGACGAGCGTGACCCAGCCGTTCTCCACGCCGGGAAGCAGCGCATCCTGCTGCGCCTTGGTGAACCTGTGGATCTCGTCGAGGAACAGCACCGACTGGATGCCGTACAGGTCACGTTGGGTTAGGGCCTCATCCATCACCTGCCGCACGTCCTTCACGCCGGCGGAGATGGCGGAGAGCTGCGTGAATCGCTTGCCGGAGGTGTGCGCGATGGCCTGGGCGAGGGTCGTCTTGCCCGTGCCGGGTGGCCCCCAGAGGATCACGGACGTTCCCGCACGCGTGTCCTGCTCGGGTGAGGCGAGGGCGCGCAGGGGTGAGCCGGGGCGCAGCAGGTGCCGCTGACCCACGACCTCGTCGAGGGATCTCGGGCGCATCCGCACCGCGAGGGGCGCAGTTGTGCCCGCAAGGCTTGGCGCGTCACCTGTCATGAAGCCCGATGTTAGTAAACTCCCCTCTGGTGCCTGCACGGCATGCTGAAGACAAGCGAATGAGGCACAGTGGCAACTTCGGACAAGAACTCCCGCGAACAGCGTCGGCGGACCCGCGAGTACGAGGCGCGCGTCGCCGTCCACGAGCGCGGCGTCCGGCGCCGCAGCCGAGATAACCGCACATGGACGATCGCTCTTGTCGTGGTCGCCCTCGTCGTCGGCGCACTGCAGGTCTTCTACTTCACGGGCGGTCCAGGAGCCCCAGCCCCCGCCGCGGACGAGACGACGTCCCCTGCGGCCACGCCGTCCGGCGAGGTACCGGACCCGGCCCTGGCCGAGGGACGCACCTGGACGGGCGAGATGACCTTCAACGGCGACCTCACGCTGGGCATCGAGCTCGATGGCGCAGCCGCCCCGCAGGCAGTGGCAAACATGGTTTCGCTCAACGGCCAGAACTACTTCACCGACACCTCCTGCCACCGACTCACGACCGAGGGACTCTTCGTCCTGCAGTGCGGCGACCCGACAGGAACGGGGACCGGCGGACCCGGCTACAGCTGGGGTCCCATTGAGAATGCGCCGGAAGACGGCGTCTACCCCGCGGGCACGATCGCCATGGCTCGCCAGGGCGGCAACGCCGAGAGCATGGGCAGCCAGTTCTTCATCGTCTACGAGGACACCATCCTCCCTGGCGATGCCGCGGGCGGCTACACCGTCATGGGAAAGGTCACGGGCGGCCTGGACGAGTTCGTCGCGGGGATCGTCGAGCCGGGTGTCGACCCGGCTTCCGGCGGCGGCGACGGCGCTCCCGTGGCGCCCGCCGTCATCACCTCCCTCTCCCTGCAGTAGCGGATCGAGCGGGCCGCCTGCCGGAGCGGGACGGCGAGACTGGGCATGCCCTGGTGAACGAAGCGCCCGCAGTGTCCTAGCATGGGGAGTCAGTCGCGCAAGCTGCGCAAACGCCTACCGTGAGGGAATACTCGCCATGTCTGCACTCCCCCAGAATCCGTGGGGCCGCGTCGAAGAAGACGGCACCGTGTACGTGATCGAAGATGGAACTGAGCGCAAGGTCGGCCAGTACCCCGATGGCACGACAGAGGAAGCCCTCGCGTACTTCGTTCGCAAGTTCTCCGACCTCGAAGGCCAGGTGTCTCTCCTCGAGCAGCGCGTCAAGAACGGAGCCCCGGCCTCTGACATCGCCAAGTCCGCCAAGCACCTCAGCGCACAGCTGAGCGACGCGAACGCGGTCGGCGACCTCGCCGCCCTCCGTTCGCGCCTCGAAGCGCTCGGCGGCACCGTCAGCGAGCTCACCGAGCAGCAGCGCGAGGCGCAGCAGGAAGAGATCGCCGGGGCGCTCCAGGAGCGCGAGGCGATCGTGGTCGAGGCTGAGCGCCTCGCCGCCCAGCCTCCTGCTTCCATCCAGTGGAAGCAGACGACGGCCAGCATCGACGAGCTCTTCGCGAAGTGGAAGACCCACCAGCAGGACGGGCCCAGGCTCCCGAAGGCCGAGGCCAACGCGCTCTGGAAGCGGTTCCGTGGCGCGCGCAGCACGCTCGAGCGCGAGCGCCGAGCCTTCTTCGCGGAGCTCGACGCGAGCCACAAGACGGCTCGCGATGCCAAGACGAAGATCCTGGAGCGGGCTGAGGCGCTTGCCCCCCGCGGCGCCGACGGTGTCGCTGAGTACCGCAGACTCCTCGACGAGTGGAAGGCAGCGGGCCGTGCGGGCCGCAAGTACGACGACGCGCTCTGGAACCAGTTCAAGGCAGCCGGAGATGTGCTCTTCCAGGCCAAGGGCGAGGTCGACGCAGCAGAGAGCGTCGAGTACTCCGCCAACTACGAGGCCAAGGCTGCTCTTCTCGAAGAGGCGACCCCGATCCTCCAGCTGACCGACCGCCGGGCGGCGCGAGAGAAGCTCGCCGACATCCAGCGTCGGTGGGATGAGATCGGGCGTGTGCCCCGCGAGAACTTCAAGGCCACGGAAGACCGCCTTCGTGCCATCGAGCAGCATGTGCGCAAGCTCGACGACGATCACTGGCAGAAGTCCAACCCCGAGCGTCAGGCCCGGAGCCAGGGCATGCACAGCCAGCTGACCGAGGCCATCGAGAAGCTCGAGGCCGAGCGCGCCGACGCTGAGGCGCGGGGAGACAAGCGGGCGGTCAAGGAGGCCGAAGAGGCCCTCGAAGCCCGCCGCGTCTGGCTCGCGGCCATCGGCAGCTGAGTCTGAGCGTCACTCCACAGCAGTCGAGACCGTCTGCCGTGTGAGCCATGAAGTGGGGCAGGATGCGAGCGTGCATCCTGCCCCACTTCGTCTTCTGCCCTTCGCCGAGCTCCAGGTCATGGAGCGGGACGGTGAGATCTTCCGCTTCGGCCACGCGTGTGCCGTGGGGTACGCGTCGATCGCTGGGCCGCTCACGTCGGCGGACCGGGCTTCGACGCTCGCGCGTCTCGTGACCGGCAGCTGCGCCGTGGGTGGCGCGTCAGCGATCTGGGTGCATGCGGGCGGCCCTGCGCCGCAGCAGGTCACGCTGGCGTCCCCGCGTGGTGCGCGACCGCCGAGGCGGCAACGTGCGGGTGTGAGGTACAGATCCACTGCTCCGCCGCCGGAGGCTGTTGTGCTCGTCGGTGGCGTCCGGGTCGTCCGAACCGATCTCGCGCTCCTGGATCTCCTGCACGACCCGGAGAGCAGCCAGGCGTCGATCGATCACGCGGTGCGGCTGCTCGCCAGGGACCCGGTGGAGCTCCTCGCTGACTATCCCAGCCACCGGAGGCCGTTCGTCTCCCTCGCGAGGGACCGCGCGACGCTGGCCCGCTGTGCAAGCGCTACTGCGTCTTGACCCGGTACACGTCGTAGACGCCGTCGATCCTGCGGACGGCGTTGAGCACACGGTCGAGGTGCGTCGTGTCGCCCATCTGGAACGAGAACTTGCTGATGGCGAGGCGAGCCTTCGAGGTGTGCACGGTTGCGGAAAGGATGTTGACGTGGTGCTCGCTCAGCACGCGCGTCACGTCGCTGAGCAGTCCGGAGCGATCGAGCGCCTCCACCTGGATGTTCACGAGGAACACGCTCGAGGAGCTGGGGGCCCACTGGACCTCGATCATGCGCTCGGGCTCGCGCCGGAGGCTCGCGACGTTGTTGCAGTCCGCGCGGTGCACGGAGACGCCCTGGCCGCGCGTGACGAAGCCGAGGATGTCGTCACCGGGCACCGGAGTGCAGCACTTGGCGACCTTGACGAGGATGTCCGGTGCACCCCGGACGAGGACGCCGGAGTCGCTCGTGGTCGGGATCGTCGTGCCGGGGGTGAACTGCGGCGCCTCATCCGCGGCGGGGACGTCCTGTTCCTGGCGGAGGGCTGCCTGCAGCTTCTCCATGACCGACTGGGTCGAGACGTGCCCGTCGCCGACTGCGGCGTAGAGGGCGGTCACGTCGAGGTAGCGGAGGTTCGACGCGACCGAGGAGAACGCCTCCTGGACGTGGTCCTTGTTCAGCGGGAGACCGGCCTTCCGCAGCGCCTTGGCGACGGAGTCCTTCCCCTGCTCGATGGCCTCGTCTCGGCGCTCCTTCGAGAACCACTGCCTGATCTTGTTCTTGGCTCGGGCGCTGGCGACGAAGGTCAGCCAGTCCTGCTTCGGTCCGGCATCCGGGTTCTTCGAGGTGAAGACCTCGACGACATCGCCGTTCTGCAGCTTCGAGTCGAGGGGCAGGAGACGCCCGTTGACCTTCGCGCCCATGGTCCGGTGGCCGACGTCGGTGTGGATCGAGTACGCGAAGTCGACAGGAGTGGCCCCAGCGCTCAATCCGATGACCTTGCCCTGGGGCGTGAAGACGTAGACCTCCTTCGCGCCGAGGTCGAAGCGGAGGGAGTCGAGGAACTCTCCAGGGTCGGTGGTCTCCTGCTGCCAGTCGCTCAGGTGCTTGAGCCACGCCATCTCGGTGCGGGTCTCGTCAGCCTTGTCCTGCTTGCCGGACTGGGCGTTCTGCTTGTACATCCAGTGCGCCGCGACGCCGAACTCTGCGCGGCGGTGCATCTCGATCGTGCGGATCTGGATCTCGACGGGTTTGCCGTCCGGTCCGATCACCGTGGTGTGCAGCGACTGGTAGAGGTTGAACTTGGGTGTCGCGATGTAGTCCTTGAATCGCCCTGGCATGGGTGTCCACCTGGCATGGATGGCTCCGAGGACGCCGTAGCAGTCGCGCACCGAGTCGACGATGAGGCGGATCGCCGTGAGGTCGTAGATCTCGTCGAAGTCGCGGCCCCGCACGATCATCTTCTGGTAGATCGAGTACAGCTCCTTGGGGCGCCCGTAGACGTCGCCCCGCATCTTCAACTGCCGGAGGTCCGACTGCACCTCGGCGATGACCCGCTGTACGTACTTCTCGCGCTCGGGCTGCCGGTGGGCGACGAGATTCTTGATCTCGGAATAGATCTTTGGATTGATGACGGCGAAGGAGAGATCCTCGAGCTCGTTCTTCATCGCCTGGATACCCATGCGGTGCGCCAGGGGCGCGTAGATCTCCAGCGTCTCCTTCGCCTTGCTCTTCGCCTTCTCCGGGGACATGAAGCCCCACGTTCGAGCGTTGTGCAGACGGTCGGCGAGCTTGATGACGAGGACGCGGATGTCCTTCGACATCGCCACGACCATCTTGCGCACGGTCTCTGCCTGCGCGTTGTCGCCGTATTTGACCTTGTCGAGCTTCGTCACGCCGTCGACGAGCATCGCGATCTCGTCGCCGAAGTCGGATCGAAGCTCGTCGAGCGTGTAGTCGGTGTCTTCGACGGTGTCGTGGAGGAGCGCGGCCGCCACGGTGATCGAGCCGATGCCGAGATCGGCGAGGATCTTCGCGACGGCGACCGGGTGCGTGATGTAGGGCTCGCCGCTGCGGCGGAACTGCCCCTCGTGGGCGTCCTTCGCCACCTCGTAGGCCCGCTGCACGAGTGCCGTGTTCGCTCGAGGATCGTGCTTTCTGAGCGACTTGAGAATCGGCTCGAGGACGTGCACCGGCTGCTTCGCGAACATTCGCGGCATTCGCCAGCGCAACGAGGAGACTTCACTCATGCAGCACCTCCATATGCATCATCACCCTGGCCTGCGTGGGTACGCGGACCAGGGTGATGACAAGTTATCACCGTGCGGGGTGTCCTCAGGACGCGGAGGCCTTGGGCGCCGGCTCGGACTCCGAGGCGGCTGCCGCTTCGTCGTCTTCGGCGTCAGCATCGGCCTCGTCGCGCTCCTTGAGCGTGCGCGCGCGAGCCGCGAGGATGCGCTTGTCCGTACGGGCGATCTCCGGCTCGCGTGAGCGCAGCGCCGCGTAGAGCGGGCCCGCGACGAAGATCGTGGAGAGCGCTCCGACGAAGATTCCGATGAACAGTGCGAGGGCGATGTCCCGCAGCGTGCCCGCGCCCATGAGGAAGGCGCCGATGAACAGGATCGCTCCGACCGGGAGCAGCGCCACGACTGAGGTGTTGATCGAGCGCACGAGGGTCTGGTTGATGGCCAGGTTCACGAGCTCGCCGAAGGTCCGGGAGGATTCCGCGTTGTAGTCCTCGGCGTTCTCACGGATCTTGTCGAAGACCACGACGGTGTCGTAGAGGGAGTAGCCGAGGATGGTGAGGAAGCCGATGACGGCCGCGGGGGTGACCTCGACGCCGGTGACGGCGTAGACGCCCGCCGTCACGACGAGGTCGTGGGCGAGGGCGACGAGCGCCGCGATCGACATCTTCCAGGTGCGGAAGTACAGCGACATCAGGATGGCGGCGATCGCCACGAAGACACCGAGGCCGATCACCATCTGACGGGTGATGTCCTGCCCCCACGATGGCCCGATCGTGGACAGGTTGACGTCCTCGACAGGCACGGAGTACGCCTCGGCGAGCTGCGCGCGCAACTCCGTGTTGGCGTCCTCGGAGAGGGCGTCGGTCTGCACGCGGATTCCGCCGTCGCCGAGGACCGCGACCTTCGCGGGGGTCGCCGTGAACTCGGCGGCGGCCGCGATGGCCGGCTCCTGCTCGTCGGTCGCCGGCTGCGAGACCAGGAACTCGGAGCCACCGGTGAACTCGATGCCGAGCTCGAGGCCTCCGCGGAGGATCGGCACGAGGATCGAGATGAGGACTGCGATTCCCGCGATGGAGAACCAGATCTTCCGTCTGCCGACGAAGTTGAACGAGCGCTCCCCCGTGTACAGGTCGTTGCCCAGGGTCTGGAACTTGCTCATCAGGCCTTCTCCCCATTGCTCGTGGTCGACGTCTGATCGGCATTGGCCGATCCGGCCGCCACGAGGTCATCGCCGCCGGCCTTCTTGGCGGCTTCTGCCTTGCGCTCGGCGAGCGTCTGTCGGCGCTCGGCCTCGCGTGTTGCGCCGCGCTTCTTCTGCTCCGGGGTGCGGAACGTGCCGCGGCCGCGGTACACCGCGCCGAGCGATCTGGGATCGAGGCCCGAAGCGGGGTGTCCGTCCGCGAAGAACGGTGTCCGAGCGAGCAGGCGCATGAGGGGGTGGGTGAAGAGGGTGACCACGATGATGTCGATGATCGTCGTGATGCCGAGTGTCAGCGCGAAGCCGCGCACGTTGCCGACGGCCACGAACAGGAGCACGATGGCCACGAGGAAGTTGACGGCGTCCGATGCGAGGATCGTTCGGATGGCGCGTGTCCAGCCGCCCTCGACAGCCGAGACCAGCCCCTTGCCGTCTCTCAGCTCATCCTTGATGCGCTCGAAGTAGACGATGAACGAGTCGGCCGTGATGCCGATGGCGACGATGAGGCCCGCGACACCCGCTAGCGAGAGCCTGTACCCCTCTTGGTTGGAGAGATACGTGACGACGATGTAGGTCAGGGCCGCGGCGATGACCAGCGACGCGACGGTCACGAGTCCGAGCGTGCGGTACTGGAACAGCGAGTAGACGACGACGGCCGCGAGCCCGATGAGACCGGCGATGAGGCCGTTCACGAGCTGCGAGCTGCCCAGGGTCGCCGAGATAGTGGAGGTCGACTGCGCGACGAAGTTGAAGGGCAGCGCGCCGAACTTCAGCTGGTCGGCGAGGGCCTTGGCGCTCTCCTCGTTGAAGTTTCCTGAGATCTGCGGCTTGCCGTCGGTGATCGCCGCGTTGGTGGTCGGAGCCACGATGACCTGGTTGTCGAGCGTGACGGCGAAGCGGTTCTGGTTCTCCGTCAACCCGACGAGTCGCTCGGTCACGGCAGCGAACTCCTGCGTGCCCTGCGCATCGAACTCGATGTTCACGGCCCACTGGTTGGTGGTCGCGCCGGTGCTCGTGGTCGTGAGACCGCTCGTGGCGTCCGCGATGCGCTCACCGGTCACCTCGACCGGCCCCAGGACGTACTTCTCCGTCCCGCTGTCGTCGCAGGTGATGAGCGGCTGGGTCGGGTCGATGTCCGCAGCGGGTGCGAGGTCGGCGCAGTTGAACTGCAGGAAGTCGACGTACATCTGCTCGGTGACCCAGTTGAGGTCGCTCGCGTTCGTCGGCTCCGCGGTGGGCGTCGTCGAGAGCTCCTCCGGCAGCTGGTCGGCCGGGATGGCCTGGCTGTTCGCGGCCTGGTCCGCGACGAGCACGGCACGGAACTCGAGCTTGGCCGAGTTCTCGATGCGGTCTCGCGTGAGCTGGTCCATCTCACCTGGGACGGAGACGACGATGTTGCGACCGCCCTGGGTGGTGATCTCCGCCTCGGAGACGCCGGACGCGTCGATGCGCTGGCGGATGATCGAGACCGCCTGCTGCATCTGCTCGGACGACGGGTCTGCCTGGCCCTCCGGCAGCTGCGCCGCGAGCACGACCTGGGTACCACCCTCGAGGTCGAGCGCGAGGCGAGGCGTCCACTGACCGCCTTGCGTGGCGACGGCCAGCCAGTTGAGGCCCACGAGGGCAAGGATGAGGATCAAGAGCCACGTGAGCGTGCGCCAGGCGCGCTGGACGATGCCAGCACCCCGACCACGACGCGCCGATGACGTTGTCGACTTCGCCAAGAGAGTTCTGCCTTCTGACCTCAAGACGAGGCCCGTGCGTGAGAGGTGAGGGAGTCGCCTACGCCTTGTTGATGTTCGGTCCGGACTCGGACCCGTTGTCGCTGTCGCGGCGCTCGGACTCAGCCTCGGCCTCGAGCTCGGGACGCTCTTCGACGGCCTCGTGCTCGGAGAGCGCGGAAGCGTCGTCCGGGACAGCCGGAGTGAGGATGTTCGCGACGGTCATCGAGTGGACGCGGAGACGAGTGCCCGGCTCCGACTCGATCGTCGTGATGTTGTTCTCCTCGTCGATGTCGACGATCGTGCCGTAGACGCCGCTCTGCGTCATGACATCCGCGCCGATGACCGCGCTGCTGCGCATCTCCTGCTGCTGCTGGGACCTCTTCTTGTTGCTGCGCCACATGAAGAAGATCATGACGCCGAGGAGGACGAGGGGAAGGAGAAGCGTGAGATCCATTGTGGGTGCCTTTCTGGCAGTCCGTACTACGACTATGCACGCCCGGAACGACGGCAAACGCATCTAGTGTACGTCGCGGTCGTCCGGATGTCGCTCAGCAAGAGCTGGAGGGGTGAAGCTGGTTCCTAGATGTCGAGAGCTGACCGCTGGGGTGCTCCCCCGCCAGGGAGGGTGCGCCCGAGGTGCGCGTAGGCCTGCTGCGTTGCGACGCGGCCCCTCTGCGTGCGGGTGACGAGGCCGGTCCGGACGAGGAAGGGCTCGACCACGCTCTCGACGGTCTCCGCCTCCTCGCCGACGGAGACGGCCAGCGATCTCACGCCGACCGGTCCCCCGGCGAAGCGATCGATGAGCGCCTGCAGGACGGCGCGGTCGAGACGGTCGAGGCCGAGCGCGTCCACGTCGTAGACCAGGAGTGCGTGCTGCACTGCCTGCTCGTTGGCGTCGGTCTCGTGGACGAGGGCGTAGTCGCGCACTCGCCGGAGGAGTCGGTTCGCGATTCGCGGTGTGCCCCGGCTGCGGGTCGCGATCTCGGCGAGCGCCGCGTCGTCGACGCGGAGGTCGAGCAGGCGGGCCGCACGGGCGAGGACCTGTTCCAGCTCGGCGTCCTCGTAGAACTCGAGGTGCGCGGTGAAGCCGAAGCGGTCGCGAAGCGGGTTCGGGAGGAGGCCCGCTCGGGTGGTGGCGCCGATGACGGTGAACGGGGCCAGCTCGAGCGGAACGCTCGTGGCGCCTGCGCCCTTGCCGACCATGATGTCGATGCGGTAGTCCTCCATGGCGAGGTACAGCATCTCCTCGGCCGTACGCGCCATGCGGTGGATCTCGTCGATGAACAGCAGCTCACCCGGCACCAGACTGGAGAGGACGGCCGCCAGGTCGCCCGCGTGCTGCAGCGCGGGACCGCTCGTGAGTCGAATGGGCTGCCCCGTCTCCTCGGCGACGATGAGAGCCAGCGTCGTCTTTCCGAGGCCAGGGGGGCCCGCGAGCAGGATGTGGTCTGGGGTGCGACTCTGCAGGGCGGCTGCCTTGAGGAGCAGCTCCAGCTGCACTCGCACCTTCGCCTGGCCGACGAACTCGGCGAGGTTTGCCGGCCTGAGGGCTCCCTCGAAGGCGATCTCCGCCTCGGACTCGGGTGCCTCCGGGATGTGCGAGGCGTCGGTCACGAGCGGCTCCCGGCCGGCCCGAGCAGCTTGAGAGTGGCCCGCAGCAGCTTCGCGACGTCCTGCTCTTCACTCTCGAGGGCCTTCGCAGCATCCTCGACCGCGGGCGAAGCCTGCCGTTCTGCGTAGCCGAGGCCGAGTAGCGCTTCGACGACGTCGCGGCGCACCGCTGCGGCTCCGCTGCCGGAAGACGGCTCCCCCGTGGCCGTGCCCGGGGCAGGCGCGAGAGCGATCTTGCCCGCGAGCGAGAGGATGATGAGCTTGGCAGTCTTGGGTCCGATGCCACTCACTGCCGTGAAGGCCTTGACGTCCTCTTCGCTGACCGCGCGGGCGACCTGTTCCGGCTCGAGATGTGCGAGCACGCCGAGCGCGGACTTGGGGCCGACTCCGGTGACCGTGATGAGGTGCTCGAAGATCTCGAGCTCCTCGGGTCGCTGGAACCCGTACAGGGTCCAGGCGTCTTCGCGGACGACGAGGTGCGTGCGCAGCAGCACCTCGGTGTCGAGGCGGAGCTGCAGGGCATGGGCTGGGGTCACGAAGACCTGGTAGCCGACACCCGCGGCCTCGATCGTGACCGTTGTGGCGGTCCGGTACAGCACCTGGCCGCGGAGGGAAGCAATCACCGGTCTACCGTACGCGGCGGCCGCGGGATTTCGCGGCACGCTCGGCGGCGAGCCACGCGCTCTGCGCGGTTGTCGGCGCGTCCGCAGGCCGCCCGGCTGACGCGACGGCTCGCTGCGCTGGCGTCTGGCCCCCCGCGGGCTTGAGGGCGTCGAGCGGGGATTTCCAAGCCGAGCAGATAGCGAGCGCCAACGCGTCGGCGGCGTCGGCCGGCTTGGGGATGTCATCGAGTCGGAGGATGCGCTGCACCATCGTGCCGACCTGCTTCTTCTCGGCTGAGCCGTAGCCGGTGACGGCGGCCTTGACCTCCGACGGGGTGTGCAGGACAGCGGCGATGCCCCGACGTTCCGCCGCGACGAGGATCACTCCAGAGATCTGGGCGACCCCCATGACGCTCGGGAGGTTCTGCTGGGCGAAGACGCGCTCCAGGGCGATGGCATCCGGCTTGAACTCGTCGAGCACGGCCTCGATGCCGTCTGCGAGGAGTCGGAGGCGCCGCTGCAGCTCATCTCCGGGAGCTGATGTGACCACCGAGACGTGCACGAACTCGACACGCTGTCGGCCGTGCGCGTCGACGATGCCGAGGCCGCAGCGCGTGAGGCCGGGGTCGATGCCCAGGATTCGCCGCGGCACTCGGACTACTCGTCGTCTTCGGAGAGCTGCTGCTGCACCTCGGCGGAGACGTCGATGTTCGTGAAGATGTTCTGCACGTCGTCGCTGTCCTCGAGCGCGTCGATGAGGCGGAACACCTTGCGAGCGGTGTCGGCGTCGGCCTCGACCTTGACGTTCGGCACGAACTCGGCGTCGGCGGAGTCGTAGTCGATGCCAGCGGCCTGCAGGGCCGTGCGTGCGCCGACCATCTCGCTGGCTTCCGTGCGGATCTCGAACACGTGCCCGTGGTCGATGACCTCCTCGGCGCCGGCGTCGAGGACGACCTCGAGCACGTCGTCCTCGGTGGGGGTCTCCTCGTGGGGGACGACGATGACGCCCTTGCGCTCGAAGTTGAAGGCAACGGAGCCGGGGTCCGCCATGTTGCCGCCGTTGCGGCTCATTGCCGTCCGCACCTCGGCCGCCGCCCGGTTCTTGTTGTCGGTCAGACACTCGATGAGCAGCGCGATGCCACCGGGGCCGTAGCCCTCGTACATGATCGTGGTGTAGTCGATCGACTCGCCCGTGAGGCCCGCGCCGCGCTTGACGGCCCGGTTGATGTTGTCGATCGGGACGCTGGTCTTCTTGGCCTTCTGGATGGCGTCAGCCAGCGTGGGGTTGCCAGCGATGTCGGCGCCGCCGATCTTCGCCGCGACCTCGATGTTCTTGATGAGCTTGGCGAACGACTTCGCGCGACGCGAGTCGATGATGGCCTTCTTGTGCTTGGTCGTCGCCCACTTGGAGTGTCCGGACATCTGTTCTCCGTTGTTCTAGCGCGTCTCACCTGCGGTGGGCGCCTGCTGCTGTTCGTATGCACGCTGACACCGTGGCCCGAGAAGTGGACGCCACTGGTCGCCGTCGGCGAGCGGTCTCTTCGTCTAGTTTACGCGTGCTCCGGCCAAGCACCCGCGAGGAACACAGCGAGTGCGCGTTCGAGGGCCTCGATGTCGGCGATCGCGGCCAGTTCGCGGGCCGAGTGCATGGAGAGGATGGGGATGCCGACGTCGACGGTCGAGATGCCGAGCTCGGTGGACGCGATCGGGCCGATCGTCGAACCGCACGGCAGCGAGTTGCTCGACACGAAGGCCTGCACGGCCACGCCCGCGTTCTGGCAGACGCCGGTCCAGAGTGCGCTCCCGCGCGCATCCGTCGCGTAGCGCTGGTTCGCGTTCAGCTTGAGGAGGGTCCCTCGGCCCGCGATGGGCCGGGTCTCGTCGTCGTGCTTCTCCGGGTAGTTCGGGTGCAAGCTGTGGCCCAGGTCGCTCGAGACGAGCCATGACGCGGCGAGCGCGCGACGCTGCTGGGCGGGTCCCGCACCGAGGCCCTCCTGGATGCGAGCGAGCACGTCGCCGAGGAACGGGCCGGCCGCGCCTGAACGGCTCGCGGAACCCACCTCTTCGTGGTCGAAGGCCGAGATGACGGGGATCACGCCACTCGGCACGGTCTCGACGAGTGCCGTCGTCGCGGCGTGGACGCTGACGAGGTTGTCGAGGCGAGCCCCGGCGAACAGCGCCTCGCCGTGTCCGAAGAGCTGGGCGTCCTGGGCATCTGCGAGGAAGAGGTCGAAGCCCGTGATCGAATCCGGGTCGACCCCGGCGTCGGATGCGAGCGCCGCCACGACGCCTCCCGCCGCCTCGAGACCGAGGACGGGGTGGGTGTGGCGCTGCGGGTCGAGGACGAGTCCGCGCTCGTTGACGCCACGGTCGAGATGGATCGCAAGCTGCGGGATGCGCGCGATGGGTCCTGAGGCGGCGAGCACGGTGGTGCCGTCAGCGAGGGCGAGACGGCCCGCGACGCGCAGCTCGCGGTCGAGCCAGGAGTTCAGCAGTGGCCCGCCGTAGACCTCGACCTCGAGGCGCTGCCAGCCCTGCGATGTCGACTCCGGGTTCGGCTTGAGCTTGAACCCAGGCGAGTCGGTGTGCGCTCCGACGATCGCGAACGGCGTGATCGGCGACGTGGACTCCGGCACTCGCCACGCGATGACCGCTCCGTCGCGGACGACGACGTAGCCGCCGGCCTCCTGTGGCCACTCATCGCGCTCGTCGAGTGACGTGAAGCCGGCATCCTCGAGCCGCCGTGCGACCTCAGCTGCCGCGTGGTAGGAGGAGGGGGCTTCGCGGATGAAGGCCGCGAGGGAATCGCTGACCTGCTTGCTCCTGGCTGCCTTGCTCGGACGGCGTCTCGCCATGTTCTGCTCCTGGTTCTCTGTCGAATCGGTCGGTGCGTGGCGTCGTTCAGTCGGCGTGCTCGGCGACCCGGTCGAGGAAGTACCTGTGGAACCGGGTCTCGCCGTTCATCTCCGGGTGGAACGACGTCCCGAGGAGGTTGCCCTGCGCGACGGCGACCACTCGACCGTCCGGGAGTGCCGCCATGACGCGGGCGCGGCTCCCGACGGCATCCACGACGGGGCCGCGGATGAAGGTGGCGTGAACGGCCGGCCCGCCCAGCTCCGGAACCTCGATCTGCGTCTCGAACGACTGGTTCTGCGAGCCGAAGGCGTTGCGCCGCACCGACACATCGAGGCCGCCGAAGCTCTGCTGGCCCCTGATCGCGTCGACGACGGTGTCGGCGAGCATGATCAGGCCGGCGCATGTGCCGAAGACCGGCATCCCTGCTGCGATTCGATCCTGGATGGGCTGGGCGATGTCGAAGATCCGAGACAGCTTGTCGATGACACTCGACTCGCCTCCGGGGATCACGAGGCCCGAAACTGCCTCGAGCTGCGCCTGGGTCCGCACGAGCACCACCTCGGCGCCGAGGTCCGTGAGCACCTGCTGGTGCTCACGGACGTCGCCCTGCAGGGCCAGGACGCCGACTACGGGAGTCGCCAACGCCTCGCTACCAGCCGCGTTCAGCGAGACGGTGCGGGGCCGCGAGGTCGGAGACGTTGATGCCGACCATGGCCTCGCCGAGTCCGCGCGATGCGGCAGCGATCACGGCAGGGTCGTCGAATGCGGTGGTCGCCTTCACGATGGCGGCGGCGCGCTGGGCCGGGTTGCCCGACTTGAAGATGCCGGAGCCGACGAAGACACCGTCTGCGCCGAGCTGCATCATCATCGCGGCGTCGGCCGGGGTCGCGACGCCACCCGCGGTGAAGAGCACGACGGGCAGCTTGCCGGTCTCGGCGATCTCGCGCACGAGTTCGTAGGGAGCCTGGAGCTCCTTCGCGGCGACGTAGAGCTCGTCGCGGGTCATGGACGTGAGGGCGGCGACCTCACCGCGGATCTTGCGGATGTGCTTGGTCGCCTCTGACACGTCGCCCGTGCCGGCCTCGCCCTTCGAGCGGATCATGGCGGCGCCCTCGTTGATGCGCCGCAGCGCCTCACCGAGGTTCGTGGCGCCGCAGACGAACGGCGTCGTGAACTGCCACTTGTCGATGTGGTTGACGTAGTCGGCGGGGCTCAGCACCTCGGACTCGTCGATGTAGTCGACGTCGAGCGCCTGCAGCACCTGCGCCTCGACGAAGTGCCCGATGCGAGCCTTAGCCATGACGGGGATGGAGACCTCGGCGATGATGCTCTCGATGAGGTCGGGGTCGCTCATGCGGGCGACGCCGCCCTGCGCCCGGATGTCGGCCGGGACGCGCTCGAGGGCCATGACGGCGACAGCGCCGGCGTCTTCGGCGATGCGCGCCTGCTCTGCGGTGACGACGTCCATGATCACGCCGCCCTTGAGCATCTCCGCGAGGCCGCGCTTGACCCGGTTGGAGCCTACGGTCCCGTCGGCGGCGACGAGGGGGGCAGTGCTTTCGCTCATGATGTCCTTACTTTCCGCGTGCAGAGAGTGCATGGCGGTTCGGAGGTGAATTGGCTCAAGTGTAGACGCGCGTGCGTCCCGGCTTGATTGGGCGACTGCCCAATCAAATCAAGGTCGATCAGGCCTTCGGCCAGGCGTCGGCGAGGGCCTGGCGGGTCTCGCCGAGCAGCGATGGGAACGCCTTCGTCTTCGCGATGATCGGGAAGAAGTTGGCGTCGAACTGCCAGCGAGGCACGATGTGCTGATGCAGGTGCCCGGCGATGCCAGCTCCGGCCAGACGACCCTGGTTCATCCCGATGTTGAAGCCGTCGACGTTCGAGACTGCGCGGAGCACACGCATCGCGGTCTGCGTCAGATGCGCGATCTCGAGCACCTCGGCCTCGGAGGCCTCGTCGTACATCGCCACGTGCCGGTACGGGCACACGAGCAGGTGACCGGAGTTGTACGGATAGAGGTTCATGACCACGAACGCGTGCTCGCCCCGGGCCACGATGAGCGACTTCTCGTCGTCCATCGTGGGCCCGACGCAGAACGGGCAGGCATCCTGTGCGGGGTCCTGACCATCCTGGATGTACGCCATCCGGTGCGGCGTCCAGAGCCGCTGGAAGGAGTCGGGCACCCCGGCGAAGTCAGCCGAGCGCTCGATGTCGAGGCCGTCGAGCTCGCCTTCGGGGAACCCGAGCGCGCTCATGCCAGGTCTTCTGCCGTGTTCACGAGCAGGTGCTCGTCGACGGCGCCGCGGACGAGGCGGATCGCGTCCTCGATCGGAACGCCGTTGCGCTGGGTTCCATCGCGGAAGCGGAAGGAGACCGTCTTCGCGGCGCGGTCGTCCTCGCCGGCGATGAGCTGGAACGGCACCTTCGCCTTGGTGTGGTTGCGGATCTTCTTCGGCATGCGATCGTCGGACGCGTCGAGCTCGGCTCGCACGCCGTGGGAACGCAGCTCGTCGACGATGCCCTGGAGGTAGTCGCCGTACTGCTCCGCAACCGGGATGGCGACGAGTTGCACGGGCGACAGCCAGACCGGGAAGGCACCGGCGTAATGCTCGACGAGCACGCCGAAGAAGCGCTCGATCGAGCCGAAGAGGGCGCGGTGGATCATGACGGGACGCTGGCGCGTGCCATCCGGAGCCGCGTACTCCATGTCGAAGAGCTCTGGCAGGTTGAAGTCGAGCTGGATGGTCGACATCTGCCAGGTGCGGCCGATCGCGTCGCGCGCCTGCACGGAGATCTTCGGACCGTAGAACGCGGCTCCGCCCGGATCGGGCACCAGGTCGAGACCGGACTCGGTGGCGACCTCCTCGAGCGTGCGCGTCGCTTCCTCCCACGTTGCGTCGTCGCCGACGAACTTCTCGGGGTTCTTCGTCGACAGCTCGAGGTAGAAGTCGTCGAGGCCGTAGTCCTTGAGCAGCGAGAGCACGAACTTGAGGGTGCGGGTCAGCTCGTCCCGCATCTGGTCGCGCGTGCAGTAGATGTGGGCATCGTCCTGGGTGAAGCCGCGTGCGCGGGTCAGGCCGTGCACGACGCCGGACTTCTCCATGCGGTAGACCGTGCCGAACTCGAACATCCGCAGTGGCAGCTCACGGTAGGAGTGCGCGCCCTGGTTGTAGATCAGGTTGTGCATCGGGCAGTTCATGGGCTTCAGGTAGTAGTCCTGGCCCTGCTTGGTGACGTTGCCCGCCTCGTCCACTTCCTCGTCGATGCGCATCGGCGGATACATGCCGTCTCGGTACCAGTCGAGGTGCCCGGAGATCTCGTAGAGACGCCCCTTCGTGATGTGCGGGGTCGAGACGAAGCTGTACCCCTCCTGCACGTGGCGCTTTCGCGAGTGCTCTTCCATCTCGAGCTTGATGATCCCGCCCCTGGGATGGAACACCGGCAGCCCGGATCCGAGCTCGTCCGGGAAGCTGAACAGGTCGAGCTCGCGGCCGAGGCGACGGTGGTCGCGCTTCATGGCCTCCTCGATGCGCTCCTTGTAGGCCCGCAGCTCGTCCTTCGTCGGCCAGGCCGTTCCGTAGATGCGCTGGAGCTGCGGGTTCTTCTCGGACCCGCGCCAGTAGGCGGCCGCAGAGCGAAGGATCGAGAAGCCATTGCTGAGCATCCGGGTCGAGGGGATGTGTGGCCCCCGGCAGAGGTCCTTCCAGTAGACCTCTCCCGTCTTCGCGTCGACGTTGTCGTAGATAGTGAGCTCACCAGCGCCCACCTCGACCGACTCGTTGTCGGCGTTGGCGCCGCTGCCCTTGAGTCCGATCAGCTCGAGCTTGTAGGGCTCGTCGGCGAGTTCGGCCCGTGCCTCATCGTCGGTCACGACCCGACGCACGAAGCGCTGCCCCTGTCGCTGGATGCGCTGGGCTTCCTTCTCGATGGCCTTGAGGTCTTCCGGCGTGAACGGGGTCTCGACGTCGAAGTCGTAGTAGAAGCCGTCGGTGATGGGCGGACCGATGCCGAGCCGCGCATCCGGGTTGATCTTCTGCACGGCCTGCGCGATGACGTGCGCGGCCGAGTGGCGGAGGATGCTGAGTCCGTCGGCGCTGTCGATCGTCACCGGTTCCGCGATCGCCCCGTCCGGCACCACGGTGGCGAGGTCGACGAGCACACCGTCGAGCTTCATCGCGACGACGGAGCGGTCTGTGAAGAGCTCGAATCCGGTGGTCGTCGCGCCGCCGTTCTCGTGCGGGCGGTTTTCGGTCTCGAGGTCAACGGGATCGCTGGTCACGATGCTCCTTGTCGTTAGGCATGAACAAGCGACCACTTTATCGCGCGACTGCCTCCGCACGGCGCACGGAACTCGCTCCCTGAGGAGCGGGACGCCTAGTTCTTCCGACGCCCTTCGCGGGGCGTGAACGTGCCGATGTCCTCGGGCGCGTCAGAATCGGGGGGTGTCGCCGAGGGGCGGGGGTCTCCGCTTGCCGACTTCGCGTCACCGGCGCCGGCTGAGGCCTTGGCTTCCGACTCGGCCTTGCCATCCTTGCCGAGCGTGTCGACCAGGCTGTTCAGGGCCAGGAGCGCCAGGCGGATCTTCTGGTGGTGTCGGCCCTCGGTCTTGACGTCGAGCTTCTCGGCGAGCTTCACCGCCTGACTCTTGATGACGCTCTCTCGTCCGGTCACGACCTTCTTCAGGCCCGTGTGCACGGCCTGGACGCGCGCGCCAGAGTTCGCGGACTCCCGCATCCGCTCACCCCTCGCTGAGCCCGTGGTGTCGCCTGCGCCGCTGCCCGTCGAAGCCATGATTCCTCCAAGTGCGCCGACCGGCGCGATCCGTGATTGCATCAAGATACGCGCAATCGCGATACATCGCGTGTGAAGACGCTGGGTGACGACTCGCACAGATACACAGCCAACAAGGCAGCTCCTCCCGCTAGCCTGAAGTCAGCGATCGGCGCACTGCCTTTGGCGAACGAAACAACCAAAGGTTGCCGACCGAGGGGATCCTCACATTACGACTTCATCTTCTGCGCTCCCCCAGGGCATCGGCCGGATCCGTACCACCAAGCCCCGCACCCCGGGAGCGAAATCCGTCACGCAGAGCTACAGCGCCGTGTCGAAGGTCATCCGCGAGATGGGCCTCCTCAAGCGCACTCGCTGGTTCTACGGGATGCTGGCCGCTGGTCTCCTCCTCGCACTGGGCGGAGCGATCACCGGGTTCATCCTGCTCGGCGACAGCTGGTTCCAGCTGCTCATCGCTGCCGCCCTCGGCGTCATCTTCACGCAGTTCGCCTTCATCGCCCACGAGGCGTCGCACCGACAGGTGCTCGAGTCCGGCCCGGGAAATGACCGCCTCGGTCGTTTCCTCGCTGCTGGTGTCGTCGGCATGAGCTACAGCTGGTGGATGACGAAGCACACGAAGCACCACGTGAACCCGAACAAGATGGGCAAAGACCCTGACATCGACTTCGACACGATCTCCTTCACGGAGGAGGACGCTCGGAAGCAGACCGGCCTCCTCGCACTGATCACGCGGAAGCAGGGCTACCTGTTCTTCCCGCTGCTCACCTTCGAGGGCTACAACCTGCACTTCCGCTCGATCAAGTCGCTCTTCACTCGCCAGCCCATCAAGGGACGCTGGATCGAGTTCACGATGATCACGGTCCGCTTCGCGATCTACCTCGGAGCCATCTTCTGGCTGCTCCCCCTCGGCATGGCGTTCGCCTTCATCGCCGTGCAGATGGCCGTCTTCGGCGTCTACATGGGCGCATCGTTCGCCCCGAACCACAAGGGCATGCCGATCATCCCGGCCGACGTGAAGATGGACTTCTTCAGCAAGCAGGTCCTCACCTCGCGGAACGTGAGCGGCGGCTGGTGGGCGAGCGCGCTCATGGGCGGCCTCAACTACCAGGTCGAGCACCACCTCTTCCCGAGCATGCCGCGCCCGCACCTCGCCAGGGCTCGCGAGATCATTCGCGAGCACTGCCAGAACCTCGAGGTCCCGTACACCGAGACGACGCTCATCAAGTCGTACGGCATCGTGATCGACTACCTCAACAGGGTCGGCCTCCAGGCTCGCGACCCCTTCGACTGCCCGCTGGTCAATCAGTTCCGCCGCGTCTGATCTGACGCGTGCGCAAAGGCCCACCCGGTTCATCCGGGTGGGCCTTTCTGCGTGTTGCCTGCGTCTCCCGGAGAGAGCTATTCGTAAATCTACGAATAGCTGGTACGGTCGAAGCATGAGCATCCACTTCCAAGCACAGATGCCTTCCGGCTGGAAGGCCACAAGCGCCATCCGAGTCCTGCGATTTCCCGGAGGCGAGATGACCCTCGTCGTCCCCGCGGATCTCGAAGAGAAGCCCGCCTACGCGACCGTCACGGGCGCCGATCCGAGCGACCTCATCACCCTTGGGCTCTGGGCCGACTACGCGCGTCAGCTCGGACAGCGGGCAGTCGCGGTCCTCCCCTATCTCCCGGCGGCTCGTGCCGACCGGGGCATCCCCTTCGGGGCCAAGGTCTACGCCGAGCTGATCAACAGCTTCGGGCTGGACCAGGTGATCGTCTTCGACCCCCACTCCTCGGTCGCTCCCGGCCTGATCGACAACGTCAAGATCGTCGGCTCGGCCCCCTACGTGCGGCGAGCGACGATCGGACGCGTCGGATCCGCGCACGACTACGTCGGTGTCATCGCACCGGATGCAGGTGCCGTCGGCCGAGCACAGGCCGCTGCGTCCGCACTGCACCTCCCGCTCTTCCGCGCCGAGAAGCACCGTGACTTCGAGACCGGGAAGCTCTCCGGCTTCAGCTGCGAGGCTCTCCCCCGCCACGGGCGCCTCCTCGTGGTCGACGACATCTGCGACGGAGGCGGCACCTTCAGGGGCTTGGCAGAGGCCACTGGACTGCCCAAGGAGCGCCTGACGCTCTTCGTGAGCCACGGGGTTTTCTCGGGCGACGCCCCCGCCCTCAGACAGCACTTCGGCGAGATCATCACCACCGACTCGCACCCCGGTTCCGCACGCGAGGGCGTCGCGACCAAGGTGCTCTCGATCCGGAACATCCTCGCCCCCTACGTCGAGTACTGAGTCGCGGCAGACGCGACCTCGACGCTACAAGCTCCCCCGAAAGGAAAGACCATGCACTACACACCTGTTGCTCCCCTCTTCCAGACCGATGCCTACAAGCTCGGCCACCTCCAGCAGTACGGCCTCGCCGGCGACGTCACCGGCGTCTACTCCAACTACACCAACCGCGGTTCCCGCATCCCGGACATCGGCGCGGTCGTGCACTTCGGACTCCAGGCGTTCCTCGAGCGATACGCGGATAGCTTCCGCGTCTTCTTCGAGGCCGACGAGGATCAGGTCTGCCAGGCCTACGAGGCTCGTCTCGCGAGCATCCTCGGGCCGAACACGATCGGCAGCGCCCACATCCGCGCGCTGCACCGCCTCGGCTTCCTCCCCCTGCGGTTCTGTGCCGTGCCGGAGGGCACAGCAGTGCCGCTCCGCGTTCCGAGCTTCACGATCGAGAACACGCACCCCGACTTCTTCTGGCTCACCAACTACATCGAGACGGTGCTGAGCGCGGAGATCTGGCAGGCATCGACGACCGCGACGATCGCCAAGGCGATGCGCGAGACGCTCGAGACCGCGGCGAGGAGAACGGGGACGCCCCTGGCTGCTGTCGACTGGCAGGGGCACGACTTCTCCTACCGAGGGATGTCCTCCAACGAGACCGCCGCGATGAGCGGCGCCGCGCACCTGCTCAGCTTCACAGGCACCGACTCACTCGTCTCCATCGACTGGATCGAGCGTCACTACGGCGGAGTGTTCGTCGCTGGCAGCGTGCCAGCCACGGAGCACTCGGTCATGTGCGCGGGTATCGCGACGGTCGGCGAGCGTGAGCTCTTCGAGGGGCTGCTCGGCCTCTACCCGAGCGGCATCGTCTCCGTCGTCTCCGACACCTTCGATCTCTGGCGTGTGCTCACCGAGTACCTGCCGGCGCTCCGAGAAGAGGTGCTCGCCCGGGACGGGAAGCTGGTCATCCGGCCAGACTCCGGGAACCCCGTCGACATCCTCTGTGGAGTGGAGGAGGGAGCCCCAGACGCTGGCGCGGCTGAGCGGAAGGGCGTCATCGAACTGCTCTGGGACACGTTCGGCGGGACGGTGAACGAGGCCGGCTACAAGGAGCTCGACTCACACATCGGGGCCATCTACGGTGACTCCATCACCCGCGAGCGGGCGGTGCTGATCACCGAGCGGCTGGCCGCGAAGGGCTTCGCTTCTGGCAACGTCGTCTTCGGCATGGGAAGCTTCGGGTACCAGTACCAGACCAGGGACACGTTCATGTCGGCGATCAAGGCGACGTGGATTCAGGTCGATGGTCGCGGCGTCGACATCCGGAAGGACCCTGTGACGGACAGCGGAACGAAGAAGAGCGCGACTGGCCGCCTGGCGGTGGTGACGGACGCCGACGGCCGCATGCACCTGATCGAGCGGGCCACGCCTGCCGAGGAGGCGGAGTCCCTGCTGCAGCCCATCTGGGAGGACGGCGCCTTCGTGCGGCGGCAGACGTTCCCGGAGGTTCGGGCGGTGCTCGCGAAGCAGACGGTGCTGCGTTGACCGAGTCCTACGACCAGCCGCTCGTCGCGATGGATGCACTCGCTGTGCGCTATCGCGACGAGCGGCTGGAGTTCGGCGTCGCGGTGCGCGAGAACGCGCCGCACGCCGGGGTGGAGGCCATCCCCGGCGTCCTGCTGCTGTCCGGGGAGCACGGGGCTGGCCCCGTGCTGCGTGCGATGCGGACGAAGGCTGGGATACCGGACGATGATGTGCGACTGACGCGCCAGCTCGGCTGGTTCGACGGCACGATGCGCGACCCACGCAGCGCCACGATCTCGCTCGCCAGCCTCGTCTTCCTGCGCGCCGAGGCGCGCGACGGGCAACTGCGTTGGCATCCGCTCGACAGCGTGCCCCACCTCCCCTTCGACCACGCGCAGATCGTCGAGGCGGCTCGTGTGCGCCTCGGTGAGGTCGTCTGGCGCGACTGGGCCGTCACCCGAGCCCTGCTCGGCGAGAAGTTCACGTCGGGGATGGCTCTGGCGCTCGGGGCGGCGCTCGATGCTGAGCCCTTCGACCGACCGAACTTCCGCCGGTGGCTGGAGGGGACGGGGGTCGTGCGTGTCACCACCAACACCACTGGGGTGAAGATCCGAGGTCGGACGACGGTCTGGGAGTGGAAGGACTGAGGTTCGGCCGCACTCGAGGGGCCGTCGGGGACGAAGCGATGACCGCCACCCGGATCGCTTCAAGCGGACTAAACCACCGTGGTCACGATCATGCGCGTGTCGAGAGCGGCGAGGCCGCCTTCTCGAAGACCCAGATGGCTTTCGTCTCCGGAAACCACTGGGTGCCGTCCTGCTCGAGCACGGACCAGGCGGCAAGGTGCTGTAGGTACCCCGGCTGCACCCAGGCCTCCCGGTGCACCAGCCGCAGTCCGGCACCAAGCGCTTCGACGGCGTCGACGAGCTCGTCCAGCTCGAACTGACAGTACTGCTCCTGTGTCTCGCGCGGCAACGACTCGGCGCCCCAGTTCACGGTCAGCAGCGCCTCAGTCACCACGCGAGCTGAGCCGACGAAGCGGTGCTGGCCGAGGCTCTCGAGGCGCCTCAGCTCGGGGAGCGGAACGCGCTCCAAGTAGGCGCTGAGGAGCTCGTCGCCATCGTGGCCGGGGGTGACGAGCGTCGTCAGGCGATCCGGTCGAGCGGGTGTCACGAAGTCACGGATGACGAGGACTCCGCCCGGGCTGAGCGCCTTCGTGATGATCGTGAGGTTCGCCATGACGGCCTGACGCCCGTTCTCCGGCCCGTTCGGGCCGTACGACGCGATCTCGTGCAGGACCGAGCTCATCACGATGCCGTCCAGGTCACGCAGGCCGAGCACCTCCAGTTGGTCCGCGGAGCCTGAGCGCACCGTGATGCCGGGCATCTGCTCGAGATGCGCGATCGCATCGGCGGAGTCGTCGAGTGCGATGGTCTCTTCGATGTCAGGGAGCACTGCGATTCTCGCCGCGAGCTCTCCTCCCCCGGCACCGATGTCGAGGACCCGACCGCCGCGCAGCCAGTCCGTGAGCTGAGTTTTCTCGTCAACGGCGGCAGCCATGCGGCGGAAGTAGCGTTCCTCGAGTTCGGGGCGGGCAGTGCTGGTGCCGGCCGCCGAGAGCACCCGGGTCTCTGCGTGTTCGGGATTCGTCACGGGCCTCACGCCTTCCGATCAGGACTTCGACGAGACACGAAGAAGGCCCCTGATTTCTCAGGGGCCTTCTCCTCAATGGTGGGCGATACTGGGATCGAACCAGTGACCTCTTCCGTGTCAGGGAAGCGCGCTACCGCTGCGCCAATCGCCCATTGCGAGGTGACGACGGGATTCGAACCCGTGTGGACGGCTTTGCAGGCCGCTGCCTCGCCTCTCGGCCACGTCACCGTGTTGTGGGTTGAAACCCGTGCAAACTCCTTCTGGCGTTTACCACCAGACTGAGTCACACTCGAGCGGATGACGAGATTCGAACTCGCGACCCTCACCTTGGCAAGGTGATGCGCTACCACTGCGCCACATCCGCATCGCGCTTGTCTCGGGAACTTCCGTTCCGGCTTGACCAGCGCGAGAATGACTCTATAGGAACTCGGGCCGCGATACAAAATCCACCGGTGTAATTCGAGGAAAGACCTGGTCAGAGCGGCAGGTCGCGATCGCGAACACAGAGCGATGCCCACTCTCGCACTGCCTGCACGACGGGGCGAACGTCGTCGTGAGGCGTCACGAGCTTGCCGTGCGGGTCAGAGCCTGCGGGAGTGGCGACACGAAACCCCCTTGCGCACGTGGTGATCATCCACAGCCCGAATCTGTGGCATGATTAGTCCTCGTCGCGGGTGATTGGCGCAGTTGGTAGCGCGCTTCCTTCACACGGAAGAGGTCGTGGGTTCGAGTCCCGCATCACCCACTAGGAAAAGCCCCGATCTGACGCCCTAACGTCAGATCGGGGCTTTTCTCTTGCTTGGGTAGTTGGCGCAGAGTTGGCGCTAACCTGTTTTGTGCTCAGCCCGCGAGCTCGTTCCGCACTCGGTCGGACGCGCTCTCGATGCGCTCGGAGAGTTCACTGTCGGGGGCCCGTTGCACACTCCCGCGCATGAACGAACTAGCCGTACAGGTCACCGCCAAGTCGCCCTCGAGTCGCTGGTGCTGCGGTGCGAGACGGCCCGGGAGCGGGTGGACTCGAAGTGGACGAAGCGCATCGTGTGTTGGCGCCCGGTGGTGACGAGGCCTGTCGATGGCATGTCGTGGCTCCTGTGGGGTGACTCTCCCCCGGTGCGGGACGTCGACGGCGACACGTACGAGCCGATCTTGTTCGAACCGCTCGAGGTGTTCGACGCGTGGCTCGAGATGCTGCAGTGGGTGACCGAGGGTGGCGTGCGCGCCGAGGTGCGCCAGGCGCTTGAGGTCGGGACGATGAGCGAGAAGGAGTGGGCGATATCTCACGGCAACGCGCAGATCCGCGGGACCGTCATCCTCGAGGGCGACGCCCTCGCCGCGCAGAGCCTCGCGTCTGAGCTCTCGGTCGCGTTGCTCTGCATGGATCAGCGGGCCAGGAAGAAGAAAGTGTGGTGAGTTCTGCATGACGTGGCTGTCTTCCCAGTCGCGTGGTCGCATCAGTAGTCTGGCTCCATCCCCCGGCTCTCTCATCGGAGACATATGAAGAAACTTCTGGCTTTCCTTTGCGCTTGCACCGCGGTGCTGCTCTTTGCGACAACTGCAGCCGCCGCCCCTGGAGTCTTGGCGAACGAGTACAACGAGTTTGACGTCGGGCCGGAACTCTTGAGCGCCGAGATCGTAACGCCGACGACAGTAAGGGGCGGTGACACCGTCCGCATCAACTGGAGTGTGCGCAGCACCCGTGACATCGCATACAGCGCAGTGGACCTCGCGAACGGCACGGTCTTCTCTCCGGAAACCAGGAAAATCCTCGGACACTACGACATGGAGATTACGGGGCGCGAAGGGGACATCGTTTTCGGCACCACGTCCTTTTCCCCCAACGGACCGGAGTGGGCGCCTGGTGAATGGCGCGTGCAAGGCCTGGGCTTCTTCGACGAGTTGGGCGTGCACGGGGGTGCGGACGAGGCATACAGCCCAGTTATCCAAGCTCTTCCGAAGCTCCAAATCGACGTGGGCACAGACGGCGACCAAGAAGCACCAGAGCTCATCGACCTGCAAGTGGACGCACCGGCAGAGGTACGTCAGAGCGACGTCATTTGGTTCAACTGGACGATGCGCGAGTCCAGCCGCGTCAAGTCTCTGCTGCTGACTATCACCGGCCCGGATGGCCGGTCGTACACGGCTGAGGGCTTCGACATGCTGACTGCGACCAGGGAAGGCGATCGTGTCTCGGGAGCACTGCACCTCACAGTGAACAACTTCACGTGGGCGCTCGGCGAGTATCGAGTTACCCAGCTCACCACATGGGACGAACACGAGAACCGACTCATCCAGGCCACGCCAGCTGACAACGCCGCACTGGCCTCCGCCGCGGCGTTCACGGTTGTCGATTCCGGAGGACCAGACGTCACGGCTCCAGAACTGCTCTCAGCAGGATTCGAGCAGTCCACGGTTCGCATGGGTGACGAACCGGATATCAACTGGACCATCCGGGATGAGAGCGACATGGACGATGTCAGGTTCTACCTCAAAAACTACCGGGGGACGATCTACACCATGCGTGGGGACGGTGGCGACCGCCTGGGCGAAGTTCTTACCGGCGCGTCCGGAGCATGGCTGACTGTCACCCCCTACGAAGAGGACATACCCAAGTGGGGAGGAGGTGTCTACGAAGTTGTGGGCGCCGAGCTCGTCGACGACTACGGCAATGTGACCACACTGACGTCCGATCATCCGATCATCTCAGGCCTGCCAGACATGACCGTCCTGCCCCGCGACGCCCCAATCCCGTCCCGAACGCCCTCCCCGACCATCACCGCCACCCCCTCGCCAACAGCAACCGAGACCCCGACAGCAAGCTCCACACCGACAGAGACACCAACGGGTGTTCCTTCGCCGACGACGCCGGACCCCACCGGTTCGGCCGCACCGTCCCCCACGGAGACCGCAGTCTCGACAGCGTCACCGACAGTCACCGACTCCCCCACGAGCACGATCACCGCATCACCGACTCCGATTGGGACGACAAGCGCACCGCTTCCCCCCATACCAGCCTCTTCGACCGCTACCGCTGAAAGCGACCCATCTGCACCTTCCATGTCAGCCGCATCAGCCCCCGCGGGACACCCCACCCCACCACACAGCGAACAACCTCACGCGCTTGCATCCACCGGGACAGACACGCTTGCCCCCCTGGGCCTCCTCACGAGCTCGCTGCTCGCCCTCGGTGTCACGCTTCTCCTCGCTCGAAAGCGCGCGGCCAAACCGTAGCGCCGGCCAAGCCAAAACTCAGCTCAACGACGAAACACGCCCCTCCCGCGCAGCGTCACCCTGGGTGTCCAGGGTCGCTACCGCGAGAGGGGCGGAGTCGTGCTCAGCGGGGTCAGGCGGCGTGCTTGCCGCCGACCTTCTGCAAGGCGGTGCTGGTGCCGGTCGGCTTCCAGATGCCGTAGTGCATCCCGACGGCGATGAGGAACGTCGGGAGCGCCAGCAGGAGGCCCGTGCCGATGTCGTATATACCCCCTGCCTGCCACGCGGAGATCGCCTCGGCGAGCAACGCCGTGAGGAGCGAGAGTCCGACCAGGAGCCACGCCTTCGTGCTTGACGAGGTGACTCGGGTCGTGACGAGGCCGACGAGCAGCGGCAGGACGACGGCGAGCACGAGCTGGCCGACGAGGATTGGGTCGAGCGTGAACGCGACCTGCGGCGCTCCGGCAGCTGCGGTGACCTCGGCGGCCTGCGCGAACGGTGCGAGCATCGCGGCGAGCACGAGGGTCGCGAAGATGAGCGCGAAGGCCAGGACGAAGCGGGCGGCGCGGGCGCGCGCGGTCAGCGACTCCCGGTCGGGGGTGCGGATGAGGGACATGTGGGTTACTCCTTCGAGAGCGGGCCCATATGCAGGGCCGAGGATGGGTAGGGCGGGATGGCTGATGCAGGCACGCCCGCGTCGATCGCGATGCGCCGCACCTCCGACGCGTGCTCTTGAGAGATGCGGCGGGCGGTGCGCTCCTGGTTGCGGGCATGCTCGACGCGGTCAAGAGCGGCCTCTGCGAGCGTGACCTTCGCTTCGGCGTCCTTGACCTGCTCGTGAGCTCGGTCGATCTCTCCCCGGAGAGCGGCGTCCTTGCCGGTGAAGCGCGCCCAGATGCGCTTCCCGAACGCGAGGCCCGTGGAGGATGCGAGGAACGCGAAGATGCCCGCGACGATTGCCTTGGTGAGTTCAATGTCCACACGGCGCCTTCCGCCTGTGCCCGCGCGGGGCGTACGTGTGCTTGCGGATCGCGACCCAGCGGAACCAGTACGCAGACAGGGCAATGAAGATCACCGACAGCTGAGTCAGCCTGGACGCGCCGGGCGGTGCGGAGGCGTGGAGGCTGCCGACGACGAACGCGTACACGAAGAGCCCGCCGACCGCGGCGATGGAGAGCGCGATCTTCTCGAGCCACATGTGCGGCGTGAACATGGTGCCGAGCCCAATGAGCCCGCCGCCGATCATGCACGCCGCCCAGATCGTCGCGAGCGTCGACCCGATCGCCCCCTCGATAGTCGTCGGTGGGAAGGCGTACGTGACGACGCCCATGACGACCGTCGCCACGTACGCGAAGAGCACGGGCTGCCATGTCGCGTCCGGGTCGGTGAGCAGCTGCCAGACGCGGAGCACGTGGCGACGAGTCATCACGGTCAGCTCGCGATGCCGAGCTTCTTGGCGAGCGCCTGGATCTCCTTGCCGGTGGAGGAGTCATCCTTGGTACCCGCGTTCACGTTCGACCAGATGCCGTAGAACTCCGGGAAGGGCAGCACGACGACCGGCTTGCTGATCTTCTCGAGGCCCGCAATGGTGTACTTCGCGGTCGCGTGGGGCAGGTCGACGATCTTGCGCACGTAGGTGGGCGTGATGAGGGCGTGGCCGAAGTCGGCGACAAAGACGGGGTACATGGTCTCCTCCTGGAGGGGTTTGGGTGCTGCGGGTGTGGCGGTGGCGGGGTCGCCACCGGCCTGGTACTCGAGGGCCATCGCGACGAGCCGGTCGAGGTTGATGCCGCCCGGGCAGGCGGTCGAGTAGGAAGCGCCGTAGCGCGTGTAGAGCTCCCGGTGCCCGATGACGGTGTCGCGGTTGAGGGGGAAGCCGTACCGGGTGGAGCAGTCCGCGATGAGGCGGGCGAGCGACTGGCAGGAGGTTTCGGAGATGGGCCACCCGGACGCGTCGCCCGTCGCTGAGTTGCAGGTCTCGACGGTGATCGCGCGGCCGTCCCATGCGGCGGACCCGGAGGTCCACGCTCGCTTCTCTTCGGGCACGACTCCGAGAATCTGCTCGTCCTTGATGACGTAATTCGAGGAGACCTGGCGGGAGCCGGTGCTCATCATGGAGAGCACGGCGGACAGCGACGCGGTCGCTGCGTGATGGACGATGAACCGATCGACGCGAGCCGATCGATTCGAGAATTGGCCACCGTTGCCGGACGTGCCGGTGGCAGTGTTGGAGAACGTCATGCAGTGCCTCCTGGGGCATGAGGGAGGCCCTGCGCGGTGCGCGCAGGGCCTCGGAGCTCGGGAACGGATGTGGCGAGACGATCAGGCCACGGGAGTGACCTGCTTCCAGACGCCGCCTGGGATAGCGACTAGCAGCATCGACTGGCCAGGTGTCAGCGATTTGCCTGTGTTGCCGATCAGAGCTCGCCGGGCAGCAGTTGATGTGTCGTGCGAGATCGACACGGTGTTCGAGGACCCGTAGTGGATGATCGCGAGCCGTTGCCCGTCGAACTGTGGAGCGGGAAGACCAGCCAGGGATCCGTTGCCGCCGCTTGGGTCGATGAGTGCTGTCAGGTCCGACTTCATGCTTCGACCCAGTGGAGCTAGAGCACCCGCAGACGCCATCGACGTAGTCCCCAACAGCACGCCAGCGGATGACCTCGAGTTCGCTTCTGACGACCAGTCGAGGTAGCTGTTCGATGTCGGTGCATTCGCAATGATGAGGTCGGGTGCCTGAGTCATTGACTGCTCGCGGACACGGACGAGGTCATTCCCGGCCGAGCTGATGTAGGCGGCGACACGGCTCGGAGTGGACGCGGGGTGCCGGTACTTGGCGGGCCCGGACTCGAACACAGAGAACCAAGTGGTGTTGAGCTCGATGACGCTGAGCGCCGCACCTGAGACGTTGAGGGAGAAGTCGTGCTCGATTGCGCCGTCGATGGAGATGCGGCTGTTTCGCATCGTCATCGAACACCCACCGCCGATCATGTCCGAGGCTGCCGAGAACCGGTAGTTCATGAGCCGGACCGAGGCATTTCTGAGAAGTAGTCCGCGTCGTCGCGTGTTCCGAGTCGTGAAACCATCGACCACAAACCATTTGTCCTGTCGTTGCTCCGCCAAGGGGTGCCCTGGAGGACGCAGCATGAACTCGAAGTCGGTCAGGCAGTTATCGCTCTCCCAGTTCATGATGGTCGAGTCGTACGTCTCACCGCCGACTGTCTGCTCGAACGCGCGGCCGCCGACGGTGCAGAACGAAGCGCGGGCATTGACAAGTCGCCCCATGCGTCCGCGTAGCTGGAACCCGAAATAGGAATCGCGCGCTGAGCAGCCGTGGAACTCAGCGCCGTAGGAAGCGTGGTGCGTGTCGAAGGGCGCGGCGCTGGAACCCTGGCCGGTGCTGTCGATGATCTTGGCAAACATCGTGGCACCGTAGGCGTGCGTGTTCACCGAGTTCGCCGCTATGGCTGACGTGTCGTCGGTGTAGAGATGCCGGAGGTTCCGGCCGTGCGCATTGAGGATGCGGGTGTAGGCGGACGCCTTGTCAACGATGCCGTAGGAGAAGTTGCTGTCCCCCGGGTTGTCGATGCCGTAGTCGATGTTCACGTTCTCGAACGTAGACCGGTAGCAACCCTCGTTTGTAATCATGGCGCTGGGCGCCGCCCGCACGTTGAGCCCGTCAAGCCTCGCGTTCACGAGGTTGCGCAAGATGACCGAGTTACGAGGTGATTTGCTCGACATGATCGCTTCGGAGAACGTCAGCTTGCCGCACTTCATGGAGATCTCGATTGACTCGTCGAGCTTGCAGAGGCGCACGTTGTCCGTGAACGAATCGATGAGGGTGCCGATGACGCGGATGCTCGAACCAGAAACGCTGTGGAACACGAGGAACTCGCCGACACGGGCTTGGTTCGTGCCAGGAGCTGGACCAGGTTCTGAGCCTGGGATCACGTTGTTCGCGATGACCTTGATGACGTCACCGCGCTGCCATTCTGCAGCGATGCTCACGTCGGCCACTTCGAATGCTGTGCCCGGGACGACGAGATCGTTTTCCATCGTGAGGTTTACGACGGTGTGGGAGATCACCGCGTGCTGCTCCGGAGTTTTCGCGACGAAGGTGAAGGGCGCCTGAGTGGAGTCGGAGATGATCTCAGCACCCGACCAGTCAAAGGACAAGCTCGTGAGCGAGTCGTCGGGTGCGCGGTTCATGATCGAAGCTGTACCCCCGATGTAGTACTTCCCTCCGGGAAGATGAAGGGTAGAGCCCTTCGGGGTGTCACGAATCGCCTGCTGAAGCGCAGCGCGACTGTCGCCAACGCCAGTCGGGTCGAGGCCGGGGTAACGAGCAGTCGTCGCCCAAACGTCAGAGACGTAATCTTCAACGCTGCCGCTTGCCGCGACGCTGCTCGATTCCGGAGGCGTGGACTGGATTTTCGAGCTTTCAGCCTGTGCTTCTGGGGTTGTTGTGTTCTCGGTCATGATGGGCCTTTCCTAGTGGACTGTTCGCATCCGAGGGGCGTGTGACTCTCGTGAAGTTCGTACTTATGTACGAGAAAAGACTCGCGCTGGCCACCGACATTGGTGACTTCAGGCCCCTCGGTTCGCGCTCGTCCCAGGCGTGTCACGGCGTGTCGAACATGGATAACTGACAGGGGGCAGGCGCTGCCAAGGTCGGGGTCCGCGATTCAGTCCCGGGGCATGTGGAAGGCCCCGCACGGTAAGTGCAGGGCCGAGGGTGTGAGGTGGGGCTAGGGCAGGTCGACGGGGTCTCCGCCGCCGTCGAGGAACGTCTGCTTGAGCGCAGCGATCTGCGCGGGGATCGCGGCGAGGTTCGCGCGCCGCTCCTGCTCCGCTTGAACGGCCACGCGAGCCGCTTCGAGCTCTTCGTCCGTGAGGTTCGTGTAGTCCATGGGCTTCCTCAGGTCGGCCCGATCGCACCAGGGAGTGGCGCTGCCGGGTATGCGGATGGGCTGGCGGGGAAGTTCTTGAACTCGCGGAGGCGCGTGGTCGCGCTGACAGTGCGCAGCGTCCAGTACGAGCCGTACGCGTCAACTCGGATGCCCGCCCCTCCGGCGACCGCTCCCCCGGCTTGGGCGAAGATCATGCCGGGGTAGACGGACCCGATGCGGAACCCCTCGGGAATGTCGAAGCGGATTTCGACGGTGCCGGAGGCGATGCCTCCGAACACGAGGTCGTCCAAGCCGAAGCGCACGACGTCGTTGATGCGGCGGACCATCATGCGCCCCGAGGTGACGAATCCGGGGTTGGTGGCGAGGTGCGTGGCGAACGCGGTCGGCGTGATGATCCGCCACTCCGTGTCCGCGGACAGCACGCGCCATCCCGTATTGCCGGTGCCGGTGCGCTTAATCCACGAGGATGCGCCAGCGGTTGCGGCGGTGTCCGTGTACCGCTGACCGACCGTGCCGACGACGGCGCCCTCGGGTGAACCGGTTCCCGGCGCGAGGTCCAGGCCGCTGCCTGCGGGTGCACGGAATACACCGTCGCCGTGCAGGACCGTCGACGCAGAAGCGGTGCCCGTGCCGAGCTGTGCCGGCGTCGCGCGCCCGTCCATGTCCGAGAACGCATGCCGATGGGTGAGCGGAGCTCTGCCAGCGATCGCGGCTGCCTGGGCCACGCTGACGGGCTTCTGAGCATCTCTGGTGTTGTCGACGCTGCCGAGCCCCACGAGAGTCGCGTTGAGGCCCACGAGCGATGCAGCGTCGCGCCTGTGCCCGACCGACGATGCGCCGACGTCGCCCGCGGTGAGTACGACGTCGCCAGTCTTGGTGTTCACGGACTTCACGGCGCCCCCACCGAATGGCTGCGTCATGCTCGCGGTGTACGCCGGCTGCGGCTGAACCTCGGCTTTGTACTCGGTCACGGGGTGCCTTCCTTCGTGACGTCGTCGCGGACGCGGAACGTGCCTTCGATCCAGGTCGTCGGCTCGACGTCGTCAGCTCGCGTCGCCTCGGCGTCGTACGAGCCGGTGACGCTCTCGGACGACCCGAGGAGCTCGCGAGTCTGCGCGCCCGTCAGGGTGATCTCGAGGACACCTTGGGCGAGCCGCTCAGTGCCGATCTGAGCGGCGATGACCTTCGTCCCGGCCTTCCACCAGCACCGCCAGCCAGTCTACTCCGAGAGGTCGACCGCGGCCCCCTCCACGGTGGTGACAGGGATGGTGATCGGGTCCACGCGGTCACCCGCGAGGAGCACGACCGTTTCGGATACGACAGCGCGAGCCATGAGGCCTCCAAATCAGGGTGCGCCCACCGGAGGGGGCGCGAAGGTCACGAGAGTTCTGCAAGCTGAGTAAGCCGGAAGCGTGAGGAGAAGGGCGGTTGGTGATCTTCGCGAACTTCCGGATGCGACGGTGGCCATATGCTTCGCTCGTGACCAAGCACGTGCCACCCACAGTCGTGAACCTCGGCAAGGCGTTCGCTGCCACGGTCGGATTCATCGGCAGCGTCTACGCGATCGTTGAAGGCTGGGGCACGGAAACGCTGAGCATCACCCTCGTCGTCTCGGGCGTGGTCGGCCTCATCATCACGTCGACCATCCTGGTGAAGCCCGCATGGCAGGCCTTCAAGAGGTACCGTTTCCGATTGCGCGCCGCGCTCCACCGCAGACGGTTCCACCGACGCGAACACCTGCTGCGCGGCGCCGTGACCGACTGGTCCGCGCTAGCACGCATCAGCGAATCGGGCGACTGCCACTACTGGGTCATGCATTTTTCCTGGGCAACCGGAGACCCGGAAGTTCATCGAATCGTCGCGTATCAACGCGGTCAAGTTCAGTGGGAAGCGCACTCTGCCGAGTCACGAGTTCTGGGGTCGGCATTCGAGCCCTTGAACATCCCGGACCGTCTGATGATCACCTGGCGCGACGCGAATGGGTGGAATTGCACGTTCATCGACGGAGCGGTCCCCGCGCAGAAAGCCGCGATGGCTCTGCCTCTGGCAGAACGACGTCCGATCGAGCTCGTCTGACTCGTCCAGGTTGGCCAATGTTGGGTGCTGCTCCCGGTAGTGCTCAGCGACGTCCCTCGCAACACGAATGCTCTGGCGCAGACACGCCCGGCGGTCTACTCTGATCGCGACGAAAAGAGATTCACATGACCGGCACCGCCCTCTTGGCCCGCATTCGCTCCGCCTTCGCAGGCGCAGACGACACGAAGTGCCGCGCCAGCGTTGACGCCGGCACTCGCACCTGCGGGAAGCAGACGGACCCCGTCGCGGCGCGCAGCGCTGGGCATGCAGGGTTCTGCTCCCACGAATGCGCCATCGAGGACCTTGACAACTCCCCAATGTGAGGTATGGCCGGAGCTCAGGCTGATCTGAGGTCACCCTCGACGCCGGCCAGCTCCCGAGATCAGACGAACACCTGCACAGGTGTCGGCTCGCCGTCGGCGATCACCCAGACTCGGCGGACGACGAACCCGACTCCGGTAGGTGGGCGCTCTGCGGTCAGGAAGCTCGTCATGGCGTCCATCTGCAGGTAGGAGCCGTTGTCCCACCCGTGATCGCCGTTCGCGCGGACGTCAACGACCGTCGCCTTGGTGTGCGCGCCGTACTTCGTGACCCACGCCTGACCGTGAGCCTCGGGAACGACCGTGGTGTCGGCGCTGCCCCACAGCTGCAGGACTCGCTTGTCTGCCCAGATACCTGTTGGAAACTGCATCGGGTCGTGTCCGACCGCCGCGGCAGCGAAGGCCGCTTCGTTCTTGTCCGTGGTGGGTGCGACCCCGTACGCGGCGTTCATCGCTCGCATGTCCGACCCCGACGACGCCGCGTAGCGCGCGATGAGGTCCGTCGTCCCCGAGTTGATGATCAGATTCCGAACCAGCGGAGAGAACTCGGAGTAGGTCGCCAGCCAGTAGGCGACCAGGCTGCCCATGGACCGTCCGAGCACCGTGACGTCGGCGATCGGGACGAGCGTCATCGCCCAAGCCGCGGCCTGCTCGTAGGAGAGCCGGGAGGCGTCGCCGCCCCACCCATTTCCTGCGCCGCTCGATTCCACAACGGCCCAGTCGTTCTCCATGAACCAGCGCCGCATTTCCGCCCATGGGGCGATCTGCGCGAACTGATCTTAGGAGCCGTCATTGCCGTGCGTGTAGACGACGACCTTCGTGGCCGAGTACGACACGGGCACCATGAGCGAGGCCCTGTCCCCCATGGGGAGCGTCGTCTCGATGGCCTCGAATACGGTTCCGCCTGGGGTCGTGGGCACTATGCGGCCATCCTTGCCTGCAGCCATGCGATCGCCCGCGCCACGCTCGTCGCCGCCGTGCCCGACCGCCGCGACCAGGCGGTACTCGGCTTCCTCGTCGGCACCGGCATCCGCTGGGGTGAGGTCGCCGGCCTCCACCTCGACGCCTCGAACCTCTCCGAGGGCATGCTCACAGTCCGCGATGTGTGGGACGGGCAATCATCCATCAAGCCATACCCGAAAGGCCGCAGGCAGCGCCACGTGCCCGTCCTGCAGCGGGTCGTCGATCGCCTCGAGCTACACCCTGCTCCGACATGCGGACTCCCCCACAGGGCAGGCAGCGCCTGCCGGTCAGCGCTGGCCTTCCCCTCATACGACGGTGGCGTCCGTGACGACCGCAACTTCACGCAGCACGTCCTCGCGCCAGCGTTGAAGGAAGCCGGGCTGACCCACCTCGGCGCCAGCCTCCACGACCTACGCCACACCTACGCGTCCTGGCTCGTGCAGGACGGCGTCTCCCTGTCGCGGGTCGCCGAGCTGCTCGGGCACGCGAGCACGTCGACGACGGAGATCTACGCGCACCTCGCACCAGTCACGAAGAAGGACGTCGAGTCCGCCCTACTCGATCCGAGTGGCGCAAATGTGGCGCAAACTCCCGTGCTGGCGCGTGTCACGATGTTACGTCGCGTATGACGAAATCGAACCTCGACCAGGCCTTATGTTGCATCTGGTGTGACGACGATTCACCCCGTTTCGTGCGTCAGGCCCGTTCACACGGAAGAGGTCGTGGGTTCGAGTCCCGCATCACCCACCGCGAGAAACCCCCCGGCCGGCGAGGCAATGCCTCGTTCTGGTCCGGGGGTTTTTGCCTCCCCTGCGACCGTGCCGACTGGCACGATCCGCAACGGTCGGCGCACCGGTCGCACCACTCCCCCGCATTGGCTTCCGCGGAGGAGATGGCCTTAGCCTCGAAGACGAAGGTGTCCGCCTTAGAGGTTCCCAGCGGGTGCTCGCATGCGAACGTTGCGAACAGCACCGCCAGTCGCTGGCCGGAGCAGACCTTGCCGGGGGACGCGACGCCTTCCCCTTGGGCAGCTTCGCATCGGACTTGCGCCGTTGTCGTGGGTGTCACCTCCGGGGTCGGAGCAATTGCTGACTGGGGTGCTGCGGCCGCACACCCGGACGTCGTCCCTGACAGGGCGTTCGTGAGCATTCAGAACCACGCGCACCCCAGACGGTCGACCCTCGAGGCCCACGTCGTCTCTCTGCTGGGCGCTTCCGTCTCTGCAGACCCGACCGGCACTCGTGTCTGGATTCAGTCCCCGGCAGGCTTGCGTTCTGCGGATTCCTGGCTCAAAAGGCGACGCATAGTTCGCATCGACCTGAATCCGCTTTCTTGCGCGATTCTGTAACGGTCCGATTTTGAGTTATCGCTTGACCGGAGAAGCGTCCGCGCCCGCTCTACGCGCAAGCGGCGAATGAACACTCCGACTGAATTGCTTTCATCTGCGAAAATTCGGTGCAGCTGCGAAAGGGAGATGTTGAGGTCACGGGCCAGCACCCGAACCGAAAAGGCTGGATCTCGGAAATTCTCCTCGATCAGGTGGTGCGCGCGAGCGAGATGCAGATCTCGCGGCGATTGACCGTTCGTGCTCTGCCGCACGTTCGTATCGGCGAGCGTTGCAAGCAGCAGGTCCTCGACCCCGCGCCTCCAGGAGTGGAAGCCAACCTGCCCCTCTTTGATTTGCGATTCGAAGGAGGCGTTCAAGGACGCAATGAGGACCTTTCGAAAACGGCTGGTCGTCAGGAAGGGACCTGGCGCCTGACTCTCGACCCACGCAAGCTCAACGTAACGCTCCCTTGGTATCCCGAGAAACAGACACGAGTAGGGATCTACAGCCGAGATGCGCACCGGTCGACGCGCTGAATACGTGAAGAAGTACGGCGCAGGCACTTCTTCTGTCGTTTCTCCTCCGGCCTGGAGAAAGAGACAACCCTTCACAACAAAACACACATGGACAAGATCAGGATCATACGAGTCCGCGTCGGTGTTGACGGCTGTTGTCGTTTGCCAGTTGCGTCCCACCAAGAACGTTCGGGTCCCGATGAAGTCCACATGGGCACGAACTGACGCTTCATCATCTTGAACACCCCAACCCTGTTCGTGCAGCCACTGCAGGGCTTCACCATCCTTGAGACCCTGAGCATATGCAGCGAGCATTGTCACCCCGATCGTCGCGCTCAATCCACGCGCCAGACCTTCAACGAGGAGTTTGACGCCAGTCAGCACCCTAGACGGCTGAACTTGTTCGGGGACGTGTGGTTGTGGAATTGGAAGCAGATTTGCATGCTGTGGCCGGTTCGTTCAGCACCTTCTCCCATAACGAGAAATCGCAGGAAGATACCGAGGTCATGTTGGGCACGACACCTGCGTGTGACCGAAGCACGACCACACTGGCCTCCTTCACGTCGTGGATCCAATGTGCAATGAACTGCAGGATGCTCGCACGGTGCGCCGAGGTGAGGATGCCGCCGCGGCGGGTTGTTCACTCGGTCTCGGTATCTCCCGCCGCCGTCATCAGCGCCTGTAGGGCCCGGTTGAGGAGCACCGCATCTTGTGGCTGGAGGCGCTCCCCCGCGGTGAGCCTGCCGATGACGTAGAGGCCGGCGATCGCCTCCTCTCGGACGTAGCGATCCTTGATCGTCCCGAAGGCGCGCACAGAAGTGCTTCCGACGTTGACGACCAGGCGCGGGCCGCGCGGCGCAGACGACTCAGATGGTGTGACGAGATCGCTGAGGAGGTCGCCCCAGGCGTCATCGCCGTCAGCTTCGTCTTCGCTGACCGCGTCGAACTCAGCGTCCCCGGAGGCGCCGAGGAAAAGCACCGGCACCGTGACGGGCGAGAACTCCCGCAGGTCGAGTGCGACCCCGAGTTGTTGCAGCACCGGGCGCGCCTGCTCCTCAAGTAACCGAGCCGCGGTGTCTCCGGCAAGCGGACGCTGAAGCTCATCGATGAAGCGCGCCGCATCGAAGGCTCGCAGCCGTGCCCCTCGAAGCGGACGCTCGACCAGACGTCGCAGGATTTCACGTCCGTAGACATAGGAGGCGTTCACGAGGGGTGTCCCGCGCGCGGCGAGAATCGGAGCGAAAGCCGTAAAGTCAGTCATCGAGGTCGTATAGAGCACCACCTCCGCGCGGCGCCGCATCTGGGCCAGGGTCTGGTAGCCCTCGTTGGTCTCCCATTTCACGCTCTGCGACACGAGATCGAGCATGTCGTCGTCGCTGACCGCCATCGCCATCAGGCCTTTGGCGTGGACATCCAGGAATCTGGCGAACCCAGCGGGATCGTTCTCAGCGAAACGCTCGATGCCTTCCCGGACCTGTATGCCCACCTGCTCTTTGACGGCGTCGATGGTGACCGAATCTTGAAGTGCCTCGCGGGATGCCGTGAGCGGCAGATCACCGGCTTCCACGACGAGGCGTATGAAGTACGCCCAGGATGGAACCAGTTGCACACTGCTGTCGGTGACGAACATGCCCTTCGAGTAGACAGTGTCACCGCGACGCGTGCCCACCTGACCGGGGCTATCAGCGATGAACGCGAGCCCTCGCACCCCAGCGCCGGGCACAGCGACCGGGAGGATTGCGAGTGGCCGGAATCCCAGCTCCTGGTGCGCCCAGTCCTCCATCTCCTGTGCGCTGCCCCGCCAGGGCTGTGTCCGCTGGCTGACGATCTCAGCGGGCAAGACGGGTCCGCGATGGAGCGCGACGGGCAGCTCGAGCAATCCCGCGAAGCGCTCTGCCAGCAGTCGCACTCGATGCGGTTGGGTCCATTCCCACTCGTCGGGTCGGGCCTCTACGCGCACCTCAGTGCCTGGCTCAGCGAGGGGTTCGGTGGCGGGGCTGATGGTGAAGGTGCCGTCCGCGCTCCCTACCCAGCTGATCGTGGCCGCATCCGCAGTCCGGGCGCTGCGAGAACGTACCTCGATGCGGTCCGCGATCAGGAAGCAGGACAGCAGCCCGATGCCGAACTGTCCGAGGTACTTGCGCCGGGTCCGAGCGAAGTCCTCTCGCTTGCTCGACGCGCCGATGGTCGCGAGCACGTCGCGCATTTCCTGTTCGGTGAGGCCAATGCCCTGGTCTCGGACGATCACCGCCCCGGAAGCCTCGTCGACGGTGATGGTGATCTGCTCTGGTGAGTCCGGATCGATCTCGTGCCGTGCGACCACCGCATCCCGCGCGTTCTGTATGAGCTCACGCAGGTAGACCCTCGGGCTTGAGTACAAGTGATGGGACAGGATGTCGACGAGCCCGCGGAGGTCGACGAGGAAGCGCTCGTCGCTCATGCTCGCGCCCCGAAGACCCGGTCCTCGTTCAGCCAACGGTCGTGAAGATGCGTGCTCCACCCGTTGTGGCCGTTGCGCTCGTCGAGACGGCGTGCGGTTCTCTCGACCTCGTTCCTCAGTTCCGCTCCCCGCGGGTCGTTCGGGGCTCGGTCTTGCAGCACTCGGCTCGCGGCCGCGAAGAGTTCGATTTCCGTGCAGTCACCCGCGACTGCCTCGGTGAGGAGCGCATCCACTACCGAGACGAGATCGACATCTGCGTCGGTCAACGCCTCGAGCATCGCCCAGCCGGGCAACTGCTCGATCTCTTCGGTGGCACCACCGACCGACTCGAGCAGCGCAGCCAGCTCGGTGGCACCGGAAGGGTCACCGTCGCGCACCCGCATCCAGCACAACCAGCCTGCCGCGCCACGCCGTTGCAGCTCGTTGCCTGCTTCCGCGACGCGGATGGCCGCCTTCCGGGCGATGTCGGGGAGGGTCAGCGCCGTCTGCCGGACTGCGACGAGGTCGAGGATGTTCCGATCGAAGGGCTCTTCACCGGCAGCGAGGCTGGCGAACATGCGGTCGGTGCGTTCGCGCAGCTCCGCCAGGTCGCCGTTGTGGGCGGCGATCTCCGCTCGAGCGAAATGGACTCGAGCCTCAGAGCCGCCTGTCCACGTCCGGAGCTGATCCTCGACGTCGATGACCGCCTCGACCTGCGCCCACGGCACGCTGGGCGTGGAGACACCGTCGAGGAGCGCGAGGAGGAAGGCCGAGGGCGCGAACCCGCGGTACGTGGCGTTCACCGCCGTCGGGTCGGTCGCCAGGGAGCGCTGCGCACGCTGGTAGAGGTCGACGACCTGGCCGTTGGCGCCGAGCATCGACGACTGGAGTGAGTGAAAAAGCGGGACACAGAAGCGTGTGGTTGCGCAGCGGAGACGTTCTCCCTCAGCTTCGAGCTCGGCAGCGAGGGCATTCGTCTCTTCCACACTCGCTGTTGCCATGAGCTCACGGAATCTGTCGAACAGCGCCGTGTATCTCTCCCACAAGGACACGGGGATGCGGTCTTCGCGCACCGAGCCTGCTCTTGTGAGCCACCCAGCGGAGAGGATCAGCAGCGCACGCTCACTTGGGTCTCCCCAGGTCTCGCCGTCGTGGACCGCACTCGGCGCGGGCCGGGACTCAAGGCCCGCCCACCAGAAGTCTGCAAGCTCACGGACGTGCACGTCGGTCGCACCGCGCCGGTCGAGGGCGGCCGCGGCCTGCTGCGCGAGAACTCGGATCAAGCCACCTTCGTCCCCATCAGGGTCGGCGAGGAGCCGATTTCGAGCCACCGCGGCCAAGGTCTCCGCGTCGCTCTCGTCCAACGACAGGTTGCGCAAGACGTCGTCGACAACGAAGAGGGCTGCGTCGGGACGATGCTCCAGGATGGGGATGAGCTGGCAGGCCACGGCCTCGCGGACGAGGACTTCGATGCCCACGCCATCGAGCAATTGGTCGGCGATGGCGCGGGCCTCGGCGACCTTGCCGGAGCGGAGATGGAAGAACGCGAGCATAGCGAGCACAGGAACCGCTTCGATGCGCTGCTGAAGGTCGAGTCGACCACGGTCGATGCCCACCATCCGAAGTCGCTGCTCGAGTGTCTCGGTGGCGCGCTTCAGGTCGAAACTCGCGATGAGCGGCAACTCGATTTGGATGACACCGAGATCGTCGGCTCGCCATTCCTCACTCGCTTCGGAACGCCACCGCTCGATCCAGTCGGCTGTTTCGCGGCCATCGCCGCGGGCCGAGGCAATTGCAGCCCTGGCGACCAGGACGCCAACCGGGTCGGTGCCTCGCCTGCGAACTTGAGCTTCGACCAGATCGATGACTCGCGTGAGCTGCTCGAGTGGCAGTGTCGGGTCGTTCAGCATGGTGAGGGTACTCGTGGCCACTGCGTTGAGCATGCGGGTGACGTTGCTTGGATGAACCAGGTCGCCGTAGCGGTCGAGGTGACGCATGAGTCGAGCGAAAGCTGTCAGCGCTTCACGAGTGAGACCGCCGTCACCGTAGGTGACGTGCAGGTCGAAGAGCGCGCTGGCGATGAGGGGCGGCAACTGCGCACGTTCACAGTCACCGATGAACTCCTCAAGCGCGTCAATCTTGCCCATATCGTTCGGGAGAGCCCAGAGGCGATGACTGCGATCGTAAAGCGCCTGGATGCGCTCGCGCTGCTCCCCCTGAAGATCCTGCAGGTCTGCGTAACCGATCATGTGGTCCTCCGAGTACGAGTACGTTTCGACGCGTTCCTTGAGCCGAATGAGATGCCTCGGATCAACCTAGCCGCTGTCGACGAGGCCGCTCGTCATGCGATACCGGTCGGCCAATCCTCACGAATCGTCGAGCGGTCACGCGACCTTCGGGGGCCCGACCACGGACGGCCCCCGAGGCGCCATGTCGACCTCGAGTCATGAGGGCAAGGGCGGTGGTGCGAGAACGGCGGGGCGCTGGCATGACGCTGCAGGCGGACCGCAAGGATCGACTGCTCGCGGGCGATTGCCAACGTCGATCTGCGATTCTCGGAACCATGTCGAGCAGCAGGCGGCCCCACGCACGCATGACTCCCCCACGACGATGAGTGCGTCCTCGGGCGCGGAGCATCGGCAGATCTATCGCGGATTGATGCGAGACCGGCGAGTGGCCGGACACCTTCTTTCGGTCTTGATCTCAACCGTGCCCCTGGGAATGCTCCCTGTCGCCGTGGTCCTGACCGTGCACGCCTGGACCGGGTCCTTCGTCATCGCGGGTTGGGCGAGCGCGGCATTCACGTGCGGCACCGCAGTCGGCCTGATCGGCCAGGGATACCTGATCGATCGGATCGGAACACGCACGACCGTCACCGCCGCAGCTGCGACGTTCCTCGTCGCGATCCTCGCGCTCGTCCTCTCTGGCCGTTCCGCTTCTTCCTGGACGGCGGCCTTGCTCATCGCAGCCTTCGTCGCGGGAGTTTCACTGCCGGAGATCACGACGGCGGTCCGTGTCTGGCTCGCAAGATCCTCGCTCGGTCCAAGAGAACGCGTCGCGAGCTACTCGCTCCTCGGAGCCTGCTTCCAAACGGGCCTGGTTATCGGGCCGCTCCTCGTGAGCATGGTCGTCCTCGTCGCCAGCCCGGACGTCATCATCCTGATGATTGGGGGTATCGGGGTGCTCAGCGCTGGGTTCTTCCTGCGCATCGCTCGTCGCGGTGACGCTACTCCAGCGGCCGTTCAACCACGTGAACCCGTGAGGTGGCTCCGGGGTCCGATGCTGTCGGTTCTCGCCCTCGCCGCAGTTACGGGAACCGTCGGTGGAGTCGCAGTTCTTGTTGTCCCCCGCGTCGCCGAAGCGAACGACGCCATCGACGCCTCTGGTCTTCTGTTCGCAGCTCTCGCACTTGGTGAGGTGCTCGGTGCGATCGCCTACGGCGCCATCCGATGGTCCGCCTCTGCAAGCCTGCAGCTGCTCTCGGCTCTCGCCTTCACGGGTACTGCGCTCGCACTCTCGGCATTGACGTTGGAGAGCCTGTGGCTGTTCGGGCTGCTCCTCTTCTGCGTGGGTGCGGCAGCCGGCCCCATCGCCGTACTCCTGGCGTCAGCGACGGAGAACGCGGCCGACCCAGGCTCCATCGGAAGAGCCTCCGGTCTCCGGATCAGTGTCTCGCTCGTGGCTTCAGCCGCAGGTAGCGCGTTCGCTGGTGGCACCAGCGCGGCGCTCACGACGCCCAGCGTGCTGCTCGCTCTCGCGCTGCTCCTGGCCGTCTCTGCGCCGCTCCCGCTCCTCGCGCGACGGGTCTCTGGGTAGATCAAGGCCGTTGAGGGGCACCACTCGGCGCCCAACACGGAACACGGACGCTCCTCAGAACAGGGTGACGCCCGCATCGAGATCTCCGAGCTGCCTCGGCACCTCCTCTTCCGCTTCCCGCGCGCGCCCGCCGAAAAGGGCAGTCGCCTCGTTCTAGCCTTGCAGACACGCATGTCCTCCTCCCTCCTCCGCACTCGCGCCGCTAGCGCGTTCCTTGCGATCGCAGTCACTACCGCCGTCCCCTCCCCTGCTCTGGCCGAACCGGACACCGCGTACGTTCCGATCGCACTCGACGTGGCGAAGAGCAACGTCGCGCCGCTGATCGACGCCGGATTCGCATCTCAGGTGGACGGCGCCTGGTACGTCGACGGTGCCGCGGTCGCAGCTGCCGCTGAGGGGCTGCGGACGATCAACTCGTCCGCGACGGGCTACGACCGCGACCTCTTCAAGCACTGGTCCGACCCGGACGAAAACGGGTGCGATGCCCGCAATGACATGCTGCAGCGGGACCTCACGAACGTCGTACTCCGCGATGGAAGCGACTGCATCGTGGAACGAGGCACCCTCGATGACCCGTACACGGGCGATGCAGTCCCCTTCACCCGTGGTGTCGCGACGTCCGGTGCCGTCCAGATCGACCACATCGTCCCGCTCGCCGCGGCCTGGACCGGTGGGGCGAACACGTGGGACGCGGCCCAGCGTGAGGCCTTCGCGAACGACCCTGTGAACCTGCAGGCCGTTGAGGGTCGCGCGAACTCCGCGAAGGGCATGCGCCTCGCCTCTGAGTGGATGCCGACCAATACCGCGTTCCACTGCACCTACCTGGCGCAGATGACGATCGTCCTCACGAGCTACGACCTCGCGGTCACCCCCATCGACCAGGACGCGATCCTCAACGGCGGCACGATCAACGGTGTCCCCTTCGCTGGCGCCGCCTCGTGCGCACTCCCAGCGGGTGCAGTCCTGGCGGAACCGAGCACGGTGGCGTCGGAAGAGCCCGCGCAGACGGTCGAGGTTATCGGCGCCCCGGAACCTCCGGACTCGACCGAGAACGCGACGACCGGCGCATCTGCGCTGCCGTGGATTCTCGGGCTCGCTGGTGTCGCCCTCGCCGCATTCGCGGCGGCTGTTCTGCAGCACCGCCGCAGGGCCTAGTCACCAGAGCTCTCAAATACTCCGTCTGCACGGCTTGAAACGTCGCGGAGAAAGTCGAACGTGGCCGATACCGTGGACGTGTGAGCTTCAACTACCGGTCCTCCAATTTGCTTGCTGCCCTTCGGTGCTGGCTGGCGGCCGTGCTCCTCATCGCCGTACCGCCGCTCGTCGGAGGACTCACGGTCTGGTTTCACGTCACTTCGCTGGTGATCGGACTCGCCCTCGTGGTCCCCGGCTGGCTCTACTTTGTCCGGTTCCTCAGGAACCGCCGCCAGCGCCGTCGTCTGGAACGCGCTCAGCGGATGTCCAAGCTGGCCGGACTCGACGAGTAGGCCGTTCGGCCCGCGGGACCTGTCAGCGTCGACGTTCGTCGCGGTGTTCTTGTCAGCGGGTGGGATGCTCTCCCCACGCTGTGTGCGGCGAAAGACCGTCACCGGGCCGCTCTCGCAAGATTCGCGATGGCGGCCCGGTCATGGTGTTCGATTGATGAGCGGACGTTCGTCATGTCGACGGCCCGCCGCAGCATTCGAGCTCAGTAGCCGTGAGCTGTCGTCAGCAGGCTCCTGGAGCGGTGAAGGAGAGGGCGCTGATCGTCACGTACTGCCATCCATACGGCGTGCCGCCCACGTAATCCAACCTTGTTCCCGAAGCGGGGACCGCACCGAGGTCGAAGGTGTCGCGGTAGAACGTCGTGGGGCTCCCCGCTGGAACACCATCCGTGTTCGCCCGGCGGAATGGATTAGTGACTGTCCCCGTACCAGTCGAGTTGCCGTAGCTCGCAACCACGGTTGCAGGTGCGTCCACGAACGCGATCACATCATCGTGGTTCGCGGTCTTATTGATGTCGTCGAGCGTGATGCGGAAGTTCGTGACATCCACCGCAACACCAGCAGCGTTGATGATCTCGAACCGGACGCGTTGGTACACCGGGCTCGCACTGCTGCCTGCGGGGCGTCGTTGGTTCAGGATGAGTCGACCGGCGGGCCCAGGAAGAGTTGCGAGCTGGTCATTGTTCGTCCAGGCCCGCGCGCTCTGCGAGAAGTTGTAGAAGCTGGATGCAGTCCCGAACTGGGTGTTCACGGAATCCGTCTGTGTGATTCGAACGCGGTAGGCCGGCGTTCCGGTTGCGAGCGTCACGCTGCTGACGGCCGACGGGAAGCCCGTTGAAGAGTTGGTTCCATTCGTCGCAACCGTGTTGAAGTCGACGCTTGCGCTGCACAGCTGGCTCGCCGAGACATGGGGAGCTGCGACTGCGGCCGCGATGACAGGCACTGACCATGCCATGCTCCCGACTACCGTTCGGCGGGGGATCTGGTTCGAAGATGTTTCGTGCACGACTTCCTTCTCGGGTGGGCGAAGCGGGGGGGCTGGGCAATCCTTGCACCCAGGTCAAAACGTGGCACTTGGTATAAAGTGCCGCTCAGAGCGTAAGAAATTAACCGGATTTGCGAGCAATTTAGTGGCACGTTTTCGTTTTTTGGCACGTAGCTGTCGCGAAACGGTAGGCCGGAGTGTGCGCAGGGTGATGACTCGGATGTGACGACGGGATCCGCGCCCCAGCGCTGCCCGGGCCTTGTATCGCGGCGGCTCATCGGAGGCTGCGAGAGGAGGACGCGAGGATCGAGCTGTTCCTCCGCGCGCTCAACCACGCACTGCGGCAGCCTCGCCCGTGCCACCCGACGAGCGTCAGTTGAGCGCCTGGAGGATCCTCACGAGCAGCAAGACGAGCGTCACGATCGTCCCGAGCACGGACACGCTCGCTGCGGCGATACCCAGGCGGCGCCCACGACCGCGCGGCACGATCGCGAACACCGCCATGATCGACGCGGCGAGCTGGAACGGCCAGCCGAGAATGAACACCGGCGGAATGCAGCTGAAGTAGAGGCCTGTCAAGGCGAGGAAGAGCGCGGCCAGCGCGAGGCGGGTACGGTCCGGGCCGGTGTCTCGCCTGGCCGTCGCGGGTTCGCCTCTCGCTGCATCCGAGACCGGGAGGTGAGTCGGGTAGGGATTGCCGGGCCGAAGGGCTTGCAGGGTGCGGATTCGATCGGCGTCGAGGGTGCCATCACGTGCCCGCGCAGCATCGCTCATCGCGAGTGCGTCGTTCCCGTGTCCCGCTGCCTCGTGCTGCATGATCGCCCAGGCGAAGAGAGCTCGCTCCAGCGGGGTCGACCGTGTCGCCGTGTCGACGGTCCACGCGAAGGTAGTGAGGAGCGCGATGCCGATGAGCGCGATGAGGACCGCGCCGCCCGGCTCATCCGGTTTGACGACGAGGAGGACGTAGCTGGCTGCAACGCTCCCGGCCCCGAGCAGCGCGGTCACGACGATCTGCGTGCCCCAGTACCCGTTGCCCGATCGGGGGCCCGCGACTTTGGTCATGGCGCGATCCTAGGCGGCTGACGCGGAGGGGCAGCTTTGCGGCCGCGCTCACAGGCACCAGGATTCTCGTCGAGCCAAGATACGTGGATGACCTTCCCGTTGTTCGGCCTCGTGCTCGGCGCCGTGGTGCTCGCGAGCGGTGTCCTGCTCCTCACCCCGCTCGGACGACGGCGTCGAACCGTCGTGACGGTCGCGATCGTCCTGTTGGCCGCGGGAGCCCTCGCCGGCCTGGAGATCACGACGATGCTCCTCGATATCGTCTTCACCTCGGATTGGCTTCCCGATCAGAGTTAGCGCGCGACAGCGGCGAGACCTAGAACACTGGGCGGTCTGCCGTGGACACGACAACGGCTGCGACCACGGCGAGAGCGGAGACTGCGCCAGACGCAGCCCAGGTCCACCGCGGCACGGTGCGCCGTGCGGCGACCAGGACCTGCGCGAGAAGCGCGAGCGCGGCGAGGGCGGTCACCACGGTCCCGACGATCGCTGGTTCGAACACCGCGGTCTGCTCCGTGGCGACTCCGCTGGCGCCAGGCGCGGAGTACCACGTCATGCCGATCTGGCTCGCCACGACCACCAGCGCAAGCGCAGCGGTCAGCCGCAAGCCGGACGCGAGAATGATGCGCTGAACGCGGGGCATGGCCTCAGTATGCAGATCTCTGTGGTCAGCGTGCAACGGCGCGCAGGGATCGACGTGAGCGCGTTCGCTCAGGCGCCGGCGTCTGCACGAGCGTCTCCTTCACCGTCCGGGCTAGCTCTGCCTCGGACCGCGAGGAACCAGACGATTCCGATGAGGATGCCGACCAGAACCCCGATGCCCAGTCCGATGGCCCAGCTGTCCAGGATGAGTGCGAGGGTGACGCCGATGAGGAGCCCGAGGGACATGCCGACGCTCATCTGCGTTGATCCGTTCGCGCCACTCCTGTTGCTTCCGCGTTCTGCGTTGTCCATGTCGTATCCCTTCGTCGCTCTCCAAGCTATGCGCTCCTCGCCAGCGTGCCTTCGCCTGCGAGGGGGAGATTGCTCAGCCCTCTGCCGGAGACGCTGCTCACCCACGAGACGGAGGTCAGTCGCACGCATCTGGCCGCGGCGAGGGCGCGTACTACTCGTATGCGTACCCCTCACCAGCAGGCTTCGCCGAGGTGCAGGTTCCGGACGGCGCCTACTGGGACGGCGCACTCGGCGAGTTCCTCCTGCCCTACGAAGCGGTGCGTGCATCCACTGACCCGGATGCGCTTCTTCATAGCTTCTTGACCGCAACGTACAACGCTGCGGCCACGCTCGCCGACTGGGAGAGCGTCAACCAGAACGCGTAACGTCGGGCGCCAGAGCGCCGTAGCACGGGCCAGCTGAGGAGCTCAGCGGCGGGATGCCTGCCCGCGCCGCTGGTTCCAGTAGCGATAGACGAGCTCGGGATACTCGGCCATGACGTCGACGTCGGCGACCAGCAGTTCAAGCCGGGCCTCGTAGCCATCAGGGGTCAGGCCGAGCCCTCGGATCTTCTCCAGCTTCGAGACGCTGCGCTCAGGATTCGCGGTCTCGAAGTCGAGGAGCGCCCTTGCTCGTGCGGTGATCATCTCCGCAGGATAGGTGACGACATAATCAAGGCTCAAGCTCTTGATTTCCGCCACCGTTTCGTGCATGCCGGGAACCGGCATTCAGCCCTAGCCGGATACGGGACGGACCCCGACGAACTGCATCCGGTCTTCGCCGTAGAAGCATGACTGCAGCGCGAAATCGCCCTGCAACCCGATGAGCGCCTCGGTCGTCTCCCAGTGCTTCGCCGTGTGCCGCACGTCGACGACCTCGAACGTGCCTGGTTGCCCTTCGACCTCGAACTGCGTGCCGACCTCCCAGTTCAAGACGATGTCGCCCCCGCAGTTGTTGTGCGCGGCGTAGACGGCTGGTACGCCGACGGTGTTCCGGTACGAGGTCATCTCAATGAAGGCCCCGTCGCACACGTCGAGTTCCGCCTGTCCGCCTTCGACACCGAGGCGCACCGCGGGAAGCTGCACCTCAGCCGCGACGTCGTTCACAGCAGCTTTGACCTGACCGTATCCGCGTTCAACCGTCGTCGGCGCGAAGAGCGACGCCGCCAGGACCGCCGCTCCAGCGAAGATGAGGGCCGTGCCGAGCACGCCGAGAACGACATTGCCGAGTGAGCGTCGCCGGCGTCGCTGCGGCGTCGCTCGTGCGTGGGCAGGCGGCACGGGCCGGGTGCTCGTCATGGACAGCGGTCTCCTCAAGGTCGGGCGATGCCGATTCTCCACCAGCACCTTATGGTCTCCGTGTGAACGGATGCGCGACCAGCCCGGGAGGGGCCCGTCACGCACTCATCTTCGTCTCGGCTGACATGCGTACGGTCGTTGTCATGTCAGATCAGCACGCGAACCCAGAGTCCGAGAACGACGCCGCCCTCGACGAGACCAACGAGCGGCTCGAAGCCGAGTCGATCCAGGGCCTCGGCACCGGCGAACCGAACCAGGAACGACCCGACCAGCCGCCGACGCAGGTCCGCGACGACGCAGCCCAGCACCGCGACGACACGATTCCGCCCGCCGGCGTCAACGGCTGAACGGTCTCACGCAAGGCCGGGTCCGCGATGGCGGGCCCGGCCTTCGTCGTCCTCAGACCAGGTGTCGCCGGCCGGCTTCACGCTCGGAGCTCAGTCCCCCGGAGGCTCCACGTCTGCGGGTGATTTGTCCGGCCTCCATCCTCGCCAGCTCGGTTGCCGGAGCCTTCCGCCAGCGGTCCACTCCGCGAATTCGACCTCCCCGACGAACACCGGACCCACCCAGACGGCACCCTTCGCGTCTGACGCCGGTATGTCCTCGAACGGCGAGGTCCCCGTCGTCTCCACCTCGAGCTTGCCGAGCGAGCGCTCCAGCTCGCGGTCGCTGAAGCCGGTGCCGACCCGGCCGACGTAGCGAAGCCCCTCTGCCCCTGGCACCCCCAGGAGCAGCGAACCGATGGCACCCGCCCGGCGTCCGCGTCCCGGCCTCCAGCCGCCGACGATCACCTCCTGGGACCTGTGGTGCTTGACCTTGACCCAGCTGTCTGAGCGCCGTCCCGGCCGGTAGACGCTCTCGAGACGCTTCGCCATGATGCCCTCGAGCCCGAGCTCCGCACTGCTGGATAGGGCAAGCCGGGCGTCGCCCGTGATCGCCGGTGGCACCCGCAGGCCATGCTCTTCCCGCACGACCTCATCGAGCAGGGCACGGCGCTCGACGTATGGCCGACCAAGCAGGCTCTGGGAGTCGACCTCGAGCAAGTCGAACGCGAAGTACTCGACCGGCACGTCCTTCACGCCCTGTGCCACGTCCCTCGGCGATCGCCGGCCCATCCTCGCCTGCAGCCGACCGAAGTCCGGCTGTGCCCTGCGGTCGAGCGCCACGACCTCGCCATCCACGACCACCGACCGGCCCGACGTGCTCGCCCGAAGCGCTTCGACGACCTCCGGGTAGACCGCCGTCACGTCGTTGCCGTTCCTCGTGCGCAGACGGATGTCGTCCGGCTGCACGGTGGCGACGATACGGAGGCCGTCCCACTTCATCTCGAACGCCCACTCCTCCTCGTCCTCGAAGATGCCCTCCTCGCGAGGCGTTGCGAGCATGGGCGCTATCGAGCTCCCGGCGCCGCCTTCCTGCCCGGGGCCGTGGCGCTTCGTCTTCGGCGTCTTCGTCGAAGGGCTTCCTCGCTCCATCCGGTGCAGCAGCCAGGTGTCCTTCGCATCGCTGCTCCCCCGTGTGCGGATGAGGGCCACCCGTGTCGGCTGGCCGAGTCCGCCCGAGGCCGCACCGTGGAGCGTGACGATGACCTCCTCGCCGTCCCGCCACTTCTCGAGCTCGTAGGTGCCGGAGTCCCAGAGGTGCACCTCGCCCGCCCCGTACTCGCCACCCGGGATCGTTCCCTCGAACGTCGCGTATTCGAGCGGGTGGTCCTCGGTCTGCACCGCGAGGTGGTTCCGCGTGGTCTCGGGGGGTATGCCCTTCGGGACTGCCCAGGACACCAGCACGCCGTCGCGCTCGAGGCGGACGTCGTAGTGGAGCCGCCGCGCGTGGTGCTCCTGGATGACGAAGCTCCGCCCGTCCGAGGGGCGTGGGGCGGCCTCGGGCACGGGCTCGGTCGTCTTCGTGGCATCGCGCATCGATCGGTAGCGCAGCAGCCTGTCCTCATGGCCCGCCTCGGCAACGGGTGCGAGTGGATCCGCGTGTGTGCGCATCCGCTCCAGCACCTCGGCGAACTCGAGCTGCCGAAGCCTGTTGGAGGCGAGCTCTCGCCACGTGCGCGGAGCGGCGACGGTCGGACGCGCGCGCCCGCGAAGCGAGTAGGGAGCGATCGTGGTCTTCGCGGCGCTGTTCTGGCTCCAGTCCACGAGCACCTTGCCTGTTCTCAGGGCCGCTCTCATCTCGCTCACGACGAGCTCGGGGTGGTCGGCCTCCAGGGCTCTCGCGAGCTCGTGCGCGACCTGCGATACCTGCTCGGAGGTGTGGGTTCCGTCGAGGGCCGTGTACAGGTGGATGCCCTTGCTGCCGCTGGTCACCGGGACCGGGTCGAGCCCCATGTCCCTCAGGATGCGGCGCGCGAGCCGCGCAACCTCGGCGCACTCCAGGAGCCCAGCGCCCTCCCCCGGATCAAGGTCGAGCACCATCCGGTCCGGATTCAGAGCGGCGCCGTGAGCCGAGAAGCGCCACTGCGGCACGTGGAGCTCCAGCGCCGCGACCTGGGCGAGCCACGTCAGCGTCGCGACATCACGAACGATCGGATATTCGTTCCTGTGGTCCCGGTGATCGATCCCCTCCCGCGGCACCCAGTCCGGCGCGCTCGCCTCGAGATCCTTCTGGAAGAAGACCTTCCCGGGGTGCTCTGCCGTGCCGACGCCGTCCACCCACCGCTTCCGGGTCACCGGCCGCTGCCGGATGTGCGGAAGCATGAAGGGCGCGATCTCCGCGTAGTACGAGAGCACCTCCGCTTTTGTCGTGCCCGACTCGGGGTACAGCACCTTGTCGAGGTTCGTCAGGGTCACCCGGTGCCCCTCGACCACCACCGTCTGCTGGGACGTCGCCATCGGCCCAGGATGCACCCGACTCCTGAGTCGTGGAACGGCGAATACACAGCCTCGGCCCGGTTTGCGACGTGACTGGTCGGCTGTACTGGGCGCATGAGATCCATCTGGAAAGGCTCGATCGCCTTCGGCCTCGTCAATGTGCCCGTGAAGCTGTACAGCGCCACCGAGGACCACGACGTGCACCTGCACCAGGTCCATGACAAGGATGGCGGGCGCATCCGCTACCAGCGACGTTGCGAGGTCTGCGGGAAGGTCGTCGACTTCGAGCACATCGACAAGGCCTACGCCGAGGAGGACAGGACCGTCGTGCTCACGGAGGAGGACCTGAGCTCGCTGCCGGAAGAGCGCAGTCGTGAGATCGACGTCGTCGAGTTCGTGCCGAGCAGGCAGCTCGACCCGATCATGTTCGACCGCAGCTACTTCCTCGAACCCGATTCGAAGTCGGCGAAGGCGTACGTGCTGCTGCGCAAGACACTGGAGAAGACCGACAGGACCGCCATCGTGCACTTCTCGCTGCGGCAGAAGTCGCGGCTGGGCGCGCTTCGGACCCGAGGCGACGTGCTCATGCTGCAGTCCCTGCTCTGGGACGACGAGGTGCGCGAGGCGAAGTTCCCGGCCCTCGACGAACGCGTGAGGATCTCGGCGAAGGAGCTGAAGATGTCGGCGTCGCTGGTCGACTCGTTCGCGGCCGACTTCGCGCCGGATCGCTTCACCGACGACTACCAGGAGCAGCTGCAGCAGCTCATCGACGCGAAGCTCGCGGAGGGGGACGCCCTCGACACGGCGGCGACCTTCGGCGAGTCCGAGGATTCTGAACCAGGCGGCGAGGTGATCGACCTCATGGAGGCGCTTCGCAGGAGCATCGACAAGGGGAAGACGACACCTGCGAAGAAGGGCGTCGCGAACAAGACGAGGTCGAGCGCCGGAGCTCAGGGCAGGAGCGGCAAGAAGAAGGCGGGCGCGAAGAAGAACGCTGCCAGCAAGACGACTCCGAAGAAGTCCGCTCCCGCGAAGCAGGGAAAGACCAAGGCTGCGCCGAAGGCCGATGCTTCAGCCAAGCGCACGAAGGCCGGCTCAGCGACGCGCTCGAAGGCCGGGTAGACGGGCTGCCCCGTTCACCGGGTGTTCACGTGCGCGAAGTCGCTGGGCGAGACCGTGGCGATACGGTGACCGCGACCCGTCACAGACGCACGCCCAGGAGGACACCGTGACTCGAACTTGGCAGAAGCTCCTTGCGGTGGGAACCGCGTCGACACTTGCTGGAGGCAGCCTGCTCGTCGCCGCCGCGCCCCCGACTTTCGCGGCTCCCAGCGGCACCGAGCTCGTCATCAACGAGGCGTACGGCGGCGGTGGCAACACGGGGTCGAGCTTCTCGAACGACTTCGTCGAGCTCTACAACCCGAGCGCTTCGGCGGTGAGCATCGAAGGCTGGTCCGTCCAGTACTTCTCCGCGAGCGGCAACCTCGGCGGAGTCGCCGAACTCTCGGGCGATGTGGCACCTGGGAGTCACTATCTCCTCGCGCTGGCAGCCGGCAGCGCCAGCACCGGCGAGCTGCCGACCCCTGATTCGAGCGGCGACATCGCCATGGGCTTGCGTGGTGGCATCGTGGCTCTCGCGAGCACGACCGACGTGATCAGCCCTCCCGGAGCGGACGGCACAGGCGCGGCTGCAGTCGTTGATCTTGTCGGCTATGGCACCGCGAGCGTCTTCGAGGGCTCAGCTCCTGCGCCGGAACTCGACAATGCTCTGAGCACGCAGCGCGCGACGACGGGGGTCGACACCGACCAGAACTCCGCCGATTTCGTCGCCGCGGCGCCGACCCCCGAGAGCTCCGCGAACGGCTCGACCACCACCCCCGAGCCCACGGCGAGCTCGACCCCGACGGTGCCGCCAAGCACGGAGCTCGCGTCGATCGCGGAGATCCAGGGCACGGGCTCGGCGTCGCCGATGGTCGACCAGACGGTGACGACCGAGGGCATCGTCACCGCGGTCTACGCGGAAGGCGGACTCGGCGGCTTCAACATCCAGACCCGAGGCGCGACCGACCCGACCGCGCACACCGCCTCGACCGGCATCTTCGTCTACGGCCCGGCAGCCGCCGCCAACGTCAGGATCGGCGATCGAGTCGCGGTCACCGGACGGGTCGCTGAGCGGTTCGAGTCGACGCAGATCAGCGCAAGCGCTGTCGAGCAGCTCGAGCGCGGGCCTGCGGACATCATAGAGCCCCTCTCGATCGAGTGGCCGGAGACGGACGAGGAGCGGGAGCGCTTCGAGGGAATGCTCCTCGCCCCAGCTGGCACCTACCGAGTGGCAGACAACTACGCGCTCAACCAGTACGGAGAGATCGGGCTCTCCGTCGGCGAACGTCTGCTTGTGACGCCGACGGAGGCTGGGGCACCGGGCAGCCCAGAGGCGGTCGCGCAGGCGGAGTACAACGCCGCCAACAGCGTCATCCTCGATGACGGCGCATCGACTGACTTCCTCCGTCGAGAAGGTGGCGGCCTCATCAACGCCGACATCCCGCTCCCCTACCTGAGCATCGAGTCGCCCGTCACGATCGGTGCGACAGCGAACTTCACGCAGCCAGTTGTCGTGCACTACTCCTTCGACAGCTACCGCTTCCAGCCCACATCGACACTCACGGGCAGCAACGGCGCACCAGCCACCTTCTCCGATGCCCGCGAGCCCGCTCCCGAGCTGGTCGGCGGCAGCCTCCAGCTGGGCACGTTCAACGTGCTCAACTACTTTACGAGCCTCGGCGTGGACTTCTGCGACCCGAGTGAGAGCTACACCGATCGGGATGGCAAGCCGGTGAGCGCCAACGGATGCCTCCCGCGCGGCGCTTGGGACGAGGCGAACCTCGCGAGGCAGGAAGCGAAGATCGTGGCCGCGATCAATCAGCTCGACGCCGACATCGTCGCGCTCGAGGAGATCGAGGACTCGTCGGACTTCGGCAAGGACCGCGACGCGGCGCTCGTCGATCTCGTCACGGCGCTCAACACGGCGGCAGGCTCGGAGCGGTGGGCCCACGTTCCATCCCCCGCAGAGGTGCCGTCCACGGGCGACGACGTCATCCGCACGGCGTTCATCTACCAGCCAGCCTCCGTCGAGGTGAGCCACCCCTCGAGCATCCTCGACGACCCGGCCTTCGCGAACGGTCGTGCGCCCCTCGCCCAGGCGTTCTCTGACCCAGCGACGGACACGGAGTTCGTCGTCGTCGCGAACCACTTCAAGTCGAAGGGCGGTTCAGGCGACGGCGACAATGACAACGACGACGACGCCGTCGGACCCGCAGCAGCCGTCGGTGGCTGGAACGGCGACCGAACACGGCAGGCGCAGGCCCTCGTCCGCTTCACGGAGGCACAGCGCGCGGAGCACGGCACCGATCAGGTCTTCCTGACCGGTGACTTCAACAGCTACTCCCACGAGGCCCCCATGCGCGTGCTCGCGGATGCGGGCTTCACGAACCTGGGGGATGCGCGCAACCGCGCCGCTGGAGTTCCCGGCTCACCGGGTACCGAGTATTCGTACAGCTTCGGCGGCGCTGTCGGGTCGCTCGACCACATCCTGGCGAGCAACGCAGCGGAGGACGCGGTCACGGGCGCCGACGTCTGGACGATCAACGCCTACGAGCAGGTCGGCACGGAGTACAGCCGAAACAACTACAACCGCACACAGCTCTACTCGGGCGATGTGTACCGCTCCTCCGATCACAACCCGTTCCTCATCGGACTGGACTTCGCCGAAGAGCCGTCGCCGCAGCCGACGGCGACGGCGGATCCGACGAGCACGCCGGTCCCCTCCGAGTCGCAGTCGACCCCGACTGCGACTCCGACTCCGACTCCGACTCCGAGCGATGCTGGTGGACCCGGTGCGTTCGCGACGCCCGGCGCAGGTCCCACGGCCCCAGGCGCACACGGGGACAGCTCGGACGATGGCCCAGGCGCGGAAGCCCAGCAGCTCGCGAGCACCGGGGCCGATCTCGGCGCACTCCTGGCTGTCGGCGGTGGGGCGAGCCTGCTCGCGGGAGCATTCGCGCTGCTCCTGAGGCGGCGCAGGGCACGAGCCTGATCTGACAGACGGGCGCCCGCACGGCCGGGCTCAGCACAAGAGCCGGCCGCAGTGCAGGGATGCACTGCGGCCGGCTCTCTGATGTCCGGGCCAACGCCCGAGCGTCAGGTGCTCGGTGTACTGCCCGATTCGGCGGTGGGCGTCGGCTCCCCGGTCGGTTGCGGCTCGTTGGGACCCTCGGTCGGCTCCGGAACGGGGGGATCCGTCGGCGCCGGTGTCTCTTCGGGCTCCGTCGGGGGCGTGCTGGCACCAGGACCGTCCGGGACAGGCTGGGCCGTCAGCGCCGGCGGTACCGGCTCCGACGGGCTGGGGGCCTGGGTGGGCTCGTCGTCTCCGGAATCATCCAGTGGAGGCTCCGGCGCGTTGGGGTCCTCGCCCTGCTGGGAGTTGACGGCGGCGCTGTGGGAGCTCTGAGCGGCGGTGCCCTGGCGCACGACGGATGCGATGCCGCTCGTGCGCGCACGGTCGTCGGCGGCGTCATCCAGTTCGATGAGCGCAGCGTCGTAGGCCGTGAGGATGTCCGCCGATGCGAGCGTCACCTGCAGGCGATGCTCAAGACCCAGCGCGAGCGTGCTCGTGGCCATACCGCCCACTGCGTTCTGGAGCGCCGTATACGCCGTCTGCAGCGAATCTGCCTCCGACGCCGTCGCACTGAGTGCGTCCTTGACCTGCTTGAGGGCATCCTCCAGCGCAGTCTTCTGCGCAGATCCCACCCGCTCAGCAGGCAGGCTGGCGAGCGGCTGCGCGAGCATGTGCAGGTTCACGACGTCACTCGAGTTCGCCGTCGATGCGGCAACGCTCGTCGTCTCCGGGGCGGCAACCGTGTCGATCGGCTCGGCGACCTTGGCGCCCTGACCGCTCGAGACCGTCAGCGCAGCGACCACGGCACCCACGGCGATGACGCTCATGGTCGCCGCAGCGAGCTCACCAGGGCGCTTCTTCACGAACGCCAGTACGGCGTTCGAGGTCTCCCCGTTCGACATACGGCTCCTCCGAACACGATCTGCTCTCGCGCACAGAACGCGGACAGCTCCACCCAGGGTATGGGGATCTGCGCAAAAGTCGAAGTCAGACCTGCCCGAGAGTTCAGGAAACTCAGAGCCAGATGAAGTGGACGAAGACCGAGATCGCGAGAATCGTCGTGGCGACGAGCGCGCACATGAGCTCGATAACCATGCCGAGGCCCAGCGCCTTCACTGCGGTCCAACTCGAGTCGAGAGCTGCGCGGAACTCCCGGACCCTCACGTACTCCGAGGCCACGAGACCGACGGCGAAGCCGATCGGCAGCCCGAACGCCGGCAGCACGAACAGCCCGACGATGCCGAAGCCGAGCCCGATGAGCACGGAGCGATTCGGGACCTGTTTCTTGCGCAGGCCACGCCCCGTGAGCACCCAGCCGATGATCATGCCCGTGATGAGCAGAATGGCGCCGATCGCGAACGCAACCCAGACGGGCCACGAGCCGGCGAAGATCGCCCAGACGAGGAAGCCGATGACGATCGTGATGCTGCCTGGCAGCACGGGAACGATGATGCCGACGATGCCGATGATAGCCAGGACCACGGCGACGATTGCTGCGATCACAGGTGCGCTCATGCCCTCAACCGTACCGGGTTGCCGAGTCCCATCCCTTGGGGGTGCGCTCGGGGTGATGAACGAGAACGGGGGCCGTGCATCCACAGGTGTGGATGCACGGCCCCCGAAGGCCGTCCGCGTGATCAGCGGGACAGCGCGTAGCCGGTCTCGCCGTGCACGACCACGTCGACGCCGGCCACTTCGTCCTCGTGGCGCACCCGGAAGCCGATGGTCTTCTGGATGACCCAGGCCACGAGGAAGCTCACTCCGAACGAGTAGAGGAGGACACCGAGGGAAGCGATGAGCTGGACGATGAGCTGCTCGAACCCGCCACCGGTGAAGAGACCGGTGTCGAAGGCGAACAGGCCGGGCCAGATGGAGCCGACGAGGCCGCCGACGAGGTGCAGGCCCACGACGTCGAGCGAGTCGTCGAAGCCGAGCTTGAACTTCAGCTCGATCGCGAAGGCGCACAGGACACCGGACACGAGGCCGAGCAGCAGCGCCCATCCGGGCGTCAGCACGGCGCAGGCCGGTGTGATCGCGACCAGGCCAGCGATCGCGCCCGACGCGGCACCGATCGAGGTCGCCTTGCCGTTGCGCAGCTTCTCGACGATGATCCAGCCGAGGATACCCGCGGCGGGAGCCGCGATCGTGTTGATGAAGAGCAGTCCGGGTCCCGGGAACTCGGTGCCCTCGAGGTCGCCCCACGCCGCGCCGACGTTGAAGCCGAACCAGCCGAACCAGAGGATCGCGGTTCCGAGGAGGACAAGAGGAACGTTGTGGGGCTGCGTGATGCCCTTGCCGAAGCCGACGCGCTTGCCGAGGACAAGAGCGAGGGCCAGCGCGGCCGCTCCGGCGTTGATGTGCACCGCCGTGCCACCCGCGTAGTCGATGACCTCGACACCCTCGAAGCCGAGCTGCGCGCCGAGCTGCATGATCCAGCCACCGCCCCAGACCCAGGCAGCGACGGGGAAGTACACGAACGTCGCGAAGATGCCGGCGAAGAGCATCCAGGCACCGAACTTGGCTCGGTCTGCGATGGCTCCCGAGATGAGAGCAGTGGTGATGATGGCGAAGGTGCCGCCGTAGGCCGCACCGGCGGTCGCGTTGCTGTCCTGGATCAGGTTGGTGAGCGCGAAGTCGGAGAGGGGGTCTCCCGCGAACTGGAAGAAGGAATCTCCCGAGACAGCCGACATGTTGTAGCCGTAGAGGATCCAGAGCACTGCGACGAGGCCGAGGGCCCCGAACGAGAGCATCATCATGCTCACGACGCTCTTTTCCTTCACCATGCCGCCGTAGAAGAGGGCGAGTCCTGGTGTCATGAAGAGCACAAGCGCTGCGCTGATCATCAGCCAGGCGGTTCCACCGGTATCCATTGCATCCTCGCTTTCGCCACCCGTGCTGCGACCTGGAGGCCGCGTCGTCGTGACACGGAGTGGGGAGATGCAATGAGTCTGCGCAAGGCGCGTGTCAGTGATGGGGCGGGACCGTTTCCATCATGTTTCGGAGCGGCCCGGTGTGTTACGAGTCTGTGTCGCGAGCGTCATCGCGCCACCGGAGGCGTGGCACGGGACGCGCCCGTCACACGGAGGCTGTCTGCTCCTGCGCGGTCGAGGCGATGAGCCTGGAGACGCAGCGCAGGTACTTCTTGCGGTAGCCGCCGTCGATCATCCCGCCGCCGAAGATCCGGTCGAGGGCGAGCCCAGATGCCGCGATAGGGATCTGCGCGTCATAGACGCGGTCGATGAAGGCGACGAAGCGGAGGGCCTCAGCCTGGTCGGTCAGCTCGTGCACATCGCTGAGGGCGAGGAGGTCGATGTCCTCGACGAGCCGGACGTACTTGGACGGATGCACGGTGGCGAGGTGCTGCACGAGGTCGTCGAAGCCGTCGTACGCGACCGACTTGCCGTCGGCGACCGCGTCTTCCACCAGCGAGCCGAGGCGCTCCGGCGGCGTGACGGCGGCGTGGCCGGACATGTCGCGGCGCCGGTAGTCGGTGCCGTCGATGCGCAGGGTGTCGAAGACGTCGGCCAGCTTCGTGATCTCGCGGAGGAAGTCCGAGGCCGCGAAGCGACCCTCGCCTAGTGCGTTCGGCGGGGTGTTGCTCGTCGCGGCGATGCTCGTACCCGAGTCGACGAGCTCACCGAGGAGTCTGGACATGACCATCGTGTCGCCCGGGTCGTCGAGCTCGAACTCGTCGATGGCGATGAGGCTGGTGCCCCGCAGCGAGCGGACCGCCTCGGCATAGCCGAGAGCGCCCACGAGCGCGGTGTACTCGATGAAGGTGCCGAAGTACTTGCGTCCTGGGTGCGCGTGCCAGATCGAGGCGAGCAGGTGCGTCTTGCCGACGCCGAAGCCGCCGTCGAGATAGATGCCGGGCTTGACGGGCGGTGCCTTCTTGAGGAAGCCGAAGAGGCCCTTGCTCCCGGACGCGGGAGCTGCCTTCACTCCGGCGAAGCGCTCCCCCGCCTCAACGGCAGCGGCCTGGGACGGGTACTCGGGATCGGGTCGGTACGTGGCGAACTTGGCGGCGTCGAACTGCCTGGGAGGCACGAGGTCCTTCACCATCTCTGCCGCCGTGACGGTCGGTGAGAGTTCGGTCAGGTGCAGCAAGCGGCCTACGCCCACGGAGTCCTCGTACTTTCCAGTGAGTAATGCCCGGTGCGGGCTCCTGCAGATCCTACCGCCAGCCGCTCAGCTGCGCGTCGTCGGGGCACCTGCCCGGTACCGTGGTGGCATGCACGACGTCACGCTTCCGGAATCCCTCGATCTGCTCCGCGAGGAGCTGCTCGAGGTATCGCCCCGCGACCGCCTCGAGCTCCTCGCCGAGATCGGTGCAGAGCTCCCCGGCGTCGACCCGGGCGACACCGCGTCGTTCGAGCGCGTCATCGAGTGTCAGTCGCCCGTCTTCTTCGACGTCTCGTTGACCCCAGAGCGGCGTGTGCGCCTGCGCATCTCCGTTCCACCCGGCGCGCCGATGACACGGGGCTTCGCGGCTGCGCTTGTCCAGGGCGTGGATGGGCAGCAACCGGAGGCTCTCCTGGGACTTCCCGAGGATCTCCCGGGCGCCCTCGGGCTCACGGATCTGGTCTCACCGCTGCGACGAAGCGGCATGGTGGCCCTGCAGGCGCGGGCGAAGCGCCAGCTGCTCGAGCTCCTCTCGGCGGACGGACGCTCCTAGAAGGTCGCCAGCCACTCGTCCAGCGACTGCTCCCACCTCCCGCTGTCGACGTTCCAGAGCCGCGTGTGCAGGGCCCGTTCGAACTCCCGATAGGTGACGAGGTCCGGGCGCCGCCTGGCGAGCTCCCGGCTCGCATCGACCGGCACAACCGTGTCGCCACTCGAGTGGAAGAGCAGGATGGGCACCGTCAGCTCGGCGAGCCGATCAAGGATCTCCAGCTTCGAGAGCGGAATCGGCGCTTCCAGGCCGAGGAGGGGCCGCGCGAGCGGGCTGCCGATGAGCCAGATGCCGAGTGCGGTCACGAATCGAGGGAGCCGCATGGCCGACCCCTGATAACGAAGGATCGATCGCCAGCTCAACGCCGGAGACTCGAGGAAGATGCCCGCGATGAGCTCCCGGTGTCGCGCGTTGAGGGCCGCCTGCATGACCGTGCCCCCGCCCATCGACCACCCGACGAGGATGATGCGCCGAGCACCCCTGGACACGGCCCAGTCCATCGCCGATTCGACGTCGCGCCACTCCGTGGCTCCCAGGCCGAACTTGCCGTCTGGCGAGGGCGGCGCCAGAGCGTCGTTGCGGTAGCTCACGACGAGCGAGTTCCAGCCTCGACCGCGGAAGAGCGGAACGGCCCGGAGGGGCTCCGTCATGACCGCACCGCGACCGTGGACGTGGATCGCCCACGAGTCGCTGGCCTGAGCCGCGGGGATGAGCCAGGCTGGCATCGCACCGAGTGGCGTCTGCACATCGACCCAGCGCCAGGGCAGATTGAGGTCCCGAACCCACAGCTGCGGCGCGGATGCCAGGCGCACGGACCGCACCCGCTCGAGCTGCGCGCCCTGCTCCCCCCAGAAGCGCCTCGTGACGGTGCGCTCTGACTCGTCGACCACTGCACCCACGTTGGCGCGACCCGTCTCTGCCGCGAAGACGAGGCTGTAGTGCCCGGGAGCGGCCGTCTCCGGCGTGCGCGCGAGCGTGACGGTGCCCGCCTGCTTGTCGACGCCAAGCAGGCGGACCGGATCCTTGCGGCGTCGCGGCGGGGTGACGACTGCGCGCGCGACCATGGTCGAGGCGGTCGCGACGACGGCCCCGAGTCCCACGACGAGAGCGCCGAGCGAGGCTGCGGCGAATTTCGTCGCCGACGACGACGACTCGGTTGAGGCACGTTTTGCGGCACACATCACGTCGATGATGACGCAACCCGGCCGTGAACACGCCGGACGGGCGACGTTCCGACACGGCGCGCCTGATCTGCGGAGCCCAGGGCCAGGCCTAGTCTCGTCGCGTGGTTGTCCCGTTGCATCGATCCGCCCCGGAGTTCGAGGCCGCCGTAGAGGCGGTCCGTGCGGCCGAGTTCCGCTCTGCCCTCACGGTGAGCGAGATCCGCCCCCCGGCGAACCTGGCCCCCGAGTCGCTCGCCCTCTCCGGAGACGTGCGGCCTACCGCTCACGCGAGCGATTCCGAACTCGGAACCGGCAGGTTCATCCTGCTGCACGACGAGAGCGAGCCAGAAGCCTGGCGCGGCGCCTTCCGCGTCGTGTGCTTCGCCCAGGCTCCCCTCGAACCCGAGATCGGCGTCGACCCCTTCCTCGCGCCCGTTGCCTGGTCGTGGCTCATGGATGCCCTCGAGTCCAGAGGCGCGGCCTTCGAGCACCCGTCCGGCACGGCGACGACCATCAACGGTCGCGGCTTCGGCGAGCTCGAAGACCAGGGCGAGGGCGCCCAGATCGAACTCAGAGCATCCTGGACCCCACGGGAGACGGACCTCGCGGCTCACGCGGAAGCCTGGGGCGAGCTGCTCTGCCTGCTGGCGGGCATGCCCCCGGAGACCGAGGCCGACGACGGAGTCCAGGTTCTCCAGCACTTGAGGAAGGCGAAAGATGGGGCTTGATGCCGACCGTCTGAAAGCTGGCGGACTGGAGGTGATCGAGACCGAAGCGCAGTTGCAGGCGGCACTCGATCGTCTCGCCGCCGGCACAGGACCCGTAGCCGTGGACGCGGAGCGCGCATCCGGATACCGATACTCGGAGCGCGCCTACCTGGTGCAGCTCTACCGGCGAGGAAGCGGCACGCTCCTCATCGATCCCATCGCGACGGGATCGCTCGCGCGGCTGCAGGAGATCATCGGCGACGAGGAGTGGATCTTCCACGCGGCGACACAGGATCTTCCGTGCCTCCGCGAGCTCGATCTCGACCCGAGCCTCATATTCGACACCGAGCTCGCGGCGAGGCTCCTCGGGTACGAGCGAGTCGGGCTCGGCGCCGTCATCGAGCGCCTGCTCGGCATCTCGCTCGAGAAGGCGCACTCAGCCGCCGACTGGTCGACTCGCCCACTGCCGGAAACCTGGCTCGCGTACGCTGCGCTCGACGTGGAGCTGCTCATCGACGTCAGGGACCAGCTCCACCAGGAGCTCATCGACGCCGAGAAGCTCGATGCCGCCCGCGAGGAGTTCGCGGACATCCTCACTCGCGAGCTGGGGGTCAAGAAGCCGGACCCGTGGCGTCGGATCGGCGGCATCAGCCGGCTCCGCAGCCCGAGGGCCCTCGCTGTGGCGAGGGAGCTCTGGCTCTCTCGCGACGAGGCGGCGCGCAGTACCGACACCGCCCCCGGGCGACTCTTCCCCGACCGGGCGCTCGCAGCGGTCGCGACAGCCATGCCCCGCACTCGAGGCGAGCTGGCACGCCTGAAGGAATTTACCGGACGCGCATCCCGAACCCAGCTCGACCGCTGGTGGGGTGCCGTCGAGCGCGGACTCACGACCGAGGAGCTGCCTCCGCAGGCGCCACGGGACCCGGACCGCATGCCGCACCACCGCCAGTGGGAGCAACGCTCCCCCGAGGCGGACCGTCGGCTGAAGCTCGCGCGCGAGTTCCTCGTCGCCCACGCTGAGACCCTCCACATGCCGGTTGAGAACCTGCTCACGCCGGAGCTGCTGCGGCGAGCCGCCTGGGTCCCGCGTCAGCCTGTCTCCGCCGACGCCGTCGCCGAGCACCTGCGCGAGCTCGGCGCACGGGCCTGGCAGACCAGCGAGGTTGCACAGGGAATCGCCTCGGCTTTTGTAGAAGCTGACCAATTGACTTCCGTGCAGAACGACGAGGATTCGTAGCTTCACACGACGCATTGGCTTCCGATCAGGCGAGCATCCATAGGATGACCGAGTCAATAGATGCTTGGAGGCAGTGTGGCCAATCGAGAAGTGTTGTTCATCGACGGCGTTCGAACCCCATTCGGACGTGCGGGCGAGAAGGGCATGTACTGGAAGACCCGTGCGGATGACCTCGCAGTCAAGGCGATCAAGGGTCTCCTCGACCGGAACCCGCAGATCCCGCACGAACGCTACGACGACGTCGCCATCGCCGCGACGACCCAGCAGGGCGACCAGGGACTGACGCTCGGCCGATCCACGGCGATCCTCGCTGGACTTCCGAACACCGTTCCCGGCCTCGCCATCGACCGCATGTGCGCTGGCGCCATGACGGCCGTCACCACCATGGGGTCCGGCATCGGCTTCGGGGCCTACGACGTCACCATCGCCGGCGGCGTCGAGCACATGGGCAGGCACCCGCTCGGCATCGGCGCAGACCCCAACCCGCGCTTCGTCGCTGAGCAGCTCGTCAGCGGTGACGCCCTGAACATGGGCAAGACCGCCGAGCGACTCCACGATCGATTCCCGCAGCTCACACGCGAACGCAGCGACCGCTACGCGATGCGCAGCCAGCAGAAGGCCGCTGCCGCCTACGAGAACGGCCAGCTGCAGCCGGACCTCATCCCCGTCGCCATCGAATCCGAAGCGGGCTGGGGCCTCGCGACCCGCGACGAGACGCTCCGACCAGAGACGAACATGGCGACGCTCTCGACGCTGAAGACCCCGTTCCGCCCGCACGGCCGAGTGACGGCCGGAAATGCCAGCGGGCTCAACGACGGGGCCACGGCCGCCATCCTGGCCTCGAGCGCCGCCGCGAAGGAGTTCGGCCTCGCCCCGAAGATGCGCATGGTGACGTTCGCGTTCGCCGGAGTGCAGCCCGAGGTCATGGGTCTCGGGCCCGTGCCCTCGACCGAGAAGGCCCTCGACCGCGCCGGCATGACGATCGACGACATCGGACTCTTCGAACTCAACGAGGCCTTCGCCGTCCAGGTGCTGTCGTTCCTCGACCACTACGGCATCGACGACGACGACCCCTCGGTCAACCCGTACGGTGGAGCCATTGCCATCGGGCATCCCCTTGCATCCTCAGGTGTCCGCCTCATGACGCAGCTCGCGAAGCAGTTCGAGGAGCACCCGGAGGTTCGCTTCGGCCTGACCGCGATGTGCGTCGGACTCGGACAGGGCGGCACGGTCATCTGGGAGAACCCGAACTGGAACGGCAAGTCGCACGCACGCCGAGGCTTCGGCAAGAAGGGACGCTGAGCACCATGGCAACCGATCTTCGAGCACGCTACGCTCCCCTGCTCGCCATGAGCACCGACGAGGTCGTGACGCACTCGCTCGTCCGTGACGTCACGCTGCCGAGCGGCCGCACGCTGGCCCTCATCACCCTCGACAACGGCCACGACTACACGCGCCCGAACACGCTCGGACCGGAGACGCTCGCCCAACTCGGCGAGGTCCTCTCCGGCCTGCGCGCCCGCGCCTCCTCCCATGATATCCATGCGGTTGCGATCACGGGCAAGCGCTTCAACTTCGCAGCCGGAGCTGATCTCTCCAACGTGGGATCGATCCCGAGCCGAGAGGTCGCGCTCCTCCTCGCGAGGCTCGGCCATGAGGTGCTCGGCTCCCTCGGCAAGCTCGGAGTACCCAGCTTCACGTTCTACAACGGACTCGCGCTCGGAGGCGGCGTCGAGATCGGGCTCAACTCCGACTACCGCACGGTCGACGCGACCGTTCCGGCATTCGCACTGCCCGAGACCTTCCTCGGCCTCGTTCCGGGCTGGGGAGGCGCGAGCATCCTCCCGAACCTCATCGGCATCGAGAACGCCCTCAAGGTCATCATCGAGAATCCGCTCAAGCAGAACCGGATGCTCAAGGGACCCCAGGTGGCGGAGCTCGGCATCGCCGACGCGATCTTCCCGAGCTTGAACTTCCTGGAGGACTCGCTGGCCTGGGCCGACAAGGTCATCGGCGGAGACATCGAGGTCAAGCGGCCGAACGCTCCCGGACGCCTCGAGCGCCTCGCGAAGTGGGATCTCGCGATCAGCATCGCCAGGAAGTCGCTTGAGGAGAAGCTCGGCACCGTCGCGCTCGCTCCCTACCGCGCACTCGAGCTGCTGAAGCTCGCGAAGGGCGACGACCGGGAGAAGGGCTTCGCCGCGGAGGACGAGGCCCTGGCCGACCTCATCTCCGGCGACCAGTTTGTGGCCTCGATCTACGCCTTCAACCTGGTGCAGAAGCGTGCGAAGCGCCCCGCAGGCGCCCCGGACAAGGCCCTCGCTCGCCGCATCGACAAGGTCGGCGTCATCGGTGCCGGCCTCATGGCGACACAGTTCGCGACGCTCTTCGTGCGCCGCCTGAAGGTGCCGGTCGTCATCACCGATCTCGACCAGGCTCGCGTCGACACGGGAGTCGCGGCCATCCGGCGCGAGCTCGAGAAGCTGCACGAGAAGGGGCGGATCGAGAGCGACGAGTACGGCCGACTGATCGGCCTCGTCCACGGCACGACCGACCGGAGCGAGTTCGCGGACTGCGACTGGGTCATCGAGGCGGTCTTCGAGGAGCTGGGCGTCAAGCAGCAGGTCTTCGCGGACTTCGAGAAGATCGTGGGACCCGAGACCGTTCTCGCCACGAACACCTCCTCGCTCTCGGTCGCGGAGATCGGCGCTCAGCTCGAACATCCGGAGCGCCTCGTGGGCTTCCACTTCTTCAACCCCGTCGCGCAGATGCCGCTCATCGAGGTCGTGCGGACCGACAGCACCGACGACGCGACGCTGGCGACGGCGATGGCAACCGCGAAGAACCTCAAGAAGACCGCCGTCATCACCAGGGATGCGCCAGGATTCGTCGTGAACCGCGTCCTCGCCAAGGTCCTTGGCGAGGCCATGAACGCGGTCGACACCGGCACCTCGTTCGAGACCGTGGACCACGCGCTCGACAGGATCGGCCTCCCGATGACACCGTTCGAGCTGCTCGAGCTGGTGGGGCTCAAGGTCGGCGCCCACGTGCTCGACACGCATCACAAGGCGTTTCCTGACCGGTTCTTCGAGTCCGAGAACCTCCACAGGCTGGCCGACTACGGCAAACTGTACGACCGTGACGGCAAGGGCCGCGTGAAGGGCTTCGACAAGAAGGCCGTGCAGATCGTCGCGGGTGGCAAGACGCCGATGACCGCCGCCTCATTCGCCGACCGCGTCGAGGTCGGCCTCGCCGACGAGATCAAGCGGATGCTCGATGAGCAGGTCGTTGCGGGGCCGGAGGACATCGATCTGTGCCTCATCCTGGGAGCTGGCTACCCGTTCCAGGCGGGAGGCATCACGCCCTACCTCGACCGGGTCGGAGCCTCCCAGAAGGCGTTCGGAGGCACCTTCCATACGCCGCCGATCCGCGGAGCCGCGTCGCACTGACCCCGTCAGCTGACAACGAAGGCGCCTCCTCCCCGAAGCTCGGGTGAGGAGGCGCCTTCGTGTCGTGGGGTCGTCGTCAGTGCTTGGCGTGGTACTTGACAGGCTCGGGGAGCCCGGCCTCGGCGCGGATACGGCGCGAGAGCCGCTCGAGCGAGGTGAGCGCGGCGATGACATCGTCGGACGTCACCGCGAACGGCATGTTGTGGATCGTCTCCCCCGCCACGGTCGCGGCCTCGGCGACGAGCCGCAGCTCGTGCTTGTCGTCGGTGGAGAGCCCGATCTCCGTGAGCGTCGTCGGAAGCCCGAGCTTCGTGGTGAAGACGATGAAATCCCGAATCTCCTCTGCGGGCGCCCCCTCCAGGATGAGCTGAGCGATCGATCCGATGTTGACCTTCTCGCCGTGCTGCAGGCCATGCGTCTGCGGGGCGGCTGTCAGCCCGTTGTGGATCGCGTGGGCGGCAGCGAGCCCACCTGACTCGAAGCCGAGTCCCGAGAGCAGCGTGTTCGCCTCGATGGCGCGCTCGAGAGCCGGCGTCACCACGCCGTCCTCGACGGCGTCCAGCGCGGTCGCCGCGTTCTCCCAGAGGACGTCCCAGCTGAGCTTCGCGAGGGCCGTTCCGGTCTGCGTGGGCAGCCCACCCGCCATCGTGCTCGCGTTGGAGCGGCTCGTCGCACGGGCCTCGAGCCAGGTGGCCAGCGCATCGCCGAAACCAGCCACGAGGAACCGTGCGGGTGCATCCGCCACGAGCTGGGAGTCGATGAGCACGAGGTCGGGGTTGCGCGGGAAGAAGCGGTACTCCTCGAACTCCCCTGCCTCCGTGTAGATGACGGCGAGCGCCGAGGTCGGCGCGTCGGTGGATGCGACCGTGGGGACACTTACCCATCGGACACCAGCGAGGTAGCCCGCGGCCTTCGCGGCGTCGATCGTGCTGCCTCCACCGACGGCGACGATCACGTCGCTGCCGCTCGCCGTGATGACCTCGACGATGCGGTCGATCTCTCCCGAGGAGGCGACTCCGTTGAAGCGCTCGCGCGGGACCTCGGCCTCTCCCCCGGTGAACGAGGTCGAGAGGCGCTCCCCGAGGAGGTCCCAGACGAAGTCGTCCGCGAGCAGCAGCGGAGTGGACCCGATCTGCGCGACGAACTCCCCGAGCCGTGCAAGTGCGCCCTTGCCCTGCACATAGCGGCCTGGGCTCAGTACGGTGCGGATGGGAATCTCAGTGCTCATGCGGAACTCCTTCGTCGTGGGAAATCGCTCCAACGGTATCGACCGGAGATGCACGCGCACAGCGCCCGTACTCAGCGAGGGAGGACGCGAATCGTGTACGACGCCAAAGGGCGGAGCCTCTCGGCTCCGCCCTTCGGTTCTGCGCTGCGCCCGCTACGCCGTGGCGAGCTGGCGGAGCACGTACTGCAGGATTCCGCCGTTGCGGTAGTAGTCGGCTTCACCGGGGGTGTCGATGCGGACGACAGCATCGAACTCGATCGTCTGCTTGCCCTCGGGCGAGTCAGAGGTGGGCTCAGCGATGACGTGCACCGTCTTGGGCGTGGAGCCCTCGTTGAGCTTCTCGATGCCCTCGATCGAGATCGACTCCGTGCCATCGAGGCCGAGCGATGCCCAGCTCTCGCCTGCCGGGAACTGCAGCGGGACGACACCCATGCCGATGAGGTTCGAGCGGTGGATGCGCTCGAAGCTCTCGACGATGACGGCGCGGACGCCGAGCAGGCTCGTGCCCTTGGCAGCCCAGTCGCGAGAAGAGCCGGAGCCGTACTCCTTGCCACCGAGGACGACCAGCGGCGTGCCGGACTCCGCGTAGTTCTGCGCGGCGTCGTAGATGAACGACTGCGGGCCGTCGGGCTGCGTGAAGTCACGCGTGTAGCCGCCCTCGACGCCGTCGAGGAGCTGGTTCTTGAGGCGGATGTTCGCGAACGTTCCACGGATCATGATCTCGTGGTTGCCGCGACGCGAGCCGTAGGAGTTGAAGTCCTTGCGGCCGACGCCGTGCTCCGTCAGGTACTTTCCGGCGGGGCTGTCTGCCTTGATCGATCCAGCAGGGCTGATGTGGTCGGTCGTGACCGAGTCGCCGAGCTTGGCGAGCACACGCGCGCTCTTGATGTCGGTGACCGGCGTGAGCTCCATGACCATGCCATCGAAGTACGGGGGCTTCCGGACGTACGTCGACTGGTCATCCCACTCGAACGTGGCGCCGGTGGGCGTGGGGAGCGAGCGCCAGCGCTCGTCGCCGTCGAAGACCGCGCCGTACTCGCGCGTGAACATGTCCGTGTCGATGGACGTGTCGATCGTGGACTGCACCTCGTCTGCGGTCGGCCAGATCTCGCTGAGGAAGACGTCCTTGCCGTCGGAGTCCTTGCCGAGCGCCTGCGTCTCGAAGTCGAAGTCCATCGTTCCGGCGAGCGCGTAGGCGATGACCAGCGGCGGCGAAGCCAGGTAGTTCATCTTCACGTCGGGGTTGATGCGACCCTCGAAGTTGCGGTTTCCGGAGAGGACAGCGGTGACGGCGAGGTCGTTGTCGTTGATCGCCTCGGAGATCTCCTCGTTGAGGGGACCAGAGTTGCCGATGCACGTCGTGCAGCCGTATCCGACCGTGTAGAAGCCGAGCGCCTCGAGCGAGTCGGTGAGTCCGGCCTTCTCGTAGTAGTTCGTGACGACCTTCGAGCCGGGGGCGAGCGTGGTCTTGACCCACGGCTTCGCCTTCAGGCCGCGCTCGCTCGCCTTCTTGGCGAGAAGACCCGCCGCGAGCATGACCGACGGGTTGGAGGTGTTCGTGCAGCTCGTGATGGCCGCGATGGCGACCGAGCCGTGGTCGATCGTGTAGCTCTGGCCGTCAGCACCCTGCACCTGGACCGGCTTGCGGTCGTGCGAGAAGGTCGGCGCCGTCTGCTGCTCGCGGACGTCGGAGTCCTCGGAGGTCGGCGTGAGCTTGGCGGGGTCTGACGCCGGGAAGCTGTCCTCTCCGGCGACGTCGACGAGTCCGAAGTCTTCCGCCGTGTAGTCGTTGAGGTCGGCGCCGAACTGGCCCTTGGCCTTGGACAGCTCGATGCGGTCCTGCGGGCGGCGGGGGCCGGCGATCGACGGGACGACGGTCGAGAGGTCGAGCTCGAGGTACTCCGAGTAGGAGAGCTCCTTGCTCGGGTCGTGCCAGAGGTGCTGCTCCTTGGCGTACGCCTCGACGAGCTTGACCTGCTCCTCGCTGCGGCCCGTGAGGCGCAGGTAGCTGAGGGTCTCGTCGTCGATCGGGAACATGGCGGCCGTCGAGCCGAACTCGGGGCTCATGTTGCCGATCGTGGCGCGGTTGGCGAGCGGCACTGCGCCGACACCTTCGCCGTAGAACTCGACGAACTTGCCGACGACGCCGTGCTTGCGCAGGAGGTCGGTGATCGTGAGGACGACGTCGGTCGCGGTGACGCCCATGGGGATCTGGCCCTTGAGCTTGAAGCCGACGACCTTCGGGATGAGCATCGACACGGGCTGGCCGAGCATGGCCGCCTCTGCCTCGATGCCGCCGACGCCCCAGCCGAGCACGCCGAGTCCGTTGACCATCGTGGTGTGGGAGTCGGTGCCGACGAGGGTGTCCGGGTAGGCCTGCAGCACGCCGCCCACCTCGCGGACGAAGGTGACGCGCGCCAGGTACTCGATGTTGACCTGGTGGACGATGCCCGTTCCCGGGGGGACGACCTTGAAGTCCTCGAAGGCGGTCTGGCCCCAGCGGAGGAACTGGTAGCGCTCGCCGTTGCGCTGGTACTCGATCTCGACGTTGCGCTCGAGCGCGTCGGCCTGACCGAAGAGGTCGGCGATGACCGAGTGGTCGATGACGAGCTCAGCGGGAGCGAGCGGGTTGACCTTCTCGGGGTCACCGCCCAGCTGGGTCACGGCCTCGCGCATGGTGGCGAGGTCGACGATGCAGGGAACACCGGTGAAGTCCTGGAGGACGACACGCGCTGGAGAGAACTGGATCTCGGTGTCCGGGTCTGCCGAAGGCACCCACGAACCGAGCTTCTGGATCTGCTCTGCGGTCACATTCGCGCCGTCTTCGGTGCGGAGGAGGTTCTCGAGGAGAACCTTGAGGCTGAAGGGGAGTTTCTCGAACCCCTCAACCTTGTCGATGCGGAAGATCTCGTACTCGGTGCCGTCGACACTGAGCGTGTCTTTGGCTCCGAAGCTGTTGACTGCGGTCACGTCTCGGCTCCTTCTTTGCAACTCTGGGTGCGCGGCCCGCGCCCAGCAATCATCTCGCGTCTCGCCGTGGCTTGCCTCGAAGGTGATCCTGAGTTGATCGAGACGCTTTTATCTTGACATCAAGATACTTTACCTGGTTCACTCTGCTCTCCCGACCGGGACGCACTCAGGAGCGCCCGGACGAAGAGCACCGTCACGACCAGGACGACGGCATACATGGGGGTGCCCATGAGCAGCCGGGCGAGGCCGAGCGCCTCGACGTTGCCGGCGAAGTAGAGAGGCAGCTGCACGACGAGTCGAAGCGCGAAGAAGCCGACCCACACGAGCGTGATGACGGACATCCACCGCAGCATCGCGCGGTCCTGGCGCCAGCTCGACCCCTGCCCGGTGATGAGCCCCGTGACCAGACCGATGACGGGCCAGCGGACGAGGACCGAGACGAGCAGAGCCGCACCGTAGGCGGCGTTGGTGTAGAACCCGACGAGGTAGAAGTTCTCGCCCCTGCCCGTCGTCATCGCGAGGATGCCGGAGATCAGGAGCGCGACGAGGCCCGAGATCGCGGGAACGACGGGCTCCTTCTGCACTGCGCGGACCACGATGAAGAGGAGACCGAGGACCGCCGGCGCGAGGACGGCGATCCACAACTCGGTGCCGAGGGTGAACAGCACGAGGAACACGATGCCTGGAAGCAGTGTCTCGACCAGGCCGCGAACACCGCCCATGGCAGCCAGGAGCGACGCGCCGGAGATGCCGCCCTCCGTGAGCCTGCCGAGCGACGACGACTTCGCGGCGTCTTCCAGCTTGCGCCTGTTGGGCGCGTCGGCGGAGGGCTCTGCCTGCTCGGGCCGTTCGTCCTCGGGCAGCGTCATGCCTGCTCTGCCTCCCCGGATGCGGCGTCCTCGGTTGCCGTCTTCGACGTCGGGTCGGCCATGGCCTTCGGGACGACGAGCGTCAGGAGCTCACGTGGCGGCAGCGGGGCATCACCGCGGACGACGACGACACTCCTGAACAGCTCGACGAGCTCGACGCGGGTGGCCTCGTCGCGCAACGCCTTGCCCGTCAGGACGCCTCGGAGGAACCAGCGAGGACCATCGACGCCGAAGAAGCGCGCGGACCTGGTCTGGTTCGACGCAGCACCCTTGATGACGACCGGGATCTTCGTGTCGAGGACGGGGCCGAGGATGCCCTCCACCTCTTCCGCCGTTCCGCCCTGCTTGCGGACCTGCTCGGCGAGCTGGGCCATGATCGAGTGCCAGAGGCCGGTGGACCGTGGCGCTGCGAACGCCTGGATCTGCATGGTCGACTCCTTGTAGTCGAGGGCGACGGCGACGAGTCGCTTCGTCTTCTCCTCGACCTCGAGCCGGAGCCCGAGTCCTTCGCGCGCCGGGATGCGCAGCGCCCCCAGGTCCACGTAGCGCTTCGCGGGGCTCGCCTCGGAGATATCGAAGGGCCCGCGGGTCTCGCGATCGTCAGGCGCGGACTTCGCGTCCATGTCCTCGTCGTCTTCGAGCTCAACCGCGTCGTCGAGTTCTTCCTCGTCGATGCCGTCATCGTCGACGGTGAGCTTGTCGGCCTTCTCAGGCTTCTCTTCTTCCTTCTTGAGGAAATCAAACAGTCCCATTGGGTGCCTCCTGGTCAGACGAATAGCCGGTGGAGCCGAAGCCGCCCTCTCCACGCTGCGAGGCGGAGAGCTGCTCGGTCTGGATGAAACGCACTGGCGCGAGCTGCATGACCACGAGCTGCGCGATCCGGTCGCCTGCCGCGATGGCGTAGCTCTCGGACGAATCGGTGTTGAGCATGATCACCTTCACCTCACCCCGATAGCCGGAGTCGATGGTGCCAGGCGCGTTGACGAGCGTTATGCCGTGCTTCGCCGCCAGCCCCGAGCGCGGCATCACGAAGCCGACGGTTCCCGCCGGAAGCTCGAGTCGAACTCCCGTGCCCACGACGGCGCGCTGGCCGGGGGCGAGAGTGACGGATTCGGTCGCGATCAGGTCGGCCCCGGCGTCGCCTGGCTGGGCGAACGTGGGGAGGACGCCCGAGACGGGCACATCTATGGCAATGCTCACCGTACGAGCCTAGCCGAGGCGTGACCGGATCGTGATCTGACAGCGGCGCACGACAAAGCGTGATGCAATATCTCCATGCCTGTCTTCCACGAGCGCTTGTGGCCAGCCGCGTGGGTGTACGCCGTCGGCTTCCTCATGGTGCCCGCCGTCATCCTCGTGTTCACGCCGATCAACTTCTGGATCGGCGCGGCCATCGCAGTGACGCTCTACGCCGCGTTCCTCACGCTCGTCCTCGCCTACTCGCCCATCATCGAGGTCACGGCGACCCAGGTCCGGGTCGCGGGCGCCCACGTGCCACTGAGCTTCACCGGGCAGTGCCTCCCCCACACGACCCGTGAGCGTGCTCGTCTCGCCGCGGGCCCCCAGCTGGACCTGCGTGCCTGGCTGTGCATCCGCGGCTGGATCCCGACCTCGCTCACGATCGAGATCACCGACGACGCGGACCCGGTCCCCTACTGGCTCATCTCGACGCGTCGGCCCACCGAGCTCGCGGCTGCCATCACCGAGGCTCGGGCCGTGAACAGGCGTCAGACGAGCTGATGCAGCGGGGCGCGCCCGTCGCTCGACCCTGAGCCGCGTTCCCCTGTCTCACCGACAGACGACCGAAGCCGCATCCCTGAGGATGCGGCTTCGGTCGTGTGCTCTGCCTTCGATCAGGCGGTTGCGCAGTCGTGGCAGATCGGCCCGAGGGCCGAGCTCTTCTCGAGCTGCGAGCGGTGCTTGACGAGGAAGCACTCGACGCAGGTGAACTCGTCGGCCTGCGGCGGGATCACCACGGTCTCGAGTTCAACGTCTGCGAGGTCTGCTGCAGAGAGGTCGAAGCTGCCGGGGTTGTCCGCATCTTCGGCGTCAACGCTGCCGGAGAGACGATCCGGCACTCGCTCCTTCAGCGCCTCGATGGACTCTGCGTCATCGTCGGTCTTGCGAGGTGCGTCGTAGTCGGTCGCCATACCTATCCAAATCTCTTCAATGGGGGGGAACTCCCCCAGGCGCGGCAATTGTGCACGACTCAGGGGTGAAACTCAAACCGAAGTGAGCAGTGTTCGCGCGGAGCGAGATCGAATACTCGCCTGAGTTGGACGGCGCGCCCCGGGGCTCCCCGATTCCGCCCTCGTCGCGTGTGATGCTGTGGCGCAGGAATCGGCAACGCCAAGGAGTACGAGCATGCATGAGCTCAGATTCATCGACCTGGATGAAGGTGCCCTCGTCGTGTCCGGAGATGACGGCCAGCGCTTCCGCGTCGTGATCGACGAAGCGCTCCGCGACGCGCTGCGCCCGCGCATCTCCACTCGCGTCGACGCGCCGAAGGTGCCTCCGCGGGCCATCCAGCAGCTCATCCGCGCCGGGAAGACGATCGACGAGGTCATCGAGCTCACTGGGGCAGCCCGTGAGGACGTGGTCCGCTTCGAGGGACCGGTTCGCGCCGAGCGCGACTACCTCGTGCGCCAGGCGCGCGCGGTCACCGTTCGGCTGAAGACCGACACCGACCCCCTCGGCCAGGACGGCACGAGCTTCGGCGAGGTCATCGACGACCGCCTCGAGGCATCCTCGGCGGCCGCAATCATCTGGGATGCCTGGAAGGACGACGAAGAGGGCTGGAGAATCGGCCTGTCGTTCGCCGTGGACGAGATCTCGCGAGAAGCGCTGTGGGGCTTCGAGCCGAAGACGCAGGCGCTCACCCCTCTGAACCCGACGGCGACGATGCTCTCGCAGCAGGGCGAGCCCGCGTCGCTCGGCAGCCCCCGGCTCCGCGCCGTCATGGAGCCCCCGCAGCGTGAAGGCTCACCGGCACCCTCCGTGGAGCCGGTGAGCAAGGAGCCGGTCTCGTGGATCGGTGCCGCGGCGTCACGACTCGAGCGAGCGACCGAGCAGCAGCACCACGAGACGGCGGATCTCCTCGAGGCCCTCCGGCGACGTCGCGGGGAGCGCGTCCCGCAGTCCTTCGAGGACGACGCCGAGGACGGCGATGATCAGGACTCAGGGCGCGAGAGCGACGATGCTCACTCGACAGCGTCCGAGCAGACGCCCGTCAAGCTCTTCACTCCCCGAGTTCGGGACGAGGACAGCTTCGAGACGGAGACCATCGAGCCGAGCGATCTCGGCTCAGGTGGTGTGCGGGCAGTCGACGTCCCGCTCGACGGACTCGATGACCCCAAGCACGAGGCGCACGAACCCGCACCGTCGAAGCACTCGTCGAAGCGCACCGGGCGCGCCGCGATGCCGAGCTGGGACGAGATCGTCTTCGGGACCCGCAGCGACGAGTAGCGACGCGTCTCAGCGCGTGAAGGCCCCCGCGCGGATGAGTGGGACGATCGTCTCTTCCGGAGTGATCGATCCATGCTGGCCGACGACGAGCCTTGCACCTGACTGCATCGAAGCGGCGTAGAACGTGACTCCCTTCGTCGCCGCGACGACGACATCGCCGATTCGCTCTGCAGCGACGGGGTCGACATTCGGTCCGTACCACCCGTCGGAGACCGCCTCCTGCCGCGTGACGATCGTGGCGCGCGCACCCTGGGATGCGATCCACCTGTCGCGCAGGTCTCCCGCCGCGTCCGCCGGCGCTCCCGGCTCGAGGTAGAGGTGGCGAAGCCGTGGCTCGCCCGCCATGGCGAGCACGCCGTCGAAGAGCGGGTCGTCGTCGTCGACATCGATCTGGCGATGCCTGGGGATGTCGATCATGCCGTGGTCGGCAGTGACGAGGATGCCGGTACCGGCATCCACTCCCCTGGCGAGTCCGTCGAAGGCCGCGTCGAGCTCCTCCAGGCGTGCCAGCCAGGCGTCCGACTCCCAGCCATGGGCGTGCCCCGCCTGGTCGAGCTCCGCGTTGTACAGGTAGATGAGCGCGCGAGGGTGGTCGTCGAGTGCCCGCAGCGTGACCTCGACCCGCTCCTGCATCGTGCCGCCCTCAAGGTAGAGGGCACCACGGAGGGAGGCGTGCGTGAGGCCGGAGTCGCGGTACTGCGGCATGCCCACGACGATGCTCTGCACCTCGGAGCCCCCGTCACGCAGCTCCTCGAAGATCGTGCGGCGCAGCTGCCAGGTTGCGGGGTCCATCCCGTCCCCCCAGCCCGAGAGCTGGTTGCGGATGACCCCAGCAGCCCGGTCGAAGAGGGAGTAGCCGAGCAGCCCGTGCTCACCAGCTCGAGTCGCCGTCGTGAGCGAGGTGATCCCCGCGACGGTGGTCGACGGGAACGAGAAGGCGGTGTCCTTCTTGCGCCAGTCCGCCGTGAGGCGCCTGGCGTGCCCCGTGCGGGCGCGGAGCATCGAGGCTCCGAGCCCGTCGACGAGCATGACCACGACCGAGCGGGTCTCCGGCAGCCCGAGGGACCCGGTCTCACCCCGCAGAGAAGCGAGCGAATTCGGCAACACGTCGGAGAGCGTCGGGCGACCGCTCGCCGCGCTGAATAGCATGGACGACATCCGTCCCAGTCTCCCACAGGGGCGCCGAGCACGACCCTCCCGACAGGTGACATGAGTACAACACGCAACGACGACTCCGCTTCGATGAGCGAGCAGCGCATCGAGGACATCGACGTCTCGACAGAGATGCAGTCCTCTTTCCTCGAGTACGCGTACTCGGTCATCTACGCGAGAGCGCTCCCGGATGCGCGCGACGGCCTGAAGCCGGTCCAGCGGCGCATCCTCTACCAGATGGCCGAGATGGGGCTCCGACCCGACCGGGGGCACGTGAAGTCGGCGCGCGTCGTGGGCGAGGTCATGGGACGCCTCCACCCCCACGGCGACACCGCCATCTACGATGCGCTCGTGCGCATGGCCCAGGGCTTCGTGCAGCGCGTGCCGACGATCGATGGGCACGGCAACTTCGGATCGCTCGATGACGGCCCGGCAGCCCCGCGCTACACGGAGGCTCGCCTCGATGCCGCCGCTCTGGCGCTCACCGCGGAGCTCGACGAGGACGTCGTCGACTTCGTGCCGAACTACGACAACTCGACCACGCAGCCCGAAGTGCTTCCTGCAGCCTGGCCGCATCTCCTCGTCAACGGAGCGAGTGGCATCGCGGTGGGCATGGCCACGAACATGGCGCCGCACAACCTCGGAGAGGTGATCGCGGGGGCGCTGCACCTGCTCGAGAACCCCGGTGCGACGCTCGAGGAGATCATGCAGTTCATCCCGGGCCCGGACCTGCCGTCCGGCGCGCGGATCACGGGCCTCGACGGCATCAGGGATGCGTACGCAGGAGGTCGCGGATCATTCCGGACGCGTGCCACAGCGAGCGTGGAACGGGTGACAGCCCGCAAGTCGGGCATCGTCGTGACCGAGCTCCCCTACATGGTCGGACCCGAGAAGGTCATCGAGAAGATCAAGGACGGCGTCCAGGCGAAGAAGCTCGCCGGTATCAGCGACGTCGCCGATCTCACCGACCGCAAGCACGGCCTGCGCCTCGTCATCGAGATCAAGACCGGATTCGACCCAGACGCCGTGCTCGAGCAGCTGTACCGGCACACGCCCCTCGAGGACATGTTCCACATCAACAACGTGGCGCTGGTCAACGGGGGTCCGCAGACGCTCGGGCTCATCGAGCTGCTCCGCGTGTACCTCGACCACCGCATCCAGGTGGTGCGCAGGCGAAGCGCCTTCCGGCTCGCGCGGAGGCTCGAGCGCCTGCACCTCGTCGAGGGCCTCCTCGTCGCGATCCTCGACATCGATGAGGTCATCCAGATCATCCGGTCGAGCGACGACGCCTCGGCGGCCGGCGAGCGGCTGCGCATCGTCTTCGATCTCTCGGAGCTGCAGTCGGACTACATCCTGGAGCTGCGCCTGCGCCGCCTCACGAAGTTCTCGCGCATCGAGCTCGAGTCGGAGCGCGATCAGCTCAAGCAGGAGATCGCTGAGCTCGAGCGTCTGCTCGGCGATGAGAAACTGCTGCGCGCGCAGGTCGGCTCCGAGCTCCAGGAGACCAGCGACCGCTTCGCGACGCCGCGACGCACGCTGCTCACCGAGGGCCAGGGCACCCCGCCGAAGCGTGGCAAGGCGATCGAGACCACGCAGCTGCAGCTCGCGGACTCGCCCACCCAGGTGCTGCTCTCCACCACGGGGCGGCTCCTCAGGGTCGACACGGCTGACGCGGATGCGCGCCTCCAGCAGCCTTCGAGGCGCAGCAAGCACGACGCTGTGCGCTCCCACGTCACCACGACGGTCCAGGGCGAGCTCGGCGCCGTCACGAACCTCGGGCGGTTGATTCGCGTGCCCGTCGTGGCCCTCCCCTCCAGCCCCCAGGGGTCGGTGCTGCTCTCGGCCGGAGTCAAGGCACACGACTTCATCGGGCTCACGAGCCCCAAGGAGCAGGTCGTCGCGCTCGTGCCCATCGACCAGGAGACGCCGATCGCGCTCGGGACGAAGCTGGGTGTCGTCAAGCGGGTGACGGGCATCGACTTCGGCAAGAACCGAGAGCTCGAGATCATGACGCTCAAGGCCGGGGACGAGGTCGTCGGGGCCGCCCTCGCGTCCGACGAGGATGAGCTGGTCTTCGTGACGGATGACGCGCAGCTGCTGCGCTTCTCGGGGAAGCTCGTTCGTCCGCAGGGCCGTTCCGCGGCCGGCATGGCCGGCATGAAGGTCTCCGACGGCGCCGTGGTCCTCGCGTTCTCCGTCGTCGCGGCGGCCAACGTCGAGATCTGCGAGGTCGCGAGCGTCGCGCGCAACGAGGACGCCCTCGAGGGCACCGACTCGGGCACGGCGAAGGTGTCCAGCCTCAGCGAGTTCCCGGCGAAGGGGCGCGCGACCGGCGGGGTCCGGGCCCAGCGGCTCCTGCGCGGGGAGCGACGCCTCAGCGCCGCCTGGGTCGGCCCGGGCGCCCCGTTCGGCAACGCGCGTGATGGTGCCATCCGCGCCCTCCCGACGGGCGGCGCGAAGCGCGACGCGTCTGGCACGCCACTCGACCAGGTCGTCGACCTCATCGGACGCGGCATCGGAGACCCGACACCACTCGCCGACGCCGACGCCGCCGCCGACGCCGACGCGTCGTCAGCCGAGAGCAGCCCTGAGACACCGGCGACAGACTGAGCTGCTGCGCGCAGCATGCCAGAGGCCGGCCCCCGATCGGGAGCCGGCCTCTTGCGTCCGGCGTCCTGGCCGCCGAGCTGTCCAGCTAGACGTCGATGTCCGCCCGAGCCACGTGCTCGGATCCTTCGATGATGAACTCCTTGCGAGGCGCGACCTCGCTGCCCATGAGCAGATCGAACACGCGCTCGGCGTTGTGCGCATCCGCGTTCGTGACGCGCCTGAGCAGGCGCGCGCTCGGGTCCATGGTCGTGTTCCAGAGCTGGTCCTCATCCATCTCGCCGAGGCCCTTGTAGCGCTGGATCGGATCCTGGTACCGCTTCCCCTGCTTCTCGAGCTTCGAGAGCAGCGTGTGCAGTTCCTTCTCGGAGTAGGTGTAGACGGTCTCGTTGGGCTTCCTGCCCGCATGCATGATGACCACCCTGTGCAGGGGCGGCACGGCCGCGAAGACACGACCCGCGTCGAGCATGGGCCTCATGTAGCGGAAGAAGAGCGTGAGCAGCAGCGTCCTGATGTGCGCGCCGTCGACGTCGGCGTCGCTCATCAGGATGACCTTGCCGTAGCGAGCCTGGCCGATGTCGAAGCTGCGCCCCGACCCTGCGCCGACGACCTGGATGATCGACGCGCACTCCGAGTTGGAGAGCATGTCGGAGACCGAGGCCTTCTGCACGTTGAGGATCTTGCCGCGGATGGGGAGGAGCGCCTGGAACTCCGAGTTCCTCGCCGGCTTCGCGGTGCCGAGCGCGGAGTCACCCTCGACGATGAAGAGCTCGCTCTGCGCCACATCGTTCGATCGGCAGTCGACGAGCTTGGTCGGCAGCGAGGAGCTCTCGAGTGCGTTCTTGCGTCGCTGCGTCTCCTTGTGGGCGCGAGCGGAGAGGCGCGACTTCATCTCCTGCACGACCTTGTCGAGCAGGAGGTTGGCCTCGGCCTTGTCCTGGCGCTTGGTCGACGAGAACTTCTCGGTCAGGCCTGCCGTCACGGCCTTCTGGACGATCGCCCTGGCCGCTGGCGTTCCCAGGACCTCCTTCGTCTGCCCCTCGAACTGGGGCTCCGGGATGCGGACCGTCACGACGGCGGTGAGGCCCGCCAGGACGTCGTCCTTGTCGAGCTTGTCGTTGCCGACCTTGAGGCGTCGGGCATTCTTCTCGACCTCTGCCCGGAAGAAACGGAGCATCCCCTGCTCGAACCCGGCGAGGTGAGAGCCGCCCTTGGGCGTCGAGATGATGTTCACGAAGCTCTTCACGGTCGTCTCGTAGCCGGTGCCCCAGCGCAACGCGAGATCGACGTGCATCGTGCGCGCGACTTCCTTCGTCACGAGCTGGAGGCCCTCGTCGTCGAGCACCGGGATGGTCTCCGTGAATTCCCCGCTCCCCTCGATGCGCCAGGTGTCCGTCGTCGGAGCGTCCGGTGCCAGGAAGTCGGCGAATTCCGTGATCCCGCCGTCGAAGCGGAACTGCTGCGTCGTGGGCGCGACCGACTCGTCACGGGCATCCTCGATGACCATCTCGAGGCCTGGTACCAGGAACGCCGTCTGCCTCGCGCGCTCGGCGAGGTCGTTGGTCTGGAAGCTCGCCTCGCGGATGAACACCTGCGGGTCAGCCCAATAGCGAACCCGTGTGCCGGTGACGCCGCGCTTCGCTTTGCCCACGACGCGGAGCTCGCTCGTATCCGTGAAGGGGACGAAGTTCGACGTCGGGCTGGGCCCGCCGGCACCATCCTCGAAGATGCCTGGCTCGCCGCGCCGGAAGCTCATCGCGTAGGTCTTCCCGCCCCGGTCGACCTCGACGTCGAGGCGCGCGGAGAGCGCGTTCACCACCGAGGCACCGACACCGTGGAGGCCTCCCGCCGACCCGTAGTTGCTTGCGCCGAACTTGCCACCCGCGTGGAGCTTGGTGAAGACGACCTCGACGCCGCTGAGACCGGTCTTCGGCTCGATGTCGACGGGGACGCCTCGCCCGTCGTCATCGACGCTGACGGATCCATCGCTGTGCAGCTGGACTCGGATGCGTGAGCCGTGACCGGCAAGGGCCTCGTCGACCGAGTTGTCGATGATCTCCCACAGGCAGTGCATGAGGCCACGCGAGTCGGTCGAGCCGATGTACATGCCCGGCCGCTTCCGGACCGCATCGAGCCCGTCGAGCACCGAGAGGTGTCTGGCTGAGTATGCGTCTCCGGAATTCGCCACCGAGGTCCTCGTCCTTCTTCTGCGTCATCGTGCCTGTGATCTCGGCCAACCGCGTTCAGCGGCAGGCCACCTTCGAGCGTAGACCGGATGCGGGCTTTCTCGCGGCTCCCACACCACAGCGCCCACACGCGCGCCTCAGCGGGCCCCCGAACCGCCGGTGCTAGCCTGACCACGCCAGCGACGACCAGAGAGGGCACAACGTGCAGACTCCCGAGCCGGTGCGCAGACGCATCCACATCGACCTCCGCGCGATCCGCGAGAACTCGACCCGACTCCTCGGTTCGGAGACGGCCAGCTACGCCGACCTGCGCGCAGACGCCTACGGCCATGGCGCTCTCCGCGTCGCAGAAGCACTCGACAGCGAGGGATACGACGGCTTCATCGTCTCCCCTGGGCTCGAGCGCGCCTCCCTGTCGCATCTGAGCACGAAGCTGCTCGACGCGGACTCCGTGAACTCCGACAGGATCACGGGCGGCTCCCTGTTCGGGCTCACGGATCGCGCCTACCGGCCCGCGATGCGCGTGAGCGCCGAGATCCTGGCCGTGAAGGATGTCGGAGCCGGCGAGGGCGTGTCCTACGGGTACAGCTACGTCACGACGGAAGCGACGCAGCTCGCACTCGTCGGCGTCGGCTACGCCCACGGGGTTGTCCGCCGTGCCTCGAACACCGCATCCGTGCTCATCGGCGGGAAGACGCGCACCATCGTCGGCGCCATCTCGATGGACCAGTTCTCCGTCGACCTGCTCGGCGCAGAAGCGCAGCCGGGCGAGCTGGCGACCCTCTTCGGCGACCCGGCCGTCGGCGAGCCGAGCATCCTCGACTGGCAGCATGCGACCGGCCTGCGAGCTGCGGCCATCGCGAGCCGGATGAGTCCCCGATTCGAACGGAGCTACACATGAGCCGCGCAACGGCGCACGTCGATCTCGAGGCCATCAGCCACAACATCAGCGCCCTGAAGGAGCTTGCCTCCGGCTCGCAGTTCATGCTTGCCGTCAAGTCGAACGCCTATGGGCACGGCCTGCACGAGGTCGTGCGCACGGGGCTGGAGGCTGGGGTCTCCTCCTTCGGCGTTCTGGAGTCGACCGCGGGGATCGATCTCCGCGCTGCAGGCGTGGAGGTGCCCCTCTTCGCCTGGATGCATGGCCAGGACACCGACTTCGCGGCCGCGGCAGAAGCGCGAGTCGACCTCGGCGTGCAGACGTTCTGGCAACTGGAGGCGATTGCGGCGAGCGACGCGGCGCGCACACCACGAGTGCACCTCAAGATCGACACCGGCCTGCACCGCGGGGGCGCCGACCAGCCGCGCTGGGCCGAGTTCGTCACGGAGGCCCTCAGGCTGCAGTCGCTCGGCAAGCTCGAGGTCGTCGCCGCGTGGAGCCATCTCTCCGACACCTCGCACAGTGCCGACCTCGCATCGACGGCCCTGTTCGAGGCCGCCGTCCAGGAAGCCAGAAGCCTCGGCGCGGAGTTCGAGCTCCTCCATCTCGGAGCGAGCGCGGCCGTCATCGATCTGCCCGAGGCGCACTTCGACCTCGTGAGGGTCGGCATCGCCGCCTACGGCATCTCGCCGTTCGGCGATCGAAGTGCGGCGGACCTCGGGCTGAGGCCGGCCATGCAGCTGCGAGCCCCGGTCCTGGATGCGCGCCACGGCCTGGCGAGCATTGCCGTGGGCTTCGGCGACGGCATCCAGTCCGACCCCGACTCAGGCGCCTACGTGGTTGTCGACGGGCACGTCGCACCGGTCGTCGAGGTGGGCGTCGACGAGACGGTTGTCGCGCTCCCGAGCGATGCTGATGGCATCTCGGCGGGCGCACCGTGCATCGTCTTCGGCGACGGCTCGCAGGGAGAGGCGACCGCGGAGCAGTGGGCGGTGTGGGGCGACACCGTCGGCGACGAGATCGTGACGGGACTCACCTCCCGCGTCCCGCGGAGTTTCAGCCGCCGCTGAGCGACGCGCTGGCGTGCGCTGAAGCACGCCAGCGCCCCACTCAGACGGTCAGACCGTCAGACCTCTGGGTCAGACTGCTGGAGCGGAGACGCCGATCCTCCGCATCAACGCGTGGCGTGCGTTCTGCGACCAGCCGTCGAGTCGTTCCAGTTCCGCTCCGCCGTCTCCGAGCGTGCGGTCAGCATCGTGACGATGCACGGCCTGCTGCAGGAGCTGGTCTGCCAGCGTGGGGTTCAAGGCGAGGATGGGGCCGTGCAGGTGCGTCCCGATCGCGCCCAGGCGCTGCACGCCCTCGGCTCCGCTGTTCTCCGCAGCTGAGCCGCCGTTGCCGAAGCCACGGACAACCTCGCCGAGCGGCTCCGACCCCGCGTCGAGGGAGGTGACGGCATTGTGGTTCGCGAACCCCGCGAGGAGTCCACCCGGGGTGCGCACGACCGTCTCCGCGACGCTCTGCGCCGGCTCCCGGACAGCTCTGGAGGCGAAGACGCCGAGACCGGTGAGCTCGCCGTCATCGTGGGTGATGCTCGATCCGAGCAGCTCCCACCCTCCGCCGATCGCGAGCAGCGGCAGGCCAGCCGCGACGAGGTCGCGGAGCTGCTCAGCGTGCTGCAGCGCGTCCGCCTGCACCGTCTGCACGGCAGCAAGAGGGCCGGAGCCGACGTGCAGCAGGTCGATGTCGCCGGGCAGCGAGGCCGCCCCACGTCCGACGTTCACGACTTCGACATCGAAGCCGCGCACCCGCGCACGCTTCGCGAGCACCGTGACGTTGCCGACATCTCCGTTGATCCCGAGCTCCACCGGGTAGAGGTGAGCGATTCGCAGCTTCATGAGTTGACCTTCCCCTCGATACCCGATTGCCCGAGTCGGCGGCGAATCGACATCATCTGCTCGTAGTTGACGATCATGGTCTTCATGCCGCGGCTGGGCTTGGGCAGCGCCAGGAACTTCTCGAGCGCCTCCCCGAGGCTGGGCTCCACGAGACCGACCGGAATGTCGCCGTAGCCGAGCCTCGTCGCGATCTGCCATGCCTTCGTGCCGGAGACAACGTCGACGTGCTCGAGGCGGCTGAGATCGGCACCGAAGATCCAGGACGGGTCGGGGGTTCCCTCGTCGACGGAGACGAACACCTGCTCCGGAGCCTCCTCGAGCGCATCGAGGTTCATCTGCAGGCTTGGCGGGTTCTTCATCATGATGATCTCGATGTCCTCCCCGCGGACGCTCATCACCTCACCACGCCCGTACACGGTCTGCGACTCGCCGAGCGCCTCCGCGACTAACGCAGGAACGAAGGAATCGCCGAGGATGCGCTGAGCAGTCGCCGCTGCACCAGCAGCATCGAGCGCGTAGTGCAGGCCACGCGCGGGGAGACGGATCTCCAGCTCCTCGTCGCCGATCCGCAGCGTCGCATCGCGCCCCTGCAGTGCCACGACCTGCACGGCGCGCTCGCCTGCGGCGACCTCGACGCTCGCGGCTGAGATGTCATCGAAGTTCGAGAGACCATTCGGGGACTGCTCGATGAGCTCAGGTGCGACCCCGAACCAGGTCACCGGCGCATCCAGCGAGACGGGAAGTCCGCGAAGCGATGCGTCATCGGCGTTCAGGACGCTGAAGTCGCCGCATGCGGCCGCGATGGTCCTGAGGAACTCAGTGACCCGAGACGGGTCGTAGAAGCGGTTCAGCTGATCGACCTGCACGTTGAGGAGCAGCACCCCGCGTGGATGCAGGTGCGGGAGGAGGCGGGGCCCGTAGGCCTCGTCGACCTCGAGGACAGCGATGTCCGCTCGCAGGTTGCCGTTGACGTCGACATCCGGGAGCATCGACGACGCGATGCCCTGCGGGAGGTTGCCGCCGGAGGAGTTCGTGAACACCCTGAGCCCGTGCCGCCGAAGCATGCGGGTCAGGAAGTGCGTCGTCGTCGACTTGCCGTTCGACCCGGAGACGAAGATGACGCCGAGCGGGAGCTTCGCCACGGCCGTCTCGAGGAAGTCCGGGGAGATGGCGAGCGCCACTCTGCCGGGGACTGCTGAGCCGCCTCCGCGGAGACGCATCGCTCCGCGCGCGCTCCGTCCGAGACCGACGGCGATCATCCGCCGCAGCTTGCCACCCATGCACACTCCTCATCCTGCGCAACCACGTGCGCGTCAGCGTCTGCGGCGAGAATCCCCCGGCTCGCCGACCGCGGCCAGTATCTCACGCGCCCACGACGGACCCCGGGTCGTCACGCGGGTGAAACACTGCTACGCGCAGGGCGAACCTGACCGCCGAAAGCACACGGGAATCCGGTGCCCGTGCTCTAATTGTCCTGATCGGCAGATCACTGAAGCTTTGGAGGCATCATGACGGAAAGCACAACGGCCCTGCGCACCGACTCGGCGCCAATTGCCGCAACAGACCGTTGCGACGCGTGTGGAGCTCAGGCCTACGTCCGCGTCCAGCTGAGCGCCGGCGAACTCCTCTTCTGCGCGCACCACGCGACGCGCCACGAAGAGAAGCTCCGCAAGCAGGCGGTGGCCTGGCACGACGAGACCTCGCGCCTGCACGGCGAGAAGGCTGCGGCTGGTCAGCCGGCGGAGTAGCCGCCACCGAGACACCACCGCGGTTCGACCGCGTACGACGAAGGCCCGGATGCAAGCATCCGGGCCTTCGTCGTACTGGATTCGTGCCTACTCGAGGTAGTCGCGCAGCGACTGCGAGCGTGACGGGTGACGCAGCTTCGCCATCGTCTTCGACTCGATCTGGCGGATACGCTCGCGGGTCACGCCGAACGTGTCGCCGATCTGGTCAAGCGTCTTCGGCATGCCGTCTCCGAGGCCGAAGCGCATGCGGATGACGCCAGCTTCGCGCTCTGCAAGCGAGTCGAGCAGCGACTCGAGCTGACGCTGCAGCATCGTGAAGCTCACTGCGTCGGCTGGAACGACAGCCTCGGTGTCCTCGATGAGGTCACCGAACTCGCTGTCGCCGTCTTCACCAAGCGGGGTGTGGAGCGAGATCGGCTCGCGACCGTACTTCTGCACCTCGACGACCTTCTCGGGCGTCATGTCGAGCTCCTTGGCGAGCTCCTCAGGCGTGGGCTCGCGACCGAGGTCCTGCAGCATCTGGCGCTGCACGCGAGCCAGCTTGTTGATGACCTCGACCATGTGCACCGGGATGCGGATCGTGCGCGCCTGGTCGGCCATTGCGCGCGTGATCGCCTGACGGATCCACCAGGTGGCGTACGTCGAGAACTTGAAGCCCTTCGTGTAGTCGAACTTCTCGACTGCACGGATGAGGCCCATGTTTCCCTCCTGGATCAGATCCAGGAACTGCATGCCGCGACCCGTGTACCGCTTGGCGAGGCTCACGACCAGTCGGAGGTTGGCGCCGAGGAGGTGGCTCTTCGCGCGATCGCCGTCACGGGAGACCCACTTGAGCTCGCGAACGAGCTGCTTGTCGAGCTCGCCCTCCTGCTCCTTGAGCTTCTCGGCGGCGAACAGGCCCGCCTCGATGCGCATGGCTAGGTCGACCTCTTCGGCCGCGTTCAGCAGTGCGACCTTTCCGATCTGCTTCAGGTAGTCCTTGACGGGGTCGGCCGTCGCGCCGGTGATCGCAGCGGAGTAGACCGGGGTCTCTTCCTCGTCGTCACTCGGCGTGAGCACGATGGCGCCCTTGACGCGCGCCTTCTCGGAGTCGGCCTTCGCGTCCTTCGGGTCGGCCGGCTTGACCGAGTCGTCGTCGGAGTCGACGGCATCGGACGCATCCGCGTCGACATCGACCTCTTCGATCTCGCCTTCTTCGACGCCGTCTTCCGGCTCGTCGCCTTCAGCCTTCTTCTTCGTGGCCGCCCGCTTGCGGGGCGCAGCCTTGGCTGGCGCGCCCTCCGAGGCAGTCGCTGCCTTGCGCTTCGCAGGTGCGCGCTTCGCGGCAGGCTTCTTGGTGCCCGCTGCTTCGTCAGCTGCGCTCTCGGTCTCGACAGCGGCACTCGATTCGGCGCTCGCCTTCTTGACCGGCGCTGCGCGCTTGCGCGCTGGCGCCTTCTTGATGTCCTCGGTTGCTTCTGCAGTAGCCGTGGTAGCTCCCGTGCGTGTCGCCATGTTCAGACCCCTCTCGTCACGGTGCGGGCATAAGGAAGGCCCTTGTCAAGTCTGCGCAGAGGCAGACCCGCAGGGTCCATCCGTTGATTATGGCACGGTTTCGGGAGAAACCTTGGATTCACGCGTGAGATTCACATCCCACGCCTGCCCGACCCGAACCATCTCCTGCCTATTGCAACCCAGAGCGGGTCGATGATTATTCCCTCATCGCGCGCCATGCGACCCCTCGTGCGTCGTCTGCTGAGCAGCAGGCCGCTCAGCCCGATGAGCATGATGCCGGGGATCACCCAGAACGCGAGCTTGTACTGCTGCCAGTCCACTGCTCCCGCCACGCCGATGCCGAGCCCGTCCAGCGAGATGCCGATCAGGAACATGGTCGTGAAGCTCGCGACGAATCCCCCGACGTTCACGATGCCGGACGCCGATCCGAGGCTCGAAGCGGGGTTGAAGGTGCGAGCGTAGTCGAAGCCGATCGCCGAGCCCGAGCCGCCGATGCCCATCACGACCAGGAGCACGATCAGGAGCCAGAGCGGCGGCAGGCCGGGCCACAGGAGCATCGCCACCCAGACGCCCAGGATGAGCAGGGCGCAGATCAGCACGAGGTTGGAACGCCGGAGCGGGTATCGCCCCGTGAGCACCCCGAGGAATGGGCCGAGGACCATTCCCGCGAGCACGATCACGGGGAGCAGCGACGAGGCAAGGGCCGGCTCCAGCCCCATGCCCTGCGTCATGAGCGGGAACCCCCACAGCAGGCCGAAGACCGTTCCAGGGAACTGCGTCGTGAAGTGCGCCCAGAAGCCGAGTCTTGTTCCCGGTCGGCGCGCGGCCTGGGCGACCTTCCCCATGACGCCACGGACGCTGATCGCCTCGCCGGCTCTGCGCAGCTCCGGGCTGTCCCGCAGGAACACCGCCACCGCGACCGAGGTGATCAGCGCAAGGCTCGCGACGGAGAGGAACGCCGGTGTCCAGGACGTCGACCGCAGCAGGAAGCCGAACGGGACAGCAGAGAGCACCTGTCCCAGCTGGCCGAGGTTGCCGTACCACTGCACGAAGACCGGCACCCGCCGCGGCGGGAACCACGCGGCGATGATCCGGAGCCCTGAGACGAAGGTCGTCGCGTCCCCGGCCCCGACGAGCATCCGACCCATGACCGCGACACCGAGTTCCGGCGCAAGCGCCACGATCAGCTGCCCTCCGGACATGAGCAGCGCCCCGACGAGGATGAGCCTCGACGGCCCGAATCGGTCGAGCAGCATGCCGACCGGAATCTGCAGGGCGGCATAGACCGCCAGCTGCGCGACGGCCAGCGTCGACAGCGCAGCGGCCCCGACCTCGAAACGCTCGCTGGCGAGCACGCCGGCGACCCCGAGTGACGATCGCTGCGTGACGGCGACCATGTAGGCGATCGCCGTGATGGCGAACATCGCGGGAGCAAGGCGGCGGTTCATCTGAACTATTGTCTCGCGTCCCGCCACCGGGACACGCCACACGGCGCGGACGAGAAGGCCGTCACACCGAAACGGTCACCGGGACGAACCCGGGCAGGACCTCAGGCGTCGTCGTCGCGGCCGAGCGCCAGGTAGCGCTCGATCTCCGCGGCGAGCTGGTCTGCAGAGGGCAGCTCGCCGGCCGCGTCCTCGAAGTCGTTGGTCACCGCGAGATTCTGCAGGTAGGCGTCGTGCTGCGTCTCGAGGGCGTGGATGAGCTTCTGCCCATCCGGATTGGACTCGAGCTCGGCATCGACGCCAGCGCGGAACGTGCGATCCCGCTCACGCAACGCCTCGGTGGCGATCATGCGACCGGTCGCGCTTCCCAGGGCGGACAGCGCCGCGACCGCCCCTGCCGGCACCGAGGAGTCGGCGACGTAGTGCGGAATCAGCATCGCGAGGCTCAGAACGGGATGGCCGAGCTCCTCAGCCCGCACCTGGAAGTACTGCATGACGTGAGCCGGCGCCTCCGTCGTCGGGTTCCAAACGGAGAGGGAATCCACGAGCTCCTCGCGATTGCCGGTCGCCGCGATGCGGATGGGACGCGTGTGGGGAACCGGCATGGGCACGGCGTGCACCCAGGTCGTCGAGGAGACCTCGAGCGCGTCGACAGCATGCACGAGCGCCTCGCTGAACAGCCGCCACCGGTAGTCCGGTTCGAAGCCAGAGAGGAATAGGAACTCCTGGCCGAGCTCGTCGGCGACGAGCCTGAGGTCGAGACGAGGTGACGACACGGACTTCACTCGACCGTTCGAGACGGACACGATCGGGCGTCGCGCGCGGTAGTCGTAGAGCTCGTCGACATCGAACTCCGCGACGATCCGGGCGTCCTCGTCGAGACCGATGATCTCGTCGGAGACCTGCGCCGCCACAGCTCCGGCGTCGTGACCACCACGCAGCGCGACGATGAGGGGCAGGCCTGCAGGGACGTCATGCCATGCGGCAGCCACTCGGAAGATGCGCTCAGTCTCGCTCATGGCTCCAATGCTAGGTCGGAAGGCTGACGTTGGTACGGGCGTTCGCGCTTGGCGCACGAGACGGCAGGCGTGGCTCCGCGCGCTCGCAATATGCTGGCCTGCATGACGCTTGCCACCCTGGAACTCGCCGAATCCGCTCCCGATGCACAGCTGCTGGTGCTCCCCGTGATCCGACTGGAGGAATCGCTCACCGTCTCGGCTCCCGCCGGGCTGCCGGATCTCGAGCCGTATCTCGAGGCCACGGGCTTCCTCGGCAAGAGCGGCGAGACGCAGAAGATCGCCATCCCGGTCGAGGGCGGCGTCCGGGCGGCCATCGCCCTCGGTCTCGGCGACGCGAGCGACGAGGAGCAGGCGAGGCGAGCAGGAGGTGCCCTGGCTCGCGCAGTCGCCACCTCGGCCATCTCCATCGATGTCGACGCCCTCGACCCCGCGATCCGCGAGGCAGTCCTCCTCGGCGTCGTCCTTGCCAGCTACCGCTTCACGCCTTACAAGTCCGAGGAAGATGACGCCGCGCTGGCGACGATCAGCGTCGTGACTGCCGATGAGGCTCGCGCATCCGCCGAGATCGCCAGGGTGAGCGCCATCGCGTCGTCCGTCGCTCTGGTCCAGGATGCCGTCAACACGCCACCGAACGACCTCCCTCCGGCCGCCCTCGCCGATATCGCGGTGCGGGTCGCAGAGTCGAAGGGCATCGAGTCCCGGGTCTGGGACGCCGAGCAGCTGCGCGATGGGGGCTTCGGCGGCCTGACGGCCGTCGGACAGGGCTCCTCGCGCGGCCCACGTCTCGTCCGTCTCGACTACCGGCCGGAGGGCGCGCAGCTGCACGTCGCGCTCGTCGGGAAGGGCATCACCTTCGACACGGGCGGACTCTCGCTCAAGCCAGCCGGCTCCATGGTCGGCATGAAGTTCGACATGGCCGGAGCAGCGACGATCGTCGGCGTTCTCCAGGCAGCGGTCGAGCTCGACATCAAGGTCGCCATCACGGGCTGGCTCTGCATCGCCGAGAACATGCCTTCGAGCACGGCCACACGCCCCGACGACGTCGTGACGATCTACGGCGGCAAAACCGTCGAGATCACCAACACCGACGCAGAGGGCCGCATCGTCATGGCCGACGGCATCGCCGCAGCCAGCGAGGAGCACCCCGACCTCATCATCGACATCGCGACGCTGACCGGCGCCCAGATCGTGGCCCTCGGCGACCGCACCACCGCGGTCATGGGCAACGACGACGCCTGGATCAGCAGCGTCATCGAGGCATCGCGCTCGATCGGCGAGCCCTCCTGGGCAATGCCCATCCCGGAGGAGGTCGGAGAAACGCTCAAGTCCCCCGTGGCTGACCTCGCCAACATGCGCTCCGGCAACCGCTCGGCCGGCATGCTCGTCGCGGCCGCGTTCCTCGAGCGCTTCGTCGGCGAGCGAGCCGACGGCGAAGGCACCATCCCCTGGGTGCACCTCGACATCGCGGGCCCCTCGAACAACACCTCGACCGCCTACGGCTACGTCCCCAAGGGCGCCACCGGCGTCATGGTGCGAACGCTCATCGCACTGCTCGAGTCCCGTTCCTGAGCTGGTTATTCCTGCCAGTTCGACGCGTGTAGGCTTCCCTGAGGGGTAATTTCGCCGCGCGTGGCGACCAGAAACCGGCCGCCGCTTCTCTATGAATTCCATTGAGGGAGTTTTCCGGGTGTCAGAACACAATTTCGACCTCGTCGTCCTTGGCGGAGGAAGTGCGGGATACGCCGCAGCTATCCGCGCCGTTCAGCTGGGCTCAACCGTCGCTCTGGTTGAGAAGGACAAGCTCGGAGGCACCTGCCTCCACCGTGGCTGCGTGCCTACCAAGGCCATGCTCCACGCGGCAGAGCTTGCCGACAACGCACACGAGGCATCATCGGTCGGCGTGCTCACCGAGTTCCAGGGCGTCGACATCGTGAAGGTCAACGCCTTCCGCGAGGGAATCGTCGCCAGCAAGTTCAAGGGCCTCCAGGGCCTCCTGAAGGCCAAGGGCGTCACCGTCTTCCAGGGAGAGGGCAAGCTCGTCTCCCCTACGACCGTCCAGGTCGGGGACGACACGCTCACGGGCAAGAACGTCGTCCTCGCAACCGGGTCCTTCTCGCGTTCACTGCCGGGCCTCGAGATCTCGGGCAACGTCATCACGAGCGAGCAGGCGCTCGAGCTCGAGTGGCTCCCGAACCGCGTCGTCATCCTCGGCGGCGGCGTCATCGGCCTGGAGTTCGCCAGCGTCTGGCGCTCGTTCGGCGTCGAGGTCACGATCGTCGAGGGCCTCAAGCACCTCGCTCCCGCTGAAGAGGAGTCCGTCTCCAAGCAGCTCGAGCGCGCCTACAAGAAGCGTGGCATCGACTTCAAGCTCGGCGTCCGCTTCAAGGGCGTCACGCAGGACGAGTACGGCGTGCACGTCGAGCTCGAGTCGGGCGACGTGCTCGACGCCGACCTGCTCCTCGTCGCGGTCGGTCGCGGCCCCGTGACCGACGGCATCGGCCTCGAAGAGGTCGGCGTCACGACGGACCGCGGCTTCGTGCCCGTCGACGAGACGCTGCAGACCAACGTCCCCGGCGTCTACGCCATCGGCGACATCGTTCCCGGCCTTCAGCTCGCGCACCGCAGCTACCAGCACGGCATCTTCGTCGCCGAGCAGATCGCCGGCCTCAACCCCGTGCAGGTCGAGGACATCAACATCCCGAAGATCACGTACTCCGACCCGGAGATCGCATCCGTCGGCTACTCCGAGGCGAAGGCGAAAGAGAAGTTCGGCGACGACGCCATCTCCACGGCCGAGTACAACCTCGCGGGCAACGCGAAGAGCTCGATCCTCGGCACAAGCGGCACCGTCAAGCTCGTGCGCGTCAACGACGGCCCGATCGTCGGTGTCCACATGATCGGCGGCCGCGTCGGCGAGCTCGTGAGCGAAGCTCAGCTCATCGTCAACTGGGAGGCCTACCCAGAGGACGTCGCGCACCTCATCCACGCCCACCCGACGCAGGGTGAGACGATCGGCGAGGCAGCGCGTCTGCTCGCCGGAGTCCCGCTGCACGCCCTCTGACCAGCCAGAACCACTCAAGGAGAACCCACATCATGAGCGAAGACGTAACGCTCCCGGCACTCGGCGAGAGTGTCACCGAAGGAACCGTCACCCGCTGGCTGAAGAGCGTCGGCGACACCGTCGAGGTCGACGAGCCACTGCTCGAGGTCTCGACGGACAAGGTCGACACCGAGATCCCGTCGCCCATCGCCGGCGTCCTCGAGGAGATCCTCGTTGGCGAAGACGAGACCGTCGAGGTCGGCGCAGTGCTCGCTCGCCTCGGCGACGGCTCCGGCGCGTCGTCCTCCGACGACAGCGCTCCTGCGGCCGAAGAGGCTCAGGCCGAGCCCGAGGTCGAGGAAGCGGCCGAGTCGACCTCGCAGCCCGCCGCGGCTCCCGAGGCCGAAGAGGCCCCTGCAGACAAGGAAGACGAGGGCTACGCAGAGCCGGCTCCCGAGAAGGAGACGACGTCTGAGGCTCCCGCCAAGCAGGCAGCGACCCCTGCCGCGCAGACGGCGCAGCAGTCCGCTTCCGCTCCGAAGCCGCCGGCGCAGCCCAAGCAGCCTTCGCAGCCCAAGCAGGCTGGTGAGACGGCGCAGGCCGCCTCGAGCTCCGACCCCCGCTACGTCACGCCGCTCGTTCGCAAGCTCGCGGCAGACGCTGGCGTCGACCTCTCGAAGGTCCAGGGCACCGGAGTCGGCGGGCGCATCCGCAAGGAAGACGTCGTCGCCTTCGCTGAGTCGAGCAAGTCCGCAGCTCCGGCAGCGGCAGCCTCGGCCGGCACCCCCGGCGAGCCCACCCCGTTCGAGGTCTCCGAGCTGCGTGGCACGACGGCGAAGATGTCGCGTCTCCGCAAGGTCGTTGCCGAGCGTGCTGTCGCTTCGATGAACTCGACGGCCCAGCTCACGACGGTCGTCGAGGTCGACGTGACTCGCATCGCGCAGCTGCGTGACCGCGTCAAGGGCGACTTCCACGCGAAGACGGGCAACAAGCTCTCGTTCCTGCCGTTCTTCACCCTCGCGGCGGCAGAAGCGCTCCAGAGCTTCCCGATCATCAACTCCACGGTCGACGGAGACTCCATCGTCTACCCGGAGTCCGAGAACATCGCCATGGCGGTCGACACCGAGCGCGGCCTACTCACGCCGGTCATCAAGAAGGCGTCGCAGTTCGACATCGCCGGCCTCGCAGGCCAGATCGCTGACCTCGCCGAGCGCACGCGTGACAACAAGCTGCTCCCGGACGAGCTTGCCGGCGGAACGTTCACGGTCACGAACACGGGCTCGCGCGGCGCGCTGTTCGACACGCCCGTCGTCTTCCTCCCGCAGAGCGCGATCCTCGGAACCGGGATCGTCGCGAAGCGTCCGGCTGTCGTGAAGACGGCAGACGGCCAGGAGTCCATCGCGATTCGCTCGCTGGTCTTCCTCGCGCTGAGCTACGACCACCGCATCATCGACGGTGCCGACGCTGCTCGCTTCCTCTCGCAGGTGAAGAACCGCCTCGAAGAGGGCGCGTTCGAAGGACAGCTCGGACTCTAGAGCCGTCACTGAGGAGCTGCCGCTCCTCGGACATCCCGCAGACGCCAGCCGGCCTCCCCACGAGCAATCGTGAGGGAGGCCGGTGGTGTCTCTGCGGCCTGGATCGCGTCCGCCGACCACAGATCCACCACGACGAGGTCGCCGTAGCGATCCCTGAGTGTCGCCGCTGTCAGTCCCGCGAGCTGGTCTGCTGCGCCCCCACCGCGGGCGAGGTCCGCGTGCAGGCCCGGCGCGCCACTCTGGTACACCTCCTCGAGACAACCGGCGGTCTCGCTGGCAAGGCACTCGGCCCGCCGCTCGACCAGGGCCAGCACGGCGACGGTCGGATCGTCCGCCATGGCGCGTGCGTGCCAGTCAGGGGCCCCAGCTGAGTCGGCGACGGGCATCGTCTCGTTCACCGGCGGGTTCCCGGAGCTCGGAGGGCCCGACTCAGCGGTGTGTGCGGGCCCGGCATCGCTCGCTCGCACGCTCGGAGCCGGATCCTCTCCCCCACCAGGTACCTCACCGAGCAGCCCCAGCGCCGCGGCGCAGATGCACAGGACCACTGCGGCAGCTGCCGCGATGCGAAAAGGCAGCCTGATGGTGCCCAGCGTGCGGCGCAGGAAACCCGGCTGCCGACGCGCCCGCTGCCGCCTCCTGCTCCGCCCACCGCGAGACGCCCGCTGATCGGGAGCCTCGGGGCGATCTCGACGTCTGGCTTCCCCTCGGGCCCGCAGGGAGTGCCCGAGGCGGACGTCTCTGCCTGCAGCGCCTGCCTCGGCGAAGTCCCCGTCTGCGTCGTCGTCGCCGTCGAGCAGCGAACTGGTCAAGCGGCGCGTGTCGGCACCCGCAGGATCGAAGTCATCGTGCCCGCCGGTAGCCGGAGCCACGTGCGGCAGCGTCGACTCGTGCGCCAGCAAGGCCCGACGTGGAGAGCGCTCTCCCGCAGCCGGGTCCTGGATATCACTGGCATCGTGCCAGGCGAAGAGCGCGTCGAGCAGGCGCTCGGGCAGCTCAGCATCCACATCACCGCTCAAGCACCTGTCGAGTTCGCGCTCGAGTGCCGCCGGCAGCTCGAGCTCGGTCGGCAGCTGCGCGAGGACCAGATCGGCGAAGCCCTCGAAGGCCTTCCAGTCGCGGACGATGCCGGGCTGCAGCCGGTCGTCGAACCCCTCGAGGCGTGACAGCGTGTCCCACCTCTTGACGACGGGTCGCCCCTGAGCGGTGAGCCGAACGTCCTCGAGGCCCAAGCCGCCGAGAGCGAGGCCCGCTCGGTGAAGCTCGGCGAGCGTCTCGGCGAGCGGAGCGAGGATCGTCACGATCTCACCGGTCGCGAGAGGGTATGGCCGGTCGAGCAGCTCCCCCACGCTGGATCCGATCGTCGCTTCGAGTACCGCCACGGCCTCTCGGCGATCCGTCAGACCAATGTCGAGCAGCACGGGGATGCTCGGGGCGCTGACCTCGTCGAAGACCTCGCAGAGCTCGGTGAGCGTCGGTCCCCCGCTCGCCTCGACCTCCACGACAAGCTCAACCGTGCCGTTGAGAGCTGCGGCAGGAAGCTGCGGTTGCGAGACGTCTGCTGCCCCGGAGAGCCACTCCTCCTCATCCGGTGCCGCCTGCTCCCTCGACACCGCCAGGAGGCGATGCCAGGCGCCGGTGTCGTCGAGCACCTCGACGACCCGCCAGCCCACGACGTCGAAGTACTCGGGGCGGTCGAGGCGGTCGGTTCCCGGCAGATTTCTGGCTCGCACAACGGGAGTCTGACGGTCCCCACACCAGCGGAGTGCACCAGCTTCATCGTCTGTGGAGAAGTCGTCACGAGTCCGAATGTGAATACGGGGTGAAGTGCCGGTATTCTGGATGCACTATGGCGAACTCTCCACAAGCCAGCCCAGCAGCGGAAAAAGAACCAGGTCGCTTCAAGCAGATCTGGCAAGTTCTCAAGATGACGGTCAAGTACGACAAGACCGCACCTTGGATCATGGCCGCTGCCGTGCTCGTCCCCCTGATCATCGCAGCGCTCGTGAGCATCTTCCTGCCTGGATCGAACGCGCTCATCTGGATCCTCACGATGATCCTCGGCCTCATGGTCGGCGTGCTCCTCTTCATGTTCACGCTGAACTGGCGCGCCGAGCGGGTGGCCTTCGGGCAACTCGAAGGGCGCGCCGGTGCAACCGGCCAGGTGCTCACCAGCGCCATGCGCGGAACCTGGCAGACCAGCGAGATGCCGGTCGCCTTCAACGCGAAGACGCAGGATGCGGTCTACCGTGCGATCGGCAAGCCCGGCGTTGTCATCCTCACCGAGGGCAGCAAGTCCGGCACCAAGCGACTGCTCGACGACGAGCGCCGCAAGACCGCGCGAATCCTGCCGAACGTGCCCATCCACCACTTCCACGTGGGGACGGGCGCCGACGACGTGAAGCTCGTCAAGGTCCGCAAGACCCTCAACAAGCTCCCGAAGAAGCTCACCAAGCCGGAGATCGTCGCCGTGACGAGCCGACTCAAGGCGCTCGGCAGCAACGCGCTCCCGATCCCCAAGGGCATTGACCCGATGCGGATGCGCTCGTCGCGTTCGCAGATGCGCTGATCCGCAGCATCCCCGCCAGAGACTCGCCCTGTCGCTCTACACGAGCCGCAGGGCGAGTTTTGTCATGATGTCGTGGCCGCCGCGTTGGTCGCTGTCCCAGACGAGCATGGGCAGCACGAGCGTCACGAGGAGCTGGCGGATGAGGGGACGCACGTAGCCGGGGGCTGAGCCATCGAGTCTGGTCACGCGCATCCGGAACAGCAGGTGTCCCGCCGAACCCCCGAAGAGCATGATGCCCACGGAGCTCATGGAGAAGAAGAGGAGCAGGATCGCGATCGACTCGTAGTCGAAGAAGAGGAACGCGACGCCGGCAGCGAGGGCGTAGTCCACGATGAGGGCAGGGATGCGTCGGCGCATGGGGCCTATCGAGCCTCGCCCTTCCTCGGGGTAGCCGAGGCGGTAGCCCGGGTAGCGGTTGTTCTCCGGGCGTGCGAACTCCGGACTGCTTGACTGTGCGGGCATCCGGACAGTTTACCTTCGCAATCCGAGCCTCCTCGGTGCCCGATCGCCCCTGCATATCACGCTCTGCGTAACGTGCACGAAACATAACAGTGACCAAGGGGCAACAGCGAGTGGTTAGCTTGTGACAGGACCCCGTCCGCCAACACCTTCGACACGACCCGGAGAAGCCATGTTCAAAGAACCGTCTGAAGTCCTCGCCTATATCGCCGATAACGATGTCAAGTTCCTCGACATCCGCTTCACCGACCTCCCGGGTGTGCAGCAGCACTTCAACATCCCCGCGTCGACCGTCGACGAGGAGTTCTTCTCCGTCGGCCAGCTCTTCGACGGCTCCTCGATCCGCGGTTTCGCGTCGATCCACGAGTCGGACATGCAGCTCATCCCCGACGTGACGACCGCGTACCTCGACCCGTTCCGTGACGCCAAGACCCTGATCATGGTCTTCGACATCTACAACCCGCGCACCGGTGAGATCTACCACCGCGACCCGCGCCAGGTCGCGAAGAAGGCTGTCGACTACCTGTCCTCGACGGGCATCGCCGACACAGCGTTCTTCGCTCCCGAGGCCGAGTTCTACATCTTCGACGACGTGCGCTACTCCGTGACGTCGAACCAGAGCTTCTACTCGGTCGACTCCGAAGAGGGCGCCTGGAACTCCGGCCGCGAAGAAGAGGGCGGCAACCTCGGCAACAAGACGCCGTTCAAGGGTGGCTACTTCCCCGTCTCCCCCGTCGACAAGACGGCAGACCTGCGCGACGACATCACGCTCAAGCTCATCGAGGCTGGTTTCATCCTCGAGCGCTCGCACCACGAGGTGGGCACCGGCGGGCAGCAGGAGATCAACTACCGCTTCGACACGATGGTCAGCGCTGCAGATGACATCCTGAAGTTCAAGTACATCGTCAAGAACACCGCTGAGCAGTGGGGCAAGTCGGCCACGTTCATGCCGAAGCCGCTCTACAACGACAACGGCTCGGGCATGCACACGCACCAGTCGCTCTGGAAGGACGGCGAGCCGCTCTTCTACGACGAGGCCGGCTACGGTTCGCTCTCCGACACGGCTCGCTGGTACATCGGCGGTCTGCTTGCGCACGCCAACTCGCTCGCGGCGTTCACCAACCCGACGACGAACTCCTACCACCGCCTGGTGAAGGGCTTCGAGGCTCCCATCAACCTGGTCTACTCGGCAGGAAACCGCTCGGCTGCGATCCGCATCCCGATCACGGGCTCCAACCCGAAGGCGAAGCGCATCGAGTTCCGCGCACCGGACGCCTCGGCCAACCCGTACCTCGCGTTCGCGGCCCAGCTCATGGCAGGCCTCGACGGTATCCAGAACCGCATCGAGCCGCACGAGCCCGTCGATAAGGACCTCTACGAGCTTCCCCCGGAAGAGGCGAAGAGCATCCCGCAGCTCGCCACCTCGCTGCCTGAGGCGCTCGCAGCTCTCGAGGCTGACCACGAGTACCTCACCAAGGGCAACGTCTTCACGCCGGAGCTCATCGAGAACTGGATCAACTACAAGACGGTCAACGAAGTGCAGCCGCTCGCGCAGCGCCCGCACCCGTACGAGTTCGAGCTCTACTACGGCGTCTAACTCGTCGCGGTAGCTCCACGCCCGGCCCGTCTCGCACTCTGCGAGGCGGGCCGGGCGTTTTGCGCGTGGCGATGTGCACGCCGGCACCCCCGTGCCTTCCAGGTAGGCGCTGGACGGCATGGCAGGCTGGGTGGATGGATGAAGCAGAACTCCACGAGCAGGCTCTGGCCGCGATCGACCACCACAAGCGGCTCGCCGCGAGCATCCACGCCGCGGCCGTCCGTCGGCTCTCGTCCGAGCCGCAGAGCGAGGACTGGCACCGGCACAACGCGGACGTCGACAGTGCCATCGACGAGCTCCTCGCCCACGAGTTCACGACGCCGAAGTCCGCGTTGCAGGCACTCGCCTCACACGAGGCCCAGCACGCCGTCGGCATCGGCAGGCAGTCCGGCCTCGACGCGGTCCTGATCGCCGACAGCCTCGAGCGCGCCATCATCGAGCAGCAGTCCGCGCAGTCCTAGGTCGAAGGCTCTCAGTCCTCGCTCTCGTCCGCGTCTGACGGAGCAAGGAGCGGGCGGCTACTCGCCGTAGAAGAGTCGCTCGAAGACGCGACGAGCGCGGCGGGTCTCCCCGAGGTAGTCGTCCTCGAGGTGCGGGCCCGAGCCCGGCGCGTAGCCCAGTGCACGTGCCACTGCATCGAGCGTCGGACCGTCCTGGGGCAGCAGGTCGGACTGCTTGTTCGTCGCCAGGTACAGCGCCGAGCGCACCCGCGAGGCCAGCAGCCAGGCGTCGCGCAGCTGATTGGCGTCGGTCGGCGTCAGCAGCTCCTCGTCCTGTGCGGCGTCGATGGTGCCGAGCGTCGATGTCGTCCGAAGGGACGTGCGATGCGTCGCGTGCTGCAGCTGCAGGGTCTGGGCGAGCCACTCGACGTCGCTCAGCGAGCCGCGCCCGAGCTTGAGATGTCGCGTTGGATCCGCTCCTTGCGGCAGCCGCTCGTTCTCGACTCTCGCCTTGATGCGCCGTACCTCGCGAAGGCCGTCCTCGGACAGCTCCTTGCCGTACCGGACCTCGTCGACGAGGTCCATGAACCGGTCACGCACGTTGGCATCCCCGACGACGTCGTGGGCACGCAGCAGCGCCTGGGTCTCCCAGCCGAGCGACCAGCGGGCGTAGTAGCTGCGGTAGGCGGACAGCGACCGGACGAGGGGCCCGGACTTGCCCTCAGGGCGGAGCCCCGCATCCAGGTCGATCGGCATGCGCGGGTCGGCCGTGAACTCCACGATCCGGTGCACGAGCGACAGGGCTCGCCGACTCGCGAGGTCGGGGTTCTCGAAGTCGCCCTTCTCGAAGACGTAGAGGACGTCGAGATCCGAGCCGAAGCCGAGCTCGCGACCGCCGTAACGGCCCATGGCGATGATCGCGAACGGAGGGTACTCGACCTTGTCGATGCGTCGGACCGCGTCGTACGCACCGTGGAGCGTCGCCGTCGCGATGTCGGAGAGACCCGCGCCCGTCTGCTTGATGTCGATGAGGCTGAGAAGACCGCCGATGGCCAGGCGCAGGACCTCGCGCCGACGGAACGTGCGAAGGGCCCTCCGAAGGGCAACCTCGTCGTCGTGGCGGCGGATCGTGGTGGCGACCTCGTCGAGCAGCGCGGTGAGGGTGCGGGGCTTCAGCTGGGCGTCGTCGTCCAGCCACTTCACCGCCTCCGGGTAGAGCTCGAAGAACTCTGCTGCGAACTTCGAACCGGAGAGCAGCTGCGTGAGCCGCTTGGCCGCCGCCGAGCTGTCGCGCAGGAGCCTCAGGTACCACGCGGTGTCGCCGAGCCGCTCCGAGAGCTTCCTGAAGGCGAGGAATCCGCTGTCGGGGTCGCTGCCCTGCGAGAACCAGTCGATGAGCACCGGCAGCAGCGTGCGCTGCATGATCGCTCTGCGGGACACCCCCTTCACGAGCGCAGTGATGTGCGCGAGCGCGCCCCGCGGGTCGAGGAATCCGATGGCGCGCAGGCGAGCCTCCGCCTGGTCCGAGCTCAGCGCGAACCCCTCCGTGGGCAGCGCCGCGACCGCGGAGAGCAGTGGGCGATAGAAGACCTTCTCGTGCAGACCGCGGACACGGAGCTTCACCCGCTGCCACTCGTCGGTGAGCTCGCGTGAGTTCGCGAAGCTCGCCGAGCGAGCCAGGACGGCACGTTCGATGTCGCTCGTCGGCATGAGGTGCGTGCGCCGCAGGGCACGCAGCTGGATCCGGTGCTCGAGCAGGCGAAGGAACTCGTAGTCGGAGGAGAACTGATTCGCGTCGTCGCGCCCGATGTAGCCGCCCTCGCTGAGCGCCTCGAGCGCCGCGAGCGTCGACCGTTCCCTCACGGTCTCGTCATGCTGACCATGCACGAGCTGAAGGAGCTGGACGGTGAACTCGATATCGCGGAGCCCGCCAGGTCCGAGCTTGATCTGCAGATCGACTTCCTCTGCAGGGATATGCTCGGTCACGCGCTCGCGCATCGCCCGTACCTGGTCGACGAAGTCCGCGCGGCTGGCGCTCGCCCAGATCAGCGGCTCGACGCGGCGCTCGAATTCCTCTCCGAGCCTCAGGTCGCCCGCCATGGCCCTGGACTTGATGAGTGCCTGGAACTCCCAGTTCTTCGCCCACCGCTCGTAGTAGCGCGCGTACGAGTCGATCGTGCGCACGAGCGCACCGTCCTTGCCCTCCGGCCTGAGGTTCGCATCCACCTCCCAGAGCGCTGGCTCGATGTCCGTCGAGTCGATGACGCGCATCGTGAGGCTGGCGAGCCTCGTGCCGATCTCGACGGCCTTCGGAACAGCGACGCGCTCCGGATCGGACGATTCGGCGACGAACATGATGTCGACGTCGCTGATGTAGTTGAGCTCCTCGGCGCCGGCCTTGCCCATGCCGATCACCGAGAGGCGAACGCACTCGACGTCCTCGGCAGGGAAGCGTCCGAATCCGCTCGGTGGCGCCTGGGTCTCTGCACGGGCGACCATGATCGCGGCATCCAGCGTCTCTCCTGCGAGGTCGGCAAGAGCACGACTCACCTCGCGGACGCACCCGCGCTGGTCGTCCTGGGCCAGGTCGAAGGCGGTGATGCGGGCCAGTTCGGTGCGGTAGCGGATGCGGAGGGATCGAATCGCCTCAGAGCCCGTGATCTGCGCGACAGCCATGCCGAATCCGCCGTCGGCGTCCGCCTGGTCGGCGTCGACGCCGACACTCGCCGCCATCCGGCGTTGCAGCTCGGCACGGGTCGGCAGCTCGGACTCGCCGGACTGCACGACCTCCATCGTGCGCGGGTGGCGCAGGAAGAACTCGGCCAGGCCTGTCGACGCCCCGAGCAGACGGACGACGGTCTTGGCGTTGGGTCGCTCCGCGAACAGCGAGTCGACGGCACTCGGGTGCTGCCGCGCGAGATACACGAGCCACTGGAGCGCCTGGTCCGGATCGGCGACGCGCTCGTCGACGACGGAGAACACGTCGTCTGCACGCACCCCGGTCAGCTCGGCGAGCTCCACAAGGCGCGGCTCGGCTTCGCTGGGCGCAGCGAAACCCGCCCTCGCGAGGCGCGTTCGCAGACCGTCAGAGCGCACGGCTTACAAGGAGTGCAGGTTCGAGGCGAGCTCGAAGGGGGTCACCTGAGCGCGGTACTGCTTCCATTCCGCACGCTTGTTCGCGAGGAAGTAGGCGAAGACCTGCTCTCCGAGCGTCTCGGCGACAAGCTCCGAGTTCTCCATGATGGCGATGGCCTCGTTGAGGCTCGACGGCAGCGGGTCGAAGCCGAGCACGCTGCGCTCACGCGGTGACATCTCCCAGATGTCTCCCTCGATCTCGGCCGGGAGCTCGTACTCCTCCGACACGCCCTTGAGGCCGGCCGAGAGCAGGACCGCGTACGCGAGGTACGGGTTTGCCGCGGAGTCGATGCCGCGGTACTCGACCCGAGCCGAGCCACCCTTGTTCGGCTTGTAGGTCGGGATGCGCACGAGCGCAGAGCTGTTGTTGTGGCCCCAGCACGCGTAGCTCGGGGCCTCGTCTCCGCCCCAGATGCGCTTGTAGGAGTTGACGAACTGGTTCGTCACAGCCGTGATCTCCGGCGCGTGCTTGAGGAGACCCGCGACGAAGTGCCTGCCGATCTTCGACAGCTGGTACTCGGCGCCCGGCTCGTGGAACACGTTCGTGTCGCCCTCGAAGAGCGAGACGTGCGTGTGCATGCCGCTGCCAGGGTGCTGCCACATCGGCTTGGGCATGAACGTGGCGTACACGCCCTGCTCGATGGCAACTTCCTTGACCACGGTGCGGAACGTCATGACGTTGTCGGCCGTGTTGAGCGCATCCGAGAACCTGAGGTCGATCTCGTTCTGGCCCGGGCCGGCCTCGTGGTGGCTGTACTCGACCGAGATGCCCAGGTCTTCCAGGATGCGCACTGCGCGACGACGGAAGTCGTGAGCGGTTCCGCCTGGCACGTTGTCGAAGTAGCCAGCGTTGTCTGCCGGCACCGGCTCGCCGCTGAGTGCCTCGTCGGACTTCAGCAGGTAGAACTCGATCTCGGGGTGCACGTAGAAGGTGAAGCCCTGCGCCGACGCCACGTCCAGCGCGCGGCGAAGCACGCGTCGCGGGTCGGTGACCGAGGGCTGCCCGTCCGGAGTGGAGATGTCGCAGAACATCCGAGCGGTCGGGTCGATCTCACCGCGCCACGGGAGCATCTGGAACGTCGACGGATCCGGGTGCAGGAGCATGTCGGCCTCAGACCGCCTCGTGAACCCCTCGACGGCTGAGCCGTCGAGTCCGATGCCCTCGTTGAAGGCACCCTCCACCTCCGCCGGTGCGATTGCCACGGACTTCAGTGTTCCGAGAACATCCGTAAACCACAGGCGGATGAACTTGATCCCGCGCTCCTCGATCTGGCGGAGTACGAAGTCCTGCTGCTTGTCCACTCGGGCTCCAATTCTTGTTGTGCGCCTCCCCCTAGGCTACTGGGCCTGAGGCCGCCCCGCCGTATGATGGCCTGCATGTCTCAGGCCAGTGCACCGAAGCGAGTCCGAATTCGACACTTTCAGACGGCCAAGGCCGCCGGCGAGCGCATCACCGCGCTCACGAGCTACGACGCCATGACCGCTGCGGTGTTTGACGAGGCAGGCATCGACGTGCTCCTCGTCGGAGACTCCGCGGCCACGACGGTGCTCGGTGAGACCTCGACGCTGCCCGTCACGGTCGACGAGCTGATTCCCATGGCACGCTCCGTCGCACGCGGCGTGTCGCGAGCCCTCGTCGTCGCAGATCTTCCGTTCGGCAGCTACGAGCGCGGACCCGAGCAGGCTCTGGACACCGCGGTCAGGTTCATGAAGGAGGCCGGCGTGCAGGCCGTGAAGCTCGAGGGCGGCGTGCGTTCGCAGGCCACCATCAAGCGCATCGTCGAGGCCGGGATCCCCGTGATGGCCCACATCGGCTACACCCCGCAGAGCGAGCACGGCCTCGGCGGGCACGTCGTGCAGGGCCGAGGCGACGCGGCGGAGCGAGTTCGAGCAGACGCTCGGGCGGTGCAGGAGGCCGGCGCGTTCAGCGTGGTCCTCGAGATGGTCCCAGCCGTCCTGGCCGCGGAGATCACGCGGGAGCTCGTCATCCCGACCATCGGCATCGGCGCCGGTGCCGAGTGCGACGGCCAGATCCTCGTGTGGACCGACGCGATGGGCCTCGGCACCGGTCGCATGCCGCGCTTCGTGCGCAAGTACGCCGACCTGCGCGGCATCCTCCTCGACGCCGCATCGAGCTACCGCGACGAGGTCAAGTCAGGCGCGTTCCCCTCGGAGGCGGAGAGCTTCGAGGACCAGTCCGGCTAGGGCCGCCTCGAGAACGAGGAGGGACGCCGAAGGTCAGCGGTCCTCTTCGGCCTCTTCCTCAGCCCAGGCCTTCGCGCGCTCCTGAAGCTTCTCAGGGGCGCGCTTCGCCTCTGCCTCGGATGCGAACGGGCCGACGAGCTCGGAGCCGAGGGACTGCCGTCCGACCTCGACCTCGCCCGTGCGCGAGTTGTACCAGAATTCCTGTGCATGCGTATCGGTCATAGGCTCAAGCGTATGCCGAAAGACCCGAATACAGGACTCCTCATCCCCGGCCGCAGCGCCTCGGCCAGATCCGTCCCAGCCGCCATCGCCCGCCCGCCGTACGTCGGCAAGCAGGCTCCGGACACGTGGACGGGCGGGGACGTCTACACGCCGGAGGAGATCGCCCGGATCGAACGGGCATCCGCCATCGCCGCCGATGCCCTCGAGCACCTCGAGCAGTTCGCCGTCCCAGGCGTCACCACCGATGAGCTCGACAGCATCGCGCACGACTTCGTGACCGCGCGAGGCGCCTATCCGTCGACGCTCGGCTACCGCGGGTTCCCGAAATCGAGCTGCACCTCGCTCAACGAGGTGATCTGCCACGGGATCCCAGACGACACGATGCTCGAATCCGGGGACATCCTCAACGTCGACATCACTGCCTACTTCGAGGGCATGCACGGAGACACGAACCGCATGTACCTCGTCGGCGACGTCGCCGACGAGTCGCGGCTGCTCGTCGAGCGCACGCACGAGGCCATGATGCGCGGCATAGCCGCAGCCAAGCCCGGACGGCAGGTCAACGTCATCGGGCGAGTCATCGAGAAGTACGCGGGCAGGTTCGGCTACGGGGTCGTGCGCGACTACACGGGCCACGGTGTCGGTGGCGCGTTCCACTCCGGCCTGATCATCCCGCACTACGACTCCCCGCAGTACACCACGGTCATCGAAGAAGGAATGGTCTTCACCGTCGAGCCGATGCTCACGCTCGGAACCTCGGACTGGCGCCTCTGGGATGACGGCTGGACCGTCGTGACCTCCGACGGCTCTCGGTGCGCCCAGTGGGAGCACACCGTCGTCGTCACCTCAGGCGGCCCGCGGCTCCTCACCGTGCCATCGGCCTGACGGCGCGAACGGGCACCCTGCTCCCGATATGCTCACACGCATGGGCAAGAGCAGAGCCACCAAGGCCATCGGCATCGACATCGGCGGCACCGGCATCAAGGGGGCGCTCGTCGACCTTCGCACGGGCGAGCTGCTCTCCAAGCGGCGCAAGGTGCCGACGCCGGTCGGCGGTGACCCGCGCGAGGTCATCGACGCGACCATGGAGATCGTCCGCAAGATCTGGGACAAGGACCTCGACGGCGACACGGACGTCCCGGTGGGCATCAGCGTTCCCGCCATCGTCAAGCACGGGGTGACGCGCTCCGCGGCCAACATCTCGCCGCGCTGGATCGACTTCGCCGCCAGGGCGGCCTTCTCCGAGGCGGTCGGGCGCGAAGTGGCGCTCGCGAACGATGCAGACGCGGCCGGCATCGCGGAGGTGCGCTTCGGCGTGGCGCACGGGCGACTCGACAGCGTCATCATGACGACGCTCGGCACGGGCATCGGGACGGCCATGTTCTACGGGGGCCACCTGTTCCCGAACTCCGAGCTCGGGCATATCAGCATCGGCGACCACAGCGACTACGAGAAGTTCGCCTCGTCGAAGGTGCGCGAGCGCGATGAGCTGTCGTTCTCGGAATGGGGTTCGCGACTCACTCCCTATTACCGTCAGCTCGAGGCGCTCTTCTCCCCCGACGTCTTCATCGTCTCGGGCGGTATCTCCAAGCAGGCAGACGAGTTCCTGCACTACATCGACGTCGAGACCCCCATCGTCGTCGCCGAGTTCATGAACAACGCTGGCATCGTCGGCTCAGCATGCCTCGCAGCCGAGCACTGGGTCTGATCCCCGACCCTCGACACGCGCTGAATCGAACGGCGGAGGCCGGGCCGGAAGCCAGAACAGCTTCAAGCCCGGCACCGCGACCAAGAGAGTGAGCAGGCCGACCGATACGCCGGGTTCTGTCCCGATGTGAATCGGGGGCGGCCATCTCTCTCGCGCACACGTTGCCGCGTGCATCTAGCGGCCTACCCGGGGACTCGGCGAGCAGCGTCGTCATCCCCTGTATGGCCTTGCTCCGGACGAGGTTTACCTTGCGGCGCCTGTCACCAGGCGCCCGGTGGGCTCTTACCCCACCCTTTCACCCTTACCCCTGCATCCCGAAGGACGCGGCGGGGCGGTCTGCTTTCTGTGGCACTGTCTCGCGGGTTTCCCCGGGTGGGCGTTACCCACCGTCCTGCTCTGCGGAGCCCGGACGTTCCTCGGCATGGCTTCCCATGACGCGACCGCCTGGTCGACCTGCTCACGCACCATCGTAGTGCCTGGAGAACGCTCCGGAAATTGTCCAGACAACCTGACCCAGCGTGAGCGAATGATGCTTCCATGAGCAGGGGTCAGAGCGAGGAACGTGCCATATTCACCGCAGCTGGACATCCCTTCATAACGACTTAGTGAACGGCGTGGATCAACTGACGAGTTCGTGTACGCTCCAAAAGCGCACGGCATTTCCACACGCAGCTCTCAGGAATGCCGTGGCCGAACCGACGAGCTCTTGCAGCAAATCTGGGCAATGACTGCCCGGAACGGCGGTTCGCTCGCAGTCAAGGACTTAAGGAGGAGTTCAATGACAACATCCACGAAGCGACGTGCCGCAACATCGGTTGCCGCACTCGCAGTCGCCGGTCTCGCCCTGACCGCCTGTTCCGGTGGCCCCGGCGTGCAGGACAGCTCGGGCGGCCCAAGCGACAACAAGGTCACGATCTACGGCACGATCGTCGACGCCGAAGCCGAGCTCCTCGAGGAATCGTGGGCCGGCTGGGCGGAAGAGAACGGCATCGAGATCGTCTACGAAGGCTCCAAGGAGTTCGAGACGCAGATCTCCGTTCGAGCCCAGGGCGGTACCCCGCCGGACATCGCAATCTTCCCGCAGCCCGGCCTCATGGGCGACCTCGCCAGTGGCGGCCTGCTCACGGAGGCACCGGAAGGCGTCGTCAGCAACCTCGAGCAGTACTGGTCGGAAGACTGGAAGACGTACTCCTCGTACGACGGCACGGTCTACGGGGCGCCACTCATGGCGAACCTCAAGGGCTTCGTCTGGTACTCGCCGAAGTTCTTCAAGGACAACGGATACGAAGTGCCGAAGACGTGGGAAGAGCTCATCACGCTCACCGGCGAGATCCAGGCCAAGACCGGAACCGCGCCCTGGTGCGCCGGCTTCGGCTCAGACGCCGCAACCGGCTGGCCGGGCACCGACTGGATCGAAGACCTGGTCATCCGCCAGCAGGGACCAGAGGTCTACGACCAGTGGGTCGCGAACGAGATTCCCTTCACCGACCCGCGCATCCAGGCCGCGTTCGATGAAGCAGGCAAGATCCTCACGAACCCCGACTACGTCAACGCAGGCTTCGGCGACGTGCGCTCCATCAACTCGACCGCATTCGGCGACCCAGCCGCGAAGCTCGTCGACGGCACGTGCGCGCTGCACCACCAGGCTTCCTTCTACGACGGCTTCATCACCGAAGCGGGCGGCACGGTCGGTGAGGACGGCGACGTCTGGGCCTTCATGACCCCGCCCGTCGAGGGCAAGGAACTCGCCGTCACGGGCGGCGGCGAGATCGTGGGATCGTTCAACGCGGACGAGGACACGGTCAAGGTCCAGGAGTACCTCTCCAGCCCTGAGTGGGCGAACAGCCGCGTCTCCCTCGGAGGCGTGATCAGCGCGAACACCGGTCTCGACCCGGCAAGCGCGTCCAGCCCCATCCTGCAGGAGTCCATCGCGATCCTCCAGGACCCGGCGACAACCTTCCGCTTCGACGGATCTGACCTCATGCCCTCGGCAGTGGGAGCAGGAACGTTCTGGAAGGGCATCATCGACTGGATCAACGGCACGGACGTCAACACCGTGACCACCCAGATCGAATCAGGCTGGCCCTCCAGCTAAGCACCGTGTTGTGGAGCACTCGGCCTCGCGCCGGGTGCTCCACACGCATTCCACCGCACGGACGACGACGTCCCCCGCGCACGTGCTTGTCTGCCACCCTGGAAGGTCACAATGGCAAGTTTCTTCACGTGGCTGGCCCAACTGCCGCCACTCCTGCAAGTCCCGATCGTCATCATCGCGTTCCTCGCGGTGGTTGCGCTCATCGTCTACTTCGTCGAGCTCGCCCCTCGACCCGGCAAGAAATACACGATCCTGCGGCTCGTCGTCTGCATCGCAGTCCCAGTCGCACTCGTGTTCATCCTCGGCACCTACACCTGGGCGGCGATCGTCGCCATCCTGCTCGGTGCGCTGCTCTTCTGGTTCGACCAGCGGTCGCGTGAAGGCGCCGGCTACCTGATCGGCCTCATCGGCTTCCTCGCACCTGCGCTGATCCTGGTGATCATCGGACTCATCGTCCCGAGCATCCAGACCACCGGCCAGGCGTTCACGAACAAGTCCGGCGACTTCGTCGGCCTCGAGAACTTCATCTGGATCTTCACGCAGCCAAGCGGAATCCGGACCGTCCTCAACACGATCATCTGGGTCGTCGTGACGCCGATCCTGTCGACAGTCGCGGGCCTCGCCTACGCCGTGTTCATCGACAAGTCGCGTGGTGAGAAGTTCCTGAAGGCGCTCGTCTTCATGCCCATGGCGATCTCGTTCGTGGGCGCGTCCATCATCTTCCGGTTCATGTACACGGCACGACCAGCCGATCAGGACCAGATCGGCCTCCTCAACCAGATCATCGTCTGGTTCGGCGGGCAGCCATACGACTTCCTCGCCGAGTCGCCACTGAACACGTTCTTCCTCATCATCGTGCTCATCTGGGTGCAGACCGGTTTCGCCATGGTCGTGCTCTCGGCCGCCATCAAGGGCGTTCCGATGGACCAGATCGAAGCCGCGTCCCTCGACGGTGCCAACCCGTGGCAGCGATTCATCAACGTCACGGTCCCCGGCATCCGTTCCTCGCTCGTCGTCGTCGTCACGACGATCTCCATCGCCTCGCTCAAGGTCTTCGACATCGTTCGCACGATGACCGCGGGCGCGAACGACACGAGCGTCATCGCGAACGAGATGTACACGCAGTTCAAGACCTTCGAGACCGGACGATCGGCCGCCTTCGCGGTCGTGCTGTTCATCCTCGTGCTGCCGATCATCATCTACAACGCGAACCAGATGAAGAAGCAGAGGGAGATCCGATGAGCGCCATCGTTCCAGTCGAACTGCCCGTCGACACGAAGACGGCGGAACAGCTCGCACGAGGCGAGAAGAGCACAAGCGGCAAGGTGAAGAAGAACCTCACCAGCCGCTGGGCCACCATCGCTGCGATCACGATCGCCGTGGTGTGGACCATCCCGACCTTCGGGCTCTTCGTCTCCTCGTTCCGACCCAAGGCGGAGGTCGTCAGCACCGGCTGGTGGACGATCTTCCAGAACTGGGGCCTGACCTTCGACAACTATGTCGAAGTGCTCGCCTCCGGCAATACGCAGCTCACGATGGCGCAGGCGTTCCTGAACTCCATCGTCATCGCGCTCCCCGCGACGGTCATCCCGCTCGCGATCGCGCTGCTCGCCGCGTACGCGTTCGCGTGGATGGACTTCAAAGGCAAGAACTGGCTGTTCATCCTCGTCTTCGCCCTCCAGGTCGTGCCGATCCAGATGGCACTCGTGCCGCTGCTGCAGCTCTTCGCCCGCGGTGAGATCTTCGGTGTCCCCGTGATCGCCGCGTTCGGAGCAGATGCTGGCTTCGCACAGGTGTGGATCGCTCACTCGATCTTCGCCATGCCGCTCGCCATCTTCCTGCTGCACAACTTCATCTCGGAGATCCCGCGTGAGGTCATCGAGGCAGCTCGCGTCGACGGTGCGAGCCACGGCCAGATCTTCTTCCGCATCATCGTGCCGCTGACGCTGCCCGCCGTGGCCTCGTTCGGCATCTTCCAGTTCCTCTGGGTCTGGAACGATCTGCTGGTCGCGCTCGTCTTCGCGGACGGTGCGGTGGCCCCCATGACGAAGCTGCTCGCCGAGATCACGGGTTCGCGTGGTCAGGAATGGCCGCTCCTCACGGCTGGTGCGTTCCTCTCCATCCTCGTGCCCCTCATCGTGTTCTTCTCGCTGCAGCGCTACTTCGTCCGCGGCCTGCTGGCAGGATCCACGAAGGGCTAATCCCGTCGGCGCCCTCGGGCGCTCGCATCACACGACTGAGGGGGAGCCAGCCGGCTCCCCCTCAGTCGTGCGCTGACGCAGCAGTTCGTGGTGCCCGCTCCCTCGCTCCCCCATACCGACGCATCTCCTCGGTCGCACAGCAGAACGCCCTCCCCAGATCTGTGATCTGGGGAGGGCGTTCGCCGCTCTGGAGAAGCGTGCTAGTTGGCGGCTCCGCTCGCGAGAGCGTCGTTCGCCTCCTGCAGGCGGATGGCCTCCGTGAGCGCACCGCTGATGCGCTGCTCGGTCTCCGGGTCGAAGATGTGGATGTGGTCGTTGTCCGTGGTGACGTAGATCGTCTCGCCCACCTCAGGGTGGCTGCGGCCGTCGACGCGAGCGACGATGTCTGTGCGCGTTCCGTCGATGATCGAGTGGCCGTAGAGGTAGCCCTCAGCGCCCAGCTCCTCGACGAGGTCGACCTCGACCTTGAGGCCCGGCTTCTCCTCGCGCGAGATGATGATGTCGTCGGGGCGGACTCCGACCGTGGCGGTACCGGACTTGAGCTTTGCCAGCGTGGCGCGCTCGAGCGGGATGACGTCGGTTCCGAAGCGCACGCCCTCTGAGGTGAGGTCGGCACCGAAGATGTTCATCGACGGGCTGCCGATGAAGCCGGCGACGAAGACGTTCTTCGGCTTCGCGTAGAGCTCGCGCGGCGTTCCGACCTGCTGGAGGACCCCGTCCTTGAGGACCGCGATGCGGTCACCCATCGTGAGGGCCTCGGTCTGGTCGTGCGTGACGTAGACCGTTGTGACGCCGAGGCGGCGGGTGAGGCTCGCGATCTGCGTACGCGTCTGCACACGGAGCTTCGCGTCGAGGTTGGAGAGCGGCTCATCCATGAGGAAGACCTGGGGGCTGCGCACGATGGCGCGACCCATGGCGACACGCTGACGCTGACCACCGGAGAGCGCCTTCGGCTTGCGGTCGAGGTACGGCTCGAGGTCGAGGATCTTGGCGGCCTCGAGGACACGCTTGGCGCGCTCTTCCTTGTTGATGCCAGCGATCTTGAGCGCGAAGCCCATGTTCTCGCCGACCGTCATGTGCGGGTAGAGCGCGTAGCTCTGGAACACCATGGCGATATCGCGGTCCTTGGGCGGGAGGTGCGTGACGTCGCGGTCGCCTATCAGGATGCGGCCGTGATTCACCTCTTCGAGCCCTGCCAGCATGCGCAGCGATGTCGACTTGCCGCAGCCGGATGGTCCGACGAGGACGAGGAACTCTCCGTCGTCGATCTCGAGATCCAGGCTGTCGACCGCGGGACGAGCGCCCTCGGTGTAGACGCGCGATGCGCTTTCAAAGGTCACAGTTGCCATAGGAGTACTCCCTCATTACCGGCAGGTACGTGCCGGACGATCCGTAGTAATAGGTGAGGAGCAACGATGCGTTTCACTTCAAGCGACGCCGTCGGCGCTCCGCCACTGAGTATGTCAGAACTCAGCGGCGGGCGCTCGACTTTCTCAGATCAGAGCGCGGACTTCTCCGTGCGGACCAGGACGGCGCCAGAGTCCGGGCAGATCACGACGTCATCCGGCGCGGCGCGGCGGATCTTCTCGAGCTCGGGCCGGTCGAGAGCCACGTTGGTTCCGGTCGTGATGTTGCCGATGAGCTCGGCCGCGCCGACGCCGTAGCGCTCACGCTGCTTCTCGTACAGCGCGACGAGGTCAGCCGGCAGGCTCGCGAGGACGCTCGCCCGCTGCTCGGAGAGGACACGGTACTCGCCCTTGAGGTTGTCGCGAGCGGCGTCGCGCAGCACCGTGAGCTCCCGCGCGCGGTCTTCGACGCTTCGCTGCGATTCGAGCGCGCCCTCGTGCGCCGCGGTCTGCTCCTCCACGCGCTGCATGACCACGAGCTCGCCGTCCTCGAGGATCGTGCGGCGCCGCTGGAGCACCTCGATCTCGCGCTGCAGCGCCTCGATGTCCTTCCGGCTCGACGCACCCTGCAGCCGGTCGTTGTCGCGCTTCAGACGCGCCTCGACAGTCTCCACATCCGACTCGATCTTCTTGAGTTCGCTGCGCGAGTCCTCGAGCTGACCGAGCAGCTGCACGACCTCAGCGCGGTGCTTCGTCCGCTCCTCGTCGAGGGCGTTCAGGTGGTGCTGCTCTGGCAGGTTCTTCGCGACGTGCTGCACACGGCGGCGCTTGGTGTCGACCTCGGCCAGGTCGAGCAGACGGCGCTGGTCTGCTTCGCTGGCCTTCATGCCTGGCCCCGGTTCATGTCTTGGTTGTCGTTCATAGTTCCCTCATTCTGTCGTGAAGTCGTGTGCCGCCCGCGCAGGGCGCGCACGTGGCCCGCCGCGCACTACTGGGGAATGGCGAACTCCCACGGGTCGGTGCGGAGCTCGGACACCTCGACGTCGAGTTGCGGGAATTCCGCGCGCAGCTCACGAGCAGCATGGTCGAGCCACAGCCACTCGCTCGCCCAGTGCGAGGTGTCGATGAGTGCGGGCCCCCGACCGCGTGCGAGTGTCTGCTCGAGCGACTCCGAGGCCGGGTGGTGGCGAAGATCGCTCGTGATGTAGACGTCGGCCCCGACGACCTTCGGGTCCTCGAGCAGCGAGTCGCCGGCTCCGCCGCACAGCGCGACGGTCTCGACGAGGCGGTCGAAGGAGCCCGCTGCTCGGATCCCCGTCGCGGTTGCCGGCAGTATGCCCGCGAGAGCCCGTGCGAGCGCCCCGAGCGTCATGGGCTGCGGGAGGACGCCGACGCGTCCGAGGCCGCGGTCGGGGTTGTCTGCGGACGGCACGATCGGCGTGACCTGTTCGAGCCGGAGCGCAGCGGCGAGTGCCGCCGACGTGCCGGTCTCCACGACGTCGGCGTTCGTGTGCGCTGCGAGAAGCGCGCAGTCCGCGCGGATGAGCTGCGCGAGGAGCGAGCCCTTCGCGCTCGACTCCGCCACGGCCGTGACGCCGCGCAGAAGCAGCGGATGATGCACGAGCAGGAGGTCGGCGGATGTGTCGACGGCTTCACTCACGGTCAGCTGGGCGGCATCGACTGCGAGGAGGATGCGGCCCACCTCAGCGTCGAGCGCGCCGGAGACGAGACCGACCGAGTCCCAGGACTCCGCTCCTGACGAGGGCCAGTTCCGCTCTCCGAAAATGAGCACGTCGCGCAGTCGGGTCACCATGGGGCGATTCTACCGGCGGTGCTGCCGTCGGGTACCGCACTTTCCGCGTAGTGTTAGCACTCCGAAGCTCCCTCCCCCGGAGCCCTTCTCCCAGAGTTTCCCCCAGGAGACCTCTTGTCAGAGCAACAGCGTCGTGCTGTCCCAAATCCCGCAAAGCGTCCAACGATTCGCGACGTGGCGGCGGTTGCCGGCGTGTCCAAGTCGCTCGTCTCGCTCGTGTACAGCGATCCGGAGAAGGTCAGCGAGGCGCGGAAGAGCCGTGTGCTCGCAGCCGCCGAAGAGCTGGGGTTCCGACCGAATCTGCTCGCGAGGTCGCTGGCGACCAACATGAGCGACTTCATCGGGATTCTCGTGGCAGACCCGATCAACCCCGTGTTCGCGGAGATCATCGACGCGGCGAGCCTGGAGTTCGACCGGGCCGGTCGGCGCGGGCTGATGACAACCGCCGTGCTGCCAGAGTCGGGGACCGTGCGCCAGCTCGACGAGGGCACGATCGCGACGCTCAGCGATCTGCGGCCGAGGAGCGTCCTCATCGCCGGCTCCCTTCCTGATGCCGCCTCGCTCGGTGCTCTCGCGGAGGATCGTCCCGTCGTCGTGGCATCCGGCCTTGCCGAAGGGCTGCCGAACGCGGGCTGCGTGCGAACCGACGACCGCAAGGGCCTCGCGCTCCTGGTCGAGCACCTGACCTCCCTCGGCCACCGCGACATCGCGCATCTCGGAGGGCTTGCCGCCGCCGGCCGCAGCCGGGCGGAAGCCTACGAGGAAGCGATGACGGCGCACGGACTCTCCGGACACGTGCAGGTCCAGGAGAGCGACTTCACCGAGCTCGGAGGCTACGTCGCGGCGACGAGCCTGCTGTCCCGTGCGACCCAGCCGACCGCGATCATCGCACCAAACGACCTTGCCGCCCTCGGCGTACAACGTGCACTCGAGGAGCGCGGCCTGACGACGGACGACGTGGCGCTCACAGGCTACGACAACTCGTTCCTCGCATCCATCGCCGGTGTCTCGCTCACCTCCGTCGACCCGCACAACGGGGTCATCGGACGAGAAGCCGCGAGGTGGCTCATCGAGGCCGAGGCGGGCAACGAATCGCTGCCGCAGGAACTGCTCGTCGAACCGCGGCTCGTCGTCCGCCGTTCTTCGGGCAAGGGCGTCTGAGCTCAGCTCTCGTCTGCCGGCGAGAAGCGAACTCCCCACGAACCGCTCCAGACCTGCGCGACGTCGAGCTCGATGAGGTCGACGCCCGAATTGAGGGCGTCCGGTGGTGACGTCATCGGCTCCGCGGCGAACGCAAGACCAGTGCCTCCGTGGTGCTCTTCGGGGCGGGGGAAGTCGGCGGGCGTGTAGAGCTGGAGGTGCCGGAAGTCGGCGTCGCCCCAGAGCTCGAGGCGAGCCCCGGCCGCGGACTCGACGCTCAGCAGCGTGCGGTCACCGGAAGGGCGGACGCGGAAGGCGTAGTTGAGGTCGAGATCGCCCACCCTGCGACCCGCACGAAGGTCGAACGTTCCTCCCGACACGACGGGCTCGGTTCCGACCGGGAGCAGTCGATCATCGAGCAGCACGCGCTCGACGAGGTCGGCGCTGACGACGAGATCGGCGATCGGCTCCTCTCCGACGCGGAAGTACGGGTGAGCTCCGACCGCGAAGAGCGCCTTCTGCGTGCCGAGATTGGCGACCGTGTGCGTGACGACGAGACCGTCGTCGACGGCCTCGTACCGCACCGTGTGGCGGAGCGTGAAGGGCCAGCCGTGCTGCGGGAACACCGTCGCGGAGAGTTCGAGGCCCGAGCCTGTCTCTCCGACGACCGCGTACTCCGTGTTGCGCATGAGACCGTGCGAGGCGTTGCCCTTGCTTGGCTCCGTGATGTCGAGCTGCTGCGTCTTCCCGTCGTGCGCCCATCGGCCATCCCTGACCCTGTTCGGCCAGGGGAACAGCGTCAGGCCAGCGCCGAAGGGTGGGAGCACATCGTCGCCGAAGTCCTCGACGAGCTGCACGCCGCCGACCTCGAGGGAACGGAGCACCGCAGCGACCCGGCCGACCTTGACGCGGACTCGTCCGCTCACAACCTCGTGCTGGGGACCGGTGACTGGTGGATGCATGCGTCCACCGTAGCGGGACGCGCCGACGGCTCAGTCGCGGCGTGCCCAATCGCGCATCACGGCGCGTGCAGCGTGCAGACCCGGCATGCCGTGGACCCCGCCCCCGGGCGGCGTCGACGACGAGCACACGTAGAGTCCCCGTCGTCCGGCGCGGTAGGGATGCAGCGAGGGCGCCGGCCGGAACAGCTGCTGCGTGCCCGCCATCGAGCCGCCGCCGATGTCACCGCCGACCAGGTTCGGGTTCCACGCTTCGAGCGCGCTCGGCGACCACTCTCGACGTTCGAGGACCACGTCTGCGAAGCCGGGCGCGAAGCGTTCGATCTGTGCTTCGAGAGCTGGGCGCACGTCGAGCGCTGTGCCGTTCGGGACGTGCGCGTACGACCAGAGGACCTGCCTGCCATCGTGTGTCCTGCTCGCGTCCGCAGCGGATTGCTGCGTGACCATGACAAACGGCTTCTCCGGCATGCGCCCGCAGTTGATGTCGCGTTCGGCCTCGATGATCTGCCGGAACTCCCCGCCGACGTGCACGGTGCCGGCGGACGCGACCCGCGCGTCCTCCCACGGCACGGGCCCGTCGAGCAGGTAGTCGATCTTGTGCACGCCAGCCCCGTACTTCCATCGTGCGAGGTGAGCGGCGTAGCGCGACTCCAGCTGCTCCGGGGCGATGCGGAGGATCTGCTTCGGCGTGAGGTCGAGGAGGACGGCGTCAGCTCGCGGGAGGTCGCGGAGGTCGGTGACCTCTGCGTTGGTCTCGATGCGGCCGCCGTTGGCGAGCAGCACCCTGGCGAGCGCATCCGTGATGCTCGCCGAGCCGCCCTTCGCCACGGGCCACCCGGTGCTGTGGCCGAGGGCGCCGAAGGCGATGCCGAACGCCGATGTCAGCGGTCGGGTGAGCGGCAGCGTCGCGTGCGCCGAGGAGCCGGCGAGGAGTGCCTTGGCCGCGCCGCTTCGGAAGACGAGGTTCGCGAGCGTCGCCGCCGGCAGGGCCCCCAAGACCCCGAGTCGCACCATGTCGACGGGATGCGGGGGAATTCGCAGGAGCGGACCCATCGCGTTCTCCACCGTCTCGAAGGGATGGTGCGAGAAGTGCTCGTGCAGGCGTCGCCAGTTGGGGCCGTCGACACCGAGCTCCTGGACCGTGCGTTCGATGTCCCTGTGCAGCATCGCCGCGCGGCCGCCTGGCAGCGGGTGCGCCATCGGGATCTCGGGCTGCACCCATTCGAGCCCGTTCTGCTCGAGCTCAAGCTCGCGAAACGCCGGGCTCGCGACGCCGAAGGGATGCGCCGCAGCCCCGAGGTCGCTCACGAAACCGGGCCCGAACAGCTCGGCGGACCTCGCCGCTCCTCCGATCTGGGGGTCCCGCTCGTACACGGTGACCTCGACGCCGCGCCTCGCAAGGAGCGCTGCAGCTGTGAGTCCGTTCGGACCCGCCCCGACGACAACCGCTCGGCGGCTCACCGCCCTGCGCCCGCCCGTGGGTCCTGCTCGAGGAATCGTTCCTCGACGGAGTCGCGGCTGATGCTCTGGATGAGCTCGATCTGGGTGTGCGCACGGGCTTCGAGTTCCTGCAAGCCGGAGAGCACGAGTCGCGGGTCCCGGGGCTGCACTGCGATGAGCGCCTCCCACATGGAGAGCTTGGCGCGCACCATGCCGGTGAGGGTGTCGAGTTCGAGCTGCGTGCTCGGGCGCTGCCTGAGGCGCAGGATGTTCACCGGGTTGAATGTGCCGGCCACGCGCGCCGCGTTCGTGAGCCAGAGCTTCAGGAACGACTCGCGGTAGCCGAGCTGATCGATGAGCGACGCCAGGTCGCGGCGGTCGGCCGCGATGTGGGCGATGAGCAACCGCATCGTCTGCTCGTGCGGCGATCCGGCCCACGTCGCCTTGGCTGACTTGAATGCGCGCAGCCCCGCCTCCGAGGCCAGGAGGTGCGCGTTGAGATACCCCGCGTAGACGTCGTGGTCGAATCCTCGTGCCGTTGTCATGCCCTGCTCCTCTCGCTTGCCGTATCCCGATTGTCTCGTGGCTCGAGATTCGGGGCGCACAGGTCTTCCAGGTAGCCAGCGAAGCCGCCCGGCGTGCGTCCGCGTTGCCGTCCCGATGTCAGGACGGGTGAGCTAGCCGTCGAATGCACGGTGAAGCCGCACGCGCTGACCGCGGCGGCGAGGCCGGTGTCCTCGTGTTCCCGGATCGGAGGGAACCCACCGGCGGCGAGGTAGGCCGAGGCCCGGACGCCGAGGTTGGCACCGTGGATGTGCGGGTGCCCTTCGACGCTCGAGTAGTCCCGACGCCACCTGGCCTCGATGTGCGGAGCATCTGCCTGGGGTTCGACGTTCACCGTCCCCAGCAGGAGGTCGATGCCTGCGTCGGCGAACTCGAGGTGTGTGAGCAGCCAGCCCCGCGGCACGGCGGAGTCGGCATCGGTGGAGGCGATCCACGTCGAGGTCGGGTCGACGGCTGTCGGGTCGCCCCCGGAGCTGAGGCTGAGAGCGGCCCTCACCCCCGCACGTCTGGCTTCGCCGACAGAGCCGTGCAGGCCCTCGATCACGCGGATGCGCTCGTCCCGCTCGGAGGCTCGGGCCGCTATCCGCGCGCTCGCGTCGCGGCAGCTGTCGAGGACGAGGACAAGCTGCACCCGAACACCTGCGCTCGCGCAGCGGATCGAGTCCATCGCGACCGTCAACGCGGCGAGGCACTCGGCCAGCGTCTCCGCTTCGTCGCGGGCGGGCACCACGATCCGCAGATCGCGGATGGGGGTGCTCGAGCTCCCCGCACCGGTCGCCGGACCGCTCACCGGACTCGTCACCGTCATCCGGCCGCGCTCGCAGACTGTTGAGCATCAGAGGCTGCGGCCGAGGCGAAGCAGGAACCGCCACTCGGCGGCATCCCGTTCTCGTAGATGTCGATGAGGGTCTCGTCCTGCACGTAGGAGGCGAGGCTGCGCATGCCGAGTCGTGCTGCGAGGGCGTGCACTCGGTCGCCGTCGAGCGGCCAGCCGTCGATCGGACCACGCCAGTGGCAGAGGACGAGCACGCCGGTCGGCGAGAGGGCTCGGCGGGAGTTGGCGAGGAGCTCGCAGAGCTCGTCCTCCGCCAGGTAGTAGCCGGTCTCGGAGACGATGACGAGATCGAGCTGACCGGGTCCGAGACCGAGTCTGTCCCAGTCGTGCGGCAGGGTTGCCTTGGCCAGATCGACGCCCGTGAGATCGGCGAGTCTCGCCGCGGCGAGGCCGAGGGCGGTGGCACTCGCGTCGACGGCGAGCAGGTGATCGCACCGTTCAGCGAGCGCTGCGGTGCTCTCGCCGATGGAGCAGCCGATCTCGAGGGCGCGCCGGTACGTCTCGCCGGGCAGCATCCCGACCATGAGGGCGAGCTTGCGCCGCTCGTACCAGCTGGACCGAAGGTCCCAAGGGTCGTCCGCGTCTGCATGGACGCCATCGAACGTGTGACTCGCCGAGCCGGCGTCGCGCGTCGCGCTCGCCGTCACCCGGAAGACCTCGAAGCTCCTCGAGAAGTGCTCGACCTGGCTGGCCCCGAGCACCGTCTCATCGCCGATCTCGTCGGAGAGCGCGTGCAGCTGCGAGGCATGCGCGTCGAGGGCGGCCGCCTTGGCGTCGGTCTCACGCGGTGAGAGCGGGAGCCGCATCCAGTGACGCCACTCGCTGTCGCGCGCGGGGTGTGCCCAGTGCCAGAACCAGATCGGGAACTCGAGGAGCAGCGCGCCGGACTCGGCGGCGGCCCGCGCGAGCGCGGCACCGACGGTGTCGTGGTCCGTGTGTCCGTCTCTCCGGTAGGGCGCGGCGATGACGACACGCTGTGCCGGCGAATCCCGGACCATCTTCGCTGCGGCGTCTGCGATGAGGTCGGTGGACTGCGAGAGCTGGCCGTCGCCGAGGCCGAGCTCGACCGACTCGATGGAGCCCGACTGGCCGCCGGTGGCCTCGGACCCCGCTGACGGACTCGTGCGAAGCCGTCTGAGTGCCTCGTGGAACTCTGCTCGTCGCAGCTCGGCGAGCGCCGGGGGCTCGACGCTCGGCGAAGCTGGGTGCGAGGCCTCGCCCCAGGTGCACAGCAGGACGCGCACGGCGGCTCCGGCCGCGAGTGCCCTGCGGATGAGGCCGGCGGCGCCGAGGCACTCGTCGTCGGGGTGCGCGGCTCCGACGATGAGCAGCGTCTCCGGGCCGAGGGCATCTTTCAGCGCGAGGGTCGGAAGGTGCTCGATACCGGCTTCCAGCCAGGCTGCCTCTGGTGTCCCCGTGTCCAGATGTGTGAACTCCACCGATGCGGCGCCGATCACGAGTCGTCCCCCGAGATCGATGGGGCTTCGGAGGAGCGGTGCAGCGCGGCCGCGAGCTGCTGCCCGTGCGCTGCGTCGTCGCGGGCTCCGTGATGCTGGCTGAGGTACATGGTGAGGTCGGCGACACGTCGTGCGTGCGTGGCGTCGAAGGCGAGGGGGCCAGGCCCCATGGCTTCTCCGCAGAGTGCCAGCAGGCGCCAGCAGGCGGAGGCGGTGTTCCCGCGCACCCGTTGGGCAAGAGCCCAGTCGGCGCTTCCCGCGTCGATGCGGTCGGCGGCGTCGTCGAGCTGGACCTGGACGCCGTGCAGCAGACGATCTGCCTCACCGAGCCAGGCGAGACCGAGCTGGTCCGGTTCCCTGCCGCCCACAGCGCGTTCGAGCGCACGCCCGAGGGCCACCGCTCCCCCGAACCACACGGCGGCAACGGCGATCCCACCCCAAGCGAACCCCGGACGCGAGGTGTACCAGTCGGCGACATCCCCCACGGCTCTCGCAGTCGCCGAGTGGAGATCGACCGGCCCGCTCGGCACTCCACGGAGGCCGGTCAAGGGTGCCCCGCCGCCGCGCGGCACCACCGCCGCCTGCCGGAGGTCGACCACGAACATCCACTCCCCCATCGAATCCGACGCGGTGACGAGGGCGCGATCGAGTTTCGCTGCGAGCGAGCACCAGCGCTTGGTGCCGGTCAGCTCAGCGTCTGCACCCTCGGCCACGCTGTGCGAGTCTGCCCCCGGAAGCCAGCGGACAGCCACCGGCGACGCAGAAGCGAAGACACCCCAGGCTTCACCGCGTCCGACTTCCGCCCCCGTCTGCGCGAGGATCGCGGCGGCGTCGAAGTGCGGCTCGACGACACGGGCGGCGGTGAGATCGATCGCGGCGATGCTCGACAGCAGATGCAGCAGCGAGCGAGTGCGACCGCGTCCAGGCACTGGGACAGGAGGGAGCTCGCGCAGGGCGCCGAGCATCTGCGGGGCGTCCCCTGCGCACTCCTCGGCGGATTCGAGGAGCCGGGCGCTGCCGTCCCAGAAGTCGGCGTCGACCCCGATCCTGCCCATGAACTCGAGCACCCTGTTCTCCCTCCAGCCATACCCAACGGCGGGATGCTGCACTCCCCGGTCCACAGCACGCTACGCACGCCGACCGTGAGGTCACAGGAGGGTTGACACCAGGCGAGCGACCCGTTAACCACGCGCGCTCACGAGTAGCGGCAGGCGCTCAGGCACGCGGAGGAAACTCCCACGGAGCGGACCGAGCCTTCCCGTAGCGTCGTGACCCTCATGACGCAGACTCCCCCCGGATTCCCCCTTCGCGACTACGCCGCCATCGGCGACGGGCGCACCATCGCCCTCGTCACACCCGACGGACGCGTCGACTGGCTGCCGCTGCCCAACCTCGACTCGCTCCCGGTCTTCGCGCGCCTCCTCGACGACGAGACAGGCGGGTACGTCGAGCTGACCCCCGCGGGCGACTTCACGTCCACGAGGCGCTACATCGAGCAGACCAACGTGCTCGAGACCACCTACACGAGCGCGAGCGGTGTGGCACGCGTCACCGACGCCATGGTCACGGGCGTCGCCGGGCGCCTGCCCTGGGCCGAGCTCGCCCGACGAATCGACGGCATCGAAGGCAGCGTCGAGTTCACCTGGCGCGTCGTACCCGGCACGATGCTCGGCACCAGATCCCCGTGGCTCGACCGCGTCGGTCAGCACACCATCATCCGCTGCGGTGAGCTCTCCCTCGCCGTCGTCGGCAGCGAGCACGGCCCCGAGAGCGCCGACCCACGCAGCGGAGCGGAGGAGGCCGAGCTCCGCGGCGGGTTCACGACCGCACCCGACTCGCGACACCTGCTGGTCCTGACCGCCACCGAGGGCGAGCCCCTCCGCGTTCCCGAGCCAGAGAACGTCGACAAGGGCATCGACCGAACCATCGAGAGCTGGCTGAGCTGGTCCGAGGAGTTCTCCTACGAAGGCCCATGGTCCAATCAGGTGCAGCGCAGCGCGCTGGCGCTGAAGCTCCTCATCTACAGTCCCACGGGTGCTATCGCCGCGGCGGGAACGTCGTCGCTGCCCGAGAACCCGGCAGGCGGCAAGAACTGGGACTACCGGTTCGCCTGGATCCGCGACCTCGCCTACACCGCGCACGCGCTCGTCTGGTTCGGGCTCAGGGAGGAGACGCACGCGGCCATCTCCTGGCTGCTGCGCACCATCCGCGAGCAGGGCCCGGACATCTACGTCATGTACTCGCTCAACGGCGAGACGTGCGCGGGCGTCGAGAAGTACGACGTCCCCGGATGGCGCGGCAACAGTCCCGTCGTGACGGGAAACCCCGCGCAAGGGCAGCTGCAGCTCGGCATCTACGGCGACCTCATCGCCATCAGCCGCACCTACGTCGACGACGGCAACCTCCTCGACGTCGAAACCGCACGACTCCTCGCCAAGGTGGCCGACAAGGCCTGCGACGACTGGCGCAAGCGAGACGCAGGAATGTGGGAGCTCGGCGAAGAACAGCACTACACCTCCTCCAAGATGGGGTGCTGGCAAGCGCTCAACGACGCGATCGCGCTCGCGGAGGGCGCGCACATCGAAGGAGACGTCGACCGCTGGCGAGCGGAACGGGAGCGCATCCGAGCGTGGACGCTGGAGCACTGCTGGTCTGAGGAGCTCGCCAGCTACGTCATGCATCCCGGCTCGGATCGCCTCGACGCCTCCGTACTGCTCCACGCGCCGAGCGGCTTCGATCGCGGTGAGCGCATGTCGTCCACCATCGACGCCCTGAGCAGGGAACTCGGCCACGGCGCTCTCCTCTACCGGTACTCGGGAGTCGCCAGCGAAGAGCACACCTTCGTCGCCTGCGCCTTCTGGCGGGTCTCGGCGCTCGCCTGCGTCGGCCGTTCCTCGGAGGCGATCGCGGCAATGGACGAGCTCGTCGAGCAGACCAACGACGTCGGGCTGCTCGCCGAGATGATCGCCACAGGCGACGGTGCCTTCTGGGGCAACCTCCCGCAGGGACTCAGCCACCTCGCGCTCATCAACGCCGCCCTCCTGATCAGACAGCTCGCACCGGAAGAAGCCACAGATGACCAGTGAACCGACCGTCTTCCGCGAGCTGCGCTCGGTGCTCGTCGAGAGCATCTGGTGGGATGCTCGCACCTCCGAACTCGCCTGGGTCGACATCACGATGGGCACCTTCCATCGGGCGAGGCTCGACGGGGCTCGCGACGGCAGCGACGACCGAGTCTCCGCTCTCCCCGCCCCGGTCAGCGCCGTGCAGCCAGCCGCCGGGGGTGGCTTCGTGGCGTCGCTCCAGGACCGCATCGTCGTGCTCGGGCCGGACGGTGAGCTGCAGAAGACCATCGCCTCCGTCGTCCACTCCCACGGTGGCATCCGCTTCAACGAGGGCAAGGTCGACCCGTTCGGCCGCTTCGTCGTCGGGTCGATGAACACCACGTCGCCCGCGGCGGATGGAGCCCTGTACACCTTCGACGCCGACGGCACCGTCCGACTGCTCCTCGGTGGGTTCCACACGACGAACGGCCTCGAATGGAGCGACTCCGGCGACACGATCTTCGTGACCGACACGTCGACGCAGACCGTCTACCGGGCGAGCTACGGCCCTGGCCCCGACGACCTCGGCGAGCTGGAGCCGTTCATCCACGGGCGCAACTCGGACGGGCTGGCCAGGGACGTCGACGGCTCGTTCTGGAACGGCATCTACGGGGCTGGACGCGTGGCGCACTGGGACGCCAGCGCGTCGCCGTTGGGTGACCTCACCCTTCCGGCGCCGAACGTCACGTCGGTCGCCTTCGGCGGCGACGGGCTCTCGACGCTGTTCGTCGGAACGGCGCGAGAGAACCTCACCGAGAGCGACCTCGTCGACGCACCCCTCAGCGGCTCGATCTTCGCCATCGAGGGCGTCGGTCACGGTCGCCCCGCCAACGTCTTCGGGGCATCCGCGGGCCCGCAGTGACCCCCTCATTCTTTTCTTCCCCACGCACGTCACTTCTCGAACCAAGACTGGAGACACGCACATGGATCTCGGCATTAACGGCAAGAAGGCACTCATCACCGGAGGGGACTCCGGCATCGGCTGGGAGACCGCCAGGCAGCTGCTCGACGAGGGCGCGATCGTCGTCCTGAGCGACAAGGACCCGGACGCACTCGCGGAGGCGGCCGCCAAGCTCGAGGCGCCGGACGGCAGGCTGTTCGCGCACGCGGCCGACATCACCCGACTCGATGAGCTCGCCGAACTGCACGGCTTCGTGCAGGAGCACGTGGGCGACATCGACATCCTCGTGCAGTCCGCGGGGATCACCGGGGCGCAGGGGCTATTCCACGAGATCGACGACGAGGGATGGACGAAGACCGTGGAGATCGACCTGCTCGGTCCCGTCCGGCTCGTCCGGCAGTTCCTCCCCTCGCTCCGCAAGGGCGGTTGGGGCAGGATCGTGTTCCTCGCCTCTGAGGATGCGGTGCAGCCCTACGACGACGAGCTTCCCTACTGCGCGGCGAAGGCCGGCATCCTCGCGCTCTCCAAAGGACTCTCGCGCAGCTACGCGTCGGAGGGACTGCTCGTGAACGCGGTCTCCCCGGCCTTCATCTCGACGCCGATGACCGACGCGATGATGGAGAAGCGCGCCAAGGAGCTCGGCACGGACGTCGACGAGGCGATCGAGTCGTTCCTCGACGAGGAGCGACCGTACATGGAGCTGGGCCGCCGCGGCGAGCCGAGCGAGGTCGCCTCCGTCATCACCTTCCTCTGCTCAGACCGGGCCTCGTTCGTGAACGGTTCGAACTACCGGGTCGACTCGGGCTCGGTCGCGACGATCTAGCCGCCGCTCTGCGCCCGCACACCACGACAGACACCACGTACAGGAGACGAACATGGCAAATCAGTACACCTTCACCGACCCCACCAAGCTCTACAGCGAGATCTCGCCGAACTCCGACGACCAGACCGAGCCGGGCCTCGACTCGAAGCTCCGCGACACGGCGGACCTTGGTGAGAGCACCTACGAGGGATCCGGGCGCCTCAAGGGGCGTCGCGCGCTCGTGACCGGCGGCGACTCCGGCATCGGGGCGGCCACGGTCATCGCGTTCGCCCGCGAAGGCGCCGACGTCGCCATCGCCTACCTGCCCGAGGAGCAGGAGGACGCCGACCGGATCACCGCCATCGCCCAGGACGCGGGCGTCAACGTGGTGCAGCTCCCCGGCGACCTGACCGACGACAAGTATGTCAAGGGCCTTGCGGATGCGGCGGTCGCGAAGCTCGGCGGACTCGACATCCTCGTCAACAACGCGGGCAAGCAGATCTTCAACGAAGACCTCACGACGCTCACGAGCGAGCAGTTCGACGAGACGTTCAAGGTCAACGTCTACGCGATGTTCGAGATCTCCAAGGCCGCGATCCCCCACCTCCCGCCGGGTTCGACGATCATCAACACGACGTCGATCCAGGCCTACTCGCCCGCGGCCATCCTCGTCGACTACGCGTCGACGAAGGCGACCATCAACGCCTTCACGAAGGCGCTCGCCCAGCAGCTCGCGCCCAAGGGCATCCGCGTGAACGCCGTCGCCCCCGGACCGATCTGGACGCCTCTGCAGGTCACCGACGGGCAGCCGCCGGAGAAGGTCGAGGAGTTCGGCGAGGACACGCCGCTCGGCCGCATGGGTCAGCCGGCTGAGCTTGCGCCCGCTTACGTCTTCCTCGCGTCGCCCGAGTCGAGCTATGTGCTCGGCGAGACACTGAACGTGAACGGCGGCATGCCGACACCGTAGGGCTCCCCTGTCCCACGGGAGCGGGCGCCCGGGCCTCAGGCTCGGGCGTCCGCGCTCGTTTCCGGGGTCGTCTCCGGGCCAGCCGTCGTCGGGCAGGTGATGGTCACGGTCGTTCCGGTCTCGTCCGTCTCGAAGCGGATGCGGGCGTGCACCAGCGCTGCGCGCTGGCGCATGGATGCGACCCCGAACGTGGTCGCCGCGAGCTGCTCGAGGGGCGCTGCGGCGCCGGTGCCGTCATCGGTGACCGTGAGCACCAGCGTGGAGGGCCGCCAGAGCACGACCACGTCGATGCGGCTCGCCCCTGCATGCCGCCGGGCGTTCCGGATCGCCTCGACGGCGATCGCGTGGAGCTCTTCGGCGGCTGGCGCCGATACCGCGCCCCTCGTCCCGATCTCCGTGACCTCGACGGGAGCCGCGCCCGCCAGCTCGTGCGCGGCGTAGTCCATGAGGGCATCCGGGAAGCCTGCGGGGGCGGGACGCTCCAGATCCCAGGCCATCGCCTCCACGAGGGCAGCGTCATCGCCGGCAAGCGAGGGCAGCACGGTCTCGCGAAGCTGGCGAGCCAGCCTGAGCTCGGCCACTCGCTGGACGCCGGAGAGCTGGGTGCGCAGCGTCTCGGCGTAGGCGAGCGCACCAGGGACGAACCTGCCGAAGACGCTCGCGTGCAGGACGAGCGCGACGGTCACGGTCGGCACAGGAAGGCGACCCGCGAAGACGGGGAGCGCGGTCTCGAACAGGAGGTTCGCCGAGACGAGGGGCTGCGCTGGGTGCAATCCCTGCGACAGGAGGACATCGGCGGTCGCCTGCATGAGGCCCAGATCCATTGCGGCGGGCGCTTGCAGGTGCCCGTAGTCGCGGAGACCGGCCAACCTCGTCCACGCCTCTGTGAGGATGCCGACGACGTGGGCTCGGAACACCGGATCAAGCTGCCCATCCTCGACGGCGGCGTCGCCACGCTCGAGGAGCAGCGTCGTCGCGGCCTCGAGGACCTCATCGATGGCATCGGCCAACCCGGCTTCGGGCGAGTCGGGGGCTGCTTGGTCGCGAAGGAGGGAGTCGTCGGTCACGGTCCCGATCGTAGATGGGCCGGTCGCAGTCACGTGTCAGCCGCGCGGCCCTAGGCTGACGCAGGTGACGAGCACTCCGAAGACGACGACCGCGAGGGCGCCTGCCCTTGTCGCTGCGCTGCGGATCGTCGTCGGGCTCGGCATCATCGGGCTGCTCGGGTTCACCTACGCGGGCAGGATCGAGGTCGGCGACGACAACCCGTTCGACTTCTTCGGCTACTTCACGAATCAGACGAGCCTGTTCACGAGTCTGCTCCTCATCGCCGCTGGCGTCCTCGCTGTCCGCGGGCGCACGGCCCCAAATTGGCTCACCCTGCTGCGTGCGATCGCCACGAGCTGCATGATCATCGTCGGGGTGATCTACAACGCCCTCGTCCCTGGTACGGGCTCCGCACCTCCCTGGGTGAGCGCCATCCTGCACGTGGTCTTCCCCGCCTACGTGGTCCTCGACTGGCTGATCGTCGGAGATCGCCGCCCACTCCCGTGGCGTGGGCTCTGGCTCGTGCTCCCCTACCCGCTCCTGTGGATGCTCGTCGTGCTGCTGCGAGGCGCGACTGACGGGTGGGTGCCATACGGCTTCCTGCTGCCGGAGCGCGGCATGGCTCTCCTGGCGCTCCACGTCGTGGGCCTCCTCGTCGCCCTCATCGCGGCCGCGTCGCTCGTCTGGTGGGCCTCGCGATTCCGCGGCCTGCTCGGAGCGACAGTTCAGCAGCGAGTCGCCTCCACGATCCGCCCTCGGCTCTGAACTGCGGGCATCCCCTCGCTGACGTCACCCGTTCGTCGAGGCCCCGCACGGTCGCACGAGCACGGTGGGCGAGCGGAAGACCGCGGTCGGTCAGAGCAGCCGAGCCACGGCGTCGACCATGGCCTGGCCGAGACCCACAAGGCGCGTCCCGAACTGGATGCACTGCTCGAGGGTACGCAGAGCGACGTCGGGGACGAACAGCCACAGGATTCCGAAGGTGGCGGCGAGCGTGACGGCGGTGACAACCAGCAGGAAGCCGGCCGCCGCGAGGCGGGGATAGCGGAGCGATGAGGTCACGGTCGTCGGCTGCGTCCACCAGGGAGTCGCGCGGCGCGCGCTCGGCGAACGCTTCGCACGCGTCGCAGTCCGCGCGGAGGAGTTCTGCCGGCGGGGCGGCTGGCTCCGCTTCGCTGTCGTCGAGCCGACGCGCGGCGGGCGGGCATTCCCGCGACCTGCCCGCGTGGTCGTTCGGACGCGCTTCGCGCCGCTCGCTCCGGGGCTGCGACGCTTGTTCGACGACGGGCGGGCCACAGGCGCTCCTCCGTGTTGGGGAGCCATCAATCTATCCCCTCTGATCGGCCCGGACGGCTACGTTCAGGTCACGGTTCCCCGGTCGCGCAGGTGGCCCTGTCGTCGTCGTGCTGAGGCCCGGCGTGCACGGCTCTGCCAGTCCAGACCTGACCTGAGCCGCCACATGGGCAAGCGTTGCTCCCTTCCCAGATTGAGTTGTGCACAACTCACTTGTGTGCAATGCTTTATCTATGCCGGTAACCGACGAGATGATCTGCTTCTCCCTCTACGCCGCAAGCCGCGCCACGACGCAGGCCTACCGCAAGCTGCTCGAGCCAGTTGGCATCACGTATCCGCAGTACCTCGTGCTCGTGATCCTCTGGAACGACGGTGAGCAATCGGTGAGCTCCCTCGGGGAGCTCCTGCAGCTCGACTCCGGCACCCTCTCACCGCTCCTGAAGCGCATGGCGGATGCAGGACTCATCACCCGCGAGCGACGTCGAGGTGACGAACGAGTCGTCGTGGTCGCACTCGCCGAGCGCGGCACCGCATTGCGCGGACAGCTCTCGCACATCCCGGCCCGCATCGCCGCGGGGACCGGCCTCGACAGCCAGGAATCGGCGGCGGCGCTCCTGCGCACGCTGCAGCACCTGACTGAGACCATGCAAACCACCGCCGCACAGGCGGAATCACAAGGAAAGAAGGACTAGCTGTGGACGTGCTCTACACCGCGGAAGCGCTCTCGACCGGCCAGGGACGAGACGGTCGCGTCGTCACGAGCGACGGCACCGTCGACCTCACGATGGCCATCCCCAAGGAGATGGGCGGGCCAGGCGGCGGCGCGAACCCCGAGCAGCTCTTCGCCGCGGGATACGCGGCCTGCTTCCACTCGGCGCTGCACGCCGTCGCCAGAGGCAAGAAGGTCGACGTTCGAGACTCGAGCGTTGGCGGCCGCGTGCACATCGGGCCGAACGGCGAAGGCGGATTCCAGCTCGCCGTGCTGCTGGAAGTCGTGATCCCGAACCTGGGACATGACGAAGCACAGGCACTCGCCGACGCCGCCCATCAGGTCTGCCCCTACTCGAACGCCACCCGCGGCAACATCGACGTCACGATCACAGTCTCGGAGGACTGAACATGCGCACCATCACCCACTCCACTTTCGGAGAACCCCAGGACGTCCTGACCGTCGAGGATCACGAGCTTCCGCAGCCCGGCCCCGGCGAGGTGCGCCTGCGCATCCTGCTCTCCCCCATCCACAACCACGACCTCTGGACCGTGCGTGGAACCTACGGCTTCAAGCCGGAGTTGCCGGCGCGGGCCGGAACCGAGGCCGTCGGCATCGTCGACGCGCTCGGCGCCGAGGTCGATTCGCTGGCTGTCGGTCAGCGGGTCGCCACTGGCGGGTCGTTCGGCGCTTGGGCCGAGTACGTGACCACCCCGGCTGCAGGCCTTGTCCCCGTGCCGGATTCCGTCCCGGACGAAGCGGCCGCGCAGCTCGTCGCGATGCCCTTCAGCGCCATCAGCCTGCTCGAGTCGCTTGGCCTCGAGCGCGGCGACTGGCTTGTGCAGAACGCCGCGAATGGCGCGGTCGGCCGCATGATCGCGCAGCTCGGAGCCGCGCGAGGCGTGAACGTCGTCGGCCTCGTGCGCCGCGATGAGGGCGTCGAGGAGCTGCGCGAGCAGGGCATCGAGCGCATCGTCGCGACCAGCTCCGAGGGCTGGCGGGACCGGGTCGCCGAGATCACGGGCGGCGCACCCATCAAGGTCGGCATCGAGTCGGTGGGCGGCAAGTCCGCCGGCGAGGTGCTCTCGCTCCTCGCCGAGAACGGCGAGCTCGTCGTCTTCGGCGCCATGGCGTCCCCCACGCTCGAGCTGTCCTCCGGTGACGTCATCTTCAAGCAGGCCACGGTGCGCGGATTCTGGGGCAGCAAGGTCAGCCAGTCCATCGACGCCGGCCTCAAGCAGCGCCTGTTCGGGGAGCTGCTCCAGCACCTCGGATCTGGTCAGCTGACGGTTCCTGTAGCCGAGGTGTTCCCATTCGAGAAGATCACGGATGCGGTCGAGGCGAGCCTCACCTCCGGCCGTGTCGGCAAGGTGCTGCTCCGCCCGTAGCTCCCGCCGAGCCCCTGCCCCGTCCCACGAAGTGTGGGGCGGGGCTCTTGTCGTCCGGACGCAGCTTCACTCTCCGAACTCATTCAAACGACGCAGGCATGCTTGAGCCATGTCGAAACTCTCACAGCTCCTCACACCGAAGCTCCCGCCGGAGATGAGCATCCCGGAGCCCCTCGAACGGGCCTGGACGTGGATGGAGGCTCAGGGGTGGGGGTTCGAGAACAAGCACGGCTACTTCCTGACTCCGTACGCCGGAACGGCAGAGCTCGGCATCACCTTCTCCCCCACCGAGACGCTCACCGGCTGGTTCGAGCCAGGAGAGAACGGACACGACCGACTGTTCCCCCTCGGCCAGACCGACGGAACCGGAGGCTTCGCGGCGCTCTGGCGAGACCCTTCCGACGAGGTGCGCGTGGTCGTCCTCGGCTCCGAGGGCGAGCGACTCTTCGCCGCTGACGACGCCGTCGACTTCCTCCGCCTCCTGGCCATCGGCTACCTGGAGCTGAACAGCTACTCCATCGGCGAAGCACCCATCGACGAAGACGCCGAATCGGTAGCTGCCCTCGCAGAGTTCCGCGCCTGGGTCGAGCAGGAGTTCGATGTCTCGGTGCCACCGGAGTGGTCGGTCCGCGAGCCGGACCCCTTCGACGCCTGGGTCGGTGAGGTCAAGGGCGAGGAGCTGGAAGTCCCGGCCGGGGGTCCCGCACCGGAGCCGGACACCACCCCGTTCATCCTGCCGTCCGTGGACATCGATGCGGTCGTCTCGGCCTGCAGGAAGCTGCTCCACGAACCGCGTATCGACGGCATCCGCTTCCGTCGACTCGATGGACTGCGGCTGACGACCGCAGCCTGGGGGCACGAGCTGGAGATCATCACGGGGCGGGAGCCGACCGGGCTCGACGAAGAGACGACCCTCGCCAGCCTGATGAGTGACGTGCGGTCCGCGTTCATCGCGGCATGGGGCGCCCCGCGGGCTGAAGCGCCAGCGAAGGACTCCTGGGCGGCAAACAAGCTGGTGGTGACGTCGATCGAGCACGTCGACCTCTGGCCAGTAGGCGACGACCTGTTCGTGGCGTTGTTCACGAGCGCTACAGAGGGCATGCAGATCGCCGCGGTCGTCTCTGCGTCCGCGGTCGACGAGCCCGCGAACTACTGACGCCCGATGTCCGAGCTCACCTACGCGGAGGTCGGCGCAACCGCCGAGAAGAGGCTGCCGAGCGGCTACCGCCACGTCCGCGAGTCGCTCGTCATCGGGCACGGGCGCGGCACGTTCGAGCGGGCAGCCATCGAGCTGCTCGAAGGACAGGCGCAGCGCCGAGCAGGAGCCGAGGTTCAGCTCTCCGATATCCCGCTTCGCGAGGGCACGCGCGTGGTCATGCGGTTGCGCATCGGGCCGCTGCGGTTCCGAATCCCCTGCCTCGTCGTCTGGGCCGAGCGCACCGCGACCTCCTGTGGCTTCGCATATGGGACGCTGCCCGGGCATCCGGAACGAGGTGAGGAACGGTTCGAGGTCCGCTTGACCGAGACGGATGAGGTCGTGTTCAGCATCGTCGCGTTCTCGGCTCCGGGTCGCTGGTTCACGCGCATCGGCGGTCCGATCGCCCGGCGCGTGCAGACGGGGATGACTCGGCGGTACCTCGAGGCACTGAGGAGTCGCCCGTGACAGCATGGGGAGATGTCACGCACTCCGAAGGCGCTCACCCTCGCTGGCGCTGCACTCCTGCTCGGAGCGACCTCCGCGTGCTCAGCCGCAGCATCCACCTACGCCGACCTCGACGAGGCACCGCCAGCTGACAAGGTTGTACCCGCCGACCTCCCCGAGTACGCCCTGGATGAGTTCGACGCCGACACCGTTCGGTGGGTCGGAGACTACGCCGGTACCGACCTCTGGTTGAGCGCTGGATCCGACGACCTCGCGGTCTGCCTGCTCGCCTACGCGAACGCTGACGACTGGGTCGGCGGATGCGCTGGGCCCGGCGGCACGATGACGACAGGTACCGGAGGCGGACCCACGTTCTTCGTCGTCCCGGACGGGCACGATGCGCCGAGCCACGCGACCCAGGTCTCGAACAACGTCTACGCGGTCGGAGGCTGAGACGAGAAACGCGCATCTTGCCACCTGACGAAGCCCGGACTCCTGCGAGAACGGCTGGTCTCTCCGGTCGCGGCGTCAGCGGCCCTCACTGATCCTGCGGAATCTCCAAGCGCTCCCTCACCTCCGGAAGGTGCCACGGAGTGCTCGCGATCTCGTCACGCAGCGTCTTCCGCGGTCTCCCCTTGCGGTTGACGAGCACCTCGAGGTCGATCGTCGTCGACTCGGTGATCGCGTCGATGACAGCGCCTACCCCGGCAAGCGACGCCATCCCCGAGTCGATCATGACGAGCAGTGGCGGCCCCTGGCGTTTGGACACCGCATTCGGGTCGGCACCGCCCGCGATGAGTCGGCCGACGAGCACCGCTTCCCTGTCGAGGTCGTGCTCTCGGTTCGAGAAGAGCAGGTGCAGGGCGTTGAGCCCCGACCCGAGCGTGACCGCGGCATCCGCGCCGTCGTCGAGGAGCCGTTCCGCGATGCCGACACGGGCGAGCAGATCGGCATTCAGCATCGCTCGAAGGAGCGGAGTGTCGCCGGTAGACAACGCGAACTTCGCCTCGACGGGGGTGTAATCCACGAGGAAGTCGACGAGCGATTCTTCCTCCGCGCGGTGTGCTCGATTCGGCATGATCTTCTCCTGAGCTGTCGCCGCCCATACAGGTCCGTGCCACCCTAACGAAGGCCGGACGGCAAGGACTGAGGGTGAGCCGACGATTCTTGAGCGCAGACAGACCCCTCGCCATGATGCTCCACCTTCTCTAGGCTCAGAGCATGCGCCGAAGTCCAGGAGCGAGTTCTCGACGAAGCGCCGGAGCACGCCCTCATCTCTTGATCGCGTTGCTCGCGGCAGCCGTTGTGCTGACCGGATGCTCGTCGGTGGCGCCCCCTGAGAATCAGAAAACAGACTCCGCACCTCCGCCACCGTCCTCGCTCGTTCCCCCGGCCGACTCGGCCGAGTGGGCTTCCGAGAGCTTCGGAACATTCGATGAGTACACGTCGAATGGGACCGGCGAGCTGCGCGTCGAGCTGCCCGCCGAGGTCTCCAAGGCACGTTCCGGCATCATCGACATCGCCTATGACGGCAGCGCACCCCTGACGCTGTGGACCGAGGACTCCGAGGGTGAGCTCGGGATGATCCTGCTGGACACGAGCATCGAAGGCTATACAGCAGACCCGACTTCCTTCGCCGGCCAGACGATGTGGTGGGCAGCGAACGAGCCGCCCTCGGCACTGCTCGTCGACGCCGACGGAGCCTGGGAGGTCACCGTTCGTCCCATCGACTCTGCGCCCCAGCTCCCCGAATCCGGGACGGGGTACGGCGCGTATCTCTACGACGGTCCGGGCGGCGCGTTCACGGGCGTGAAGCCGGACACCGGGGTCGGCATGTCGATCACGGAGTACCGCTCGGGCGCAGACGGCACCGGCGGTGGAGAGACACCGTACGAGGCGGTCAGCGAGCAGCGCAGGGATGCCGACTTTCGAGGGGAGCTCGCGGCCGGTCCTTCGCTGATCTTCGTCTCCCAGCGGGGCGCATGGGAACTCGACCTGCCCTGATCTGACCGCGATAGAGTCCGCCCATGCTTGAGGCGCTGACTCTTCGTGAAATCCAAGTGAGTGATCGAGTCGCCTGGTCGGAGATGTTTGACTCGTACCGACAGACGGCCGGCTACTCTCCGGACGCCAGCATTAACGAAGTCGTGTGGTCCTGGATCCACGCCGACCAGGCGTTGCAGGCAATCGTGGTCGAGGACGATGAAGGGCTCCTCGGGTTCGCGCACTACCGCCGCTTCCCTCGCCCGATCCTCGGCGACGCGGGCATCTACCTGGACGATCTCTTCACCCGCCCTGAAGCAAGAGGACGCGGCGTCGCGCGAATGATGCTGAGCCACCTCGCGGCGCAGCTGGAGACGGGGGCGTTCTCGGTGCTCCGGTGGACGACAAAGCCAGGAAACGACCCAGCGCGACGCCTCTACGAGCAGTTCGGAGCGCTCTCGGAATCGATCACCTACAACGCGACTCCGCACAGTGGTGAGGCGACACCAAGCTAGGTGTCGCACAAGGGCGTCCGGCGGCACTACCCGAGGAACGCTTGGATGATGAGCGCGATCGCCGCGCCGAGGATGCACAGACCGATGACCCCGCCAGCAGTCCAGAGCCCGATCAGGACAGACCTGCTCAGCCCCGGCTTCAGACCGAGCTCCTGCCCGATCGCTCTGATGCGAGCCCGTTCCTCCTCGGGGCTGAACGCCACCTCGAAGCCACCGGGCGCGACGCCGAGCTGGATCACGCGACCGTACTTGACCCGGCCCGACTGGTACGACATCGAGAAGCCGAGTCGAGGGACCATTCCGAATACCCCGGCGCTCCAGCTGATCCGACGCAGGGTGTCGTTGATGCTGAACTTCCCCGCGCGCTCGTTCACTCGAACGTTGTACGTGATGCTGTCGCGGACGTCGTTGACCGCGAGGATGCTCACCCACCGGGCATCGGCGAGTGCGAAGCCGACGTCAAAGCCGCCTGGTACTCGAACGACCGCGAAGGGCTTGTCGGCAAGTTCGGCTTCGACGAGCCCCGCGAAACGTTCGGTGGTGTGCACCGGCTCAGCATAGGCCTGACGGCCTTTCTTCACGGGGCAGCGCTGGGGTCCGTCAGAGCGTGATGATGAGGACCGTTATGACGGTGACGAGCAGCACCGCGGCGATGCCGGCTCCACATCCGATCGCTGCGATCGCCCCGTACCCGAGCCGTGAGACGCGCGCTCCTGACTGTCGTGCGGCATCGAGGAACTGCGGACCTCCGCCCACATTCCACGAGTTGGCAGCCGAGATCTGGTTCCGGAGGGCTCCGACGTCAGCTGCGGCTCCCGCAACCGGTCGGTCGAGGACGGCCGCGACGGCCCCGGCCGTGCTGTACCCGAGCGCGCGAATCACGGCATCGGGGTCAGCGAGGAGCAGGTACTGCCGTCCGCCGACGGAGAGGCGGATCTTTTGCGCGGTCGACCTGACGCTCACCTCTGGCGCTGGCGCACGAACCACGACCGTCCACCCGTCTGGCGTGAGTGCCCAGAGCGTCACCCAACCGTCGCTGACCTCCACGTTTCCTGGCACGTACCCGTTTCCTGCCGGGTTGACGAGGGCGCCGGAGAATGTGGCTCGAATGAACGGCATCTGAGAGGTCATGCCCACATGTTAGTTACTGGGCACTCACAGCTGACAGTGCCCCGCGGCGAGCGCACCACGGTTCTGCTCCCGTGAACACGGGCACACGATGAGGCGAGCGATGCCCGGTTGAGCCCCTCGTGGTGCTGTTCGACTGGAGGGAAGACCAGGACGCCAAGATGGTGGACCCAAACCTCAGCGTGTACTCCGTCGAGGGCATCGCCTCCCAGACAAGCACGTTCCGCGCGGAGCTGGAGCAGCGCGTTGCCGATGCGCAGGCTCGCCAAGTGAATGCGGGCGGGTCTGTCAGCGAAGGCATCGTCGACGCGGCCGGGCACAGCAAGATGACCACTGTGCATGAGCTCGCGCACGTGTTCCAGAAGGCAGACGACACGCGTTACCCGGACGACCGGCGGCTATCAACCGCTCCTCCTCCAGGGCCTGTTCCAGGGCAGCAAAGAAGCAATGGCCGACTGCTACGCCCATAGCTACTTCAACGACTGGACCCTGAGCGATGGGGTCACTGAAAGCGCCTACGGGTACATCTGCGGCGACAGTGAGCGTCGAGCGATCCGCGACTGGGCAGCCAGTATGAACGCGCCCCTCGGGTAGCGGGTGTGCCGCCTGCTTGAGGCTTCACCTCACTCGGCGTGATCCGCTGGAGAGCCGAGCGCCACGAGTGCTCTCGAAACCAGCGCATTCTTCGTGCTCGCTGGCGAGCGCTCCGGTGCCGGTGAAGACTGCGGACCGCGAACACCCCCGCGCTTCGCCTGGCAAGCGTGGGAGCTCACAAGCCTGCGCGGGGGCGTTCTGCTCGGGGAAGACGCTCCTCGAACCCCTGAAGGAACGCGGCTAGCGCACGTAGTACACGTCGCCCGCGCTGATGCGCACGTTGTTGCCTGTGTTCGTATCGACGGTTCCGGTTGGGGCTGTGATTCGGGCGCTGAGACCGCCCTGCTGCCGCTCGGCGCTAATGTCGGCGATATTGAACGCGATCTGGATCATGAACTCCGATCCCGATGGGATAGGGCGATTGATGGTGAAGACCCGATTCATTGACCCACCGCTGGATCCGGAAGGGCCCGAGAACGTCAACGCTCCACCCGTCATAGTGGAGCTGTTGATACCAAGTGCCGCGGTACCGGATTGGAATGCGGAGATGTCGATGTACGCGCCTGAGGCGGGATATACGACAATCGAAATGGTGAGCGTCGACCCCGCTGGCATCGTTTCCGGACCGTTATTGCGAACGTAGATGCGCGTGTTATAGGCGCTGTTGTCCTGGTATATAGCCGAATTTGCCGACGTGCCGGTCGCTTCATACCGCAAAGGAGACTGATCGTACGGTTGCGTCGTGCTGCCTCCCGAGCTCACACGCGTGACCGTCGGATCCACGCGAGGCTCACGGGATGCGGAGGCAAGCGGAGAGGAGATGGCCGAGACCAGGATCGGCACGGACCAAGCCCCTGCTGTCACGATGTTGCGCCGGGAGAGATGCGTGCCTGAAGGCTGGTGCGCGGTTTCACGTGGGTTCATGCGGGAAAAGTAACAACGCGGGGGGCGCAGAAGTGCTTTTCGGCGCTGAGATGCGGAATTTCGTCGGTTGCGTGCGTTTTTGTGTCGCCAGCGGTCCGCTCGGGTGCCTGTTCACGACACCGAACCGCACTGACATCAACTCACGCGCCTCTGTCTACAGCTCTTCGGTGACGCACTCGCTCGAAGTCCCCACGGAACGACAAAGAAGCGTGCGGGACATTTTGCGCAGAAAATCGTCGCTTATCCGCAGTCAGGAGATCACCCGTCGCATTCCCGCGCGGATCTCCCCAGGATGAGCAGCAGTTCCGAATGCGCACGTGCCGCTCTCACGCGAGCCGCGTCCCCCACGACTCGAGAAAAGCGAGAGAACACATGACAGGTGATGCAAAAGACCATGGCCGGCGCAGCATTCTGCGCGGGGCGGCATGGAGCCTCCCCGTGCTGGCAACAGCAACGGCAGTTCCAGTCGCGGCGGCATCGACGTGCACGACGGCCAGCCAGGTCTTCAGTACCGCCGGACAGCTGACCACCTTCACAGTGCCGGCTGGGGCGAGGTACGTCGATTTCGTTGTGCGGGGTGCCGGGGGCGGTGCGGGCTCCACCGTCGCTGGCGGCCAGGGGGCGAATTCCAGTGGGCGCATCACGCTGCCCACCAACGCCACGGTCGCGCAGCGTACCTTCGGGATCGTGGTCGGGCAGGGCGGCGAGGTGAAGACAGACGGCACCACGGCCGCCGGCGGAACTGGGTACGGCAGTGGGGGAAACTCGACGCCCGGCCCCCGCGACAACCCTGGTGGCCCTGCGGGTGCCGGTGGTGGCGGCAGCGCACTCCTGCTCGGAGCGCTCGGTGGGACTCCGCTCGTGGTCTCCGGCGGAGGAGGCGGTTCCGCCGTACGAGAGACCGTTCAAGGCTCGACGCAGCAGACGACCGTGTATCAGGCACCGGACGCGACGACTGGATTCAACTACGGGACAGCGAACGCCGGTAGCTCCGCCCCCAACGGACGTGTCGGCGCGGTCGGCAGCGTGAACTCCACCGCTCCGGGACTCGCGGTGAACCCTGCCACCGCCGCGGATGGCCCTGTCGGCGGCACGCGCGGTGGCACGGCCCAGTATCGGGTCGCCAATGGCAACTGGGGACCGCCGACCAGGGTCGAGGGGTCGAACGGTCAGAACTTCGGGCTCGGCTCCAACGGCGGCGGCAATGGCGGCAACGGTGCCGCCCGGCTGAACAACGGCGGGGGCTCCTTCGCCGCTTCCGCCGGTGGCGGGGGCGGCGGCTACGCAGGGGGCGGAGGTGGAGGAATGGTCGGGTCGCAGTTCACCGGCACCACCCGTCTCACCATCTCCACCGGCACCGGAGCCGCTGGCTCTTCGTACCGCGCGGCGACTGCCCTCGGCACTCCCATCAGCAACTACGTGCTTGCACCTTCCGGTCTCCTGTCGGGGGCCGCTCGTGGGCACGCGGGCTACATCTCACTGAGCTGGTGCGTCTGAGGTGGCAGGGCGAGCAACCGCACGCGACCGGGTTCGAAAACCTCCCGTCCAACATGGTGTGGTGCGCCCACGAGCCCGGTCTTGTGAGCAACCTCAGTCGGGGAGTTCGGCGAGTGCGCGTCGCAGGCCCCGAGCGGACGCGAACCCCGACCTCGAGGCGACGACCGATGCGGCGAGGGAGGGCTCCTGTTGCCAGATGCTGCGCGCGATGACCGCCCGGCTTCGTCTGATGGCGGAGACGACAGTGTCGCCTTCCTGGTTGTAGCGAACCTGCAGCTTGCGCGTCGAGACCTTGAACCGATCTGCGAGAGAGACGGGGGTGAGGCTGGCGTCAGCAGCATGCAGACGGATGTGCCTCAAGGAGGCCAGGTAGAGGTCGGGCTCCTGCAGGTGAGCCATGCGCGCCAGCAGGCCTCGGGCGAGGGTTGCGGCAGCGTGTTCAATCGTGTCCGCGGTCGCTTTGGACACTGGCGTGGGTGCCTGCGAGAGGCCGTAGCAGGCTGTGAAGACGAACGTGTTGAGCGTTGGGTCGACGAGCCGCGTGATGCCTTCCAAGGGAGAAGCAGAATCGCCGCGCCCGGCAACCGGCAAGTCGATGCTGAACAGGATGACCTCGGTCCGCTCACCCGCAGCGATGAGCTCGATGGTTGAGCTCCCCGGGGCGACGGCAGACACCTCCCCGCGGGCGAGCGGCACCGTCTGCCCGTCCAACCCGACGTGGACCTGACCGGCGTTCGCGAAGACGAACAATGTCCGCGACTCGATCGACGTTCCCATCCGGTGCACTTGGTAGCTCGATGCGGGGACGCTCGCCCACGCACAGATGAAGGATGGGCCTCGGAGCGCTGAGATGCTGTAGCTCTCGGCATGTTCCGTGTTGACCAGCGTGATGCCGGTGCTGTTGAGTAACGCGGCAAAGTGAACGCTGTCTTTGGATTCCCGAGCCTGGAGACGGGCATACCCGAGTGGGGATGATTGGGGCACGTGGAACTCGTTTCACTCTCTTGTACAGAGTCCAGCACGCGCGAAGATTCCTCAGGTCGCCTTGGCGCAGGATAGAACCTGGCTGTCGCGGGATCGACGGCCAAGGCCTTCACTACAGACCGGCGCTGGAAAGTGAATCACCACGTGATGCGGGTTCCGTTGCTTCCCCAAGCTCGATCCGCAGGTGCTCCTCCATCCCCGAGCGCCACGGGTTACATCGGAAGCACGATGAAGGCCTCGCGGTGTCGTGCACCCAGATGCGCGCGGCCTCCATCGATACGCGCCCCAGGACCTGTCTCTCAGCAACCTGCGAGGGCCCCGACTCTCACCGCCGAAGCGTGCGCGATCACCGGCAACCGACGTGCTCTTCTGCCAACCGCTCAGGGCTAGGTCTACTGCTCGTCCACCGGGTTCCTGGAGTCTCTGACGATCGCCCATCGGGTGATCCCGACTGCGAGGAAGAACGGCACGGCGCAGAGGGCGAAAACCAGGACTTTCATCCACCAGGCGTCGACGAGCGGCACGAGAAAGATGACTGCCAGCACGGACACCAAAGCCACAGCACGGAATATCCCGGCGCGGCGCCCGTTCAAGAAGAGGCCCATTCCGTGGCGTTCCGGGACTCGCTCCCAGGCGTCGACTCCGGCCCTCCACACGATGCCTGACGAGTCGGTGCGCTCTGCCCCCACCGGCACTGAAGAGCGAGGTGGCAGGTCTGGGACCACATTCTCTTCCCCCGCCTCGAGATTCATGCTTCGACGGTACAGGTCGGACGCCCGAAGCGAGCGCGGGTGCGCCCATGAGTGTTCCCCTTCGAGGGGCGATGGATATGTGTGCGCCACTGTCACGGCCGGTCACGGGGTGTCCCAGAACTTGAGTCAGACTCCGGGCGAGTCCCCAGCGGAACGGGCAGAACTTCCCTGGCAACGGATCGCTGGGCGCCGATATGGTCGTGGCACCAGGACAGAGCCGAGTGAGGAGACACCATGGGTTCCACAACGAAGAAGATCGTCGGCGGGGTCGTTGGAGCGATCATGCTCGCCGCTGGCGCAGTCACCGCCGCGGCGCCCGCGCAGGCCGGAGTCGCCTACGCCTACGTGACGGGCCCCTCGTTCCAGCTGTGCGAGCACTACGCCGACCGCTACATGGCCCGCCAGGGCGGCAACGGCTATGACGCCGCGTTCCGAACGACCTGCGCCAAGAGCGGCAATGTGTGGAAGTCCAAGGTCGCGCTGTCCTATTAGTCGACAAGATCACGACCGCGCCGCTGCCTCTCATCTGTCGAGCCAGCGGCGCTCTCGTGTGGACTGCGCCTCGTGTGGACTGCGCCGGGGCCCTGGTCGTCCGGGGCGCACTCTTCTGGGGCGTGAAGTCGATGTCAGGTTCCTTGACCGAAGACGCGTTCCCGCTGGGAACCACCGCTGCGCTCCTGAAGTGGACGGAAACGCAGATGGCCCTGACCAGGGATACGGAGTGGTGGGCCCTGCCGGGATCGAACCGACGACATCCACGGTGTAAACGTGGCGCTCTACCAGCTGAGCTAAAGGCCCTCGGCGAGCAAGTGTAGCGCGGCCGCGTGGTCCGATCGAACGCGGGCCTCACCGGGGCGCGCGGATGCGGCAACCCGGTGGCTGCCGTCGGCCCTGACGAGGAATGAGCGTCGCATCGCGGTGCCAGCGGCCTCGTCGAACGCACCATACGCACGGGCAGCCGAACCGTGCGGCCAGAAGTCGCTGCAGCCGGTGAGGAGTGCATCCGCGCCGAGCTCGACGAGCCACGCTCGCAGCGCAGCTGAGCTGTCGGTCGAGACGACGAGCACCTCGGGAGCCTCGAGCGCGGAGCCCCACTCGGGCCGATTCCGGGCTTCACTCACCAGCTGGGCGAGGTCGGAGATCTCGTCGGCGCACACGGGCGTGAATGCCATGGGAACGAACACGACGAGCCGCGATGACGGTGCCGGCCCGGCCACCACGCCCATCCCACCCCGGTGGTCGACCAGAGAAATGGGCTCAAGCGGCGGCGCGAATTCGCTCACGATCAGGCCCTCTCCGACGGCGATGTTCGGTTGTGCGCGCTTCGACAAGGATTCACGCCAACCTGCGTGTGCATCGCACAAACCAAAGATAGGCTAGCCGGTGGACTGCGCGTCATAACCTGGCGCGCGCCATAGACGTGACGAACCCGGAACGAAATGAGGTCGACGGTGGCTGTTAACAACCAGGATCCGTACTCAGAGCATTACGTTGACAGCGACCCCGAGGAGACCGCCGAATGGCGCGAATCGCTCGATGCGGTCGTAGACGCGCAGGGACACCAGCGCGGACGAGACATCATGCTCAGCCTTCTTGAGCGGTCTCGGGAGCGCCACCTCGGCGTTCCCATGGTTCCAACCACCGATTACGTGAACTCGATTGCGCCCGAGGACGAGCCAGAGTTCCCAGGTGACGAGTCGCTGGAGCGCACCTACCGCTCATGGATCCGCTGGAACGCGGCCATGACGGTGCAGCGCGCCCAGCGCGAAGGGGTCGCCGTCGGCGGCCACATCTCCTCCTACGCCTCGCAGGCGACCCTCTACGAAGTGGGTCTGAACCACTTCTTCAAGGGCTACGACCACGCGGATGGGCCCGACCAGGTCTTCTTCCAGGGGCACGCCTCCCCCGGCAACTACTCGCGCGCCTTCCTGCAGGGGCAGATCAGCGCCGAGCAGCTCGACGGCTTCCGCCAGGAGCAGTCCGCTGCCCCGCACGGCATGCCGTCGTACCCGCACCCCCGCCTCATGAAGGACTTCTGGCAGTTCCCGACTGTCTCGATGGGCATCGGGCCGCTCAACGCGATCTGGCAGGCACAGTTCAACAAGTACCTCACCAACCGCGGCATGAAAGACGCCTCCGGCTCGCACGTCTGGGCCTACCTCGGCGACGGCGAGATGGATGAGGTCGAGTCGCGCGGACAGCTGCAGGTCGCAGCCAACCAGAACCTCGACAACCTCACCTTCGTCGTCAACTGCAACCTGCAGCGCCTCGACGGCCCGGTTCGCGGCAATGGCAAGATCATCCAGGAGCTCGAGAGCTTCTTCCGCGGCGCCGGCTGGCACGTCATCAAGGTCGTCTGGGGTCGCGAGTGGGACTCGCTCCTCGAGCGCGACGACAAGGGCGCGCTGCGCACCCTGATGAACGAGACGCCCGATGGCGACTTCCAGACGTACAAGACCGAGTCGGGCGGATTCGTTCGCGAGAACTTCTTCGGACGCGACCCCGAGGCGCTCAAGCTCGTCGAGAACTACAGCGACGACGAGATCTGGGGCCTGAAGCGAGGCGGCCACGACTACCGCAAGGTCTACGCGGCGTACAAGGCGGCGACCGAGCACAAGGGACAGCCGACCGTCATCCTCGCGCACACCATCAAGGGCTACGGTCTCGGACCGCACTTCGAGGGCCGCAACGCGACGCACCAGATGAAGAAGCTCACGCTTCCCGACCTGAAGGCGTTCCGCGACCAGCTGCACATCCCGATCTCGGATGCAGCACTCGAGGCCGACGTCTACCAGCCCCCCTACTACAACCCGGGTCCCGACAACGAGGCGATCCAGTACATGCAGGAGCGTCGCCGTGAGCTCGGCGGGTTCGTGCCGGAGCGTCGCTCGAAGTTCACGCAGATCGCCGTGCCGGACGACAAGACCTACGCGTCCATCAAGAAGGGCTCCGGCACACAGGAGATCGCTTCGACGATGGCGTTCGTCCGCCTCCTCAAGGACCTCATGCGGTCCAAGGACTTCGGGTCGCGCATCGTCCCGATCATCCCGGACGAGGCCCGCACCTTCGGCGTCGACGCGTTCTTCCCGACCGCGAAGATCTACAACCCGAACGGCCAGCACTACATGTCGGTCGACCGCGAGCTGCTCCTCGCCTACCGCGAGAGCGAGCAGGGGCAGATCAACCACGTCGGCATCAACGAGGCCGGCGCCATGGGCGCGTTCACGGCAGCCGGTTCGTCGTACTCGACGCACGGCGAGGCGATGATCCCGATCTACATGTACTACTCCATGTTCGGGTTCCAGCGCACCGCCGACGCCATGTGGGCGGCGGCAGACCAGCTCACGCGCGGCTTCCTCATCGGAGCCACGGCCGGGCGCACGACGCTCGCCGGCGAGGGCCTGCAGCACATGGACGGCCACTCGCCGATCATCGCAGCCACCAACCCGGCAGTCGTCACCTACGACCCCGCCTTCGCCTACGAGCTCGCACACATCATGCAAGCGGGTATCGAGCGGATGTACGGCCCGGATTCCCAGTCGGAGAACCCGAAGCAGGACCCGAACGTCATGTACTACCTCACGGTGTACAACGAGCCGATGGCTCAGCCAGCTGAGCCGGAGAACGTGGACGTCGAGGGCATCCTCAAGGGCATCTACTACCTCAAGGGAACCGAAGCGCAGGGACCGCGCGTCCAGTTGCTCGCCTCGGGTGTCGGTGTGCCGTGGATCCTCGAAGCGCAGGAGCTCCTGGAGAAGGACTGGGGTGTTGCGGCTGAAGTCTGGTCGGTCACGTCCTGGAACGAGCTCCGTCGCGACGGCCTCCGTGCCGAGGAGTACAACTGGACGCACCCGAACGAGGAGCCCAAGGTTCCCTTCGTCACGGACAAGCTCCAGGCGTCGGAAGGCCCCGTCATCGCCGTGAGCGACTTCTCGCACGCGGTTCAGGACCAGATCCGTCCGTTCGTGAAGAACGACTTCACGACGCTCGGTGCCGACGACTTCGGCATCTCCGACACGCGTCCCGCCGCACGTCGGTACTACCTGATCGACAGCCACTCCGTCGTCGTTCGTGCTCTCGAGCGCCTCGCGACGCAGGGCAAGATCGACCGTTCGGTCGTGCAGGAGGCCATCGACAAGTACGACCTCCACAACCCGAAGGCCGGCACGAGCGGCAGCGCGGGCGGAGACGCCTAACAGCGCTCCTCCCCTGCTCGCCTCCTCACAGTTCGGAATCATGCCCGCTCCACGCACGAAGGAACAGACGCTCAACTGGCTGCGATCGATCTCGGGAGAGCTCTCGACCGCAACGGTGAAGCGCTTGGAAGACACCCTTCCCTGGTTCGGTGACATGCCCCCTGGGCGACGTAGTGCCGTAGGCCTCGTCGCCCAGTCGGGCATCTCATCCTTCATCGCCTGGTTCGAGGACCCGACTGCCACCCCATGGGTGGCGGCCGACGTGTTCGACTCGGCACCTCGAGAGCTCCTCCGCTCGGTGAGCCTGCAGCAGACGCTGCAGCTCATCCGGGTTGTCGTGGAGGTCGTTGAGGAGCGCACGAAGCTGACCGACGGCGACGTGCGTGAAGCGGTGCTGAAGTATTCGCGAGATATCGCGTTCGCCGCGGCCGACGTGTACGCACGTGCGGCCGAGGCCAGAGGCCTGTGGGATGCGCGCCTCGAGGCGCTCGTCGTCGACTCGATCCTCACCGGCGAGCACGACGACGAGCTCCCGAGCCGTATCGCCGCGCTCGGCTGGCACGGGCACGGCGAGGTCAGCGTGCTCGTCGGGACGACCCCGAGGATCCTCGAGGTCGACCAGATCCGCAGGACGGCGCGCCACAACAAGGTCGACCTCCTCGTCGGCGTGCAGGGAGGTCGGCTGGTGCTCGTCATCGGTCGAGCCCACCCCACCGGTGAAGGCGACGAAGGCGAGCAGGTGCCCTTCATGGAGATCGCCGAGCGGCTGGAGCCCAGCTTCGGCGACGGCCGCCTCGTCCTCGGCCCGCCCGTGCCGAGCGTGGTCGAGGCCTCTCGCAGCGCCCGCGCCGCGCTCGCCGGCTTCGCAGTGGCGGGTGCGTGGAGGAAGGCGCAGCGCCCCATGCTGGCCGACGAGCTCCTCCCAGAACGTGCCCTCGCGGGCGACCCGCTCGCACGGCAGACGCTCGTAGCGAGGGTCTTCAGGCCACTCGCCGATCACCAGAGCGACCTGCTGACGACGCTCTGGTGCTACCTCGACAACGGACGTTCGCTCGAGGCGACGGCCCGCGAGCTCTTCGTGCACCCCAACACGGTCCGCTACCGCCTCAAGCGCGTCAGCGAGGTCATCGGCTGGGACGCCACCGGACCGCGAGAGGCGCTCATTCTCCAGTGCGCGCTGATCCTCGGGAACATCGCCGAGCCGAAGCAGCCAGAGCCCCGCCGCCAGTCGGGCGGAACCCCCGCAAGCAACGTGGCTCGACGCAGCCGCCGCACCTCGCACTAGAAAACCTCTAATGATCTTTCGAGTTCTTGGGACTGTTGCTACAGGGCTGAACGCTCAGGTGCTGTCATGATGGAATCCATGATTGTCGTCACCTGCCCAGGCCAGGGTTCCCAGACTCCAGGCTTCCTGCTCCCCTGGATCGAAGACACCAGGAACCGAGACACCCTCGAGCAGCTGTCCGCCTCGTCCGGCATCGACCTCGTGAAGCACGGCACGGAGTCTGACGCCGACACGATCCGCGACACCGCAGTCGCACAGCCCCTCATCGTCGCCGCCGGCATCCTCGCCTGGAACTCCCTCATGGAGATCCCCGGCGCGGCAGCGGCGATCGGTGGGGTCGCCGGCCACTCCGTCGGCGAGATCACGGCCGCCTACGCGGCGGGAATCTTCGACGCCGACACCGCGATGCGGTTCGTCGCGCGGCGTTCGCAGCTGATGGCACAGGACGCCGCCGCGACTCCCACCAGCATGAGCGCTGTTCTCGGCGGTGACGAGGACGTGGTTCTCGCACGCCTCGCGGAACTCGACCTCACCCCCGCCAACTTCAACGGCGGCGGACAGATCGTCGCGGCCGGCGCACCCGAGGCACTCGCGTCGCTCCGCAGCGAGCCCGCACCAGGAACACGCGTGATCCCGCTCAAGGTCGCAGGCGCCTTCCACACCCGCTACATGGAGCAGGCGCGCACGACGCTGGCCGCGGATGCTGAGCACTTCGAGGTCCGAGACCCCGTCCGCACGATCTGGTCGAACGAGACCGGCTCGGTCGTCACCGACGGAGTGGAGTTCCGTGCGGCCCTCATCCGGCAGCTCGCGCAGCCAGTGCGCTGGGACGCCTGCATGCGCTCCTTCGCCGACGCCGGAGTCACCTCGCTCATCGAGCTCGCCCCGGCCGGCACCCTGAGCGGACTCGCGAAGCGAGCACTCAAGGGAACCCCGACCCTCGCACTCTCCACTCCCGCAGACCTCGACGTGGCACGCGAACGCATCGCGGCCGACGCCTGAGCACACCGAACTGCCAAGAGCATCCTCGAGAGGACTCGCATGACCACAGCAACACCGACCCTTGTGCAGTCGACGGGCGCGCAGTACACGCGCATCCTCGCCATGGGTGCCGCCCGCGGCGAGCGCGTCGTCCCGAACTCGGAGATCATCGAGCCGATCAACTCGTCTGACGAGTGGATCCGCCAGCGCACGGGAGTCATCACCCGCGTCCGAGCGAACGAGGAGACGAGCGCGCTCGATCTCGCCGTCGATGCCTCACGCGAGGCCATCGAACGCTCGGGCATCGACCCGAGCCGCATCGGCGCCGTCATCGTCGCGACCATCAGCAACGAGATGCAGACCCCGTCGCTCGCTGCGCGCCTCGCCGACCTCGTCGGTGCGACGCCGGCTGCTGCCTACGACCTCAACGCCGCGTGCGCCGGCTACTGCTACGCCGTCGCGCAGGCGGATGCGCTGGTTCGCACTGGAGTCGCCGAGCATGTCCTGGTCGTCGGCACCGAGAAGCTGTCGGACCTCATCGACCCCACGGACCGCACGATCTCCTTCCTGCTCGGCGACGGCGCGGGGGCTGCGATCATCGGCCCGAGCGACGCTCCCGGCATCTCCAAGTCGATCCTCGGCTCCGATGGGTCCCGGTGGGAAGCCGTCTCCATGAACGCGAGCCTGCAGGACTACCGCCAGGGCGGCTCCGAGTGGCCGACACTGCGCCAAGACGGGCCGAGCGTCTTCCGCTGGGCCGTCTGGGACATGGCGAAGGTCGCGCGCCGCGCACTGGAAGAGGCAGGCGTCACCGCCGATCAGCTCTCCGCGTTCATCCCACACCAGGCGAACATGCGCATCGTCGACGAGTTCGCCAAGCAGCTCGCGCTGCCCGACCACGTCATCATCGCCCGCGACATCGCAACGACCGGCAACACATCGGCCGCTTCCGTGCCCCTCGCGACGCATCGCCTGCTCGAGGAGAACCCCGAGCTGTCGGGCGGACTCGCCCTGCAGATCGGCTTCGGCGCGGGCCTCGTGTACGGCGCCCAGGTCGTCGTCCTGCCCTAACGGGCCCCAGAAGTCACCGCACGCCTCCCCCACGCACCCCCGCCGACCAATACACTTGGCTCGGTCATTGACAATCAAGGAGAAACACCATGGCACTTACCAACGACGAAGTTCTCGCGGGACTCGCTGAGCTCGTAAACGACGAGACCGGAATCGCGGCTGACACGGTCACCGTTGAGAAGTCTTTCACCGACGACCTCGACATCGACTCGATCTCCATGATGACGATCGTCGTCAACGCTGAAGAGAAGTTCGACGTCAAGATCCCGGACGACGAGGTCGCAAACCTCAAGACCGTGGGCGACGCCGTCAACTTCATCGTCGCAGCGTCCTAAGGACGATCCCTCACTTCGAGTGGGCGGCTTCTGCCGCCCACTCTTAGTGACTGTCTCACCTTCGCCCCAGTTCATTCAGGAGCAGTTGTCATGACCAAGAAAATCGTCGTCACCGGCATCGGTGCGACTTCCCCGCTGGGCGGCACCGCCCGCAGCACCTGGGAAGCGCTCCTCGCCGGTGAATCAGGAGCTCGCACACTCGAGGCCGAATGGGTCGCGAAGTACGAGATCCCCATCGAATTCGCCGCGACCGCAAAGGTCCCGGCAAGCGAGGTACTCCCCCGCCACGAGGCCAAGCGCCTCGACCCCTCAAGCCAGTTCGCGCTCATCGCGGGCCGTGAGGCCTTCGCCGATGCAGGCCTCACCGTCGGCGATATCCCCGCCGAACGCCTCCTCGTCGACTGGGCAACCGGCATCGGCGGAGTCTGGACGCTCCTCGACGCCTGGGACACGCTCCGCGAGAAGGGCCCGCGCCGGGTCATGCCGCTCACCGTTCCCATGCTCATGCCGAACGGCCCAGGAGCAGCGATCGGCATGGACATCAAGGCCCGCGCCGGTGTTCGCACGGTCGTCTCAGCATGCGCATCCAGCACGGAAGCCATTGCAGACGCCTACGAGCACCTCCAGCAGGGCCTCGCCGATGTCGTCGTCGCCGGTGGCTCCGAGGCGGCAATCCACCCGCTCCCTGTCGCCTCCTTCGCGGCGATGCAGGCTCTGTCGAAGCGCAACGACGACCCATCGCACGCGTCACGTCCCTACGACGTGAGCCGAGACGGCTTCGTCCTGGGCGAGGGTGCTGCGGCGCTCGTGCTCGAGACCGAGGAGCACGCGCTCGCGCGCGGTGCGCGCATCTACGCTGAGCTCATCGGCGGGGGCGTCACGGCGGATGCACACCACATCACGGCACCGGACCCAGAGGGCACCGGGGCGGCACGAGCGATCACCGCCGCACTGGGCCAGGCCGGTGTGTCCGTCGAGGACGTCACGCACATCAACGCACACGCCACCTCGACGCCCGTCGGCGACATCGCTGAGTTCACGGCGCTGAAGTCGGTCTTCGGCGAGCACCTCGCCTCCATTCCCGTCTCCGCGACCAAGGCGTCCACAGGCCACCTGCTCGGCGGCGCGGGAGCCCTCGAGGCCATGTTCACCGTGCTTGCCCTCTCGGAGGGGACACTGCCCCCGACGATCAACCTCAACGAGCAGGACCCCGCGATCCACCTCGACGTCGTCACCGAGCCGCGTCCCTTCGACGCACCGGGCAAGGTCGCCATCTCGACCTCGTTCGGCTTCGGCGGGCACAACGCCGTCGTCGCGTTCCGCGGAGTGTAGATCCTCCCCCTCTGCCGGCCGCCTCGACGTCCGGCAGCAAGAACTGTGGCCCCTCAGGTGAGAACCTGAGGGGCCACAGTCTTGGAGTGTCGAGAACAGCTTCCGGTCCGCCTCTCAGCGGACCATCCGCTTGGCGGGCCTAGCCGACTCGGTGGTGCATCCACACGACGGGACTCTCGTCGCCGGCGATGCGGAAAGGCTCCAACTCGTCGTCCCAAGCCTGCCCAAGCGCGAGGCGCAGCTCGCGGTGGAGCTCGGAGGCGTTGCCGCCAGCGATCTCCATCGCGTACCGAACGCGATCTTCCGGAACCACGACGCCGCCAGAGGCATCCGTCTGGGCGTAGTAGATACCAAGCTCAGGCGTGTGCATCCAGCGACCGCCATCGACGCCAGGACGCGCGTCCTCGGTGACTTCGAAGCGAAGGTGGGCCCAGCCGCGCAGGTGCGACGCGATGGCCGCCCCAGCGCCAGGCTCGCCTTCCCAGGTGAACTCCGCACGCAACTGCCCTGGAATGACCGGTTGGTCGATCCAGGGAAGGTTGACGGCGTACCCGAGGGCGCGACCGACACCCCACTCGACGTGCTGGCAAAGCGCCTTAGGAGAGGAGTGCACGTAGAGCACCCCTCCTGCGTTCGGTGCAACCATGAGTTCTCCTCCATTCGTTTGGTGATTCGTCTTCCCCAACGATCACGTGATGAATGGATGCGAACTGCATCGTTTACCAGACGTCGACATTTCTGTCGTCACTTGAATTATGCCCGACGACGACGCCGAATGACAAGCCTGTCATTACTTTCGGCGCCGCCACCCAGGAGCGATCTCCTACACGGGGAGACGGACCAGTCCCAGCTCGGCCGAAGCCTGCAGGAACGCGTGCCTCGGCTGCACCCGGACGGTGTAGCCGAGCAGTCCAGGCTCGTCAATCGGGACGTCGACGACAAACGTGGATCCCCCCTCGTGGGCAGGCCGCATCTCGACGATCCGAGTGTCCTGCAGCTCGCCCTCGGCGCCGGGAGCACCCACGACGGCTTCGACGAGGACGTCGTCAGTGCTCAGCCCGCCGAGTTCGACTCTTGCCGAGAGACGGACGCTCTCCCCCGCCTTCGGCTCGCGGTTCTCCGCGACCACGGACTCGACGCGGACGCCCGGCCAGGCCGCCCGCACGTCGCCGAGCCAAGTCGCGAACGAGCGTGTAGCGACGAGGTCGGAGGCAACGCGTGCCGAACGGCCCGCGGGCAGGTAGAGGTCGGTGACGTAGTCCCGCACCATGCGCTCGGCGGCGACCTTCGGGCCGACAACCGACACGGAACGGCGGACCTTCTCCACCCACTCGACAGGAAGGCCACGCTCATCGCGCGCGTAGAACAGCGGCGCGATCTCATGCTCGAGGATGTCGTAGAGCGCACCGGCCTCAAGAGCGTCACGCGTGCGCTCATCGACTCCGCTGGTGTCAGGAATCGTCCACCCGACAGCGTCGTCCGCCATCTCATCCCACCAGCCATCTGAGATCGAGAACGTCAGGCACCCGTTCATGACGGCCTTCATGCCCGAGGTGCCGGATGCCTCCTGTGGACGCACGGGGTTGTTCAGCCACACATCGCTGCCGGCCACGAGGTGCTTCGCGATCGTGACGTTGTAGTCGGGGAGGAACACGATGCGGTCGCGAACCCCCGCCTCATCGGCGAAGTTCACCAGCTCCTGCAAGAGCTGCTTGCCGCCCATATCGGCGGGATGCGCCTTGCCGGCGATGACGAACTGGACGGGACGATCGGGATTGTTGAGGATGCGGGCGAGCCGATCTCGGTCCTGCAGCATGAGGGTGAGGCGCTTGTAGGTCGAGACTCGACGAGCGAAGCCGATCGTGAGCCGCTCGGGATCCAGCACGTCTCGGATCCAGCCGAGTTCCGCGTCCTGTGCGCCTCGCGCCTGCCACGAGGCGCGAACCGATTCGCGGGCCCGTCTGACGAGCTCGGCCCGCAGCTCACCGCGGATGCGCCAGAGCTCCTCAGCCCCGACCGCCTCCGGGTGGTTCCACGTGCCGGACGTCGCGAGCTCGCGTCCGCCGTTCATGGCTTCGATGACCCGGAGCATCGACGGGCGGGTCCAGCTCGGGATGTGGACGCCGTTGGTGATCGAGCCGATCGGGACTTCCTCTGCGGCCACACCCGGATACAGCTTGGCGAACATGCCTCGGGACACGACGCCATGCAGCTTCGCGACGCCGTTGGCGTACTGCGCGAGGCGGAGACCGAGGTGCGCCATGTTGAAGCGGCCAGGGTCGTCTTCCGCCCCGAGCTCCATGATGCGTGCCAGCGGAACGTCAGGCACCAGGGTCAGACCGCCGGACGAGCCGAGGTAGCGCTGCACGAGATGTGCGTCGAAGCGGTCGATGCCGGCGGGAACCGGCGTGTGCGTCGTGAAGACGGTGCTCGACCGCACTGCGGCGAGCGCGGTTTCGAACGTCTCGCCGCCAGCCATCAGCTGACCGATGCGCTCGACGCCCGAGAAGCCCGCGTGCCCCTCGTTGAGGTGGAAGACGGTCGGCTGCCGGCGTCCGTTGAGTTCCGCGTACGCCTGCACGGCTCGTACTCCGCCGACGCCGAGCACCAGCTCCTGCCGGATGCGGTGCTCGGCGTCTCCACCGTAGAGCCGATCCGTGATCGCGCGGAGATCCTCAGGGTTCTCCGGAAGGTTCGTGTCGAGGAGCAGTAGCGGCACAGTGCCGACCTGGGCCTCCCAGAGTGCGATCTCGAGCGTCCGCCCGTCCGGGAAGGCAAGAGAGACGCGGGACTGGGCACCCGACGCGTCCAACACGGGATCGACGGCGAGGTCCTTCGGCGGATGCTCCGCGTAAGCCTCCTGCTGCCATCCCTCGCGAGACAAGGTCTGCGAGAAGTACCCGTAGGTGTAGAGGAGGCCGACGCCGATGATCGGCGCCCCGAGGTCGCTTGCGCTCTTGAGATGGTCGCCCGCGAGCACACCGAGACCGCCGGAGTAGACGGGGAGCGACTCCGTGATCCCGAACTCCATCGAGAAGTAGGCAACGCTCGTCGCCTCGTCCGCGGTACCCCGCGTGTGCTTGTGGAACCAGCGGTCGCTGTCGAGGTAGGCCGAGAGGTCCTCGGCTTCGTGACCGAGCCGCGCGACGAACTCGGGATCTGCCGCGAGCTCGGCGACGCGGGATGCCGGAAGTGAGCGAAGCATCACGATGGGATTGCGGCCGCACGCTCGCCACAGCTGCTCGTCGATGCCGGCGAAGAGCCGTTCGGCGCTCGAGCGCCAGGACCAGCGCAGATTCTTGGCGAGAGTGCGCAGCGGCGCGAGTTCAGGAGGGAGAACAGTGGATACGGACAGCGAGTCGTAGGCCTTCACGCGCTCCAGCGTAGCGCCGAAACACGGCGCCACCGCGTCGCCGAGATGAACGTCAGCGAACGGTGGAAGTTACCGACGCGATGAGCTCCCGCGCGGCGGCCGCACGGCCCTGGAGGTCCTGCCAGATCCAGGCGGCGGAGCGCGCATCAACCGGCACGAAGCTCGTGAGCGTTCCCGTCGGATTCGAGATGCGGACCTCGTATCCGCCGACGACGCGATCCTCCTTCACCAGCAGGAACAGGAGGCTGAAGATCGTCAGGACGAAGAACCCGGCGATCGCGACGATGATCGCCCACGTCGGGATGGCACGCTCGACGCGCGACATGTTCGTGACGAACACGGTCGAGCCCTCCGTCGGGAGGGAGCCGTACGGACCCGAGATGCGATCTCGGGACACCTCGAGCTCACCGAGGAAGACTCGATCGAGGCCCTGGGGGCGTTCCGTGCTCGGCGCCTGGGCGAAGGCGTCGTGCTGGTCGAAGTTCGACGGCTGGTTCTCGATGGGCAGTGGGGTGCTGGTCATGATCGTCCCTTCAACGTCTCCGATCAGGCTACGCGGCGAGCCTGACGGAACGCGTCATCACCTGGACTGATCTTCGCGCGGGAGGTGCCGCAGCTCAGGCGCGAATCTGGCCGTCGCCCGTGACAACCCACTTCGTCGTCGTGAGCTCTTCGAGCCCCATCGGCCCGCGAGCGTGCAGCTTCTGGGTCGAGATGCCCAGCTCGGCGCCGAGCCCGAACTGGCCGCCATCCGTGAAGCGCGTCGACGCGTTCACGATGACGGCTGCGGCGTCGACCTCAGCGGTGAAGCGCTCTGCGGCCTGCAGCGAGCTCGTGACGATCGCCTCGGTGTGGCCGGTGCTGAACTCGCGGATGTGCACAAGCGCCTGATCGAAGTCGTCGACGACTCGCACTGCGATCTCGTAGTCGAGGTACTCCGTCGCCCAGTCATCGTGTGTCGCCTCGAGCACCTCGACACCCTGAGGCGCCACGGCCCTCGTGCGGTCGTCGCCATGGATGCGGACCCCGCGCTCAGCAAGCGCCGCGAGGGCGCCGGGGAGAAACGCCTCTGCCGCATCCGAGTGCACCAGCAGGGTCTCTGCCGCGTTGCAGACGCCGACTCGGTGCGTCTTCGAGTTGATGAGGATCTCGAGCGCCATGTCGAGCTCGGCGGTGCTGTCGACGAAGACGTGGCAGTTGCCGACTCCCGTCTCGATGACGGGAACTCGAGACTCGCGGACGACGGTCTGGATGAGACCGGCACCGCCACGAGGGACGACGAGGTCGACGTGGCCGCGGGCTCGCATGAGTGCGCGGGCTCCGGGGCGGCCGTACTCGTCGATCGACTGCACGAGATCGGCGGGCAGCCCGTACGCATCCAGTGCCGACCGAAGCGTGCCGATGATGGCCGAGTTGGAGTGCTCGGCGGCGGATCCGCCGCGGAGGAGCACGGCGTTGCCGCTCTTCAGCGCGAGCCCGGCGACGTCGACGGTGACGTTGGGACGGGCCTCGTAGATGACACCGATGACCCCCATCGGAACACGCAGCTGTCGGAGTCGGAGCCCATTGGCCAGGGTCGATCCTCGGACGACTGCACCGACGGGGTCGGGCAGCGCCGCGACCTCGAGCAGGGAGTCGGCGATCGCTCGAATGCGGGACTCGTCCAGTGCGAGACGGTCGAGGAGACCTTCGGACATGCCCGAGACGCGCCCGCGCTCGAGGTCCTGCGCATTGCCGGCGAGGATCTCGGGCGTCGCACGCACGAGGGCCTCCGCGAGGGCGACGAGCGCCCCGTCCTTCTGCGCACGCGTCGATCGAGCCAGCACGCGCGATGCCGCCCGTGCCCGCCCGGCGAGCTCGATGATGGCGGTGCTCGCCAGCTCGTCCGCGTCGCCCTGGTCCGCCGTGTCCGCGCGCTCATCCTGCAAGATCGTCATGACAGAGCATTCTACGCCGCGAGCGGTCGCCCTCAGCCGACGCGGATCCCCTTCGGGCGCACGAGCACCAGGTCGTCGCGATGGATGACCTCGCGGTCGTACCCGGTCCCAAGCGACTCGCGCAGCGAACTCGACGACTGCCCGAGCATGTCGGGGATCTCGACGGCATCGAAGCCGCTGAGGCCTCGTGCGATGACGACGCCCTCCTTCGAGACCAGCTCGACCGGGTCGCCGGCGACGAACTCGCCCTCGACGCCCACGATTCCGGCAGCCAGCAGCGAGGCTCGCCCACCGAGCACGGCGTCGACGGCGCCGTCGTCGAGCACGATCTTGCCCTGCACCCGCGCGGCGTGGGCGATCCAGAGGCGCTTGCGCGACGATCGCTTCCCGGTCGGGGCGAACCACGTGCCGACACGCTCCCCGTCAATGGCCGCGCGCGCGTTCTCCGCCTTCGTCAACACGACGGGCATGCCCGATCCCGTGGCGATGGAGACCGACTCGAGCTTGGTGAGCATGCCACCCGTTCCGACGTCGCTGCCCCTGCCGGAGACCTCGATGCCTTCAAGATCGCTCGGGCCGAGCACCTCGGAGATGCGCCGTGTGCCCTCGCGGCTGGGCGGGCCGTCGTACAGGCCGTCGACGTCCGTGAGCAGGACAAGCGCGTCGGCCCCGACGAGCTGGGCGACCAGCGCGGCGAGCCGGTCGTTGTCGCCGAAGCGGAGCTCATCGGTCACGACCGCGTCGTTCTCGTTCACGATCGGCACGACCGCGAGCCTGAACAGGCGCTCGAGCGATCGCTGCGCGTTCTTGTAGCGGGTGCGCCGCACGGTGTCCTCTGCCGTGAGCAGGATCTGCCCGACGGTGATGGCTCGATCCGCGAACGCCTCTGCGTACCGGGCCACGAGCATCCCCTGCCCGACGGAGGCGGCAGCCTGGGCAGTCGCCACGTCGCGCGGCCTCGATGGGAGACCGAGGGGCCCGATGCCGGCGGCGACCGCGCCCGAGGTGACGAGGAGGGTCTGGAGTCCCTTGTCGTGGCGATCCGCGATGACCTGCACGAGCGAGCGCAGGGCTTCGAGGTTCAGGTGCCCGTCGGCGCCCGTGAGCGATGAGGAGCCGATCTTGACCACGATGCGGTGGGCGGTCGCGAGCTGGGCACGGGCGGCTATCGGATGCATCCGGCTATTCTCTCCCGATCGTCGGAGCTTGCCGAATTCTGCCGCCGACTCGCGTCACATCGGCTCAGGGTGGCGCCGCGCTGCTGCGCGGCACCACCCTGCATCAGCTTCCGGCGGGAGCCGCGGCGATTGCCGTCTTCTCGGCGGCAGCCTCGGCCTTGCGCTCCCTGCGAGCCGCGCGCTTGGCAGCCCGTCGATCGTTCCGGCGCTCGACGCTGGAGTAGAGGACGGGGACCAGCACCAGCGTGAGCAGCGTCGAGCTGATCAGGCCGCCGATCACGACGATGGCGAGCGGCTTGGAGATGAACACGCCACCCCCGGTCAGGCCAAGCGACATCGGCACAAGCGCGAAGATCGTCGCCGCAGCGGTCATGAGGATCGGACGGAGGCGCAGCCTCGTCCCGTGCACGATCGCGTCGTGCACGCTCGAACCACGTTCCCTGATGTGGTTGATGAGGTCGATGAGCACGATTGCGTTCGTGACCACGATCCCGATCAGCATGAGGAGTCCGATGAGCGACGGCAGGCCGAGCGGCGTATCCGTGAGCAGGAGCAGTGCCACCGCTCCCGTGGCGGCGAACGGCACCGAGACGAGCAGGATGAGCGGCTGCATCAGGCTGCGGAAGGTCGCCACCATGATGAGGAACACGAGCACGATGGCGAGGAGCATCGCCATGCCGAGCTGCTGGAACGACTCGTCCTGGTCGGCGGACGCACCTCCGACGACGAACGTGACACCGGCGGGAAGCTCGAGACCGTCGGTCGCCGCGTAGACGGCCTGCGTGACGGTTCCCAACTGCCCCTCGGCCGGAGTGACCGAGACCGTGACCTGGCGCGCGCCGTCGTTGCGGGTGATCGCGCCAGGGGTCGCCTCCTCGCGGACCTCTGCGATGTCGCCGAGCCGGATGGGCGTCGCCTTCGTGTCGGCGAGCCCTTCCTGCCTGGCCTGCAGCTCCTTTGCCTCGAGCGACTGAGCCGCCATGTCCTCCTGAGCCTTGACGGCCGCGTCGACACCGGCGTTGGCCTGCTCGATGCCCGATTCCGCTTGAGCGATCGCTTCGGTCAGGGCGGCGATCTGCGCGTCCCGTTCCGCCTGCGCCGCCTGCTCCGGGGTCATGCTGGAGCCGGCGTCGGGAACCGCTGGGGTCAGCGGCGCCGTCTGCAACGTCGCGAGCTGCGTCTGCAGCTCGCCGAGCTGCGCGGACACCGTGTCCCGAGCCTCGACGGCGTCGTCGACGGTCTCCTGCATCTGCTCGACCGCCTCAGCCTCCTGCTCCTCGGCCTTCGTCTCCTGTTCCTCCGTGAACGCGTCCGTCGCGTCCGTGATGGCGCGCTGCTGCTGCACCGCCGTCACCGGAAGCTGCATGAGGGCGAGCTGATCGAGCGCGACTGGCCCCTGCGTCGGCGCGATCACGATGTCGCGGTCGACGCCCTCGAGGCGCACCGTGCCCAGCGGGGTCCCGGTCAGCGCGGCGGAGACCGCCTGGCCGACGGTCGCCTGCGTGTAGCCGTAGCCCGCCGCCTTGCTGCGGTCGACGTCGACCATGACCACGTTGCCGCCCGTGCTGAGGTCGTTCGAGACCGCCGTCACGCCGGGGAGGTCCTTGACGGCATCGCCGAGCTGCGTGGCCGCCTGGCTCAGCGAGTCCGCGTCGTTGCCCTGGATTGCAAGTTGAACGTCCGATGCCAGAGCTGAGGAAGCCGCAGTGGTCACGGTCACCTCGCCGACATCGCTGAGCCCGCCGAAGTCCGAGCGCAGACTGTTGGCGACCGTCTCCGCATCCTGCCCCTCTGCGGGGATCACGGTGATCGAGGTGCTCTCTGCTCCACCGCCTCCGAATCCGCCAGCACCGCCGGCCCCGATGGAGCTCACGAACGTCTCGACGCTCCCCTTCGTGGCGAGGACGGCCTCGAGCTTCTCGGCGCCCGCCAAGCTCTCGTCGATGGTCGTGCCCTGCGGGAGCTTCTGCTCGACGAGGACCGTCTCATCGCCCATGCTGCCGAGGAAGTCGCTACGGAGCGCGGTTGCGCCGATGCCGGTGAGCAGCAGCAGGGCGAGCGCGGCCGCGATCGTGCGGCGTGGGTGCCGCAGGGTCGCGTCGAGGATGGGCACGAAGGCTCGCTGCAGTCCGTCGTACGGCGATCCCTCCTCACCATCGCCCCGTGCCGCGACGACACCGGGGGCGGCGGTGGGGACCGGCAGCGCTGACTTCCCGCGCTGCTCCCGCTTCTCGTTCTTCGCCTCGAGCTTCGCCGACTGACGAGCCCAACGTCCCTCGGCTGCTTCCTCCTGGCGTGCGGTCCAGGCGGCCTGGGCTGCACGCGCACGGACGAACCGCTCGCGCTTCATGGGCTTCGAGGGGCGACGCAGCATCCAGTACGCGAACACCGGGACGATCGTCAGCGCGACGACGAGGGACGCGACCAGCGCGATGGAGACCGTCACCGCGAACGGTCGGAAGAGCTGGCCGACGATGTCCCCGACGAACGCGATCGGGAGGAAGACCGCGACCGTCGTGAGCGTCGAGGCGGTGATGGCGCCAGCGACCTGGCCGACGGAGCCCACGATCCCCTCGAGCGTCAGGGCGCCGTCACCCTGCCGACGCTTGATGTTCTCGATCACGACGATCGAGTCGTCCACGACTCGTCCGACCGCGATGGTGAGCGCTCCGAGGGTCAGGATGTTGAGCGAGTACTCCCCCACGTTCAGGCCCACCATCGTGATGAGCAGGGACATCGGGATCGAGATCGCCGCGACGATCGTCGACCGGAACGAGGCGAGGAACAGGAAGATGACGAGGACGGCGAAGATGAGGCCGAGCCCACCCTCGACCGAGAGGTCGTGGATCGACTGCTCGATGTACGGTGCCTGGTTCTCGATCTCCGTGAAGACGACGTTCGAGGGCAGTCCGGGTGTGACCTCTGCGAGCTTCTCCGTGACGCCGTGCGCGACGGAGACCGTGCTCGCGTCGGACGCCTTCGTGACACTCAGCGTCAGGGTCTCCGCGCCGTTGACCCTGGAGATGGAGGTCGCGGGGATCTCCTTTATGTCGACATCCGCGAACTGCGAGAGCAGCACGGTCGAGTCCTCCGTCGTGAACGGGAGGGCGCGGATGGCATCCAGGGAGCTGAGCTGCGACCCGACCTGCACGGAGATCTCCCCGGTGCCGCTCGTGACGTCTCCAGCGGGGAGCACGATGCCAGCGGCAGTGAGCGTCGGTTCGATCGACGCGGTGTCGATCTTGAGCGCTTCGACGTCCGCCTGGCGGAGGCTGATCTCCACTCGCTCCTCGCGGGTGCCGGAGACTTCGACGTTCTGCACTCCGTCGACCTGCGAGAGAGCGGGCAGCACGGAGTCGGTGAGCGTCTTCGAGAGCGTCGCAGTGTCTGTGTCTGAGGATGCGCCGAGCGTCAGCACGGGGAGCGCGTCGAGCGAGAACGTGTTGAGCTCTGCCGTGGAGGACTCGGGGCGGAGCGACTTCGTCGACTCGACGGCGGATAGGAGCTCGGCCTCGACCTGCGTCTTGTCAGCGTCGAAGCTCCAGGAGACGACGATCTGGGCGAACCCCTCCGACGTCGTCGACGTCACGGACTGCACTTCCGAGACGCCTCGGAGTGCGTTCTCGATGGGCTCGGTGACCTCGGTCACCATGACGTCGGGCGAGGCCCCGGTCAGTGTCGCCGTCACGAATCCCTGCGGGACCTCCACCGACGGCATGAGCTCCTGCTTGAGCTGCGCCGTCGAGATGATTCCGGCCGCCGCGATTGCAGCGGTCAGCAGTCCGATCAGAATTCGATACTTGAGACTCAGACGAGTGAGCACAGACACAGAGGGACCTTTCGACGCGACAGGGCGCCGGGTGACAACCCGACGCCCTCCCATACTGTCGACCGTGAAGATCCTCGGAATCACCCGAAAGGACTGGTTCCGGGAGTTTCATGCCCTACTAGAGACTGATCTTTGCCGGCATCGCTGTCTCCTCGCGACGAGGTCGGCGCCCCGTCTCGATCACATGTTCACGACGACGCGACGTCAGCCGTTCGGCCCGGGTTCGCGAGTGTCACGCGGTGGACCGCCCACATCTCTCGAACGCGCTCGACGATGCTCCTGCCGTCGTTGAGATCCTGCATGAGCATCTGGATGCCGACCAGGTTCGCGAGCACCTGCCAGGCGGCCGCGTCGACGTCGATGTCGTCGCGGAGCACCCCCGATTCCCGAGACGCCTGCAGCGCTTCCTTGGTCACTTCGAGCCAGGCGTCGAAGGGCCTCGGAAGCTCTTCCTCGATGAGCTCGCGTTCGCGCACCAGACGGATCGTGGCCCGCATGAGCGAATCGGACTGGAACCGCTCTGCGATCCGGATCATCAGTGACTCGAGCTCGTCGAGCGAGAGCCCGCGGTCGCGGGAGCGAGCGATCTCCGCATCCCACATCTCAGTCCAGGTCGCCGAGACGGCCTTGGCAAGGAGCGCCTTCGTCGGGAAGTGGAAGTAGACCGTTCCCTTGGTCATGCCGAGTCGGTCCGAGATATCACTGAGGACTGTGGCGGCATAGCCATTGGCCTCGAACTCGAGCGAAGCCGCTTCGAGCAGCGCCTGTCTCGTCTGCGCTCGCTGTTCAGCTCGCTTCATCATCCCCTGCTTTTCGTGCATCCGAGGTCGGCTCCGACCCCGCTTCTGGGGCATCAGTCTAGACCTGCGCCCGTCGAGCCCGTCGCCCACCGCACGTGTGCGCGAATTCTGGATACAATCGACAGCGCTTGGGGCGGTAGCCAAGCTGGTTAAGGCATCCGGCTCATAACTGGACGATGCGTGGGTTCGAGTCCCACCCGCCCTACTCGCCTCTGAGGCCCGTTATCCCCTGATCTATGGGGGAAGAGCGGGCCTCTTCGCTTTCCGGTTTCGCCGCTTTGCCCACAAGCCGCCGCGACTGACCCCGTTTGAGCGCGCTCGAGCGGGCACGCTCAAGTGAGTCCCCCACGGCGTCGAGGTCGGTGTCGAACATGTCCGCGTAGGTGTCCGGAGTCATCGCCGCGGAAGCATGCCCGAGCATGCGTTGAATGAGCAGCACGCTCGCCCCAGATGCGATCGCGAGCGACGCTGCCGTGTGCCTCAGATCATGCGGCGTCAGCTTCTCGGGGAAGCTCGTATCGTTGGTTCGCACTCGGTTGGCGGCGGCCGCGAACCATGCGTGATCTGTCGCCGGCGGGCGGATGTGATCGACGCCGTTCCCGAAGACCAGAGCGTCTCGTGTCTTGCCCTCGACACGTTCGGAGAGGACTCGGCGCAGGAACGGGGAGAACCGCACGGAGCGTTTCTCGTGGGTCTTCGGGCTGCCGGTGACGATCTCCGCACCGACTCTCACTGCGTTCTCCGTGACGTGGATGCGGCGCCGCTGCAGGTCGACGTTGCGGACGCGTAAGCCGGTGAGTTCACCCCAGCGGAGGCCCGTGTAGGCCAACGCCCGGATGATCGCGGCTTGCTCGGCGGTACGGGTGGCACTCGCGAAGGCGTCGACCTGGCGGTGTGTGAGGTAGCTGCGGGGCGCGCTGACCTTGCCGGGCAGTTTGAGCTTGGCCGCGACGTTCGTGCTCACCTGGCGATCGCGCACGGCGTCGGAGAGGATGCCGTGCAACACGCCGTGGGCGCGCGAGATGGTCGTCGTTGCTGCAGTCGTCGACGGGTGCTTGGTAGTCGATGGGTTGCGGGCACAGCCAGCATGGGAGGTCGGCGGCTTCGCATTCGGCTCTAAACGCGGTGCGGTCGGCTTGGAACTGGCGGGGCTCGGACCTGCCCATGGTCACCTACGCAAGTGTGGGGTGAGGTGGGGCCGCTGACTCCCCCGAGTCAGCGGTCCTCGCCCTCTGCTCGTCTACGACACGACGCTGAGCTGGCGGCCGGCGGCCGTCCCGTCCTGCCCGGTCTCACGCGGGGGCGGGTGCACTGTCCGGATACGACGAAGCCCCGGCGATGTGGCTGCTGCCAGGGATCGTTCCGGGGCCTTCTGGAACTGTGTCGATCTTTACTAAACAGGGTGAAGACGCTCCCCCGTTAAGTCGATACGTAAATTTCTTTCTGAGATCTTCGGATCCGGTACGGGGTGACGGGATTCGCAAAGGTCTTCTGCCTCCACCAGAGGAGCAGGTGCTCTTCCTCGACCTCCATGCGGCGGCCCACGAAGCGCACCTGCATGCCGTCGCGGCGCCACGTCCGCAACGAACGAACCGACCTCCCGACGCGGCGTGCTGCTGCACGCGTTGTCAGGTAGGTCGGCTCGGTGTTCATGGGGTCGATTATCCCAGGTGAGGCCGCTAATACCGAAATGGAAGCCCAACGAATTCGAAGAGCTGGAGGAGGACCATCATGTAGACCATCACCAGCCCTAAGGCGCCCAACATGTAGAACCGACGAAGGTAGCTGACGGTTTCATCGACGTTGGCCCGCTGCGCAGCTCGGCTCGATTTCTTGCCGGGAACCTCCTCGAAAGGAATGTTCTTGAGAGATGACTTACGAGCCACCTCCACCGGGCCAGATGAGATGAAGGTGATGACGCTCTTCGACTTCTTCTTGATGAGCTGAGGAGAGATCGTGTAGACGGTCTTGTCGAGCGTTGCCGCAGTCGCAACTGCGATTTCACCCACGACCGGGTCCAAGATGACGGTCCCCTTGTACGTCACGGTCAGCGTGAGTGGCTGCTGAGAGTCGAAGAAGTCCGATTCGATGTCGGCGCGACTGTTGGAGTAAACGGTGATCTCCGTGAAGACCGGGTCCGGAACAGTCACTCCCCCCGCCGTGATCTCCACGTCGTCTCGAGTTACGTCCTGGCTCACCAGAGGAACCGACGAAACCCAATAGTCGAGGCTCATCTTTGGGTTGTTTTTGTAGTAGTACAGGGCCCCGGGGACACCCACCGCAATGGTGAGAATACCCAGGACAATTGCAACTATGCCCGCAGGCGTGAATCCCGTATTGGCGGCGGCGATGGCCGCATCAGTTATCTGCACGAGCACAGGCTAGCGGCATGGGGGCTTCTTCCGGATTTTGCCTCAGGCGGTCAGGCCGCGAGGGTGAGGGATTCGGCGACGGCCGTGAACAGGTCACGCGCTGCTGGTGGGGTTACGGCGTTGCCGGACTACTTGACCTGCTCGCGCTTGATGCGGAGCAGCTGGCAGTCGGCGGGGAACGTCATGCCGCGTTTGATCTCGTCGGGCTCGAGCATCCGGAACTCGCAGTCGTCGACGTCGAGGGATGGGAGCTCCGCGTCGATGAGTGACTGGTGGCCAGCGGTGGTGAGCGTGCGCAGCGGCTCGACGACGGGGGTCGTCATCTCGGCACCGCCAGTGTTGTTGCGCATGACGAGGCCGTGGTGGTTCCCTTCCGCGCTCACCGTGTCGATGGGTGACGTCGCGGGCTTGGTGACGCTATGGTTGCGGAGCGGGACGAGCAGGCCGGTCTCGTTCCTGGTGGTCTGGGTGCGCAGCGCATCCGCGGCGCTCGCCGCTTCCTTCCCATCGCGCCTTTCGATCAGGATGAGAATTGAGGCCTGCAAGCCACCAGCGACGAGCGTCGACCGGGTGACACTCGTGATGCTCGAGCGAGTCGCCACGAGCTCGGGTCTCCTTCTCTCTATGCGAAGAGCGACGGGAGCCGGGGAGAGGCCCAAGGGTCATCGCCAGCGAATCTGCAACCAATCCCTACATGATCGGTGCATGCCCGGACTCGCTGACGACCCCCTTTTGACGACAGAACAAGCCGCCGAACTGCTCGCGATCCGCCCCAATCTGCTGCGCGAGTGGAAGTACTTGGACGTGCGAGACGGAGGTGACCGCGGGCCACAGGCGGTCAAGCTCGGACGGCTCGTGCGCTACCAGCTCGGTGAGCTTGAGGCGTGGATCGAAAGGCACAACCCGTGAGTGGCCCCAACTTCCTGACACCGCAGCAGCTGTGCGAGCGCGTCCCCGGACTCACCGTCGCCGCGCTCGCGAGGCAGCGGTCTCGCGGCGGCGGTCCTGGAAGCCGAACACGCGAGTGGTGCTCTACGCGTGGAGCGAGTACCTCGCGTGGCTCGACACCACAAAGCGACAGCAAACCGACCGATACGGCGCGCGAAACTAGAGCACGCAGAAAATCCCAGACCCCGCCCATCGCCCCACTTGGGTGTCCGACGAACAAGTCTCCGAAATGATCAACGTTCCTGTGTCCACGGTTCGAGGTTGGCGGGTTGACCACAAGCACCTTCCCTAGTCGAAGATCGGCACGCTCGTTCCCTCGAAGACATGCGCTTCGAACCGCTCGAGTACGGCGTCGTACTTTCGCAAGAGGTGGCAGGCCATACACCGCAGCTTCGTCATCGACATGGCCCCCAGGGTGAGCACAACAACCGGCGCGGTCAAGGACCGCCCGTGAGACTGATCTCCTCAGGTGATGGCTCGTCCTGTGCCTATGTGCAGTAGCTAGCGTCCACTGCCACCGAGAGTCGGCAGCCCTCCTCGCATCGGCCACACGCTTCCCTTGCGTCTCCGGCCCTTGGCGCGCGATCGCTCGGTCTCGGTAGGCGCGCGGCCCTCGGCGCACCACTTGAAACTGGGCCGCTGGTGGGCCGGAAGACGGTCGCCGCTTCTCGTTTTCACCACCACACCGCAACGGGGACACGTGATGTCCCGCATGGGTGGCAGAGGCGGTTTCACCACAGATGGGGCAAGGACGGGCGGAGATGCGACCTTGAATCGGAGATCGTACTCCGGCACGGCGAAACCTGAGCCAGCACACAGGCGCCGCGCCGCCTTCGCGCCCGTCTTGGAGAGAGGTCGCTTGGCATGTCCAAGTCTGTGCTCCGCAAGCTTCCCGTAGATTGTGACCGGCACGCGTAACCCGCAGGCGTCGCAGGGGTGCCATTGAGATGAGTACGGCGGATGGTTGCGCTCGAGCTGTAGCTTCGGCTTGACCGCGCCAGCAGCCGACCAGAGGCCGCCTGTGTCGGAATCCTGGCCACCGTCGCGGTCTCGTGGAGCGACCCCAACAGACCCAGGGCATCGAGCGCCGGTGCGGTTCAGATGGATGCTCATCGCGCCGTCCCGTGTGAGAAGGTGCACCTCGTCGCACACCAGGCATCGCGTCCTCACCAGCATGCCCCCATGCTCGCACGGAGAGCAGACCGATGAACAGCGAGTCGAGCACGCTTATCTGGCGATGGAATCGGGACGAAGTATCCTGTCCTGTGTGAGACCGTGCGCGCCGGGTCGGTCGCACGTCACCGCACCTGCGCAGCTGCGCAGGTGGCGCAACTCGGGCCAAATCCGGCAGCGCGTCCACGGCGGCTACATCGAGGTTGAGCTCGAAACGCTCCTCGCAGAGTGGCGGCGGCAGACGATGGCGAACCCCATCACCAACCGGGCTTCGCGAAAGCACAACGCGGGGCGTAGAACGGCCGGATCTCAGATCCGACCGTTTGCCGTCTCAGATGCGACGAGGGGCCCGCGGATTGTGTTCGCGGCGCACCTTCTGCAGCGTCCTAGACGTGGGGATTCGATCCTCTGGGTGACTCGCTTCTTGACGAGTCCCGCTGGTCTTGGTGTTCCTGGGGCTCGCCTTGTGATCCATCAGCACGAGCGGCTCTCGCATATACGTCGAGCGCCCCGAGGAACTTGGCTCCGCTATCGACCCTCTTCCCGTCGGGTGCTTCGATGACTGCGGGCACTGCCATTTCGAGCAAGGAGAGAGCGAACGTAACGGCTAGGTTGCGCACGTACCCGGAATCGTGTGAGACGGGGCCAACAACGTAGTGGCGAATCCCGTCCACGAACTCGTAGCTATCTCGTAGTCCTTGAGATCCGGCGTGAACCTCGGGGCTGGCCATCCCGTACAGGGCCATCAGGCCCGGTTCTACCAGATCTGAGACTGTCGCCATATTCGCGGGAGTTCTCTTCGGTAGCAGTACCGCTGCCCAGCCCCACATCGCGCGGAAATCTGTCCCGTACTTCTCGATCAGAGCTTCACGCCGCTTAGTGAGAATCTCGAGAACGTCTGCATCCAGCGTCTGGGCTATCGCGTCGCCTCCTGCGACCACAAGGTCGCGTGCAACCGTCGGGACGAAGACGCCCTCGTGATCGAGGTACCGCTGGTACAGGTCGCCGTGTTGCCCCTCGGGGCTGCCGTACTTGGCGAGCACCATGGACGTGATGGCGAGTTCGTGTAGCGTGCGTGCTCTCGCAGCGGCACCCTCCTTGAATCCTCCTTCCAGTAGCCACGCGACCTCCTCCATGACTTTGAGCCCACGGACAGCCAGGCCCCCGAGTACGTCAAATGCCATGAGTTCAGCCTCGTCAAGAGCACCATCGTCGTGCAGGCCCGCGAAGGTCTTACTGGACCAGTTGAGTGCTTCGACTGCGTGCAGGTGCAGGATGCTGATGGCCTCAAACTGGGGCGCCAGATCGAGGTGGATGCGCTCTCTGACAGCGCCGCGAATCGCTCTGAAGTCGGCTAGGGCTTGACCGTCGCCCTCTCGCACGCGGGCGACGTACACGGCTAGTTCGTCTGGGTCCAGGCGGTCGGTCGTCCGGAGCCCCATGGAGATTGTGTAGTCGGTCATATCCAGACCTTGGCATGACCGTCCGGAAAGTGACGTCATCGAGGCACGGAAAATGTTTGTGATCCTGACCCACGGGTGCCCACATTTTGCCCACAGTCGCTCGAGATTCGACCTCCACGGGGTGATTGAGGGGGACCGTAGATGCCCGTAATTCCGGGCATCTCGTCGTCTCGCCCGTCGTTGTGGGGTGGTCTATCGGGTTCGAGTCCCACCCGCCCTACTCTTGTCTCGATTGCAGGCCACCTCGAGGCCCCCTCGTGGCACGATGGTCAGCATGATCGTTGCCTTCTCCGTCGCACCAAGCGGCACCCCGAGTCCAGACGCCCCTTCCCCGGGAGAGGGCGACGCGTCACTGCACAACGCGGTCGCCGCGGCGGTCGCCGTCGTGCGCGCCTCCGGCCTCCCGAACCGCACCGATTCGATGTTCACGACTATCGAGGGCGAGTGGGACGAGGTGTTCGCCGTCGTCAAGGCCGCAACCGAGGCCGTCGGGCAGTTCGGGACCCGCGTCTCGTTGGTCCTGAAGGCCGACATCCGTCCGGGCCACAGCGGCGAGCTCGACGGCAAGGTCGAGCGTCTGGAATCCGCGCTCGAAGCGCGTTCCGCACAGTCGAGCTAGGAGCCGTCAGCCGGCCGCGCGGATCTGCACACCGGCGTCCGGTGCGTCGCCCGCGGCATCCGGCGCGCTGATCTGAGCCCAGACGTCGTCCAGCGAGACGCCGAGCACACCGGCTATCGCGGCGATCGTGGAGAACGCAGGCGTCGCGACTCGCCCTGACTCGATCTTCCTCAGCGTCTCGGGCGATACACCCGCGTCGAGCGCCACGCGCAGCATGGCGCGGTCGCCTCGTGATCGTCGGAGGAGGAGGCCCAGGCGTTCCCCTCGTTCGATCTCCTCGGGGCTGAGCGGGAGTCTGACCATGACCCGATACTAATCCGGTATATCTTTACCGGGATACTTATTGGCAGAGTCAGCACCTCCGGAAGGACGTCCCCCGATGATCGAGATCCTCAACGAGGCTGAAGTCGAGCGCGCCGCACGAACGGGCCGACTCGTCGGCACGATCCTGCAGGACCTGAAGGCTCGCGTCCGAGTCGGCACCGACCTGCTCGAGATCGACAGCTGGGCCAAGGCGATGATCCTCGACGCCGGCGCGACCTCCTGCTACGTCGACTATGAGCCGCCATTCGGGCGTGGCCCGTTCGGGCACTACATCTGCACCGCGGTGAACGATGCGGTCCTCCACGGCAAGCCGTACCACTACCGCCTCGCAGACGGCGACCTCCTGACGCTCGACCTCGCGATCATCACCGAGGGCATCGCCGCGGATGCCGCGATCAGCTTCATCGTCGGGCCCACCCGCGACCCTCGCGATGAAGCCCTCATCGAGACGACCGAGCGCGCACTCGAGGCCGCCATCGCCGTCGCGAGACCTGACGCCCGCATGGGCGACATCTCGCACGCGATCGGCTCGGTGCTCACGAGCGCGGGCTACGCGATCAACATGGAGTTCGGCGGGCACGGAATCGGCTCGACGATGCACCAGGACCCGCACGTCGCGAACGACGGCCGCCCCGGCCGCGGCGTTCGCCTCCGCGCAGGAATGCTGCTCGCGATCGAACCCTGGGTCATGGCCGACACTCGCACGCTCGTCACCGACGACGATGGCTGGACGCTTCGCAGCGCGACAGGATGCCGCACCGCGCACACCGAGCACACCATCGCGATCACGGCGAACGGGGCGCGCATCCTGACCCTGCCCGCGAAGCAAGAGGCCCCCGCGCCGGAAACGGCGTGAGGCAGGCGGGCATCGACGGAGCGCCGTCGCCCCCGGGTCAGTCGAGCGAGTGATCCTGCTCGTTGACGGAGTCGCGGGCGACGTCCTTGACCGAGGCTCCCCGATAGAGGCGCTCGAAGAGCTCGAGCGTGCGGTCGATGTCGTGCATGCGCACGAGGTCGAGTCCGGCGCGACCCAGCTCTTCCCGCTCGGAGGAGGAGAGGGAGAGCACTTTCGAGAGCTTCTCCGCGAGGTCCCGCTTGTTGTTGGGCTCGAACAGGAAGCCGTTCTCGCCGTCGTGCACCAGGTGGGGCAGCGCCATCGCGTCGGCCGCGACGACCGGCAGCCCGGAGGCCATCGCCTCCATCGTCGCGATCGACTGCAGCTCGGCGATCGACGGCATCGCGAACACGGAGGCGCGCGTGTACATGCGGCGAAGCTCCTTGTCGCTCAAGTAGCCGTGGAATCTCACCCGGTCGGCGAGCCCGAGCTGCTTCGCGAGCGACTGCAGGTTCTTCTTCTGGTCGCCGCCTCCCACGATGTCGAGGTGCACGTCGCCAGGGAGCAGCGTGAGGGCACGCAGCAGCACATCGATCTTCTTCTCGCCGGTCACGCGACCGACGAAGAGGATGCGCTTCGCCTCACGCGGTGAGAAGTCGAAGGTGTAGTCGGAGGTTCGGATGCCGCACGAGATCGCGAGCACATCGGAGATGCCGCCGTTGGCCTCGAGGAAGTCCGCGGCGCGACGTGTCGGCGTCGTGATGGCCGTCGCACGTCCGAGCGTGGAACGCGCATCCTTCCACCAGATGCTCGCGGCAAGCCCGCGCAGAGCCTGCGGCAGGAGCGAATGATCGACGAGGTTCTCGATCATGAGGTGATTCGTGCCGATGATCCGGATGCCGCGCTTCTCAGCTTCGATCGCGACACCGCGGCCGATGATCACCGCCGACTGGAAGTGCACGACGTCGGGGCGCACCTCGTCGACAACACGCTGCGACTCTGCGCGGATGTGCCACGGCGGCGCGTAACGCAGCCAGTCGTGTGCCCACCAGCGGTGCGAACGGAGACGGTGGGCGGTGATGTTCTGACCGTCGTACTGCTCGGTCCACGTTCCGTGACGCCTGCTGGCGGCAGGGACCATGACGTGCACGTCGTGCCCTCGCGCGGCCATTCCGGAGGCGAGGTGCTCCGTGAACTTGGCGGCACCGTTGACGTTGGGCGTGAAGGTGTCCCCCGCGATCAGGATCTTGAGCGGCCGCTCGCCATCTGCTGCGACGGCGGTGCTGCTTGGTGAACGACCTTCATTCGGCACGGGGTGGTGACCTCGATCTCATCTGGGCTCGCGACAGGTGGTGGTCGTCGCTCGCGGAATCTCACGTCATGGTACTGGCCGAGCGCTGAGGCGGAGCCGCAGCACACGCTGAAGCTCTGCTATTGGTCGATAGTGCGGGCGGGCCCGTGCTTCGAGGCGGCGCTGCGGCCCGGCGCCTCGATTCGCTGCTCGACTCGGTCCCCATCGTCGGACGGCGTGCCCGCAGCTCGGCCCTCGGCGTCGTGGCGGCGACCCTCGAGATCGAGTGCACCGCGCCCCTCCACTGCGCTCCGGCGCACCGCCTCGACCTCATCCTCGGTCTGCCCCCGCTCGAGCACGAAGACGCCCGTCACGGCGATGGCACCAGAGACGATGAACATCACGAAGGCGTACCACGGTGCAGCGCTCGCCTCGCCAAGCACGGCGATGGCGATGGCCACGGCGATGATCGGGTCGATGACCGTGAGTCCGGCGATGACCATGTCCGGCGGTCCCGAGGCGTAGGCATTCTGGACGAAGTAGCCGCCGACGCCCGTCGCGACGAGCAGCGCGACGAGGCAGATGAGGGTGAGCCACTCGAAGTTGTCGTGCTGGATGCGGTTGATCGTGATCTTGGCCAGCGTCGCGACGAAGCCGTAGATGATGCCGGCGCCCAGCACGTAGATGAGGGCCTTGAAGCGCTTGCGGAGCAAGAAGAACGCCGTGCCGAAGACGACCACGACGATCGCGAGGAGGACGAGCACCGTCGAGACCTGCTCATCGGAGATCGCCCCCTCCTTCGCGAAGAGCGCCGCCACGGTGACAAACGCGCCGACGCCGATGATGCACAGCGCCACCGCGAAGATCTTCACGTTCGGGAGCCGCTGGCGGATCGCACGGGCGGTCAGGAGCGTCGTCAGCAGCAGGGAGACGACCCCGAGCGGCTGCACCACGATGATCGGCGAGAAGACGAACGAAGCGAGTTGCAAGACCACTGCGAGACCGAGCATCACGGTGCCGACGACCCAGGAGGGTCGGCTCAGCAGCGCCAGGAGATGCTTCAGGTTGAGCCCGGCAGCACCACTCGTGCCGCTCGCCGCCTCGACCTTGCTGACACCGCGGTGCTGGTACATGGCGCCCAGCGACATGAAGACCGCGCCGACGAGCGCGAGGGGAATGCCGATCATCTGGACCGGGGAGAGCCCCGGAAGCACTGCCAGATCACTGAGGGGTGCGATGGTCATGATGGGCAATCCTATTGTGCGGCGCGCGTCGTGAAGGGATGTTGCCGCGAAGATACGCTGATGGGATGACAACTCTCCCAATTCGCATCTACGGCGAGCCAGTCCTCCACGAAGCTGCCGCCCCGGTCGACGAGATCACCGATGAGATCCGCCAGCTCGTCGCGGACATGTTCGAGACCATGGATGCGGCCCCCGGCGTCGGCCTCGCGGGCCCCCAGGTCGGCGTCGGCAAGCGCCTCTTCGTCTACTCCTACGAGGAGGCGGATGGCACGATGCGCCGTGGCGTGGCCATCAACCCCGAGTTGTACGTGACGCCGGCCGAGCCCGAGTCCCTGCTCGAGCTGGACGACGAGCTCGAATCGGAGGGGTGCCTCTCGTTCCCGGGCGAGCGCTACCCCCTCCGCAGGTCCGAGCGCGCGCTGCTGCGCGCCTCCGACCTGGACGGCTCGCAGTACGAGATCGAGGCAGAGGGCTGGTTCGCGCGCATCCTGCAGCACGAGTACGACCACCTCAACGGCATCATCTACGCCGACCGCCTCGAGCATCCCTGGTACAAGGATGCGTTCAAGGTCATGCGCAAGCGCAGCTGGGGCGGGCCGGGGAAGAGCTGGCTGCCAGGCGTGGACGACCTCGAGGGCTGAACCGCCCGGTCATTGTCGGTGGCTCCTGCGAGGGTTCCGACATGACCACAGCGCTTGACGACCCCATCGAGGTCGAACTCGTCGACGAGCTCCCATCCGTCTTCTGGTGGGAGCGCTTCGCCTACATCGTGCATGGCCTGCCGCAGTCGTTCTATCGGCGGGTCCAGCAGCGTTGGTGGGCCGGCGAGGGCGACCCGTCGCGCCTCGACACCGAGTTCTGGCGGGTCAGCGCGAGTCGCGACGGGCACGACGCAGACGCGTGCCTCTACGACCTGCGCAGAGACCCGGACGGCTGGCGGCTGGTGCTCCGATGGGAGTGAGCCCTGTGCCCCATCGTGCGGAGCCGCGCAGCTCAGACGAGACGGATGCCCGCCTGCCAGACCGCCTGCGTCAGCTGCATCCCCGGTCTGTAGGCCAGGTGCGTGACCGAGGGGGCGTCGAGCACCTGGAGGTCTGCACGGAAGCCAGGCATGAGCCCTCCGATCGGCAGCTCACCCTCGCGCCGACGCAGCGCGACGGCACCGCCCATCGTGGCCGACCAGACCGCCTCTTCGACGCTCAGATGCATCTGCAGCACCGCCGTGGCGACGCAGAAGGCCATGGACGTCGTGTACGAGGTTCCCGGGTTGCAGTTGCTCGCCAGCGCAACCGTCGCCCCGGCATCGATGAGGCTCCGAGCCGGCGGGAACGGCTGGCGAGTCGACAGGTCGCAGGCGGGAAGCAGCGTGGCCACGGTGCTCGACGCGGCGAGCCGGTCGATGTCCTCGTCGTCAAGGAAATTGCAGTGGTCGACGCTCGCCGCCCCCAGCTCCACCGCCAGCCTCGCCCCGGGGCCGGGACCGAGCTGATTGCCGTGGACCCGCAGTCCGAGACCGGAGTCGAGGCCGGCCTGCAGTACCGCCCTCGACTGCGCCTCGTCGAAAGCACCGCGCTCGCAGAACACATCCATCCAGGCCACGTACGGACGAACCGCCTGCAGCATGGGGCCCGTCACGAGGGCCACGTAGTCGTCTGCGTCCCAGCCGTCCGGCACGACGTGCGCACCGAGGAACGTCACATCCTGACCGAACTCCGCCGCGAGGCGCCCGGAGCGCTCCTCGGTCTCGACATCGAGGCCGTATCCCGTCTTGGTCTCGAGCCACGTGGTGCCGTTGACGTTGGCGGCGCGGATGCGCTCAGCCATGAGCGAGCGCAGCTCGTCACCGCTCGCTGCGCGCGTGCGTTCGACGGAGACCTTGATGCCGCCCGCCGTGTACGTCTCCCCCGCCATCCGCGCCGCGAACTCCGTCGACCGGTCCCCCGCGAAGGCGAGGTGGGTGTGGGAATCGACCCACCCAGGCAGCACGGCTCGGCCGCCCACGTCGAAGCTGCTGTCGGCCGCTGGCGCATCCACGTCCGCGCCGACCCACACCACCCGCTGGCCGTCGAGCACAAGCGCCGCGTCGTGCAGCACCCCGAGGTCTCCGTTGGTCGTGAGCTCGCCGATGTTCCTGAAGACCGTCGCGCTCATGTGCTGCTCCCTGCTGAGATTCCGTCGGCGCTGGATGATGGGTCCGCCGAGAGCACGGCGAGCTCGGCGGCCGCCCGCGCCATCCGCGCCGAGTCACTCTCGCGGTCATAGACGACCCGGCCCGCGACCACCGTGCGGAGCACGTCGCTCGACGTTCCCGTGAGCACGAGCTGTGCGGGGTGCGAGCCCGCGGTCCGCACGGAGGCGGCGTCGACCTCGACGAGGTCGAACGGCCCGCCAAGCGTCGCAGGCGGGGCGAAGCCGAGCGACGCGTACCCGGCCGTCGTGCCGATCTCGGTGAGCTCACCGGGCGAGAACCGTCCCCTCGTCTGCGAGCGGAGCCGTTCGCCGGCCTCGAGGCCGCGCAGTTCGAGGAGGGGGTCGACAACCGCGTTCTGGTCCGAGCCGACCGCCAGCCGGGCGCCGGCGGCGGCGAGCTCCGTGCCCGGGCCGATGCCGTCGCCGAGATCGGCTTCCGTGGTCGGGCAGAAGACCGCGTGCACGCCAGCTGCGCCGAGGAGCGCGATGTCGTGCTCGCTCAGGTGCGTCGCGTGGACGACGCTCAGGCGGCGGGTGAGCGCTCCGGCGTCGGCGAGCAGCTCGGTGGGCGTGCGCCCGTGGGCTGCCAGGCTCTGCTCGTTCTCCGCGACCTGCTCTGACAGGTGGACGTGCAGGGGAACGTCGTCCGGGAGAGCGCGGGTGATCTCTGCGATCGCGGCCGTCGGCACAGCCCGCACGGAGTGGAGGGCAGCGCCGAGCACAACCTGCGGATGATCGGCCCTGAGCCGTTCCCGGAGTGAGAACCACCGCGCGATCCACCGCGCTGCGTGGCCATCTCCGAACCGACGCTGCTGCGCTGAGAGCCCCGTTCCTATCGAGCCGGCGAGGTAGCACGTGTCGAGCAGAGTCAAGCGGATGCCAGCGGTCTCGGCGGCACGCGCGAGAGCCAGCTCCATGTCGTGGTCGGGGTAGGGCGTGCCGTCGGGCTGATGGTGGACGTAGTGGAACTCGCCAACGGCTCCCCATCCGCTCGCCACCATCTCGATATAACAGGCCGTGGCGATCCGCTCCAGCGATTCGGGCGTGAGCCGGCCCGCGATGGCATACATCTTGTCCCGCCAGGACCAGAAGTTCCCGCCGTCTGCGTGCGTTCGCCCGCGGAGCAGGCGGTGGAAGACGTGCGAGTGCGCGTTGCCGAAGGCGGGGAAGACGGTGCCGAGGACCAGGTCGCCATCGGCGGCGGGCACACCAAGCTGCTCTTCGACGACCTCCCCCGATTCGCAGCGGAGCCTAACAGCGCGCAGGACCTCATCGCCGCGGACGAGGGTCTCGATCCAGACCCACTCCACGCTCATGGGCGGACCTCGCTGCCGGAGGACTTCTCGGTGATGGCGACCTCGCGGAGCGCGGTGCGCCGCTCGGTCATTGGCCCTCCCACATGGGCACCCGCAGTCCGCGTTCCCTCGCGATATCGGCGGCGTGCTCGTAGCCAGCGTCCACGTGCCGCATGACACCCGTGCCGGGGTCGTTGGTGAGCACGCGCTCGATCTTCTGCGCGGCGAGGTCGGTGCCGTCGGCCACGATGACCTGACCGGAGTGGATCGACCTGCCGATCCCGACGCCGCCGCCGTGGTGGAGGGAGACCCAGGTGGCTCCCGAGGCGGTGTTGAGGAGCGCGTTCAGGAGAGGCCAGTCCGCGATCGCGTCCGAACCGTCCTTCATCGACTCGGTCTCGCGGTACGGCGAGGCGACCGAGCCGGAATCGAGGTGGTCCCGGCCGATGACGATGGGCGCGGAGAGCTCGCCGGTGGCGACCATCTCGTTGAACTTGAGCCCGGCGAGGTGCCGCTCCTGGTAGCCGAGCCAGCAGATCCTGGCCGGAAGGCCCTCGAAGTGCACCTTGTCGCTCGCGGCCGTGACCCAGCGGTGCAGTCGCTCGTCGTCGGGGAACAGCTCGAGAATCGCTCGGTCGGTCGCGGCGATGTCAGCGGGGTCGCCGGAGAGCGCCACCCATCGGAAGGGTCCGCGCCCCTCCTCGAACTGCGGGCGGATGTGCGCTGGCACGAATCCCGGGAACTCGAAGGCTCGCTCGTTCCCGCCGAGCTTCGCCTCGGCCCGGATGGAGTTGCCGTAGTCGAAGACCTCGGCACCGGCATCCTGGAACCCGACCATGGCCTCGACCTGCTTGGCCATGGAGGCGCGGGCGCGCTCCGTGAAGCCGACCGGGTCGCGCTCTGCCTCGGCCTTCCACTCCTCGACGCTCACGCCCTCTGGGAGGTAGGCGAGTGGGTCGTGCGCGCTCGTCTGGTCGGTGACCATGTCGATGGCGACGCCACGCTCGAGGAGGAGCGGGAAGATCGTCGCCGCGTTGCCGACCACGCCGACGGAGCGAGGCTCGCGGGCCTGCTTCGCGGCAAGCACGCGCTCGATCGCGTCGTCGAGGTCGTGTGTCATCTCGTCGAGGTAGCCGTGCTCCACGCGGCGCTCGAGCCGGCTCGCGTCCACGTCGACGATGAGGACCACACCCTCGTTCATCGTGACGGCGAGCGGCTGCGCACCGCCCATGCCACCCGCGCCACCCGTGAGCGTCAGGGTGCCCGCCAGCGTGCCGCCGAAGCGCTTCTCAGCGGCGGCCGCGAACGTCTCGTAGGTGCCCTGGAGGATGCCCTGCGTGCCGATGTAGATCCAGGAACCCGCCGTCATCTGGCCATACATCGTGAGGCCGGCAGCCTCGAGTCGTCGGAACTCGGGCCAGTTGGCCCAGTCTCCGACGAGGTTCGAGTTCGCGATGAGGACCCGAGGCGCCCACTCGTGGGTGCGGAAGACGCCGACCGGCTTCCCCGATTGGACGAGCAGCGTCTCGTCATCCTCCAGAGTCGTGAGGGTGCGGACAATCGCGTCGTACGCCTCCCAGTTGCGCGCCGCCTTGCCCGTGCCGCCGTAGACGACCAGGCTCTCCGGGTGCTCGGCCACTTCCGGATCGAGGTTGTTCATGAGCATGCGCAGCGGCGCCTCGGTCTGCCAGCTCTTCGCAGTGAGCTGCGACCCGCGTGGGGCCCTGATGTTCTCGTGTGCGTTCATGTGCGTGATCCCTTGGTGACCGGAAAGAGTTGAGGAAGGGGGACGAGTGCTGCCCGGGCCGGCTCAGGCAGGGCCGGGGCGCGCTGACGTGGTCGCGCTGAGTGAGTGCTCGATGCTGGCGGCCGCGCCGCTGAGGAGGGCGCCGTAGCGCTCGACCTTGCTCGGCGTGATGCGGTAGCTCGGAACCAGCACACTGAGCGAGGCGATGACTCGCTCGTGGAGCACGACCGGGGCCGCAACCGCGGTGACGTCCTTCTCGACGCCGCTCTCGAGCGTGACGTAGCCGACGGCGGGCCTCTCACCGCGAAGCACCCGTCCGGAAGCCGAGCCCTCGAGCGGAATAGTGCGTCCGACCCAGTTGGTGTGCCGCACCGACTGGGTGCCCTCATGGATGGCGATGTAGAGCGCCTGGTCCGCGTGACCGGGCACGCTGAGGTAGACCGACTCGCCGGTCGAATCGGCGATGTCGCGCATAGCCGGCGAGCAGAGCAGCACGAGGTTGTCGTTCGAGAGCGCTCGCGCCCCGAGCTGCACGATCCGGCTCCCGGCGTGGAAATCACCCGCTTCATCGCGGCTCACGAACCCCGAGGATTCGAGCGTGCGCAGCAGCCGGAGCGACGTACTGGGTGAGAGTTCCGCGAGGCGCGAGCTCTCGGCCAGGCTCAGGCTGCCGTGCTCGCAGACGATCGCGAGCAGGGAGAGCGCCCGTTCGACTGTTCGGGTCGAGGGTTCGGCCATCGTGCCTCCTTCATTGCAGGCAACCGTAGACGTGGATCGTTACGCGGATCGACCGCGCTTGTTTCCACCTAGTAAAACGGTTCTGCCATCAAATGGCAATGCACCCTCAGTTCCGCGCGGCTGCTCGAACGACCGCGAACAGCCCGCGCAGGCCGGAGATCGACGGTCTGACGCTTCCCTCGAGCACCACCGTGTCGAAGCGGGCGAGGACCAGCGGCCCGCAGATCAGCTCGCCGTCGAGAACGACGACTGCCACGGAATCGAGTGGCAGCTCGCGAGCATCTCGGACCACGGCGACATCGAGAGCGGGAATCGCATCGGAGTACATGAGATTCAGCACCTGCGAGCTGCCAGCGACGGATGCCCCGACGACGTGCTGCGTGCCGGCGAACCGCGCCTGCTCCCCCGGGCCGAGCACCACCTCTCGGCCGTCGATCTCGAGACGCACCGCGTCGATCGCGAGCTGCGCACGCTGAGTTCCCGGGATGAGCGAGAACTCGGCTCGCTGCTCGATCGTCGCGATACTCAGCGACCAGCCGCCCCCGGCCGGCATGGCTCTGATGGTGCGAGTCACCCCCAGACCGTTCTGCCAGGGCGCGGGCTGGAGGTCGTCGTAGCGGATCACGTCGGCGGAGGTCATGCCCCCATTCTCCAGCCCCGCGACCGGGCCGAGAGAGGTCAGCCGCCCGTCGAGCTGCCGCTGCCGCCGCCCTTCACCGTCGAGCCGAACCCGGACTTCCCCGTCGCCCCGAAACCGCTCTTCAATGGTGCCCTCGAGCCGACGGTCGCTCCCGCTGGGGCCTTCTGGGCGACGTCGGAGTGAGCGGAGGAGCCGGGGGCCGCGAACCCGCCGGAGGTGACGGGTGCCCACGAGCTCACGCGAGTGCTGTTCCAGCGGGAGGACGCGAAGAGCACCGGCCCCAGCCAGAGTGCGGAGCTGTAGTGGGTTCCGTAGCTGCTGGACGACTCGCACAGCGACTCGGCGTCCCCCTCGACCTGCTCACCCTGCTGCTCGAGGAGCTGGATCTGCTCGTTCACATCGGCGAGGCAGTCCTCCTTCGACGTGTAGGTCGGGCGTTCCGCACCATCGGGCAGCACGTAGTTCTCGCCGTCGGCGCCTTCGACCACGACCCCATCATCTGGGACGGTGCTGCAGCCAGCGAGGAACATCATGGCGGCCGCGACTCCCATCGCTCCGACGGTCTTCGGCGTCGACGGGCGGGCGATTCTGGACAGGGTCACGCCACGGCTGCGGCGCAGCTTCGGTTCGTACGTCATGGTCGCTCCTCATGGTCGGTGATGTAGTGGGGCACGAACTCGGCGAGGTCGCCCGTGATGGGCCCACTGGTCTCCCGAACGTCGATACCGGCAGGCGTCTCACCCACGATCCAGGAACCCACGATGACCGTCTTGCCGTCGATGTTCGCGAGCGTGGCCCGCTCCTGGTACACGAAGCCCTCCGCGCCGTAGTCGCCGCCGTTCTCGGCCGTCTTGCGCCCCACGAGGTCGTACATCGTGACGTTGGCGCCCTCGCGTCCGAGCTTCGGCTTCTCGACGTACGCCCTGCCACGAAGTCGATCGGGAGTCGGGTAGGCCGCGAGCAGCAGCGGATGATCCGGGAAGAGCTCCCAGAGCACGACCAGGAGCTGCTTGTTGGAGAGCATCATCTTCCAGATCGGCTCGACCCAGGCGGTTGTCGCTCGCGTGGTCGGGAAGTACTGCGCGAACTCCTCACGCACCATCCACTCCCAGGGGTACAGCTTGAAGATGCGCTCGATGCGCTCCCCGTCGCCGTCGATGAAGCCGTGGGCGTCCTCATCGAACTGCACATCCTCCATGAAGATCTGCTTCACCTCGAAACCGGCGAGACGCGCGGTCTCCGCCATGTAGCCAACGGTGTCGGCGTCCTCGACGATGAGCTGCCCGTCGCCGCTATCGTGCAGTGACGCGAGATGGAGGCGCGCGCCCTGCGGGAGGAACCAGCGCTGCACTCGGAGGTGCACCCACTGCTCCACGAGCAGCTCGTGCAGGAGGTTGAACTGGTCGGCGCCGTCACCCCGTGTCTCGACGAGCCACTGCCATTGCGCGGCGGCGGACTCCACGAGCGACGTGGGCGTATCCGCGTTGAATTCGAGGAGCTTGATCGTTCCCGCCGCGTCGTACGCGAGGTCGAATCGTCCGTACACGGTGGGATCGTCCTCGTCCCAAGACTTCTCGACGAGGTCCCAGAGCTCGACCGGGATGCCGAACTCCGCGAAGCGACGATCGCGCACGATGCGCTCGCAGGCCTCCATGCAGAGCCGGAACAGCTCAGCCGTCGCCTCCTCGAACGCATCGATCTCGGCCCCTGAGAAGCCGTAGGCCGCTTCTTCCTGCCAGTACGGCCGCCCGCCCTCGGACTCCATGTCGTAGAAGGTGAAGCCGATCGAGTCGAACCTCGCTCGCCAATCGGCGCGCGGAGCACTGTACGTGCGAATCACAGCTCGTCCATCCTCGGATCTCTTCACTCACCGGCTGAACTGCCGACGAGCATCCCCCAGCAACAGTAGGGCCAGGGGGTCGAGAATACCCGGAGAAATGGTGCTGAGAGGAGGCCGCGGCCTGGTCCTTCCAGGGCCGTGGCAGAGTGCCGTGCCTACGAACCCGTCGACGGGCCAGGTGCGGCCGACTCGGACTCCGCCGGCGGCGTCGGGGCCGCTGGCTCCTGCGACTGCGACGGAGCTGGGCTCGGAGACTCGGGCTCCTGGCTCGGCGACGTGGACGGCGGCGGCGTGGACGACTCGGTCTCCGTGGGAGACGGCGCCGGCGACGTCGTGTCCTTCGGGGGCGTCGAGGGCTGGGCGGGCTGCGCGGGCGTGTCAGGGACCTGGTCAGCCGGCGGCTTCGGCGTATCCTCGCCCGGTTCCCAGTAGTCCTTCTCTGACGGATCGTTCGTCGGCGGGTTCCACGTCGGCGCCTCGCCGAAGATGTCCACGGCAGCCCCATCCGCGTACTTGTTGAGGAACTTCTGCGGGTCGACGTGGGTTCCGTCGACGATGGTCTCGAGGTGCAGGTGCGGCCCGGTCGAGGCGCCGGTGTTGCCGAGCAGGCCCACGAGCTGTCCGGTCCTGACCTCGTCGCCGACCTTGACCGCTGGCGAACCTGCGACAAGGTGGGCGTACACGGAACGCACTTGCAGGCCGTCGATGCGGTGCTCGACGACGACGTGGGCTCCGAGGCCGCCGCTGTCGGTCGGAACGGACTCGATCACGATGCCGTTGGCGATGGTCCCGACCCGCGTGCCCTGGGGGCCGGCCATATCGAGGCCGCGGTGGTTCGAGGAGCATCCCGAGCACGGTGAGTTGCGCGGTCCGAAGCCGTCGCTGATTCGCACGAGGCTCATGTCGACGGGCCACTGGACGCCCGGTGCCACCGTGCCACCGGCGGATCCGGCACCGGTTCCCTGCACGACAGGAATGTCGCGGGTGCCGATGAGCTGCCCCGGAACGCTGCCGGAAACGGTGTAGGTGACTCCGTCGTGTTCCTTCGAGGACACGACCGGCACCGTCGACTGGCCGTCGTCGACCGCACCCGTGACGGCAGCTGCGCCGATCGACGCGGCAGCGATGAGGCCGAGCGTCGCGGCGACGACGGGAACGGCGAGAAGCCTGGCGCGGCGGCGTTCTTTTGCTCTGCGCGCGCGCCGGCCCGGGACGTCGAGGTGGGTGTCTGACGTGGCGGTGGATGACTTCGGCAAGGAGTCTCCTGCAATTCTGCAATTGGTGCTTCACGGGCGACGTGTCCGAGTCTAAAGACCCTCGCGCGAATGCGGAAGTACTGATTCAGAGACTGGTGGCGTATCGCGCGCATTCCGGCACACTCTCGCGACAGTGCACGTTGCGATTCCCCTCAGATATCCAGAAGGCGCTCGCTGAACGGGGACACGAATTTCCGATCTGCATCCGCCTCGGAGACAAGGCGACGGAATGAGGGCAGGCGCGCATACAGTTCGTTGAATTCGTCGCGGCCGAGCGAGGTGAGCTTGCCCCAGTGGGGCCTCGCCTCGAACGGGCTGAGGCTGCGCTCGATGACGGACAGGAGCTCCAGGACGGGCGCCGCGAGCTTCTTCCACGTGAACGCCACGCAGAGCACGTCCTCACCCTGAGTCGGGCTGAGCCAGAGCTCATCCCCCGCCATCGTCCTGAGCTCGCAGACGTGCAGCAGCGGTTGCAGGCTAGCGGAATGCGCCCGGACCGCCTCGAGCGCGGCCGTCGCATGCCGGAGCGGCACGAAGTGCTCACTCTGCAGCTCTGAGCCGACGCTCGGTGTTGAGGCGATCGGAAAGTGGGGAAGCCGATCCCACCAGGGTCCCACCGAGCCGTCCCGAGCGGTCACGCTTTCGGAGTCTGCCCCGCCCGGGAGGCGGGGCGATCCGAACAGATCATCCTCGACGTCGATGTCGTCCTCGTATTCCGGAATTCGGGACTTCACGAGCACCTCGCTGACGGCACCGTCGAAGGTCGTGAATGCGCTGACCGAATAGCCAGCCCGATGGACCTGATCAAGGTTCTCGAGATAGGTGCGCCAAGGCATTGGCCCGTAAGCGTCCTGTCGCATGCTGTAGCGCGGCTGGATATCCAAGGTGACCCGCGTGACTACCCCGAGCAGGCCGAGGTGGAGAACTGCGCCGAGGAATCCTTCGGAGCCCCGCTCGATGGTCCGGAGCGAACCGTCTGGACCGAGGATCTCGAGAGCACGCACCGCGGTGCTGAGGGAGCCGAGGGCAGTCCCGGATCCGTGCGTCCCGGTGGCGACAGCTCCGCCGACGGAGATATGCGGCAGGGAACCGGCGTTGTGGAGCGCAGAGCCTGCCTCATCGAGCCGCGGCGCTACTCGTCCGTACGGGACTGCTGCGCTCATGACCGCCGTCCCCGCGAGCCCGTCGATGACAAGATCCGTGGGCACTTGCCGCAGGCTCACCAGCACACCACTGGTGTCCGCGACGTCGCTGAAGGAGTGTCTCGTACCGAGGGCATGCACACGGCTGGCGCTCGCGATGACGCCCGCGGCCTCGCCGAACGACGTCGGCTCCACGATCTCCCGAGCAGAGAAGCGCAGCGAGCGCGCCCAGTTCATCCGGTCCTGACTCGACCCGCCTCTGCTCATTCGCTGCACGCCCTCGTGTCGGGATGGTCTGACCCCACTAGAGGATCACGAGATGCCCGGAAACGAAAGAACCCCAGCGCATGAAGCGCTGGGGTTCTGCTTGCTCCCTGAGATGGACTCGAACCATCAACCTGCCGGTTAACAGCCGGCTGCTCTGCCAATTGAGCTATCAGGGATTGGCAACTCGAAGAGACTAGCAACACCTTCGCCCGAATGCGAAATCGAGCCGCTGGCGTGTCGCGCGCACCCCGAATCCGCCGTCTTCAAGCCCTCCTCAGTAGCCCCGAACCGGATCCGCGATGCCCACGAACCGGCCAGTGGACACGAACGCCTCCACGTTGCGGCGCACACGCTCCTGGAGCAGCGGCTGCACCATCTCGGGCGTATCCGCCGCGTGCGGCGTGATGATGAGACGCGGCGTGGTCCACAGCGGGTGCCCGTCCGGCAGCGGCTCGGGCGAGGTGACGTCGAGACCGGCCCCAGCGATCCAGGACTCCTCGAGCGCCACCTGGAGCGCGTCTGGGTCGACCAGAGGCCCCCTGGCGATGTTCACGAGCACCGCGGTCTCCTTCATGGCACGCAGGCGCTGCTCGTTGATGAGGCCGCGCGTCTCATCGGTCGCAGCCGCGGCCACAATGACGACGTCAGCGTCAGGCAGCACCTCATCGAGCCTGTCTGCGGTCACGGTGCGAGTGGAACCCTCAACCGGCAGGTCGCGAGCCCGGACGATCGTCGTCGTCACGCGGAATGGCTCGAGCAGGTCGAGGAGCTCGAGCGCGATGCCGCCAGCACCGATGATGACAACGTGCCTGCCGTACAGCGAGGTGCCCGTCTTCTTCTCCCACGTGCGCGCCGCAAGGCGCCGAGGGAACTCGCGCAGCAGGCCGAGCGTCAGCGCAAGCGCATGCTCCGCGACGGGCTCGGCGTACGCACCCTTCGCCGAGGTGAAGAGCACCCCACGCTCGGCGTGCGGCTTCAGCTTGGCCGCGAAGTTGTCGATGCCGGCGAAGGGCAGCTGCACCCAGGTGACCTGCGGGTTCGCCTCGAGAGCGTCGATCAGCCCCTGCACCTTGGATGCGGACAGGTAGACGATCCCTCGCGTCTCCGGGCCGAGGTCCACGAGTCGTCCGCCGTTCGCGACGACCGCGTCAGCGAACGGGGCAGCATCGCCCTCGGGGAGCAGCGTCACTGCCCCGGATTCGGGGCGAGCATCCCCCTCGAGCAGGGTCGCCTCCTCAGCCAACCTCGCCGTGTGCTGAACCTGCGTGCTGCTCGCGCTCATCCGCTGTTACTCCTTCTCGGTGCCGTCTTCGTCAGTCTGAAAGCGGGCGAACTCCGCGCGCTGGGACACAAGCTGCTCGCGGGCGGTGCGCTGGGCATCCGCGCTCTGCTGCTCCACGTCGGGGTCGCCGAACAGGCCATCCGCAACGAGATCCATCGCGGCGAGCGTCTCGCGTTCGACGAGCCCTGGCAGGGGCGTCAGGGCGTACTCGCGCGCCTCCCGCATGCGCTTCAGGTAGGCGTGATGCGGGTCGGCGAGGACCTGGTCGATGGTGCCGCGCGCAAGCACGAAGCCGCGGTCGAGCACCAGCACGTTCTTCGTCAGACGCTCGATCGCGCGGAGATCATGGCTGAGCAGGATCATCGTGCAGTTACGGGCCACGTTGATGCGCTCGAGCAAGCTGAAGAGCGCCGGCCTCGCGATGATGTCGACGCCCTGCGCAGGCTCGTCGACGACAAGCACGCTCGGCTCCACGATGAGGGCCTGGGCGAACGCAACGCGCTGACGCTGGCCTCGCGACAGCTCGAACGGGAACTTGCCCAGCATGCCGAGCTCGAGGTCGACCGCGTCGATGAGCATGGCCGCAGCTCGCCCGAGACGCTTCCGGTCGAACGAGCGATCGCGCGAGAGGATGGGCTCCGCGATGTTCTCGGCCACCGTCAGGTCGTTGCGCAGCTGGTCGCCGGAGTCCTGCGCGAGGTAGCCGATGTCCAGATCGATGCGCCGGCGGTCGAGCCGCGACGGGTGGCGCAGGTCCATGCCGACGACCTCGAGCGTGCCGCCCGTGATGAACGGCCACTCCCCCTTGCCGGGGCGGCGACGGCCGGACAGGATGCGCCCCAGGGCCGACTTGCCGGACCCGGCCGTGCCCACGACGCCCAGGATCTCACCGGGCTCGAGCTCGAACGAGATGCCGCTGACGGCTTCATGCTTTCGATTCGACCCGTGCTCGATGTAGGAGATCGACAGGTCGTCGGCGACGACGGCCCGTTGATGATCTGCGCTCGTTGCCATGCCTGGTCTCCCCTTTTGTTCTCCGAACCCGCCGGAACACCCGTCGCTCGGCCTTCGAGCAACGAGCCCACCGTGCGAGCCTAGCCTTCGCGCAGCTCGCGCTTCTGATTCTCGATCGACATGAGCTGCTCGTTCAGCGACCGGAAGCGCTCCGGCTCCGCACGCCCATCCGTTCGCTGCAGCGCCCCCAGCAGCTCCGCCTTCCTCCGCAGGAGGTCGCGCTCTACCAGCGATGCGCTCAGCGACCGGACATACAGGTCGATCTGCTCGTCCTTGCTCCCCGCGGGAATCGACGCCATGGCAAGCTCGGTCACGAGCGTCGTGAACGCCTGCGGCACTTCCTCCCCGATCCGCGTGATCCACTCCATCGAGCCCAGGGAGTCTCGGGTCGCGACGATGCCATCGCGCACCGTCGAGAGCGACGCGTTCGTGAAGCCCGCCGCCATGACCTGCTGGAAGCGCTCGTCGGAGAGCCGCCTCGGATGCTGCAGCACCGCCATCAGCGTGTCGCGCTCGAGGCGAGTGACGGGATCGTTCGGCAGGTCGCTCATGCGCACCGCGCGCACTGCGCCGCCGCCGAAGTCGCTCGTGTCGGGCGGGAAGTCGTACCCCTCGCCGTCGGGGAACGGCGGCTCCTCCTCGAAGTGACCGGAGGACGGACCGCGTTGCCCGCCCGGTCGAGAGCGCTGGTCGGGCACACGAGCCGGAGCCCGAGTCGCCGCCTGCCCGCGCGGCGCGTTCTTGCTGGCGCCCCTCGCCGCGCGCACGGCCTGCTCCACCTGCACGAGGTCGATCCCGAGCATTCCCGCAAGGCGCCTCGAGTAGCCGGGCCTCATCGCAGGGTCGCGGATGCCGGCGACCACCGGAGCCGCCTGCCGGAGGGCAGCGACCCTCCCCTCGACGGTGTCGAGATCGTGCCCGAGCAGCTGCTGCGAGATGACGAACTCGTACATCGGCATGGGATGGTCGATGAGCTCGCGCACGGCAGCATTACCCCGCGCGAGACGGAGATCGCAGGGGTCGAGCCCGTCGCGCGCCACGGCGACGAAGGTCTGTGCCACGAAGCGCTGCTCCTCCGCGAACGCCCGCATCGCGGCCTTCTTGCCGGCCTCGTCTGGGTCGAAGGTGAAGATCACCTGTCCGCCGGCGGATTCATCGTCCATGATCCTGCGCAGCACTTTGATGTGGTCGACGCCGAACGAGGTTCCGCACGTGGCGACCGCCGTCTGGACACCCGCGAGATGAGCGGCCATGACGTCGGTGTACCCCTCGACCACGACAACCCGGCGCTGCTTGGCGATCTCGCGCTTCGCGACGTCGAGCCCGTAGAGGACCTGCGCCTTGTGGTAGATCGGGGACTCGGGGGTGTTGAGGTACTTGGGCCCCTTGTCGTCGTCATAGAGCCTTCGCGCCCCGAACCCCACGGTCTGACCAGAGGTGTCGCGGATGGGCCACATGACCCGGCCGCGGAAGCGGTCGTAGCTCGAGCCGCGTTCGTTGGTCGAGAGCAGCCCCGACTCCTTCAGCTCCGGCGTCGTGAAGCCGAGGCCCGCGAGGTGCTTCGACAGGGAGTCCCACCCCTGCGGCGCGTACCCGACACCGAACATGGCCGCGGCACTCGGATCGAACCCCCGCCCGCCCAGGAACTCACGAGCCGCTTCCGCCCCGGGCGCCTGCAGCTGCTCGCGGTAGTAGGTCTCGGCGGCCGTGTGCGCCTGCAGCAGCCTGAGACGCTTCGAGTGGTCGGGTGCATGGCCGCCGTCCTCGTACGTGAGGGCGTACCCGAGGCGCCCCGCGAGGCGCTCGACGGCCTCGGAGAACGTGACGTGGTCCATCTTCTGCAGGAAGGTGAAGACGTCACCGGACTCCCCGCACCCGAAGCAGTGGTAGTAGCCGAGCTGCGGCCGCACGTGGAAGCTCGGCGTGCGCTCGTCGTGGAACGGGCAGAGCCCCTTCTTCGACCCGATCCCCGCGTTCTTGAGGGTGACATGGTCGCCGACGATCTCGGAGATGTCCGTGCGAGAGCGAACCTCCTCGATATCGCTCTTGCGGATCAGTGCCATGAAGCCACCCTAGACGGCACCTCCGACGCCGCAGCGAGCCGGTCGTGCCAGACGAGAGCGCCCTTGTCGGTGAGGTTCGCGACCTGGTCGACGACGACCCGCTTGCGTTCGGTGTCGTCACCGGCCGCCCGGAAATCGGCGGCGAACGCCGCGTCGAGGTGCTGGTCGCCGGTCTGCCAGAACATGTCCGACAGCTCGACCAGGATCTTCCGCTGGTGCTCGTAGATGGGCCGACGCGCATCCAGCGACATGACGAAGCCCGCGACGATGCCCTTGAGCAGCGCGATCTCGGCGCGGATCTCGCGTGGCACGACCAGCGAGGCGCGGTACCGGATGAGCGACTCCCCCGGCTGCGCGGCCCACGTGGCTGCCGTCGCGGCCTTCGCGAAGCGGCCGATGAGCTGCGACGTCAGGTTCTTGAGCCCCGCCTGCGCGACCCTCGACCCGTCGTACTCGCGCATCCAGTAGGGCTGCGCCTGCAGGCGAGTGAACGCCTCGTCGAGTTCCTCCTCGGAGAACTTCGACCCCGACCAGTCGGCGGCCGCGTACAGGATCGCCGGGCGGTTGGCGAGGTCGTCGAGTTCGGGGAGCGAGACGAACGACTCAACGATGGCGTCTTCGAGGTCGTGCACCGAGTAGGCGATGTCGTCGCTCAGGTCCATGACCTGTGCCTCGATGCTGGTTCGCCCCTCAGGCGCGCCCTGCCGCACCCAGTCGAAGACCGGGCGGTCGTCGGCGTACACGCCGAACTTTCCCGTGTCGCGCTCCGCCCCCGCCTCCCGAGTCCAGGGGTACTTGCAGCTCGCATCGAGGCTCGCCCGAGTGAGGTTGAGTCCGTAGTGCTGACCGTCGGGGCCGAACACCTTCGGCTCGAGGCGGGCGACGATGCGGAGGGTCTGGGCGTTGCCCTCGAACCCGCCGATGTCCTGCGCCCACTCGTTGAGCGCCTTCTCGCCGTTGTGCCCGAACGGCGGATGCCCGAGGTCGTGGGCCAGGCACGCCGTGTCCACGATGTCGGGATCGAGTTCGAGCGTGCCGGCGATCTCGCGTCCCACCTGCGCGACCTCGAGGGAGTGCGTCAGCCGGTTGCGTGCAGCGTCGATACCGGCCGTCGGCGAGAGCACCTGCGTCTTGGCCGCCAGCCTGCGCAGCGCGCTCGAGTGGACGAGCCGCGCCCGGTCCCTGGCGAACGTCGAACGTCGACGGTTCTCGTGGTGCTCGGGGAGGAAGCGCTCTCGATCGTGGTCGCCGTAAGGACTCCGGTCGATCGGCTCAGGGGGAAGCGTCACCCTCAGCCTCCCGAGTGGGACAGCTCGGCGGCGGAGATATTCGCCTTCTGGTCCTCGTTGAGCTCGCGAGACTCGAGCCAGCGGTCCGGCAGCGACGGCCGCTTGGGCGTTCCCGCTCGCCCGCGAGGGCCCTCGGCGTCCTGTCCAGGGTAGGCCTGGTCGCGATCGAGCTGAGCCAGAAGGCCGTCGAGCTCCTCGAGCGTCGACATGAGCGCGAGACCGGAGCGCACATCGGAGCCCACCGGGTAGCCCTTCAGGTACCACGACATGTGCTTGCGCATCTCACGGCAGGCGCGGGCCTCTTCCTGGTGGAACTCCGCGAGGAGCTCGGTGTGTCGACGGATCGCGTCGCCCACCGCCCCGAGCGTCGGCTGGATGCGCGTCGAGTCGCCGCGGAAGGCAGCAGTGAGGTCGCCGAAGAGCCAGGGGCGCCCGAGGCAGCCGCGCCCGACCACGACGCCGTCGCATCCGGTCTGCTCCATCATCCGCAACGCGTCCTCGCCCGCCCAGATATCGCCGTTGCCCAGCACCGGGATGCTCGTGACGGTCTCCTTGAGCTTGCCGATGGCATCCCAGTCAGCCTGCCCCGAGTAGAACTGCGAGGCCGTGCGCCCGTGGAGTGCGACGGCTGCGACGCCAGCACCCTCCGCGATACGGCCGGCTTCCAGGTAGGTCAGGTGATCGTCGTCGATGCCCTTGCGCATCTTGATGGTGAGCGGGATGTCACCGGAGGCCTCCGCGGCCCCCTCGACGATGGCCCGGAAGAGGGAGGTCTTCCACGGCAGCGCGGCCCCGCCTCCACGCTTCGTGACTTTGGGAACCGGGCATCCGAAGTTGAGATCGATGTGGTCCGCTCGGTCCTCGGCCACGAGCATCGTGACGGCCTCGCGGACGGTCTTGGGGTCGACCCCGTAGAGCTGGATGCTCCTGACCTCTTCCGACTCGTGGTGCTCGATGAGGCGCATGGTCACCGGCGTCCGCTCGACGAGCGCGCGCGAGGTGATCATCTCCGAGACGTAGAGGCCCGCGCCGTACTCGCGGCAGAGGCGCCGGAAGGCGGAATTCGTGATGCCCGCCATGGGCGCGAGCACAACTGGGACGTCGAGAACCAGGGGGCCGATGCGCAGCGGCTTCGAGTCGAGTGCAGTCAAGGTCATAACCGATCAATTCTCGCAGGTCGAGGCGACTTTCGCACGCCAGCCCCGACACGTTCGAACAGGAGCCCCTCGTCGCCTCAGAAGACGATCCTCAGCTCGGGAGCAGGCTCGAACTTCAGCTCCATCGGACCCGCCGCCGAGGTCGAGACATCGAAGACCAGATGGACGCGGGTGGAGGCGGATGGGAGGAGCTGCTTCTCCTCCGCGGGACCGGCAGGCAGGTCGGTGCCGTAGGCGGTGGTCTCGTGGTCTGCGATCGACGTCTGCCCCGCAGCGTCTTCGAGCTCGAAGACGTCCGGCGCGAGGGAGATCGACTCGCCGCTCCCATTGCGGAGATCGACGTCGACGACGCAGAACTGGCCGGCGGCGCTCGCGCTGCCGCCCCGCCAATCGTGCCGCGGCAGGCCGCACTGGATCTCGGTTGCCGACAGCTGCACACCACCGACGCTCACCGTGCCGCGTGGGAGCAGCTCCGAGGCCTCGCCCCGCCACTCGGCGAACGCCGACGGTGCATCCAGCGTGGCGGCTCCCCGGTCGGTAGCCCGGGCCGAGATGAACACGTAGCTGAGCACGGCGAGCAGGACAAGCCCAGCCGCGATGGTCAGGAGCGCAGGCCGCAGCGAGCGACCCGCCCGCGTTCTCGCGGACGGGCGCTCGCTGGTTCCCACGACGTCCTGGTTCACTCGGGAGGCGCGATCAGGCTCCGAGCAGACGAACAGCGAGGTACGCCTCGAGCTGGTCCAGGGCGACTCGCTCCTGGGCCATCGAGTCGCGTTCGCGGACGGTCACGGCGTTGTCCTCGAGCGTGTCGAAGTCGACCGTCACGCAGAACGGCGTGCCGATCTCATCCTGGCGCCGGTACCGGCGGCCGATCTGGCCCGCGTCGTCGACGTCGATGTTCCAGTGCTTGCGGAGCTTGTCGCCCAGCTCGCGCGCGACGGGGCTGAGGCGTTCGTCACGGCTCAGCGGCAGCACCGCGACCTTGATGGGCGCGAGGCGAGGGTCGAGCCGCAGAACGGTGCGGATGTCGACGCCGCCCTTGGCGTTCGGCGCCTCCTCCTCGACGTAGGAGTCGACGAGGAACGCCATCATGGATCGCGTCAGGCCGAAGCTCGGCTCGATCACGAATGGCGTGTAGCGCTCTCCCGAGGCCTGATCGAAGTAGTTGAGGCCGGTGCCGGACGCGGTCGAGTGCGACGTGAGGTCGTAGTCCGTGCGGTTCGCCACCCCCATGAGCTCACCCCAGCCGGTTCCCTTGAAGCCGAACTGGTACTCGAAGTCGATCGTTCCGGCCGAGTAGTGCGCGCGCTCCTCCTTGGGAACGTCGAAGCGCCGCATGTTGTCGGGGTTCAGCCCGAGGTCCGTGAACCAGTTCCAGCAGGCCTCGACCCAGTCCTCGAACCACTTCTGCGCCTCATCCGGGTGCACGAAGAACTCGATCTCCATCTGCTCGAACTCACGCGTGCGGAAGATGAAGTTCCCTGGCGTGATCTCGTTGCGGAACGCCTTTCCGACCTGTCCGATGCCGAAGGGAGGCTTCTTCCTCGACGTGGTGAGCACGTTGTTGAAGTTCACGAAGATGCCCTGGGCGGTCTCGGGACGCATGTAGTGCAGTCCCGCCTCGTTGTCGACGGGACCGAGGTAGGTCTTCACGAGGCCGGAGAACAGCTGGGGTTCGGTCCACTGCCCCTTGGTCCCGCAGTCAGGGCAGACGATGTCGGACATGCCTTCCGGCGCGCGGTTCTTCTTCGCCTCGAACGCCTCGATGAGGTGGTCCTGGCGGTGGCGCTTGTGGCAGCTCGTGCACTCGACCAGCGGGTCGGTGAAGGTCGCGACGTGGCCGGATGCCTCCCAGACCGCCTTGGGCAGGATGATCGAGGAGTCGAGTCCCACCATGTCCGCGCGGCCGCGGACGAACGTCTGCCACCACTGCTTCTTGATGTTCTCCTTGAGTTCGACGCCAAGGGGGCCGTAGTCCCAAGAGGCGCGAGTGCCTCCGTAGATCTCGCCCGCTTGGAAGACGAAGCCCCGCCGCTTCGCGAGAGCGATGACCTTGTCGAGCGTGGTTTGCGCCATTGAGAGAAACTCCTGCTGAGGTGTCGAAGGCGAACCCAGGGTCGTGTCCGCCGCAAGTCGTCAGTCTAGTCAAGCGCCAGGCTCGTCAGCGGCTCCATGCCGGAAGGCCGTCCACGAGGCGTTCTCCACAGATCCGCTTCTGCCGCGCTGCGCCCGCACGGTGGTCTGCAACGATGTCGCGAATCATCTGAACATTCGTATGGCGTTGTCCCCCAGGACGTCGCGCATCCGAAGGGCACCCTCTGTGACTCCCACATCATCGCCGACCAGCGCTGTCGACAAGAATCCGATCACCACGAGTGCTCTACACGCCGGAGCCTGCGCCGTCGCCGCGCTCTTCAGCGGAGCCGGTCTGAGCTCCGCGTTGGCCCTCCTTCTCAGCGACCTCGCGCCGGGGAGTCAGCCGAGCGCCTCGAACGCGGCGTCGGGATTCGAGCTGCTCTGGCAATTCGTCCTCCTGCTCACGGCGCTCCCCTTCTCAGGCCAGCTCAGACTGGGCGTTGAGTCAGTCGGCGGCTTCTCCCTGACCGGCGGCAGCGGCCTGACGCTCGGACTGTGGCCCCTCGCGTCGCTGGCGTTCGTCCTGGCAGTGAGCCTCGCGACTGCCTATGGCCTCGAGCGGCGCGGGGCGGATCGAGGCAGGCGCGGCAGGCTCGGAGCGGCCGCAGTCTCAAGCGGCACGTTCGCGGTCCTCCTCCTCTGCGTCGCAGCACCCGGCCTGCGTCTCGACACGCCGGGCGCGGCTGCCACCGTCACCGCGCTGAGCCCGGCACTCGCGCCTGTGGCGTTCACGTCGATCTTCCTGAGCGGATGGCTCGGTCGTTCTCTTGCCGCACGAGGCCGTCCTGGTCGAGCACCTCAGACGCCGCTGCCCGGCTCGCGGTCACGAGAGCTGCGGCTCCTCGGGGCGGAGCTCGGCATCTACACCGCGACGCTCGCAGTGGCCGGCTCGCTCCTCGGCATCATCGCGATGATCCTCGGCGTCGCACAGTCGGAGAGCCCGTTGACGTCGGTGCCGGTGCTCCTGGCCGCGGCACCGCACCTCGCCCTCACCACCCTGATCCTCGGGCACCTGGGTGCCATCGCCGTGAGCATCCCCTTCGGGCCGAGCACAGTCGCGTCGGTCTTCTCGCCTGAGCTCCCCTATGCGTGGCTCGCCCTCCTTCCGGTTGTCGCCGCGACGGTCGCGAGTGCCGTGCTCATCGGGGTCGGTCGGCCCGAGACACGCTTCCCGCAATGGTCGAGCCTCTGGCGCCTGCCTGCCGCAGCCCTGCTGGTCTGGACGATCCTCACGTCCATGCTCCTGCCGGTGGTGCTCACCGGATCGGCATCGGCACTCGGCTTCTCGCTCGGCGACCTCACGATCAGCGTCAGGCCCTCGTTCTGGACCCCCGCGCTCTTCGCGATCTGGGCGCTGGCAGTCGAGCTTCTCGCCTGGGCGCTGCCGCCTCGACTCAGGATCATCGCGCCGCGGCTCCATTCCCGTGCGGTCAGCCTGCTCGCGCGTCTCGACCGTGGGCGCGCGCCTGCTGCCGACGGATCGGAGACACGTCCGCCACTGATCGCCCAGCCCGCCGCATCCACCCCACCTGCGTGGACTGCTCGGCAGCTCGGGGCACCCGCGCGCCGGAGGCTGCGTCGCGCTGGCGCCGCCCTCGCCATCGCGGCGATCATCATCGCGGCAACCGCCACTGCGGTCACCGCAGTCAACGGCCACCGCGGCGCGATCGCGGAAGCCCGCCGCTACGTGCAGGCCATCGCCGACGGCAACGCGAGCCTGGCCGGCGAACTCGTCGACCCCAACATAGAGAGCGCTCAGCGACAGTATGTGAGCGACGAGATGCTCGCCGCCGCGACCGAGCGGATCACCGTCCTCGACATCGTCGAGCTCGAAGCCGCCACGACACCCGCCGCGGATGGCTGGCTGACTCCGTCGACGCCCGCAGCGGTGGGTTCAGGCCGCGAGACCAAGAACGTGCAGGTCACCTACAGGCTCGGCGGGACGACGGAGACGGCCGTGCTCGTCGCTGAACGCGTTGACAATGAGTTCCTGGTGCTCGAGCACTGGCGGATCCTCACACCCTTGGTCTTCGCCTCGGCCGTCGGCACGAGTCATGCCATGGACCTCACGATCGGCGCCGTCACGGTGACCCCCGACCCCGTCGACTCTCGAACCTGGGAAGGCAGTCAGCCGGTGAGCTGGGTGCAGTTCGACGCTTACCCGGCGATCTACCCCGTCACGGGAACGATCTCCGAGTTCTACTCCACCTCGAACCAGCCGGTGCGTGTCGGCACCATCGCCGACGACCACGTCGCAAACCGCAACGTCGTCTACACGCCGACCGAGGCGTTGCAGTCCGCGGTGGAATCCGCGGTCACCGCCAAGATCGACGAGTGTGCCTCCTCGACGGCCGCGGCTCCCGTCGGATGCCCGTTCAGCACCTACGCCTCCGGCGCGAATCGAAGCGTGAACTGGAGCATCGCCACCTATCCGACCGTGACCGTCAGCGATACCTCCGACTCCTTCGAGATCGAGGGAGGTCTCGCCACGTACATCTCGGCAGGCGAGAGTGGGCGAACCACGAAAGGATCGGACACGATCTGGGAGCAGGGCACCTTCGCCATCGACGGGGAGAAGGTCACCGTCGAATTCCGCTGATCTCGCGGCGCGCCCGCCCCCGCCGTCTCAGCTGGCGTCGGTCGGGGCGGGGGCGTCGACGCGAGTCGGCGCATCCACGGCGCCACCGAACCTGCGCTCCCGGCCCGCGTAGCGCTCGATCGCCTCCCAGAGGTCGGTGCGAGAGAAATCCGGCCAGAGCGTGTTGAGGAAGCACATCTCCGCATAGGCAGCCTGCCAGAGCAGGAAGTTGCTCGTCCGCTGCTCACCGCTCGATCGCACGAAGAGGTCGACATCCGGCATCTCCGGGTCGTAGAGGTACTTGGCGATGGTCTGCTCCGTGACGCGCTCTGGTCGCAGCCTCCCCTCGCGAACCTCTTCGGCGATGCGCTTCACGGCGTCGGCGATCTCGAGGCGCCCTCCGTAGTTCACGCACATCGTGAGCGTCATCCGAGTGTTGTCCTTCGTCAGGCGCTCGGCAAGCTGCAGGTCCTTGATGACCGACTTCCACAGGCGCGGCTCCCGCCCAGCCCAGCGGATGCGCACCCCCCACTCGTTCAGCTGGTCGCGCTGCCGATGGAGGACATCGCGGTTGAAGCCCATGAGGAAGCGCACCTCCTCGGGTGAGCGCTTCCAGTTCTCCGTGGAGAACGCGTAGGCGCTGAGGTGCTTCACCCCGACCTGGAGGGCGCCCGCGACGACGTCGAGGAGGGCAGCTTCCCCGGCTCGGTGGCCCTCGATCCGCGGCAGACCGCGCTGGTTGGCCCAGCGGCCGTTGCCGTCCATGACAACCGCCACGTGCGAGGGGACCTCGGACGCCTCGAACGCCGGCGGATAGACACCCGTCCAGTCGACCGGCTTGAACGTCTGCGCCTGCCTGCTCCGGCTCATGCCGTCTCCTCCGTGCCGGGCTCCGCGCCCGGGTCGTTGTCTCCGTTGATTGCCCCGCCGCCCGCGCTGCTCAGAGCGACCGCGGTCGCCGGCTCCAGGCGTCCGAGCAGGCGGTCGTGTTCGAGGACCTGCATCGATCTGAGCTTCTTGTCGAGATAGTGCTGCGAGTAGGCCGAGACGATTCCACTGGCACGTGCCCTGGCCGAGACCTCGATGCCGTCGAGCATCGCCCAATCGCCGGACAGCAGCGCGCGCACCGCCTGCACCGTCGCCTCGTCCACTCGCACGATCCCCGCTGGAGTGCATCGTTGGCACACGACTCCCCCGAGCTGCACGCTGAATCGCTCGTGCGGCCCCGGGGCTCCGCACCTCGCGCAGTCATCGAGCGCGGGGGCCCAGCCGGCGAGCGAGAGCGAGCGGAGCAGGTACGAGTCGAGGATGTCCTGGGACGCCCTCGCGCCGAGGGTGAGCGCCCGCAGGGCCCCGATGACCAGCGTGTACTGCTGGGGCGACGGCTCAGCCTCCGCCACTCGCTCGGCGGCCTCCACGATGACGGAAGCGGCCGAATACCTGGAGTAGTCCTCGACCAGGTCCCGCCCGTACGCGGCGAGCGTCACAGCCTGCGTGACGGTGTCCAGGTTGCGACCCGCGTAGCACTGCACGTCCACGACCATGAACGGCTCGAGCCGAGCGCCGAACTTCGACGACGTCCGACGAACCCCGCGGGCCACAGCCCGCACCTTTCCGCGTTCCTTGCCGAGCAGTGTGACGATGCGGTCGGCTTCGCCGAGGCGCTGGGTTCGAAGGACAACCGCCTCGTCACGATAGGTGGGCATCACCCCAGTATGGCCCTCCGAGCAGCGAGAGCCGGGAACCACGCGTGACTCGGCTCAGCACGGCGCTGTGGGAGCATTGAGACCATGGATTCGCCCGCCACGACGCTCCCCCTCTGGCTGGACCTCACGGCCATCGCCATCGGCGCGATCACCGCGGCCATGGTCGCGGAGCAGTTCCGCGACAAGAAGCTCGACTGGCTCGGCGTCGTCATCATCGGCATCACCGTGGGTCTCGGCGGCGGCATCATCCGCGATCTCCTCCTCGGCATCCGTCCGGTGAGCATGGAGACGGAGTGGTTCCTCTTCACAGCTGGGGCGGCGGCACTCGGCGGGATGCTCCTGCAGCGACTGCTCAGACGCATGGACGGCCTGGTCTCGGTCCTCGACGCGGCGGCGCTCGGCTTCTTCTGCGCGGTCGGCACGCTCAAGGCCATGAACTTCGACCTCCCGATCCTGCCGACGCTGCTCGTGGGAACCGTGACCGCGGCCGGCGGAGGCGTGGTCCGCGACATGCTGCTCGGGATGCCGGTCGGCATCCTCTTCGTCGGCTCCCTCTACGCCGTGGCCGCGACGGCAGGCAGCGCAGCGTTCGTGCTGGCAGACGCGTTCGGCGTCTCCCAGATCATCGGCATCGTGATCTGCGTCGCGGTGACCTTCGCCGTGCGCATGGCCAGCGTCTGGTTCGGGCTCAGTCTGCCCGAGCAGATCGCGCTGAAGATGCCACGAATCCGGAGGTCGCCTCGGACGGGCAGGCCCGAGCGGGAGCTGCCCTTCACCGACCAGGAGATTCTCGAGGCGTCGGGCCTGCACGCCCCCGACACCCGACCGATCGACATCATCGAACAGAAGCGGGCGAGCAACCCGAGCTCGGAGTGACCTCCGGCCGGGTGCCCGCCCGTTGAACGTGCCGGTCGCGCCTACGCGACCGTCGTCAGCTGAGCATCGAGCTCGGCTTCGGTCTCGCCGCGCAGCGCCCTGTTGACGCCGGACACGATGGCCTTGAGCGACGCCGTCGAGATGTCGCTGTCGATACCGACTCCCCAGAGGCGCACGCCCGCGACGTCCAGCTCGATGTAGGCCGCGGCGCGCGCGTCGCCACCCACGGACAGCGAGTGCTCGACGTAGTCGAGCAGCTCGACCTGCAGGCCCTGCTGCCCGAGCAGCTTCATGAAGGCGTCGAGCGGCCCGTTGCCCTGCGAGGCGTGCTCGGCCACTCCCGACCCGTCGCGCAGCGCGACGCTCAGGTCGACGGCTCCGTCGAGCGCTGAGCTCGTCGCCGTGCGGAACAGCTCGAAACGACCCCACTTGTGCTGCTCGCTCTCCGCGGGCAGGTACTCGTCGTTGAAGATTCGCCAGATGGCGTCGGTCGAGACCTCGCCGCCCTCTGAGTCGGTCTTGTTCTGCACGACCCCGGAGAACTCGATCTGCAGACGTCGCGGCAGGTCGAGGTTGTGGTGCTCCTTGAGCAGGTAGGCGACTCCGCCCTTGCCGGACTGGGAGTTCACGCGGATGACGGCTTCGTAGCTCCGGCCGAGGTCGCGAGGGTCGACGGGCAGGTACGGGACCTCCCACGTGAGCTCGTCGACGGACACGCCGAGCGCGTCGGCCTTCGCGGCCATGGCCTCGAAGCCCTTCTTGATCGCGTCCTGGTGCGAGCCCGAGAAGGCCGTGTAGACCAGGTCGCCACCCCAGGGGGCGCGCTCTCCGACGGGCAGCTGCGTGCAGTACTCGACCGTGCGGCGGATGCCGTCGATGTCGGAGAAGTCGATCTGCGGGTCGATGCCCTGGGTGAACATGTTCACGCCGAGGGTGACCAGGTCGACGTTGCCCGTGCGCTCGCCGTTCCCGAAGAGGCAGCCCTCGATGCGGTCGGCGCCGGCGAGGTAGCCGAGTTCGGCGGCGGCCACACCCGTGCCGCGGTCGTTGTGGGGATGCAGGGAGAGCACGACGCTCTCTCGCCGCGTCAGGTTGCGATGCATCCATTCGATCGAGTCCGCGTAGATGTTCGGTGTGGACATCTCGACGGTCGCCGGCAGGTTGATGATGACGGGACGCTCGGGGCTCGCGTCGAAGCCCTCGATGACCTGGTTGCAGATGTCGACCGCGAAGTCGAGCTCCGTGCCCGTGTAGCTCTCTGGCGAGTACTCGTAGTAGATCTTCGTGTCGGGAACGATCGCCTCGGCTTCACGGCACAGACGGACACCCTCGAGGGCGATGTCGATGATGCCCTGGCGGTCCTTGCGGAACACGACCTCGCGCTGCAGGACGCTCGTCGAGTTGTACAGGTGCACGATCGCCTGCTTCGCGCCCTTCAGCGACTCGAAGGTGCGGGTGATCAGGTGGCCACGCGCCTGCGTGAGCACCTGGATCGTCACGTCGTCAGGGATGACGTTCTCTTCGATCAGCGAGCGGACGAAGTCGAAGTCGGTCTGGCTGGCCGAGGGGAACCCGACCTCGATCTCCTTGTACCCCATGCGGACCAGGAGGTCGAAGAGCGCGCGCTTGCGCTCCGGGGACATCGGGTCGATGAGCGCCTGGTTCCCGTCGCGCAGGTCGACGGCACACCAGCGCGGTGCGCGCTCGATGCGCTTGGAGGGCCAGGTGCGGTCGGGCAGATCGACGGCGATCTGCTCGTGGTGCGGGACGTAGCGGTGCGCTGGCATCGATGACGGCTGCTGCATGTTCTTCATTTTTAGCTCCGGATCACATCTTCTTGTCGTGCTAAGCCGACAGCAGACTCCGCGGCGAGGGGGCTTAGAGCGAAGCCTCGCCGCGGCAACGAAGAAGGAGGGTGCCGAACAGCATTGGCCCAGCGTAGCACCGAGGCGCGGAGTTCACCCGCGCGGTCAGTTGAGGCCGTGCTCGTAGGCGAAGACGACCAGCTGCACCCGGTCGCGGAGCCCGAGCTTCGCGAGCACCCGCGAGATGTGCGTCTTCACAGTGGCCTCGCTCAGGAACTCCTGTCGGGCGATCTCCCCGTTCGAGAGGCCGCGAGAGGCGAGCGCGAACATCTCTCGCTCGCGCTCGGTGAGCGTCGTGAACTGCTGCGGCACGGCGCGCGAAGCCGGAACGGCGGCCGAATAGCGCCTGATCAGGTCGGCGGTGGCCTGAGCGGCGAAGACCTCGGCACCTGTCGCCACGGTCCGGACCGCCGCGAGCAGGAACTCCGGATCGGCGTCCTTCAGCAGGAACCCGCTGGCGCCCGCCCCGACTGCCTTCGCGACCGCCTCGTCGAGGTCGAAGGTCGTGAGCACCAGGATGCGTGTTGACGACCCGCTCGCGACGATCTGCTTCGTCGACTCGAGGCCGTCCTGCCCCGGCATGCGCACATCCATGAGCATCACATCGGGCTTGAGCGCCTTCGCCAGCGAGACCGCCGCGACTCCGTCGCTCGCCTCGCCGATGAAGCGCATGTCCTCCTGGCTGTCGATGAGCATCCGGATTCCGCTGCGGAAGAGAGGCTGATCGTCGACGAGCGCGACGGTGATCTGGGAACTGGTCAAAATGTGTGCCTCTCGGTTGTGGAGCGAGTGCCGTCGCTGTCGAGCTCGGCCCCGGCGGCCCCCTGCGGCGAGGCTATGGGCAGCCAGGCGTGCACGCGAAACTGCGCACCAAGCCGTTCAGCCTGCACGTTACCGCCTGCGATGCCGACGCGCTCCGCCATGCCGACGAGTCCGTGCCCGCCCTCGCCTCTCGGGTGCGGGGGCTCCGCGACGGAGTTGAGGATCGTCGCCTCGAAGACCTGCCCCCAGCTCAGTCGCACGACGACGGGCCTCGCGGCATCGCCGTGCTTGAGCACGTTGGTCAACGACTCCTGCACCAAGCGGAACACAGCGCCCTGCGCCTGCGTCGTGAGGGTCCGAGGCTCGCCTCTCGTCTCCAGCTGCAGGTCGAGGCCGGCCGCGCGCATCCTGGAATACAGTGCGGGCAGTTCGTCGAGGCCAGGTTCCGGACCGGCCTCCTGGCTGTGCCGAAGCTGCCCGAGAAGGCCACGGACGTCGACGAGCGCGCTTCTGGCCGTCGAGGAGATCGTCCCGAGCGCCGCCTCCGCCGAATCGGGGTTGCTCTTCATCGCGTACCGCGCGCCGTCGGCCTGGGCGACGACCACGGCCAGGGAGTGCGCGACCACGTCGTGCATGTCTCTCGCGATCTGCGTTCGCTCCTGTTCAGCGGCCAGCTGCTCCTGCGCTCGGATGCGCTCGAGCTCCACGATCGCCGCCCGGTTCTTGACCTCCTGGGCCCGCAGATGCGCGCGGCGGAGGAGCCCTGCCAACCAGGCCACGACTCCAGCCCCGACGAAGAGCAGCCAGATCAACGCCGCAGCGAACAGGAACGCGTCGCGGCTGCCCTCGACGTTCGTGGCGATGGACTCCCAGGTGAAGCTCGTCGGATTCCAGTGCGGGATGAGCGCCACGATGATCGTCGGTGCCACGACGCCGTAGACGGCGGAGCTGATGACAAGGGCACGGCTGCCGTAGGCGACCGCGGCGTAGATGCTGAGGTAGATCGCGACATCCTGCGGATGCGGGCCGAACGCGAAGACCGACTTCAGCAGTGCCGCGAGCACGACGATCAGGAAGCTCGGCCATGGCGCGTAGCGCCGGATGATCATCGCGACCGTGAAGAGCACCCAGGAAGGCAGGAGCAGCCAGGTCAGCGTCGTGCCGTCCCCGGCGTCGTAGTCGAGGGGCAGGCCGAACGTGAGCGCGAAGAGGAGCCCGAGGATGATGTCGGTCACCCACTGCAGCCACGTCAGGCGGTAGGTGTGCGCCTTCCACAGCCCGCCGACTGCCGCGAAGAAGGACTCCCGCGGCTGTCCACCAGCCGCGAGAGCATCGACGGACCGCGGCTCAGAAGCCGAGGCGTCCGAGCTGCTTCGGGTCACGCTGCCACTCCTTCGCCACCTTCACGCGGATGGAGACGATGACACGCCCCTCGGTGATCTGCGAGATCTCACGCTGCGCCTGCTCTCGGATGCGCTTCAGCCGCTCGCCGCCGCGCCCGATGATGATGCCCTTCTGGCTGTCGCGCTCGACGACGATGTTGACGTACAGCTCGCGCGTGACGCCGTCGTCCCGCGTCACGATCTCCTCGACCGTGACCGCGATCGAGTGCGGGAGCTCGTCGTGCACACCCTCGAGCGCCGCCTCGCGAACGAGTTCCGCGGCACGCTGCTCGAACGACTCCTCGGTCTTCATGTCGCTCGGGTACAGGGGCTCGGACTCGGGGAGCAGCCCGAGGATGATTCCCGTGAGCGTGTCCAGCTGGATGTCCTCAGCTGCTGAGACGGGGATGATGTCATCCCATTCGCGGAGACCCTGGACGTCGACGAGGCGAGAGGCCAGGACGTCCCGGCTCACGGTCTCCGCCTTCGTCACGATGGCGATCTTGCGAGCCTTGGGGGCCTCATCCAGCTGCTCGTTGATGAAGCGATCGCCCGGGCCGACGGGCTCGTTGGCCGGCACGCAGAACCCGATGACATCCACTTCCGCGACCGTCGCGTGCACGACATCGTTGAGGCGCTCCCCCAGGAGCGTCCGCGGACGGTGCATGCCGGGGGTGTCGACGATGATGATCTGTCCGTCTTCGCGGTGGACGATGCCTCGCACGGCACGGCGAGTGGTCTGCGGCTTGTCGGAGATGATGGCGATCTTCTCGCCGACCAGCGCGTTCGTCAGAGTGGACTTGCCCACGTTCGGGCGACCGACGAAGGTCACGAATCCTGCTCGGTAGTTCGTCATGCTTCGATTCCTGACTCTTGAAGTGGTTCCAGGCGGCGCGCCAGGACAGTGAGAATGCGCTTGCGGGGTCCGACTCGCTCGGCGACGAGCTCGATGCCGTCGACCACCGCCCTGTCCCCTCGTTCGGGGATCTTGGACAGCGACTTCGCGAGCAGCCCGCCCACGGAGTCGACGTCGTCGAACTCGAGCTCGATGTCGAAGAGATCGCCGAGCTCCCCCGTCGCGAGGCGAGACGACACCCGGTATCGCCCATCGAGCAGCTTCCGCGGCTCGTCATTCGGTCGATCGTACTCGTCGCTGATCTCTCCCACGAGCTCCTCGATGAGATCCTCGAGGGTCACGAGGCCCGCTATGCCGCCGTACTCGTCGACAACCATGGCGAGGTGGGTCGCGGACGCCTGCATGCGGCGCAGCAGCAGGTCGGCGCGCAGCGACTCCGGGACGAAGTCGGCGGGCCGGGCGAGCTCGACCGCGGGGCTCGCCTCCGCCTCGTCCTGCAGCGAATGCCGCACCAGGTCCTTGAGGTAGAGGATCCCGAGGATGTCGTCGCTGTCCCGGCCGATGACCGGAGCACGGGAGATGCCGGTCTCGAGGAACTGCTCGAGCGCTTCCCGCACCCCGGCGTCGCCGTCGACCGTGACCATGTCCGTTCGAGCGACCATGACTTCCCGGACGAGCCGGTCGGAGAACTCGAAGACGGAGTGGATGAGCTCCCGGTCGCCGTGCTCGAGCACCTTGAGGTCTGCTGCCTCATCGACCATGTTGAGGAGCTCCTCCTCGCTCGAGACGGAGCCGAGGCGCTGCGGACGCCCAGGGGTCACGCGATCGCCGAGCACGACGAGCAGATCTGCGACCGGCCCGATCACGAGCCGGACTCCGCGCGCGATGGGGGCCGCGAAGGCCATCACCTGCTGGGGATGCGCCCGCGCGACGCTTCGCGGACTCGTGCCGGCGATGATGAACGAGACCAGGATCATGATGGCAACGGAGACGAGGAACGCCTGCCACCTGACGTCGAAGAGATCGGTCAGGATGAGCGTCACCAGGACGGCCGACATGCTCTCGAAGAGCACGCGTGCGAACGTCAGCGCGTTGCTGTGGGCACCGGGATCGGCGGCGATCGCCTCGATCGAGCGCTTCGCGCGGCTCCCCGCGGCGAGGTGCTCGAGCTCCGGCTTCGAGAGACGCGCGATGACCGCTTCCGTCGCGGCGAGCAACCCGCTCATCGCTACCATCAGCACGATGGCGGCGACGAGCAGAGCCGCGGTCATCTGGCGCGCTTCCTCTCCTGAAGGTGGAAGCCGACGAGGAGATCGCGCTGGAGCCCGAACATCTGCTTCTCCTCCTCGGGCTCGGCGTGGTCGAAGCCCAGCAGGTGCAGGACTCCGTGGGTCGTGAGCAGCAGGAGCTCGTCCATCATGCTGTGCCCGGCGGCCTTCGCCTGGTCGGTCGCGACCTGCGGGCAGAGCACGATGTCTCCGAGCAGTCCAGGAGGCGTCTGCCGATCGACGTTGCCTGGCCGAAGCTCGTCCATCGGGAAGCTGAGCACGTCGGTGGGGCCGGGTTCACCCATCCACTGCACGTGCAGCTCCTCCATGGGGCCGACCTCGACGAGCACGATCGCGAGCTCCGACTCGGCGTGCACGTGCAGCTGGTCGAGCGCGTACGCGGCGACGCGCTGCAGGGCGCCTTCGTCGACCTCGTAGCTGGCCTCGTTGTTGACCTCGATGCTCATCGGCTTGCGTTCCTGTCCTGGCGTCGGTGATCGTCCGCCTGCTTCTTCTGGTCGTACTCGGTGTAGGCGTCGACGATGCGGGCCACGAGGGTGTGCCTGACGACGTCGTCGCTCGTGAGGTGCGAGAAGTGCACCTCGTCGATGCCGCCGAGCACGTGGGTCACGAGCTTCAGTCCCGAGGCCCCCATGGGCAGGTCGAGCTGCGTGATGTCCCCCGTGACGACCATCTTCGATCCGAACCCGAGCCTCGTCAGGAACATCTTCATCTGCTCCGGCGTCGTGTTCTGCGCCTCGTCGAGCACCACGAAGGCGTCGTTGAGCGTGCGCCCGCGCATGTAGGCGAGCGGCGCGACCTCGATCGTCCCGCTCGCCATGAGCTTGACCACGACCTCCGGGTCGAGCATCTCGTTGAGCGCGTCGAAGAGCGGCCGCAGGTACGGGTCGATCTTGTCGTTGAGGGTCCCCGGCAGGTAGCCGAGGCGCTCGCCGGCTTCGACGGCCGGGCGAGTCAGGATGATCCGCGTGACCTCCTTGCGCTGCAGGGCCTGCACCGCCTTCGCCATCGCGAGGTAGGTCTTGCCCGTTCCGGCGGGCCCGATGCCGAAGACGATCGTGTTGTCGTCGATCGCATCCACGTACTGCTTCTGGCCGAGTGTCTTCGGGCGGATGACCTTGCCACGGGACTGCACGATGGACTGGCCGAGCACGTCCGTTGGGGTCTCCTCGCCACGGTCGATGAGCCGCTGGGAGCGCTCGACCTGAGCTGGCTCGAGGTCGACGCCGCTGCGCGCCATCGCAGTGATCTCGCGCAGGAGCGCCTCGGCTGCGACGACGTCGTCTCGCTCGCCGCTGAAGGTGATCTCGTTCCCGCGCGCGAGCACGCGCACGCGGGGGTGCTCGCGCTCGACGGACTTGAGCAGCCGGTCGCCGGGCCCGAGGAGCCGCACCATGGCGACGCCTTCGACCGTGGTGGTCTGCTCCACGAAATCAGTCCAGGTGCCGGGCTCCCCGGGACCTTGGGACGGTGAACTGTCTTGACTAGGCAAGGGATCCTTCCGAGAGTCCTCCGCCGAGGACGTGGGCGTGTACGTGGAAGACGGTCTGACCTGCTGCCGCCCCCGAGTTGAAGATGAGCCGGAATTCGCTGTCGGTGTGCTGATCGGCGAGCCCCTGGGCGACCGCGATGACCTCGGCGAGCAGTGCCGGGTCGCCTGCCGCGAGCTGGGCGACGTTCGCGTACTCCTGGGTCTTGGGCACCACAAGAAGGTGCACGGGCGCCTTCGGGCTGATGTCCTTGAAGGCGATGACCCGCTCGGACTCGAACACGATGTCGGCTGGGATCTCGCGGTTGATGATGCGCGTGAAGATGGACGGCTCTGAACTCGACATGAGACCAGCCTACGACTCGGCACTCGCGCGGGACCGAGAGTCCCACGTGCCGCTCAGCGCCAGGATCGCCGCGATCGCGGCGGGAGCCGCACTCGAGGTTCGAAGAACGCCAGCGCCGAGGTGCACGCGCCTGGCGCCGGCAGCCTCGAAGGCCTCGAATTCGCTCTCGTCGATGCCGCCCTCTGGCCCGACGACGAGCGTCAGCCCGGAAGCGCCTGCCGGGACCTGCTCGACGAGGGCCTGGCGCAGCGAGGTGTCGCCGAGCGGGTCGAGGACCAGCATCGGCGCGTGACCGGCGAGCGTTGCGACCTCACCCGTCGAGTGCAGCGGGGCCACATCCGGGACCCACGCGGCGAGGCTCTGCTTGCTGGCCTCCCTGGCGATGGATGCCCACCGCTCACGCCCCTTCTCGGCCTTCTGGTCCCAGCGGCTCACGCTGCGCTTCGCCTGCCATGGCACGAACGCCGCGGCTCCGAGCTCCGTCGCGACCTGCACGGCGAGGTCGTCTCGCCCGCCCTTCGCGAGTGCCTGGACAACCGTGACACGCGGAGCCGACTGCGCCACTCGCCGCGCGGCGAGGACCGTGACGAGTGCGCGGTCGCGCTCAGTCAGAGCGAGCTCGCCATCGACGACGAAGCCGCGCCCGTCGCCGAGCTGCACACGTTCGCCCACTCGCATCCGCGCGACCGCCATGTGCTTGGCTTCCGCGCCGCGCACCTCGACGACGCCGCCGACGCGCAGCGCCTCGTCGAGGTCCTCAACGAGGTAGAGCCACGCCACGTCAGCGACCGAAACGGTCGCGGAGCTTCGAGAACATCCCCTGCTTCTCCCGCGCGAGGCGAGGGGCCTCGTGGCGATGACGGGCAGCGAACTCCTCGATCAGCTTGCGCGACCTGCCGTCGAGCTTCGCCGGGGTCACGACCTGGACGGCGATGTCGAGGTCGCCGCGATGCGTCGAGCGAAGCCGCGTGATGCCCCGACCGCGAACGGTCAGCACCTCACCCGACTGCACGCCCGCGGGGATCTGCAGGTCGACGTCGCCGTCGAGCGCACCGACCGTGGTCGAGGTGCCCAGGATCGCGTCGGCCATCGACACCTCGACGACGCACTGGAGGTCATCGCCGTCTCGCGAGAAGACCTCGTGCGGGCGCACGCGGATCTCGAGGTAGAGGTCGCCGTTCGCTCCCCCTGCTGGTCCGGCTTCGCCCCGACCGGGAAGGTGGATGCGCAGCCCGGAGTCCACACCGGACGGGATGTCGACCGGGATGCTCACGTTCGATCGGACGCGCCCCTGGCCGTGGCACGTGTCGCACGGGTGCTCGATGACCGTGCCGTAGCCGCGGCACTGCGCGCACGGCTGGTTCGTGACGACCATGCCGAGGATGGAGCGCACCTGTCGCTGCACGGACCCGGCCCCACCGCATGCCGAGCACGTCGTCGGCGAGGTGCCTGGCGCGCAGCAGGTGCCCTGGCAGTTCTCGCAGGCGATCGCCGTCGTGACCTCGAGGTCCCGGTGCGTGCCGAACATGACCTCGTCGAGGTCGAGTTCGACGCGCACGAGCGCGTCCTGGCCGCGTTCCGCGCGCGAGCGGGGTCCGCGGGAGCCCTGCTGGCCGAAGAAGGTCTCGAAGATGTCGCCGAAGCCGCCGAAGGACTGCCCATCTGGGCCGCCCTGGTCGTACTGCCGGCGCCGCTCGGGGTCGATGAGCGTGTCGTAGGCGTGCGTGACGGACTTGAAGCGCTCCGCGGCATCTTCGGACGGGTTGACGTCCGGGTGCAGCTGGCGTGCCAGCTTGCGGTAGGCCTTCTTGATCTCGTCCTGGGACGCCTCACGGCTCACGCCGAGCACGTCGTAGTGGTCTGCCAAGAGTGGCGACTCCTTCTTTGCATCTGTGTGTGTCACGCCTGCGTTGTCAGGCGCCGGGTGCATCCGCCGAGTGATCTGGCGGTGTGGGTCAGTCGTCCGAGTGCTGCTCGTCGAGCACCCGTGACAGGTAACTCGCAACCACTCGAACGGCCTGGATATTCCTCGGGTAGTCCATTCTCGTCGGCCCGACGACGCCGAGACGCGCGTCGCTCCCGGAGCTGCGGTAGCCGCTCGTCAAGATAGCCGTCTCGCCGAGGCCCAGGTCGACGTTCTCCTGGCCGATGCTGACCGAGTAGGCCTCGGGGCTGGAGTGGAGCTCGTCGAGCAGCCGCAGGAGGACCACCTGCTCCTCGATGGCCTCGAGGACGGGCAGGATGCTCGAGGGGAAGTCACGTTCGGTCCGGGCGAGGTTCGCGGTGCCCGCCATGACGAGGCGCTCCTGGCGGTGCGCCAGGACGAGCTCGAGCAGGTTGGCGATGACGGGAGCGAAGAGCTCCGCGTCTCGCTCCCCCATGATGCCGCTGACATCCCTGAGCTCCGTGGAAGCGCGCGCGACCGTCTTCCCGACGAGGCGGCCGGCCAGCCGGTCCCGGAGCACATGCAGCTGCTCGACGCTCACCTCGGCACGCAGATGCCCGATGCGCTGCTCGACGCGGCCCGAGTCGGTGATGAGGACCGTGAGGACGCGCATGCTCGACAGCAGGACGAACTCGACGTGCTGGATGGCGGCGTTCGCGAGCGAGGGGTACTGCGCGATCGCGACGGAGTTGGTGAGCTGCGCCAGCAGTCGCACCGACCGTCCGAGCACCTCGTCGACGTCGTCGCTGCCCTCGATGAACGTCTCGATCGCCCGACGCTGCGCCCCGGAGAGCGGCCTGAACTCGGCGAGCCGGTCGACGAAGAGTCGGTAGCCCTTGTCGGTCGGGATGCGCCCGGAGGACGTGTGCGGGGCCACGATGAGCTCGGCGTCTTCGAGCTGTGCCATGTCGTTGCGGATGGTGGCCGCGGAGACGCCGAAATCGTGACGGTCTGCGATCGACTTGGAGCCCACCGGCTCACGACTCGTGACGTAGTCGGTGACGATGACGCGGAGCACCTGCATGCTTCTGTCTGAAACCACGATGCTCCTCCCTCGACGAGCTGCTGCGAGTCGGACTGGCACTCCGAACCTGAGACTGCCAATCCTACCGCTTTCCGCTCACGCCACCAGCAGGATGCCAGGCCCTCGGAGGGCACGCGCAGTAGCGTGGGCGAAACCGACGAGAGGAACCCCGTGTCAGATCAGAACGCACCGACCCCGCCGCCAGGACACCAGGATCAGCCTCGGCAGCCGCCATACGACCGGCCGGGACCCTACGGGCAGCAGCCACCGTACGGGCAGCAGGCTCCCCACGGTCAGCAGGTCCCGTACGGACAGCAGCCTCCCTACGGGCACCCGCAGGGCGGGCAGTACCAGCAGTCGGGCCCGCAGAATGGGACAGAACCGCCCCTGACCCGAGACGGCGACCGCCTCGTCGGAACCTTCGATCACCTGCTCAACATCGTCGCCCCGGCCGTCGGGCCGCTCATCCTCTGGCTCGTCACGCGGCGGAGGGGGCCTCTCGCCGACAGCGAGGGCCGCGAGGCGCTCAACTTCGGCATCACCGTTGCGATCGTGTACCTCGGCATCGGCGTCATCTCGCTGCTCTCGCTGATCGGCGGCCCGCTGGCGCTGATCGTCCCGCTCCTCTACCCGCTGCTCTGGGTTGCCGTCGTCGTCTACGCCATTCTCGGCGCGGTCCAGGCGAACAAGGGTCTCCCCTACCGGTACCCGGTCACCTTCCGGTTCGTGAGCTGAGCCGGCTCAGGCGGCGATTCGGCGCACGATCGCGTCTGCCATGAGCCGACCGCGGAGCGTCGGGACGAGCCTGCCCTTCAGCGCGGCCCTCCCGTCGACGAGCGACTCGGCGATGAGCTCGGCGACGACGCTGGAGTCGTCCAGCTCGGAGATCGCGAGGCCCTCCCGCAGACGCGAGCCGAGCATGATCCGCTCGAAGCGCTTCGTCTCCTCGTCGAGCACTTCGCGCCCCATGGCCGGGGTGATGCCCTCAGCAAGCCTCGCTGCGTAGGCGCTCGGATGCTTGGCGTTCCACCAGCGCACACCACCCACGTGGCTGTGCGCGCCTGGCCCGAATCCCCACCAGTCCGCATCTCGCCAGTAGGAGAGGTTGTGGCGAGACGCGTGCTTGCCGTCGAGCGACCAGTTGCTGACCTCGTACCACTCGAACCCGGCCGCTGAGAGTCGCTCCTCTGCGAGCTCGTACATGTCGGCCTGCAGGTCGTCGTCCACAGCGGGCACCTCGCCGCGGCGGATCTGCCTGGCCAGCTTCGTGCCCTCCTCGATGATGAGCGCATACGCGCTCACGTGCAGCGGCTCCTGCGCCAGCGCCATGTCGAGCGATCGGCGCCAGTCGTCGATGGACTCGCCGGGAGTGCCGTAGATCAGGTCGAGGCTCGGCTCGAGCCCGACTCGCTTCGCTGCGGCGACCACGATCGGGATGCGTGCGGGATCGTGGGTGCGCTCGAGGACGCTGAGGACGTGCGGGACGGCGGACTGCATCCCGAAGCTGACTCGGGTCACTCCAGCAGCCCGGAGCTCGGCGAGCTCACGCTCGCCGACCGAGTCGGGGTTCGCCTCGACGGTCACCTCCGCGTCTGGGGCGAGGCCCCAGCGACTGCGCACTCCCTCGAGCATCGCCGCAAGGTCGCTGACGGGAAGGAGAGTCGGCGTTCCGCCACCGAAGAAGACGGTGGATACCTCGCGAGGGGCACCGCTCAGCACCCGCTCGGCGATCACCATCTCCTTCTCCACCTCGCCGGCATAGCTGGAACGCGAGACCCCTCCGAGCTCTTCCGCCGTGTAGGTGTTGAAGTCGCAGTAGCCGCATCGCACGCGGCAGAAGGGCACGTGGATGTAGACGCCGAAGTCTCGTGACTCGGCGCCGACCAGTGCCTGGCCTGGGAGCTCTCCGCTCGGCGGCACCGGCTCGCCGAGCGGCAGCGCGCTAGGTGCCAAGATGGCCGTTCGGCTGGGCCGTGTTCGGGGCGAGGTTCACGTGATGCACCCGCACAGCCTAGGCGCATTCAGGCGCGCGATCAGCCGAGCACGGCCCCGCGTTGCGCTCGCGCCCAACTGACACGACTACCTTCGAGGTCATGAGCACTCAGGCGACCTCCCCAAAGCACGTTCTCGTCTCCGGCGCATCCGGAATGATCGGCCACCGTCTCATCGAGGAGCTGCACGCGCACGGCCACCGCGTCACGCGGCTCGTCAGGCGCGACCCGAAGGACGCCAGCGAGTTCCGGTGGAACCCCGCCCAGCGAACTCTGGACGCGAGGGTCCTCGACGGCGTGGATGCAGTCGTGAACCTCTCCGGGTCACCGCTCAGCAAGCTGCCGTGGACCTACAACGTGAAGAAGGAGATCCTTCGCTCCCGCGTCAACGCGACGCTCACGATCACCGGTGCTATGGCGGCCTCCTCCACGCCCCCGGCGCTCCTCATCAACGGTTCCGCGTCGGGCGCGTACGGCGACCGGCCGGGGCAGGTACTCGACGAGGACTCGGCACTGCCCGAGACCGACGAGTTCCTCCCGCGTGTCGTCGACCGCTGGGAGCGCGCGGCTCAGACAGCCCCGGAGGGCACCAGGGTCGTCCTCGCCCGCACCGGTCTCGTCCTGGGGCGCGGCGGTGTCCTGACCGTCCTGAAGACCCTGGCAAGCGTCGGGTTGCTCTCGCAGCTGGGTGACGGCACGCAGCACTGGCCGTGGGTGAGCCTGCGCGACGAAGTGCGCGCGCTCCGCTTCCTGCTCGAGTCCGACGACGCGCAGGGGCCCTACAACCTGGTCGGCCCCACACCCGCGACCGCCGACGAGATCCAGCAGCAGCTGGCCGACGAGCTCGGGCGCCCCTACAAGCTCAAGGCGCCATCGACGCTCATCGACCTCACCCTCCAGAAGGCGGGCCGTGAGCTGTTCCTCGCCGACCAGCAGATCCGCCCGAAGCGCCTGCTCGACGCGGGCTTCACCTTCAAGGATCGCACCGCGGGTCAGGCCGTCGAGCTGGCCCTCAAGTCGCCGGAGTTCGAGCCGGAGCCTGGCGCCGGGGTCTGACCCTTCGAGCCGGGCCGCTCACGCCCTGGCGCGAGCGGCCTTCTCGAGGCGAATGCCCTCGCGCAGAGAAGCCCTGGCTCGCTTTCGGTCCCCCGAGGCCGAGTACGCAAGACCGAGGCGCATCCACGTCCTCCAGTCTTCAGGAGCGGCCTCGACCTCGGACTTCCACCTCGGAAAGTCCTCGTCGGCCGCCTCACGGACGACGCGTCCGCTCGGTCGCTTGGGCAGGTCGTCCTCCGGCAGCTCGCCGGCGTCCGCCATACGTCCGAGCAGTCGTTCCGTCTGCATCCCGAAGAGCAGCTCACGGGCCACGAAGACGACCGCGAGGACCGGGAACACGATGAGTGCGGCACCCATCACCTTGGCGACGATATCGCCCGCGAACAGCGAGACCGCCATGCCCGAGACGAAGACGATGTAGAGCAGCAGGAGCAGGGTCACGGCGGCGACGCCGAGCTTCGTGGCCAGGTTGCTCTTCACGAGCGACCCGACAGTCCGTCGAGGCCGAGCACGCCGTCGAGCCCGACTGTCGTGCCCCGCGTCTCGACCGCATGCGTGATGGCGAGCTTGATGCCATGCACGTAGGCCTCCTGCGAGATCGTCTCGTGGCGAATCGTCAGCACTTCACCTTCTCCCCCGAAGATCACCTGCTGATCTGCCACGACTCCACGTAGCCGCAGACTGTGGATGGGTACGCCCGAGACGAGTTGCCCCCGAGCGTCCTGCTCGCTGTTCGCAGCGGCGAGTGGCCGTTCCCTCGAGGTCGCGATCCGCTCCGCGGTCCGCACAGCGGTCCCTGACGGCGAATCCACCTTCTTGTCATGGTGCGCTTCGACGATCTCGATCGATTCGAAGAAGCGCCCCGCGACGCTCGCAAGCGCGGTGCCGAGCACCGAGCCCAGAGAGAAGTTCGGGACGAAGACGACGGCACGCTCCGGAGGCACGAGGCCAGAGATGCCGGCGATCCGCTGCTCGTCCCAGCCGCTCGTGCCGACGACGACGTCGATGCCATGGTCGAGGGCGAAGGGAACCGCCGCCTCCGACGCCTCGAGCCGCGAGACGTCGATGAGCACGTCGGCGCCGAGCATCTCATCGAGTGAAGAAGAACTCGTCAGCCCCGCATGGAAGCGGAGCCCATCGGTCGTCTCGAGGATCCGTGTGATCAGTGTTCCCATGCGGCCAGAAGCGCCCAGCACGGCGACCTTTGTTTCCATGCCCACAAGCGTACGGCCATCGGCAGGCCGAGCAGACGACGCGGGAGGCTCCCGGCGGCAGGCCCGACGACCTCAGACGGCGATCGAGGTGCTGACTCCCGTGCGCAGTTCCGGCGTCAGGTGCGACAGGTCGTTGAAGAGCAGCAGCTCAGCCGGCTTCCTGGTCCGCACCCGGACCACCGTGAGACCGGTGTTCACGGAGTTGAGGCCGAGCCAGCGCCAGTCTGGGGCGTCGAGCACCCGACGCACGAATTCGCCGATCACGAAGTTGTGGGTCACGAGCAGGGTGTGGCGGTCGTCGCGGCTCTTGCTGAAGAACGTGTCGTACGCGTCGTTCATCTGCGCCATGCCGGCGTCGACGACCTCGTCAGCGATGCCGCCGAAGAAGCTGTCGTACGTCGACGGCGCACCGTCCTGCCCCGTGGGGATGCAGTCGAAGAGCAGCGTCGATTCGAGCGCGGCGGGACCGCTCGTGTACTGGTCGATCACCGCGCTCGTCTCGACAGCGCGATCCAGCGGCGACGTGTAGGACTCGCTGAGCGGGACGCCCGCGAGCCTGCGGCCGATCAGATGAGCCTGGGCCCGACCACGCTCCGACAGCGGGCCGTCGGTGATTCCGTGCTCGGCGTTCTCCTGCTCGCCATGCCTGACGAGGTAGAGGTAGTGCGACATCAGCGGCGCTCCAGTTCGGTCCTTGCTTCCGAGGAGAGCTTACCGACCGCAGACGCGACGAGCTCCCCACTGAACATGTCGGCCGCGACGGACTGCACCTCGTCGAGCGACACGGCTTCGACCCGCGAGAGCGCCGCCTCGAGGTCGTAGAAGCGACCCGTGTGGATCTCCGCGCGCCCGAGGCGAGACATGCGAGTGTCGGCGTCCTCGATCGCGAGAGCGGAGCCGCCGGCACTCGCGCTCTTCGCGTCGGCCAGCTCCGTCGCGGTGACCCCGTCCTGGACGAGCTTCTCCGCCTCCTGGCGCAGCACCCTGACCGTCTCCAGCACGTTGTCGGGAGCGCATCCCGCGTACATGCCCGTCACCCCCACATCGGAGTGGCTACCGCCGAACGAGTACACGGAGTAGGCGAGCCCGCGCTTCTCGCGGATCTCCTGGAAGAGGCGGGACGACATGCCACCACCGAAGATCCGATGCATGAGGCCGAATGCCTCCCTGCGCGGGTCGAGCTGCGTGATTCCCTGGCCACCGATGACCAGGGCCAGCTGCTCGAGCGGGCGCTCGATGGCCGAGAGCGGTCCTGTCGGCACCGCGGAGCCCGGCTCGAGCGTCGTGGCCCTGCGGGAGACGGGGACGGCGCGTGCGTCGAGGTCCCACCCGCCGGCCCGGAGGTTGCGCTCGAGCTGCTCGCGGACGACGTCGTGGTTGACGGCCCCCGCGATAGTCACGACGAGCTCCTCCGGACGGTAGTGCTGGCGGTACGAGCTCCACACGGCGTCGCGGTCAGCGGCCCTGATCGAGGCAGGCGTGCCGCCGATGGGCCTCGCGAGCGGATGCGCACCGAGGAGCGTCTCGTAGAACCGCTCCCAGACCACGTCGTTCGGGTCGTCGTCCGCCATCGCGAGCTCCTCGATGATGACGCCGCGCTCGATCTCGAACTCCGCGGCGTCGATCACACTCGAGGTGATCATGTCGCTCAGGACTTCGACGGCCATCGGGAGGTCGGCATCGCGGACCTTCGCGTGGTAGAGCGTGTGCTCCTTCGCGGTCTGCGCGTTCACCTCTCCACCGACGCGCTCGAAGGCCGCAGATACCTCGAAGGCGGACCGTGTCGGCGTGCCCTTGAAGAGCAGATGCTCGAGGAAGTGCGTGGAACCGTACTCGTGCGGGAGCTCGTCCCGGGAGCCGACCGGCACCCACAGGCCGATGCTGGTGCTCGCCGCGCCGACGACTTCCTCGGTCAGGAGGCGCACCCCGCTCGGCAGCACCGAACGTCGGAAGAGACCGCCGTTCGACACTCGTGCTTCGATCTCGGGAAGGTCAAGTGGCAGTTCAATGGCATCGCGCATAACCAGTCAAGCCTAGAGCGTGTTGACCGTCCCGGCGTCAGCCGCGAGACAACTCCCAGCGGCTCGAGACCTCGCGAGACGCCAAAGGGCCCCGCGCACGGATGCGCGGGGCCCTTCAGAACAGAGGTGGGCTGAGCTACTCAGCGCCTGCCTCGAGAGCGACGCCCTCTTCTGCAGCTGCCTCCTCGAGCACGGGTGCGAGCGACAGCTTGCCGCGGTCGTCGACCTTCGTGATCTCGACGAGGATCTTCTGGCCGACGCCGAGCACGTCTTCGACGTTCTCGACGCGCTTGCCACCGGCGAGCTTGCGCACCTCGGAGATGTGCAGCAGGCCGTCCTTGCCCGGGAGCAGGGAGACGAAGGCACCGAAGGATGCGATCTTGACGACCGTTCCCAGGTACTGCTCGCCGACCTCAGGGTTCGTCGGGTTCGCGATGGCGTTGACCGCTGCACGAGCGGCCTCGGCGGACGGACCGTCGACAGCGCCGATGTACACGGTGCCGTCGTCCTCGATGGAGATGTCGGCTCCGGTGTCGTCCTGGATCTGGTTGATGACCTTGCCCTTTGGCCCGATCACCTCGCCGATCTTGTCGATCGGAACGCGGACCGAGATGATGCGCGGTGCCGTGGCAGCGAGCTCGTCCGGCGTGTCGATGACGGCGTTGATGGCCTTGTCGAGGATCTGGATGCGAGCATCGCGAGCCTGCGTCAGGGCGCCATCGAGAACCGACGTCGGGATTCCGTCGAGCTTCGTGTCCAGCTGGATGGCCGTGACGAACTCCGCGGTACCGGCGACCTTGAAGTCCATGTCGCCGAGCGCGTCTTCTGCGCCGAGGATGTCGGTGAGCGCCGCGTAGCGCGTCTCGCCGTCGACCTCGTCGGACACGAGACCCATGGCGATGCCCGCGACAGGAGCGCGCAGCGGCACACCGGCGTTGAGCAGCGACAGGGTGGAGGCGCAGACGGAGCCCATCGACGTGGAGCCGTTGGAGCTGAGCGCTTCCGAGACCTGACGGATCGCGTAGGGGAACTCCTCGCGGCTCGGGAGAACCGGGACGATGGCGCGCTCGGCGAGGAAGCCGTGCCCGATCTCGCGACGCTTCGGCGAGCCGACGCGTCCGGTCTCACCCGTCGAGTACGGCGGGAAGTTGTAGTGGTGCAGGTAGCGCTTCGACGTGATCGGCGAGAGCGAGTCGATCTGCTGCTCGAGCTTGAGCATGTTCAGCGTGGTGACGCCGAGGATCTGCGTCTCGCCGCGCTGGAAGATCGCCGATCCGTGCACGCGTGGCACGACGTCGACCTCTGCATCGAGCTGACGGATGTCGGCGACGCCGCGACCGTCCATGCGCTTGCCCTCACGGAGGATGCGTCCGCGGACGACGTCCTTCGTGACGGTCTTGTAGGCGGCCGACACCTGACCGGCGACGGAGGCGTCGAGCTCTCCGCTTTCGATCTTCGCGGCGATCTGCTCCTTGACGCTGGCCTTGAGCGCGTCGTCAGCATCCTGGCGCTCGATCTTGCCGGCGATCTGGTACACGTCGACGAGTCCGTCGTGCGCGATGGCAGTGACCGCGTCGAGGGCCTCCTGCGTGTACGGGAGGAAGACCGGGTACTCGACGACGGGCTTCGCGGCCTGGTCTGCGAGCTCCTGCTGTGCCTTCACGAGCTGCGTGAGGAACGGCTTGGAAGCCTCGAGGCCCTGTGCGACGACAGCCTCGTCGGGCTTCTGCGCGCCGGCCTGGATGAGGCCCCACGCGTGCTCGGTGGCTTCGGCCTCGACCATCATGATGGCGATGTCCTCGGTGCCGTCGGCCTTCGTGACGAGACGGCCGGCGACCGTCAGGTCGAAGACGGCATCGGCGAGCTGCTCGAACTTGGGGAACGCGACCCACTGGCCGTCGATGAGCGCGAGGCGGACACCGGCGATGGGGCCGGAGAACGGCACACCGCTGAGCTGCGAGGACAGCGAAGCCGCGTTGATCGCGAGGGCGTCGTAGAACTCACCGGGAGCGATCGAGAGCACCGTCACGACGACCTGGACCTCGTTGCGGAGGCCCTTGACGAACGAGGGGCGCAACGGCCGGTCGATGAGGCGGCAGACCAGGATGGCCTCCGTCGACGGGCGTCCCTCACGACGGAAGAACGATCCGGGGATCTTGCCGGCGGCGTAGCTGCGCTCTTCGACATCGATCGTGAGCGGGAAGAAGTCGAAGTTCTCCTTCGGGTTCTTCGAGATGCTCGTTGCCGACAGCAGCATCGTCTCGTCGTCGAGGTAGGCGACGGCAGAGCCCTGCGCCTGCTGGGCGAGACGCCCTGCTTCGAAGCGGATCTTGCGCTGGCCGTGCTTGCCGTTGTCGAGAACGACTTCAGAGAACTTGATTTCGGGACCTTCCAAGAGGTCTCCTCCTTCTGCGTGTGTGCACGCGAAGGGCAAGCGCGACCGGGTCTTCCCGGGCTGATCGTCAGTAGAAGACCACTGCCGAATGAGCGCCTCTAGCGCATCGACAGGAACCCACCACCGAGGACCAGCTACTCGCCGCCCCGCGTGTCTTGAATGATTGCGCTGCTGACTCTACCAGCGGAGGGCGACGAGCAGCTGGAACCCGTGCGGCGAGTGCCGCACGGGCGCCCCTACTTCTTGCGAGACGGGCGAGGGAGCTCCTTCACGAGAGGGAACTCCCCCGTCGGCTTCTCCCCCTCGTCGTAGAGCTTGCTCGGCGACCCGACGATCTTCTTGTCAGCAGCGTGCGCGATGCTCTCGTCCTTCGAGGGGTAGTCGAACTGGGAGAGGACGTAGCGCATGGCCTCGAGCCTCGCCCGCTTCTTGTCGTTCGACTTGACCACCGTCCACGGCGATTCGGCGGTGTCCGTGTAGAAGAACATCGCCTCCTTGGCTTCGCTGTACTCGTCCCACTTGTCGAGAGACGCGAGGTCGGTCGGGCTCAGCTTCCACTGGCGCACCGGGTCGTCGCGACGGGCCGCGAAGCGCGCGAGCTGCTCCGCCCGACCGACCGAGAACCAGAATTTGATGATGGTCGTGCCGGAGTTGACGAGCATGCGCTCGAACTCGGGAGCGGAACGCGTGAATTCGAGGTACTCGGTCGGGGTGCAGTACCCCATGACGCGCTCGACGCCCGCACGGTTGTACCAGGAGCGATCCAGCAGGACGATCTCGCCTCCAGAGGGCAGATGCTCGACGTATCGCTGGAAGTACCACTGCGTCTGCTCCTTCTCCGTCGGCTTCTCGAGCGCGACGGTGCGAGCACCGCGAGGGTTCAGGTGCTCCATGAAGCGCTTGATCGCACCACCCTTGCCTGCCGCGTCCCGGCCCTCGAAGATGATGACGACCTTCTGCCCCGTCTCCTTGATCCAGGTCTGGAGCTTCAGGAGCTCGATCTGCACCGCGCGCTTCTGCTTCTCGTACTCCTTGCGCGGCAGCTTGGCGTCGTAGGGGTAGCCGTGGCGCCAGGCCTCGCCAAGCGGGTCCTCGTCGCGCAGCTCGGCGAGTTCGTCCACCTCCGGGGTCATGTCCGGGATGCCCGCCCGGTTGAGGCGGTACGCGGCCTGAGAGCCTGCGCCCTGCTTCCGAGCGCGACTCGTCGAGGTGGAGTCCGATGCGCCGGCCTCCACGCGGGCGTCATTGCCCGATTCCGAGGCCTTCGTCTGACCCTTGGCGTCTGCGTGCGGCTTTGCTGGAGTTCGAGAGGCTGCCATGTCGCTCAGCCTAGCGCCGGGGCTTCCACGCCTGGGCCCCATGTGGACGACCAGGCGCCGCTGCACGCGAAAAGAGCCCCTGCCGATGGCAGGGGCTCTTCGCAGAAAGTGCTTAGCGGCGAAGGCCGAGTCGCTCGATGAGCGAACGGTAACGCGAGATGTCGACGTCGGCGAGGTAGCCGAGCAGACGACGACGCTGACCCACAAGCAGGAGGAGACCACGACGCGAGTGGTGGTCGTGCTTGTGCTCCTTGAGGTGCTCGGTGAGCTCCTTGATTCGCGTGGTGAGGATGGCAACCTGAACTTCAGGGGAACCAGTGTCACCCGGGTGCGTTGCGTACTCTTCGATGATGGCCTTCTTGCCCTCAGCGCTTAGTGCCATTGACAGACCCCCTTCTCTTTCGTTGCGCGGCGCTCGGCACACAATGTGCGAGCTCTCTTCATCCGCGGCCGTTTCACGGCAACCGAAAGAGCATAGCAGATCGGGAGGGGTCAGCTCACGCCCAGCAGGTCGATGATGAAGACCAGCGTCTTGCCGGAGAGCGGGTGCCCTCCGCCAGCGGCGCCGTAGGCGAGGTGCGGCGGGAGGACGAGCTTGCGGCGGCCGCCGACCTGCATGCCCGGGATGCCTTCCTGCCAGCCGCGCACAAGCGCCTTCAGCGGGAAGTTGACCGACTCGCCCCGGTTCCACGAGGAGTCGAACTCCTCGCCGGACTCGAACTCGACGCCGAGGTAGTGCACGTCGACCGTCGAGGACGGCTCCGCGACTGCCCCGTCGCCCACGATGATGTCCTCGATGACCAGCTCTGCTGGTGCCTCTCCACCCGGGAAGTCGACTTCTGGCTTGGTGCGATCAGTGTTTGTCATGCTCTACATCCAAGCGCCGGAGCCTGGACGAGTCCCGGATGACGCGCCGTGCGGCTGTGTCTGCGGCTGCATCTGCGGCTGTGCGTGTACCTGTGCCTGTGCCTGGATCAGCTCGCCTCGGAGCTCCCCGAGATGCCGGAGCAGGAGCCGTTCGTCGAGCAGCTTGCTCGTGCGATTCGGGTCGAGGACGACCTGGTGCCGGACGCTCGCGAGACGCGTGGACTCGGTGATGAAGTCGCGCATGGCCTTGTCCGCGCGCTTCCCGGACCGGCGCGCCCAGGACCTCGCGCTCGATCGGCCGCGCATCGTGGAGAGCATCCTGATCTCGGCCTGCGAGTACCAGCCGACAGCGGCGTACTCGGACAGGCGCTCCACGATGATGCGGGCATCCTTCCGTCGCAGGAGGAGGATCGTCACGATCCAGGCGAGGAAGATCGGCACCATGACCAGCGCGAAGAACGCGATGAGCCCCAGGATGCCAGCAGACTGCTGCACGAGACCCGAGCCGACGTTCCAGAGCGCGTGAAGGGCCATCGCGGGGATGAGACCCAGTGCGAAGCCGCCGAGCGCCGAGCCCCAGCCACCGCGACGGGCGCCGATGCCCATTCCGATGCCGGTCAGCGAGACGCACATCGGGTGCAGCAGCGGCAGGGCAATGCCCCGGATGAAGTACTGGGCGACGAAGCCCCCGACCCCTGCTTCCTGCCACATCGAGGAGAAGTAGAGGATGTTCTCCGTGAACGCGAAGCCCGCGCCGAGCAGAGCTCCGTAGACGAGGCCGTCCGTCGGTCCGTTGAAGTGACGACGCGCGACTGCGTAGATGACGACGAGACCGAGGCCCTTCCAGATCTCCTCGCCGACGGGCGCCTCGACGGATGGGCCCCACCAGGCGGGCAGGGCTCCCGGAAGGAGGACCTCGCGGACCAGGCCCGTGAGCAGCGCGCCACCGACCGCGATGCCGCCTCCCCAGAACACGGCGCCGATGAGCAGGATGCGCGGCTCGGGCTCCCACCGGTCGATGAGCCACACGACCATCCACACGACGAAGAGCGGGACGAGCGCGGCGAGCACGCTGCCGAGGAGCACGACGTCGCTGCTGCCGAGATACGCGAGGAACAGGACGACGGCGATGATGAGCGCGGCCAGGCACATGACGACGATCGTCGTGATGCGCATCGCCAGCTCACCCTTCGTGGGGGCCTGCGGGAGCACGAACTGGGGGTCGATCTGGCGCTGACCGGCTGGTGCGCCCCAACGCCCGTCCGCGTGCATGGGTCCGGTCACGAGGTGGCCACCCTGGGTCCGGCCGCGCCGAAGGCCGCGAGCTGCGAACGGTGCTCCTTGACGCGGTCGAGCATGCGCTTCTCCACGACTCTCCGATTCGGGTCTCGCTTGTTGACCCTGGCGTGCTCGCGGGCGAAGGCGAGCCTCGACGCGTCCTGGACGAAGCCGCGCATCGCGCGGTCGGCCTCGGGGCTCACGGACTTGGCCCACGCGAACGCCTGCTCGCGCGCGCTCCAGTCCCCGATCATCGCGACCTCCGATGTCGTGAACCATCCGGCATCCGCGTACTCGCCCAGACGGTCGACGATGATGAGGCGGTCGCGGTCGTGCAGCTTGACGAGGAACCAGGCCAGCAGCAGGAAGATGGGCAGCTGCACGACGAGGTAGAAGATGAGCCAGCCGAACTGATTGCTCGGGTCGACTCCGAGCAGCGGGAGGATGAGCAGGCTTCCGCCGTTCCAGAAGGCATGAGCGAGGATCGCGATGACGAGCCCGCCGAGGCCCATGAGGATCGGCCGCCGCCAGCCGCCTCTGCGGGCTCCCCAGCCGATGGCCATGCCGGTGATGCCGGTGAAGAGTGCGTGCGCGAACGGCGAGAGGATGCCGCGCACGATGAACGTCGACGCGAAGCCCGAAGCCGATTCCGCGGCCTGGGAGAAGTAGATGATGTTCTCCGTGAAGGCGAAGCCTGCGCCGATGACGGCCGCGTAGCTGAAGCCGTCGAGCGGGCTGTCGAAGTGCCTCCGCGCGAAGATCAGGATGAGGAACAGGCCGACGGCCTTGATGGACTCCTCGGAGATCGGCGACTGGATCAGCACGGAGAACTTGCTCACGGCACCCTCGGTTGCCAGGTACGAGCGGGCGACATCGAGCATCATGCCGCCGGTGACGAGAGTCCCGACGACCGAGGCCCCTGCACCCCAGAACAGTCCGAAGGCGAGCAGGATCCGCGGCTCTGGCTCCCAGCGGTCGAGCCACCAGACAGCCGTGAGGACGAGCCCGAGGGGCACGAGAGCGGGTATCGCCATCGTGAGCGCGGCGAAGCGCAGCTCGCTGAAGAGCCAGGCGACGACCCCGACGGAGAGCAGCACCGCGAAGCCCAGCAGAAGCAGCCAGGTGAGCCTGCCCCGAGTCAGCCTTCTGCGCCGCTTCGGCGCGACTGACGTGGCACTGCTCATCGATGGTCCTCCGTGCATTGGGGGTGGCTGCCCGAAGCAGAGACATTCGGGCCTCGCGGCGCGCACGGGTCTCCCCGCCTCGTCGGCTCGCTGCGGTCAGCATAGCCAAGCGGACGCGGGTCAGGCGAACGACCAGTCGTCCGGGCTCAGCGCACGGTAGATTAGAAGCATGATGCGTCTCGGATTTCTTCTCGGTGCCACTGTCGGCTTCATCGCTGGGATCAGCACGAGTCGAGTGCACGCGGAAGAGGTCGCGAAAGACATCGGCGGCAGGTCGAAGGCCTTCGCGGAGCGGATGACGGTGTCCGCTGAAGACCTGCGCCGCCGCAGCGATACCCAGCTGGAGGACATGCGTCGGCGCGTCGACGAGCAGCTCGACGAGATGCGCAAGCGCGTCGACGATGGTTTCGACGACGTCAAGCGTCGGGTCGAGGAAGAAGTCGAGAAGAGCATCGAGTCACAGGTGCAGACGCTGGTGCGAGCCGGTCAGGCCCGCGAAGATGTCCTCGAGACGTTCGAGGACGACGACGCAGACGCCATGTTCTCCCCCGGTGACACGAGCTCGCCACGCCATGCTGCCGTCGAGGGCGAGTCGACGCCGGAGCAGGACCCCGAAGGCAAGCGCCCCGAGTAGCTCGCTCTCGGTCGTGCGCTGCGGCTCACGCGGCCCCGACCGACAGCGCAGGGAACGAAACGGCCCCTCCGGTGCACTGCACCGGAGGGGCCGTTCTGCTGTGGTGACGCCCGCTACGGGCGGACGCCGGCAGCGTTAGGAGAAGTCACGCAGATCGGCGCGGTCGAGGCTGTCCTCGAGAGCCGTGGCCTGCGCCTGCGTGATGATCGGGATGGCGCTCGTGACGGCCTGGATGCCGGAGAGCCGCTCGGGCGAGAGGATGCTCGTGACTTCCTCCCGGCTCAGGAGCCCGCGTTCGACGACCAGGTCGGCGATGGTCGACTTGGTGGTGAGGGCCTCCTTGGCGAGCTTCGACGCCTCCGAGTAGCCGATGTAGGGCGTGAGGGCCGTGACCACGCCGACGGAGCTGGAGACGCGGGACGCGAGCAGCTCCTCGTTGGCGGTGATGCCGTCGATGCAGTTCACGCGCAGGGTGCGCGCGGCGCGGCGGAGCCAGGCGGAGTTCTGCATGAGCGTGTGGAGCATGACGGGCTCGAACGCGTTGAGCTGCAGCTGCCCAGCCTCGGATGCCATGGAGACCGTGACATCCGCCCCCGCGATGACGAACGCGACCTGATTGACCGCCTCGGGGATGACCGGGTTGACCTTGCCGGGCATGATCGAGGAGCCAGCCTGCCGCGCCGGAAGGTTGATCTCGCCGAGGCCAGCCTGTGGGCCGGAGGACAGCAGCCGGAGGTCGTTGCAGATCTTCGACAGCTTCATCGCGGTGCGCTTGATGACGCTCGAGAGCGACATGAACACGCCGGTGTCGCTCGTGGCCTCGATGAGGTCGTGCGCCGTCTGCAGGTCGTTGTAGCCCGTGATCTTGCGGAGCTGGCGCATGACGGCGGACGCGTAGCTCGCCTCAGCCGTGATGCCGGTCCCGATCGCCGTCGCACCGAGGTTGAGCTCGAGCAGCAGCGGCAGCACGTCGCGGAGGCGCTGGATGTCCTCGCCGATGGTCGTGGAGAAGCCGCTGAACTCCTGGCCCAGCGTCATCGGCACGGCATCCTGGAGCTGCGTGCGGCCGATCTTCAGGATGTGCTTGAACTCGCTGCCCTTCACGCGGAACGCGTTCTGCAGCAGCGTGAACTCGTCGATGAGACGCTCGGTCGCGTGGACGAGCGCGACCTTGACCGCACTCGGGTACGTGTCGTTCGTGGACTGCGATCGGTTCACGTGGTCGTTCGGGGAGAGGAACTCGTAATCTCCGAACTCGCGACCGGCGAGCTCGAGCGCGCGGTTCGCGATGACCTCGTTGACATTCATGTTGGTGCTCGTCCCGGCACCGCCCTGGATGACGCCGACCACGAATTCCTCGTGCAGCTTGCCGTCGATGATGTCCTGGCACGCGCGATCGATGAGCCACGAGCGCTCCTGGTCGAGCACGCCGATCTCGAGGTTGGCGCGCGCTGCGGCCTGCTTGACCTGCGCGTAGGCGACGATGAAGTCCGGGTACACGCTGATCTGACGTCGACTGATCGAGAAGTTCTCCAGCGCGCGGGCGGTGTTCACACCCCAGTAGGCACCTGCGGGGATCCGCATCTCGCCGAGCGAGTCGCGTTCGACACGGAATTCCTGCGTTTCTGACATGACCTGATGGTCCTCCAACTTCGTCGTCTGAGTTTCCGCGCTGACCTCAGCCTACTGCCGACGCGCTCCTCGGATCGCCGCCTCGAGAAGACTCGCGAGCGCATCCACCTGGATGCTGTCAGCCGACAGCTCGCCAGCGTCGATTCCCTCGAGGGCACGCAGGGCGAGGCCCTGCTTGTTGTCGATGAGCTCGGCGATGCGCGCGTCGATGGTCTGCGCCGCGACGATGCGCCACGCGGTGACCGGCTCTTCCTGGCCGATGCGGTGCACGCGGTCGATGGCCTGGGTCTGCTCCGCGGCAGTCCAGCTGAGCTCGGCGAGCACCACGTCGGACGCCGCCTGCAGGTTCAACCCGACTCCAGCGGCCAGGAGCGAGCAGACGACGACCTGCACGCTCGGGTCGTTCTGGAAGGCGTCGATCGCGGCCTGTCGCGCTGCCGAGGTCTGGTCGCCTCGGATGGAGACCGAGGAGATCTCGTTCTCCGCGAACGTCCGCTCCGCCGCATCCATGACCTCGATGTGCTTGGCGAAGAACACGACCTTGCCCGCAGAGCGAGCGATCTGGCCGGCGTACTCAGCCGCGAGCCGGGCCTTCGCCGCGCCGATGGTGCGGAGCATCGTGAAGATGCTGGCTCCCGTCGACGAGGCCTTCGACTCCTCGACCTCCTGGCGGGCGATCATGCGAACGCGATCCAGGTCGACGGCGCCGGGCTCGAGCCCGGCAGCGGCCGCCATCCGGCGGTACCGCTCGAGCAGACGCGAGACGAGCGCCGCCTCCGCTGCGCGAATGCTCCTGCCCTCATCCGAGTCGAGCTCGACGGGCATGTCCACGACGCGCTTCGCCGGAAGATCCGCGGCCACGTCGATCTTGCGCCTGCGGACGATCCCGAGATCGATGACCGCCTGCCGTGCCGCCGCCAGGAAGCCGGGATCGCTGGGCACGAGGCCCGTCTCGTCGAGACGGTCGAGCAGCAGCTGCGAGGGCCTGTCGCCTTCGAGCCAGCCGAGGAACTGCCAGATCGCCTTGAAGTCATCGACGTCGTTGATGAGCGGCGTTCCGGTGAGCGCCATGAGCAGCGGGTCGGCGCCGGGCACGCGAGCCCTGATGCTGTTCGCGAGCTGCATGACGAGCCGCGACCGCTGCGACTGCAGGTTCTTGATGAAGTGCGCCTCGTCGAGCACCATGCCCTTGAAGCCGAGCGACGTGAGCCAGCCGAGGTGGCGGTCGAGGATCTCGTAGTTGACCACGAAGACATCGGCGAAGGCGTCGATGCCCTGACCGTCTCCGGAGATGACCGTGACCCGACGGTTCGGGGTCCAGCGCTGGACCTCTCGCGCCCAGTTCGTCTTCACGACGTTCGGGACGACGCAGAGCAGCGGGTACGCCTCGGCGACCGACGCGGCGAGCAGCGCCTGCGCCGTCTTGCCGAGCCCGGGCTCGTCCGCGAGCAGGTAGGCCCGGTGCCCGTCGGCGACGCTCGCGAGCAGCCTCGCCTGGTGATCCATGAGCTCCTGGCCTGGAGGCGAGATGCGGTCCCAGCGGGGAGCAGGAGGCAGCTCCATCGAGGCCGCGTTCCCGCCTGCGCCCGTCTCGAACGCGCGGAGGAGCGGGCCGAGGAGCTCCCAGTTGGACAGTCTCGAGTAGTGCGGAGCTGTGGAGTTGACGCTCGTGAGCACTGGCGCCAGGAACGGGTTCGATCGGGTGCGCGCCTTGACGGAGCCGGGAAGGACCTGTCGCTGCGCGATCTCCGGCGGCAGCTTCTCGGCCTGGGCCTCGGGCTCTGGCTGCTCGTCGACCACCATCTCGATGCCACCGGCGAAGAGCATCTGCTTGCGCAGCGCCTTCGCTGCTTCGCTGACCGGAGCGCCGGGCTCGAGGAGGCTGATGAGCGAGGTGTCGCGCGCAGCGGTCTTGGCGAGGATCGAGGCGAGGCCGTCGAGGCGCTTGAGCGCCTCTGCACGGTCATGCTCGCTGAGCTCGCTGGTCTCCTTGGCCTTCGCGCGCTCCTCGCGCATCAGCAGCGCGATGACCTGGAACTTGGTGCGATTCGACGGCGAGACCTTGCCGCGCTGCGCCGAGGCCTCGACCTCCCGTGCCGCCTTCGCGAGCTGTGGGATGACGCCGGTGTTATCGACCGGCTTGCGGTTCCGCGGCGGCGTGTGAACGCCGGCGCGACCGCCGGCTTGGGCGCGTGTCCTACGAGACATGCCCCTCCTTATGCAACGTGGCAGGGATCGGGAAGTTGAGCCGGGCGGAGGTCGCAGCATCGGCGCCGAACGCGGCGACCGGCAGTGAGGCGGGCCTCGGCCCACTCGAGTGACGAGCTCCCGGATGTCATGCAGGTGACGAGGAGAGTTCAGATTCCCTCAGGCACCGGCGATCACAGTGTACGCCAGGCGACCCGCAGGTTTCGACTCGGGAACGACGTGTCGTTGCCCCGCACAGACTCCGCTCTGGTGCGATAATCGTCAGGTGCCTCAACGCCCCTTCCCAGATCCCGACCGGCCGTACTTCACGCCGTCGAAGCGGGTCGCAGGCGACTGGAGCGCTCACATCGCGACGACGCTCGACCGCACTGCAGCTCTCCTCGCCGGCCTGACCCCTGAGCAGTGGGACTCGCCGAGCAAGTGCGAGGGGTGGAGCGTCCGTGACGTCGCGGGGCACCTCACCTGGCGACTCGGCTCCCCCACCTCGACGCTCCTCCGCGACGCCTCCCGAGGCGTGCTGCGCAACGGGCTGCGCGTGGACTCCTACCTCGACGACGTCGCCAAGCGCGAGGGCGCGGCCCCGACCGACGAGCTCGTCGCTCGCATCCGTGCGATCGCCGCCGAGAAGGTGGTCTCGCCGAACCGCGCGGGAATCTCCGAGCTCACGGAAGCCGTCGTCCACACCTACGACATGACCGAGGCGCTTGGCCTGCGCATCCGTCTCAGCCCGCGGTCGACGAGCGCGGTCGCACTCGTCCGAACACGGGTCCCGCTGACCTCGGCGGCGTCGCTCGCCAAGCGCAACCGCCTCCGCGCCACGGACGCACGCTGGCAGATCGGCGACAAGGGACCCGTGCTCGAGGCCACCGCCGCGCGCATCGTGCTGAGGCTCTTCGGTCGCGAGGTCACGCTCGACGAGCAGCCGAGTCAGACGACGTAGCTCCCGCCGAGCGTCTCGGCAGCTTCTTCGACGTCGAGGGCCATGCGGTCCTTCAGCGCTTCGATGCTGTCGAACTTCTCCATGCCTCGGATGCGTTCGACGAACTCGAGTTCTGCGACGAGTCCGTAGAGGTCGACGGTTTCACCGATGAGGTGCGCCTCGACCTGCTTGCGAGGCACGCCGTCGAACGTGGGGTTGTTGCCGATGGAGATCGCGGCAGGGGCCTCGACGTCACCGCCGCGGAACCATCCCGCGTACACGCCGTCTGCGGGGATGAGCCCTTCGAGCTCCGGGGACAGGTTCGCCGTCGGGAACCCGAGCTCGCGGCCCCGTTTGGCGCCGTGCACGACCTCGCCGACAAGCGAGTGATGGTGGCCGAGCACCTCGGCGGCCCCACGGACGTCACCGAGGGCGAGCAGTTCCCGAACCCAGGTCGATGAGGCACGTCGCTCGAGGTGCGAGCGTTCGTCCTCGGCCATCTCGTCGTCGGCGATGACGATCTCGAATCCGCTCGTCGCGGCCAGCTCACGCAGGAGATCGACGTCTCCTGCGCCCTTGGCGCCGAAGCGGAAGTCCTTGCCCACGACGATGAGGCGCATGTGGAGGGCGCCGACGAGCAGCTCGCGCACGAACGCCTCGGGGCTCATCCCGGCGAGCTCGTCGTCGAACGGCAGCACGAGGGTCGCGCTGAGGCCCGTCTTCTCGAGGAGCTCGATCTTCTGCGAGAGCGACGTGATCGGCTCGGGCTCGACGCCGGGCTTGATGAGCGAGAGCGGATGCCGGTCGAAGGTGACCGCGACCGGCTCGATTCCGCGCGCGGAGGCCTCTTCGACGAGCCGCGAGAGCAGCCATCTGTGGCCCCGGTGGACGCCGTCGAACTTGCCGACCGTCACAGCGCTCGGCGTCGGCTCCGCTGGCAGCTCGGCCAGGTCAGTGAACAGCCGCACGTTCCCTCTTTCGTCTCGATCGTCCCGTCTCGAGCCATGCGATGCCGAGGATCGGGAGCACAAGAGGAATATACGCGTAGCCGACCCCGAAGGCCGACCAGACGGTATCGGAGGGGAACAGTTCCGGGTGGAACTCGGTGAGCGAGCCGACCACGAGCACGCCGACGAGCTCGAACACGATCGTGCACCACGCGACGAGGTTCCACGCCCGCCCGTGCCGCACGAGTGCGATGGTCGCGAGCAGGTAGACGAGGGCAGCCGCGGCTGACAGCGAGTAGGCGAGGGGCGCCTCGTCGAGCTTCGACAGCAGCTGGTAGGAGCTGCGTCCCATCGATGCGAGCGCCAGCACCGCGTAGACCACGACGAGCACACGACCGGCGCCGTGGGCGCCGCGATAGGCGTTCCCCTCAGCGTTCGATCCACGCGCGCGCATCACGACGCGACTCCGATGAACGGGCTGGCGCCGATCCAGATCTGGTGCATGCGGAACACCATGACGCCGATCGTGAGCGCCGCGACGCCCAGGATGATGGTCGACCACTTCGTGCGCTCCACCAGCCCCCAGAAGACGGCGGCCGGGGGGATGATCACGGCCACGACCCAGTACATCCAGAATTCGAGCGCGTCGCCGACTGGCTCGTTGCCGGCCGCTGGCGCGATGAGCGCCATCACGAACTGCACCACGAGCAGCAGCTCCACGAGTGCGACGGCGCCGACCGTGACGTCTCCCGGCTTGCGACCACTCGCGCCGGCGATGAGGCACAGGATGCCGGCCCCCGCGCTCACGAGGCAGAGGACCCACGTGAACCACTCGATCACGAGCCGGTTCCCGTCGGCATGTTGAACTCCGTCTTGAGCACGCCGGCGGATGCCCTGGCGATGCCGATGAGGCTGCCCTCCGGGTCGATGGCCGCCAGCAGGCCGTCTCCGGTGCCGTCTGCCGCTCGGAGCTTCTTGCCGTTGCGAAGATCCGCGGCCTGCTGACCGGTCGCCTCGAGGGCCGGGAAGCGCCGGAGTGCGGCCGCCGCAGGACTCAGCAGTCGGAGCTCGAGGTCCTGGGCGTCCGGCGCGACCGCGTCGGAGATGCTGAAGTCACCCACGCGAGAGCGCCTGAGCGCGGTGAGGTGCGCCCCCGTGCCGAGTGCGTCGCCGAGGTCCCGTGCGAGGGCGCGGATATAGGTGCCGGATGAGCAGGCGACCCGGACGTCGAGGTCGAGCACCGGCGTCTCTCCGGCAAGCCCACTCCGCGAGGCCAGCAGCTCGAGCTCGGAGATCGTCACAGCCCGCGCGGCCAGCTTGACCTCCTCGCCGTCGCGCACCCGCTTGTACGCGCGGACCCCGTCGACCTTGATGGCACTGACGGATGACGGGATCTGACTGATCGGGCCTCGCAGGGCGGCCATGGCCGCCTCGATGCGCTCGGGGGTCACCGCAGCGACTGCACCTCCCGGTGCCGTCGCTGTAAGCTCGCCTTCGGCATCCTCGGTATTCGTCGACACGCCGAGACGAACCGTCGCGAAGTACTCCTTGTCGTCGCCGACGAAGTAGGTGAGCAGGCGGGTCGCTCCCCCGACGCCGAGGATCATGAGTCCGGATGCCATGGGATCGAGCGTGCCCGCGTGGCCGACCTTCCGCGTGCCGAGCGCCCGCCTGGTCGTCGCGACGAGCGTGTGGCTGGTCGGGCCCTGCGGCTTGTCGAGAAGGAGGATGCCGTTCGGGCCAGGAGGTGGAGTCGTCATGTCCCCAACATTCTATGGTGCCCGTAGGCTCGTTCCCGGTCGTCGAGCGCGGTGACGACCGCAGGACGCGACTGGTTCGGGACGGGCGAAGGAGAGAACGGGATGCGAGTGGCGGTCATCGGTGTCGGTGCTGTGGGCGGCACTCTGGCCCTCCTCCTGGACAGGGCGGGCCACGAGGTCGTCCTCACCTCGCGGCGGTCTCCGGTCGAGCCCGAGTCTGCCGAGCAGGCGCATGCACGCCGTCTCGTGCTCCGGGGCGCCTTCGGGGAGCACAGCGCGACCTTCGAACAGGTCTCCGTTCTCCGCGGGGCATTCGACCTGGTGCTCGTCGCGGTCAAGGCGCAGGACACCAAGCAGGCCGTCCAGCCCCACCTGTCGATGGTTGCGGCGACCACCACCGTGATCGTGCAGAACGGCCTCGACGGAGTGTCGACCCTCGAGCAGATGCTCTCCGTCGTGCCCGACGAACAGCGGTCGGGAATCGTCGTCGGGGGCCTCGCCACCTTCGCCGTCAACAGGCCGGCACCCGACGAGATCGAAGCCACCGCGACCGGAATGCTCATGCTCGGAGCGGCATCCCCCGAAGACACGCGAGAGCTGGCAGCGACCGCGCGATCGCTCGAGACCGCGGTCCACTGCGTCGTCACCGGAGACCTGCGCTCGGCGCAGTGGAGCAAGCTGCTCATCAACCAGGTCAACGCGGTCCCGGCCGTGACCGGCGCCAGCGTGCAGGAGACCGGCCTGGACGGCGATCTGTCGGCGGTCCTCGCCGCGAGCATCGGCGAGCTGCTCGCCGTGGCCGCAGCCGAGGGTGCGCACCTCGAGGCCCTCGGGCCGCTCGACGAGACGCTGGCGACGCTCGCTGCTTCAGTGCCGAAGGATGCCGAGGCCACCATGGCGCGCAACACCCGGCTCGCCGTGGAGCTCACCGCTGCGTTCGGCGCGACCCCCAACTACGCGTCGACGCTGCAGAGCATCCGACGCGGCGAGGCCACGGAGATCGACGCGCTCAACGGTGCCGTCGTCGTCCACGGGGTCGCGCAGGGCGTCCCCACCCCGGTGAACGCAGCGCTGACCTCGCTGGTCCACGGGAGAGAGCAGGGCCAACCGAGCCTCTCCCCCGCCGAGCTGCGGAGGACTGTCCTGACGTCGACGGTCAACGACTGGTTCGCCCGAGAGCAGCGCGCCCTCGCGTGGCGGGCGCCGACGACCACCCCATGGGGAGTGCTCGTGAGCGAGACCATGCTGCAGCAGACGCAGGCCGCGCGCGTCGAACCCAAATGGCTCGACTTCATGGAGCGGTGGCCGACGCCGGGCGCGATGGCAGAGGCATCCGAGGCTGAGGTGCTGCGGTTCTGGGACCGGCTCGGCTACCCTCGGCGCGCGCTCTGGCTGCTCGCCTGCGCACGTGCCATCACGGCCGAGCACGCCGGCGTGGTGCCGAGCACACGGGATGCGCTCCTCGCCCTGCCGGGGGTTGGCCCGTACACGGCTTCCGCCGTCATGTCCTTCGCCCACGGCGTGCCAGAACCGGTCGTCGACACGAACGTCCGACGAGTGCTGTCCCGCGCCTTCCTCGGCGAAGAGACCCCGTGGGGTCCGTCGGCCGTCCGAGACGCGGCGGAGATGTTGGCCGTCTCCCCGAGCGAGACGCAGGCCGCGAACCTCTGGAACGCCGCATCGATGGAACTCGGCGCCCTCGTCTGCACGGCCAAGCGCCCCAACTGCGAGGTGTGCCCGATCGTCGCCACCTGCGCTTGGTTCGCGGCAGGGCGGCCACGCTCCAGCGCAGTCAAGAAGCGGCAGGCGAAGTTCGCTGGCTCGGACCGCGAGATGCGCGGCCTCGTCCTCAGAGAACTCAGGGCCATCCCCGGCGGCGTGGAGATCGAGTTCCTCCGCAGCCACCTCGCCCCGGGAGGGCTCGATGAAGCCCGCTTCGAACGCGCCATCTCCTCACTGCAGAACGACGGTCTGATCGTGCGCAGAGCTGAGGCGCAGATAGCGCTCGCCGGCGACTGATCGTCCAGCCGCCGGCGAGCGCCCAAGCTGCGGAGCCGAGGCTCAGGACTCCTCTGGCTCGTCCTTCTTCTCGTAGGGGTCAGCGTCGCCGGCGTAGCTCGCTGTCTTCGCCTGCTGCGCCGACGCCACATCACGCTCGTGTGCCTCGCGGAGCAACGCGGCGATGGCGTCGGCGTTCTCGGGGATCGCGTCGGGAACGAACTCCAGGCTCGGCGTCAGGCGAGAGGTGATGTTCTTGCCCACCTCCGTGCGCAGCATGCCCGTCGCGCTCCGGAGCGCCGCCGCGGTGTCGCGGCGTTCCTTCAGGTCGCCGTAGACGGTGTAGAAGATGGTTGCGTGCTGGAGGTCCCCAGTGACGCGGACGTCGGTGATCGTGACGAACCCGAGTCTCGGGTCCTTCACGCCGCGCTCGAGCGTCTTCGCGACGATGACCTTGATGCGGTCTGCGAGTCGCAGTGCCCGTGAATGATCGACCATGATGGCTACTTTCTCGTGTGCTGGTGCAGAGCGTCAAATGCGTCTGCGGTGTCGATACTGCTCAGCAGCTGAAGACGGGGCCCCGGCCAGTTGGCCAGGACCCCGCCCGCGAGTCCACGCTGAGACCAGCTCAGCGCAGCGACTCGGTCAAACAGCTAGACGCGAGGCTTCTCGACGAGCTCGGTCGTCTCGATCTCGTCACCGATCTGGATGTCGTTGTACTTGCCGAGGCCGATACCGCACTCGAAGTCCGTGCGGACCTCGGTGACATCATCCTTGAATCGACGGAGCGAGTCGATCGCCAGGTTGTCCGCGATGACGATGCCGTCGCGGATGACGCGAGCCGTCGCGTTCCTGGTGATGGTTCCGCTGCGCACGATACATCCGGCGATGTTTCCGAACTTGGAGGAGCGGAACACCTCGCGGATCTCCGCGACACCCGACTGGACCTCTTCGAACTCGGGCTTGAGCATGCCCTTGAGCGAGTTCTCGATGTCCTCGAGTGCCCCGTAGATGACCGAGTAGAAGCGGACATCCACACCTTCACGAGCGGCGCGCTCGCGCGCCTTCGTGTCGGGGCGCACGTTGAAGCCGATGATGATGGCGTTGTCGACCGTGGCGAGGTTGACGTCGGACTCCGTGATGGCGCCGACACCGCGGTGGATGATGCGCAGCTGCACCGAGTCGTCCACATCGATCTTGAGCAGCGACTCCTCGAGTGCCTCGACGGCACCGGAGACGTCACCCTTGATGATGAGGTTGAGCGACTCGACCTTGCCCTCTTCGAGTGCACGGGTGAAGTCCTCGAGGCTGATGCGCTTGCGGGACTTCGCCAGGCTGGCGTTGCGCTCCACGGCTTCACGCTTCTCGGCGATCTGACGCGCGGTGCGGTCTTCTTCCGTGACGATGAAGGTGTCGCCTGCGCGAGGAACGCTCGAGAGGCCCTGCACCTGGACTGGGCGCGACGGCTCAGCTTCGGTGACGACCTGACCGTTCTCGTCGAGCATCGCCCGGACGCGACCGTAGGCCGTACCGGCCACGATCGGGTCTCCGACTCGGAGCGTTCCCGACTGGATGAGCACGGTCGCAACCGCACCGCGTCCCTTGTCGAGCTTCGCCTCGATCGCGATACCGCGCGCTTCCTTGTTGGGGTTTGCGCGCAGGTCGAGACCAGCATCTGCCGTCAGCAGGACTGCCTCGATGAGGCTGTCGATGTTGACGTTGTTGCGGGCCGAGACGTCGACGAACATCGTGTCGCCACCGAACTCCTCGGCGACGAGTCCGTACTCGGTCAGCTGTGCGCGGACCTTCGACGGGTTCGCGTCTTCCTTGTCGACCTTGTTCACTGCGACGACGATCGGCACGTTCGCGGCCTGGGCGTGGTTGAGCGCCTCGACCGTCTGCGGCATGATGCCGTCGTCCGCCGCGACCACGAGGATCGCGATGTCGGTGACCTGGGCACCACGGGCACGCATGGCCGTGAAGGCCTCGTGACCTGGCGTGTCGATGAACGTGATGGCGCGTTCGATGCCCTCATGCTCGTGCCAGACCTGGTAGGCACCGATGTGCTGCGTGATGCCGCCCGCTTCTCCGTCGACGACGTTCGCGTTGCGGATCGCGTCGAGGAGGCGCGTCTTTCCGTGGTCGACGTGACCCATGACGGTGACAACCGGCGGCCGGATCTCGAGGACGTCGTCGCCTTCGTCCTCGGCTTCCTGGTCGAGGTCGATCGAGAAGCCCTCGAGGAGCTCACGGTCTTCGTCTTCCGGGCTGACGATCTGGATGCGGTAGCCGAGTTCCTCACCGAGGACCTCGAACGTCGCCTCGTCGAGCGACTCCGTCGCCGTGGCCATCTCACCGAGGTGGAACAGCACGGTCACGAGGTCGCCGGGGCTGGCGTCGATCTTCTCAGCGAAGTCCGAGATGGAGGCGCCACGACGCAGACGGATCGGCGTGCTGCCGTCTCCGCGACGGACCTTGACGCCGCCGACGCTCGGGGCTTCCCGCATCTCGAATTCTGCGCGCTTCGTCCGCTTGGACTTGCGTGCCTTCGACTTTCCGCCACCGCGACCGAACGCACCAGCCGTCGAGCCGCGACCGCGACCGCCACCTGGGCGACCGCCACCGCCACCTGGGCGTGGGGCGAAGCCGCCACCTGCACCGGGGGCGCCGCCTGGACGTCCACCGCCGGCGCCGCCGGCGCCCGGACGGCCGCCTGGCCGACCTGCACCTGCTGGACGAGCTCCGGGGAGCACGCGGGGCTGGCCTGGGCGCGGAGCTGCCGGGCGGGGTCCGCCTGGGCTCGCCGGACGCGGTCCGCCTGCGCCACCGGGACGGGGTCCGCCGCCTGCTCCGCCACCTGGGCGCATGCCCTGGTTGGAAGCGAACGGGTTGTTGCCCGGACGCGATCGACCCATGCCCTGGCTCGACGCGAAGGGGTTGTTGCCCGGACGCGGTCCGGGACGGGGACCACGGGGACGCGGGATCGAGGGGCTTGCGCCACCATCTGCCTGCGCCGGCTTCGCATCACCGGGGGCAGCGGGACGCTGCGCGCTCGGCTTCGCCTCACCAGCGTCAGCCGCGGGTGCGGCCGGAGCCGCAGGAGCAGGAGCAGCTGCAGCGGCCGGCGCGGCGGGAGCCGCCGGTGCCGGTGCGGGAGCTGGCTCAGGCTTGCGCTTGGGCCCGGGGGTCGGTGCCGACGAGCCTGCGGGAGCGGCCTTCTTGGCCGGCTCGGCGGGGGCTGCCGGTGCCGAGGGAGCGGACGGTCCTGGCTTGCTGCCCGGACGAACGCTTGACGGGGTCGCTCCGCCGGGACGCGGAGCGCCCGGCTTCGAAGCCGCGGGAGCAGCAGCCTGAGGCTGCGCGCCGCCGGCGGCGTTGGACTTCAGTGCCTCGCGAAGGCGACGGGCCACGGGGGGCTCGACGCTCGACGAAGCGCTCTTAACGAACTCGCCCATGTCCTGAAGAGTCTTGAGGGCGGTCTTGGAATCGACGCCCATCTCGCTGGCGATTTCGTGTACGCGTGGTTTTGCCACTTTTCTCCTGTCTGGGGCCCGCCCAGATAGGAGCGGACCATTAAAAAAGTCGGATGTGCCTCATCGTGAGTCACTCATGAGTTGTCCATGGTCCGATCAGCCTTTTCTCGTGGTCGGAGCAGTGCGTTCGCCCTGCTCCAATGTGCTCGCGTGCCTGCTGAGCGCCTCGGTGTCCACCTTGCCTGTCTTGAAGGCCCGCAGGAATGCGCGCCGCTCAATCGCCAGCTTGGTGCACTCCGCGGTCGGATGGATCCAGGCTCCGCGCCCGGGGAGACTCGCCGAGATATCGACTTCGAGACTTCCCTGACGAAGCACAACCCTGAGGAGCTGACTTCGTTCTGAGCGCGAACGGCATCCAACGCACGTTCGTACAGACGACATACTACCCCTCTGCGCGCGCTTCGTCTCCGTCTTCGAGGATCGAGTCGGGCTGGATATCGATTCTCGCCCCCGTGAGCTTGGCAGCGAGGCGCGCATTCTGCCCCTCCTTGCCGATCGCGAGCGACAGCTGGAAGTCGGGAACGAGGGCACGAACTGCCTTCGTGGCGCGGTCGATCACGAACGCGCTCGACACCTTGGCCGGGCTGAGGGCACTCGCCACGAACGTCGGCAGGTCCTCGGAGTAGTCGACGATGTCGATCTTCTCCTCGCCGAGCTCGTTGGTCACGGCACGCACGCGGGCACCGAGCTCGCCGATGCAGGCCCCCTTGGGGTTGATCCCCTCCTGGGTGGCGCGCACGGCGATCTTCGTGCGGTGTCCGGCCTCGCGCGCCAGCGAGACGATCTCGACGACGCCGCTCGCGATCTCGGGCACCTCGAGCGCGAACAGCTTGCGCACGAGTGACGGGTGGGTTCGAGAAACCGTGATCTGCGGCCCCTTGCTGCCGCGCTCGACCTTGGTCACGAAGACGCGGAGGCGACGCCCGTGGGAGTAGTCCTCACCGGGCACCTGCTCCTCAGGCGGCAGGATGGCCTCGACCGTTCCCAGGTCGACGTGGATCATGCGGGGGTTCGGACCCTGCTGAATCACGCCAGCGACGATGTCGCCCTCACGCCCCCGGAACTCGCCGAGGACCTTGTCGTCGCCGATGTCGCGGATGCGCTGGTTGATGACCTGCTTGGCAGCGAACGCGGCCACTCGTCCGAAATCGTCGGCCGGAAGCTGCGCTTCTCCGATGATCTCGCCGTCGTCGTCCATCTCCGGCACGAAGACGTTGACCTCACCGCTCTTGCGGTCGAGGTGCACGCGGGTCGAGGCCGGCGGCACGTCCTGGCCGAGTTCCTGCGACACGTGCTTCTCGTACGCGGTCAGGATCGCCTGCTCGAGAATGCTGGCAAGCTCCTCGAATGGAATCTCACGCTCTCGCTCGAGAATCCTCAGGACAGCAAGGTCGATCTTCATGGCGCTCCCTCTATTCAGATGAAAGAACGAGTTTACCGCATGCTGGCGCACGGAGCTCCCCGTCGGGCACGCGGGATGGGGCGAGCGGAGGCCCCATCCCGCAGTGAGCTCAGTTGCCGCGCTTGGACAGCAGCAGTTCGAGCACGTCGTCCTTGGAGACCGCGTCGCGCTCGTTCGTCCGGCGGTTCCAGAGCTCGACCTGCCCGTCGACTGCGCCCTTGCCCGCGATGACGATCCACGGCACGCCGAGCAGCTCGGCGTCACCGAACTTCACGCCGGGCGAGACCTTCTTGCGATCGTCGTAGAGCACGTCGAGACCAGCGGCATCGAACGCGGCCGAGAGCTCCTCCGCCACGGCGAAGGGCTCCTCGTTGCGTCCCGTCGCGACGATCTGCACATCGAACGGAGCCACCTGCTCCGGCCAGATCAGGCCACGGTCGTCGTGGTTCGCCTCTGCGATGAGCGCGAGGTTGCGGGTCACTCCGATGCCGTATGAGCCCATCGTCACGGTCGTGAGCTTGCCTTGCTCGTTGAGCACCTTGAGCCCGAGCGCCTCCGCGTACTTGCGGCCGAGCTGGAAGACGTGCCCGATCTCGGTGCCGCGTGCCGTCGTGATGGGGCCGCTGCCGTCGGGAGCCTGGTCGCCATCGCGCACCTCGGCTGCTCCGACCCGCGCATCGGCCGTGAAGTCGCGCCCGACGACCAGTGAGTGCACGTGCTTGCCCGCGATGTTCGCGCCGGTGATCCAGCTCGATCCCTCGGCGACCGTCTCGTCGAGGAAGTAGGCGAGGCCCGTGCTCGACTCCTCGCCGAGCACCGGCCCCTGGGCAGCCCACGGGCCGATGTAGCCGCGAACGAGACCGGGGTGCTTCGCGAAGTCCTCCGCTGTCGCGGCTTCCACCTCGGCCGGCTGCAGTGCGGTCTCGAGGCGCTTGAGGTCGAGCTCTCGATCACCGGGGATGCCGACGACGACGACGTCTCGGGTGCCATCCGTGTTCAGGCGCGCGATGACGACGTTCTTGAGCGTGTCCGCGGCGGTCCAGTCGCGGCCGTCGACCTTCGGCACGGTCTCGTTCGCATGCGCGACGAGCGTCGCGATGGTCGGCGTATCCGGCGAGTCGAAGACCGTGGCAGGGCCGGCGGAGCCCGCATCGATCGGCGCAGGGGTCGGCGCTGCGTAGGCCTCGACGTTGGCCGCATACCCGCCAGGCGAGCGCACGAAGGTGTCCTCCCCGACGGGTGTCGGGTGCAGGAACTCCTCGCTGCGCGAGCCGCCCATGGCGCCAGCGTTGGCCGCGACGATGACGTACTCGAGGCCGAGGCGGTCGAAGATGCGCTCGTAGGCATCCCGCTGCGCCTGGTAGCTCACGTCCAGCCCGGCATCGTCGATGTCGAACGAGTAGGCGTCCTTCATCGTGAACTCGCGGCCGCGCAGCAGGCCGGCGCGGGGCCGTGCCTCGTCGCGGTACTTGTCCTGGATCTGGTAGATCGCGAGGGGCAGATCCTTGTAGGACGAGTAGAGATCCTTGACCGCGAGGGTGAAGGCCTCCTCGTGGGTGGGCGCCAGCACGAGCGGTGCGCCCTTCCGGTCCTCGAGACGGAAGATGCCGTCGCCGAAGTCGTCGAGGCGCCCGGTGGCCTCGTAGAAGTCCGCGGGCAGGATCCCCGGGAAGTGGACCTCCTGGGCGCCGGCGGCTTCCATCTCCTCGCGGACGATCTGCTCGATGCGCCGCTTCACCTTCAGGCCGAGCGGCAGCCACGCGAAGACGCCAGGCGCCTGACGACGGATGTAGCCGGCGCGGACGAGGAGCCTGTGGCTTGCGACCTCGGCGTCGACGGGGTCTTCGCGGAGGGTGCGGACAAAGAGCTTGGAGAGGCGAGTAGTCACCCGGCCAATGCTAGTCGTGCACGAGGCAGTGCGCTGTCTCGTGGATCGAGGCCATGGCCACGCCGAAAGCGGCGCGGCCATGCCTCACCACGGCTTGTCGTACGACGAGTCGCCTTCGGTCTCGCCACGCTCCTGGTCGAGCTCATCCTGCCGATCCTGCTGGTTCTGCTCCAGCTTCTCCTCGAGCTCGGTCATCTCGGGCGACTGCGTCGACTCCGGGGGCTCCTCCCCCTCGTTCGGCTCCTGCGCCTCGGACTGCTCCTGCAGCTTCTGCTGGATGCGCTCGGTCGACTCGGTCGTCGGAGGCTCGAACTCGGTAGAGGCGCAGCTCGGGTCACGCGCATCCACGACGGCAAGCGCCTCCTGCCAGAGGGCGACGGCGCCGGCCTTGTCGTCTGCCGCAAGCCGCGCGTCGCCCAGGCGTTCGATCGTGATCGCGAGGTTGGCGCGGATCGGGCACTGCTGAGGCGGCTCGGCCATCGGGAGCGCTGTCTCGAGCTCGCTCCGAGCCTCATCGAGCAGCCCCAGTTGCAGCATCGAGGTGCCCGTGTTGTACGGGGCCTTCCAGGCCTCGAGGATGTTGACGAACTTCTGCTGCTGCGCCGAGTTCATGCTGCCCTCGTAGTCGCCCTCCGAGTAGAGGGATACCGTCCGATCAGCGATCACCGACATGCTGATGAGCTTCGTCGCGAACGCGGCCGCGAGGAGCGCGAACGGGATGCTGAACACGATGAAGCGTCGACGGCGCTTCACGGCTCTGGCCGCGTCCGGAACCGCAGATCGCGGTGTCCTGGTGCGTCGACTCATGCGGAACCTCCCCTTGCCCTGCTCAGTTCGATGAAGTGGCGAATGGACTCCCAGACGTCCCGAAGCAGCAGGAGGAACGCCGCTGCCGCGAGCATCCAGTAGACCTCGAACGCCGTCTCCGCGCTCCCGCCCGTCTGCGTCACCCGGCTGCTGTCGATATCGGCGGCCACGACCTCGGTGCCCGGTTCGCGGATCTCGAGCGGCACCACGAGATCGTCGGCGATGGTCTGCAGAGCTGCCGGGTCGATGACCGAGAGCGCCTGCTGGCCCTGCGCATCCACGATGTAGCTCGGCTCGCCGGTGTCCAGCGTGCCTGCGGTCTCCTTCATCGGACCACCCGCCTCCGTCCCGTAGCCGAGGACCGCACCCCCGGCGAGATACCCGGCAAGCCCTCGGAAGGACTCCGGCTCGGTGTCGGCGGTCTGCTCGCCGTCGCCCAGGTAGTAGACGATGCGTGCCCGCTCGGGTTCAGCCTCAGCCGCGGCCTTGAGGACGTCCTCGACCAGCGGCTCCGCGATGGAGATGGAGCTGCCACGCGAGTACTGCGTCACCTCAGGACGAAGCGTCTGCACAAGCGAGTCGAGGGCCGTCGTATCCGCGGTGAACGGCAGTCGCTGCACGGCGGCAGCATCGAAGGTGACCACCCCGAAGCGCGCGCCCTCGTGAGCCGCCGCGAGTGCCGAGATGTCCGCCTTCGCCCCGTCGAGCCTCGGCGCGCCGTCCCAGTCCTCAGCGACCATGCTCGCCGTCGTGTCGACGACGAACAGCACGTCCACGTCGCTCTCGAGGTTCGGCGCCGAGGCGCTCCCGATGCCCGGACGGAACGCCGCGAGCACGACGAGCGCGCACGCAGCGAGCCGGAGCGCCCAGTTGATTCGCCGACGTCGGTCTGCCGCCCGGACGAGCGCGAAGACGCAGAAGCCGAGCAGCGCCATGCCGAGCAGGACCAGGACAAACGCGGGGAGGATCGGATTCCAGGTCATAGTCGGAGCCTCCAGGCGAGCACGACGTAGATGGACGCGAACACCAGCATGAGCATGAGCCACACATTCGGCCGGTCGGTGATGAGCAGCTGGGGCTGACCGACCATGAGCGAGGTCTGCTCGCTCGTGATCTGGTCGACGATGCCGGACACGCTCGCAGGATCGGTGAGCTTGAAATAGCTCCCGTCCGCCTGCAGGACCGTCGTCCGGAACTGGTCCGCGAACGCGTCCTCGAACTGGTTCGCGTCGAGCGCGTAGATCGTGATGCCACGCGCCTCGGTGTACTCCGCCGCCTCTGGGAACGAGACGAGCGGATCCCCGTTGACGGCGTTGTCCGTCGCGAAGATGATCGACCGCGACCTGCCGTCATCGGCCGCCGGATCGAACTCGCCGAAGGTCATGGCACAGGACGCGAGTCCGTCTCCCACGAGCGACGCGCCGGCCGCACTCTGCGTGCCCTGGGCAAACGAGTACTCGGCGTTGGACCCGCCCGAGGCGGACTCCATCTCATCGCGGACCTGCTGCAGCTGCGTCTCGACGAAGGCGTAGTCATCGGTCAGGGGGAAGAGCTGAACCGCGGTTGCATCCCACAGCATGAGCGACATCCGCTCCCCGTCGAAGCCGGGGAGCATCTCGAGGTACCGGTCGAGGACCTCGACGTCGTACTCCACCATCGAGCCCGAGATGTCGAGGCAGAGCACGATGTCCCTGTTGAACTTCTCCGGGGACTCGACGCGCTGGTAGACCCAGCGGCCCGCTGCGACGCTCGTGACCGCCAGGAGGATCGCGAGCACGACACCGACCGCGGTCATGAGGCTCGAGTACCGAGCCACCGCGCGACGATAGGCGGGGAGCCTCGTGAGACGCCGGGAGTTCGCGACCGGGATCGCGTTGGCCTGCCCTTTCCTCCGCATCCTCCACCAGGCGAGACCCGCGACGATCGCCGCGGCGGCGATCAGGGAGAGACTCAGCCACCACATCGCTACCGCCATGTCGCGATCACCTCCCGTGCCGCCGCCACGCCGGCCTCAGCACCGCTCGGATCGTGCGCCCCGAAGACCATCGGGTAATACTGGCCGACGGTGTGGGAGACACCGCGCAGCTCCGTGCGCCTGAGGTCGGTGAGCGTCATCTTGTCTGCCGGCACGGTCGAGACAGCTGCGACGAAGCCGCGGACCAGCACGCTCAGCTCGGCGTGGGCTCGGCGGGGCGTGAGTTCCCCCGCTGCCGCCCTCGAAGCCACCTCGTCCACACGCTCCAGGTACTCCTGCTGCAGCGCGCGCACGGGAGGCCTGGCCGGCGGGAGCACTGGCGCGGCCTTGGGCGGCCGAGGACGCGTCAGGTACACGACGAGGAAGTAGTAGGCGACGATGGCCGCGAGGATCAGGAACCCGAGCACCAGCCAGAACTGGGCGTAGTCGATGACGGGGATGACGGTCCCCTCTGGCGGTTGCACATCAGCGGCGAACATTCGCCCTCGCTTTCAGGAGAGCCAGGAGAACCGGAGCGACCTGCTGCTCGCTCGCGACCTCGGCGTAGGAGACCGCGTTCGCCTCGAACGTCTGCTCCATCTCGATGGTGCGCTTCTGCTCCGCATACTCGAATTCTCGCTCGAGCAGCCGGTCGCCGCCGAAGAGGCTCGGCATGGCCCAGTTGCCCTCGACATCGAAGGCCAGCTCACCGCGCCTCCCTCGGAGGTGCGGCTCGGCATCCGTGATCTGCAGCCAGACGATCTCGTGCTGCGCGGCAAGGCGACGGACGAGGGCCGCTCGCTCGTCGTCCCAGTCGAACTCGTCGGCGATGACGACGAGGAGCGCCCGATGACGGACCGTGAGGCGGACCCGCTCGAGGATGGCGTTCATATCGCTCGTGGCCGTCCCGAGGCCCACGCCGTCGTAGACCGCGTGCAGCATCCGCTCGAGCGCCGACGACGTGCTGCGGAACGGCAGCTGCCTGATGCCGGCAGAGCTGCCCGTGACCAGCCCCACCTCGTCGCCGTGCCGGATGGCGAGGTAGCCGAGGATGCCGAGGGCGGAGACGAGCACCTCGCGCTTCGGCTCGCCGCTCGCAGAGAGCGCGGCCATGTTGCGCCCGCCATCGACCGCGAAGAGCACCCGGTGCCGCCGCTCGGCGACGTAGCGCTTCACGAGCGGCTGACCGGTCCTCGCGCTCGCCTTCCAGTCGATGTCCTTGATCTCGTCACCCGGGACGTACTCCCGAAGATCATCGAAGTCCATGCTGCGGCCACGCAAGTGCGACGAGTACTGACCGTCGAGCATGTGCAGCACGCGCCGTCGCGCGTGCAGGAACATCTTCGACTTGACCTTCGAGAGGAGGGGTCGCTCGCTTGCCATGGTCACGGAGTGCGGACAGCCCCGAGCACGGCGTCGATGATCTGCTCGACGCGCACACCCGTGGCATCCGCCTCGAAGCCCAGGATGATGCGGTGGCGGAGGATGCGGTGCGCGAGCCTGCGCACGTCCTCGGGGACCACATGGTCGCGCCCCTGCAGCAGCGCGACGGCTCGCGCGCCCTTGGCGAAGTTGATCGAGGCGCGTGGCGAGGCGCCGACCTCGACGAGGCGTGCGAGCTCCGGTGCGATGTACTCGCCCGCGTGGCGCGTGACGTAGACGAGGCCGACGATGTACTCGGTGATCGCCTTGTCCACGTAGACGCGCGAGGTGAGCTCCTGCAGGCGAGTGACGTCCTGCAGATCGACGGCGGCTGGCTCGCCGTGATCGAACACACCCTCGTCGATGCGCCTCAGGATCTCGGACTCCTCTGCCGGATTCGGGTACTCGAGCACGTCCTTGAGCATGAACCGGTCGAGCTGCGCCTCTGGCAGGACGTAGGTTCCCTCCTGCTCGATCGGGTTCTGCGTCGCGATCACGAGGAACGGGTCCGGCAGCGGGTAGAGCGTGCCGCCGATGGTCGTCTGTCGCTCCTGCATGGCCTCGAGCATGGCCGACTGGGTCTTGGCGCTCGAGCGATTGATCTCGTCGAGGAGCACGAAGTTCGCGTGCACGGGCCCGAGCTGCGTCGAGAAGCGGTGCTCCGCCGCGTCGTAGATCTGGGTGCCGACGATGTCGGACGGGAGCAGGTCGGGGGTGCACTGGATGCGGCTGAAGGAACCGCGCACCGACTGCGCGAGCGTCTGCGCCGCCGTCGTCTTCGCGAGGCCGGGGACGGATTCCAGCAGGACGTGTCCGCCCGACATGAGCCCGACCAGCAACGTCTCGCGGAGCTGCGTCTGACCGACGACCTTGTGGGCGAAGGCCCGCGAGACGGCGCCGATGGACCTGCCCGCCTCCTGGAGCTCCTGCTGGCTGAGCTTGAGCTGCTGACCGCCGACAATCGTCACGGATCCTTCTTCCTGCGGCGGGGTCTGCCTGCCGACTCTTGTGATCTCGCCTCGTGCACTTCAGTGTTTTCCAAGGGAAAGCGTAATGATCTCGCCCGGCCCCCGCGTTCAGCTCTCCGGAGGCTACTCGAACAGCCGGATCGGATTGACGATGTCAACGTAGATGAACAGCGCGCTCATCGCCATGAGGCACCCCGCGATGACCAAGGTCACAGGCAGGAGCTTGGCGGTGTCGAATGGACCGGGGTCTGGGCGTCCGAAGAGCTTCGCGAGGCGACGACGGATCCCGTCGATGAGCGCTGCGAGCACGTGGCCGCCGTCGAGCGGCGGCAACGGAACCAGGTTGATGACGCCGAGCGCGATGTTGACGGATGCGACCAGCTGCACGATCGTCGCGACCCTGTCCACGACCGGGATGCTCGTCTCGGCGGCCACCTCGCCCGTGATGCGGCCGACTCCGACGACGCTCATGGGCCCGTTCGGGTCTCGTTCGGCGCCGCCGAATCCGGCGTTCCACATCTCGACGATGCGCTCCGGCATGGTGATGAGGAAGTTCCCGACGGCGCGCACGTTCGCCTCTGCCATCGTGAACGCGTAGAGCGGCGACTGACGAGTGCGCTCCTGCGTTGGAGTGATGCCGACGAACCCGACCTCCTCGGTCACGTAGGAGCCATCCGCGGCTTCGACGCGCGCGCCCGTCAGCTCGTCCAGCTCGTAGACGGTGTTCACTCGGGGAGTGAGCTCGAGCTGCAGCTGCTCGCCGGCCCGCTCGACGCCCAGCGAGATCGACGCACCCGGACTCACTCGGATCGCGTCCTGCAGCACGTCCCAGCTGTCGGCAGGCACGCCGTCGACGCTCGTGATCGTGTCCCCGGGCATGAGCCCGGCCTCGAACGCTGGCGCGGGCGTCTCGCAGGGCTCGCCCTCGGCCGGCGCCACCGCACCGGCGGCGACGACGCACTCGTAGACCGAGCCGACCGTGGTCGACGGCTGGTAGAGACCGAACCCCGAGCACACGATCATGAACCCGAGGATCGCGATGACGAAGTTCATGGCGGGCCCGCCGACCATGATGACGATGCGCTTCCAGACGGGCAGAGACGCGTACGTGCGCCCCTCCTCCCCGGGTTCGACTCCCTCGGCGGAAGCCAGCCTGGCGTCGTCGATCATGCTCGACATGAACCCGGTGCCACCCGTGCGTGCGGCCTCGCCGGCCCTCGCTGGCGGGTACATGCCGATCATCGCGACGTAGCCGCCGAGCGGGATCGCCTTGACTCCATACTCCGTCTCGCCGCGTCGACGGGAGAACAGCGTCGGCCCGAAGCCGATCATGTACTGCGTGACCCGCACGCCGAAGCGCTTGGCTGGCACGAGATGGCCCACTTCGTGCAACGCGATCGACGCCGCGAGGCCGATGACTGCGGCCAGCACGCCGACGATGAAGAGCAAGACAGATTCCACGGAGGTCAAGCGTAGACCTGCTGAGCCGTCCTCTTGCTGTCGATCCGCCTTGGTCGCCGGGCCGGGGGCTGCCCTCGATGCGGGCCACGCACCCCGTAGGCTTGCCCGATCATGAGCCAAGCATCAACCCTGCCGGCTGAAGCCGCCGTCGAACTCGCCATCGTCACTCGATCAGGCTTCGTGGAATCCAGGCACATCGGAGCCGCGGTGGTCACGAATGCCGATGCGACGCTCCGGGCCGAGCTCGGCGACGGGCACCAGCCTGTGTTCCCTCGATCGACCCTCAAGCTGTTCCAGGCGCAGACTGCCCTGGCGCTCGGCGCGCAGCTGACGGATGAGCAGACGGCGATCGCATGCGGGAGCCACTCGGGCTCCCCGGCTCACGTCGCGCACGTGCGCGAGATCCTCCATGCTTCGGGCCTCGACGACCGCGCGCTCGCCTGTCCGGCTTCCTGGCCGAGAGACCGCGCCTCGAGGGACGCCCTCGTTCGAGCGGGCGAGGCATCGGCGGCCGTGTACATGGAGTGCAGCGGCAAGCACGCCGCCATGCTGGCTGCCTGCGTGGCGCAGGGCTGGCCGGTCGAGGGCTACCTCGCCGCCGAGCATCCTCTGCAGCTCGCCATCAAGGACACGATCGAGCGGATGACCCGGGAACGCCCGAGCGCGGTGGGGATCGATGGCTGCGGCGCGCCGGTCTTCGCCGTGAGCCTCGTCGGGTTGGCGTCCGCCGCGAGCCGCCTCGCCACGTCGAGCGCAGCTTCTCCGTTCCCGCTGTTCAAAGCAGCCGCGTCGGTCTGGCGTTCGGTCCTCGCGAACGGCTGGCTCATCGAGGGCCACGAACGGCCGAACTCGATCGTCGTGTCGGAGTTGGGCGTCCTGGCGAAGTCCGGCGCCGAGGGTGTGCTCGTCATGGCCGCCCCCGACGGCACGGCAGTCGCCATGAAGATGCTCGACGGCTCAAACCGCGCCAGCACGCTCGTCGGCCTGCAGCTGCTCGTGGCGGCTGGGGCGGCCGATGTGACCCGTGTGCAGCAGCTGCTGCCGCGCCTCGGCCTCGAGGTCCTGGGTGGGGGCGTGCTCGTCGGCGAGATCATGGTGGGGTCGGCGGTCCCGACGAGTCTCTAGCCGGAGGGGCACTGGGCCCGTCCAGGCGTGCCTCTTCGTCAGTCCAGCGAATGCGGGTCATGTCACCGCTGCGACCTCGGAGGACGGCGCCCCGCCGGGCATCGAGGACCGGTGGCGGCAGCGGATCACCCCGCAGCAGCGTGCGATGCTCCCCCGTGCTCAGACCTGAGAGCAGCACCGGATGCTCCGCGGCTAGTCGCGACAGCAGCCCGAACTGCGCCTGCCACTCGTCGACGATGCCGAGCACGGCCCGCCTGTACGCGGCATCCGCGTTCGGCGCCTGCATCGGTCCGGCGCCAGGTGCGCGGTCACCCAGCCAGGCGTCGAGAGTCGTGCAGGCGAAGCCCCGTGCCTCGAGGATGCGGCGAAGGGGCTCGATACGGCGCGCAGCAACCAGCAGGTTCTCCGTGTCGGACAGCGCAAGGGCATCTCGAGGGTCTCCTGCGTGGTCGGAGTGCCCTCGAAGTGCGCGGAGGGGTCGAGTCGAACGCGCGACCTGGCAGGGAAGACCGTGCCAGTTCGCTCGCCCCGGTCCGGCATGGCTGCGGTGATCTGAGGGCTCTCCCCCTGCCATGACGTAGGCGGCGCGATCGCCGCCGACCAGACGCAGCGTCTGAGCTGCGGCAGCCACCAACACCGAAGCATGACCCGTTGCTCTGCTCGCGGTGAACACGACGGCGGGGAGCCCGGTGGCTGAGCGGCGAAGGAGCAGCGTCAATCGCTCGGCGAAGGCGGAGCGATACGGCTCGTCGACCTGCGACAGGAACAGGTCGACGTCATCGGCGAGGAGCAGCCCGTGGCGAGACGTGAGCTCGGGGCTCCAGAGCTGGTCCCAAGCCGTCTCGGGATCAACGCTGAGCACGACGACAGCCGGGGATTCGGCGCCGAGCTCGGTCCGTGCTGTCTCGGCGAGCATCGCAAGGCATCCGGTCTTGCCCGTGCGCGGCCCGCCGATGACCAGCATCGCCCCGCGCTCCGGAGAGAAGACGGCGGTCGGCTGACGTCGAAGCTCCGTGTCGTCCGCGATACCGAAAGCGAGACCCCGTCCGCTGGGTGCATCGAGGGTGCCGGACGCATCGAGGGTGCTCGGCTCTTCAAGTGCGCTGGCGGCGATCTCCGCCGGCAGGGCCGGGAGCCAGGGAGGCCGCGGGAGCGTCCCGCCGAGATGCGCCTCGCGCTCTGCGCAAGCTCGGATGCAGGCCGCGATCGTGTCCGGTGAGGATCGCTGCACCTGCACCCGTGCTGCCCCGTCTCCCGCCACGATGATCGCAACTCCAGGCGTCGATGCGGGGAGGTCGGCGGCGGCCCCGCTGCCGATGACGGCCGTGCTGTCGGCCTCGGCGATGACGCGCAGGCTGATGCGGATGCTGCAGTTCGCGAGCGTCGCGCCCCTGACCGCGGACGCTGGCTGCTGCGCGCAGAGGATGAGGTGGACGCCGAGGCTCCTCCCGCGCGCGGAGATGTCGGAGAACACCGCTTGGAGCTCGGCATCCGAGTCGACGAGCGCCTGGTACTCGTCGACGACGACGACGAGCCTGGCAAGGCTCGGCAGCTCGCCCACATGCTTCGCACCGGCAGCACGGAGAGCCCGCTCACGGAAGCGGATCTCGGCGCTCAGACTCGTTGCCGCCCGCCGCGCCTCGTGGTCGTCGAGGTCCGTGACCACGCCCACACAGTGCGGGAGGGCGGCGATCGGGTCGAAGGTCGCACCGCCCTTGAAGTCGAAGCAGAGCACCTGCACGTCACGAGTGGACCTCGTGGCCGTCATCGCGAGGACCCAGGTGACCAGCAGCTCGCTCTTGCCGGACCCGGTCGTCCCGCCGACAACGGCGTGGGGTCCGGCCGCGACGAGGTCGACCTGGAACGCCACACCGTTCCGGGTACCGATCTGCGCTGCCAGCGATGCGTGATGGGGCACCCTCCGGAGGCGAAGCGTCGAGGCTGCGGCGGCGGCATCACCGTAGGGGCCCTCGATCAGTTGGCCGGACTCGCACGGCGCTCTTCGCTGGGCGAAGGCGCGCAGCTCCTCGACGGTGACCAGCTCCGGTCGCACCGTCAGAGACTGACCGTCAGCGAGCTCCACGCTCGCCCGAGTCGGGCTCAGCATCCGGATGCGGACCTCGCGGCGCGGTGTGCGCGGACGCGGTGAGGGGCTAGAGGCACTGGCGCGGGGGTCGAAGTCGGTGCCGAAGTCGAGGAGCATCCCGGGGCCGTGATCCGCCGCGAGGACAGGGCGCCAGTCCCCTCGGAGCCCTCGGATCTCGCCGTTCAATGCCTCCCCAACCGCGCCGGCGCCGATGGCGACGCGGCCGGCGGCACGCTGGAGCAGCAGCGCGCGACTGACCGCGAGCATCAGGTGCGGGTTGCCGGTGAGCCTGACCCTCTCGCTGTCGGCTAGGACGGGAGCGTCCTCGAGGACGAGGAACGGCTCGAGGCGCGCGTGCGCCTCGTCGGGCAGCTCGCGGAGCTCTCCCTGGATCTTGAACCGGGCGCGCACACACCCGAAGCCCAGGTTCAGCTGGGACTCCCGGGCAGCTGATCCACCCGAGATGAGCGCCCGAGCCCCAGGCGCGGAACGATGGAGTTCTCGGAGGTCGTGCCGAGCGAGCACCCGGGCCTCCCGCACGCAGACATCGAGTTCGCTCTCGAAGACCGCCTGAGCTCGCCCGTGCTCTGCTCGCGACTGACGTCTCGACTCCGCATAGCTGGCCACCGCCATCACTGGCCCGAGAAAAGCGAAGGCCAGCATCACGGGCGAGGACAGCAGCGCCCAGAGGACAAGCGCGACGACAACCGGTGCAAGAGCCATGAGCGCTGGAAAGACAACCGTGCGTTCACCGGGGACGATCGTGGGCAGGTGGACGACTCCGTCTGCCGGGGCGGATCGGTCGGCTGGTGCGAATCGGTCGGCTGGCGTGGTGCCGACCAGTCCGCTAGCCCTCACGCCAGGCCGCAGACCCGCCTTCGGCCTCGGTCTCGGTCTCGGTCTCGGTCTCGGTGAGCCAATCATGGACATCCGAGAGCCATGGTGGCAGCACGCAGCGCTCGACAAGCCAGACGACGCTCGCGGCCACCCGGTCATCAGGGCGTCGACCAAGAGCACGCCGAGCAAAGGCCGCCCCGGCGCTCGCACGGCCCGAAGCCCATTCGAGCCAGGCGATCCCAGCGAGCAGACCCGGTTCATCGTCGAGGTCCACGAGTGCGCCGAGCTCGCGGAGGCAGGCGACAGCCGTGCGAACTCGTTCTCGCGAGAACGAAGGCAGCTGTGGCCCTGTGCTCTCCTCCGGCAGCAGGCTGGCCCAGATCGGCGCCAGCGACAGGAGCTCGTCTCGATCACCGAAGGCGACCGTCGTCAGCAGGAGCTCCGACGTCCGACGCCCGCGCAGCATGCAGAGCAGCCCTGCGAGCTGGGCGTCGCTCAGTCCGGAACGGCCGACCGCGGGCGTGAGCGCCGCGAGCCACCCCTGGCGCATCCCGGAGAAGTCGTCCTCGCCCTCGTGCACCTGGGCGTGCCGTTCGTCGGCCTCAGCGAACGCCCTCCTCCGTGCGGCGGGGGCTGATGCGATATCGGCGTGGATCGCCGGCTCTGCCGCCTCACGCCACGCATCCTGAGCGCCGAGCGCCCTCGGCCCGACATCACAGCAATCAGGATCATCGCAGCCGTACACGCCCCAGGCGTCCAACGCTCTGCAGAGGCAGAGGACGACCTCGATGCCCGCCCGGTCCCCGAACTCGACAAGCGCCTCTGCCAGCTCCGAGTGCGGCGGCGTCGGACCGCTGCCGAACGGGAGGTTCGGGCTGAAGACGAAGACCACGCGCTCGATGTTGCTGAGATATGCCAGGTGCCCGATCACGGCACTCGCGTACGGTGCTGCGTTGACCGCACGCGAGTTCGACAGACTGGGCAGGTCGAATCGCAGAACCACACCCCCTCGTCGGCCGCTGAGCGGGATGGCGACGAGCGATCCGATGGGCGAGTATCCCAGGAGCTTGGGGACCGCGTCGAGGATCTGCTTGGGCGTGCTGAGTCGAATCCGTTCCATAGGCAGAAGCTAGGCGCACGCCAGTCTGCCGCGATCTCCGAGACATCAGGCTGTGGAGAACGTGACGAGTCGAGGCGCGGGGACACCGGAGTGACAAGAGCACGCCACGTGGAACCGAATCCACGTGGCGTGCTCGCTCAGACGACTGCGTGCGTATCAGTGCTGGGGCGGGTTCTGCTGTCCGTACGGCTGCTGGTTGCCCGGGTTCTGGCCGAGGGGCGGCTGCTGGGTCGGGGCCTGACCGTAGGGCTGCTGCGCGGGCGGCTGACCGTACCCCTGCTGGGTCGGAGCCTGACCATACGGCTGCTGCGCGGGCGGCTGACCGTACCCCTGCTGGGTCGGAGCCTGACCATACGGCTGCTGGGCAGGAGCCTGACCATACCCCTGCTGAGCAGGAGCCTGACCGTATGGCTGCTGGACGGGAGCGCCCTGCTGCGGGTAGCCGACGGCACCCTGAGGCTGGCCGTAGGCCTGCGAGCCGAGGTTCATGAGCGCGGGGTTCCAGCGGGAGCTGTCGAACCCGACGATGGCGAACCAGACGATGGGCAGGAAGATGTAGAGGACGACCCACGCGCCGCCCTTGCCGAAGCCCTGTCCGATTCGGTACGCCGCGATGGCGAGCAGCACAACCAGGGCGATGTTCACACCGGGAATGAAACCGACGAGCACCCACCATCCGGGGAAGCCCGCTGCTTCGACGAAGGTCCACTGGTTGTAGACGGGGACCCAGGCCTTCCAAGCCTCGATGCCCATCTTCGTGAACACCTTCGACATCAGCCACGAGGAGAGGGCGTAGGCGCCGAGGAGGATGACGAAGTAGAGCAGGATTCCTAGCGCGCCGATTCCTGCTGCGGTCTGATCGCCGTAGGAGAAGATTTCCATTGAGGAGTCACTTTCTGATATTCAGTCGACGTCTGCGTCGCGTGCTCGATGTGCACGCGAGTCAGCGTAGGCAGACTTGGTACAAAGTAGCGGCGTTTCGAGCCCCTTGTCGATGGGGAGACCTCCCCGGGGCCCGCAACCGCTCGCCTTGGCGAGCGAGGCGTGTCACCGTCAAAGGCCCTCGGGCACGATCAGGCGAGCGCATCCGGGCTCGGTGGGTTCAAGATCCCAGCCGGCATCACGACTGAAGTCAGCGAGTTCGTGGGCATCCCGAATCGCGTCGGCTCGTTTCGCCTGCTCGGCGGCGAGCATGATGAGACCGCGCGTGAAGAGGCCCTTGCCGCGTTTGTTGAAGTGGTTCAGCGAGCGAAGCTCACCGTCCGGAGTCCGGGAGACGACGTCGATGGTGACGTGTCGCTCGGCAGACTCCACCGGTCCGAGCGCTGAGTAGGCCTTCGAGCGCAGATCGATCACGAGCCCCTCGTGCTCGGCGAGCGCCCGAGCCGTCGCCTGAGCCCAGCGATTCGCTGGGGCGACACCTCCGAGGCGCGACCCTGCGGACAGACGGTAGGCGGGGATGCCCTCTCCCCCGCCGACGAGCCCGAAGAGGGCCGAGTGAACGGCAACGTGGTGCGCGGCCCAGCCGAGCTGATGGTCACTCAGCGAGGAGGCGTCGAGGGCGTCGTACAGGACGCCCGTGTAGCGCAGCAGCGCCGCCATACGGGGGCTGGAGCGCAGGCTGCGGTTGCGTTCCAGCTCCAGCGCGGCCTGCTTCTCCGAGATCTTCAACACCTTGCGGGCGGCATCCGCGTCGTGGGAGAGCTGCTGCAGCTCGCTGGCGGCGGCCTCTCGCACGTCCGAGAAGGTCGCGGCCCAGCTCAGTCCGCCTGCTTCCGGTGTCTGCACCAGATCGTCGCCGAACGCAGCGTTGCCGCCGTCCCGTTTGGTTTCGGACGGCGGCAACAGCAGCAGGAGACGTTCGGTCACTCCCCGGAGACGAGTTCAGCCTCGCCGGCGACGACCGTGACGACGTCGCTGTTCACCGAGAGGAACCCGCCCTCAGCGTTGGCGACGATCTTCGATCCGTCGGTGGTCGTGATGCGAACCTGGCCGGACCCCAGGGACGCGAGCATGGGCTCGTGGCCGGAGAGGATTCCGATCTCGCCTTCGGAGGTGCGAGCAACGACCATGGTCGCGCCGCCTTCCCAGACGAGCTTGGTTGCTTCGACGACCTTGACGGTCAGTTCGCCTTTGCCTGCCATGACTATGCGTTGTCCTTCTGCATCTGCGCCCACTTCTCCTCGACGTCGTTGATACCACCGACGTTGAAGAAGGCCTGCTCGGCGACGTGGTCGAAGTCACCCTTGGCGATGGCGTCGAACGACTCGATGGTCTCCTTGAGGGGAACCGTGGAGCCCTCGACACCGGTGAACTTCTTCGCCATGTAGGTGTTCTGCGAGAGGAACTGCTGGATGCGACGGGCGCGGGAGACGGTGATCTTGTCTTCCTCGGAGAGCTCGTCGACACCGAGGATCGCAATGATCTCCTGCAGTTCCTTGTTCTTCTGGAGGATCTGCTTGACCTCGGTCGCGACCCGGTAGTGGTCGGCGCCCAGGTAGCGCGGGTCGAGGATGCGGCTCGTCGAGGTGAGCGGGTCGATGGCCGGGTAGAGGCCCTTCGACGCGATCTCTCGCGAGAGCTCCGTCGTCGCGTCGAGGTGGGCGAACGTCGTCGCGGGAGCCGGGTCGGTGTAGTCGTCGGCAGGCACGTAGATCGCCTGCAGGGACGTGATCGAGTGGCCACGCGTCGACGTGATGCGCTCCTGGAGCACACCCATCTCGTCGGCGAGGTTCGGCTGGTAGCCGACGGCGGACGGCATGCGGCCGAGCAGCGTCGAGACCTCGGAACCCGCCTGCGTGAAGCGGAAGATGTTGTCGATGAAGAGGAGCACGTCCTGCTTCTGCACGTCACGGAAGTACTCAGCCATGGTGAGGGCCGAGAGGGCGACGCGGAGTCGCGTTCCCGGCGGCTCGTCCATCTGGCCGAACACAAGCGCGGTCTTGTCGAAGACGCCTGCTTCTTCCATCTCGTAGATGAGGTCGTTGCCCTCACGGGTGCGCTCGCCGACACCGGCGAAGACCGAGACGCCGCCGTGGTCCTGCGCGACTCGCTGGATCATCTCCTGGATGAGGACGGTCTTGCCGACGCCGGCTCCACCGAAGAGACCGATCTTTCCACCCTGGACGTACGGGGTGAGGAGGTCGATGCTCTTGATGCCGGTCTCGAAGAGCTCGGTCTTGGACTCGAGCTGGTCGAAGGCCGGGGGCTCGCGGTGGATGGGCCAGCGCTCGGTGATCTCGTAGGGCTCTGAGAGCATCGTCTCGTTGAGCACTTCACCGGTGACGCTGAAGACCTTGCCCTTGGTGACGTCGCCGACGGGCACCGAGATCGGAGCTCCGGTGTCGCGAACTTCCTGGCCGCGGACGAGTCCGTCGGTGGGCTTGAGCGCGATGGCGCGGACGAGGTCGTCGCCCAGGTGCTGTGCGACCTCGAGCGTGAGCTTGAGCGACTGGTCGCCAAGGCTCACCTCGGTCTCGAGGGCGTGGTAGATGCCGGGGATGGCGTCATGCGGGAACTCGATGTCGACAACGGGACCCGTGACACGGGCGATCCGGCCGACACCGGCCGGAGCCGTCGTGTCTTCCCTGTCGGAGACGATGTGCGTCGTCATGTCTTGTCCTTTTCTTGCGTGTTCGCGCGGTTATGCGGTTGCGAGCGCGTCCGCGCCGCCCACGATCTCGGAAATCTGCTGCGTGATCTCTGCCTGGCGCGCGTTGTTCGCGAGCCTGGTGTAGTCGCGCACCAGGGTGTCTGCGTTGTCGGAAGCCGCGCTCATGGCGCGCTGGCGGGCAGCGTGCTCGGATGCGGCGGAGTGCAGCATGGCGTTGAAGAGGCGCGCCTGGATGTAGTCCGGAAGCAGTGCGTGAAGCACGGTCTCCGCATCCGGCTCGAACTCGTACAGCGGGAGCAGCGGGGCCTCGTCAGCTTCGGCGACGTCTTCGCTGTCGACGACCTCGAGCGGCAGGAGCCGGACGACGGTCGGCGTCTGCGTGACCATCGACTGGAACCGGTTGTAGACGTAGTGGATCTCCTCCACGCCACCCTCTTCGAACGGAATCGTGAACCGTTCGACGAGGGCTTCGCCCAGTTCCTTCGCGGTCTGGAAGACCGGAAGGTCGGTGGCACCCGTCCACTGCTTCTCGCTTGCACGCTTGCGGAAGGCGAAGTAGCCGACCGCCTTGCGCCCGACGAGGTAGTGGACAACTTCCTTGCCCTCGGCCTCGAGCGTGTTGGTGAGGCCCTCGGCCTCGCGCAGAACGCTCGAGGAGAAGGCTCCGTTGAGGCCTCGGTCGCTCGTGAAGACGACAACCGCGACGCGGCGGACCTCTTCGCGCTCGGTGACGAGGATGTGATCGATGTCCGTGTAGCTTGCGACTGCCGAGACTGCCTCGGTGATCGCCTGCGCGTACGGGTTCGACTCGGCCATGCGTTTCCGCGCCTTGGTGATGCGCGAAGTGGCGATCAGCTCCATGGCGCGGGTGACCTTCTTCATCGTCTGGGCAGACTTGATCTTCTGCCGGTAGACCCGAAGTTGTGCTCCCATGCTTCTCCTGTGCTCGTCGTCGAAGTCGTCGAGGGCGCCTAGCGGCGCTTCTTGACGATCTTCTCCTGCTCGATCTCGTCAGCGGCGACCTGTTCGGCGCTAGCGACGAGCGGAGTTCCGTCGTTCTTGAGGTACGTCTTCGAGAAGCCGTCGACGCCTTCGGCCATGGCCTTCAGCGTGTCGTCCTCGAGCTTTCCGCTGTCGCGGAGGCGGGCGAGGACGTCGGTGTTGCGCTCGAGGTACTCGAGGAGCTCGTTCTCGAAGCGCAGGATCTCGTCGACCGGCACGAGATCGAGCTTGCCGTTCGTTCCAGCCCAGATCGCGACGACCTGCTGCTCGACGGGGTACGGCGAGTACTGCGGCTGCTTGAGGAGCTCCGTGAGGCGCGCTCCACGTTCGAGCTGACGGCGCGTCGTCGCGTCGAGGTCCGACGCGAACATCGCGAAGGCCTGCTGCGAGCGGTACTGCGCGAGCTCGAGCTTGAGCGTTCCCGAGACCTTCTTGATGTGCTTCTGCTGGGCGTCGCCACCGACTCGCGAGACCGAGATTCCGACGTCGACCGCTGGACGCTGGTTGGCGTTGAAGAGGTCGGACTGGAGGAAGATCTGGCCGTCCGTGATCGAGATCACGTTGGTCGGGATGTACGCCGAGACGTCGTTCGCCTTGGTCTCGATGATCGGAAGCCCGGTCATGGAGCCGGCACCCATCGCATCGGAGAGCTTGGCGCAACGCTCGAGGAGGCGGGAGTGCAGGTAGAACACGTCACCTGGGTAGGCCTCGCGTCCCGGCGGGCGGCGCAGGAGGAGCGACACGGCGCGGTAGGCCTCAGCCTGCTTCGACAGGTCATCGAAGACGATCAGGACGTGCTTGCCCTCGTACATCCAGTGCTGGCCGATGGCCGAGCCCGTGTACGGGGCGAGGTACTTGAAGCCGGCGGGGTCCGAGGCGGGGGACGCCACGATCGTCGTGTACTCCATCGCGCCGGCGTCTTCCAGGGCGCCCTTGACGGAGGCGATGGTCGAGCCCTTCTGGCCGACGGCAACGTAGATGCAGCGAACCTGCTTGTTGACGTCTCCGGACTCCCAGTTGGCCTTCTGGTTGATGATCGCGTCGATCGCGATCGCCGTCTTGCCGGTCTGGCGGTCGCCGATGATGAGCTGACGCTGGCCACGGCCAACGGGGATCATCGCGTCGATGGCCTTGATGCCGGTCTCGAGCGGCTCGTGAACCGACTTGCGGTCCATGACGCCAGGCGCCTGGAGCTCCAGGGCGCGACGTCCGGACGTGGCGATCTCGCCGAGTCCGTCGATCGCGTTGCCGAGTGGGTCGACCACGCGGCCGAGGTAGCCCTCGCCGACGGGGACGGAGAGGACTTCGCCGGTGCGGCGGACTTCCATGCCTTCGACGATGCCCTGGAACTCGCCGAGGACGATGACGCCGATGCTGCTCTCGTCGAGGTTCTGTGCGAGACCGAGCGTTCCGTCTGCGAAGGTGATGAGCTCGTTGGCCATGACGCCAGGAAGACCCTCGACGTGCGCAATGCCGTCCGAGGCGTCAACCACGGTGCCGACCTCGGTCGCCGTGGCGCCTTCCGGACGGTATGAGGAAGCGAACTGCTGGAGAGCGTCGCGGATCTCATCCGGATTGATTGTGAGTTCTGACATGTTCTTCCCTTGTCGTCCGGGGCCTCGCCCCGAGAGTTTCAGTGCGTGAGGCTCAGGCGAGCTGCAGGCGGAGGTTGTTGAGTCGAGCGGCGACGCTGTCGTCGATCACGTCATCGCCAAGCTGCACGCGCAGGCCGCCGATGATCTTCGGGTCGATGATCGTCGTGACGGAGACGCGTCGGTTGAATCGACGTGTCAGACCGGCCTCGAGCTTCGCGAGCTGCTCGGGGGCGAGCGGACTTGCGACGGTGACCGTTGCGACGGAGCGACCTGCCTGGTCGGCGACCACTTCGCCTGCCCAGGTGAGGAGGCGACGAGTGCGGCGGCCGAGCGGGTTTCCCACGAGCTCTCGGAGGATCAGCAGGCTTGGCGCGCTGATCTTGCCCGCGAAGAGACGCTCGATGAGCTTCGCCTTCACGGCCGAGTCGCCGAGACGAGAGCCGAGGGTGAGCTCGAGCTCCGGGTTGGCGCTGATCGTGTCGGCGACCGTGGTGAGCTCGGCGGCGATAGCCGACTGCTCCCCTGCGGTCTGCGCCGTCGCACGGACTGCGAGTTCCTGCAGGCCGAGCGCGAACTCATGGTTGCTCGACCAGGTCTGGCTGACAGCATCCTGAAGGAGCTGCAGCGCGCGCGGGCTCAGGTGAGAGCCGAAGACCCTCACCGCGAGCTCGCGCCTGGCGCTGACGTCGGCGGCCGGGTTCGACAGTGCAACGAGGAGGTGCTGGTTGGCACCCGCAGCGTTGACCGCGGCGAACACCTGCTCAGCATCCTGCAGCTCTGCCTGGCCCCAGCCGTCGACGCTGTTCTTGAGGGCTGCCAGTGCGTGTCTGGTCGCGCTTCCCATCAGCTGTGCGTTCCTGCCTTCTGGTCGTTGTCGAGCTCGCTCAGGAACCGGTCGACGTAGGCCGTCGAGCGGTTGTCCTCGCGCAGGCTCTCCCCGACGACGCCGGAGGCGAGGTCGAGTGCAAGCGTGCCGACCTCGGCGCGGAGCGAGACGATCGCCGTCTGGCGCTCCGCCTCGATCTGAGCCTTGGCGGAGGCGGTCATGCGGTCGAGCTCAGCCTGCGTCTCGGCCTTCTTCTGGACCTTGATCTGATCTGCGTCGACTCGAGCCTGCTCGCGGATCTCCGCAGCTTCGGTTCGTGCCGCAGCGAGAAGCTTCTCGTTCTCGTCGCGCTTGGCAGCAGCCTCGGCCTGAGCGATCTCCGCCTTGCGGATGCCGCCCTCGATCTGCGCTTCGCGCTCGTCGAGCACCTTGCGGAGCGCCGGGATGGCGAACTTCCAGAAGAAGAATCCGAGCACAACGAAGACGACCGCCGACCAGACGATGTCATACGTAGCGGGAAGGAGGACGTTGCCCTCTTCCGCTGCGAGAGTCGACGTAACCGCCGACAGTGCGAAAGTGCTCATGTGCGGACCCGCTTACTGGAAGATGAAGAACGTTGCGACGCCGATGAAGGCGAGCAGCTCGGTGAAGGCGATACCGAGGAACATGGTGACCTGGAGGCGGCCAGCCATCTCGGGCTGACGTGCCATGGCCTCGACGGTCTTGCCGGCGACGATACCGATGCCGATGCCGGGGCCGATTGCAGAGAGGCCGTAGCCGACGGTAGCGATGTTGCCGGAGATCTCGGCGAGCGTGGTGGTTTCCACAGGGGTTTCCTTCCGTATGGGTGGTGAAGCAGGATGCTTCGCGTGAGTCAGGTGGGTCTTAGTGGCTCTTGGCAGCGGCCTGCTGGATGAAGACCGCGGTGAGGAGCGTGAACACGAAGGCCTGGAGGACCGCCGCGAGGATCTCGACGAGCGTCATCACGAAGCCGCCGAGGAGCGTGGGGATGCCGAACAGCATGTCGAGCGGGCCGCCTGGGCCCTGCATCGAGTAGGTGATGACGAAGAAGTTCGTCGCGCTGAACGTGAGGACGAGCAGCAGGTGGCCGACCATCATGTTGAGGAAGAGTCGCAGAGCGAGCGAGACCGGGCGCACGATGAAGATGTTGATGAACTCGATCGGCGTCAGCAGGATGTACATGGGCCACGGCACACCGCTCGGGAAGAGGGCGTTCTTGAAGAACGTGCCGGGGCCGGCTTCACGGAAGCCCGCGTAGATGAAGGCGATGTACGAGACCACGGCCAGCACGAGCGGCATGCCGATGAGCGCGGTTCCGGCGATGTTCAGTCCGGGGATGATGCCCGTGATGTTCATCGCGAAGATGCCGAAGAACATTGCCGACAGCAGCGGCAGGTACTTGTGGCCGAGCTTCTCGCCGAGGATGCCGTCTGCGATCTGCGACTTGACGAAGCCGATGGCCATCTCGGCGAGGGACTGGCCCTTGCCCGGGATGACCTTCGGGCTGCGGAGAGCAAGCCAGAAGAGCAGCAGCAGGACGGCGATCGCGAGGAGTCGGACCAGGATGATGCGGTTCAGTTCGAACGGCGTGCCGGCGAACGCCACTGCCTCGAGGAAGAACTCGTGGTCAAGCGACGGCGGGTGGAAGATGCTGTTGTCCTCCGCGGCAGCGATGAAAACTGGCAGATTCAGGGCTGAGGCGAACAGAGCACTCTCCTGTCTCGGGGCGCAGCTGTCGTTGCTGCGCTTCGATGAGTTCGGGCGGGTGCACACACGGGAAGGACCCCTTCTCGGCGCACCTGGATCAGCCTATCAAGAAATCCCCAGGCAGGAGTGCACTTCTGGCCTCCAGGCGGAACTTTTCTACTATTTGTCGTCGCCGGGCAGTCGAACGTCGCTGACGTTCCCCATGCGGCCGCGCACGACGCAGACGACATCGACGACCACGGTCGCGATCACGGCGACGACCAGGCACAGCCAGAGGGTGAAGAGGTGCACGATCGGCAGGTCCCTGATGAGGAACAGCGCGCCGAGGAAGACGATGAACTTGAGGATCCAGGCGCCGAGGATCGTCGCCATGAAGAAGATCTGATCGAGGTGCGAGGCGAGGATCACGGAGACGACCGTGATGCCGGTGAAGAGGAGCGTGATGGCAGCGGCGAAGAGCGCGCTCCAGAGTCCGTTGATGCCGACCGCGAGGAAGCCGATGGCGCCGCCGAGGACCGCGACGGCGATCGCGACGACGACGGACCACTTCAGGATGCTCTTGAAGATCGGCACAGAGGTGGGGGTCGTGGAGGAGTTCATGCGTCCATTCCGGATTCGGGTGCTGCTTTGAGCAGCGAGGCGTTTGCTTCAGCCAGCTCGTCGTGGGGGCTCTCTCCCGGCGCTTTCTGCGCCCGACGCTCGAGAGCCTTCCGTCGGCTGATCGGTGCCATGGTGGCGAGTGTGCAGGCGACGAAGCCGACGACGACAAAGCCGATGACGACGCCGATGGGGATCGAGATGAGATCGGCCGCGAATGCCATGAGCGCGCCAACGGACACGACCGCGGTCCAGGAGTAGAACACGACGACCGCCCATCGCTGGGAGTGGCCCATGTCGAGCAGCCTGTGGTGGAGATGCTTGCGGTCGGCCGTGAAGGGAGACTTGCCCGCCCTCATCCGCCGGAAGACGGCGAGAGAGAAGTCGAGCAGCGGGACGATCAGAACGGCGAACGGGATGATCATGGGCAGGAAGGCCGGCCAGAGTTCCGTCCGACTGATGGTCTGCGGGTCGACCTCGCCGGTCACGGCAACCGCGCTGGCAGCCATGAGGAGGCCGACGAGGAGCGCTCCCCCGTCCCCCATGAACATCTTGGAGGGGTACCAGTTCAGCACGAGGAAGCCGAGGCAGATGCCGATGACGATGGCGGAGAGCAACGCCCCCATGGTGAAGCGGCCGGTCTGGCCCGCGAACTCGCTGAGCACGTAGCTGTAGACGAGGAAGACGCCGTTGGCGATGATCGCCACACCTGCCACGAGGCCATCGAGGCCATCGATGAAGTTCACCGCGTTCATGACGAGGACGACGGCGAGCACGGTGATGGCGATCGACATCCACTGCGAGCCGACCGTGATGCCGCCGATCGGCAGCGATGTGATGGCGACTCCCTGCCAGGCGAGGAGGATGGCTGCGAGGACCTGCCCCGCGAGCTTCGTCATCCAGTCCAGATCGATGAAGTCGTCGATGACCCCGATGAGGACGATGAGGGATGCGGCCCCGACGAGTGCCCAGATGCGCCCCGGCTGCTCGAAGACGAGGGAGAAGAAGGGGATCTGGGATGCCGCCGCCAGTGCGAGCAGCATGCCGACGAACATCGCGACACCGCCGAGGCGCGGCTTCGGGGTCGTGTGGACGTCGCGCTCGCGCACCGGCGGATACCACTCGAAGCGCATGGCGAGTCGCCAGACCACGTAGACGAGCACGAGCGTGACCAGCGCTGTGCCGACGACGAGGGCGAGATAGATCCGCACGCTAGGACTCGTGCCCCGCTGCCGGCTCTGCTCGCGAGCGGGTCTCCTCGGCAGGCTCGGCGTCCGGCGAGCTGAGCGCGACGGTCTCCCCGCTCGGGTCGCCCGCGGGTTCGACGGCGTCGAACGGCGCCAGCTTGTCGCCGAGCACCTCCTCGATGAGTGCCCGGGAGAGAGCCCCCTGCCGAACGATGCGCGCTGGCTCGCCCCGCGTGAGCGGCGTCGCATCCACGATCGTCGATGCCTCTCCCCCGGCAGGGCCGCCGTCGAGGAAGACTCCAACGGCATCCCCGAGCGCTGCCAGCGCTTCCTCTGCTGTCGTGGCCGCCGGCTCACCGTGCTTGTTCGCGCTCGAGACCGCGAGCGGCCCCGTCTCCTTCAGGAGTTCGCGAGCGAGCCTGCTGTCGGGGATGCGCAGGGCGACGGTGCCGTTCGTGTCGCCGAGGTCCCACTGCAGCGATCCACGGGCCTGCAGGATGACGGTCAACGGCCCTGGCGCGAAGCGCTCGAAGAGCTGACGGGCGAGGGGATGCACGTTCTCAGCGAGCGCGTCGAGCGTCTCGTGGTTCGCGACGAGCACCGGCGGCGGCGTCGCCCTGGTGCGCCCCTTGGCGTCGAGGAGACGCTGGACCGCTTGCGCCGAGAAGGCGTCTGCGGCTATGCCGTAGACCGTGTCGGTCGGCATGACGATGACCTCGCCGCTCGCGATGGCCGTGCGTGCCGCACGGACCGCTGCCAGGAGGTCGAGTGAGTCTGTGGTGGCGTAGATCTGTCCCATTCTTCGTCACATGATAGCCGGGCGGCCGGAGTCATCCTCGTTCGACGCGGAGCGGACGGCAGATGTGATGCGGTCACGGCCGGTGAAGTCTCTGGCGGTCGCTGCGCTGCGGAAGCCCGCGCTGCCGAAGATCTCGCGAATCTCTGCACCCTGGGTGTCCTCGTGCTCGACGACGAGGACGCCCTCTGGTCGGAGGGCAAGGGCAGACCAGGTCGCGAGCTTCCGGATGAAGTCGAGGCCGTCCCGGCCCGAGTAGAGCGCCACCTCGGGGTCGTGGTGCCAGACCTCCCTGCTCTCCGGGCGGTTCGCCGCCGGTACGTAAGGAGGGTTGGAGACCACGAGGTCGAGCGACCCCGACGGGAGCGCCGCGAACATGCGGGCGGCGTCCCCGAAGAACGTGGCCACCGCCCCCTCGCCATAGCTCGCGACGTTGGACCGCAGCCAGGGCCAGGCGGCACTGGATCGCTCGATCGCCGTCATCCTGATGCCTCCGTGGAGGCGAGCCACGCCGAGCGCGACGGCCCCGGTGCCGGACCCGACGTCGACGCCCGTGAGCCCCGCCGGTGCCGGACCTGCGCGGCCGAGGAGTTCGACCGCAGCCGTGACCAGCGATTCCGTCTCCGGGCGCGGGACGAACGCCCCGGGTCCCACCGCCAGCTCCATGTCGATGAACGGAGCCCGTCCGGTGACATGCTGGAGCGGTTCGCGACGCGCACGACGCGACGCCGCCTTCGTCACGGCCTGAGCGTCCCCCTCGGACACCTCGCGACCGAGAAGCGAACGCATCTGCACCTCGCCGCGGGGGACGCGCAGCACCGCTGCGAGGAGGATGTCCGTCTCGGTGCGTTCGTCCGCGATACCGGCCGCCTTCAGCTGTTCGCGAACCCGCTTCCGCAGCTCGTCCATGTGCAAGATCATGGGTAGAGTCTTCCGCACATCGACTCGCGGCGTCATCCACAGCATTCGCGAGGGAGATGATTGGGACGATTGCCGCGGGCGGACGCAGCCAGCGACTCCCACGAAGTTCACACAGCATCCCAGAAGGGCACGAAGTGACTGGAAAGATCTACAACGACATCACCGAGGTCGTCGGCCGCACCCCGCTCGTCAAGCTCGGCCGCATCAACGACACCGGCGCGAACATCCTCGCCAAGCTCGAGTTCTTCGGTCCTGGCTCCTCCGTCAAGGACCGCCTGGGCCTTGGCATCATCCGCGCAGCTGAGCAGAGTGGCGAGCTGCAGCCCGGTGGGACGATCGTCGAGGGCACGTCGGGCAACACGGGTATCGCGCTCGCCATGCTCGGCGCCTCCCGTGGCTACCGCGTCATCCTGGCGATGCCCGAGACCATGTCCATCGAGCGCCGCCAGCTCCTGAAGGCCTTCGGCGCGGAGCTCGTGCTCACGCCAGGCCCAGAGGGCATGCGCGGAGCCGTCGCACGCGCCAAGGAGATCGTCGCCGAGACGCCTGGCGCGATCCTCGCCCGACAGTTCGAGAACGAAGCCAACGTGCAGATCCACCGCGAGACGACGGCGGAGGAGATCTGGGCGGACACCGACGGCGAGGTCGACATCTTCGTCGCCGGTGTCGGCACGGGCGGCACCATCTCCGGTGTCGGGCAGGTGCTCAAGGAGCGCAAGCCCGACGTCAAGATCGTGGCCGTCGAGCCCAAGGACTCGCCGCTCCTCACGGAGGGCAAGGCCGGGCCGCACAAGATCCAGGGCCTCGGCGCGAACTTTGTTCCCGATGTGCTCGACCGTGACGTCATCGACGAGGTGCTCGACGCAACACTCGAGGACAGCATCCGCGTCTCCCGCGCACTGACCTCGACCGAGGGCATCTTCAGCGGCATCTCGAGCGGAGCGAACCTCTGGGCCGCTCTCGAGATCGGAAGGCGTCCGGAGAACGCAGGGAAGAACATCGTCGTCATCATCTGCGACACCGGCGAGCGCTACCTCTCGACGGTGCTCTTCGACGACCTGCGCGACTAGCGAGTGGCAACGGCAGCTCCTCGTCGAACGCCGGCACCGCATGGTGTCGGCGTTTGGCGTCGGGTCAGGGAGGACATCGCGGCGACGCGGAAGAACGACCCGGCGGCCCGCTCGAAGCTCGAGATCGTCGTCAACTACTCGGGACTCCACGCCCTGTGGCTGCACCGCGCGGCCCACACGCTCTGGATGCGCCCTGGCACGAAACTGCTCGCGCGCACGCTCTCGCAGTTCAATCGCTTCGCGACCGGTGTCGAGATCCATCCCGGTGCCCGGATCGGCCGCAGAGTCGTGATCGACCACGGCATGGGCATCGTCATCGGCGAGACGGCGATCGTCGGGGACGATGTCCTCATCTACCACGGCGTCACGCTCGGAGGCACGTCGGGTCATCGCGTCAAGCGGCACCCAACGGTCGGAAGCCGCGTCCTGATCGGAGCCGGGGCGAAGCTCCTCGGCAACATCACGGTGGGCGACGACTCGCGAGTGGGTGCGAACGCGGTCGTCACGCGCGACGCACCGCCCAACTCCGTGCTGACGGGGGTTCCGGCACGCATCCGCCAGCGGACCTCCGCGGAACAGGATCTGGTCGGATACTACGAGATCTAAAAGATCTCAAAGGTTCGACCCGAACCAGCGGGATGCATCGGCCTGTAGAGGTCTAAGCACTGCGGACGTCTCCGCGTTGCAGACAGAGAAACGGCGACCAGCAGATCTGCTGGTCGCCGTCTCGCGTTGCGGTGGTGCGTCTAGTCGTCGTTGCCGGAGAGCGCCGCGAGCCGGGCTTCCTCGTCGGCAGCGATGGCCGACTGGATGACCGGACCGAGGGCCCCGTTCATCACGTGGTCGAGGTTGTACGACTTGTACCCCGTCCGGTGATCCGCAATGCGGTTCTCCGGGAAGTTGTACGTGCGGATGCGCTCGGAGCGATCCATGGTGCGGATCTGGCCGGAGCGGGCTTCCGACTCAGCCGCGGCGATCTGCTCCTGCTGGTGAGCGAGCAGCCTCGCGAGCAGCACTCGCATGCCGGCGGCGCGGTTCTGGATCTGGCTCTTCTCGTTCTGCATCGACACGACGATGCCGGTCGGGATGTGCGTGATGCGCACCGCCGAGTCCGTCGTGTTCACCGACTGGCCGCCAGGGCCTGAGGAACGGAAGACGTCGATCTTGAGGTCGTTCGGGCTGACCTCGATCTCCTCGGGCTCATCGACCTCGGGGAAGACGAGCACGCCCGTCGTCGAGGTGTGGATGCGGCCCTGCGACTCGGTCGCCGGCACCCGCTGGACGCGGTGCACGCCACCCTCGTACTTGAGGCTGGCCCACACACCGAGTGCCGGGTCGTTCGCATTGCCCTTGATGGCGACCTGGACGTCCTTGAAGCCACCGAGGTCGCTCTCCGTCGAGGAGATGATCTCGGTCTTCCAGCCGCGCTGCTCCGCGTAGTGCGAGTACATGCGGAGGAGGTCGGCGGCGAAGAGCGCCGATTCCTCGCCGCCCTCACCGCCCTTGATCTCCATGATGACGTCGCGTCCATCGTCGGGGTCACGCGGGATGAGGAGGCGGCGGAGCTTCTCCTGCGCGACGCGCAGGTTCTCCTCCAGCACGGGAACCTCTTCCGCGAACGACTCGTCTTCCTTCGCGAGCTCTCGCGCCGCCTCGAGGTCGTCCTCGAGCTCGGCCCTCGAGGCGTCCGCCGCGAGGATCTGCGCGAGCTGCGCGTAGCGCCTGTTGACCTTCTTGGCGCGCGCCGGGTTGGCGTGCAGCTCGGGGTCGGCGAGCTGCTCCTGCAGGTCTTCGTGCTCGGCGCGAAGCTGCCGAACGGAGTCGGCCATCTCGTGTCTGGCCACGACTACGCCTTGGCTGCGCGGATGGGCTGCTTCGCGACGGAAGCGAGGAACTCTGCGTTGGTGGTCGTGCTGGCGACTCGTGCCAGGACGGCTTCGAGCGACAGGAGCGCGTTGCCTCCCGTGAGCCCACGGCGGATGCTCCAGGTCGCTTCGACTTCCTGCGGCGTGAGCAGCTGCTCCTCGCGGAGCGTCTGCGAGTGCGAGATGTCGATGGCCGGGAAGACGCGCTTGTCGGCGATGTCGCGCGAGAGGCGAAGCTCCATGTTCCCGGTTCCCGCGAACGACTCGAGGATGGTGTCCTCGGTCTTGGAGCCGGTGCCGATCATCGCCGTGGCGAGGATCGTGAGCGATCCACCGTTCTCGACGTTCTTGGCGGAGCCGAAGAAGCGTCGAACGGGGGTGAGCGCGGACGCGTCGACGCCGCCGGGCAGGATGCGTCCGGATGCGGGTGCCGCGAGGTTGTAGGCGCGGCACAGCTGGGTGACGCCGTCGAGCAGCACGACGACGTCGTGGCCGAGCTCGACGAGGCGCTTGGCTCGCTCGATGGCGAGTTCCGCGACGGTCGTCTGGTCGTCGGCCGGGAGGTCGAAGGTGGCCGCGACGACCTCGCCCTGGATGGTGCGCTGCATGTGCGTCACCTCTTCGGGACGCTCGTCGATGAGGACGACCATGAGGTGCACGTCTGGGCTGTTCTTCGCGACGGCAGCTGCGACCTGCTCGAGGACGATCGATTTGCCCGACTTGGGCGGGGCGACGATGAGGCCACGTGTGCCCTTGCCGATGGGCGCGAAGAGGTCCATGAGTCGAGTCGCGACGCGATCTTCGCTCGTCTCGAGACGGAGACGCTCCTGCGGGTAGAGCGCGGTCAGCGAGTCGAAGTCGGGACGCTGGCGCGGCTCCTCCGGCGACTGGCCGTTGATGGCGTCGAACCGGACGATCGCGTTGAACTTCTGGCGGCCGTGCTGGTTCTCGCCCTCGCGCGGCTGGCGGATGGCGCCGACGACGGCGTCGCCCTTGCGGAGCTGGTACTTCTTGACCTGCGCGAGCGACACGTAGACGTCGTTGGGTCCCGGGAGGTAGCCGCTGGTGCGGACGAAGGCGTAGTTGTCGAGGACGTCGAGGATGCCGGCGATGGGCAGGAGGACGTCGTCGGCTGCGATCTCCGGCTCGGTGTCCTCAGCGCCTCCGCGTCCGCGCTTGCGGTCGCGGTAGCGTCCGCCGCGGCTGCGGCGCTGCTCGTCGGTCTCGTCGTCGGACGGAGCGTCCTGGGCCTGCGGGGTCTCGGGACGGCCCTGTGCCTGCTCGCCGCCGCGTCCGCGAGAGCGTCCGCGCTGGCGGCGTCCGCCCTGCTGCTCGTCGTCCTGCACGTCGCCGCTCTGCTCTGCTGGCGCCTCATCCTGCTTGGCGGCCGGCTCAGCGTTGTCCGTGCCCTGCTCGTTGTCGGCTCCGCGACCACGGCGTCCACGACCGCGACCGCGCTTGCGCTGGCCGGCGCGGCCCTGGTCCTCGTCGCGTGCGTCGTCCTGCTCTGAGGCTTCGCCGCGGGCGGGCGGGAGGACGAGGTCGTCGAGGGACAGCTCGGGGACGCTCGGGGCCGAGGACTGCTCGGCCTCGGAGACCTCGGATGCCGGCGCCTCGGTGCGGTCGTTCGCCGTGCGGTCGTCCTCGGTGACGGCCGGTGTCTCATCGACGACGAAGGTCGGCGCTTCGGCCTCGGGGGCGGAAGGCTCGACGGGTGCCGAGTGCTCCTCAACCGCTTCGGCCGGAGCCTCTGCGGCGACCGTCTCGGGCTCGGCGCTCGAGCGTGCGGCCTCGATGGCCTCGATGAGTGCTCCCTTCCGCAGGCTGCGTGCGCCGCGGATCTGGAGTCCGGCGGCAAGCGCCTGGAGGTCGGCGACCTTCATCGAGGTGAGCGGGGCTTCCTGCCCCGCAGTTGGTGTTGTGTCAGTCATCTGCTGTGAGTCCTTACCTCTACCGCGTTCTGCGGTGTTCAGATCGAGCGAGCGGGACTTCTCACACACTCTGAACCACATCGACAGAAATCGAGGGGGGTGCGTACTCCGCTGCTCGGAGAGTTGAAGCTGTCGCGCTGTGCCTACACCGAGAGTGTGGCCGCGTCGCCCGACAGCACCTCAACTGTAGCACCGAGGAAATCAACGGCGGGCATGATGGCGTTCCACTTCGTCTGCGTGTTGGCCTCGGCGACGGCGGCCGCCTGCAGGCGCTGCTCGGGGCTGGAGCACAGCACGAGGACGCTCGGGCCCGCACCGGAGACCACGGCGGGCAGCCCCGCGGCGCGCAGCTCGGCGACGAGGCCGCTCGTGAAGGGCATCGCGGATGCGCGGTAGCTCTGGTGGAGCCGGTCCTCCGTCGCCTCGAAGAGCAGCTCCGGGCTCTGCACGAGTGCGGCGACGAGCAGCGCCGAGCGGGAGAGGTTGAAGATCGCGTCGGCGTGGGGGACGCTCTCCGGCTGGAGGCTCCTGGCGAGCTTCGTCGACATCGTCTCCGTCGGGATGAGCACGATGGGCGAGACGCCACGGTGCACGAGCAGCTGCTTGGAGCGCGGGCCGTTCTCGCCGACCCAGGCGATCGTGAGGCTGCCGAAGAGGCAGGGCGCGACGTTGTCGGGGTGTCCCTCGAGCTCGGTGGCGAAGCGCAGCAGCGTGTCCGCGTCGACATCGACGTCGTTCGACACGAGCGCGGCAGCCGCCATGACGCCGGAGACGATGGCGGCGCCGGATGAGCCCATGCCTCGCCCGTGCGGGATCGTGTTGACGGCGCTGATGCGCAGCCCGGGCAGCTCGTAGCCCAGTCCGTTCAGCGTGTGCTCGATAGACTGCACCACGAGGTGCGAGGCGTCGCGGGGCACGCTGTCCGCCCCCACTCCCTGGACCTCGATCTCGAGCACGCCGCTCGGCGCGCTCTCGACGACAAGCGTGTCGTACACGGCAAGCGCGAGTCCGAGGGTGTCGAAGCCCGGACCGAGATTGGCGCTCGTCGCGGGGACCTTGACTTCGACGCGACGCGCCTGTTCGACCTGCTTCATGCTGCGACTCCTAGGCAGAGGACTGTTGCGATTGGATTGATATCGATGGGCATGACGGCCGACGGGGTGCCGTCGGCGGCGTCGAACCGCCCTGCGTTAGAGCGCGCCCTCGACACGGAGCACCCCGGAGACCCGCCGTGATGCCTCGTGCTCGGCGAGCGCCTGCGCAAGCGCTGAGAGCGCTCGCTCGGTCGCCGAGTGCGTGCCGATGACGAGCGTGGCGCCCCGCTCGGCCTCGCCGGTCGATGGTGCGCCGGAACCAGCCGTCGCATCGCCCGAGTCGGCGCTGCGCTGCTCGAGCGTCGAGACGGAGACGCCGAAGTCGCTGAAGACCTTCGCGATCTCGGCGAGCACGCCTGGACGGTCGTGCACCTCGAGGATGATCTGGTAGCGCGTGGTGATCTCGCCGACGTCGAGGACGGGCAGGTCGGCGTGCGTCGACTCGCCGAGGCCAGGGCCACCGTTGACGCGTCGACGGGCGGAGGAGACGAGGTCGCCGAGCACGGCTGACGCGGTCTCCACTCCCCCGGCGCCGGCGCCGTAGAACATGAGGTCGCCGGCTGCCTGCGCCTGCACGAAGACGGCGTTGTTGCCGCCGTGCACCGACGCGAGCGGGTGCTGCGCGTCGACGAGCGCGGGGTACACGCGCGCTGAGATGCCCTCGACTCCGTCGGCGGTCGTGACGCGCTCGCAGATCGCGAGGAGCTTCACGACGAAGCCCGCCGCCTTGGCGCGCTCGATCTGCTCGATCGTGATCTCGGTGATGCCCTCGCGGTGCACGAGCTCGACGGGGACCTCGGTGTGGAAGGCGATAGAGGCGAGGATCGCCGCCTTCTGCTGGGCGTCGTAGCCGCCGATGTCGGCCGTCGGGTCGGCTTCCGCGTAACCGAGGTCGGTGGCGATGCGCAGCGCTTCCTCGAGCGAGTCGCCGCGTGTGTGCATCCGGTCGAGGATGAAGTTCGTCGTGCCGTTCACGATGCCGAGGATGCGCTCGACCCGGTCGCCCGCGAGGCTGTCGCGCAGGGGGCGGATGATCGGGATGGCGCCGGCGACGGCGGCCTCGTAGGTGAGCTGAGCGCCGACGCGCCTTGCCTGGTCGAAGAGCTCGGGGCCATGCGCCGCGACGAGCGCCTTGTTCGCCGTCACGACGTCGGCACCCGTCGACAGCGCCAGGGAGATGAGGCCCTTCGCCGGGTCGATGCCGCCCATGAGCTCGATGACTATGTCGGAGCCGAGGATGAGCCGCTCCGCGTCGTCGGTGAAGAGCTCCTTCGGCAGATCCACGTCGCGCTTCGCATCGACGTTGCGGACGGCGATACCGGTCAGCAGCAGCGGAGCGCCGACACGAGCGGCGAGCTCGTCGGCGTTCTCGATCAGGATGCGGGCGACCTGCGACCCGACGGATCCCGCGCCGAGCAGGGCGACTCGGATGGGTCGGTTCTGGTTCATCGGTTCTCCTCGGTTACGGGCGCTCATCGGTCACGGCAGCTGGGAGTCCCGCGTCTCTGGCAAGCAGATCGGCCACGGACTCCGCACGGATCAGCGTGCGCGCCTCGCCGTCGCGAACCGCGACGACGGCCGGTCGGCCGATCATGTTGTAGTTGCTCGAGAGCGACCAGCAGTATGCGCCGGTCGCTGGCACGGCGACGAGGTCGCCAGGGGCGACATCGCTCGGAAGATAGTCTGCCAGAACGACGATGTCGCCGGACTCGCAGTGTTTTCCAACGACACGAACGAGCGCTGCGTCGGCCGCGGAGGCCCGCGAAGCCAGGCGAACGCTGTACTCGGCCTCGTAGAGGGCCGCCCTGACGTTGTCGCTCATGCCGCCGTCGACGGAGACGTAGAGTCGCTCGGCACTGCCGCCCTCGTCGAGCGGGACTCGAACGGTCTTCGTCGTCCCGACCTCGTACAAGGCGGTCCCGGCGGGGCCGATGATGGTCCGCCCCGGTTCGAAGGCCATGTTCGGCACTGCGACGCCGAGCCTCGAGCAGGCCGCTGCCACGTGGGAGGCGATGTGGGAGGCCATCGTGCGGATGTCGGTGGGCGTCTCGCGCGGCAGGTAGGCGATGCCGTAGCCACCCCCGAGGTTCAGCTCCGGAACCGGTCCCCCTTCGAGGAGGCGAGCGTGGACTTCGACGAGGCGGTCGGCGGCCTCGCCGAACCCATCGGCGTCGAAGATCTGCGAGCCGATGTGCGAGTGCAGGCCGAGGAACTCTAGGGAATCGTGCTCGCGGATGCGCGCGACGAACGCATCCACCTCGTCGAGGGGGATGCCGAACTTCTGGTCCTCTCGGCTCGTGGCGAGGAACTCGTGTGTCGAGGCGTGCACACCGGAGTTGACGCGCAGCCTCACGGGCTGCCGAACGCCCGCGGCCAGGGCGGCCACCGCGACGCGGTCGAGCTCCTGGGAGCTGTCGAGCACGATCGCCCCGATACCGGCGGCGACGGCGATGCCGATCTCGCGCGTCGACTTGTTGTTGCCGTGGAAGCCGATGCGTGCGGGTGGTGCGCCCGCGGCGATCGCGAGGGCGAGCTCGCCTTCGCTGCAGACGTCGATGGCGCAGCCCGCCTCGAGCATCCAGCGGACGACGTCGGCGCTCAGGAACGCCTTGCCCGCGTAGTAGACCTTGGCGGTGACGCCGAGGGGCTCGAAGGCGGCGGCGAAGGCGGCGACGGTCTCCGCTGCACGCGCGCGGGCGTCGACCTCGTCGACGATGTAGAGCGGCGTCGCGAACCGCTCCGCAAGCGCTCGGACGTCCATGCCCGCGATCTCGATCGCCCCGTCAACTGCTCGGGCGGCGTTCCTCGACCAGACGTGGGAGTCGAGCTCGTTGAGATCCGACGGAACATCGAGGTCGGCGGGCGCCAGGGGGCTGGCAGCCGTCTGGCGGGTGGCGTGGGGTTCGTGGAGAGCTTCAGGCACCAGAGCATGCTATCGGCTGGCCCCTCGCCGGAACAGGCGAGAGGCCCAAGCGCGCACGCGGCCGGACTACAGGCAGTCGGCCACCGCGGGCAGCTCGCTCAGCTGCGCGCCGTCGACCTTCCACGAGAACGAGATCGCGTCGCTGGAGACGGTCGCCTCGGTGACCTGCGCCTCGAGCTCCGAGTCCGCACAGGTCGGCACCTCGACCTTCTCGTTCGAGCCGAACGGGATGCTGGTCCCGAAGAGCGTCATGCTGCTGTCGCTCGTCACGAAGAGCTTGCCGTCCGTCGCCTCGTAGCCGAGCTCGGACTCGACCTTCACCTGCCACTCGCCGGTGCCGCTGATGGCCTCGATGTTGATCACGTTGTCGCCGTAGCTGATGGTCGTGTCGTAGGAGTCGGTGTTGATCTCGCTCTCCTCGCCCTGGAGCGCGGCAGGAACGCCGTCGAGGACGTCGGTCGAGACGACGAGATCGACCGTGGTCGAGTCCACGGGACCTTCGAGCGACGCGTCGATGCCCGTGAGGTCGATGCCCACGGTGATGTCGCCGTCGCCCTGCGACGTCATGGTGGCGTGCTCGATCTTGCCGGTGAGGAGCTGCGCGAGGACGCTGAAGCCATCCACCGTGACGGCGTACTCGCTCGGGGCCGCCGCCTCGCCGTAGTTGTCGATGACGATCTTCCCCGCCTGCTCCTCGAGTGCGCTCGTGACGTTCCCCCGGGCCACGGCCTCGCCCACGACGAGACCACCGGCGATCACGACGACACCGACGCCCGTCCAGAGCCACCATTGCGCGTACCAGGGCCGAGGCCTCTTGCCCTGCGGGGGCTGGCCGCCCTGCCACGGACCCGGCTGCTGACCGTGCGGCGGCTGACCGCCCGACTGCGCGTACTGCTGTGGGGCGCCGCCGTGCTGCGGCTGGCCGAACTGCTGCGGCCGCTGCTGCTGGCCGTAGCCCGGTCCTTGCGGCTGCTGCCCGTAGCCGGGCTGCTGCGAGGGCTGCGGGTACCCGGAGCCCTGGCCGTACGGGGGCTGCTGCTGGGGTGCTTGGCCGTGTCCGGGCTGCTGCGGCTGGCCGGGCTGCTGTCCGTACCCGGGCTGCGATGCCTGCTGACCGTATCCGGGATGCTGGCCCTGCCCCGGCTGCTGCCCGAAGCCCTGTCCGTTCGGCGGCATGCTCATCTCAGTTCTCCAGTTCTTCGGCGGCCGGCCGACGTCGCGCGGAGTGCGATCCGTCGAGCGCGTCGGGGCGGCCTCGTCGGCACGGACCCCATCGTCGCAGCTCGAAACTAGTCGCGACAGGTGGAGAACTCCCCGGAATCCGGGATCTCGGCAGAGAGTGCGATGTTCCTCGCCTCGACGCCGACCGTGAGCATCCCCTCCGCGATGCGCAGCTCGGACACGTGCAGACCGGCGGGGAGGTAGTCGGCGGTGCAGATCGGCACCGCGAACTCCGCGATGTCAGGGAGCGCCTGCGTGAGGGCCTGTCCAAAGGCCGTCCCTGACACCTCGACGTCCGTCGGATCGATGATCACCTCGCCATCGACGAGGCGCAGCTGCGCGTCGACGGTGAGCGTGCCCGTGAGGCCCAGGATGGAGACCGTCGACCGGTAGGACAGCTCGTCGTCGCCGAGTTCCAGCGACGCATCGGTTCCGGGGAGCGCGGCAACGCCCTCGAGGGTCGCTTCCGGCACGTTGAGCGTGCCCGTGAGCATCTCGGTCCGCATCCCGTCGAAGATGTGCACGCCGTACGCGTCCACGGTCGCCGCCAGGTTCAGGCCGTAGGCGGTGAGCTCATCCGCTGACACCGTGACGTGGCTCGCCCGACCGGTGGCGAGCTGCCACAGCGTCGAGAAGCCGTGCACGCGCGCGCTGACCTCACCGTCCACCCCGGGCGGGAGCGTGTCCTGCACCTGCTGGGCGATGCGATCCTGCGCGACGAGGCGAACCCCGACGTCGAGGCCGACGAGCAGCAGCAGGGCGCCGAGCAGCCAGAGCGAGGCCTTGACCCAGCTGCGTGCACGCGACGTCCGCAGGAGCTGGATGCGCTCCTCCGGCGGACCGAGCGCGGTCACGTCCGACTACATCCGCTCGGGAGCCGAGACGCCGAGCATGGTGAGTGCCGAGCGCAGGACCGTGCTCGTGGCGTCGTTCAGCCACAGGCGGGTGCGGTGGAGGTCGGTGATCTCGTCGTCCCCACGCGGGATGACACGGCAGCTGTCGTACCAGCGGTGGTAGAGGCCAGCGAGCTCCTCCGCGAAGCGCGCGACGCGGTGCGGCTCGCGCAGCTCGGCGGCGGCCGCGACGACGCGCGGGAAGTCCTGCAGCGCCCCGAGGAGCGCCGACTCGGACTCGTGGTCGAGCAGCGACGGCTCGAAGACCGAGCGGTCGACGCCGGACTCGGCGGCGTTGCGTCCGACCGCGCAGGTCCGGGCGTGCGCGTACTGCACGTAGTAGACGGGGTTGTCGTTGGTGCGCTGCGCGAGGACGTCGAGGTCGATGTCGAGCGTCGAGTTCGCCGAGGAGCGCACGAGCGCGTAGCGGCCCGCGTCGACGCCGACGGCGTCGACGAGGTCGTCGAGCGTCACGATCGTGCCGGCGCGCTTCGACATGCGCACGGGCTCGCCGTCCTTCACGAGATTCACCATCTGGCCGATGAGGATCTGCAGGTTGACGCCCGGCTGGTCGCCGAACGCCGCGACCATCGCCATCATGCGCGCGACGTAGCCGTGGTGGTCGGCGCCGAGCATGATGATGCACTGGTCGAAGCCACGCTCGCGCTTGTCGAGGTAGTAGCCGATATCGCCGGCCATGTAGGTCGGGCTGCCGTTGGATCGAACGACGACGCGGTCCTTGTCGTCGCCGAACTCGGTGGTGCGCAGCCACTGCGCACCGTCCTGCTCGAAGATCTGGCCCTGCTCGCGGAGGCGCTCGATGGCCCGCGAGACCGCACCGGACTCGTGCACCGAATCCTCGTGGAAGAACACGTCGAAGTCGACGCCGAAGTCGTGCAGCTTCTGCTTGATCTCGCCGAACATCTGCTCGACGCCCTTGGAGCGGAAGACCTCCTGCTGGGCCTCCCTGTCGAGCTCCGCGATGCCCTCACCGTAGGCCGCGGCAACCTGCCCGGCGATGTCGCTGATGTAGGCACCGCCGTAGCCGTCCTCCGGAGTGCCCTCGCCGAGGTACGCCGCGAGGAGCGACCGCGCGAAGCGGTCGATCTGCGCCCCGTGGTCGTTGAAGTAGTACTCGCGCGTCACGTCGGCACCTGCCGCCGTGAGGACGCGGGCCAGGGAGTCGCCGACGGCCGCCCAGCGGACACCGCCCATGTGGATGGGGCCCGTCGGGTTGGCGGAGACGAACTCGAGGTTGAGCTTGACGCCGGCGAGCGAGTCGCCATTGCCGTAGGCCGATCCGGCGTCGACGATCACCTTGGCGAGCGCGCCCGCCGTGGCCGTGTCGAGGGTGATGTTGATGAAGCCGGGTCCCGCGACATCTGCACTCGCCACCTGCGGGTCGAGGATCAGCTGTTCGACGATGCCGGAGGCCAGCTCACGCGGGTTGGTGCCGACGCGCTTCGCGAGGCGCATCGCGATGTTCGATGCCCAGTCGCCGTGGTCGCGGTTGCGCGGCCGTTCGAGAACGATGTCCGTCTCGGGGACGGTGATGCCCTCAGCGCCCTCGAGGGGCGCGAGCGCGGCGTTGACAGCGGTGGTGAGTGCCGTGACGAGAGCTGGAGAAGTCATAGGCCTCCCATCCTAGAGGCGCTCGAGGGCCGTCGGCGGCGCTTGCTCGCGCCACCGTCAACCCAGCTGCACCCGCTCGGTCCAGTCCTCGAGGATGACCTCGCTCGAGGTCGCGTCGACGTGCAGCTTGGACAGGCGGAGGTTCGCGATCGTGTTGCTCAGGAACGCCGTGTCCGCGGCATCCCGACCGCTCGCGATGCGCTGCATGAGGCGGCGCGGCGCGAGGTGCGTCGAGTCGACGACGTACCAGGCTCCGTCGACCAGCACCTCGACGACGGCGTGGAAGTCCATGGGCACGAGCCCCGGCGCGTACACGGAGACGAGGCGCGCCGGGAGGTCGTTGGCGCGCAGGAACGCGATCGTCAGGTGAGCGAAGTCGCGGCAGACGCCCTGGCGCTTCAGGAAGGTGTCGCGCGCGCCGTCGGTCGGGGCGCTCGAGCCCGGCACGTAGCTGATGTTCCTGGAGACCCAGTCGACGACCGCGTCGACGAGCTCGAAGCCCTGCTTGCCGCGGAACATCGACCGCGCGGTCGGTCCGAGGAGGTCCGACTCCGCGTAGCGGGACGGACGGCGGAACTGGATGAGGTCCAGCTCCTCCGGCTCGTTCGGCTGCGCGCGGTCGAGCACCGTCGCGGAGTAGCGCATCTCGATGTGCTTCGCGGAGGTCGTCACGCGGTGCAGCCGGCACTCGGAGCGGTCGATGGATTCGATGACGTCGAGGGGCACGCCGTCACCCGTGATCGTGAACGACTCGCTCTCAAGGTTCGCCAGAGTGTGGGCAGCGATCGAGAACACGAGGTCGGCTTCCCCGTCGAGTTCGAGGTCAATGGCAGATTCGATCTTTCGCATCACCAGCGGATTGTGTCACGCTCCCGTGGCCATCCCCCACAGCCGCGCGTGGCGGCGAGCAGTGGCGTTCGGGCACCCTCGCGCCCTGTTAGTATTGGCTCCGCGTTGCTGAAAGCTCAGTTCCGCATCCGCCTCCGTAGCTCAGTGGATAGAGCACCGGTTTCCGGTACCGAAGGTCGCAGGTTCGACTCCTGTCGGGGGCACATCTCGATGTCTGGTGACATCGCAAGGGCCCGGCGCTGCTCAGCAGCACCGGGCCCTTCCGCGTCCGCAGCGTGCGGACGCTCCTGCTCACACGCTGGGATCCGCCCGCCGACGCGCAGCACGCGTGTCCGAGAGGACATTGACACTCTCGGCGCCCCACCGCTACGGTCGGCAGTACCTCGACGAGGGGAGGCAAGGATGCCCACCTACACGTATCGGTGCGAGAGCGCGCACCGCTTCGACGAGGTGCACACCATGCACTCGGTGCCGGAGAGATCCGTGTGTCCCGAGTGCGGGCAAGACGCGAGGCGCCGCCCGGCTGCCCCGCATCTCTCCGTCGCAGGCTCTTCCGCCTACGGCCTCATCGATGCCGCCTCGAGATCCGCGCATGAGCCGGACGTCGTGACCTCGCTCCCCGGAGCTCCTCGGAGACCCGGCGGCGGCATCACTCGCAACCCACTCCACGCGAAGCTGCCGCGACACTGACGTCGCGGGGCTCGCACCGACCGAGGCTGCCGCCACGCAAGGGACGGCGAATCGGTCACCGACGAAAAGGACCGAGCCATGCCAGACGTGCTGTTTCCACTCGACTCGACGAAGAAGTTCGAGGACCAGGAGAAGATCGGCCACAACAGGTGGCATCCGGAGATCCCGCCGGTCGCGACGGTGAAGCCCGGCGACGAGTTCCGCGTCGACTGCCGGGAGTGGTTCGACGGGGCGATCGTCAACGACGACTCCGCAGAGGACATCCTGAACGCGCCGCTGCTGACGGTGCACAAGCTGAGCGGGCCGTTCCGGATCGAGGGTGCGAAACCTGGCGACCTCCTCATCGTCGACATCCTCGACGTCGGCCCGATTCCTCAGGAGAAGGGTCCGCTCGCAGGCCAGGGGTGGGGCTACACGGGAATTTTCGCGAAGGAGAACGGCGGAGGGTTCCTCACCGATCAGTTCCCGGACGCCTACAAGGCGATCTGGGACTTCAGCGGCCAGACGGCCACGTCACGTCACGTGCCCGGGGTGTCCTTCACGGGCCTCATCCACCCGGGCCTCATGGGGACGGCTCCGTCGGCGGAGCTGCTGGCGAAGTGGAACGCGCGTGAGGGAAAGCTCATCGCGACCGACCCAGGCAGGGTGCCGCCACTCGCGCTGCCGCCGGAGCCGCAGTTCGCCGTGCTCGGCTCGCTCCCGGATTCCGAGTTCGATCGTGTCGCCGGCGAGGCCGCCAGGACGGCTCCCCCGCGCGAGAACGGCGGCAACCAGGACATCAAGAACCTCTCGAAGGGCACCCGCATCTTCTACCCCGTCTTCGTCGACGGCGCGAACCTGTCGATGGGCGACCTGCACTTCTCCCAGGGCGATGGGGAGATCACCTTCTGCGGCGCCATCGAGATGGGCGGCTTCATGGATGTGCGCGTCGACCTGATCAAGGGAGGCATGGAGACGTACGGCGTCTCGGAGAACGCCATCTTCATGCCGGGCAATGTGGAGCCCAACTACAGCGAGTGGATCGCGTTCTCCGGCACGTCGGTCACGCTCGACGGGGAGCAGCGCTACCTCGACTCCCATCTGTCCTACCAGCGGGCATGCCTGCACGCGATCGACTACCTCACGAAGTTCGGCTACGCACCGGAGCAGGCCTACCTGCTCCTCGGCTCGGCCCCCATCGAGGGTCGACTCTCCGGCGTCGTCGACATCCCGAACTCGTGCTCCACCGTCTATCTGCCCACGGCGATCTTCGACTTCGACGTGCGCCCGTCGGCGAACGGCCCGGACCAGATCGACCCCGGCATGGGGGCGCCGAGGGCGGTCGCCTCCTAGTCGAGGGGTGAGGCCCGCGAGGCCGGCGGGTGGGCGCGTGTGGCGCGCCTGCCCGCTGGCCTCTACAATCTCGTGTGCCTTCCGAGACCCCAGACGATACGCCCACGGCGACGCCAGAAGAGACCGACGGCGCGGAATTCGCGCCAGAGCGCATCGCCGAGGCCGACCTCGCGACGACCCTGCGCGTGCTCGAGCAGCTCTCCGCCTACGACCGCGAGGACCCGGACTTCATCACGGTCCGTCGGGCGACGGCGCAGTTCTTCAAGGACGTGAAGCGCGTCGGGCGCGCCGCGAAGCGCCAGCGCATCGCCGACGCCGACAAGGCCGTCGTCGCCGCGACCGCCACGGGCGCACCGGACCGCATCGACGACGAGACCCGCGGCATCCCGATCTCGACCTCGACGACCGCCCCGACGGCCGGCGAGCTGCTCAAGCCACGCGCCTGCTACATCTGCAAGCAGCCGTACACGGTGGTCGACGCCTTCTACCACCAGCTCTGCCCAGAATGCGCCGCCTTCAGCCACTCGAAGCGCGATGCGCGCGCCGACCTGACCGGCAAGCGGGCCCTGCTCACGGGCGGTCGAGCGAAGATCGGGATGTACATCGCGCTGCGGCTGCTCCGCGACGGCGCCCACACGACGATCACGACGCGCTTCCCGCGCGACGCCGTCCGCCGGTTCTCGGCCCTGCCCGACTCGCCGGAGTGGATCGACCGGCTCAAGATCGTCGGCATCGACCTCCGTGATCCCGCACAGGTCATGGGCCTCGCCGACTCCGTCACGGCCGCTGGCCCGCTGGACATCCTCATCAACAATGCCGCCCAGACGGTGCGCCGCTCCCCCGGCTCCTACGCGCCGCTCGTCGAGGCGGAGCTCGCGCCGCTGCCGGACGGGCCGCTTCCCGAGCTCGTGACCTTCGGGCACACGAACGACGCGCACCCGCTCGCCCTGGCGGAGTCGGTCGCCGCGCACCCGATCCTGTCCTCGGCGGCGGGACGCACGGCCGAGGAGCTGACCGCAGACGCCATGGCTGCCGGCTCCTCGTCGCTCGAGCGGCTCGCGGCTGGCACCGCCATCGACGCGGGCGGCCTGCTCCCGGACGAGCTGCACATCAACTCGTGGACGCAGCACGTCGACGAGGTCGAGCCCCTCGAGATGCTCGAAGTGCAGCTCGCGAACATGACGGCACCGTTCCTGCTCGTGAGCAGGCTCCGTGGCGCGCTCAAGGCGTCGTCGGCGCGCCGCACCTACATCGTCAACGTCTCCGCGATGGAGGGGGTCTTCGGACGCGGCTACAAGGGCCCGGGCCACCCCCACACGAACATGGCGAAGGCGGCCCTGAACATGCTCACGCGCACCAGCGCTCGGGAGATGTTCGAGAGCGACCGCATCCTCATGACCGCCGTCGACACTGGCTGGATCACGGATGAGCGGCCCCATTTCACGAAGATCCGCCTCGCCGAGGAGGGCTTCCACGCCCCCCTCGACCTCGTCGACGGTGCGGCCCGCGTCTACGACCCGATCGTGCGCGGCGAGTCGGGCGAGGACCTCTTCGGGGTCTTCCTCAAGGACTACAAGCCCGGCTCCTGGTAGCGGGAGGGCGAGCTCGCCGGATCAGAAGATCTGGCCGACGGGCTCGCGCTTCTCGCTCTGGAAGGCGTCTTCCGTGCGTCCTGCGGCCCAGTAGCCGGAGAGGGAGAGCTGCGAGCGCTCGACGCCACGGGCGGAGAAGATCTTCCTGAGTCGCTTCATCTGCTCGCGCTCGCCGTGTGCGAAGACCTGCACGAGCCCATCAGGGAACGCCAGGTCCTCGACGGCTGCCGCGATCAGCTGTTGGTCGAACCCGCCATGCTCGCCTCGGTGGAGCCACTGGACGCTGACCCCCGTCGGGGCCGCGAGCTCGATGTGGTCCTCCTCCCCGGCTACCTCCACGAGGACCGCGCCCTTCGCGTCCTCGGGGAGCGCTTCGAGGGTTCGGGCGATCGCCGGGAGTGCGGACTCGTCACCGCAGATGAGATGCCAGTCGCTCTCGGGGAGCGGCGAGTAGGCACCGTGCGGTGTCGTGGCCACGATGACGTCGCCCGGCTTCGCGTCGCGAGCCCACGGGCCGGCGACACCTGCGTCGCCATGGACGACGAAGTCGACGGAGACCGTGCCGCTCGCGCGGTCGATCCCGCGAACCGTGTAGGTGCGCCGGACGGGGACCTGCTCGGTGGGAAGCGTCGCGCGGAGCTCTTGGAGATCGAACGGCAGCTCGAGCTCGCCGACGCCTCCGCCGAAGTGCAGCTTCAGGTAGGTGTCGGCGTGCTCGAGGTCGAAGTCGTCGAGGTCTGCCCCGAGGAAGTGGACCCGGACCAGCGAGCGACTGAGCCGCTCGGTGCGCTCCACACTCAGGCGGACGGTGGGTCCCCGCTTGCGGGGCTTCTGGGTAACGACGTCTGTCACGGTTGTGGGCTCCTCGTTCGGGGTGAGTTAGGCCAGCCTAACAAGCCCTCCTGAGGCGCGCCTGTCGCTCAGCGCTGCGCGAGCCCCTCGGCGCCGGACTCTGTCTCGTAGCTGCCGAGCGCCTCCGCGAGCTGCTCGAGGAAGACATCCACCTCCTGGGCGGAGTAGCCGCGCTCGTAGACGCGGGACGTGAACTTGACGGCCTCGACCTCGTGGGACCTGACGAGCTGCGCCTGCTCCCGCAGGCCCCTCTCGTACGCCTCGAGCGCGGCGGCGGCTTGGTCGAGGAACTGGTCGACCTCTCGGACGTCGTAGCATCCGTCGAACTTCAGCGCGTTAAAACGCTTGGTGCGTACATCTTCACTTCGCACGTTGAACCTCCGGTGTCTCATGTGAAAACCGGACAAGGAGTGCTTGTCCGGTGCGCGACAATTCTACGGAACTCCATGTGGAATCACACATCGACGCCGGATCGTCACCAAGCGCTCACCTGCGACAGGCGCTGTTCGCCGCCTGTTCACTCGTGGCGTCACCACGCGCACAACAATCACGTTCTTCACGGCTACACCCCGCTAGCGTTACGGAGAAGGCCGATGACCGGCCAGAAAGGGGTCTCCGTGCGTCGTGCGCTCGCTCTGCTCGGCATCGCTGCCGCAGCACTCCTCGGAACGAGTGCGCCAGCATCCGCCGAGGTCTCTCCGATCACTTCCTCCGGCTCCTCCACCGACATAGCCCCGGCCGAGAGCCCCGGCTCGCCGCAGGGCCACATCTTCGACCCGAATGGGCTCGTCACCGGCGACACCTCCGATATCGAGCAGGCGATATCGACACTCGAGGCCGAGACCGACTACACGATGTACTTCGCGATCGTCGATCGCTTCTCCAACCCGAGCTCTGGGTTCGACTGGGCCAGCGAGTTCGCTTCGGCCAACGACCTCGGCTCCGAGGCCGTCATCCTGTACGTCGGTGTCGACCAGCTCGACTTCGGACTCAACACCGACAGCGCGTTCCCCCTGGGCGACGGTGCCCTGCGCGACATCGAGACGCAGTCGATCGCCCCGAACCTCGACTCCGGGCAGTACGGTCAGGCCGCTATCTCGGCGGCGGACTCGATCCGCCAGGAGCTCACCGGTACCGGCACGACCAGCGGCGGCGCGGGCGGCGGCGAACTCGTGACGGGTGCCGCCGTCGGCACGATCTTCCTCTTCGTTGGCGGGTTCATCGTCGTGGTCGCCCTGATCATCCTCTTCGTCGTGCTCAGCGCTCGGCGCAAGAAGAAGAAGGGCCAGCAGGCGACGGAGGCCGAGCAGAAGGCGCAACTCGAGCAGCTCGGGCAGCGCGCGGCCGGCGAGCTCGTCAGGGTCGACAACCTGGTGAACTCCGCCGACCAGGAGGTCAGCTTCGCCGAGGCGCAGTTCGGACCCGAGCCGGTTGCCGAGTACCGGGCAGCGGTGGCGGATGCCCGCCAGCAGCTGCGTCGTGCGTTCGGCGTCCAAGGCCAGTATCTCGACACCGAACCAGAGCCGCTGCCAGCCCAGATGCAGATGAACGAGGCCATCCTCGGTTTCGTGAACCTGGCAGAGCAGCGCGTCGCCGAACAGGCAGCGCGCTTCGAGAAGCTCCGGGACATGGAGCGCAACGCGCCAGAGCTGCTCAGGCAGGTCCGCGGCGAACTCGACCGACTCGAAGGACAGATGCAGGGCGCCGAGTCCCAGCTGACGGCGCTCCGCGCCCGCTACAGCCCGCAGGCGCTCTCCACGGTCGACGACTCGACCAGCCACGCTCGCGAGCTGCTTGCGCTCGCGCGCACCGAGACGCAGAACGCAGACAGCGGTCTCCGCGAAGGACGGACGGGGCCAGCCGCCGTCGATATCGGCGACGCGCAGCTCGCGCTCTCGCAGGTGACCTCGGTTCTGGGCTCCATCGGCGCCGCCGCCAGCGACCTCGAGAACGCGGAGCAGCTCATCCGCCAGGAGATCGGCGAGCTGGAGGCCGGTCTCGCGCGCAGCACCCAGCTCGTCCAACAGGCGTCGCTGCAGCCGGATGTCGCAGCAGCTGCCGCCGCGGCGCAGGCCACCGCCCAGGAGGCGATCGCCAGGGCCCGCTCCGGCAGCGCCTCGGCCGCAGATCCGCTCAGGACGCTCGGAGGCCTCAGGGAGGCGGACGAGGCCCTCGACGCAGCGATCGCGTCGCTCCTCCAGGAGCACGAGCGCCTGGCGGGGCTGCGCAGACAGCTCGACGTCGCCCTCGCCCAGGCTCGCTCCGCCGTCACGGGCGGACTCCAGTTCATCGACGCACGTCGAGGTGCCGTGGAGAGCGAGCCGCGCGCGCGAATCCAGCAGGCGGAGACCGAGCTCCGCACGGCGGAGCAGCTCGCGGCCACCCAGCCTGAAGAGGCGATGCAGCGCGCCAAGAGCGCCATCAGCCTCGCCGAGCGGGCCACAGAGCAGGCGAGAAGCCAGGTGCAGATGCAGCGCAGCGGCTACGAGCAGAGCTGGGGTGTGTCCTCGGGTTCGAACTCCAACAGCAGCTTCAACTCCGGACTCCTGGGCGGTATCCTCGGCGGTCTCATCAGCAACAGCGGCTCCTCCAGCCGAAGCTCCTGGGGCGGCGGCAGCTCGTGGGGCGGCGGCTCTGGCCGCCGATCGAGCGGCGGCTCGTCGGGCTTCCGCTCATCTGGCGGCTTCCGCTCCTCGGGAGGGGGCTTCCGCTCCTCGGGCGGCGGCAGAAGGCGCTGACGCGCACCCAGCGCGGAGACAGCGCTCCACGATCACTCCGACACATCACGGCCATTCATCACGGATCACCAGCGAAAAGGAAGCACTCGATGTCCAACAAGCAGTCCATCTTCGGACGAATCAGCCAGCTCGTCCGCGCGAACATCAACTCGCTCATCGACAACGCGGAAGACCCGCAGCTCATGATCGACCAGCTCATCCGCGACTTCAGCTCGAACATCAAGGAGGCGGAGGCGGCGATCGCGCAGACCATCGGCCAGCTTCGCATGCTCGAGGACGACTACCGGGAAGACGTCCAGGCCGCGTCCGAATGGGGCAACAAGGCCCTCGCCGCCAGCCGCAAGGCCGACGAGCTGCGCGCGGCGAACGACGAGGTCGACGCGCAGAAGTTCGACAACCTCGCGAAGGTGGCCCTGTCGCGCCAGATCGAGTCCGAGACGGAAGCTCGCACGGCCGAGCCGCAGATCCGCACCCAGACGCAGGTCGTCGAGCAGCTCAAGGGCGGCCTCGACGGCATGCGCGAGAAGCTCCGCCAGCTCGGCGCGAAGCGCGACCAGCTCGCGGCCCGCGCCAAGACGGCTGAGGCGCAGCAGAAGGTCAACGAGGCCCTCGGCAGCATCAACGTGATGGACCCGACCAGCGACCTGGGTCGCTTCGAGGAGAAGGTCCGCCGGCAGGAGGCGCTCGTGCGCGGCCAGCAGGAGCTGCAGACCTCGAGCCTCGACTCGCAGTTCAACCAGCTCGAGGACCTCGGCAAGCTGACCGAGGTCGAGGCCCGGCTCGCCGCGCTCAAGCAGGGCCAGCGCGCACCTGCCGCCATCGACGCGCCGGAGCAGAGCTTCTAAGCCTCCCAGCGCAAGCGTTCGCCGCTGGGACCCGTCTCACACGGTCGGGTCTCAGCGGCGTCCTCCTTTCCAGCCGCCAACGCACCAGCGAACGAAGGTCCTCACCCATGAACCTCTTGAAGAGCGTGTTCCTCGATTCGCCGCTGTCACGGCTCGGCTACCACGCGGCGACGGCCGTCGGACTCGCGGTCGGCGTGCCGCTCTCCACGGGCCGCGTCGAGAACCACGACGGGCTCATCGTCTGCAGTGGCCTGCCCAAGTGGGCGTTCCGCCGGGGCGGGACGTGCGTCGGCCGGGTCTACCTCACTCGCGACACCGTCGGCGAACGGGTGTTCCGCCACGAGCGCGTGCACGTCGAGCAGTGGAAGCGCTACGGCTTCCTGTTCCCGCCGCTCTACTGGCTCGCCGGCTTCGACCCGCTCAAGAACCGCTACGAGATCGAGGCGGGACTCGAGGACGGCAACTACCTCCCGGCCCGCCGACGCCCCGCATCGAAGAGCTGAGCAGCCTCAGGGACGCGCCGCGCCATCCCAGGCGGGCGGGTACCTGCTCGGCCAGTCGATCTCACGCTCGAGCTGCAGCGACAGCCGAAGGAGCGTCGCCTCGTCGCCCGGCCGACCGATGGCCTGCACCCCCGCCGGCAGGCCGTTCGCGAACCCGACGGGCATGGTGATGGCCGGCAGCCCGGTGACGTTCACGTAGGACGTGTACGGCGTGTACTGGCACTGCTGCTCGAAGTTCCGCTCCCCGTCGCCCGCATCGAACCAGCCGAGCGGCCGAGGCGTCATCGCGAGCGTCGGGGTCAGGACGACGTCGACGTCCGAGTACTGGTGGATGATCGAGCGCTCGAACGCGGCGAGCGACGCGAGCGAGGCAGCCAGCTCCGCGGCACCCTTCGTCCGTCCGACGCCGACGAGCCACCGGGTGAGGGGCTCCAGGGTCTCCAGCGCTGGCCCCTCCAGGGGGATCGTCGACGCACCGGCCTGCCACACCGTTCGGAATGCGTCGAAGTACTCGGGCGCGTCCGTCGGCGTGACCGGCACGAGCTCGTGTCCGAGTCGCGAGAGCTGCTCCTTGGCGGCCTCGAAGACCGCGGCGACGTCGTCGTCGAGCGCGATCTCGTACTCCGTGGACCACGGCGACCAGCAGTTGACGCCGATCCGCAGCTTCTGAAGGGGTGCGTCCAGGGCGTCGAGGTAGGAACGCTCCCCCGCCGGTGCCGTGAGGGCACTCCGGTCGGCCTGGCTGCCGTCCCCGCGCCGGGCGATCATCCCGTCGAGCAGGAGCGCGGCATCCGCCGTGCTCCTCGCGATGGGGCCCGAGACGGGGAGCCCCGCGAGAGAGCCGACGCCCGACCCATCCGGTACTCGGCCCCGGCTCGGCTTGAGACCGACCAGACCGCAGGCGGAAGCGGGGATGCGGATGGACCCGCCACCGTCCGACCCCGGCGCGAACGGAATGAGGCCGGCTGCGACAGCCGCCGCCGCGCCTCCCGAGGAGCCGCCGGCCCCGAGCCCGGCACCCCACGGGGTGACCGCCGGCGGGGCCACGGCGTTCTCGGTGTAGGCGGGGAGACCGAACTCGGGCGTGTTCGTCTTCCCCAGGCTGATGCCGCCGGCGGCGTCCATGGTCTCGACCAGCGGCGAGCTCTCCTCCGGCACGTACCCGGCGAAGGCACGCGAGCCGAAGGAGGTCGGCACGTCGGCGCGCGGTTCGAGGTCCTTGTCAGCGAAGGGCATCCCCCAGAGCGGAGCCTCGTGCCGGTCCCCGCGGCGAGATGCGGACGAGGGTTCCCGCTCGAGCGCTCGAGCTCGCTCCAATGCGCGGTCCGCGGTGACCGTGATGAAGGCTCCGGATGCACCCCCATCCGCGTCCAGACGTGCCAGGTAGGCGCTCGTGAGCGCCACCGGCGAGAGCTCGCCGCTCGCGAGCAGCTGCCTCTGCCTGACGGCGCCGAGGGTGTGCAGCTCTTGACTCATGATGTGCCTCTCTGATGCTCGTGTCGGTGGCGCTCGGTCTGGCGCACCTAGAACAGGGGTGGCTGCGTGGCGCCCTGGGGCGTCTCGACGACCCGCCAGTCGACCGGATCCGCACCCTGCTGCCGCAGCAGCTCGTTGGTCCGCGAGAACGGGCGGGAGCCGAAGAAGCCGCGGGAGGCGGAGAGCGGGCTCGGGTGCGCGCTCACGAGGGTCGGGGTCTCGCCGAGCAGCGGGGCGAGGGCCTGCGCGTCCTTGCCCCAGAGGATGGCAACGAGCGGACGCTGGCGGGCCACCAGGGCCTCGATCGCCAGATCCGTGACCGACTGCCAGCCGAACGCGCGGTGCGAGCCCGCCGTGCCGGCGCCGACCGTCAGGACACGGTTCAGGAGGAGGACTCCCTGCGCGCTCCACCGCGAGAGATCGCCGGTGGTGGCCGCTTCGATGCCCAGGTCGTCGTGCAGCTCCCGGTAGATGTTCGCGAGGCTTCGAGGGAGCGGCCGGACGTGGCGATCGGTCGCGAAGGAAAGTCCGATGGGATGGCCTGGAGTCGGATACGGGTCCTGGCCCACGATCAGGACCCGGACGTCGTCGAGTGGGGCCTCGAATGCCCGAAGGATGTGCTCAGGAGCAGGCAGGAAGCCGCGGCCGGCATCCTCCTCCAGCTTCAGCCGCTCCGCGATCTCCTCCAGGCGGCCGGTCGCAGGCTCGAGCGCCCGAGCCCACCCGGGGTCGAGCCGATGCAGATCGCCGAGCCCGCGCAGCTCCGTCATTCCGAGGCTCGGCTGGAGGAGACCGTGACGCCGCCCTCCCCCGCGGTCAGCTGCCAGACGCTCCCTGACCCGAGGATCTCCAGCGCGCCCTCACCGACCTTGAGGACGGTGTCCTCGTCGACGGCGAGGATGCGCTCCGCGAGTCCCGCTTCGATGCTCGCCGCGCACAGCGCGACGAGACCCCACTGAGCGGCGTGCGCCTCGATGGTCAGATCGACCAGCCCGAGGCCAGCCTCGAACGTCACCTCGTCGAGTCCCTCGCCGGATTCCTCCGGGGCGACGGGCACCCCGCCGATGCGCCACCCGCCGATGATGGCCTCGTCCGCGGCGATGGCGGCGCCAGCCGAGTAGCCGAGGTAGGAGACGCCCTTGGCCACCAGGCGGCGGATATCGGTCGCGAGCGGCGCCAGTGCGGCGAGATACGCGGGGGTGTGGCCTCCGCAGACGAGGATGCCGTGGGCCGTCGAGAAGCTGGCGAGATCGATCTCGTCGAGCGGTTCACCGCTCGCCGTGCTCCGGGCGAGCACGGGAGTCGCCAGGACGCCAGGGTCGACCGATCGGAGTCGGTCCGCGAACCAGTCCGCAACGGGCTCGGGGTTCTCCCCGACCGCGATGACCGCGATGACGGGCGTCGCTCCGGCGGCGCGGCTTCGAGCCTCGCCCGCGAGCTGGGCGAGCGCGAGCTCGACCCCTGAACCGTCTCCGCCGCCTACCAGGAAGATGCTCACTCGCCGGCCCCCTTCGTGGCGCCCTTCATGACGAGGGGGCCGCGGTGCAGCTGGAACTGCTCCCGCTGCGCCACCGGACGCACGACGAGCTCGTCGACGTTGACGTGACCGGGAAGGTGCAGCGCCAGCTGGATCGTCGCCGCGATGTCCTCCGCGGTGAGCGGATGATCGACGCCCTCGTAGAGCTTGTCGGCCGAGGCCCCGTCGCCCCGCATCCGCTTGAGCGTGAACTCCTCCGTGTGCACCATCCCAGGCGCGATGTCGATGACCCGGATGGGCTCACCGCCGAGCTCGAGGCGCAGCACCCCGATCATCGCCGCCTCCGCGGCCTTCGTCGCGACGTAGCCGCCACCGCCCTGGTAGATGACACGCCCGGCCGTGGAGGTCACCGTGACGATGTCCGCGTGTGGGAACTCGTCCGTGCTGCTCGCGGCGGATGCACGCAGCAGCGGCAGGAACGCCGTGATGACGCGCTTCGTGCCGAGGACGTTGAGCTCGAACATCAGCTGCCAGTCGGCGATGCTGCTCTCCTCGACGCTCTCGGTGCCGAACGCTCCCCCGGCGACGTTGACCAGGGCCTCGACCTCTCCGAGCCGGCTCGCGGTGTCTCGGAGCTCGGCCACGAAGGCGTCATCGGTGATGTCCCCCGCCAGCACCTCCGCGCCGGTCTCGGCGGCGAGCTCCTCGAGCCGGTCGGCACGGCGCGCAGTCGCGAGCACCACTCTGCCCTCTGCGCGCAACGACCTGACCGTCGACCGGCCGATCCCGCTGCTCGCTCCCGTCACTACGACAACACGCGTTCTCTGTTCTTCAGGCATGCCTCCATCGTGGCATGCGGCCGCGCGCCGCGCCTGGCACGCGTGACGATTTGTGTCCCGCTCCGTTGCCCGCGCCAGCGCCCACTGCCACACTCGGTGCCACCCGACTGTCCAGTCGGGTCGCGGCCGACACGGAGGCTACCCATGACCCAGAGCTTCGAGACCAGGCAGATCCACGCAGGCTCTGCCCCCGACCCCACGACCAACGCGGTCGTCACCCCGATCTACCAGACGACCTCGTACGTGTTCGATGACGCACAGCACGCGGCCGATCTCTTCTCGCTCTCGCGCGCCGGGAACATCTACACGCGCATCACGAACCCCACGACCGCGGTGCTCGAGGCGCGCATCGCCGACCTCGAAGGCGGCAGCGGGGCTCTCGCGCTCGCCTCCGGCCAGGCGGCAGAGACGTTCGCGATCCTGAACATCGCGGGGGCCGGCGACCACATCGTGTCCTCGACGTCCATCTACGGCGGCACGTTCAACCTCTTCAAGTACACGTTCGCGAAGCTCGGCATCGACGTCACCTTCGTCGAGGACCAGAACAACCCAGACGCCTGGCGGGCAGCGGCGAAGGACAACACGAAGCTGTTCTTCGGCGAGACGATCGGCAACCCGGCCGTCAACATCCTCGACATCGAGACGGTCGCCACGGTCGCCCACGAGGTCGGCGTGCCCCTCATCGTCGACAACACCATCGCCACCCCCTTCCTCATCCGGCCCTTCGAGCACGGGGCCGACATCGTCGTCCACTCCGCGACGAAGTTCCTCGGCGGCCACGGCGCCGTGATCGGCGGCGTCATCGTCGACGGCGGCACCTTCCCCTGGGATGAGCACAAGGACCGCTTCCCTGGCCTGTCCGAGCCCGACCCGAGCTACGACGGCCTCAGCTACACGGGTGCCCTCGGCAACGCCAACGCGTTCCACACCAAGGCCCGCGTGCAGCTGCTGCGCGACATCGGCGCATCCATCGCACCCGCTTCGTCCTGGCAGATCCTGCAGGGCGTCGAGACGCTGAGCCTCCGCATGGAGCGCCACGTCTCCAACGCGACCGCGATCGCGTCGTGGCTCCAGGGCCACGCCGAGGTGCAGAACGTCAACTACGCGGGCCTCGAGACGAGCCCCTGGAATGCCCTGGCGAAGCGCTACGCACCGAACGGCGCAGGTGCCATCCTGTCGTTCGAGCTCCGCGGCGGCGTCGAAGCTGGCCGCAAGCTCGTCGAGCGCGTGCAGCTCTTCAGCCACCTCGCAAACATCGGCGACGTGCGCAGCCTCATCGTCCACCCGCCGTCGACGACGCACTCGCAGCTCACCCCAGAGCAGCTCCTCGCATCCGGCATCAACCCCGGACTCGTGCGCCTCTCGGTCGGCCTCGAGAACGTCGACGACCTCATCGCGGACCTCTCGCAGGCCCTCGACTCGCTTCGCGCCTAGGCGCGGGGTAGCCGCTAGCCTGGCGCTGATGGACTGGACAGATCACGGCATCTCGCCGCCGAGCGGCAGAATTCCGAACGACGAATTGCGGGCGGTCTCGCTGAGGCCGCCCGCCTCGGGCGCGTGGCGCGACGGTGACGACGTCGGCCACCGCCAGTTCGCCTGGCTCGGGGCGTTCAGCCCCGAGCACGGCGGCGAGCTCCCGCTCATCCGGCTCGCCTACGAGACGTGGGGCACGCTCAACGCCGACCGCTCGAACGCGATCCTCGTGCTCCACGCGCTCACCGGCGACTCGCACGTGGAGGGGCCGCTCGGGCCCGGGCATCCGACCGCAGGCTGGTGGCCGGGCATCGTCGGTCCCGGGGCCCCTCTCGACACGGACCGCTACTTCGTGATCGCCCCCAACATGCTCGGCGGCTGCCAGGGCTCGACGGGACCCGCGAGCCTCGATGCTCGCGGGAACGCGTACGGATCCTCCTTCCCGGTGCTCACGATCCGCGACCAGGTGCGAGCGCAGGCGCTGCTCGCGGACGAACTCGGCATCGCCTCGTTCGCCGCCGTCATCGGCGGCTCCATGGGCGGCATGCACGCGCTCGAGTGGGGCATCATGTACCCCGACCGCACGCAGCGGCTCGTCGTGATGAGCGCACCTGCGGCGTCCGACGCGCAGACCATCGCGCAGAACACCCTGCAGATCGACGCCATCAGGCTCGATCCGAACTTCAACGGCGGCGACTACGCGGACGAGCCCGCCGGCTTCGGACCGCACCGCGGCCTCGCCCTCGCGCGGCGCCTCGCCATGCTCAACTACCGGTCGGGCACCGAGCTCGACGACCGCTTCGGACGCAGCTGGCAGTCCAACCTCAGCCCGGAGCAGGACGAAGGGCGCTACGCCGTCGAGTCCTACCTCGACTTCCACGGCAACCGCTTCACGCGTCGCTTCGACGCCAACAGCTACATCACGCTGCTGACGGCCATGAGCTCGCACAACGTCGGCCGCGACCGCGGAGGCCTCGATGCCGCGCTCGCGCGCGTCACCGCATCCACCATGGTCATCGGCATCTCGACGGACGTGCTCTTCCCGCCCGAGACGCAGCACCGCATCGCCGCGGGCGTGCAGAACAGCTACTCAGGCGACAGAGCCGTCACGATCAGGTCGAACTTCGGCCACGACGGGTTCCTGCTCGAGATCCACCACGTCGGCGACGCCATCCGCTCCATGCTCGCGAACGGCTGAGCTGGCGGGTGTGCGAGCCGCCGAGCTGCCGCTCGGAGCCGCGCGCACAGCTCGCCTGCTGCGCGGCCACATCGCCCAGAGCGCCCAGACGAGCAGCACGACCAGCAGCCCGTTGCGACCCGCGAGGAGCGCGACGCCGGCGGAGTGGGCATCGGTCACGAAGTTGTAGTTGCCTGGATAGATGATCTGCGTGAGCCAGGCGATGCAGAGGGCGATGCCGGCGGGCAGCGCGAAGCGCCTGACGTCGACGATGAGCCCGAACACGATGACCGGCGCGAGCCACGTGATGAACTGCGGCGAGCCGACCTTGTTGAAGACGATGAACGAGAGCACGAGCGCGAGCGACAAGGCCGGGAACAGGCGCGTGAACGGCATGCCACGACGCTTGGAAACAAGTGCGAGCAGCACCACGCCGAGCACGGCCACGCCAAGCACCGGCGTGAGCAGAGCGCTCACGAACTCCGTGCCGGGACCGTCGACCTGGAAGGTCAGGATCTCCATCGAGTAGTAGGCGTCGTAGCCAGGCACCTGCATCGACGCGAGCCACATCGGCACGGTCGCGGCGACCGCCTCGACCTGCAGCCCTCGCCCCGTCTGCTCGGTCACGAAGGAGAACACGTTCGACCCGCCACCGAGCGCGAGGGCCGGGATGAGCACGGCAGCGCACACGACGACGGCACCAGCAACGAGCCAGAGTCGGTGGCGCAGCACGATGAAGGCCGCCGCGAACACGGCAGCTGGCCAGATCTTGAGCCATGCGCCGAACGTGAGCAGGGCACCCGCGATCTCGGGACGACGCCGAAGCGCCAGCAGCGCGAGGATCGCGATCGGCACGCTCACCGCATCGATGCGGCCGAGCGCCACCGGTCCGAGCAGGGCCATGAGCACGAGCCACCACCAGGCGGCGATCTGCCGGAGCCTGGCGTCGCGAGACGAGGGGCGCCAAAGCGTCAGCGCCGCGAACGCCACGGCGTTGCCGGCCGCGACCACCAGCAGCCAGCCCAGACCGTAGTTCGCCTGCCCTCCGACCGCGTCTGCCACCAGCATCGGCAGGAGCGAGGGCAGCGGGTACACGAACGTCGTATCGATACCGGGCACCTGCCCCAGCTGGGCCTGGTCGACCCACCCGCGGTAGACCTGGAACACGTCGCCCATAGGGTTCGAGAGCGAGTAGAGGTTCACGAGGATCAGCACGTAATGGACGCCCGCGAAGGCAAGCCAGAGCGTCACGATCGAGAGAGGGCCCGGCCAGTGACGGGCGATCCACGACGAAGTCATGCGGGACAAGCTACCCCAGGTCAGGCGCGCAGCTTGGACGCCACGAGCGCTCCGACGAGGCGCGGCAACGCAGCGGTCGCGTCGCTCGCCCTGATCGGCGCACCAGGACCGAACCTCGTGAGCTCGTCGATCGGGGCCAGCAGCGCGGAAGCGGCCTCAGCGTTTCCCGCGTTCAGCTGCGACGCCAGCCAGCCAGCTCGCGCGTGCAGCCAGACAGCCGCTCCCGCGAGGTGCTGCGGCTCCGGCTGCTCGGCCACGTCTCGCTTCGAGGCGACGGCGCTCAGCGCACCCATGGCCCCGGCCAGCACATCACCGGTCCCCGCCGTGGCGAGCCAGGCTCCCGGAGCATCCACGACGATCGTCGGACCGTCCCCCGCGATGTAGGTGCGATGCCCCTTGAGCACGAGCGTGCAGCCGAGACGATCCGTCACGAGGCGGACAGCCTGTTCCGGCTCCTTGATGACGTCTGTGGCATGAACCTCGGTGTCCTCGAGCTTCGTGATGAGGGCGGCGAGCTCGGCCGCATGGGGCGTCAGGATGCATCGGCGCACGTGGTGGCCTCCCAGCACGCGCTTGGCGATCTGCCCGAGCGCGCCGGAATCGGCGATGACCGTGGCGTCGAGCTCCCGAGCACGATCGAGCGCTTCCCGCGCCTCGCTGGTGCGCCGCACGTCCTTCGGATCCACTCCGGACCCGACGACAAGCGCATCGAACGACGCGAGATCGGCGACGACCTCCGGACTCTGCCACAGCACCGCCTTGGTCTCCGCCTCGCCCCCGGCGTAGCGCACCATCCCGATCCCGGTCGCGAGGGCGGCCCTCGTCCCCAGGACGGCGGCGCCCGGGTAGTGCGTGGAGCCCGTCACGAACGCCGTGACACCCCGGCGGTACTTGTGGTCGTCCTCGCGCGGCGCGAAGACGCTGGCCGCGGCATCCTGAGCATCGAATTCCCTCACCCGGCCATACTGGTCGCTCTTCGACGACACGCCAAGTCGCCACCGCGCTCCGGCGAGGAGACCGGCAATCAGTGGCGAGCAGTCGCGTCCCGGATCTCGCCGACGAGCTCCTCGATGATGTCCTCGAGGAACAGCACGCCGAGCGTGTTGCCCTCTCGATCGAGGACCCTTGCCAGGTGGCTCCCAGTGCGCCGCATCGTGGCGAGCGCGTCCTCGAGGTCGGCCTCGTCGTGCATCGAGTCGAGCGAGCGGATGCGCTTGACCGGGATGGGCTGGTCGAACTCGTCCGGCTTGTCGAGGTCGAGCACGTCCTTCAGGTGCACGTAGCCGGAGAATTCACCTTCCTCGTCCAGGATGATGTAGCGCGAGTAGCCGTGCTCGGAGACCGCGCGCTGCAGCATCTCCGGCGTCGCCTCCGGCGGCAGCACCACGAGCTGCTCGCCCGCGATCGCGACCGCGGCGACCTTCTTCGCCGTGAACTCGAAGGTGTTCGAGAGCGTGCCGGCACGATCCATGAGTACACCCTCGCGCTTGGACTGCTCGACGATGCCCGCGACCTCGTCGAAGGTGAACGCACTCGTCGTCTCGGCCTTCGGCTCGACGCCGAACAGGCGCAGCGTCGTGTTCGCGATGCCGTTCAGCGCCCAGATGACCGGTGCGAACAGCCGCGAGAAGAACACGAGCGGCGGGGCGAGCAGGAGCGCCGCGCGGTCAGGCACCGAGAAGGAGATGTTCTTGGGGACCATCTCGCCGAGCACGACGTGCAGGTACGAGACGACGATGAGCGCGATGACGAACGCGATGGTCGAGATCATCTCCTCGCTGAGCCCCGTCGCGGAGAGCGGGATCTCGAGCAGGTGATGCAGCGCCGGCTCAGAGACGTTGAGGATCAGCAGCGAGCAGACGGTGATGCCGAGCTGGCTCGTCGCGAGCATGCCGGTCGCATGCTCCATCGCGTAGAGCGTCTGCTGGGCGGCTTTGCTGCCGCGCTCGGCTCGGGGCTCGATCTGCGATCGCTTCGCGGAGATGACCGCGAACTCCGCGCCGACGAAGAAGGCGTTCGCGGCGAGGAGCACCACGAGCCAGGCGAGTCCAGACCAGTACTCAGCCACGGTTCTCCTTCTCGGCGTGCTTGTCGGCGAGGCGCTGCATGAGCGCCTCCCTCGACTCGTAGGACTCGTTCGGCGTGAACGCGACCCGATCGACCCGGCGACCCTCCATCCGCTCGACGCGGAACGTGCCGACGGGGACCTGCACCTCGTCGCCGACCGCGGGGATGCGCTCGAGCGCGTTCATCATGAAGCCAGCGACGGTCTCGAAGGGCCCGTCGTCGTCGAGCTCGATATTCAGGCGGTCCCGTACCTCATCCGGCCGGAGCATCCCGTCGAACGTCGTGCGGCCCTTGGCGCGCACGACGTCGAGATGCGCTCGGTCGTGCTCGTCGACGAGCTCGCCGACGATCTCCTCCACGAGATCCTCGAGAGTGACGACCCCGTTCGTGCCGCCGTACTCGTCGAGGACGACGGCGAGCTGGAAGCCGCCGGAGCGGAGCTCGGCGAGCAGAGCGTCGAGCCCCAGCGTCTCCGGCACGAGCAGCGCATCTGTCTTGATCGCGCCGACCGGCACGGAACGGCGGCGATCGAGCGGCAGCGAGACGGCATTCTTCAGGTGGGCGACGCCGACGATCTCGTCGATGTCCTCACCGGTCACCGGGAATCGGGAATGGCCCGTCGACTTCGCGAGGTCGATGAGGTCCTGGACCGGCGCGTCGACCGCGATGGACTGCACACGCGGCCTGGGCGTCATGACGTCCGCCGCGATGTGGTCGGAGAACCGCAGCGTGCGGCTCAAGAGCACCGCCCGCTCGCCCTCGAGCAGTCCGACGAGCGCGGAGCGGCGGACGAGGCTCGAGAGCTCCTCCGCCGTGCGGGCGCCGGAGAGCTCCTCCTTGGGCTCGATGCCGAGGGCCCGGATGAGGCCATTGGCGCTTCCGTTGAGCACCGCGACGGCGGGGCGGAAGACGGTTGTGAACGCGACCTGCAGCGGGATGAGGAACTTCGCCGTCGCACGCGGCACGGCCAGCGCGAAGTTCTTCGGGATCAGCTCCCCCATGACCATCGAGAGCCCCGTGGCGATCACGATCGCGAGCACGGCGCCGACGGGGCGCACGGCGTCCTCCGGCAGCCCAACGGCGCCGAGCGGCGACGAGAGCAGCGACGAGATGGCCGGCTCCATCGTGTAGCCGGTGAGGAGGGTCGTCAGCGTGATCCCGAGCTGCGCGCTCGAGAGGTGCGTCGACGTGTGCTTGAGCGCGTTGATGGTCGGGGTGAGGCGCTTCTCCCCGCGTTCCCGACGCTTCTCGAGGTCGTTGCGGTCGAGGTTGACGAGCGCGAACTCCGACCCGACGAAGACGCCGGTCCCCACCGTCAGGAGGACGCCGATGCCGAGCATGACCCACTCGTTCACGAACCCTCACCCCTCGATACGGGGATGCTTCGGGGATGCCGAGCCGGAGAGGAGCAGGCGCTCAACGCAGGCAGAGCTGCGGCGCGTGAGGGTGCGGATCGCGGAGGATGGTCATCGTCCATAGTTGCCACGAAGTATAGCGAAGACCACCCTCACGCGACCGCGACTACCAGGACACCGGGAGGGCCTTGCCCTCTTCGTAGCCGGCGGCCGACTGGATGCCGACCTTCGCGCGCTGGCGGAACTCGGGCAGCGAGTCGGCGCCCGCGTAGGTGAAGGACGAGCGAACGCCCGTCGTGATCATGTCGATCAGGTCGTCGAGACCTGGACGCTTCGGGTCGAGCATGATCTTCGAGGACGAGATCCCTTCCGCGAAGAGCAGCTTGCGGGCGCGCTCGTAGGGCTCGAGGTCGCCGAACCGAGCCTCGACGGCCTTGGTCGACGCCATGCCGAACGACTCCTTGAACCAGTTGCCCGACTCGTCCGTCCGCACCGTGCCAGGCGCTTCGACGGTGCCGGCGAACCACGAGCCGATCATGACGGCGGAGCCTCCCGCGGCGAGCGCGAGCGCGACGTCGCGCGGGTAGCGCACTCCCCCATCTGCCCATACGCGTGCCCCGAGCGCGTGCGCCGTCTCCGAGGTCTCCAGCACGGCCGAGAACTGCGGACGACCCACGGCCGTCATCATGCGGGTCGTGCACATCGCACCCGGTCCGACGCCGACCTTGATGATGCTCGCCCCGGCCGACACGAGGTCGTGGACTCCGCTTCCGCTCACCACGTTCCCGGCGACGATGGGAACACCGAGCTCCGCGCCGCGGACCGCCTCGATGGCGCGCAGCATGCTCCCCTGGTGGCCGTGTGCCGTGTCGAGCACGAGGACGTCGGCACCGGCTTCCACGAGTGCCCGAGCACGCTCGAGCGCGTTGCGCGACACGCCGACGGCGACCGCGACACGCAGGCGTCCCTCCGAATCGAGCGCGGGGCGGTAGATCGTGCTGCGGAGGGCACCGCCCGAGGTGACCGTCGCGACCTCGCCGGCCTCGGTCCGGACGGGGGCGAAGTTCGACCCGGTCTCGGCGAACGAGTTGAAGACCGCGCGCGAGTCGCGCGCGAGCGAGACGGGGATCTCGTCGACGAAGTGGTGGCTGAGGTCGGCGAGCACGGCGTCGCTCGGGACACGCGCGAGGGTCGAGGCCTGCAGGACTCCCAGCACATCTCCGGTGGGCCCGAGCACCGAGACGCCGAAGCCGGCCACCGGCGGCACGAGCTCGAGCACGTCGCCGACCGTCGCCTCGCCCTTCGCCGTGAACGGAGTGTCCAGCACCGGATCCTGCGACTTCACCCAGCGGATGGCGGCTTGCAGCTCCTCCAGCGACATGTCCTGGGGAAGGACTCCGAGCCCGCCGCGGCGCGCTATGGCGGCTGCCATGCGGGGCCCGGTGACCGCGTTCATGTTCGAGGCGACCAGCGGAATCGTCATGCCGGTCCCGTCGTCCGGGGCGAGCGAGACGTTGAGTCTCGAACCCACGTCGGAACGACTCGGAATGAGGAACACATCGGAGTAGGTGAGCTCGTGGTGAGGGGCAGGACCAGAGAAGTGCATGGCCTCCAGATTACTTTGCGGAGCCCCCTCCTCACCCCACTTTCGCGCAGAGCGCTCGCCAAGGGCGTTAGGCTTGTCACTCGATGGGGTCGCCGCCCAGATTCGGCGCGTCCCGCATCACTAGACGAACGCGAGACGAACTCAGGTGGCGAGTCATTTGACCAGTGCGGGTACAGACGAAGCAAAGTCCGATTTCGGAGCCAATGACTGGCTCGTCGAGGAGATGTACGAAAAGTACGTCAAGGACCCGAAGAGCGTAGACGAGGCCTGGTGGCCAACGCTCGAGCAGTACGCGAAGCAGCAGGGCGCTGCTCCCGCGAAGACGGCGCCAGCGGCTCAGCCCGCCAAGGCGGCTCCGGCTCCCGCGGCTGAGGCGAAGAAGCCAGCGGCCGACGGTGAGGCTCGCAAGCAGGCGAAGACGACTGCCGCAGCCCCTCAGGAGAAGCTCATCCCAGCGGATGCACCCGCCGCTGACAAGGAGAAGGCCCCGTCGCGCGAGAACATCGTGTCGCCGCTCAAGGGCATGGCGAAGGCCATCGCCAAGAACATGGACATCTCCCTGCAGGTGCCGACGGCCACGAGCTACCGCGAGATCCCCGCGAAGCTCATGATCGACAACCGCATCGTGATCAACAACCACCTCCGGCGGACCCGCGGTGGCAAGGTCTCGTTCACGCACCTCATCGGCTGGGCGCTCGTGAAGGCGCTCATCAAGTTCCCCAGCATGAACGTCTACTACGACGAGATCGACGGCAAGCCATCCGCCATCGAGCCAGCGCACGTCAACCTCGGTATCGCGATCGACGTGCCGAAGCCGGACGGAACCCGCGCCCTGGTCGTGCCGAGCATCAAGCAGGCCGAGACCCTCAACTTCCGCGAGTTCCTGGGGGCGTACGAGGAGCTCATCAAGCGCGGACGCCAGAACAAGCTCAGCGGAGACGACTACGCGGGCACCACCATCTCGCTCACGAACCCGGGCGGCATGGGAACCCTCCAGTCCGTCCCGAGGCTCATGAAGGGGCAGGGCGCCATCATCGGTGCCGGCGCCCTCGACTACCCGGCCCCCTATCAGGGCATGGCGCAGCACGTCCTCGACGACCTCGCCATCTCGAAGCGCCTCACCATCTCGAGCACCTACGACCACCGGGTCATCCAGGGCGCCGGCTCCGGCGAGTTCCTCAAGATCGTGCACGAGCACCTCACGGGCAAGCACAACTTCTACGAGGAGATCTTCGCCTCGCTGCGCATCCCGTACAAGCCCGTCGTGTGGTCGCAGGACGTGCACGTCGACCTCGCCGCGTCCATCAACAAGACGGCGCGCGTGCAGCAGCTCATCAACATGTACCGCGTCCGCGGCCACATGATGGCGGACATCGACCCGCTGCAGTACGTGCAGCGCACGCATCCCGACCTCGAGATCGAGAATCACGGACTCACGTTCTGGGACCTCGAGCGCGAGTTCGTCGCGGACGGCTTCGGCGGCAGCCAGCGGATGCTCAAGCTCCGCGACATCCTCGGCATCCTGCGCGACTCCTACTGCCGCACGATCGGCATCGAGTACATGCACATCCAGGACCCGGAGCAGCGCGCCTGGTTCCAGGACGAGCTGGAGCACCCGTACACGAAGCCCACGCACGAAGAGCAGATGCGCATCCTCAACAAGCTCAACGAGGCTGAGGCGTTCGAGACCTTCCTGCAGACGAAGTACGTCGGCCAGAAGCGCTTCTCCCTCGAGGGATCCGAGTCGGTCATCTCGCTGCTCGACACGATCATCCAGGGCGCAGCGGAGGAGGACCTCGACGAGGTCGCCATCGGCATGGCCCACCGTGGTCGCCTCAACGTCCTCACGAACATCGCGGGGAAGACCTACGGGCAGATCTTCCGCGAGTTCGAGGGCGTGCAGTCCAGCTCCGGACGCGGCAACTCCGGCGACGTGAAGTACCACCTCGGCATCGAGGGAACCTTCACGGCGGCATCCGGCGCGACGATCCCCGTCTACCTCGCCGCCAACCCCTCGCACCTCGAGGCGGTGAACGGCGTGCTCGAAGGCATCGTGCGCGGCAAGATCGACCGCAAGTCCGACGGCCGCGACGCCGTGCTGCCGATCCTCATCCACGGTGACGCGGCGATGGCCGGCCAGGGTGTCGTCTACGAGACGATGCAGATGTCGCAGCTCCGCGCCTACCGCACGGGTGGCACGATCCACGTGAACATCAACAACCAGGTCGGCTTCACGACCACCCCGCGCGACGCCCGCTCGTCGATGTACTCGACCGACGTCGCGAAGGCCATCTCGGCTCCCGTCTTCCACGTGAACGGCGACGACCCCGAATCGGTGGCTCGCGTCGCCGAGCTCGCGTTCGCCTACCGCCAGCGCTTCAAGCGCGATGTCGTCATCGACCTCATCTCGTACCGTCGCCGTGGCCACAACGAGGGCGACGACCCGTCGATGACGCAGCCCCTCATGTACAACCTCATCGAGGCGAAGCGCTCGGTCCGCAAGCTCTACGCGGAAGCCCTCGTCGGCCGTGGCGACATCACGCAGGACGAGTTCGACGCGGCGCAGAAGGACTTCCACGACCGCCTCGAGCGCGCCTTCGCGGAGACCCACCAGGCGCAGACGCAGTCGACGCCCATCTCCGCGGCCGAGCTCTCAGCCGTCGGCTCTCGCGAGGAGAACCACCGCTCCGAGCCGGACTCGACCGCCGTCGCACGCGAGGTCGTCGAGATCATCGGCGACGCGCACGGGAACCCGCCAGAGGGCTTCTCGGTGCACACGAAGCTCAAGGCGGTGCTCTCCAAGCGGGAGCAGATGAGCCGAGACGGTGGCATCGACTGGGCATTCGGCGAGCTCCTCGCGCTCGGCTCGCTCCTCATGGAGGGCACGCCGGTGCGCATGTCGGGCCAGGACTCGCGCCGCGGCACGTTCGTGCAGCGCCACGCGCTCTTCCACGATCGCCTCAACGGCCAGAACTGGCTGCCGCTGTCGAACCTCAGCGACAACCAGGCACCGATCTCCATCTACGACTCGTTCCTCAGCGAGTACGCGGTGCTGGGCTTCGAGTACGGCTACTCGGTCGAGCGACCTGACGCGCTCGTGCTCTGGGAAGCGCAGTTCGGTGACTTCGTCAACGGCGCGCAGACCATCATCGACGAGTTCATCTCGGCGTCCGAGCAGAAGTGGAACCAGCGCTCGAGCGTCGTGCTGCTGCTCCCCCACGGCTACGAGGGCCAGGGCCCCGACCACTCGTCGGCGCGCATCGAGCGCTTCCTGACGCTCGCCGCGGAAGAGAACATGACGGTCGCGATGCCGTCCACGCCGGCTTCGCACTTCCACCTGCTGCGCCGCCAGGCGTACGCGCGTCCCCGCAAGCCACTCGTGATCTTCACGCCGAAGTCGATGCTGCGTCTCCGCAGCGCCGTCTCGCCGGTCGAGGACTTCACGAACGGCTCGTTCCGCCCCGTCCTCGATGACGAGCGGATCACGGACAAGGCGGCCGTGCGCCGCGTCGTGCTGCACGCGGGCAAGCTGCACTACGACCTGCGTGCGGAGCTCGACAAGCGCGAGGACACGAGCGTCGCGCTCGTGCGTCTCGAGCAGTTCTACCCGATGCCAGGTGAAGAGATCAACCGCCTCCTCGCCGAGTACCCGAACGCGGAGATCGTCTACGCGCAGGACGAGCCGGAGAACCAGGGAGCGTGGCCGTTCATCCGCACGCACCTCGCCCCCATGCTCGAAGGACGCACGATCCGAGCCGTCACACGACCGGAGTCCTCTGCTCCTTCCGTGGGCACCATGAAGGCTCACCAGCGCCAGCAGGCTGAGCTCATCGAGGGCGTTCTCGCCGACTAGGCTTCGCGCCTCGTCTGCACGACGAAGACGCCCGCTCCGAGCAATCGGGCGGGCGTCTTCGTCGTGTGCGTGCGCGTGTGCCGCTAACGACCGGTCAGGAGCGCCACGGCGTCGTCGAGGTACGCGGCGAGCGCGCTCGAGCTGCCGGCGCCGAGACCCGCCTGGGCGCCGGGCACGGCACCCCAGTGCAGCACGACCTCGCCGCCGACGACCTCCAGCCCAGGGTGCGCGTCGACACCCAGGCCGTCAGAGAGCTGGATCGGCGTCGCGCCGTAGTTGACGGTCTCGCCCACCTCGAAGCCCGAGCGCAGCGCGGCCAGCTGGACGCGGCGACGCTCGGCGGCGAGGGCTGACTGCTCGCTGTAGTGGTCGGGCTGCTTGGCGACGCGAATGACCGAACCGACCCGGTACAGCCCGCCCTGGTGGTCCAGCAGCAGCTCGCGCAGCCGCCAGACACTGGAGACACGTCGCATGACGGGCCCGCGACGGATCCCGAGCACCGGACGGCGCTCGACGAGCTCGCCGAGCGTCTCACGCCTGGCAGCCCGCGCGTCCAGTTCGGCTGCCACTTCGCCGACGCGCTCCGACAGAGCGCGCCATGCGTCATCGTTCGGGTCTGCAGTCATCTGCCGCGAGGGCGTCTCGGTGCTGCTCGGCTCAGTTCGCGACGGGCGTGCCGTGCGAGCGCTGGATGCTGCGGAGCTGGTCGAGCACGTGCATCCGCAGTTCCTCCGGAGCGCGCTCCTTGCAGGCTCGCTGCACGACCTCCATGAGCGAACGATTCACGTGCAGCTCGCTCTCGCAGTCCTTGCAGTGCTCGAGGTGCTCGCGAATGTCGCTCGCATCTGTACTGGCGAGCTCGTTGCGCAGGTACTCCTCGAGGGCGTCCTTCGCTTTCTCGCAGCCGCAATCGGTCATTTCTTGCTCCCTGTTTCCTGCTCGTCCCCGTCCAAGGGCGGAATGATGCCGTTCTCCCTCGCGTAGCCGGTGAGGCGATCGCGAAGCAGACGCCTGCCGCGGTGGAGCCGCGACATGACGGTGCCGACGGGGGTCTTCATGATGTCTGCGATCTCCTTGTAGGAGAAGCCCTCCACATCCGCGAGGAAGACCGCGAGGCGGAAGTCCTCCGGGATCGCCTGGAGGGCGTCCTTCACCGTCGAATCGGGAAGGTGGTCGATCGCCTCGGCCTCAGCCGACCGCGAAGACGTCTGCGCGGTCGCCGACTCGGCGCCGCCCAGCTGCCAGTCCTCGAGGTCCTCGAGCGCATTCGCGTACGGTTCCCGTTGCTTCTTGCGGTACGAGTTGATGAAGAGGTTCGTGAGGATTCGGTACAGCCACGCTTTGAGGTTCGTGCCCTGCTCGAAGCGAGCGAACGCGACGAAGGCCTTCACGAAGGTCTCCTGCACGAGATCCTGCGCATCCGCGGGGTTCCGAGTCATGCGCATGGCCGCCGCGTACAACTGGTCGATGTACTGCAGCGCCTGCTCCTCGAACAGCTGCCGGAGTTCGTCCTGGTCTGGGGTCGCCTGAGGCGACTTCTGCTCACTCATTACGCGTGAGTGTACTGCCGTGCGCCGCTCAGCGGCTTGACGCCTCGGCGGCGCGAGCGTTGTCGGCAAGGGCTGCCCTCCTCTTCGATGTCAGGTGGAAACGCATTTCCGGGTGGTGCGCGCGTGTGTGGCGGTATCGTTGTCAACCAATGGAGATCTTTGGCTATTCCGGACCACGCTTCGACCTGTACCGAGATGACGAGGGCAGCGAGCCGCTGACCCTCGGCGACGGTCCGTGGGAGGCTCCGACGGCGACTTCGCCGATCGACGCGCGCCTGCAGATCCCCGGGTCGAAGAGCCTCACGAATCGCGAGCTCGTGCTCTCGGCGCTTGCGGAGGGGCCATCGAAGCTCCGGCACCCGCTCTGGGCCAGAGACACGGAGCTCATGATCGACGCGCTTCGGCAGCTCGGCACCCAGATCACCGAGGTGCCCGGCGACGGGCGGTTCGGGAACGATCTCGAGATCACGCCCGGTGAGCTCGAAGGCGGCGTCTCGATCGACTGCGGTCTCGCGGGCACGGTCATGCGGTTCGTTCCCCCGCTCGCATCCCTCGCGCTCGGCCCGGTGGCCTTCGACGGCGACGAGGCCGCACGCCGACGCCCGATGAAGGGCACGGTGGATGCGCTCAAGGCGCTCGGCGTGGAAGTGCGCGACGACGGCAGGGGCGGCCTGCCCTTCTCGCTGTACGGCACCGGTGAGGTCGCGGGCGGCGAGATCACGATCGACGCAGGAGCCTCCAGCCAGTTCGTTTCCGGGCTGCTCATGGCGGGCGCGCGCTTCACGGACGGACTCACGCTCATCCACTCCGGCGATCGGGTTCCGAGCCAGCCGCACATCGACATGACGCTGGCGGCGCTGCGCGAGCGCGGCGTCGACATCGACGACTCGACCCCCGGCACCTGGCGGGCCGAGCCCGGCGCCATCGACGGGCGCGAGCTGACGATCGAGCCGGACCTCTCCAACGCCGAGCCGTTCCTGATCGCCGCGCTCGTCGCTGGCGGCAGCGTCTCGATCGAGGACTGGCCGGAGTCGACCACGCAGGTCGGTTCGCACCTCCAGCATCTCCTCCCCCTGTTCGGCGCGACCATCTCGGTCGAGGACGGCGTGCTCACCTGCACGGTCGAGCGCGGCATCGCCGAGGGAGCCGAGGTGCCAGGTGTCGACCTGGATCTCTCCGAGGCCGGTGAGCTCGCCCCGAACCTGGCAGCGCTGTGCGGGCTGTGCACGACCACGAGCCGCATCACGGGGATCGCGCACCTCCGCGGTCACGAGACCGACCGCGTCGCGGCCATCGCGGCAGAGCTGCGCGGCATCGGCTGCGAGGTCACAGAGCTCGAAGACGGACTCGAGATCGTTCCAGGAGAGCGCACGGCGCACGAATGGCGAAGCTACGAGGACCACCGAATGGCCACCTCGGGTGCCATCGTCGGTCTCGCCATCGCGGGAGTCACGGTCGACGACATCCACGCGACGAACAAGACCCTGCCCCAATTCGTGCAGCTCTGGCAGGACATGCTCGACCAGGGCACGCACAGCGACCCGGATGAGGGCGAGGACGACGGCAGCGTCGACCTCGCGGCCTTCGCCATCTGACCGTGTCCCGCTCACTCGGCGACGCGTTCGACGCCTACGGCGACTGGGATGAGGAGGACATCCGAGTCCGCCCGAACCCCAAGGCGAACAAGCCCAGGTCCAAGCAGCGCCCGAAGCACAGCGATGCGGTGACGGGGCGCGTCGTCACCGTCGACCGTGGCCGCTACACGGTGCTCCTCGACGAGGGAACACCAGAGGAACGCACGGTCACCGCCGCGAAGGCGCGAGAGATCGGCCGCACGGCGATCGTGACAGGCGACCTCGTGGACCTCGTCGGCGACACCACCGGTGACACCGGCAGCCTCTCCCGCATCGTCCGCATCTGCGAGCGCAAGACGCTGCTCCGACGCAGCGCCGACGACACCGATCAGGTCGAGCGCGTCATCGTCGCGAACGCCGATCAGATGCTCATCGTCGCCGCGACGGCCCAGCCCGAGCCGCGGCCTCGGCTCATCGACCGCTACCTCGTCGCTGCGCTCGACGCCGGCATCCAACCGCTCCTCGTGCTGACGAAGACCGACGTGGCGCCTGCGGATGAGCTCCGTGCGCTCGTCGAGCCCCTCGGCGTGAAGGTCTTCGAGTCTCGCCCCGGCGGAGAGCCCATCGAGGAGCTCCGCGCCGCTCTCAGCGGGCACACGACCGTGGCCGTCGGCCACTCAGGCGTCGGCAAGTCGACCCTCGTCAACGCTCTGGTCCCCGGCACCCTTCGCGAGACGGGTGTCGTGAATGCGGTCACCGGTCGTGGCCGGCACACGTCCTCCTCCACGCTGGCCGTCCGCGTCGAGGCCTCGGACGGCCGCACCGGCTGGATCATCGACACCCCGGGCGTCCGCTCCTTCGGCCTCGGACACGTGAACCGCGACAACGTGCTGCAGGGCTTCACCGAGCTCTCCGTGATCGCCGAGGAGTGCCCTCGAGGCTGCACGCACCGGGCCGACGCCCCGGACTGCGCGCTCGACGACGCCGTGCGCGACGGGGAGCTCGACGAGGCGGGAATCGCCAGGCTCGACTCCTTGCGACGCCTGTTCCTCTCCCTCGATCAGGCAGCGGACACCGCCTACTGATCACCGGGCTGGCCTAGGCTGAGCTGGTGGCCACCGAACTCCTGCATCCGCTCTCCTCCGACCTCCGCCTCGCGAGAGAGCTCGCCGACATCGCCGACGCGATCTCGATGAAGCACTTCAACTCGCGCTCGCTCGGGGTGTACGAAAAGGAGGACCGCACTCCGGTGACGGATGCGGACCGCGCTGTCGAGCAGGCGCTGCGCTCGCGCCTCGCGGAGACACGTCCAAGCGACGCCATCCTGGGCGAGGAGTACGGCTCGCACGGCACCTCCCGCCGACAGTGGATCATCGACCCGATCGACGGCACGGCGAACTTCATGCGCGGCATCCCGATCTGGGCGACGCTCATCTCCCTCGTCATCGACGGCGTCCCCGAGGTGGGCGTCGTCTCGGCACCTGGCCTCAACCGCCGATGGTGGGGCGCGACTGGCCAAGGCGCGTATCTCGATGACGACCTCAGCGACATCGACGTCGCGACGGACCGGCGCATCCAGGTGAGCGCCGTCGACGAGCTCGAACGCGCCTCCATCAGCTACAACAGCCTCAAGGGCTGGGACGAAGCGGGGCGTTCAGCGCAGCTGCTGGAGTTCAGCCGTGCCGTGTGGCGCACGCGCGCGGTCGGCGAGGTCTGGTCGTACATGCTGGTCGCGGAAGGCGCGATGGAGGTCGCGGGCGAGTTCGATCTGCAGCCGTACGACATGGCCGCGATCGTGCCGATCGTCGTCGAAGCCGGCGGCACGTTCACGAGCATGGATGGCGAGGAGGGGCCGTGGCACGGGAGCGCCCTCGCCACGAATGGCCTCCTGCACGAGCAGGCGCTCAGGGCGCTCGCCGCGCGCTGACCTCGGCCCGCTGATCTCCGCCCGGGTCCCGGCCCGCGCGGTTCACTCCCCCGCTGGTTGGGCGCGCTGGCGTCTGCGGTGGCCGGCGAGGTCGACGATGGCGACCACGAGCGTGATGCAGGACAGCCCGATGACGACGATGAGCCCGCCCGCGACGGACGCCTTGTACGCCTCCTGGACCACGGGCGAGCTCGTGTCCGGGCCCGTTCCCGCGACCTGCAGTGCCGCGACGCCAGCGAAGAAGACGGAGCTGCCGATCGCGAGCCCCATCGCGTTCCCGAGGCGCTGACCGACCTGCGCGAACGAGCCTGCGATGCCGGCCTGCTCGACGGGAACATGCAGCAGCATCCGCATCTGGTTCGCCCCCATGACGAGCCCCGCCCCCGCCCCGGAGATGATGAGGGCGGCGCTCACCAGGTACGGCGAGAGCTCCGGCTCAGCCAGTTGGGTGACGACGAGCACTACCGCGTAGCCCACCGCGAAGAGGGCGACGCCGACAGCGACGAGCGTCGCGCCGTGGTGGAACGTCCACTTGCCCGACACCGCGGCGACCACGGCGGACGTGAGGGCGTATGGCACCGAGACTGCTCCGACCAGCACGGCCGGATGTCCGAGTCCCTGCTGGAGGAACAGCGTCACGAGCAGGAAGCCGACCGGCATGGCCGCGAAGAAGAGCGTCGTGATGAGCACCCCGTACCGGTACGAGGGCGTACGGAAGAGCGCGAAGTCGACGACGGGGGTCTTGCCGAGACGGAGGTAGCGCCGTTCCCAGAGGATGAAGCCGACGAAGAGTGCGACCGCCGGTGCGATCAGCCACCACCGTGCGGGGTTGTCGGTGTCGCGTCCCGAGGTGAGGACGAAGGGCAGCATCGTCGTGAGCACGGCCAGGCCCAGGAGGGCGACGCCGAAGAGGTCGAGGGTCTGCCCCCGAGCCACCTCCTGCTTCGACGGCAGGAGACGCCAGGCGAACGGGAGCACGATGAGGGCGAGCGGGACGTTCATCGCGAAGGTCCAGCGCCAGCCCGCCTCTTCCCCGAGGAGGCCGATGAGCAGCCCGCCGATGGTCGGCCCGAACGCCGTGCCGAGACCCACGATGGCGCCGAAGATGCCGAAGGCCCTGCCGCGCTCCTGCCCCGTGAAGAGCTGCTGGATGAGTCCGAGCACCTGGGGCATGAGTATGCCGGCCGCGAATCCCTGCAGGATGCGCCCGCCGATGAGCATCTCCGTCGTGACGCTCAGCGCGCACACGAGCGAGGCGAGTCCGAAGGCGACGAGGCCGATGAGGAACAGGCGCTTGCGGTTCCAGAGGTCGCCGAGCCTGCCCGAGGGGACGAGGAGGATGCCGAACGCGAGGACGTAGCCGGCCACGATGAGCTGCACGTCGGACGAGGCCGCCCCGAGGGTGTGCTCGATCGGCCCGAGGGTCACGTTGACCTTGGCGAGGTCCAGGATCGTGAGGACCGCGACCGCCGCGCACACGGCGAAGGCTGGCCAGCGCGATGCTTCCTGCGTGGATGGCGACGACGCGGACGACGGTGAGGTCGCTTCGAGCTGTTCGTCTGACCGCTGCTTGGGGGAAGTCGCGTCTCGTGGCATATGGAGCACATGCTACGCCGCTCTCGGGAACCGCATGGGCCGCTTCGCCGGTCGGGGCCTCAGTGGTGATCTTCGGGAATGCGGCAATAGACTGGTCCAGTCGCGACTCCGGGAGCGGCATGGAGCTCTGGACCACGTACACCCCCACGAGGAGCAACGATGCGAACCGCCGCCGTACGAAGCGCCGCAGGCGCGTCCCTTGGGCTCAGCGCCCTCCTCCTGCTCAGCGGATGCACGCTGGTCACGACCCTCGCGGGTGGCGGCTCGGACCCGGTGGTGACGACGACGTCCACGGCAGAGGCGACCGAGTCGTCGACGACCACGCCGACGGAGAGCGAGACCGCCACGCCAACGCCGACGGCGGTCGCAGGGACGATGACCGGCATCGAAGATCTCCAGGTGGGCGACTGCTTCGACCTCGAGTCCGGTGCCGATGACGCCGAGCTGTTCCCGAACTGCGACTCGCTGCACACCTTCGAGGCGTACCACACGGAAGACATGCAGGGTGGAGCCGATTTCCCGGGCGACGCCGCGGTGGACACGGCGCTCCAGGACATCTGCTCGGCCGCCTTCACCGGATTCATCGGCGCCGAGCCCTTCCTGACGAGCTGGAACTACACCGGTATCGTCCCGAGTGCTGAGTCGTGGGGCGGCGGCGACCGCGAGGTCCTCTGCATCGTGACCCCGGTGGACGGCCAGCCGACGGCGGGCACGGCAGCGGGCTCAGCCAGCTAGCCTGAGAGCGTGGCTCACCGACTCCCTGCAACGCTCCTGACCGCGCTCCTCGCGGGGGCCGCGCTGACGGCCTGCACTGTATCGCCGGATGCTCCGCGGACGGTGCCGATCACGGAGCTGTCTGTCGGTGACTGCTTCTCGTCGAACGCAGAGCAGACGGTCGCCACGATCGCTGGGGCCTGCGACACCCCGCATCTCTACCAGGTGCTGTCCATCACGCCCTCGGAGCTGGGCGAGGACTTCCCAGGCGAGGAGGCTCTGACCGCAGAGGCCGACGTACGGTGCGCCGCAGACTTCGCCGGGCTCGGCTCCGACGTCACGGCGGGGCTCACTGCCCTGCACCTCGTGCCGAGTGAGGCGAGCTGGGCCGAGGGAGACCGCGACCTCGCCTGCCTCGTCGCGAGCAGCGATGGCGAGGAGCTGACCGGCTCGCACGTACCAGCGGGAAGCTAGCTCCTCCGCTCGGTCGGCTGTGGACAAGCGCGGCGGGTGTCGGAGGCTCCGGGTACCGTTCTCGACACAGCAGGTTCTCGATCAGTGCCGTTCGCGTCCGTCCCGGTTCGCGGAGATTGCAGGATTCCGCGTCCGGAGAGGAAAGACCCATGCCAGCATCCACCCAGCCGACCGCAGCGCTCCCCTCGGCGAGTGCCTCGACAGAGCTCGTGATCGGCGAAGATGGGCTGGCCCGCCCGCCCTGGGCGAGCCAGGATCAGCTGCTGATGGACTACTACGACACGGAGTGGGGCATGCCGATCGTTGACGAGCGAGGCGTGTTCGAACGGCTCTGCCTGGAGATCTTCCAATCCGGGCTCTCGTGGCGGCTCATCCTGCAGCGTCGTCCCCTTCTGCGCGCCGCGTTCAGCGGCTTCGACGTGGATGCCGTCGCCGAGTTCGGTGACGACGACCTCGAGCGGCTGATGCTCGACGCGGGTGTCATCCGCAACCGCCTGAAGATCTCGTCGATCATCAAGAACGCGCGCGCGACGATCGTCCTTCGCGAGAGCGAACCGCTGCACGAGCTGGTCTGGAGCGCGAAGCCGCAGGTGACGCCGAGGCCCACGACCGTTGCCGAGGTCCCGAGCAGCAGCGAGGAGTCGAGGTGGCTGACGAAGCAGCTCAAAGCGCGCGGCTTCAGCTTCGTCGGACCGACCAACCTCTTCGCGCTCATGGAAGCCATCGGCGTCGTGGACACGCACCTGGTCGGCAGCCATAGGCGCGGCAGCTCCGGGGTGTGGCCGGAGAGCTGAGCGGCGTCACCCGCAGAGACAACAGTGCCCCGGCTGCCGAGTCGATGACCTGGCAGTCGGGGCGTTGCTCATGACGTGGGTTTCGTGGAGATGGGGGGAATCGAACCCCCGTCCACAACTACGAAACCGCGGCTTCTCCGGGTGCAGTCTGTCTACTGTTCTACTTGGCTCCGATCATGGGGACAGACACCTTGATCGACGAGCCCAGTTCCAGTGCAAGTCCCGTGGTGCCCTGAAACACAACACCACAGCAAGTTCCCTTAATGACGCCAGCTACCGGAGCGGGAACTCCCCCGGGCTGACGGACTATCGGACTCGCTTAAGCAGCGAGGGCGAAGTCGGTGCGCTTAGCGTTAGCACCTATGTTTTGCGAGGGGCGTTTACGAGATAACCCCGCATCCTCGACCCGCTTCACGCCGATTCACCAGTCATGTCGAAACCGATCATCCCCGTGAGCCGAGTCTCCTCGGCGGCGTTCCACGTCATGAGCACTGTTGAGTTGCAGCTGCCAGAACAACTGGCAGCTCCTAAACATACGTCAAGTCGGCCGAGAAATCCACGTCCTGGGCTGCTCAGGGCAAGCCTGAAGGCGATTCCCGGGAGGACCAGTAACCTGAACCCCATGAGCGGCAATGACTTTGAAGGATTCGGGCGCCCGAATTGGCAGAAGCCCGAGAACGGCGACGAACACGCCCCGGAGTCTGGGGGCGAGTCTCAGGAGACGCAGGCGGGTGAACCACCGCAGCAGGACCTGCCAGAGGTGACCGAGCAGTCCGGGAACGCCGACGCGGCGTCCGGGCACGAAGGTTTCGGCGCGCACTTCGGCCGACCCGCTGAGCAGCAGCCCGACGCGCCTGCTCCGGATGCGACCGGGTACGAGGCCCCCGCGGCCCCCACTTGGTCGCAGTCCCCAGAGCAGGACGTGCCGTCTGCACCCGTGACCCCTGTCGCGGATTCCTCGCACGAAGAGACGGCCCCGCCCGAGCAGAACAGCACCGAGGTCCTCGGCTTCGGCGAAGGGAACCAGACGGCGGTTCTCGGACGCGGCGACAGCAACCAGACGGAGATCCTCGACTCGGGAGCGCCTGCCGCACCGAGCTGGGACCAGTCCCCCGCCCAGGATCAGGGGGCTTGGATCGACCAGGGCGCAGCGGCTCCCGGCGCAGCGTGGGACCAGCAGGCGTCAGCTCCCGCCTGGGGGCAGTCTGCCCCAGAGGCGCAGGACGCACCGACGACGCAGACACCAGCCTGGAACGCCCCCGCCGGCCAGGACGGCCAGGGGCAGGGCCCGGGTCAGGGCGGCTTCGACGCCCCGGCGTACGGCGACCAGAACCTCCCGCCCGCCTACGGTGGCGGGAATGAGGCACCGGCCTACGGCTCCACCGCGTCGGCCGCGGCAGCTCCCGCCTTCGGCGCGGCCTACGGCGCACAGCAGCAGGCCGGTGCGTGGAACGGCACGCCGGACAACCAGACCCCAGCCCCCTACGCGCCGGGTCAAGCACCCGGCCAGGCTGTCGGCGCGCCAGCGTTCGGCGACAACGGAGGCGGCGGCTTCCAGGGCGGCGGCCCCGGTGGCCCGAACGACTTCGGCAACGGCGCCCAGCGGAAGAAGCCCTGGTTCCGCAAGCCTGCGATCCTGATCCCGGCGATCATCGGAGTTGTTGTCCTCGTGGGCGCGGCCGTGGCGATCCCCGTGACCATCCACAACAACAACGTGAACCGCGGCGACGAGCTGGCGGCGGCGTTCCAGACCGATCTCGACGCGCACTACGCCGACTGGACGACCGAGAACCTCGACCTCGCCTCGAACGTCACGATCTCCGCATCGCTCGGCGAGAACACCGACTTCTTCTCGCAGTCCGCGGCGCAGATGTCCGACTTCTCGACCCGCTGCGGAAACGTGGCGACAGCCGAGACGACCATCACCGACCTCGCGAGCTCGACCGTGCCCGCGCTCACGGTTGAAGAGGGCGCAGACGCCTCCGAGGCGTACAAGGAGGCGCAGACCGAGAGCGATGGGCTGAGTGAGCGACGCGACATCGTCGCGAACTTCGCCGACACGGCCAGTGCCGACGTCGCCGCCCTGCAGCAGTTCTGCGAGGCGTTCCCGAAGTACAACTCGATCTACAACACGTTCGGAACGCAGCTCGCGGCACTGTCCAGCACGGTCTTCACCATTCCGGACGGCCAGAACATCGACCTCGGGAACAACCTGTACTACCCGTGCAACGTGTCGACGGGCTGCCCCGACTACAGCGACCCGAACATCGGCACCAAGATCGCCGATTCCATCAAGTCGACCTACGTCGACTTCTACCGAGGGATCGCCGACCTAGCCGCGTCCGACTGCTTCCTCGACGAGCTCAGCGACGTGTGCACGAGCTACAGCACCGAATTCGGCAAGGCAGCGGATGCGGCGCAGGCGGCTTCCGACTCGTACCGCTCGGAGACGCTCAGCCTCACCGTCGGCGCAGTTCCCTTCGCGAACTCGGCACCGCTGTTCACGGCGATGTTCGACTCGTTCGATGCGGCGGATGCGGCCGTGCAGGCGGCCTGGTGGAGCGCTGATCCCTCCTCCAACGGGCAGAGCGATCGGGGCTGGCAGTCGCGCAGCCTGAAGACGCTCCTCTCGGCGCACGAGAGCTCGATCGCGACGCTCGTCGAGAGCGTGCGCTGACCGCCTGAAGCGCGGACAGCGATGCGGCCCCCGATCCACTGGATCGGGGGCCGCTTCGCTGTTGCCGCTCGTCGTTCGAGGACCGCCGGGGGTCACTCCCCCATGTACTTGCGGGAGGCTACGGCCCTGTCGGCCTCGCGCTTGTCCTGACGCTCGCGGAGGGCGTGGCGCTTGTCGAACTCGCGCTTGCCCTTGGCGACGGCGAGTTCGACCTTGGCCCGGCCGTTCAGGAAGTACAGCGTGAGCGGGACGAGCGTGTACCCGCCCTCCTTGGTCTTCATCGCGAGCTTGCGGATCTGCTCCTTGTGCAGCAGGAGCTTGCGCTTGCGGCGCGGGGCGTGGTTGTTCCAGGTGCCCTCGAGGTACTCGGGGATGTGCACGGCGTCGAGCCACGCCTCACCGCGGTCGATGTACGCGTATCCATCGACGAGGGAAGCGCGCCCCTGACGCAGCGACTTCACCTCGGTCCCGTTGAGCACGATGCCCGCTTCGAGGGTGTCCTCGATCAGATAGTCGTGCCTGGCTCGACGGTTCGTCGCGACAGGCTTTGTCCCTTGCTCCTTTGGCATGGCCTCTTCCTCTCTCGACGGCAGACGATGGACAGCCCGCTATCTTACGACACGGGCTGTCCATCGGTCTACTCTGCGGGTTTCGTGCGGGTCAGACCTTGAGGTACTTGTTGATCGCGATGCGCGCCGACGCCCAGGCGAGCAGCACGCTCACCACGAGCAGCACGGGGAGCGCAAGCAGCGCCTCCGGGACTCCGATGAGGGAGACGAAGGGCAGCTGGCGTCCAAGGTAGCCCTGCACGAAGAAGTGGGCGATGGCGAGCGTCGCCCCCGACGCGAGGACTGCGCCGATGAGGGCGGCCACGATTCCCTCGAGGATGAACGGCGCCTGGATGTAGCGGTTCGAGGCTCCGACGAGACGCATGATGCCGATCTCGCGTCGGCGACTGATGGCGGAGAGGCGGATCGTGGTCGCGATGAGCAGGGCGGCCGCGACGAGCATGACGACGGCGATGCCGATGGCGGAGAGGCTCGCGACGTTGAGCAGCTCGAAGATGCTCTCGAGGTACTGCCGCTGGTCGGTGACCGCTTCGACCCCGTCGTAGCCCTCGAGCTGCTGGATGATGATGTCCGCCTGGTCGGGGTCGGTCAGCGTGATGAGGAAGCTCTCGGAGAGGTACTCGGGCTCGACGAAGGAGACGATCGGGTCGCCGGCGAACTGCTGCTGGAAGTTCGCGTAGGCCTGGTCCTGGTCCTCGAAGACGTACTCGTTGATGTACGGCGTGAGGACGGCACCCTGGAGGGCCGCTTCGACGGCCTCGCGCTGCGACTCGCTGGCCTGCCCACCGGCACAGTTGGGGGCGCTCGAGACGGAGGAGCAGAGGTCGACCGAGACCTGGGCGCGGTCGTACCAGAACGACTTCATGCTGCTGATCTGCTGCTGCATGAGGATTCCGGCGCCGACGAACGTCAGGGAGACGAAGGTGACGAGCACGACGGAGATGACCATGCTCGAGTTGCGGCGCAGTCCCTGCCACATCTCGGCGAATACGCGGCCGATCATTTGACGTCTCCAGTGTTCTTCGTGGTCGGTTGGCCGGCGACGCGCGAGGCGATCGAGTCGGCGATGGATGTGGGTGCCTGAGATTCGACTGCGGCTTCGTCGTCCTGCTCGAGCTGGTTGGCGGCTGCCGTCTCGGCTTCGGTGAGGGGGACGATCCCGGGCTGATAGACGCCGTCTGACTCGTCGCGCATGATGATGCCGCCGTCGAGCTCGATGACGCGCCTGCGTTCCTCGTCGACGATGGATACGTCGTGGGTGGCCATGACGACGGTCGTGCCGTTGGCGTTGATGCGCGCGAGGAGGCGCATGATGCCGCGGCTCGTGACGGGGTCGAGGTTTCCGGTCGGCTCGTCCGCGAGGAGGATGTCCGGCTTGTTGACGACGGCGCGCGCGATCGCGACTCGCTGCTGTTCACCGCCGGAGAGCTCGTGCGGGAACCGGTTGGCCTTGTCGCCGAGGCCGACGGTCTTGAGGACGTCGGGGACCGCCTTCGCGACGTGCCCACGCGACTTGCCGAGCGCTTCGAGCGCGTAGGCGACGTTCTCGAAGACGGTCTTCCCTGCGAGGAGGCGGAAGTCCTGGAACACCATGCCGATGCTGCGCCGGTAGTACGGCACCTTGCGGTTGGAGATGCGGCGCAGGTCCTGGCCGAGCACGTGCACCTGGCCTCGGCTGGGTGCGTCTTCTCGGAGGATGAGGCGGAGGACGCTGGACTTGCCGGAGCCCGAGGGGCCGACGAGGAACACGAACTCGCCGCGCAGCACCTCGAAGGTGATGTCGTCGAGTGCGGGGGCGGCGGTGCCAGGGTAGACCTTGGCGACGTTATCGAATCTGATCATGGCGCTAACAGGGTAGGCACCGGACTGGCGTCAGCCCGGCGCGACATGCAGAAGTGGTCAGACGCGATGGTCAGCGACCCGAGCTAGGCGGCGTCGGCCTCTCCGCGCTTGCGCCAGCGGATGCCGGCGGCGATGAATGCGTCGATGTCGCCGTCGAAGACCTTGTCGGTGTTGCCGGTCTCGTGCTGGCTGCGGAGGTCCTTCACCATCTTGTAGGGGGCGAGGACGTAGGACCGCATCTGGTCTCCCCAGCTGGCGGTGATGTTGCCGGCGAGCTCCTTCTTCTGTGCGTTCTCCTCCTCGCGGCGGAGCAGGAGGAGGCGCGACTGGAGGACGCGGAGCGCGGCGGCGCGGTTCTGGATCTGGCTCTTCTCGTTCTGGCAGCTCACGACGATGCCGGTCGGCAGGTGCGTGATGCGGACGGCGGAGTCGGTCGTGTTGACGGACTGGCCACCGGGGCCGGACGAGCGGAACACATCCACGCGCATGTCGTTGTCCGGGATCTCGATCGACTCGGTCTGCTCGATGAGCGGCACGACCTCGACGGCGGCGAAGCTCGTCTCGCGGCTGCCTGCGGAGTTGAAGGGGCTCATGCGCACGAGGCGATGCGTGCCAGCCTCGACGGAGAGCGTGCCGAAGGCGTACGGGCTGTCGATCTCGATGGTGGCCGACTTGATGCCCGCCTGCTCTGCGTAGCTCGTGTCGAGGACGGAGACCTTGTAGCTGTGCTGCTCAGCCCAGCGGAGGTACATGCGAAGCAGCATCTCTGCGAAGTCGGAGGCGTCGACGCCGCCGGCGCCGGCGCGGATGGTGATGACGGCCGGGCGGGGGTCGAACTCGCCGTCGAGGAGGGTCTGCACTTCGAGGTTGCCGATGACCTTGGTGATCGACTTGAGCTCGGCTCGGGCTTCCTCAGCCGTGTCCTCGTCTTCCATCTCGACGGCCATCTGCGCGAGCACTTCGAGGTCGTCGAGGCGCTGCTCGATCTCGTCGAGACGCTTGAGGTCGGACTGGGCGTGGCTGAGGGCGGAGGTGACCTTCTGCGCGTTGTCCGTGTCGTTCCAGAGGTCGGGGACGGACGCTTCGGCCTCGAGCTCCACCACCTTCGCGCGGAGCTTGTCGGGGTTGAGCACGGCGCTGATGTCTCCGAAGGTGCTGCGCAGGGCAGTGATCTCCGAGGCGAGGTCAAGGTTGATCATGATCCCCCAAGACTAGCCGTCGGGGCTGGGCGGTGCTGGCCGGCGCGCATCGTGTCAGCTCAGCACGACTCTTGCGTCGCTGGAGACGGTGATCCGAAGTCCTGTCGGGAGGAGCGCGTGGGCGAGGGGTGGCGACCATGCGCCGGTGATGACGATGTGCGCGGTGACACCGTCGGGTGCAGTCGCGGAGTCCAGCGTGATGCTGTCGGCGCGCGCCGCGGAGAGGTCCTCGAGGGTCGCGAGGGCGCGGTCTTCCACGCGCGTCTGGCTGAGGACCGGTTGGAGTTCCCCGTCGCCGAAGACCACGTCGGCGGCGGAGAAGCTCTCGGAGGCGGAGAGCGCGACGGCGTCGGCGATCGTGAGGAGGCGCTTGCGCTCGATGGACAGCGAAGTGGCCGCGACGAGCACGTAGGCCGCGGTGAGCCCGATCATGAGGAAGACGAGGATGAGCGGGAGCACGCTGCCGCGCTCCCCGCGCGTCCATCGCAGGCCCGCTCGTGCTCGCGCGCGCATCCCGCTCACGTGGACAGGCCGAAGCGCGTGACGGCGAACGAGGAGGTCGCGCTCGTGGGGACCGAGATCGGCGTCGCCGAGTCGGTGAGGCTGGATGCGAACGGCAGCGGTACGGCGATCGTGACGGTGACCGCGAGCACCGAGCCGGGGGCGGTGCAGCTGGGGTCCGGGCCGCGGCACTCCACCGTCTGCTCGACGAGCTTCGCGTCGAATCCGTGGTCGGCGGTCGCAAGTGCGATCGTGGCCTCGGCAAGGGCCTGGGTGTCGGCTGCGGCGGGGTCCGCTGCGAGCAGTCTCGCCGCGTTGCGTGCCGCAGACTCGGCGGCGATGCTCGCACCCTGGAGCGAGGACAGCGTCAGCATGAGGTAGGCGAGCGGCACGATGAGCAGCGTGCCGAGCGTCAGGAATTCGAGGGAGGCCGAGCCCCGATCGTCACTCAGTCTCGAGCGTCTCGGTCGGCGCATGTCCGGTCACCTCCAGGGCGTCGGGGAGGCCGATCAGGCCGATCAGCGGCAGTGGTGAGCGCACGGTGACCGCGATGGTCGGTGATCCGTCGGTCTCGGTTGTTGTGGCCGTCACGTCCTGGGCGTAGCCGGGACCGATGGCGACCGTGATGAGGTCTGCCGCTCGGGTCTCCCCCGCTTCGAGGCCGCCTCCGAAGAGCCCGGCGTGCCTCGCGCCTTCCCCCGCGGCGTCCAGGAGCGTCGTGCGAACGTGCAGGGCGAAGCCCACCTGCAGGACGGTGAGCGTGAGGAGGAGGAGCATCGCCGACACCATGACCCATTCGGCGACTGCCGAACCGGTCTCGTCGCGCATCACGCCGCGCGGGTGGGGGCGGCTAGTTGAAGTCACTGACGCGGGTGATGGCGTTCTGGAAGACGTCGACGAGGAGGTCGCCGGCGACGGTCCAGAGGAGGATCACCAAACCCGCAGACATGATCGTGATGAGGACCCAACCGGGGACGTCGCCGCGTTCGGAGCTGGCTCGGTTTCGGAGTGCGTGCAGGAACTGCATGGTGTGCCTTTCGGGTGTCGGTCAGAAGCTCGTGCGGAGCACGAAGACGGCGGGATAGAGGGCGAACAGGATGGTCGTGGGGAGGATGAGGAAGATGAGCGGAACGAGCATCTGCACTTCCTTCCGGCCGGCGGATTCCAGGAGGTCGCGTTTGCCGAGTTCCCGTGCGTCGCTCGCTTGCGCGCGGAGCACTTCGACGAGCGGCGCCCCACGTTCGAGTGCGGAGATCATGTGCTCGACGCAGCGGTCGAGCGGCAGGTAGCGGACGCCCCTGGTCATCTCGTGGAGCGCATCGGACAGCGAGACGCCGGTGTTGACGTGGTGGACGACTCGCGCGAACTCCTTCGCGAGCTCGCCGGTGCTCACGCTGGCGACGCGCTTCAGGCTGTCGAAGATGCCCTCACCTGCCGAGAGGCTGAGGGAGAGGAACTCGACGACGGTGGGGAACTCGCTGGCGATGCGTCGGTGACGGCGCTGCGCGGCGCGGCCGAGGGCCCGGTCGCGGAGGAAGATGCCGACACAGCCGAGGAGGAGAGGCAGGAGGATCTGGGCGAGGACCGGGATTCCGCGGGTCGCGCCGAGCAAGAGGCCGACACTCAGGCCCAGGCCAGCCGCAACGAGTCCCCAGGTGAGCTGTTCGGCTCGGAACCGTTCGAGCCTGGTCGTGGAGCCCGATTGGCGCAGCTGCGCGGTGATGCGGTCGCTGCCGCCGAGCACTTCATCGAGGAGGGCTCTGCCTCTCGCGGCGAATGGGGCGGCGAGCGTTCCGAGGATAGGGAGCGGGTCGCTCGCGGTCTTCTGCACGTCGGCTCGCGCCGCCGCCGAGATGTCCAGGAGGTGCGGGGCGAGACGCTCCGCGAGGTTCGGCTTGGAGAGGCGCGGGACGGCGGCGAGCAACGTCCAGAGGCCGATTCCGAGTCCGAGCCCGCAGAGCACGGCCCAGCCGAGTGTCTCGTTCATGCGAACCACCTGCGGTCGTCTTTGAGTTTCGCGATGCGGAGCATGAGCAGGTAGGCGGCCACGGTCACGCCCAGGCCGATGAGGATCACGATCGCGCCCTCGAGGCTGTTGAAGGCGCTCGCCGCCTCGGGCCTGGTTCCCAGCATGAGCAGGACGATCCAGGGTGCGGCCGAGCCGAGCTTGGCGGCGTTCATGACCCAGGACTGCTTGGCCTCGACTTCGTGGCGCACGGCCTGCTCTTCTCGCAGGTAGCTGCCGAGGCTCTTGAGCACCGTGGGGAGCTCCGATCCGCCGACGTCTCTGGACATGCGAAGTGTCTCGAGGATGCGGTCTGCGGTCGGGTCGGCGAGCCGCTCCTTCAGCTCGTCGAGAGCCACCCGGAAGCTGCCCGTCAGGCGGTACTGGCGGGTATAGGCGGCGAAGTCCTCCCGCAGCACCACCGGCCCCGATTCAGCCAGCCCCGCGACCCCCTCGGGCAGGGCCACACCGGAACGGATGGACGCCACCAGGTGATCGACCACGTCCGGCCACACGAGACGGTTCCGGTTGCGCCGCTGCACGGACCTCACCCGCACGATCGCGACCGGAGCCACCGAGCCACCGACAAGAGCGATGAGGGCAACAGCAACTACCCCCGTGAGAGCGAGCGCCACGGCACCCAACGCGAGCCCGAGCGCGAAGGCAGCACCCGCGAACACGCCGATGGGCACCCGCTCGAACCCGGCCCGCCTGAGATCTGCCTCGAAGTCGGCAACCTTGGACAGGCGTCGTTCGCGTCGCTCGCTGCTCTGCGGCCACAGCCTCGCGCTCACGATGATCGAGACTCCCGCCCCCATCACCAGCGCCAGCAGAACGGTCACAGGGACCGCCGAAGGACACGCGCCGCATCCAACCCGTGCGCCTCGAACAAGGCACATTGAGTACTTGGACCAATGAAAGTGCTTACCGCGATGCTCACCGCGTCAGCATGTCTGAAAGGGGGTAGCCGCGCAGAGGTTATCCACAAGCACTCAACGTGACCTCTGGCCTGATGCTGAGCGTGCCCCCGGTTCGGCCTTCACCTGCCTGAAGTCCGGGCCGAACGGAGTCTCTGAGAAGAACACGGACGAGGGCCTGTGCTGGACGGACAGTGCACAGAACAGGCAAGTCCAATCTCCACAGGACAGGTAGCCCGACATCACCCCAGCGTGTACTCAACAGAGAGACGGATCTACGCTCGACGGGGAGAGCCGCATGTAGTCAGAGCTGATAGAGGCGCACATCGACCTTCCGCGCTCGCCAGCCTCACGCATCCGATGAGGCGCGGGCGCAGTTCCCGCCCACGAGCGCGACGACCAGCTCGACGCCCGCTTCTTCCTGCCGCTGTCCGACGTCGGCATCATCGTCCTCGGCATCTTCGGGGCGATGCATCGGCCAGCACTGCTCTGAGCCGCTCGTCGACCCCCTAGTCTCCAGCCTCTCGCTCTCGGGCGCCGTCCTGGGCGTCTCTTTCCCTCACCTCAAGCAGTTTGAGCCCGCGCAACGCTCTTTCTCATCGCGGCGCTCACGGTCTGCCCGGCCGTGCTGCTCCTGACCGCGGCGTCCGGCGATAACCAGCGCTGGGTCGCCGGCATCGGTCTCGCGCTGCTCGTACTGATCCCGTTCCGGCGCGTGCTGCGGCTCATCGTCCGCTTCTACCGACATCGAGTCAGCTACCCCGCCACCGACGAGCTCACGACGATCCACGCCAATGCTTGACCCGGCAATCGTCGCGATCGTTGCGGCGATCGCGGCTCCGTTCGTCGCTACCCGCATGATCCGTGTTCTGGACGCGGCCGGCGTTGGCGATCTCATTCCCGCCGCCTGGCGCGGCAACGCACCGACTCCGAAGGAGCTCACCTGACTCTCGAAACCCACGGCGAGCACAACGAGGGCACCGCGAAGCTCGCAGCTGAGCAAGTTGGCGGCCCCCTCGAGGTGCCCGGACGCTTCGCCGTCCCGGCGCTGGCCGTGGCGAACACGCCGAAGCGACCGAAGCCCCTCCCCTGCCTGACGGCGGCGGGAGGGGCTTTTCGTCGTTGACGAGCGCAGCAAACTTCTGCCCCGGGCTGTTCGACATCGGCACTAGTCTGAGCGGACCCCCGCCCTCTGTCGACGGAGACACGTGAAAAAGCTCGCCGCCCTCCTCTGCGCCTCCACAGCCGCCCTGATGTTCTCAGTAGCCCTGATACCCGCGCTCCCCGCGTACGCATTCAACGAGTTCGACGTCGGGCCTGAACTCGTGTCCGCCGAGCTCGTAACGCCCACGACCGTCGGAGGCGGCGACGAGATCCGGATCAACTGGAGCGTGCGTCACCCCCGCGGCATAGCGTCGAGTGCCATCAGCCTTGAGACCGGGACGGGGTCATCAACTCTGGAACGAAAAACCTGCGGACAGTTCGATCCTGTCGTCGGCGTGCGCGACGGAGACATCGTCAGCGGCACGACGACGTGCACGACCGGTGGCACAGAATGGGCGACCGGTGAATGGCGGGTGGAGAGCCTCGGGTTCTTCGACGAGTGGGGCGTCTTCGGGTACGCAGCGGAGGAAGACCCGATCATCAGCGCACTCCCGAAGCTGCAGATCGAGGTCGGCACCGACGGAGACCAGCAAGATCCCGAGCTCGTCGCCCTCGAGGTGGTCGCGCCGGACGAAGTCCGGCAAAGCGACGTCATTCGGTTCAATTGGACGGTGCGTGAGAGCAGCCGAGTCACAGATTTCTCTCTCTTGATCGTGGACCCAAACGGGGGCAGGTACCAGGCCAGCGGTTTCGACCGAAACGCCACGACCCGAGACGGAGACCTTGTCTCCGGGTCCCTGCATCTCACCGTCAAAAACTCCACATGGGCACTCGGGGAATACCGCGTGTACAGCTTCTACGCCGGTGACGAGCACGAAAACTACAGCCCGACTGCCACCTCAGCCGACAACGAGGTCCTCGCTTCCGCGGCGACCTTCACAGTGGTCGACGTGGGTGGACCAGACGTGACCGCCCCGGAACTCCTCTCTGCTGGATTCGTGCAGTCAACCGTCCGGATGGGCGATGGGCCAGAGCTGCTCAACTGGACGATCCGCGACCAGAGCGATATCGACGAGGCCACGTTCTACCTCGAGATCGGGCGGGGAAAGATCTACACACTTGGTGGAAGCAGCAACAAACGGTTGGGCGACGTCGTCTCCGGGGACTCTGGCGATGACTTGTGGGTGCCTCCCGTCGAGGCTGAGGAGCCGTTCTGGGGCGAGGGCGAGTTCAAGGTCGTGGGAGCGCTGCTCCGAGACGAATTCGGCAACACCACGACCCTGACGGCAGACCACCCGATCATCGCCGGGCTTCCGCCGCTGACGATCCTCCCCAAGAAGGCACCGATCCCGCCGCGCACGCCCTCGCCGACGGTGACCGCACCTCCATCGGTCACGCCGACTCCGGTGCCAACACCGACACCGACCTCCTCATCGCCGACAGGACCGACAGCACCCCCAACGGGCACACCGACGCCGACCGAGCCCGTCAAGCCCACCGCGACGGCAACAGCTCCCCCGACGGCTTCGCCACCGCCTGTCGAGCCAGTCGCCACGCAGTCACCAGCACCGGTCGAGACAGCTGCAACGCAGACCCCTGCGCCGACGACGCCGGCTGTGCCCACCGCTCCTTCCTCCCAGCCGACCGGCTCATCGTCGACGGAGACTGATCAGGCCGTCTTGGCCTCGACGGGCGCTGAGAACTTGTGGCCGATCCTCCTTGGAGCAGCTGGAATCGTCGTGCTCGGAGCCGCGCTTATTTCCAGCAAGCGCCGCGGACACCGCGAGTCGTAGATGCGATGGCTAACCCCGATTCGATCTACCTGCACTCGTCCCAATGGGATGAGCTCCTCACCTCTCCAGACAGACTCCGGCTCAAGCCGCACGGTGACGAGTTGTGGCTCAGCGAGGTGACCACAGGCAAGCTCGTGAATGTGGGCTGCTAAAACTTGCTGCCCTCGGGATCTGGACGGCGCAACTCCGCGGATTGGAGCACTACTAAGAGAGACAAGCGGACTCACGAGCTGGGCGAACCGCAACTCCCGTGCGCGAACCTGACGACGACTACGATCCGATCGCGGTGCCGGTCTTCGCCGACGGGGTCAAGATCGGCTACGTGCCAAAGGTCATGGCGCGTCGCGTCGCCCAGCAGCTCGACGCCGACGTCGAGCTTGCTGCGATCTTCATCGCAGGCGCTCAGTCGTCGGTCGCGGCGAGACATGTGCGCGTAGTCATCGCGACACCCGACGCGCTCGCGAGCATCCGCTGTGCGCCGTCGCAGAGGTCGCCGAGAACGCCGGTCGCGTCGCTCGCTGCTCTGCGGCCACAACCTCGCGCTCACGATGTTCGAGATTCCCGCCCCATCACCAGCGCCGGCAGAACGGTCACAGGGACCGCCGAAGGACACGCGCAGCATCCAAGCCGTGCGCCTCGAACTTCGCGGTTCGCGGCGGAGGGGATCCGGACGATTCGAGTTGCGCGCGTCCACGGTTGAAGAGGGTGGCCGCCTCGATGACCTGGCCGGTCACCGTTCCGGTCGGGGCGAGGATCTCCCCCACGTGTCGTGTTCCCGATGCGGTCATCTCGAGGTGCACGACGAGGTCGATGCAGCTGGCAACGGTGGGCACCACGAACGCGCTGTCGATGTTGCGTCCCGCGAGGAGCGGCAACGTGGAGAGCTTGACGAGCGCATCCCTCGCCGTGTTCGCGTGGATGCTGGAGATTCCGGGCATTCCGCTGTTGAGGGCGATCAGGAGGTCGAGGCTCTCCGCTTCCCGCACTTCGCCGACCACGAGCCAGTCGGGTCTCATGCGCAGGGCTTCCTTGATGAGGCGGCGCAACGTGATCTCGCCGGTGCCCTCGAGGCTCGCCTGTCGGCATTGCAGCGCGACGACGTCGCGGGCGACGAGATCGAGTTCGAAGGTCTCCTCGACGGTGACGATGCGTTCTTCGCTGCGCACCGAGGAGAGGAGCGCGTTGATCATAGTGGTCTTGCCGGTGTGGGTCGCGCCCGAGACGAGGATGTTGCAGCCGGCGAGGACCGCGAGCTGCAAGAACTCCGCCGCCTGCGCGGTCAGCGCCTCGCGCTCGACGAGGTGGGAGAGGTCTCGGATACGGCGCGAGAACTTGCGGATATTCACGGACGGGTAGCGCCTGGTCACCTCGGGGACGGCCACGTGCAGCCGCTCGCCGTTCGGGAGCGAGGCATCCACGAACGGCGAGGACAAGTCGACTCGCCTGCCGCTCGACTGGAGCATCCGCTCGATGAGATCGCGCAGGTCAGTCTCCGGGACGACCGTTGACGTGAGCTCGGGTACGCCGCCCCGAGCAACGAATACCCGGGAAGGTGCGTTGATCCAGATCTCCTCGATCTCCGGATCGTCGAGGTAGGGCTGGAGAGCACCGAAACCGGTCACCCGGGCCAGCACCTCACGCGTCGTGGCCTCCTCATCGTGGACCAACGGCAGCGACGAGCCCAGCGCTTCCTCCGCGTACCCCCGCACCTCCTCGCGCGCGATGTCGGCTGCCCGCGCGCGATCGCCCCCGAGGTCGATGCCCTCCAACAGGACACGACGACGGATTCGGTCAGTGATAGTGCTTACCGCGATGCTCACGGCGACAGCATGCCCAAGACTCGAAAACGCCGCAGGAGTTATCCACAGGCCTTGCGCGTCGCGGCTTCTCGGCGCTGCAGCGCCGCCCTAGACTGGCCTCAGCACACGGGTTCGCTCGTGCTTGCGGGAGTGGTGAAATTGGCAGACACGCAGGATTTAGGTTCCTGTGCTTTCGAGCGTGCGGGTTCAAGTCCCGCCTTCCGCACTGTCCTTGTTCTTGGTTCCCTGCGTCCAGCTGCCCGCCTGCGTGCGAGCGCGACTCAGGCGCTTGAAGCTCCTCCGACTCGACAGTCTGTCTGTTCCGGCGCTCCCGACCAACGGGTACGGTTCCAGTATCAGCACTGAGAAGGAGCATCGACGATGACCGAATTCAACGAAGCAGACCTGCAGCAGAAAGCCAAGGATCACCTCTGGATGCACTTCTCGCGCCAGTCCGTGATGGAAGACGGCGCCGGGGTGCCGATCATCGTCAAGGGCGACGGGCACCACATCTGGGATTCGAAGGGCAACAAGTACTTCGACGGCCTCTCCGGCCTCTTCGTCGTCAACGCGGGCCACGGCCGCCAGCGCCTCGCCGAGACCGCCGCCAAGCAGGCCGCGGAGCTCGCGTTCTTCCCCATCTGGTCGTACGCCCACCCGAACGCCATCGAACTCGCCGACCGCCTCGCCGACTACGCGCCAGGCGACCTCAACCGCGTGTTCTTCTCCACGGGCGGCGGCGAAGCCGTCGAGACCGCCTTCAAGCTCGCCAAGTACTACTGGAAGCTGCAGGGACAGCCCACCAAGCACAAGGTCATCTCCCGCTCGGTGGCCTACCACGGCACGCCGCAGGGCGCCCTCGCCATCACGGGCATCCCCGCGATGAAGGCGATGTTCGAACCGCTCACCCCCGGCGGCTTCCGCGTGCCGAACACGAACTTCTACCGCGCTCCCGAGCACGGCGACAACCTCGTCGAGTTCGGCCAGTGGGCCGCGAACCGCATCGAGGAGATGATCCTCTTCGAAGGACCAGAGACCGTCGCGGCGGTGTTCCTCGAGCCCGTCCAGAACTCCGGCGGCTGCTTCACGCCTCCCCCCGGCTACTTCCAGCGCGTGCGCGAGATCTGCACGAAGTACGACGTGCTGCTCGTCGCCGACGAGGTGATCACCGGATTCGGCCGCATCGGCGACATGTTCGCATCCACCACGTACGACATCCAGCCCGACATGATCACCTGCGCCAAGGGCATGACCAGCGGCTACTCCCCGATCGGCGCCACCATCGTGAGCGACCGCATCTACGAGCCGTTCAAGCACGGCCAGACGTCGTTCTCGCACGGCTACACCTTCGGCGGGCACCCCGTCTCCGCAGCAGTCGCCCTCGAGAACCTGAACATCTTCGAGGAAGAACGCCTCACGCAGAACGTCAAGGAGAACTCGCCGCACTTCCGCGCGTCCCTCGAGAAGCTCCTCGACATTCCGATCGTCGGCGACGTCCGCGGCGACGGGTACTTCTTCGGCATCGAGCTCGTCAAGGACAAGGACACCCGAGAGACCTTCAACGACGAGGAATCCGAGCGCCTTCTGCGCGGCTTCCTCTCCAAGGCACTCTTCGACGCTGGCCTCTACTGCCGGGCCGACGACCGAGGCGACCCCGTCATCCAGCTCGCTCCGCCCCTCACCATCGGGCAGGCAGAATTCGACGAGATCGAGCAGACACTGCGCGGCGTGCTCACCGAGGCCAGCTCACTCCTCTAGCGGTCGGCTGCGGGCACCGCGCGCGCGGTCTCGACCTCGCTCCTCAGCCTCGGGATGGGTTCCGCGCTTCCGGATGGGTTGCTCGCCATCCGGAAGCGAGGAACTCATCCCGAAGCTGGTCGCTGGGCGGAAAGACCACGGCCGTCGGCGGGGAGCTCAGCGTGTGATGCACGTGCGGCTCCGGCACGCGGACGCGGTCGCGTGATGGACCCGGGACGCGAAAAACTCAACCTCGGGATGGCTTTCACGCTTCCGGATGGGTTGCTTTCCATCCGGAAGCGAGGAACCCATCCCGAAGCTGTTCGCTGGGCGGAAAGACCACGGCCGTCGGCGGGGAGCTCAGGGCGTGATGCACGTGCGGCTCCGGCACGCGGACGCGGTCGCGTAGTGGACCCGGGAAGCGAAAAGCCCAACCTCGGGATGGGCTTCGCGCTTCCGGATGGGTTGCTTTCCATCCGGAAACGAGGAACCCATCCCGAAGCGGTTCGCGGGGCTACAGGCCGAGGGCCGCGCGCAGCTTCGGCGCGAGCGCGTCGAACGCGCGGCGGCGGTGGCTCGAGGCGTCCTTCTCGGCGTCCGTGAGGTCAGCGGCTGAGCCTTCGGCGCCGTCGGGCTGGAAGATGGGGTCGTAGCCGAACCCGTGGTCCCCGCTCCGCTGCTCGAGGATGCGGCCGGGCCACACGCCGAGCACGGCCTCGCTCAGCTCCTCGCCCGTCGCCGATGCAGACGCCGGCACGACCAGCGCGGCTGCCGCGACGAACTGCGCCGCGCGGTTCGGATGCGACACGTCGCTCAGCTGCCACAGCAGCAGCTCGAGGTTCTCCTTCGCGTCCTTCGCGGGCCCGGACCAGCGGGCGGAGAAGATGCCGGGCGAGCCGCCGAGCACGTCCACCGAGATGCCCGAATCGTCGGCCAGCGCCGGGAGCCCCGTGTGCTCTGCCGCGGCGCGTGCCTTGAGGAGCGCGTTGCTCTCGAAGCTGAGACCGGTCTCGCGCGGCTCGGGGCCGTCGTAGGCGACGAGCTCGAGGCCGTCGAGCTGCGCGCCCAGGATGCGTCGCAGCTCGATCAGCTTGTGCGCGTTGTGGGAGGCGAGGACAACCCGGACCGGCTCGCTCATGCCTTGAGCGCCTCGTTCTGCAGCTCCGTGAGCGTCGCCGTGCCCGCGAGGGCGATATCGAGGAGACGGTCGAGCTCCTCGCGGTCGAACGGCGCGCCCTCGGCGGTGCCCTGCACCTCGATGAGCTTGCCGTCGCCCGTCGCGACGACGTTCATGTCCGTGCCGGCGCGGACGTCCTCGACGTAGGCCAGGTCGAGCAGCGGGACGCCGTCGACGATGCCCACCGAGATCGCGGCAACCGAGCGCGTGAGCACGTTCGCCTTCGCCGGCACGTGCTTGTTGGCCTTCGCCCACTCGATCGACTGGGCCAGCGCCACGTAGGCGCCAGTGATCGCCGCGGTGCGCGTGCCGCCGTCGGCCTGCAGCACGTCGCAGTCGATGACGATCGTGTTCTCGCCGAGCGCCGACATGTCGACGGCCGCGCGCAGCGAGCGGCCGACAAGGCGGGAGATCTCGTGCGTGCGCCCGCCGATCTTGCCCTTCACGGACTCACGGCTGTTGCGGTCGTTCGTGGCGCGCGGGAGCATCGCGTACTCGGCCGTGACCCAGCCCTTGCCCTGCCCCTTGAGCCAGCGCGGCACGCCGGGCGTGAACGAGGCGGTGCACAGCACCTTCGTCTTCCCGAACGAGATGAGGGCCGAGCCCTCGGCCTGCTCGCTCCAGCCCTTCTCGATCGTCACGGGGCGAAGCTGGTCGTGGGTGCGGCCGTCTGCGCGTGCTTCGGTCATTGGTCCCTCCAAGGGGTCGGATGCGGTGCTGGAAATCGGGGCGCGGCGCGTCAGGGTCGGCGCATCGACGGCGGCAGGTTGATGGCCTCCGTCATGAGTCGCTCCACGTGGCGCACGTCGGGGCCGAGGAAGCGACCGGCGAGGTTCACGAACGCCTCCGTGTTCTCGCCCGTCGCCCGGTAGGAGTACTGCGGGGCTCGCCCGCTGGCGTTGAGGAGGCCGTTCGAGGCGAGCACGCGGTACACGTCCTGTGCCGTCTCCACGTCGCTCGAGACGAGGCGGACGTCCGGGCCGAGCACGTAGCCGAGCACGCCCTTCAGGAACGGATAGTGCGTGCAGCCGAGGACGACGGTGTCGACGCCAGCCGCCTTGATCGGCGCCAGATACTCCTCGGCATGCTGCACCAGCTCTGGGCTCGTCGTGTCGCCTCGCTCCACGTACTCCACGAACAGCGGGCAGGCCTGCGAGAAGATCTCGAGGTGGGGGGCCGCCGCGAAAGCGTCGTCGTACGCACGTGATGACAGGGTCGCCTCGGTGCAGAGCACCCCGATGCGGTTGTTGTGCGTCGCGCTCACGGCAGCTCGCACGGCCGGCGCGATGACCTCCACGACCGGCACGTCGTAGCGTTCACGCGCATCCCGCAGCACCGCGGCAGACGCGGTGTTGCAGGCGATGACGAGCATCTTGACGTCCTGCTCGACGAGCTCGTCGAGGACCGCGAGCGACAGACGCCTGACGTCGGCGATCGGCTTCGGGCCATACGGCGTGTGCTCGGTGTCTCCGACGTAGAGGAGCGACTCCCCCGGCAGCTGCGCCCGGATCTCCCTCGCGACCGTCAGCCCGCCGACACCAGAGTCAAATACGCCGATCGGTGCCTCGCTCATGAGTGCCGAGTCTACTCCCAGGCATCAGTTGGGGCGGATGCGCACGCCGAGCACCCTTGCGCGCCCCGCGGCTGCGCCTAGGCTGGGGCGGTGACTTCCGAACGGCCGTCTACCGGCTTCCTCACCGACCAGTACGAGTTCACGATGATCGATGCCGCGGTCAACGCCGGCACCGCCGATCGTGACAGCGTCTTCGAGCTCTTCGGGAGGCGCCTGCCGAGCGGGCGCCGCTACGGAGTCGTGGCGGGGGTCGGGCGCGCGCTCGAGCTGCTGCGCGACTTCCGCTTCGGGGACGCCGAGCTGGCGCACCTCCGCGAGCACTCGATCGTCTCCCCCAAGACCCTCGACTGGCTCGCGGACTACCGCTTCTCTGGCACCATCCGCGGCTACCGCGAGGGCGAGATCTACTTCCCCGGCTCCCCCATCCTCGAGGTTCGCTCGACCTTCGCCGAGGGCGTCATCCTCGAGACGCTCCTGCTGAGCATCTACAACTACGACTGCGCGGTCGCCTCCGCCGCCGCGCGCATGGTCTCCGTCGCCCGGGGCCGACCGCTTGCCGAGATGGGCTCGCGCCGCACCGGTGAGCGCTCGGCGGTCGCGGCGGCCCGCGCCGCCTACATCGCCGGATTCAAGGCCACGAGCAACCTGGAGGCCGGACGCAGCTGGGGTGTGCCGACGATGGGAACCGCCGCGCACTCGTTCACCCTGCTGCACGACTCCGAGCGCGAGGCGTTCGCCTCGCAGGTCGCCACCCTCGGTGCCGGCACGACGCTGCTCGTCGACACGTACGACGTTCGCGAGGGCGTGCGCCTCGCGGTCGAGGTCGCCGGCCGAGAGCTGGGCGGCGTGCGCCTCGACTCCGGCGACCTGCCGACGCTCGTCGCGGAGGTGCGCGCGCAGCTCGACGAGCTCGGCAACACCGCGACCAGCATCACGGTCACGAACGACCTCGATGAGTTCGCCATCGCGGGACTCGGTGCGAGCCCCGTCGACTCGTTCGGCGTCGGCACGAGCGTCGTCACTGGCTCGGGCTCCGTCGCCTCCGGCATGGTCTACAAGCTCGTCGCCCGCCGCGGCGAGGACGGCGAGTGGGTGTCGGTCGCCAAGCGTTCCACGGGCAAGGTCAGCGTGGGCGGCGAGAAGTTCCCCGTCCGCCGCCGCGACGAGCACGGGATCGCCGAGGCCGAGGTCGTCGGCATCGGCGCTCCCCCTGTCTCCGACAAGAGCGACCGCTCGCTGCTCGTCGACCTCGTCGTCGACGGTGTCATCAACGAGGAGTACACGGGCCAGGCTGGCGTGCAGAGCGCCCGAGAGCACCACCGCACCGCCATCGACGAACTGCCGATCGGCGCGCTCCGCCTCCACGCGGGCGAGGCCGCCCTCCCGACGGTCTTCGTCGAGCAGGACGGCCGCGAGACCGTCTGGGTCTGACAGCCCCACCCGGCACCTCGACGCCGGACAGCACAACGGCCGCGAACCCATCTCGGGTTCGCGGCCGTCGCGCGTGCGGGTGAGCCTCGTGCATCCGGTGGATGCGCGGCTCAGCCCTTCATCTTGTCGTACACCGCCTTGCAGTTCGGGCAGACGGGGAAGCGGTCGGGGTTGCTGTTCGGCAGCCACTTCTTGCCGCATAGCGCGCGCACCGGCTTGCCCGTCACCGCCGACTCGAGGATCTTCTCCTTGCGCACGTAGTGCGAGAACTTGTCGTGATCGCCCGGGTCGTCGGTCTGCTCCTCGTTGAGGAGCTGCTCGAGCTCGCGATCGAGGATCGCCGTGCCGCCGCCGGTCTCGTCTGGCCCGCCGGGGCCCGTTGGGGTGCTGGAGAACGTCATGCCGATCATCTTAGAACGCAAACCGCGGGCCCCACCGGATGGCTACGCGCTCTGCGCGAACGCCATGATCTCGCTGGAGCGGCGCTCGAACTGCCTGGCGCCCGCGTTCAAGCCCACGATGAGGACGATGAGCCCCACCACGACACCCCAGCCGAGGGCGACGAAGTTCCACCAGGACTCGCCGCCGTTGAGGGCGACGAGGCCCGCGTAGACGGACGGGCCCATGAGGAGGATCGCGATGAAGCCGGTCGTGGGGTGCCAGAACACGCCGGATCCCCAAGACCGCACGGGCTGGCTGAACGGCGAGTCGCCCGGTCGCGCCACCGGATACGGGTGCAGCACGCTGCCGATGCTCGAGAAGCCCGTCGCCGCGAAGAGCAAGCCGAGCGACAGGCCGACGAGGGCGAGGATCGTGCCCCACTCGCCCACGATGAGCCAGGTCACGAGTGCGCCGAGCACGACGACCACCGTGCCGAAGACGAGCGTCGGGAGGGCGCGACCGAAGCGGTCGGAGAGCCCGGACATGCCGCTCGTCACGTGCATCCACACCGCAGAGCCGTCGAAGGCGAGATCGTTGTGGAGGGTCCACCCGATGAAGAACGCCAGCAGCGGCAAGGGAAGCAGCGCCAGGTGCCGCGGCTCGACGCCGACGACCGCCAGCGGGATCAGGGCGAGCAGCGGGATGAGGATGATCGAGACGTTGACGACGACGTACCGCGGGTCGCGCATCCAGTACGTGACCGTCCGCGCCGCCACGACAAGCGCAGGCGAGCGGCCGAAGGCGCCGAACGCGCCGAGATCGACGAGCTCGGTCTCGTCGCCGCCGAGCGCAGCGGAGGCGACTCGGCCGGCGACGACCTGCCAGAGCACGAGCAGCACGACGAGCGTGACCGCACCGATGCCGAGCTTCCCGAAGGCGAGCTGCAGGTCTCCGCCTGTCGCACTCGCCGCTGCCGCCCACGGGGCCGCGATGGGAGAGAGCGAGAGCACCTCGAGCGCGGCGCTGACGGCTTCGTGCTCACCCAGCTGCCAGTCGACGGACACAGCGACGAACACGATGGGCGACGCGAGGAGCAGGAGCACGAGGACAAGCGCTGCGCGGGCGTCGCTCACGAGCCGCCTGGCCCGCAGGTCCTCACCGACGAGGCCAGCGAGGCGCGACAGCACGACGAGCGTCGCGAGGACCAGCGCGGCGCCGACGATGGCGACGAGCAGGCCTGTCGAGTCGCCGGTCCAGAGCAGGAGCCCTGCCAGCAGGACGATCGTGATCGCGAACGACGGCACGCTGACAAACGCCGTGCCGAGCGCCAGCCAGGCCGACCGCCGGGGCGAGAAGCCCATGACGGCGAGCGAGCGCGGATCGATCGCGGCGATCGGCGTCACGAACACGCTCACGAGCCCGGTCGCGATGGTCACGAGCGAGCCAGCGATGATGGCCCCCTCGCGTTTCGCCTCGATGTCGGAGTCGAGCAGCGACAGGACCGCGAACAGGGCGAAGACGGCGGCGAGGATCGACAGCAGGAGCGTGCCGATCCATGCCCCCCGATGCTGCGAGTCGCGCCGAGCGCCGTTGCGGATCGACTGCAGCTTCAGTTGAAGGAGATGTCCAGCCAATCGAGCCCCTCCATCTGTGGCGTGCCGCGCACGAGGTCGCGGAAGCGTTCTTCGAGTGTGATGTTGCCGCGCACTTCGCTCACCGTGCCGGAAGCGAGAAGCTCGCCACGAACGATCACGGCGACGTGGTCGCAGACGCGCTGCACGAGGTCCATGCTGTGGCTCGAGAGCAGCACCGTTCCCCCGCGCTGCACGTACTCGAGCAGGATGTCGATGAGCTGCCCCGCCGACACCGGGTCGATCGTGTCGAACGGCTCGTCGAGCACCAGCAGCTCCGGCGAGTGGATGAGAGCGGCGGCGAGCGAGATCTTCTTCGTCATGCCCGCCGAGTAGTCGACGACGAGGCGGTTGGCGGCCGACTCGAGCTCGAAGGCATGCACGAGCGACTCGGTTCGCGACCGCGAGTCCGCGGGCGAGAGGCCGCGGAGGAGTCCCGAGTAGTAGAGGAGCTGTCCGCCCGTGAGCTGGTCGAAGAGACGCAGCCGGTCCGGGAGGATGCCGATGTGGGGATGCGCGGCCTTCGGGTTCTTCCACACGTCGAGGCCGAGCACCTCGACGGTGCCGCTCGTCGGCTTGAGCAGCCCCGTCGCCATCGACAGGGTCGTCGTCTTGCCGGCACCGTTCGGTCCGACGATGCCCGTGAAGGAGCCACGACGGACCTCGAAGGTGACGTCGTTGACGGCGACGTCCGCACCGAAGCGCTTCGTGAGGCCGGTGACGGACAGCACGGTGTCGCCGAGTTCACGGTCGGGTGCCTCGGTGACACGCGTGACGGGCGTCATCGTCGAGAGGCCCTCTGCCGTCGCGGCACCCAGCACCGGGTTCCTGACGGCAGCGGGAAGGCCGGACTCCTGCGCCGCGGCCTCCTCCTCTGCGAGCGATGAAGCGGTCACGCTGTCGTCGACGACGATCGCCTCGACCATGATCGCCTGGGGTCGACTCGCGTCGCCCTCCGGTACGTCTGGGCTGGCAGCACTCTCGTTCACATCGTCGGCGGCGCCATCGCCGACGTCTGAGCTCTTCGAAGACATCGCTCAACCGTACCAACGATCCGGCGTGCCGCGCCGCCCCTGCGACTCCAAGCTCCACCCAGGCGTGTCCTCATACACTGCTCGCGTCGCCATGCGCTCCGCGCTCGGCCGTGCCATCACGAGGAGGTCCAGTGTCAGATTCCAGCACTCCGCGCGTCAACGAAGGTGCCGACGCGGCGAGCTACGCCCCGTTGCCGCCGCGCGACGAGCAGCAGGCTGCGGCAGCCGGAGAGCAGGACAAGATCTGGCTCGACCGACTCATGGCCATCCAGCGCCCGATCGTGCTGCGACAGATCCGCATCCTCCGCGGAAAGTACCCGGATGCGACCCCGAGCGAGCTCATCAAGAAGATCGAGCAGCAGTACCTCAACGCGACGACCGTGAGCGGGGGCGCAGCTGGCGCCGCCGCGATGGTGCCGGGCGTCGGCACGGCGGCGTCCCTCGCCGTGACGGGTGTCGAGACCGCTGGCTTCCTCGAGATGACCTCCCTGTTCGGCCAGGCGGTCGCCGAGATCCACGGACTCCCCATCTCCGATCCCGTGCGCGCGCGGACCCTCATCCAGTCCCTCATGCTCGGCAAGGCCAGCAAGAACCTCATCCAGCAGTTCGCGGGTCAGGCCTTCGGCAAGGGCCCGGCGAAGCAGGTGTTCTGGGGCGAGATCGTGACGAAGCGGCTCCCGCGGGCGATGGTCGGCGAGCTGTCCGGGCGCATCCAGTCGATGTTCCTCAAGCGCTTCGTCGTTCGCCAGTCGGCGAGCACGGTCGGGCGGCTCGTGCCGTTCGGTATCGGCGCCGTCATCGGGGGTGCCGGCAACCGGATACTCAGCAACGAGGTCGTGCGCACGTCCCGCGAGGCGTTCGGTGTGGCCCCCGCGAGCTTCCCCATCGAGTTGCACCCGCAGTTCGCCAGCTCCAAGCCGGACGACGGCGACGACCACAAGGCGCTGACGCGCGGGCCGTTCAGCTTCTTCCGGGTGCCCCTCGCGCTCACGCGGGGCAAGGGCAAGGAGACCGACGGGGTCTCCTAGGGAGTCCGCCTAGGCCGCCGCGTCGAGGGACACCTCGACCTCGATCACCTCGCCCTGGCGGACGACGGTGAGCGTGGCCACCTCCCCCGCCTCGTAGACGCGGACGTGCGCGATGAGGTCGTTGGCGTTCGACACGGGGACCGTGCCGATGTACGTGACGATGTCTCCCCTGCTGAGGCCCGCGATCGAGGCGGCGCCGTTCTCCACGACGCTGTCGACGTAGGCGCCCACGATGCTCTGGCTGCTCGTCGCGACGGTCGCCGCGTTGCGCACCGTCGCCCCGAGCGCGCCGTGCGACGGCGTCTGCCCGGCCGCGAGCTGTGCGGCGATCTGGACGGCGTAGTTCGCGGGCAGCGCGAAGCCGAGGCCGATGCTGCCGCTCGAGGCGGCCTGCCCCTGGCCACCGGACTTGGTGCCCGCGATCGCCACGTTGATGCCGATGACCTCGCCGTTCGCGTTCAGCATGGCACCGCCAGAGTTGCCCGGGTTGATGGCGGCGTCCGTCTGGATGACGGGAAGCTGGACGATGCTCTTGCCCGGATCGGTGGTGGAGCTGAGGGGCGAATCGGTGGCGGCGTTCTCGTCGACCGTCGGCGGCACCGCGGCCGACGCGATCTCGATGCTGCGGTTGACGGCGGACACCACACCCGTCGTCGCGGTGCCGGCGAGCCCGAGCGGAGCCCCGAGCACGATCGTGGACTGGCCGACCACGATCTGGTCGGAGTCGGCGAAGGAGGCGGGTTGGAGTCCGCTGGCGTCGGTCAGCCGCAGCACCGCGACGTCGGCGAGCACGTCCAAGCCGACCCGAGTGGTCGTGAAGACGCGGCCGTCGCTGGTGGTCGCCGTGATCTGCGCATCCGAGACCGTGCCGTCGAGCGTCACGACGTGGGCGTTGGTGATGACCAGGCCGTCGCCCGAGTAGATGACGCCAGACCCCGTCTCGGTGCGAGTCGGCGTCGAGACCGTGAGCGTGACCACGCTCGGGGCGGCCCCGACGATCGCCGCGCTGGCCTCTCCCGGCAGCGGGGCGGTCGGCTCGCTCGGGGAGCCGAGCGGCTGCGTGAGACGCTGGGCGTCCTGGTTGGGCTGGTTGAGCACATTCGCCGTGATGAGCGCCCCGCTCAGCCCGCCGACGACCGCCGCGACCACTGCGATGCCCGCGACGACGAGGAGGCCGGTGCGCCGGCTGATCACGGGTGCATCGTCGTGGATGGAGTGCAGGTGGGCCCCGGCTCGGTGGCGGCCGTGCTCCTCGGCCCGCGCAGCGCTCGACTGGGTCTGCGCGCTGTTCGCGTCGGCGCCCGCAGCGGGTGATGAGTCGAGCATGAGGATCCTGACGTTCTCTCGATGCGTCGGGGCGCATCCGTGGCGCAAGTCTAGGGAGCGAACGGAGCGATCGCTCTGGTTTCGGCGGCACGTCGCGGTTCGAGATTCGATCGTGACTCGGCCGGTGACAGACTGGATGCATGCGCAGAGACGGACCATGGCTCCGGGCGGCCCAGGGGGCTGGCCTCCTCTCCCCGAGTGGCGAACTGCAGGGCACGGTCTTCGGCGAGATGACCGAGCTCGCCCGCACCACGGGATCGGTGAATCTGGGGCAGGGGTTCCCGGACTACGCCGGGCCGCGGGAGCTGCTGGATGCGGCGATCGAGGCGATCGCGCGCGGCGAGAACCAGTACCCGCCGCCCCGGGGGACCGCAGATCTGCGCGCCGCGATCGCCGAGCACCAGCTGCGGTTCCACGGCGTCACGCTCGACCCCGACCGGGAAGTCCTCGTCACGGTCGGCGCCACCGAGGCACTCGCCGCGACGGTGCTCGGGCTCGTCGAGCCTGGCGAGGACATCGTGGTCCTCGAACCCCACTACGACGCGTATGGGGCGCTCGCTCGGCTCGCCGATGCCCGCCTCGTGACCGTCCCGCTCAGGTGGCCCGCGTTCCGGCCAGATCACGATGAGCTGCGGCGCGCGGTCTCCGACCGGACCCGCCTCATCATCGTCAACACGCCGCACAACCCGACGGGTGCCGTGCTCCCCCGCGAGACGCTCCAGCTCATCGTGGACCTCGCCGCGCGCCACGACGCGATCATCGTCACCGACGAGGTCTACGAGCACCTCGTCTTCGACGGGGCGCATGTCGCCATCGCCAGCCTCCCGGGGGCGGCGTCGCGCACGCTCAGCATCGGCTCGGCAGGCAAGACCTTCAGCGTGACCGGCTGGAAAGTCGGCTGGGTCACCGGGCCCGCCGCCCTCATCGAGGCCGTGCTCGCGGTGAAGCAGTACCTCAGCTACGTCGGCAGCGGGCCGTTCCAGCCAGCCGTCGCTGTCGGGCTGAGACTCCCGGAGCGTCGTTTCGACGAGGAACGCCAGCGCCTCCGGGCCAAGCGCGACCTGCTCGTGACCGCGCTGCGCAGCCGCGGCTTGGAGACGGCGACTCCGGCATCCGGCTACTTCGCGATCGCCGACGCGGCGAGCATCGGGTACACGGATGCGACCGAGCTCTGCCGGCGGCTGCCGCGCGAGATCGGGGTGGTCGGCATCCCCGTCGCCGCGCTGTGCACCCCGGAGCGGCAGGGCGACTACCGCTCGCTGGTCCGCTTCGCGTTCTGCAAGAGCGACGAGGTGCTCGATGAGGGCATGCGCAGGCTCGACCGGCTGGGCGAGCTCAGCCGGTAGCGGCTCAGTCCGTCGGCGCTGCCTCCACCGGCACGACCCGGTACCTCCGGAGCTCGAGCGCCGGGTTCTGCTCGCGAACCGAGTCGAGCACCTCGAGCGACACCCAGCCGATGGAAAGCCCAGCCTCGATGCCCCCGCCCGCGATCGTCGCACCCCTGGGGTCGATGACGGCGCTGTGGCCGACGCCGATGGGGGCTGGATGGTCGGCCGCAGCAAAGTAGACCGTGTTCTCGATGGCGCGGGCCGCGAGCAGGGTCGTCCAGTGATGCTCCTTCAACGGTCCGCGCACCCATTCCGCGGGGATCGCGATGAGCTCGGCCCCCGCATCCACGAGGGTCCTCGAGACCTCGGGGAACCGAAGGTCGTAGCAGGTCTGCAACCCGACCCGGACGCCGCCGACCACGAACGTCTGCGGCGCGGCCGTATCGCCGGCCACGACCCAGTCGCTCTCCTTCGCCCCGAACGCGTCGTAGAGATGCACCTTGCGGTACTGGGCGACGACCTCGCCCGTGGCATCGACGGCGACCAGCGTGTTGGCGAAGCGCTGCGGGTCCTCCGACGTCGCCACGAGCCCCGCGACGATCGTCACGCCGTGCTCTGCCGCAAGCGAGCGCATGAGCGAGACGAAGGGCCCATCGAGGTCCTGCGCGTTCCGCACGAACTCCGGCCCGAGCTCCGGCAGGAAGAAGCTCGCGTACTCGGGCACGACGACCAGCTGGGCCCCGCGGTCCGCCGCGAGAGCGACGTTCTCGCGCAGCAGCCGCTCGTTCTCCGCGAGATCCGAGCCCGGGGCGTACTGGGCGACGGCGACGGCGACGGCGACGGCGACGGCGAGCGGAGACCGCTTGGCCGCGCCGCCGCGTGCACTGGCGGTCGCATCGAGGGGGGCAGGCGCGTCGAGTGGCATGACGCGAGCCTACGTCGAGCGCCGAGACGCGGGAAACTCTTCACCAAGGTGTCATCCGCGACGCACCGGCCTCAGCTTGTCTGGGCGCTCGGTCACGAGTACCTTCATTCTGCGAGCGGTGCGCTCGCAGTCACGAGGAGTCGCCCCATGCCTACCTACGCCGTGCTCTTGAAATACGAGGTCGTCTCGGCGCTCGTCATCGAAGCCGAATCCGAAGACGAAGCGGCGAAGATCGCCAACGAGTTCGAGTCGGAGGCACACGACGCCGTCGAGGACACCGACGACGTCCGCGTCTCCTCCCGTCTGTGGGGCGACGGCACCCTCGAGGTGCAGTCCGCCTCCGACGACGAAGCCGCAGAAGACCTCCTCGACGAGTGGATCGACGAGATCGAGAGCGAGCTCGAGGACTCCGACGAGGACGACGACCTCGACGAGGTCGAAGCAGAGCTCGACCCGGCCGGCGATGACGAGGTCGACGACTTCGACATCACCTCCGACGACGAAGCGAGCGCAGCCAAGAAGGCCTAGCCTCAGCTGCACAGAAGAGGGGCCGGATGCATCGCATCCGGCCCCTCTTCTTCGCTTGAACGCGCGGTCCGCGGCCGGCCGCTGTCCAACTTCGGTGCGATATTCGGCCGATAGCGCCGGAACCGCGGCCTTCGACGCCGTTCTGCACTGATGTTGGACAGCCGAGCCCCGCTACACGCGGGCGATCGCCGAGATGTCCTCCTCGAACTCGCGCTCGACCTCACTCGACACGGTCGTTCGCGTCGAGGAGATGGCGGCGAGGAAGTCGTCGGTGGTGGGGCCGAGCGGCACCACGTCGCCGGAGTTACGCGCGGCGACGGCACGCTCGAGCGCGACCTGCGAGGCGCGGCGTGCCGCGAACTCGATGTCGGCGGGCGAGTATCCGCTCGTCTGCTCGACAAGCGCGGGGACGTCGACGGAGTCGCTCACCGACTCGGGCACGTACCGCTCCCAGATCGCGCGGCGCGCGGCGGCATCCGGCAGCCCGATGGGGATGACGTAGTCGAAGCGGCCGTGGCGAAGGAACGCCTGGTCGAGGGCGCGGATGAAGTTGGTGGCGCAGATGAGGAGCCGCCCTGGCTTCTCCCGGAAGGCTGGGATGATCTTCAGGAGCTCGTTGGTGACGCCCTGCGTGGGCGACGGCGGCTCCCCGCCTCGGTGCGACGCGATCTCCTCGACCTCGTCGATGAAGACGACGGCATGCTCGAGCGACTCGACCTGCTCGAACGTCTCGCGCAGCTCGCCGGCGAGGCCACGCGGCGACGCCGACAGGCGGGACGGGAAGACCTCGACGAACGGCCAGCCGAGACGGGAGGCGATGCCCTTCGCGAAGGTCGTCTTGCCCGTGCCCGGAGGGCCGAAGAGCACGATCGCGCGAGGCGGCACGACGCCGTACTCCTCGGCGAGGTCGGGGTCGCTGAGCGGCAGCACGAGTCGTCGCTCGAGCACGTCCTTCTCGTGCTGCATGCCGCCGATCGCGTCCCAGCGGTCGGAAGGCAGGATGCGGCCGCCAAGCTCGCGAAGGGCCACCATCTCCTGCTGCTTGACGCGGATCTCACGTTCGAAGTAGCGCAGGTGGCGTTTGTCGGCGAACCCTGCCTTCGTGAGCGCCCCCACCTGCGTCTGCTCGTCAGGAACGAGGATCGTGAGCTTCTGCAGCCCGTGCTGGGCCATCCGCTGCTCGAGGGAGGCGAGCAGCGCTCCGCCGATTCCGCGGCGGCGCCATTCGTCTTCGGTCCCGAAGAACACGATCCAGCCCTGGTCGTGGGCCGCCCGCGCAACCGCGACGCCGACGATCTTCTCGCCGGCGACCGCGACGACGGCGGTGTCCTTGCGGGTCGAGGCGATGACCTCGCTGAGGCCGTACACGGGCTCCGTGCCGGAGCGGCGGTGCTGCTCCCAGAGGCGGAGCAGCGCGTCCATGTCCGTCGGCTGGAAATCGCGGATGCGCCAGGTGCTCATCGTGTCGCCTCCTGTCTGACTCCCGCGAGCGCGGCGAGTGCGCGGCGGTTGGCTTCCGGCGAGCCGATGGTGATGCGGATGCCTTCGCCGGGGAAGGCGCGGGCGAGCACGCCGGAGCGGGTGAGTGCGGCGTCGATGAGCTCGGTGTCGTCGCCGAGCCTGAGCCAGACGAAGTTCGCCTGGGATTCGCCCACGTTCCAGCCCTGGGCCCGGAGCTCCTCGGTGACGCGGGCGCGTTCGCTGACGATGTCGTCGATGCGCTCACCGAGCTCGGCTTCGGCGTCGAGGGAGGCGAGGGCGGCGGTCTGGGCGAGGGCGGAGACCGCGAAGGGCACGGAGACCTTGCGGAGGTTGGCTGCGACGTCTGCCTGGGCGACGGCATAGCCGATGCGGAGTCCTGCGAGGCCGTAGGCCTTGGAGAAGGTGTGCAAGACGGCGACGTTGGGGAACTCCCGGTAGAGGTCGATGCCGATGGCGGTCTCCGCGTCGCGGTTGAAGTGCTCGTAGGCCTCGTCGATGACGACGAGCACGTCGCTGGGGACGCGCGTGATGAATGCACGGACCTCGGCGTGTGTGAGGGTCGCTCCCGTGGGGTTGTTGGGGTTGCAGACGAAGATGATCGCGGTGCGGTCGGTGATGGCGTCGACCATGGCGTCGAGGTCGTGGCGCTCGTCGGCGGTGAGGGGCACCTGCACCGGCGTCGCTCCTGCGCCGATCGCGATGATCGGGTACGCCTCGAAGCTGCGCCAGGCGAACATGACCTCGTCGCCTTGTCCCGCGCTGGCCTGGACGAGCTGTGTGGCCACCTCGACGGAGCCTGCTCCGAAGACGATGTTCTCGGGTTCGACGCCCTGGAGCGTCGCGACGCGCGAGGTGAGCTCCGGTGCCGCCATGGACGGGTAGAGGTGGATGCGCTCGAACTCTTCGGCAACGGCGGCGCGCACGGAGGCGAGCGGCGGGAACGGGTTCTCGTTGGAGGAGAGCTTGACGACGTCGCTGGTGCTCGGCATGGCACCCTGCTTGTAGGCGGGGATGCTGTCGAGGGCGCTGCGCTGCTTAACCATGCACTGAGCGTACAGAGAATCCGAAGCTTGCAGCGCGCGCCGTGGGCGGCGCTGTCGTAGCGTTGGGCCATGTGCGGTCGCTATGTCACCCCAGCAGTCGAGCACGTCGAGGCGCTCTTCGATATCGAGGCCCTCGGCGCTGATCTGCCGGAGCCGTCGTTCAACACTCCCCCGACCGACCCGGTCCCCGTGGTGGTGGAGCCCGAGCCCAAGGGCGGTGGGGCCGCGGTTCGCCGCGTCGAGCGTGCGAGGTGGGGGCTGCTGCCGCCGTTCGCGAAGGATCCGAGCTTCTCGTCAAAGGCGTTCAATGCGCGCATCGAGACGGTGCTGGAGAAGCCGACGTTCCGTGGGCCGGTGAAGCAGCGGCGAGCGATCGTGCCCGCTGTCGGCTACTACGAGTGGCGCAAGAAGGCAGATGGCACGAAGTCCGGGTCGAAGACGCCGTTCTTCATCCACCCGGAGCACGACGACGAGCTCATCGCGTTCGCTGGCCTGTACTCCTGGTGGGCGGACCCCACGAAGCCCGGCGATGATCCGTCCAGGTGGCTGCTGACGACGACGATCCTGACGCGGGGGTCGACGGGTGAGCTGGCGAGCATCCATGACCGCATGCCGCTCATGCTGCCGCGCGCGCTCTGGGATGCGTGGCTCGACCAGTCGGTGGTGGGCACGCAGGGGCTGCTCGACGAGGCGAGCCAGGCGGGTGTCGAGCTGGCGTCGACGCTCGCCATGCACGAGGTCGGCCCCGAGGTGGGTCGGGTGTCTAGCACGGGGCCGCAGCTGATGGCCCCCGTCAGCACGCCGGGGTAGTCAGCGAGGAGTCAGGAGCCGGTGCCGCGGGCGGCTCGGCGCGCGGTGGACGCCGCGAGGTGGGTGCGCACTGCCGCTGCGGCAGCGACGGGGTCGGCGAGGCGGATGGCGTCGGCGACAGCCCGGTGCTCGGCGAGCACGGCGGCGGCCTCGGCCGCGTTGCGGTCCACGTCGGAGATGCGCGCGGGAGGCAGGATGATGGCGCGCGCGCCCATCCGGTCGAGGGCCGTCAGGAAGTAGCGGTTGCCGGACGCGGCTGCGATCGCACGGTGGAAGGCGAAGTCCGCGTCGACGGTCTCGCTCGGCAAGCTCGCCTTCGCGAGGGAGGCGAGGGCCGCGTCGATCTCGGCGATCTCCTGCGCTGACGGGGAGCGGGCCGCGAGCGCGGCGGCCTCGACCTCCACGGCGATTCGGAAGGCGTGGAGCTCTGCGCGCTCCGCTTCGGAGTGCGCGCCCAGCCAGTCGTCGCCAGTCGTCGCGACGGGAGGGGTGAGGGCGTAGCTTCCCGATCCCACCCGCGTGCGCACGAGGCCGCGCGACTGCAGGCGGTGCAGCGCTTCGCGGACGACGCTCCGGCTTGCCCCGAACTCCTCGACGAGGCCGCCCTCGCTCGGCAGCCGGTCGCCGGGAGCGATGCTTCCCTCGACGATGCGGTCAGCCAGGACCTTGGCGATCTCCTCGGCGCGCGTCATGCTCATGCACACATCGTGCCATCCCTCGCCCGGACGCCGTGCGGGGCGGGCGGGGGCCTCGAGGAGGAAGCTCCTCGGGGCGCGTCTCCGACGGTGTGCGTCCGACGCGCGTCAGTCAGCGCTGAGCCGCAGCGTCGGCACCCGGAGGATGCCGGAGCGCACCCCGTCCCGCCTTCGGCTCGCATCCTGCACTCGGAACCTGACGCCGTTCGCGGCTCGCGCCGCGGGGCTCGTCCCATCGATCGCCCGCGCCGCGGCCCCTCGAACCCCGAGCGCGGAGACCGTCACCGTGATCGTGTGGCGCCCCACGGCGAGCCGTCCGAGCTGGACGGAGTAGGGCGCCCGCCAGACGCTCCCCACGGGCAGGCCGTCCACCTCGACGCTCGCAGCCGCGCCGACAGGCGGGTCAGCCGGGAGCGCGAAGGAGTTCTCCCGACGCTCGGCCCTGACCTCGGGCACGTTGGCGTCGCCGAAGTCGAGGGCAGCGGAGGCGGGGCGCTCGAGCTCCACCGTCGTCTCGTACACCAGCTGCTCGTCGTCGTGGGCGACCTCCGGGTCGTCCTCCCACGTGTGGGGCAGCGTGACGGGCCGACGTCCGCTGGATGTGCGCACGAACCAGCCTGCCGCGAGGGGCTCCTCGTGGCCGTGGCCCAGCACCGGGCCGGTCGTCTCCAGCTCGTCGACGCCCACCGGCCCCTCTCCCCGAGTCTGGCCGACGAGCACGGCCTCGTAGGACCCGAGGCGCACGGTACGGCTGGCGTCGTCCCGCACCACCGCTCGTCTCCGCCCGGAGACGGCGTCCCACACGGTGAGCGTGCTGTCGTCGCAGGCTCTCAACACGACGTCGGCCGAACGCTCCCCGGTGTTCACCAGCAGGGAGATGCGCGAGCCCTCGAGCTGGCGGGTCGTGACCCCGACGGTGTCCGGTGCGCTCGTCGCGAGCGGCGGGACCATCCCGTGCACGGCGGCGCGGATCTCTGCCCGCCGCTCCTGGCCGAGGGACGCCGAGAGGTGGACCACGCGAACACCCGCCGACGACAGGAGCTGCGCCGCGGCGGCGGAGAGCGCGCAGCCCGCCGGCACGAGCAGCACCTCGAAGCGGTCTGCGCCGCCGACCTCGAGGAGCGCGTCGTCGACGAGGTCGTAGTCGAGGCCGGTGGTGCGCACCGCCGAGACGAACTCGTCGTCCACGTAGCGACGAGTCTGCCGCCATAGGTCGAACGGACGCTCCCCCTCGGCGCTCGCCAGCAGCTCGGCCACCGGATGGTAGATGGCGACCTGCGCGATCCGCTCGCCCAGCTGGAGGACGGCGCTCACGCGAGCGAGCCCAGAGAACAGCTCACGCGCGACCGGCCACCACGGGTTCCTCGAGTCGAGAGCACCGGACGCGTAGAACACCGGCTGTCCGTGACCGAGCGCTCCCCCGAGCGGCCAGCCGTGGCCGACGAGGAGGTTGACGCCACTCAGCAGATGCTCGTAGGCCTCCCCCAGCAGGTCGGCCGGCCCCGCCCGGAACGACGGTGAATGCACCCAGGTCCACGTCTCCGAGGACACGGGCGACCTGCCGTAGGCGCCGGCCGCGGAGACCGCCCACGCGTTCTTCGTCCATCGCCGCCATCCCCACCCCTCGCCCTCGATGAGATCCACGTCGCGATAGCTGCTCATGAGCATGGGCGGCTCCCCGTAGCACTGCGCGCGGAAGAGCAGGCCGTGTCCGTGCGCCCAGTCTCCGAACGCCTGCACGAAGTGCTCCTCGAACAGCTCCCTGAGCGTCGTCATGACGTCGGTGCGCACCCGAGCCGTGCCGTCGCCGTCGATCTCCAGCCGCCAGAGCTCCGGGAGCAGGTCGTAGCCCCGTCGAGCGAGGAACTCCCGAGGAAGCTCCGTCGTCCAATCGGACTCGTACACCTCGAAGCTGTCGCAGAACCCCGCGTGCACACGCGTGGCCCCCGCCGCGGCCAGGAGTGGCGTCGCGACCGCCTCCAGGTGCGCCTGCACGGCGACCGCCGAGTAGTGGTCGAGCACCAGCCCCTCAGCACCTCGGGGCGCGCGCTTCACGTTCTGGCCGGTGAGGCGAGAGACCGCGACCAGGAGAACTCTCGGCCCGCCGCCCAGGGCCGGGACGTGGATGCGCTCCCCGCATTCGGCGAGCACCCACTCGGCGGGCAGCTCCTGGATGGAGCCGGCGCCCACGTACGCGCTCACCAGCGCATCACCGTCGAACGAGGGCCGGAAGACGAGCTCGGTCGCGCCGGGTGCGAGCTCGATCCGCTCCCAGTGGAGCCCCCGAGCTGCCGTCGACGCGTCGACGTGCGGCCCGCCGAACGGCCATCCCGCGCCGAGCGTGAGATCGAAGCGCAGCCCCCGCCGCCGCGCCCCTCGCGCGGCGAAGCCCACGAGCGAGAGGAACTCCGGATCACCGAAACGCGGCCCGCCCTCATCCACCGGGTACACGAATGCGAGCTCGACCCCGCCGATCCCAGCGGCCAGCATGGCGTCCAGGTCGGCGTCGATCGCCGCCTCGCTCACGTGCGTCGAGAACCACCACCAGCGCATGAGCGGTGCCGCGTGACCGGTCTCGCCCCGGAGCACCTGCACGACCTCCTGCATCGTGCCGCTCATCCCCGCACCTCGAGGCGCGCCCGGTCCGCGGATGCGCTCTGCTCGGCGGCGGCGTCCGCCTCCTCCTGGTCGATGACGGTCGTGCGCTGGCGCGCGAACACCACGAAGGCGAGGACCACCGCGACGAGGCAGGAGCCAGCGAGGAACCCGAAGAGCGCCCCAGGGCCGGTCGCCAGGACGACCGGAGTGACGAGCACGAGCGCCGACGAGCCGAATCGCGCAATGGCGATGATCGCGCCCTGCGCTGAGGAACGCAGCAGCGTCGGGAACGACTCCTGGGTCCAGATCTTCATGATGCCCTCCCCAGCGAACACGGTGCCGATGAGCCACAGGAACATCATGATGTTCAGCGTCGACTCAGTCACGCCGAAGACGAGCGGAACGCACATGGCCGTGATCGTGCAGATCGCGCCTCCCACGAACCAGCTCATCCGCCACCGTGTCCCGACGACCCGCATGAACAGGAGGACGAGGATCGCGCCGAGGAACATGGTGATGAGCTTCACCGTCGAGTAGACCTGGACCGTGGAGTCGGCAACCTCCGTGTACATGTAGGCCCCGTACTGGCTCACCGTGTTCGAACCGAGGTTCATGAGCGTGTAGAAGACGGCGAGCACGATGAAGTACTTCGCGAAGGGCGCCCTGAGGAGCGTCTTCAGCGTGCTCCACCCGAGCGCCGCATCCGAGCGGCTCGTGGCACCCGCCTTCTCCGCCTCGCGCTGCTCGAGCCACAGCGTCGACTCCGGAACCGCGAACCTCGCGACGAGCGTCAGCAGGGTGACCACGAGGATGTGCCCGAACAGGATCTGCGCCCCGAGCTGGCCCATGCTGCCGACGATGGTCGCGAGCCCGAGCGCGACCATGCTGCCGATCTTCCAGAGGAAGTGGGTGAAGCCGATCATGCTGCTGCGCAGTCCGGACTTGGCCATCTCCGAGATCGTCGCGAGGGAGACCGGCAGGTCAGCGCCCGCGCCGAGCCCGACGAGGATCATGCCGGCGAGCAGCCCTGGGAACACCTCGACGAACACCAGCAGCGCCGAACCCGCGGCGATCATGACCATGGTCGCGATGAAGACCGCCTTGCGTCCGAGCAGATCGCCGAGGCGCCCGCCGAAGAGGGCGCCGATGGCAACCGAGAACGTGAGCGCCGAGGACAGCACCCCGATGATCTCCGGGGTCAGGGCCAGGGTGTCCTTGAGGAGCACCAGGGCCGTCCCGCTCGAGGTCATCGCGGCGGCGTCGATATAGGACGCCATTCCCGAGATGAGTGCGATCCACCACATCTTGCGGGTGGACATTGGCTTCTTGGACATGTTCGAGGACCTCTCTGTCAGTATCGCCGACGACATCGTCGGCAAGCGCGCGGCTCAGGCCGCGCAGTCGAACTCATGGCCTCGGCGACGCGCGCCGAGGAAGTGGTGGTGGTGTCCGCTCAGGCGGTCAGGCGGTCAGACGGTCAGCGTGACGCTCTCGGTCGTCCAGGCGCGGGCCTGCTCGCTGAAGGTGAAGCCGAGCCCTGGGCGGTCGGGGACGAGCATCCGCCCGTCGCGCGTCTCGAGGCGCTCCTCGAAGAGGGGGTCGAGCCAGTCGAAGTGCTCGACCCACGGCTCACGCGGGTAGCACGCGGCGAGGTGCAGGTGGATCTCCATCGCGAAGTGCGGGGCGAGGTCGAGGCCCGCCTCGTCGGCGAGGGTCATGAGGCGCAGGAAGTTCGTGATCCCGCCGATGCGGGGCGCATCCGGCTGGATGATGTCGCAGGCCCTCGCGGCGATGAGCTGCCGGTGCTCGGCGACCGACGCGAGCATCTCCCCCGTCGCGATCGGGGTGTCGAGCGCGCGTGCGAGGTCGGCGTGCCCTTCGGCGTCGTAGGCGTCGAGTGGCTCCTCGATCCACGCGAGGTCGAGCTCCTCGAAGCGCCGCCCCATGCGCAGCGCGGTCGCGCGGTCCCACTGCTGGTTCGCGTCGACCATGAGCGGCACGCTCGCGCCGATGTGCTCGCGGACGGCGCGGACTCGGCGGAGGTCCTCGGCGGTGTCCGGCAGCCCGACCTTGACCTTGATCCCGCCGATGCCCTCCGCGATCGACTGCGTCGCACGCTCGCGGACCTCGTCGAGGGACGCGTTCAGGAACCCGCCTGACGTGTTGTACGTCCGGACCGAGTCCCGGTGCGCGCCGAGCAGCTTCGAGAGGGGCAGGCCGGCCCGCTTCGCCTTGAGGTCGTAGAGCGCGATATCGAGTGCCGCGAGCGCCTGGGTCGCGACGCCGGAGCGGCCGACGGATGCTCCGGCCCAGAGCAGCTTCGAGTACAGCTTCTGGATGTCGTTCGGGTCCTCACCGAGCGCGGCCTCGGCGACCTCGCGGGCGTGGGCGTACTGGGCGGCGCCGCCGGCGCGCTTCGAGTAGCTGAAGCCGTGGCCGGAGAAGCCCTGCGCTGTCTGGATCTCGGCGATGAGGAAGACGACCTCCGTCATGGGCTTCTGCCTCCCCGTGAAGACCTTCGCGTCGGAGATCGGAGTGGCCAGCGGGAGGCGGAGCTTGGACAGCTCGATCGAACGGATGGAGTCTGCCGAACGGGTGGCGTCTGGGGTGTGAGTCATAGTCCTTCGTCCTTGAGGGTGACGTTCTTCCCGAAAGCTATCAGACAGATTTAGAATCTGTCTAGCTTGAACTCCCCCACCTTCATCCTGTGACTGAGGCTTGCGGTTGCCACTGTCGGTGGTGCGATTTACGCTGGATGCACGTTCGAATACAGATTCGAAGAAGCGAAGGAGGAGCCCATGCCGACCGTCATCGACGACAACATCGAGGTCGCCATCAGCGGCGACGGGCAGCCGACCTCCTTCGTGTGGCAGCGCTTCCTCTACACCGTCACCGGCCAGCCGCAGGCCTACTTCCGCAGACTCCCGCCGTGGTGGCACGGAGACTCCTCCCCCACGCGCATCGACCAGGAGCTGTGGCGCGTCACCGCCGTTCGCGACAGCCCCCGCGAACAGCACGGGGAGCACCTGTACGACCTCTGTCGCGCCCCAGGCGGCTGGCGACTCGCACTGAGCTGGGAGTGACGACGCGATGAGCTTCCCGCACCTGCACGTCTCGTCGGGCTTCAGCGCGCACTATGCGGTCTCGCCTCCCGAGGTGCTGGCCCAGGCCGCCGCCGAGCGAGACCTCGACACGCTCGCGCTCACCGACCGCGACGGCATCTCCGGCGCGGTCAAGCACCTCCTCGCATGCAGGACCGCGAGCCTTCGGGCTGTCCTCGGCAGCGAACTCGCCGTGCACGACGAGCGAGGCGAGCCCCTCGGCCGGGTCGTCGTGCTCGCAGCCGGAGGTGACGGCGGCTCCGGGTACGCGGCGCTCTGCCGGGCCGTCTCAGCCGCCCACGAGACCACCGCGAGCGCCGCCACGCGCATCCACGAGCCGAGCATCCCCCTCGCCCGCCTGGCCGAGCTCGCCTGCACCGACGAGGGGGCGACGAGACTCACCGTCCTGCTCGGCCCGACGAGCGACGTCGGCACGGCAGCCTCAGCTGCCCAGCTGGGTCTGGCCAGAGAGCGTCTGCGTGCTTGGCGGCACGGGCTCCCGCGCGCCTCGCTCGTCGTCGAGATCGTCTGCCATCTCGCCGAGCCTGGCACCCCGGGGTCGGTCACGGCCGCGACGCGGATGCTGGGCCTCGCAACAGAGTCCGGGCTGCGGGCAGTGCTCACCAACGCCGTGCGCTACGCCTCCCCCGAGGAGGCGGCGACGGTCGACATCGCCGATGCCGTGCGGGCGAGGCGTGCGCTCGACGACATCGAGCTGGCGCCGACGGCGCAGGCCTGGCTCAAGCCGGCGAACCTCATGCGGCAGGTCGCGCGCATGGTGGCGGATGCCGGCGGGCACGCAGCCTCGGCCGCCGATGACCTCCTCGCCCAGACGAGGCTGCTCGCCGAGAGCTGCGTCATCGACCCGGAGCGAGATGCGGGTATCGGCACCCCGCGCATGCCGGAGGTCAGCCGCTTCGGCATCCACGGCGACCCATTCGAGGTGCTCAGGGCGAAGGCGGAAGCCGCGATCCCCGCGCGCTACCCGGGTGCATCCGCCGCCCACGAGCGGGAGCTGCAGGACCGCCTCGCCCACGAGCTCAGGACGGTGCGGAAGCTGGGCTTCGCCCCCTACTTCCTCACCGTCTCGCACGTCGTCGAGCTCATCAAGGAGATGGGGGTCCGCGTGCAGGCCAGGGGTTCAGGTGTCGGATCGCTGCTCAACTACCTCCTGTACACGAGCCACGTCGAGCCCGTCTCCCTCGGGCTCATCTGGGAGCGCTTCCTCTCCGATGAGCGACGCACGCTCCCCGACATCGACCTCGATGTGGAGAGCGCAGAGCGCCACCGCGTCTACCACCGCATCTTCGACGAGTTCGGCGGGCAGCGGGTCACCCTCATGTCGATGGTCAACACCTACGGGTCGAGGGGCGCAGTCCGCGATGCGGGCCTCGCCCTCGGGCTCGCCGACGGCGAAGTCGACCGCATCGCCAAGGAGCTGTGGCGCTTCTCCGCGAAGCGCTTCAGGCAGGCCCTCGCCGAGAAGCCCGAGCTTCGCGAGTTCGCGGAGGAGGTGCGTCGCTCACGGCAGCTCGAGGTGCTCGTGGAGGCGACGGAGCGGCTCGACTCCCTGCCGAGGCACATCTCCGTGCACCCGTGCGGGGTCATCCTCTCCGATGTCTCGCTCCTCGACCGCACTCCCGTGCAGATGTCGGGGATCGGCCTGCCCATGAGCCAGTTCGACAAGCACGACATGGACCCGATGGGGCTCATCAAGCTCGACATCCTCGGGGTGCGCATGCAAAGCGCCATGGCCCACGCCGTGAAGGAGCTGAAGCGCACCCGCGGTGAGGAACTCGACCTCGATGCGCTTCCCCTCGACGACGAGGCGACCTACGAGACCATCCGCTCGACGAAGACCCTCGGCATCTTCCAGGTCGAGAGCCCGGGGCAGATGGAGCTCGTCGGCAAGCTGCAGCCAGAGGTGTTCAACGACCTCGTCATCGACATCTCCCTGTTCCGCCCTGGCCCCATGCAGAACAACATGCCACTCCACTTCCTCAGGGCCCGCCACGGGGAGGTGATGCCCGACTACATCCATCCGAGGCTCAAGCCGATCCTGCTCGAGACGAAAGGCGTCGTCGTCTTCCACGAGCAGGTCATGCGCATCTTCGACGAGCTCACGGGGTGCGGCCTCGAGCTCGCCGACGTGTACCGACGCTGGCTCGCGAAGCCCGAGCTCGTGCCGCGCATCGAGGAGCTCGTGCGCGGCAGGGCCGCAGAGCGTGGGTTCCCGCCAGAGATCATCGATCGGTCATGGAAGGTGCTCGCCGGCTTCGGCAGCTTCGGCTTCGCGAAAGCCCACGGCGCTGCGTTCGCCCTGCCCACCTTCCAGAGCGCCTGGCTCAAGACCCATCGAGCCGCGCACTTCTGGGCGGGCCTCCTCACCCACGACCCCGGCATGTGGGGCAAGGACCTCATCATCGCCGAGGCGAGGCATCTGGGCATCCCGCTCCTCCCGATCGACGTGCAGCGTTCAGGGCTCGAGTACACGGTCGAGCCGCTCCCGGATGGACGCGACGGGGTTCGCATGTCCCTCGCGGATGTGCGCGGCATGTCATCGGCGGAACGCGACAGGGTCGCCGAGCACCAGCCGTTCGACTCGCTCGCCGACTTCCGCGCTCGTGTCCGACCACGCCGGAGCACGCTCGACTCCCTCGCCAGAGTGGGGGCGCTCGACGTGTTCATCGACTACGAGCCGCGCAGGCGGCACGAGCTGCTCGCGTTCATCCGCTCGCTCACGAGCACGCCGACGCGAGTACCGGAGCACCAGCAGGCGTTCGCGTTCCCCCTGCCCATCCCGGAGCTTCGCGGGGTGACCACCATGGACCTGCACGGGAAGACGCAGACCGACCTGGAGCTGCAGGAGCTCGGCCTCGGCGTGAGCCGGCACCAGATGGAGCGCTTCTTCCCGCTCTTCCGTCAGCTCGGAGTCACTCCAGCGAGCTCGCTCATGGACCTGCCAGGCGGCACCGACGTGCTCATCGCGGGGGTGCGGCGTGCCACGAACACCCCACCCATGCGTGGCGGACGGCGCACGGTGTTCGTCTCCCTCGACGACAGCACCGGACTCTCGCAGATCGTGTTCTTCCACGACGCGCAGGAGCGTGCAGGCAACCGGGTGTTCCGCACGCACTACATGCTGGCGCGGGGGAAGACTCGCCGATCGGGCGCCAAGGGCATCTCCGTGACGGGCGACATGGCGTGGGACCTCCTCGAGGTCGCACAGCTCATGTCCGCGTCCGGTGCCGCGGGAACCGCTCAGACGAGGTCGAGCGCCGTGGTCCTCGAGTCGTCCGAACGGGAGACCTCCGCCAGCCCGAGGCGCCTCGCGAGCGCGTAGGACGCCTCGTTCTCCAGGTCCATGACCGCGAGCACGCGCTTCACGCCGACATAGTCGCGCAGGTACTCGACCAGCGCATCCGCCGCCTCGGTGGCGAAGCCCTGTCCCGCGCATCCCGGGTGCATGATCCAGCCGAGCTCCGCAGAGCGGTGCTCGGGCTCGACGTCGCGCAGGTGCACCGACACGTCCCCGATGAGCTTGCCGTCGTGCTCGACGGCCAGGGCCATGAAGTCGCCCGTCTGCCAGAGACGCGTGTGCGTCGTGCGGCGGCTCAGGTGCTCGGTCGCCTCCGTCAGGTCGCGCTGCTTCCAGTGCAGGTAGCGGACGACCTCGGCGTCGGACACGATCTCGTGCCAGGCCTCCGCGTCACGCACGTCGTGGGGGCGGAGCACCAGGCGCTCCGTGAACAGCTGGGGCGCGTCGAACGGACGCTCGGTGCGGGGGCCGCGGAGGAAACGCGGACGGTGGAAGAGGCCACCCTGCAGGTCCTTCTTGACGCCCGGCGCACGGCTCCCGAGGTCGGGCTGCTGGATTCGCTGGAGTGTCATGCGTCGCAGGTTACGAACTCCTCTCATGCCCCGCGTGAGAGAAGATTTGAGCTTCCTATGAGGAGCAGCGAACACCCCGCCACGACGCCGTTCCCATGACACGATGATGGAATGCCCGATTCCGCCGCCGCTGACCCGATCATCGAGCCCGGTCGCCGTCGGGCGGTCCTCGCGCAGCTCCCCCGACTCCACCGCCCAGACGGCACCCCCATCCGCGTGCTGCTCGTCGACGACGAAGAGACCCTGACGAACCTCGTCAGCCTCGCCCTCTCCTACGAGGGGTGGCAGGTCGGCGTCGCCAACAACGGCCGGGATGCGCTCGCGAAGTTCACCGCCGAGCGGCCGGACGTCGTCGTGCTCGACATCATGCTCCCGGACATCGACGGCCTCAGCATTCTCAGGAACCTCCGAGGTCAGGGACACGCCACACCGGTGCTCTTCCTCACCGCGAAGGACTCCATCGACGACCGCATCATCGGGCTCACCGCCGGCGGCGACGACTACATGACGAAGCCCTTCAGCCTCGAGGAGCTCGTCGCCAGACTGCGCGGCCTCATCCAGCGCGCCGGTGAGGCGGTCGCCGACGACGCCTCCCAGCTGCGGGTCGGCGACCTCTTCCTCGACGAGAGCAGCTACGAGGTGCGCCGCGGCAGCGACCCCGTCGCGCTCACCACCACCGAGTTCGAGCTGCTGCGCTACTTCATGCGCAACCCGAAGCGGGTCCTCAGCAGAGCCCAGATCCTCGACCGCGTCTGGAACTACGACTTCGCCGGCAAGGCGAGCATCGTCGACCTGTACGTGTCCTACCTGCGCAAGAAGATCGACGCCGGCCGCACCCCCATGATCCACACGGTGCGCGGCGTCGGCTACGTCATCAGGCCAGCAGAATGAGGCCGTGGACGCTGCGCGCGCGCATCATCGTCGGCGTCACCCTCGTCGTCGCCTTCGTGATGAGCGCGATCGGCATCATGAACGTCGTCACCCTCAACTCCGCCATCACGAGCGTCGTCAACACGCAGCTCGCCGCCTCCATGTCGGTGCTGGAGAACTCCGTCGACAAGTACCGCGTCGACGTCCCGGGCACGCATCCGCACCCCTCGAAGATGGGCGACTCGGCGGCGCCGAAGGTCAAGCCCCTCATCAACTTCGTCGGCCACGCGCCGGGCACCATCATCGCCCTCGCCCACGACGGCGAGATCATCGACTCCGCATCGTTCAGCGAGACCTCCGCGGTCGAATGCGACCAGACCATCAAGAACGAGCTCACGGCACTGGTCCAGTCGCCCGGCTTCGCGACCCAGCACTCGCTGCTCGAGACGATCAAGCTCGATGACGCCGCCGGCGACTTCCGCGTCATGATCCACGAGTGGGACGGCGACCCGAGCTACGCCCTCATCTCCGCCGTCTCCCTCGACACCGCCCGTGACGCGACCTTCAACCAGACCGTCCTCACGCTCGTGCTCTCCTCGCTCGGGATCGGCCTCATCGTCCTCCTCGTTGCGCTCGTCATGCGAGTCGCCATGCGTCCCCTGTCGCGCGTGGTCACGGCCGCCGAGAACGTCGCGCAGATGCCCCTCGCCTCTGGCGAGGTCGGCCTCCGCAGGGCCGTGAAGCTCGACGACATCGACCCTCGCACCGAGGTCGGCAAGGTGAGCGAGGCCCTCGACAAGCTCCTCGCGCACGTCGACGAGGCCTTCGCCGTGCGCACCGCGGCGGACCAGCGGATGCGTCGCTTCGTCACGGACGCGAGCCACGAGCTGCGGACGCCGCTCGCCGCGATCCAGGGGTACGCGGAGCTCACCCGGCAGGATTCGGCGTCGCTGCCCGACACCACCGAGCGGTCTCTCGCACGCATCGAGTCCGAGGCGACTCGCATGAGCTCGCTGGTCAACGACCTCCTCCTGCTCGCCCGCCTCGACGAGGGACAGGACCTGCAGTTCGACACGGTCGACCTGTCCGAGCTCGTCATCAACGCCGTCAGCGACGCGCAGGCGAGCGACGCCGACCGCCACTGGAGCGCGACCGTGCCGCCCAGCGAGGTCTCGGTGCTCGGCGACTGGGAGCGCCTCCACCAGATCGTCGTGAACCTGCTCTCCAACGCCAGCCTGCACACCCCGAAGGGCACGCACGTCAACGTCTCCGTGCGCTACGAGCTCGCGGCCGCGTCGGCGACGGGGCGCGAGGCGGTCCTCATCGTTCGCGACGACGGGCCGGGCATCCCCCAGACGCTCCGCGAGGATCTCTTCTCGCGGTTCGCCCGCGGCGACTCCGCCAGGACCCGCGCGTCCGGCAGCACTGGCCTCGGACTCGCGATCGTGAAGTCCATCGTCGAGGCGCACGGCGGACAGATCGCCGCCGAGTCCGAGGACGGCGCCGCCTTCATCGTGCGGATCCCCGCGGCCAAGGCCTGGGACTAGCCCGTAACCTCACGAGACACGGGAACTGCGCCCTCTCCGCTGCCTGGCGGCCTCGGCGGGTACGCGAGCGTGACCATCACCACGGAGATGATCATGAGCAGGAACCACGAGAGGAGCTTCGTGATCGACACGAGCTCCCAGCCGTGCTCCTGATTCGGGTACACCCACGCACCGACGAAGGTGCCGATGTTCTCGGCGAACCAGATGAACAGGGCGACGAGCAGGAACGCCACGAGCAAGGGCATCCGGAGCGTCCTCCGGAACACGCGGAAGTGCATCCACGTGCGGCCCCACAGCACGGCCACGAACACCAGGAGCACGTACCGGAAGTCGTAGGCGTAGTGGTGCGTGAAGAAGTTCACGTAGATGGCCACGGCCGCGACCACGGTGAGCCAGATGCGCGGGTACCTGGAGAACCGCAGGTCGAAGAGCCGGTAGACGCGGCACATGTACGAGCCGACCGCCGCGTACATGAAGCCCGTGTAGAGCGGCACGGGGCCGATGTGCAGCACTCCCCCAGACGCGTAGCTCCACGAGCCGACGCTCGTCTTGAACAGCTCCATTCCCGTGCCGACGACGTGGAAGGCGAGGATGACCAGCAGCTCGCGGCCGGTCTCGAGCCTGGCCACGACCATGAAGATCTGGATTGCGACGGCGGCGATGACGAGGGCATCGTTGCGTGCCAGCAGCGCATCGTCCGGATACCAGAGTCTCGCGGCGATGATCACGACGAGCATGAGCGCCCCGAAGATGCACGCCCAGGCCTGCTTGAGCCCGAAGACCAGGAACTCGACGAGGCCGGCCCTGAGGCCGCGTGCGGGGGCACGCTCGAGGAGGCGCCCCGCGACGTCGTCGATGCGCTGCTCGAGGCTCGTGAATCTGGCCACCTGGAACCGCCGCTCTCCTCCAGCGCCAACGATCGGCGCACGTCGAATGGCCGACACTAGCGGCACCTGTCCGCGAGCCCGCTGAGGCTGGCCATGACGCCCGGGAACCGTCCGCGTCGACGGGGACAGGGAGAGGGGGAAGAGATCGATCCACAGAGACCGGGATTCCGGGCCGATCACTGGACGCCTCCTCGCGCGGTGGCGCGGAATGCGAAAGGCCCGCTTCCTCGAAAGGAAGCGGGCCTTGTGCCGCAGTTACATTTTGCTCTTTCGAGCAATCCCAACTTGTGCGGATCTGGTTGCGGGGGCAGGATTTGAACCTACGACCTCCGGGCTATGTGACGCCGCACCCGAGTTGCCCAGCATTACCGGTACTCATCCCAGGTCAGCCTGCAGTTTCGAACTGAATGAGCGGCAGTAGCGGGATCACTCAGGACCTACAAGGTTCGGAGCCTTTGCGTACTTTTGTGCGTCTTCTTGGGCTTGGAAATCCCTGCTTCAGCGTGGAGTTCTTGGGTTCGATTCCGAAGGTCCGAGGGGTTCGTCGGGTCCGTGTAGTGCCTTGCTCGCACCTTTTCGGAGTTCCCGAATTGGGCGTCGAGGACCGCGATCGGGACGGTGCCGTCATTGTAGAGCGTGTGCAGCGTGGTCCTCCAGACGTGGGTCCGCTCGGTATTGAGGAGCGGAATCTTGAGCGCCGTCGCATCTCCGCGTCAGACTTCGTTACCTGTCCTGGAAACGGGACTGACCCCAGGATGGTCGACATCGGATCGTTGCGGCGCTGATTGGCACGCTGCTCAGCAGCCTCTATGAACTTCGACTCTTCACGGCCGTAGGCGAAGCTCAGCCCGTGGTCGACGCTCAGTGGGCGGTTGATCGACCCGATCTTGATCTCGAGATCGATCGGAGGCCGTTCAGGCTGCCCGCCAGCCTGCGCACGGAGCACCAGCGCTTGGATCTCCCCCATTTTGAGCGACTCGTGTCTCGGTCGATGTGCGGACATAGACCGCCCCGTTCGCGAGGCTGTGCTTCGTGTCCTGCTTGTCGCTGGGCTGGAACGCCTTGTGACACGGAAACATGGTCTGCCCTGGCTCAGGAGGCAGCGCGACGACAACGAGTACTTCGCGGGTTGGATCCTCGCCAGCTGGCAACCGGAAGATCTCAGGCAAGGGGAAGTGCTCGCCGATATACGGTTGCAGCGAGCGCAGCAGCTCCTGGTCTTCGATGCCCTTGGGTATGCCCGGAGCGCTGCCCTAGTGAGCGCCGATGACCATGACGGCATGTCCGTGGAAGAAGCGTGACGCCGACTTCGGGTCGCGGTTCGCTGCACCGAGCAGGAACTCTGCTACTTTCGCCCGGCCCAATGGCTTGTTGAGGTCGACGTCGCTCTTGACTTCGAGATACCCCGTCTCTGCTTCATCGCCGAGCATCAAGATGCGCTCGAGGATCGCCATCCTCACGTCGCGGTGCAGGGGGTTCATGCTCGCGTTGAGCTCAGGAGGACCAGGCGCAGTCATGTGCTGATTCTGACAGCTAGACGAGCCCGACCGCGGCGCGCTGCAACGCAGAATCCTGCGGCGGCGGGGTGATGCTCTGAGAGAGTTGCTCTGCCGAACATCCGAGAGAAGAGAGCCCTCCCGGGCAGCAACGTGATCTGCGCCGAGAAGGCTTCGTCCACGATCGAGATGAACTACAAGTCGAGTCGCTCCGTCGGTACATCGTCCGGGTGCGCGAGCCGCTGTGTTGGTAGCTCACTCCAGTCCCCCGCGCCGCTCGGTGCAGCGAACGGGAGGCGTTCTGTCGCCTCGTCGAAGGGCAGCCGTTTTGTTGCTGCGTATGGTTCGCTGCAATCGGCAGATACGCCGCCGGCGAGCACCTTGTGACGAGAACATGCGAGAAAACAAGCCGTCCCGGCGCAGCAGAGATACTGCGCCGGGAGGGCTTTCCTGGGTATGTGTGCTCGGGGCACGGGGCGAAGCTAGCTCGCGGAGATGAAGGGCTTACCCCAGCAATCGACCAGCACCGCGACGGCACCAGCGGTGATCATGCCGGCGGCTGCAGCGGCTGCAGCGGCAGCAGGTCCGGCCGCGATCATGCCTCCCACAGCGCCTGAGAGGATGCCGGTCGTCATGGCCTTGCTGACGCACTGATCCCAGCTGCCTTCCCAACCCTCGACAGCGCGCGGATTGTCGGTGCGGCTACTGCTGCTTTCGGCGGATGACGCAGAAGGCTCTGGCGTGATGACGCGAACCTGGTTGTCCGACACGCGCTCAATCGTCAGGGCGTACGTACCGGCATCCGTGGTGACTTCGTTGGCAAGCGCTTGCAAGCCGCTGCCTGTCTGGAGCGTGAAGACGCCGTTCGACTCCGTGATGGAGCCGTCTGGGACGGTGATGAGCGCTGACGTCGACGACTCGTTCACGATCTCGAATCCATCCCCCTGGATGGTGTTCGTCGACTGGACCTGGGCTTGCTGCGTCGTTTGCGGACTTGCTGATGCGGCTGTCGCTCCGAAGATGGACACCGATGCGATGGCAAGACTTGCGAGGGCAGTCTTTGTGGTGGTCTTCAGCACGTCTATACCTCTTCTGTTTCCTCGATCACGTCCCTGGGCCGCAGTCGTTGCGTGACATATCGCACCAGGATTGCCAGCGGCAAAATAATGAAGACTGAGACCAGGACATTAAATGGTGGATCAAGCCGGTCGAAGATGAAGATAACGCTGACGATAAAGACAATCGCCACCAGGAGATAAGGCAACCAGCGCCGAATCATAGGCGTGCTCCAATCGTTGCGCCGTGCACCATTGCGGGCACCTGGCTTCCGTGGCTGCTCTTCTCGACGTTATCGAGGATGGAACGGCGAGGTCAAATTCGCCCTCACGCGCCACTCGGGTTCTTTCTGAGCCTGACGCGGCCTGCGATCGCCATGTTGATGAACAGGAGAAGCCCCGACGCGGTGGACTTCTCCATCACACGTCGAGGTCGGGGCAAGCTTCCGCGAGTTGAGTCAGCGCACCTCACGTGCGTGGGATCGGAACCGAAGGCTGACGAGGTTGGCGCTGCCGTCAGCGTTGCTGGCCTCGACAGTGGCCGTCACGCCCGGCAGCAATCTGTAGTTGCAGTTCGGCTGCAGCTTGCCACGACCGAGACCACGGAGGAGCCGGCGCGAGCTCGCTACGACGGCGTATTCCTCGAGCAGCGATCCGCCCTCGCGAATCGCAGCCATGACAGCCCCGACAGCGGGGTATCCCCGACGCCACAGCTGAGGCGTCTTTGCGATGCGAGCAGCGCGGAGCCATTCTCGTCGAGATCCCGCGCTGATGAAGAGCTGAGTCTCATCGCTGTGGTGCGTGCGCGGCACGCTGTGCACGCGACCCAGGACTGCGAGCCCGATCTCGATCCGGACCGGGAGAGCCGCAGCCTCATGTGTCCCGGATGCCCCATTAGGTGCAGTAGGCACAGCCAGCATCGACCCTCCGACCGGTAGCTTCGTTCGATCAAAGACATCCGATGTGCCCGTCATGGGCACCCCTCCTCGGTGTTGGTGTGCTTGCGCAGCGGTCCTTTTGTCCGGCGCGCACAGCGACGCGCGCCGCCCCCGACAGGCGCTGACCATGTTCTCGTCCACGCCGAACACGTTCTGATGTCGATACCGGACCGACGCGTGTCGTTTCAGCGTGTTGAGACGAATCTGTCGCGACAGTTTGGAGAGCAAGGCTCCTCGGTTGGCGTTTCGCGATGCGCTGTTCTCTATCGGATCTTCGCGAAGACTGGTAGACACATTCCATGCGAAAGACTATTGCTATCTCCAGCGGTGCACTCCTTTTCGTCGTGCTCACTGCGTGCTCCGCGACGCCGACCGCGCACCAACCCGCACCCACTTCCCCGGGTGACGCAGATAATGCAAGCTTGCTCTGGACAGCACCGGAAAAACTCGAAGCAATGGGAGCAGCTGAGGCAGCGGGCACGTTGGCCCAGGACGCAGCCGGTTGCTGGGGTCTGGACATTCCTGACTCCCCCGCGGGATTCTACGTGGCACAGTTTCCCTACGGAACGACGCTGAACTCTGCGGGCGATGGCATTGTCCTCTCCGACGGTCGTGACTTCTTGACTGGAGAGTTCATCAATGGCGGGGGTGGCTATCGTTCGGACCTTATCCCAGGGGATGTCCCCGGATTCCCGGAGAATTGCAGCCCAGAAGAAGTTGTCTTCATCGGTCAGATTGACGACTGATCTCAACTTTGCTCTTGTGGGCCCGCTTTCACGCCCATATCTTCCTGAGTATCAGCCGCACGTGCGGCTGATACTCGATTCGTTGACCGGGGGGTGACATTGGCTATTCATCGAAAAACATGGGTATCAAAGAGCATCTTGGCGGCCACGGGGGTAGCGACGTTGCTACTCGCAGGGCTGCCATCGTTGCCAGCAAGCGCCGCGCCATCAGAAGCAGCGGATGAGAAGAACGTCGACATTGAGCCGATGGACACGACGAATCTCAAACTCGTTGAGGGCCTGGACACGCAGGGGGAATGCCTTTTCCGTTCGGGAGTTTATCCGGCAGGCGGCATCGGCTACAAGGACAGCTCGCTCCCCTACGACGAGTACGAGGCGAAGGACGCCGCGTTCCTGACGTTGCGTGCGCAAACTCTCCGTGCGCATCCAGATGACTTCATGGATCTGTACACGGAGCCTAACGGCGAGGGGCGCTTCGCTGGTGTTGTTGTTGTTGCGACAGAGCGCTGGGCCGAGTCTCCGGATAACACACTCGCCGTGCTTGCCAAGGGTGATCCCAAGATCCAGGAAGCCCTCGACACATTGAGCGCCGAAGGTGTTCCTGTTCGTGTGGAGGCCAAGGCTGCGCCCAGCATGAACCAAGTCTGCACGATCCAAGATTCGTTCACCGACGTCCGTTCTGTGAGCGGCGAAACGGTCAACGTGGCCCTCATACCCGATCCCCTTGCCGGGCAGCTGCAGATCCTGGCGGGCGAAGACGACGCCGAGATCATCGGCCGCCACGCATCGCAGTTTGGGAAACTCGTCCGCATCGATATCGAGGGCCTCGGCGTCGAAGGAGCCGGTCGGTACAACGACTACCCCTCGTTCAATGGAGACAACCGAACCAGCGGCTGCTCGAACGCGTTCCGGATCAACCAAACGGGATCTGTGACAGCAGACCACTGCCCACACGGCACGTATACGCACAACGGCTATTACATGGGAACGACGACGAGTTCACTTGTGTCGGCAAAGATCGACGCGATGGTGATCAAGGGCAGCTCGTACTCGCAGCGCGTCTGGGTCGGCGGTACAAACACCAGCAGCTCACTTCCCGCTTACGGCGTTTATCCCGCCAGTTCGCTCTCCACTGGTGCTCAGGTGCTTGTTTCTGGCCAGAAATCTGGCCAGGGCACCATCTCCTACCAGGGCATCCCATCAGCAGGCTGCTTGTACTACGACTCGGAGTGGTACTGCCAGATCCAGCGCTTCTGGGCGCAGCCCGCGAACTTCATCAAGGGGGATAGCGGAGGACCTGTGGCCGCCTACGACCCCGCGAATGGTCGGCTCATACCTCTCGGCATCGTCGCTGCCGTTCCGGAAGGCCCTGACCTCATGAAAGTCGCGCACAGTGCGTACGTGACGAAGCTCGAATCTGCGACGTTCTTGTGGGGTGGCGCGAGCATCGGCTAGGACCTGACATTTCTGCACTTCGCACACGAAAAGAACCCCTCCCGAGACGCCGCGGCATGCTGTGACTCGGGAGGGGTTCTTGGTGGATATCTGAGCGGGGACAAGAAAAGAAGAACCCCCGACATGCGGGTTATAGGACAGAACGTGTGTATGGGATCTTCATCTAGGCCCGCCGTTGCAGGCGTGTCGAGGGGTGGTCTTAGTCCGAGACCCTTAGTCGTGGGAAACGACGCCAACTCGACGACTTGTTTGGTATGCGGGCAACGGCTCGTGAAGAACGGGAAGACTCCCGCGGGGACGCAGCGGTGGCGGTGCTTGAACTGCGGGTCGTCATAGGTCAGAAAGCGCGCTGACCTCGCTCGCCGCAACGAGCTTCGGGAGTTCCTGCAGTGGCTGCTCGGGAAGCACTCCCAAAACGAGCTCGGCGGGCCGAGCGCCGCCCGGCAACTGCGACGCCGGACCGCGTGGTGCTGGGAGATCGAGCCAACACTCGGCCCGGTCGAGACGACGCATCAGGTGGTGCTCGTTGATGGAATTTATGTCGGTTCGTGGTGTCCGCTGATCGCGGTCACCGAGGACTTGCAGGTGCTGGCATGGCAGTGGTGCGCCCGCGAGTCGGCGGCCGCTTGGACGGCGCTCTTGACGCGGATCCCCGCTCCTCTGGTGGTGGTCTGCGACGGCGGGGCCGGGTTCGCGTCGGCGGTTCGCGTCGGCTGGCCGGACACGAAGATCCAGCGCTGCATCTTTCACGTGCAGATGAATGTCCGTCGTCACCTCACGCTGCGCCCGAGAACCCATGCCGGCCGCGACTTGCTGAAGCTCTCCAGAGCGCTCTCCCGGGTCGTCGACGCGGACACCGCCGTCGCTTGGCAGCTGGGCTTGCAGGCCTGGTGGCAGCAGCACGGGCAACTCACGAAGCAACGCTCCGCCGACGGGTGGAGCAAATGGTGGACCCACGACCGACTCCGCAAAGCGTGGCTGCTGCTGAGCCGCCTCTCCGGCAACGGGCATCTGTTCACGTTCGTGTCCCACGGGAACGCGCGCACCACGAGCCCGCTCGAGGGCGGCATCAACAACGGCATCCGCACCACGTTGCGCAACCACCGCGGGATGAGCGAGGCCCACATGAAACGCGCCGCGGAATGGTTCCTCTACACGCGCGAGCTCATCCACACGTTTTGTCCTATAAGCCTCAGTGGACGCCTCTTCGCGCGGTGGCGGGGAATGCGAAAGGCCCGCTTCCTCGAAAGGAAGCGGGCCTTGTGCCGCAGTTACATCTTGCTCTTTCGAGCAATCCCAACTTGTGCGGATCTGGTTGCGGGGGCAGGATTTGAACCTACGACCTCCGGGTTATGAGCCCGGCGAGCTACCGAACTGCTCCACCCCGCGGCACAAGAGAAAACATTACCAGCGGTCCTAGCGTCGTGCAACTCAGACCCCCACTTCCCCGGAAAAGCCGGCGTGTCGGGGGCATGAGGCACCTGCCGCAGGCTCCTCCGCGGGCCCGCATCAGGGCCAAATCTCCTCGGTTTCGCGCGAATTCCCGCTGCGGAGTCCGCCATGAGACGCATCCCGGGCGCGTCGCGCCCCGAGCGAAGACCACGCGCTCGCGACGCAGCCCAACCCCACATCCCAACCCAACGCCGCCGGCCCGCGTCGTCTGCCCCACCACCGGGCAGAGAGTTGTGGCCTGAGGTCGTCAGGGGACTCCTGAACAGCTCTTGCCCACAACTTCAGCCTCGGGACGCCGGGGAGCGCGGGCACGCAGGCACGCAGGCACGCGGGCACGCGGGCACGCGGGCACGCGGGCACGCGGGCACGCAGGCACGTGAGCACGCGGGCACGTGAGCACGCGGGAGCACCAGCACGCGGGAGCGGGAGCGTGCGCAGGCGCGGACGTCCGGGCACGCAGACGCCGACGGGCGCCACCCTCGAAAGGGTGACGCCCGTCGGCGTGTACAGCTCGGCGCCTACGTGGTCGGCGTCGGCTCCGGGGAATCGCTCGGTGTCACCGACGTGCCGGACACCTGGCTGTCCGCGTCACGGGCACGGTTCAGCGCCTCGGTGAGCCGCTGGTCGGCCTCGGCGGCCGCAACGAGGTCGTTGTTCGCGTACGCGGCCGTCCGATCCTCGAGGGCCTTCTCAGCGTCCGCCAGCGCGGTCGAGAGCTGCTCCTGAGGAGTTCCCGTGCCGCCGCCCGAGGGCGGAGTCGTCGCGGTCGGTGCAGGCGTCGCGGTCGTGTCGTCAGGGACCGAGTCGACAGGCAGGTCGTCGGTAACCTCGACGCCGCCGTCACCTGCATCAGCACCGGCGTCGCCGCCGAAGAGCTCATCGAGCGCCTCGTCGAGCGTCGGCTGGAACGCGATCTTGTCGCCGAATGCGACGAGCACGCGCCTCAGCAGCGGGTAGCTGGTCTCACCGGTCGACTCGACGTAGACAGGCTGCACGTACAGGAACCCTTCGCCGACCGGCACCGTGAGGAGGTTTCCTCGCAGCACCTGCGTCTGACCGCCTCGCTCAAGCAGGTTCAGCTGGTTGGCGACCGTCTCGTTCGAGTTGAAGATGTTCTGCACCTGGCCAGGGCCATTGACGTTGTCGTTCTCGACTCGCAGCAGAGTTATCTTCCCGTACGTATCCGCGACGGTTCCGTCCGTGGATCCCGCGTTGGAGTTGGCGGCGAGATACCCCCTCAGCACGTTCCTCGACTGCGCGTTCGCGTTTGTCAACGGGATGTAGGTGGAGTAGATCGAGAACGCCGACTCCTGACCCGGGAGCTGCATCGTCAGGTAGTACGGAGGCTGTGACGCTTCTCCCCCGGTGGGGTTCTGCGGCAGCTGCCAGGCGTTCGTCTGGTTGTAGAACGTGCTCGCGTCGGTCACGTGGTACCTGGCGAACATCTCGCGCTGCACCTTGAACATGTCCGTGGGGTACCGGATGTGGCTCAGCAGCTCACCCGACATCTCCGACACGTTCTTGAGCGTCGACGGGAAGACCTTCTGCCAGGTCTGCAGGATCGGGTCGGTCTCGTCGAACGCGTAGAGCGTGACGCTTCCGTCGTACGCGTCCACGGTCGCCTTCACCGAGTTGCGCATGTAGTTGATGACCTCTGGTGGCAGCGACGACGCTGGCGTATCCGCGTCCTCGAGCAGGTTCTGGAGACCAGCCAGCTCCGAGTACGGGTACTTGTTGCTCGTCGTGTAGCCGTCCACGATCCAGGTGAGGCGTCCGTCCACGACCGAGGGGTACGGGTCGGAATCGATCGTCAGGTACGGGGCAGCGGCCTGCACGCGCTCGGCAGGGTCGCGGTCGTAGAGGATCTGCGACTCGTCGTTGACGTACTCGGAGAGCAGGATCTGCTCGGACTGGAACTTGATCGCGTAGACGAGGCGGTTGAAGAAGTTCCCGAGGTCGGGGCCGCCTTCGCCGGTGAACGTGTTGTACGTCTGCGTTGCGCCGTCGGCACCGGAGACGTGGTCGAACTCGGCGGGCTGGGAGCCTTCCGGGGCGCCGACGATGGAGTACTCGGGCGAGGACTGCCCGAAGTACACGCGCGGCTCGAAATCGCCGAGTGCGCCTTCGCTGGGCATGCCGCCCTCGATGAAGAGGGGCTGACCGTCGGGTCCACGCTGGTTGCCGTACGCCGTCACGAGGCCGTAGCCGTGCGTGTAGACGATGGTGTTGTTGACCCAGGACTGCGCGTCAGCGCCAAGACCGGCGATGTTGATGTCGCGGACGGAGCCGACGGCGTCCTGAACCTGGCCGTCGATCTCGTAGCGGTCGACGTGGAGGCGGTCAGGGAACTGGTAGTACGCACGCTCCTGCTCGAACTGCGCGAAGGTCGGCGAGACGAGCGATGGGTCGAGGATGCGGATATTCGCCGTGGTGTCGGCGTCGTTCCGGAGCTGCCCCTGGCTGACCGTCGTCTCTGCGGCGTAGTTGATCTCCTCGATCTGATCGAGCCCATAGGCGCTTCGGGTCGCATCGATGTTGTTCTGGATGTACGGGGTCTCGAGTGCCTGCTCGCTCGGTCCGACCTGGAACTGCTGGACGATCCACGGGTAGACCATGCCGACCACGAGGCCGACGATGACGAGCAGGGCCGTGCCGACGAGCGGCAGACGCCAGCGACCGATGGCCGCGGCGATGAAGAAGAGGACGGCCACGACGATCGCGGCTCCGGCCAGGATGCCCTGACCGGGGATGGTCGCGTTCGCCTCGGTGTAGAGCACACCCGTCCAGCGACCGGAGAGCGTGTTGAGCGCGGCGTATCGGTCGAGCCAGAAGCTGACCGCCTGCACGAGCATGTAGAGACCCGCGAGGATCGCGATGTGCGTGCGGGCGCTCTTGGAGATGACGACCTCGCGACCGGTCACGCGGATTCCGCCGTACAGGTACAGCGTTGCCGCGGTCAGGATCAGCGAGAGGAGCACGACGGCGCTCACGAACGCGACGACGCCTCGGAAGAACGGCAGCTGGAAGATGTAGAACGAGACGTCCAGGTTGAAGACCGGGTCGGTCTCGCCGAACGGAGTGGAGTTCATCCACATCAGCACGGTCTGCCAGGAGGCGATGAGCGCGACGCCGGCGAAGAGGCCGAAGATAGCGGGGACGAAGATCATCGCACCGCGACGGATCGGCTCGATGACCTGCTGGTAGCGGTCGAGCTGCTCGTTGAGCTTGGCGTAGACCGGACGCGCACGGTAGGCGATCTGCAGGTTGGCGTAGAGGGGAACGCCCATGCCGACGAGTCCGATGGCGAACATGATCGCCCCGGCACCCCACTCGGTGAGGAGGACCTCGAGGACGCCGAGCTGGTCGTACCAGAGCACGTCCGCGTATCGGCCAGCGAACCAGAAGAAGACGACGAGGAGCGCCACGACGATCAGCAGTGTGATCGTGAGCGGTCCCATCCGACGTCGGCTGGCGGGTTTCGGACTCTGGGGCTGTTGAGCTGCAGTGCTTGTCACGTCGTACCTGTCATTGCCTGGAGGGGCCGTTTGTTTTCCGAGAAAGGGGAACTAGAGGAGTTTATCTGGCAACTGCCTGGCAAAACTGAGACTGGCGTGGGTCATGAGCCGAGAACCGATTCGCAGGTGCGCAGCGCGCCGGTGTCTCCGCCGTCCCCAACCGTCTGGATGACCTGCTCCGCCTCGTTCAGCGAGGACACGGCGTAGACCGGGATGTCACCGGGGATGCCCCCGTCCAGGACGTCCTTGCAGTTGTCCGCTGGCGCGAGGAAGAGGTCGGCGCCGACCTCCACGGCGGCGTAGAGCTTCTGCGTGATGCCGCCGATGCTGCCGACCGTGCCATCGGGCGACATCGTGCCGGTGCCCGCGATGTGCAGGCCCTGTGTGAGGTCGCCGTCGACGAGCTTGTCGGACACGGCGAGCGCGAAGATGAGCCCCGCGCTCGGTCCGCCGACGTTGCCGAGTTCGATGTCGACATCGATCGGGAACTCGTGCTGGGTGGCGACCGTGACTCCGAGCAGCGGCCGCTCCTCCCCCTCGACGAGTCCCGGGCGTGGCGTGATCGAGAACGTCTTGCTCTCGCCGGCCCGATCCACGACGACGTCGACCGGTCCGAGACTGTCGAGGTCGCCCCCGGATGCCTCGGCCACGGCCGCTGGCAGGCCCTCCGTCGAGTCGACCGGGATCCCACTGACGGATTTGACGATGTCCCCGGGCTCGAGCATGCCCGCCGCAGCCCCGTCCTCCCCGACCGAGACGACCGCCAGCGCAGTTCCGACGTCGTACCCCTCGTTGATGAGCGCTGCGGCGATCGCATCGGCCTCAGAACCCTGCATGAGCGCGGCGTTCTGCGCATCGCGCTGCTCGCCGGTCTCCGCGTCGGCGTAGTACGCCTCGACGGGGAGGACGTCGTTGGATGGCGTGACAAGAGCGATGAAGACCTCGAACCAGTTGGGCAGGTTCTCCGGCCGGCCCCCGACGTTCACGGTCATGACGTCGAGCTGCCCGTCAGACGGCTCGAACGTGTCGGCCCCGCCGATCGTGATGACCTCGACCTGCGTCGTGTCCTCCTGCGAGGCCTGCACCGTGCCGAGCGCGTCGAAGACGGGGCCGGGAGAGCGCACGACGTACGGCGCCGGACTGAAGCCGAGGGCGACGAGCAGGAGCATCCCGATGGAGAGGAAGACGAGTCCGACGCGCGCCCGCCTCGAGCCCTCCTCGCTGCGGCGGCGGTTCGCCTCGTGCGCCCTGGCAAACGCCTCTGACTGCTCGCGAACTCGGGCATCCCCCTCTGAGGAGGGTTCGGAGAAGAAGGTCACTGCGCTCGTTTCGATGTCCTGCGGCTATTGTTCGCCCGTGGCGCAAGGCACTCGGCGCATACGCAGTCACGGCGACCCTTCCTTGGAGGGGCCACGAGCTAGCGTAGATCCAAGCGCTGGGAGGTGCGGAATGAGTGATGCACAGGGACCGATTCCCGACGACGGATCCGAAGACGAGCTGCGCAAGCTGCTCCGCGAGCTGCTGAGCGGGCAGGGAGGCTTCGACCCCGCCAAGCTGGCGGGAGTCGCTGGGCTCCCGAACGACCCTGCCGCGGTGCAGGCGCTGCTGGCGCAGCTGCAGGCGGCCGTCGCGAACCCGGGCAACGGACTGGACTGGCAGGTCGCACGCGACCAGGCCCGTCGGGTCGCGCAGCCCAAGAACCGCGAGATCAGCTCCGAGGAGGCAGCCCGATTCGACCAGGCCTTCCGCGTCGCGCAGCTGTGGCTCAGCGAGGCGACCCAGCTCGGGGAGCTCAGCGAGTCGCCAGCGACGCTCACCCGACTCGAGTGGATCACCGGCTCCATCCAGTTCTGGACCTCGCTCTCCGAGCCCGTCGCGACGAGCATCGCCGACGCCCTCATGAACGTGCTCACCGAGCAGACCCCGCCCGAGATGGCGCAGCTGCTCGGCCAGTCGTCCTCGATGATGCGCGGCATCGGCGGCGCGATGTTCGCCGTGCAGCTCGGCCAGGTCGTCGGCAACCTCGCTGAGGAGGTCGTCGCCGGAGGCGACATCGGCGTGCCGGTGCTCGACCACAGCCGTCCCTCGCTCCTGCCGCAGAACATCGACGACTTCGCCGAGGGTCTCGACGTCGACCGCGAGCAGATCGAGCTCTACCTCGCCGTCCGCGAGACAGCCCACGCGAGGCTCTTCCAGCACGCCAAGTGGCTGCGCCTGCACCTCATCTCCTCGATCACGGAGTTCGCGAGAGGGGTGAGCATCGACGTCTCCCGTATGGAGGAGCTCGCGCAGACGCTCGACCCGAGCGACCCGGACGGGATCAGGGCTGCGCTCTCCGAGGGCGCCTTCATCCCGCCCCGCACGGAGCAGCAGGAGGCGGCACTCGCCCGCCTCGAGACCATGCTCGCCCTCATCGAGGGCTGGGTCGACGTCGTCACGGAAGACGCGACAGCGAGATTGCCGAAGTCGGTCGCACTCGCGGAGACCGTGCGGCGCCGTCGCGCCGTCGGCGGCCCCGCCGAGCGCGCCTTCGCCTCGCTGGTCGGGCTCGAGCTCCGTCCACGCCGCCTCCGCGAGGCTGCCGCCATGTGGCGCGCAGTCTCGGAAGCGCACGGAGCGGCCGCCCGTGACGAGCTCTGGGCCCACTTCGACGCTCTCCCGACGAGCGAGGACATCGACCACCCCGAGGCACTCGTCACGAGGCTCGGATTCGGCGAGCTCCCCGCCGACGAGTACGACGAGGCGCTGACGAAGTTCCTCGACGACCCCTCGGCGTTCGGCGACGCACCGGAGGGTGGCGACACGCCAACGAGCTGATCTCGCGCCTCCGGCAGACCGCAGCCACCGGTCATGGCTGCGGTCCTGGCTCGGGCTCGGCCTCGTCCGACGTGGGCTGTGGAGAACTCCTGCGGGGCTTCGAGCGTTCCAGCAGGATCTCTGCATGGAACTGCGATTGCCACCTGGCGTGCCCCTCGTGTGGCGCTCCCCCACCGAGCTGCAACTGGGCGGCGTGAACGCTCGTGCGGTCATCCGCAACCCGAGCGCGGCCATCGAGCGGCTCATCGAGTCGCTGCGGAGCGGCGGCACGCTCGCGCAGTTCCATGAGCGGGGCGCACGACTCGGACTGAACGGCGACGAGATCGAGGCGTTGCTCGGGCTCGTGCGGGCGCTCCTCGAACCGGTACCCGTCTCGCCGCGCCGGAGGTCCGGGGCAGCCGCACCTCGCGGCAAGGCGCGACCACCCGTCATCCTCGTACGCGGCACGATCGCCGGCGACGACCTCGCCGGGCACGTCGCGGCGCTCGGCTGCACGGTGCGAAGCGCGCGCGGCGATTACCAGCCCCCGAGACCCGCAGAGATCGGCCTCGTCGTCGACTGCGGAGACTACGTCCTCCCGCCTCGGCGGTACACGCCGCTCATGGCCTGGGATGTGCCGCACCTCGCCGTCGTCGCGGGCGACCTCGACGCGAGCATCGGTCCATTCGTCGTGCCCGGCCGCACCCCCTGCCAACGCTGCGAGGACCTGAACCGACTGGACACCGATCGCGCCTGGGCTGCCATCGCCACCCAGCTCGCGCTCACGACGCGCGCCCAGCTCCCGCGCCTCACGAGGGAGGTCGTTCGCAGCCTGGTCGTCGACGCGGTGTCGTCGTGGCTTCGCGACGGAACCGCCTCGCGCTATTGCAGTCCGGAGGTCCTGACGATCGACTCGCTCACCGGCGAGGTCCGCCGAACGCCCCGTTCGTTCCACGACGAATGCGGGTGCCTAGCTCTGCCAGGAAGCGAGAAGCCGGCCGCTCCGCGTCGCGCCGACCGCCGTACTGCGCGTGCGTCAGACGCAGACGCTTCCGCGCGCGCGTGACGGCGACGTACAGGAGCCTGCGCTCCTCGTCGAGCTCATCCTGCGTCTCCGCGTACCAGATCGGCAGCAGCCCCTCGCTGACGCCGACGATGGTCACGCTGTCCCATTCGAGGCCCTTCGCGGCGTGGATGCTCGAGAGGGTCACCGCTCGCAGCTCCGGCTCGTACTGCATCTTCGCGCGCTGCTGCAGCTCCGCCGAGAACTCGGCGAGCTTCGTGCCGTGCGGCTGGGCGTCGGCGAGGCGGAGCAGCGCATCCCAGGAGTTCCAGCGGTCGCGCAGGGCGCCGGAATCGGCGGGAGGCTCGTGGGTCCAGCCAAGATCGCGGAGCACGTCGCTCACTGCCTGGAACAACGGCCCCGTGGTCTCCTGCATGACGGCGGCACGTAGGGCGCTGAGCGCCTGGCGCACCTCGGGCTGGTCGAAGAAGCGCCGCTGGCCGATGGCCGAGTAGGCGATGCCCGAGTCCTGGAGAGCACGCTCGATGGCGGCGGCCTGCACGTTCGTCCGGTACAGCACGGCGATGCTCTCGATGGGGATGCCGCCTCGCAGATCCTCGCCGATCCGGTGGACGACACCGCGAGCCTCGTCGTCGTCGTCGTGGAACTGCAGCACCTCGGGCAGGGGCTCGCGCCTGGGCGTCTCGGCCGCGGGCTCGAGCGTGAGCGCGTACGGCACATGCCTGGCGACCTCGTTCGCGACGCCGATGATGGCGGACGAGGAGCGGTAGTTGTCCTCGAGGCGCACGACCCGCGCATCCGGATACCGCTCAGGGAACCCCGTCAGGAAGGAACTCGAGGCGCCGGCGAACGAGTAGATCGTCTGGGCCGCGTCGCCGACGACGCACAGCTCACGACGCGCACCCAGCCACAGCTGCAGCAGCCGCTGCTGCAGCGGCGAGACGTCCTGGTACTCGTCCACGACGAAGAACCGGTACTGCTCGCGCACACGCTGCGTGACCCACGGTTCGAGCTCGAGCATGCCGACGGTGGCCAGCAGCACATCCTCGAAGTCCATCTGGCGACGCTCGTCCTTGATGTCCTCGTAGGCCTGCAGCAGGCCGAGAGCAGCGTCGTCGCTGACCCCCTTCGGCAGCGATCGCGACGACCGCAGCTGGATGGCGTACTCCTCGAGGGACAGCTCACGCACCTTGCGCCACTCGATCTCGGTCGCCATGTCGCGCACGCCGGCAGGATCGAGCCGCAGACCGATGCGCTCCGCGGACTCGGCGATGAGCCTGCCCTTGCCCTTGACGATGGCCGGGGCGGGGCCGCCGACCGTGTGCGGCCAGAAGAAGCCGAGCTGGCTGAGCGCCGCCGCGTGGAAGGTGCGTGCCGCAACGCCGGATGCTCCCAGATCTCGGAGTCGCCCACGCAGCTCCCCCGCCGCCTTCGCCGTGAAGGTCAGGGCGAGCACCCGCGAAGGGTCGTACACCCCGGCGCGGATGCCGTACGCGATGCGGTGCGTGATCGTCCGCGTCTTGCCCGTCCCGGCACCTGCCAGGATGCAGACGGGGCCGACAAGAGCGAGCGCCGCCTCCCGCTGGGCATCGTTGAGCGACGCCAGCAGGCTCACATCCGCCGTCGACGACTGCGCGAGGCTGTCCGCGTCAGTCGAGGTGACCACTGAGCCAGGCGTCGATGATCGCGCGGGCGATGGAGGTGGGACCGGGCAGGCGATCTTCGATGGCCCTGACCTCGTCCCGGGTGAACCACCCCAGCTCGACGATCTCGTCGTTGTCGGGCTCGACGGTGGCCGGATCCTGGTCCGGGTGGAGCTTCGCCGTGAAGCCGACCATGATGCTCGCGGGGAACGGCCAGGGCTGCGAGCCCAAGTACCTCGGCTCGACGACGTGCGCCCGTGCCTCCTCGTAGATCTCCCGCGCGACCGCGGCCTCGAACGACTCCCCCGGTTCGACGAAGCCCGCCAGGAGGGAGAAGCGGCGTGGGTTCCACCTCACGTTCGCGCCGAGCAGGATCCGATCGTCACGATCGAGCACCGCGGCGATGATGGCGGCATCCGTGCGGGGGAAGCTCACGTGCTTCTCGCCCTCGGCCTGCCTCACCCAGCCGGCGAGGCCGGCGCTCGTAGCCGAGCCCGTGCGTGGCGAGAAGGCGTGCGAGTCGTGCCAGTTCGTGATGGCGAGAGCCTCGGTGAACAGTCCGCAGTGCACCGCCCCGAGATGAGCGGCGGTCTCCATGAGCCCGGCCCACAGTCGGGCATCCGGTTCGATCGCCGCCGCGAGTGCGTCGTCGACGCTGACCGAGACGACCGAGGTGCCGCGCGGCAGGTCTTCGTCGTCGGCGAGAGTCCTGCCCAGGTACACGGCGTCGGCGACAACCGGCGCGAGGAGCGTCGCGCGCTCGCTGGTCGCGGACAGCAGCTCGAGCTTGGGGCCGTCACCCGCCGACCGCATGAGCGCCTTGCCGCCGTTCAGGACGAGCACACGGGTGGCGCCGTCGGCGAAGAGCGACTGCACGAGACCGGGTTCGCTGCGGCGCTCGTGGTCGCGATCGGTCTGCTGCTGGGCAAGAGGGAGACGAGACATGAAGTGATTCATAGGCGGATTCATCCTAGGTCGCCTCGAGGCCGTGCGGGCGTGGCACGCACTCAGGCTTCGCCGTGCCTCCTAACCTGGAGCCATGGCTGAGCTCTCGCTGGAACTCGCGGCACTTGCAGTGGCCGCTGTACCCGACCTCGATGTGGCTGCGGCCCTCGAGCACACGTTCGGGGCGCACGGTGACTTCGACGCCGCCCTGCTGACCCTCGCCGACGGCGAGACCGTCATCGCGCGCCGCCCGACCTCGTCGGCTGCGGCACAGGAGCAGCTCGCCGACGTCCGTGCGCTCGCCGTGCTGACGCCTGGGATGCGCAGCAGGCTCCCCTTCCAGGTCTCGGAAGTCCTCGGTCATCTCGCCGAGAAGCGCGAGCGCGTCGCGGTCTACACGTACCTTCGAGGCATTCCGGCCGACCGCGAGCCCCTCGAGCCCGGGACGCTGTTCCTCGTGAGCCTCGGGCGCGCCATCGCGTCCGTCCATTCCCTCCCCAAGGGGCCAGTCGAGGCTGCAGGGATGCCGACGCTCACCGCCTCGGAGGCCAGGCAGGCCGCCGCCCAGACGATCGCGCGAGCGAAGGAGACCGGGCGTCTGCCCGTCACCCTCGATCGCCGCTGGAGCGCGGCCATCGACGACGATTCGCTCTGGCAGTTCCAGCCGACGGTCATCCACGGGGCGCTCGGCCTGTCCTCGATCATCACCGACGGCAACCAGGTGAGGGGGGTGCTCGGCTGGAGCGACCTCCGCGTCGGTGACCCCGCTCGAGACCTGCACTGGATCTCGTCGCTGGACGGGGCGATCGCGAGGGGCATCCTCGACGAGTACACGGACGAGGCGCCGGGAACGGTGGACCGGCAGCTGCGGCAGCGGGCCCTCCTCTACGCGGAGCTGGAGCTCGCTCGCTGGCTGCTGCACGGGGTCGAGGCCGGTGACGCGGACATCATCTCGGACGCCGAGGGGATGCTCGACTCGCTCGTCGACCGCATCCACCGGGCCCCCGCGCAGCCGCTGGTGCACGAGACGCTGCCCGTGCTCGACATCGCCGAGGTGCAGGAGCTGCTCAAGGAAGCCGCCGGAAGGCGTCCGGCTCATCAGCCCGACGCGCACGACACCGGGAGCGGCGTGCTCCCCGGTCTGGTGCACGAGTCGCCGTCCGGTGCCCCGTCGGGAGTGCATCCCGATGACAGTCCGGACGTCGACATGGATCACGCCGCCGAGGATGACCTCGACGACGACACCCCGCCGAACGACTTCATGCGGACGGACTCGCTGCGCTGAGGGCTGCCTCGGCTTCCGCCAGCAGCCGTTCGAGCTCTGCTCGCCCGGTGACCTCAGGGACTCGGATCTCCTCGCCCTCTCGGACGTAGACGAGCACGGCGTCGATGCGCTCGGGCGGCACCCCCGTGTGCTCGGAGTAGGCCAGCGTGTAGAGCGCGAGCTGCAGCTGGCGCTCCCAGCGTGCGCTATCGCCGCTCGGAACCCTGCCCGTCTTCCAGTCGACGACCTCGATGCGTCCCTCGTGTTCGAAGACCGCGTCGATCTTGCAGACGACGGTCCGATCGCCGAGTCGGAACTCGATCGTCTGCTCCACGAGGACGGGGGTCCGGTGCGGCCATGGGGTCTCGAGGAACGCCTCCTGGAGGCGTTCGAGCTCAGCGAAGTCGGCGTTCGAGGCGTCGGCCAGGCTGCTCAGCGCGCCGTCTTCCGTGCCGAAGATCTCCGCCATGCCGAGGAGGTCCCCTCCCGCGTTGGGGGCCGCGTAGTGGGCCTCGACCCAGGCGTGGAACATGGTGCCGATGCGGGTCTGCCTGAAGGGCTTCTGCGGCATCGGCCGGCGCAGCTGAGCCGCGATCTCCGCCGGGTCGGTGACGAGGTCCTTGAACTTCGATGCGGCGAAGCGCGCAGGGAGCTCGACGCTCATCACGGTGCTGCGCTCGGCGCGTTCGCGGAGCAGCAGCTCGATGCGCCTCGCGAGCGCTCCGCCTGGTGCGGCCTGGGTGTCCCGGGCGTGGGCGACGGCCTGTGCGAGCTCGGTCACCCGCTCGTGACGCTCCGGGCTGAAGGGGGCATGGGGCCAGGCCACGCTGTCGGCGGCGAGTGATGCCGGCGCCTCGTCGAGGGTGTTCTCCGGTGGGGTGTCGATGATGCCGGCTTCAGCCAGCTCGTCGACGAACACCGAGACCTTGCGGGCGGTCTTGTGGATGGCGCTCCAGTACGAGCCGGCGATGAGCAGCTCGTGCCGGGCGCGGGTGTAGGCGACGTAGGCGAGTCGGCGTTCCTCGTCGTCGTTGCGCTCCTTGATGCGCTCCTTGAGGTCGACCATCAGGTCGGCGAGTTCCTTCTGCGTCTCAGCGTCTCGCCACGGGAGCTCCGGACGGTCGTGCGCGTCGAGGAGGAGCTCGTAGGGGATGACGCCGCGTCGGATCCAGCCGAGCCCGTCTCTCGAGGTGCTCGGCATCTCCCCCTCCACGCTGCGGGGAACTGCGACGAAGTCCCATTCGAGCCCCTTGGAGCCGTGGATGCTCAGCAGCTGGACCACGCCGGGCTCGGCCTGCTCCTGCACCGGCGCGAGCGAGTCGTCGCCTGCGGCGATCTCCACCCAGTCGAGGAACGCGCCGAGGTCGGCATCCGGTTCGGCGGAGGAGAATGCGGCCGCCGCTTCGGCGAAGGCGTCGAGGTTGCCGACTCTTGCGATGTTGCCGGGGTTCGCGGTGACCTCGAGATCGAGGCCCATGAGCGCGATCGTGGCGTCGACGAAGCTCGTGATGGGGAGTCCTGAGTTCCGGCGGAGCTCGGCGATCAGCTCGCTGACGGCAGGGATGCGCTGTCGGGCGCCGGGGCTGAGACCGGCCAGCCAGGTGTCGGGCTCGGTTCGGCGAGCTTCCGAGGCGATCCGGGACGCGAGGAAGTCGAGGGCCTCCTGCAGGGGCACCTCGTCGTCGCCCGTCGCGAGCTCGCGTTTGCTTGCCCGCACCTCGTCAGCCAGAGACGCCATGGTGACGTCGCGGTTGGCGAGGCTGCGCGAGACGTCGTGGATCGCCTTGACGTCGGCGAGGCCGAACTGGAATCTCGCGCCGACGAGCAGGCGGATGAGCTCGTTGCCTGCGGTTGAGTCGTGCGCGACGCGCATGGCGCAGCGGAGGTCGACGACCTCCGGGGCCGAGAGCAGCCCGCCGAGACCGATGACCCGGTTGGGCACGCCCGCGCTCGTCAGCGCTGCGGAGAAGAGCGGGAGGAGCTTCCGCGCGCGCAGGAGCACGGCGCCGGACGGCGGTCTGGCATCGACGTGGGTGTCGCCGTCGGCGTCGCCGTCGACGACGATCCGCTCTCGCATCCAGGTCGCGACGGCGGCCGCCTCGTCGTCGAGCGTCTCGGGGAAGGCAAGAGAGACCCGCCCCTCGCCTGCCCCTGGCCGGGTGCCGAGCTGCGTGACACCGGGGTCGTTGGCCTCCGGCAGCCGTGCGGCGACCTGGTTCGCCGAGTCGAGGATCCTGGCGTCGTTGCGCCAGGAGATCGAGAGCTGGAACGTGGGTTCCTCATCGGGCGGCACGATACGAGACCTGAAGTCGCCATGGAATCGACGCATGTTGCCCGGGCTGGCTCCACGCCAGCCGTAGATGGACTGCTTCGGGTCGCCGACGGCGAGCACGGGGTGGTCGCCGAAGATCGTGCCGAGCAGACGCGTCTGGCCGACGCTCGTGTCCTGGTACTCGTCGAGGATGACGAACCGGTGCCTGGCCCGCAGCTCCTCGACGACGGCCGGCGTGCTCGAGCAGATCTCCGCCGCGAAGGTGACCTGGTCGGAGAACTCGATGAGCCCCCGCTTGCGCTTCTCGAGCTGGTAGCGCTCAGCCAGCCCGATAAAGATCGGCAGCTCATCCAGGGTCGCCACGGCGTCGACCACCGGCTTCAACGGCGTGTTCGCCGTGCCCCGACCGGGGAGCTCGGCAACCCTCCGGAATTCCTCGACGAAGGACTCGCAGGCCGCGGCAGAGAGCCGGTTGTCGCGCATCGCACGTGCGACGCCGAGAGCGAGGCTCGTGATGGCTCCGAGCTGCAGGTCGAGCGAGCTGAGCCTGGTGTCGTCGCTTGCCAGCACGACACTGCGCATGAGCGCGAAGGCGGTCATCTCGTCGACGATGCGGGCATCCGGCTCCTGCCCGATGAGCAGCGCGTTCTCGGAGAACACCCGGTTGGCGAACGAGTTGTAGGTCGAGACCTCCGGGGACGCGAACTCGTCTCCTCCGACGAGCCCCTCGCTGCGGAGCCGGGCGAGGGCGAGCTGCACGCGTTCGCGGAGTTCTCCTGCGGCCTTCCGAGTGAACGTGAGGCCGAGGATCTCGGTGGGATGCACGCCCTGCGCAGCGACGAGCCAGACGATGCGCTGCACCATGGTCTGCGTCTTGCCGCTTCCGGCACCTGCCATGACGAGGCTCGGAACCGGGGGCGCCTCGATGACGAGACGCTGCTCGGGCGTCGGCTCGAGCATGCGGGACGGATCGTTGTCGGCGAGCGCCAACGCGATGTCGCCGTGCGTAACGGCTCCCATGGGCCAGGTGTGCGTCATTCGGTGACCTCCGATGCGGCGTGCAGCGCGCACGCTCGTCCGCCACCGAACGAGCCGAGGCAGTGCGACTCGAGGTGGGCCTGGTAGTGGGCGTCTGCGAGCTCATCCGAGCTGGAACCGGACCCGAGGGGCTCCGGGATGCCGATCATGCCGAGGGCGACCGAGCGGACTCGTTCGAAGAACTCGGCAGTGGCCTCGTCGTCGAACGGCTGCTGCGTGCGTTCGCTCCACTCGAGCTTCTTCGTGGGCTTCGCCAGGAAGACGAGCTTGGCCTCGTGCACCGGTGTCGCCGGAATCTGCGTTCCACGGTCGCTGCGCGGAGGGAGTTCGACGGCTTGGACAGGACGCTCGACGGGGTCGCTCACGGCACCCGAGGTGAGCGCGATCTGGTACGCGGCGAGCTGCGCGTTGGACGACATGGAGTCGTTCGACGGCATGGATCTGCCGGTCTTGAAGTCGACGACGTCGACCGAGCCAGCCGCCGTGCTCTCGATGCGGTCGATCTTGCCGCGCAGGGTGATCTTGGCGGTGTCCTCGCCTTCGACCCGGACTTCGACGGAGAAGGCTCGCTCGGCGCCGAGGAGCGTCCCTCCCCCGAGCGAGACCCGGTGCAGGTAGGCGGAGAGGTTCCGCACGAGCTCGTCGACCTTGGCTCGAACGGCGGTCTCCTGCCAGGGGGCGTCGAAGTCGCTCGACCGCAGCCTCGCCTGCGCGAATGCTGTGCGGGCTTCGAGGTCTGGGAACTCGAATTCGGCCGCAGCGTGCACGATGTTGCCGACGTTCATGCTCTCGCTTGTGCTCCCACCCCCGTGGGAGCTGACGAACCAGTTGACGCCGCAGTCCTCGAAGCTCTCGATATTGGATGGAGAGACGGGGATGTTCGCCTCTGGGTCGCTCGGGTCGTGCAGTGGCTTGCCCGTGGTGGACCCCGCGAGGCCGTACCACTCGGAGGGCGCCGCGCCGGGCACCCCCTCCTGCGCGAGCGTTGCGAGGCCAGCGGCCGCTGACCGGTCGACGCCTTCCAGCATCGCCGTGCGACGCAGCTCCCCCACGATCGCGCGGAGCGTCAGCGCGCCCTCGGCGGCGGTCTCGGCTGCCGCGGGGATTACTGGCCAGGTGCGGGGTGTGAGCAGGAAGAACGGGGAGGGCGCGCTGTCCTCGCTCTCCTCGGCCGTCAGGAGGAGCCACTCGGAGGACCTGGAGACGGCCTGCGCGAACATCCGTCGCTCGTCGTGCAGCACCTCGAGTCGACGGTCGACGAGGTCGCGGGTCGTGTCGATGCCCCGTTCGAGCTCCGCGAGCTGTCCGGCGCCGAGGAGTGAATCGCGAAGACGGAGGTTGGGCCAGACGCCGTCGGAGAGGCCTGCGACGACGACGACCCTGAACTCCCGCCCGAGCACAGCCGCCGGCGTGGTGACGGTCACCGTGCCACCGTGCGTACGGCTTGCCAGCGAGTCCGCCGTGACCTCGCTTCCCGTCCACTGCTCGAGGAAGTCGCGGATGCTGGCGTCAGGCTGCCGCTCCACGAATCTCTTGCCGACGTCGAAGAGCGTGACGAGTGCGTCGAGGTGCGCGCTGAGCTGCTCGGCGCGGGGCCCGGAGCCGAGCGCCAGCTCGCGCCAGGACTTGGCGAGGCCGAGACGCTCCCACACGGCGAAGAGCACCTCGTCGGCTGCGATGCTGCGCTGCTGCCCGTTCGCGGCCGCGATCTCACCAGACACCGCACGCAGGAGGGCCCCCAGCTGCTGGAGGGCGCGCGTGGCGCTTCGGCCGGTTGCAGAACCGCCAGTCGCGAGTAGGCGCTCGAACGTCGCGGAGGCGGGGGCATCCGGGTCGGTCAGGAGGCGCAGCCCTGCGACGCGGGAAACGGCTTCGACGAGGAGATCGTCGGCCGGCCGGTTCCCACCGGCCGCGATCTCGTCGAGGCGCAGTGCGCGCCGGACCCGCCGCAGCTGCACGGGGTCGATCGCGAAGACCGGCGAGGCGGCGAGCTCCGAGATCGCCTCCGCCGTGAGCTCCTGAGCACCGCTGGCGATGGCGGCGAGTCGGACGACGGCCTGCACGGCGCGGTCGCTTGCCGCAGGGAGCGCCTGAGAGGAACTCGTGGGCACCTCGAGCTTCGCGAGCTGACGACGAAGCGACTCGATGCTCCCGCCTCGACGCGTGATGACGGCCATCTCGTCCCACGGCACGCCGTGCAGCAGGTGCAGTTCACGGAGGTAGTCGGCGATGCCCCGGCACTCGGCAGCGGACGATGGGGCCGAGAGACGAGCCACCGCCGGAGGGGCGGACTCCGGCGGCCCGCCGACTCGGGGTGTCTCGGCTGCCCGGTGCCGCAGCTCCCGCTGCACGCCGATGCCCTCGGTGACCCCCCGCACGAATGCACGGAGCTCGGCGCCGCCACGGTGGGCCGTGCCGAGTACGAGCCTCAGCGGCTCTTCGAGCGAGCCGCGGGTCTCTCCCCGCCAGTCGGCAGCCAGCTCGGGACGCGAACCGCGGAACCCTCCCGTGGTGATGTCGGGGTCGCCGAAGGCGACGACGCGCACCCCGCGCAGCGCGAAGGCCGCGAGCAGCCGCCTTACCGACTCGGTGAACTCCTGGACGTCGTCGACGAGGAGCAGCTTGAGCTCGGAGAAGGCGTCGAGCCGCTCAGCCGCGTGGACGATGCTGACGGCCTCGAGCACGATGCCTGGCGTGTCGAAGGCATTCGGCTTCGCCTGCGCAATGCTCTCGCGGAATTGGCGGGCCAAGGCCGCTGCTCCCGACCACACGGGCCTCAGGTGCGCGAGTTCCTCGAGTCGCTCGGGCGTCACGTCGTACTCGGACATGGCCGCCAGGAGGTCGCGGACCTCTGCTCGGAAGCCGCGGAGGCCGATGGTCTCGACGCTCACGGGCGGCGCCCACTCGATGGGTGCCGCGTGCAGCTGCTCGTGGCCGGTCGCGGAACGCGCCTCGAGATCGCTCTGGATGAGCTCCGCGAGGATCGTGTCCTCATCGGCCCCCGTGAAGAGCTGCGGCGCCTGCAGGCCCTGCCTCGCGCGGTCCGCGCGCACGATCTCGAACGCGACGGACTCGGGCGTGCGCGCCATCGCCCCGGGAGTGCTGACCGAGAGCCGTTCGCCGATGACCTCCCGGAGCCGCGCGGCACTGCGGCGGTCTGGCGTCAGCGCGAGCACCTCGGCGGTGGAGAGCCCGTCCGAGAGAACTCGCTTCGCGAGCAGTTCGACGAGGGTCGTCGTCTTGCCGGAGCCCGGCGCACCGACGACGCTGACATGCGAGCGCATCGAGGCCTCGAGCACGGCCCGCTGTGCGGCGTCGAGGGGCACGGCGTCGAATGCGGCGCTTGAAGTCATGCAGTCACGGTATCTCGGGCCACCGACATCGACGGTTGCGCACGGGATGTCACGGCGCGATGGGCGCACTGTTGCGCCCACGGCGAAAGGCGCCGTCAATGTGCGCGCGCCAGGCAGGCTGCCGGTAGCCTTGCCAGACACCCGTTCGCATTCGAAAGGCGCCAAGTGGAAGTTCGCATCGGCATCAAGCACGCCCCACGAGAGCTCTCGTTCGAGACCGACCTCACCAAGGATGACTTCGAGCGCATCATCGAAGAGGCAGTCGCGAAGGACGCAGCGATCGTGAAGCTGCACGACTCGAAGTCACGCTCATACCTCGTCTCCACCCAGAGCATCCTCTACGTGGAGCTCTCGGGCGACCAGGCCCGTCGCGTCGGCTTCATCGCCTAGCCTCGGCCATGGAACTCATGTTCGCGGGCCTCGCGGGGATCCTCCTCGGCATCGCCGTGCAGTTCGCGGCACCGCACCGATCGACGCGCGGCCCCGTGCTGCTCCCGGCGCTCGGCGGCATCGTCGCCCTCGTCGTCTGGCAGGCGCTGACGTGGCTCCAGACCTCCGCCCCGTGGCTCGCCTACGACGGCGGCTGGATCTGGGTCATCACCCTCGCGGTCGCGGCGATCGCCACGGTGTCCGTCGGGTGGTCGCTCAGCAGCCGTCGCCAGCATGACGACGACGATCTCCTGCACCGGCTGAGCCACCTCGGCCGCGCGCAGAGCGCCTAGCCACGCGAGCGCACTCGGCTCGAACACCCCCGAAGGCCCCCGCCACTCGGAACGCTCATCGGAGCGGTCGAGGACGGGGGCCTTCGTCGTGGGCTGCGGGCGCGGCGATACCGCCGCGCGCTTCCTGGATCGCGGGCTCCTAGGCCGCGAGCCCGAGCGTGTTCATGCGGCGCGAGTGGCCGGCGTAGAGCACCGAGGCCAGCTTCTCGAGCTGCGCTTCCCCGTCGGGGATCAAGGCGTCTCCGCTCGAGCCGAGGGGAACGTCGAGCGCGAGCCGGATCGCGAGCACCGTGTCTCCGACGATGCGCCGTCCCCACATCGCCAGGCGGTCGCCGAGACCGTCCTCGAAGTGGATCGCTGCGTCGATGACGGGAACCAGCTGGTCGCGCTCCTCGTCGGTGAGGAACACCGGCGCAAGCGCGGCCCGGTAGCTCTCGCCGCCGTACTCGGCGACCTCTCCGAAGAAGTCGCGGAAGAAGCCGGACGAGAGATGGCAGCTGAGGAGCCGCTGCGCCCAGTCGTGGCCGAGGACACGCTCTGGATAGCCGGCGAAGTGCGTGGCCGCATCGCCGATGCGCGCGATCGCGTCGGGAGCCGCGGCGGCTTCCGCCCCGCCCAGCAGGGCCCTGTGGCGTTCGAGCGCCGCGTTCGCCGCAGCGCCGATGTGCTGCTTGTTGGCAAGGGCGGGGGCTTCATTCACGATGGCAGAAAGCTCTTGGAAGAGGAGCAGCTCGAGGTAGGCTGCGCGCGCCACGAGCACGTCGGCGGGAACCAGCAGGTCGCCGAGCGACGTCGCTGGCCTCGGCGCGGATGCTGGGGCTGCGTCGTCCTGGGATCGGTCTCCGCCGCGCCTTCCGAATACTGGCTTCACACGCTCATCCTATGTGCCAGAGAAGTTCCCTTCGTCGCAGGTCCGTGCAGACCGTTTCCGGGCGAACAACGGATGCGCGGGCGTGCTGAGGACCGAATTCAAGGTATTCGCTAGACTGTGGCGATGCCGCGACCGCGGCCGTTCGGCGCCCTTCGACTTCCCGGGCGCATCCCACAATTGCAGACAGGGCGTTTCACTCGTGAAGTTCTCCGACCTTTCCATCGATGCCGACATCGTCTCGGCGCTCGAGGGACACGGCATCACCGAGCCGTTCCCCATTCAGGAGCAGACGATTCCTCTCGCGCTCAGCGGGCAGGACATCATCGGCCAGGCCAAGACGGGCACTGGCAAGACCTTCGGCTTCGGCCTCCCGCTCATCCAGCGACTCGGCCTCGACCCGGCTCACGGCGTCCAGGCGCTTGTCGTCGTGCCAACGCGCGAACTCGCCGTCCAGGTCTACGAAGACCTGCAGATCGCCGTCACCGGGCGCAGCACCACCGTCGTCCCGATCTACGGCGGCAAGGCCTACGAGGGCCAGATCGAGCAGCTCAAGGCCGGCGCTCAGATCGTCGTCGGCACGCCTGGCCGCCTCCTCGACCTCGCGCAGCAGCGCATGCTCAACCTCTCCAACGTGCGTGAGATGGTGCTCGACGAGGCCGACAAGATGCTCGACCTCGGCTTCCTCTCCGACATCGATCGCCTCTTCGCGCAGACGCCGGCGACCCGCCACACCATGCTCTTCTCGGCGACGATGCCCGGCCCGATCGTCGCGCTGGCCCGTCGCTTCATGACGAAGCCGATCCACATCCGCGCGACTGACCCGGATGAGGGCATCACGCAGGCGAACATCGAGCACGTCATCTACCGCGCTCACCCGCTAGACAAGGACGAGATGATCGCCCGCATCCTGCAGGCCGAGGGTCGCGGCAAGACCGTCATCTTCACGCGCACCAAGCGCGCAGCTGCGAAGCTCATGGAGGAGCTCACCGACCGTGGGTTCAAGGCGGCAGCCGTGCACGGCGACCTCAACCAGGAGCAGCGCGAGCGTGCCATGGCCGCGTTCAAGGCCGGCAAGAAGGACGTGCTCATCGCGACCGACGTCGCAGCCCGCGGCATCGATGTCGACGATGTCTCGCACGTCATCAACCACACCATCCCGGAAGACGAGAAGGCCTACCTCCACCGAGTCGGTCGCACGGGGCGCGCCGGCAACACGGGCATCGCCGTGACCTTCATCGACTGGGACGACCTGCACAAGTGGGCGCTCATCTCGAAGGCACTCGAGCTCGGTGCAGAAGAGCCCGTCGAGACGTACTCGTCCTCGCCGCACTTCTACGCCGACATGCGCATCCCCGAGGGCACGAAGGGACGCATCGCTGCGCCGAAGCGCGAGGTGCAGTCGCCCGGCAGCCGTCACACCGGAGAACGCGGCGGAGAACGCGGCGGAGAACGCAGCGACCGTGGCTCCAGCTCACGAGGCTCCGCCGATCGTCCGGCTCGCTCGCGCTCGCGTCGCCGCAGCGACGACGCAGCTGCGGCTCCGGCCGAGACCGCGCCGCGCACGGAGTCGACGGCCGCCGGCGAGCAGCCTGCTGGCGAGGCCGGGGCAGAGCGTCCGGCTCGGCGCCGTCGCCGCCGTCGTGGCGGGTCCGGCAGCGAGTCCGGCGCCCCGCGCCAGGGGTCCCAGGCCAGCGAGTAGCGTTCGAGGCACGAACCGCGCAACGGCGCCGAGCATCCGCTCGGCGCCGTTTGCCGTCTCGCACGGAGGGTCGTCGTGTCCGGCCGGCGGAAGGCGAGTCGGCGGCTACAGCCGCAGCCCCGCGCCGCGCACGGGTTCACTCCCCGTGGCCTGCTCGATGATGCGCCGCAGCTGCCCGAGCTCGGTCGTGTTCTCTCCGAGCTGGTTGGGCTTTCCGGTCCCGTGGTAGTCGCTGGATCCGGTGATGATCAGATCGTGCCGCGCGGCGACCTCGAGGAGGATCGCTCTGCTGGCTGCGTCGTTCTCGCGGTGCCCGACCTCGAGGCCGCCGAGGCCCGCCTCGATCAGGCCCTCGAGGGTCTCCGTGTCCATGCCGCGCCTCCCCCTCGATCCCGGGTGCGCGAGGACGGGGACGCCGCCCGCACGGCGAATGAGCTTGACCGCGTCGAAGGGGCTCGGGGCGTAGTGCGCCACGTAGTAGCCGCCGCGCCAGTGGAGGATCGTCTCGAAGGCGGCGACTCGGCTCGCGACGAGGCCCTTCGCGACCAGCGCGTCGGCGATATGCGGCCGACCCACCGTCGCGCCAGGCTCCGTGACGGCGAGGACGTCGTCCCAGCTGAGGTCGTGGTCACCGCCGATCATCTGCACCATGCGCTCGGCTCGCGAGACACGCGACTCGCGGACCTGCTGCATCTCGGCGAGCATGACCTCGTCTGCGGGATCGATGAGGTAGCCGAGCACGTGCACGCTGGCGTGGTTGAGCTGCGAGGAGAACTCGATGCCCGGGATGAAGGTGATGCCCACGTCGAGCGCGGCGGCCCGGGCCTGTGCCCAGCCTGCCGTCGTGTCGTGGTCGGTGAGCGCGACTGCCTCGAGGCCGGCTCTCGCCGCCTGCCGGATGACCTCCCCTGGCGCCTCGGTCCCGTCGGAGACCACCGAGTGGGTGTGGAGGTCGATGCCTGGCTTGTCGAAGGTGGTCATGCTCCGATCAAAGCACAGGGCTCGGATGGGCAATCGCCATGCGCCTCCCAGCCTCCCCTGTCGACGCAGACTACGCTGGGGCGGTCATGCCGAGTACCTCACCACCACGCAGAAGATCCTCGATCGCCGGTTACCGGGCGGCGGGGCTCGTCCTCGGGCTCATCGCGCTCGCGGCGGCGGTCGTGCTCGGCTGGCCCCAGCTCCTGGACCTGCAGCGGTCGCCGCTCGTGGCCCAGGCGATCTCCTTCAGGCTTCCCGTGGCGATCGGCGCGACGGCGATCATGCTGCTGCTCCTCATCCCGGTCCTGGCTTCCCGCAAGGCACGTGCGGTGCTCGGGATGACGACCCTCGTCATCGCGATCTTCGTCGCGTCGACGGCGGCGGTGCTCGTCGACCGGGGTCTCGGCTCCCCCGTCGCGGGGAGCGATTCGCCGGAGAGCATCAACATCCTCAGCTGGAACACCCGCGGCGATGCGCCCGGATCTCCTTCGATCGCCGAGCTGGCCGTCGAAGTCGGCGCCGATGTCGTGGTGCTGCCCGAGACGACGGAGGAGCTCGGCGTGGAGATCGCGGCCCAGATGTCCGAGGCGGGTTCCCCGATGTGGGTGCACACGCACACGGTCGACGAGGACTACAAGGCGACCTCCACGACGCTGCTCATCTCCCCTGACCTCGGCGACTACGAGGTCGTGACCGATCGGGGCGACACGAGCACGCTGCCGACCGTCATCGCGGTGCCCGTGGATGGCGACGGGCCGACGATCATCGCGGCGCATCCGGTCTCCCCGACTCCCGGCAACATGAACGCGTGGAACGCCGACCTCGAGTGGCTCGCCCAGCAGTGCTCGAGCAACACGATCATGGCGGGCGACTTCAACTCGACCCTCGATCACCTCTCCGGCCTCGGGGTCGACGATTCGAGCCAGCTCGGTGCCTGCGCTGACGCAGCGCTCGCGACCGGCAATGGGTCCGTCGGCACGTGGACGGCAGGTGTGCCGCCGCTGCTGGGCGCGAACATCGACCGCGTCATGGCGACGAGCGAGTGGAGCGTCACGGGCTTCGAGGTCCTGCTCTCCCGTGACACGGCGGGCAGCGACCACCGTCCCGTCTTCGCGCAGCTGACCCCCTCCTCCTCGGGCTGAGCCTGTCTGCTCTCGTGGTTCGGTCCTGCTGACCGCGCCACCCAGTTTTCCGCGCGAGAATGTGGGGGTGACTACTTCCGACCGCGCCAGCACACTGTCCGCCACAGCCTCCCCCGCCGTCGCTCCAGCGACCGATGAGGCTGCCGAGACCGCAGAAGGCGTCGAGCCCGCCGAAGCGCCGGCGAACGAGAACGAGAACCGCAGCACGACTCCGAAGAGCGACGCCTTCCGCGCGCAGATCATGCGCGGCTGGGCAGACCGAGACGAGCCCCTCCCCGAGGCTCGGGTCTCCGTCCCGACTGCTGCCGGCCACCGCGAGGCGATCTCGGCCCGGCACCGCGGGGAGCGCCTCGTCGTGCCTGCCGGACGCCTCAAGCAGCGCTCCAATGACACCGACTACCGCTTCCGCGCTCACTCGGCCTTCTCGCAACTGACCGGATGGGGTTCCGACGCGGAGCCCGGGGCCGTCCTGGTCCTCGATCCGGTCGACGACGGCCACGAGGCCACGGTGTACTTCCGGGAGCGTGCCGGCCGCGACAGCGATGAGTTCTACGCGAACTCCGAGATCGGCGAGTTCTGGATCGGGCCGCGCCCGTCGCTCGCGCAGACCGCAGCCGACCTCGACGTCGCTGCCCGCGATCTCAGCGAGTTCTCCGAGCTCGGCCTCGTGACGGACGCCCGCACCCTGGTGCTTCGAGAGGCGGACCCGGACCTGACGGGGCGCGTCGACGAGGCTCGGCGCACCATGTCGCTGCCTGACGCCGAGTTCGACGCCCTGCTCGCAGAGGACGCGCTCCTCGCTCAGGACCTCAGCGAGCTGCGGCTCGTGAAGGACTCCTACGAGGTCGCCCAGATGCGAGAGGCCGTCGCCGCGACCGCGGCCGGGTTCGACGACATCGTCGGCTCCCTGGCGAGGGCAGCTCAGCACCCACGTGGCGAGCGCATCGTCGAAGGCGTCTTCCAGGCGAGAGCCCGCCTCGAGGGCAACGACGTGGGCTACGACACGATCGCCGCCTCGGGCAGCCACGCGTGCATCCTGCACTGGACGAAGAACTCAGGAGCCGTGAACGCGGGCGAGCTGATCCTGGTGGATGCAGGTGTCGAGGTCGACTCGCTCTTCACCGCGGACATCACCCGCACGATCCCCGTCGCGGGCCGCTTCTCCGAAGAGCAGCGCCTGGTCTACGAGATCGTGCTCGAGGCCGCTGACGCGGCGCTGGCGATCGTCCGCCCCGGCATCACCTTCCGCACCATCCACGACACCGCGATGGAGGTCATCGCGGCGCGCACGCAGGAACTGGGGATGCCGCTGGGCGTCGAGGGCAGCGACCCCGCAGAGCAGCTCTACCGCCGCTACATGGTGCACGGCACGAGCCACCACCTCGGCATCGACGTGCACGACTGCGCGAAGGCGCGGCGTGAGCTCTACCTGGACGGCGTGCTCGAGGCCGGCATGGTCTTCACGATCGAGCCGGGACTCTACCTGCAGCCAGACGACCTGACCGTGCCAGAGCAGCTCAGGGGCATCGGCGTGCGCATCGAGGACGACATCCTCGTGACCGCCGACGGAGCGGAGAACCTCTCGCGCGGCATCCCGCGCACCGTCGACGAGGTCGAGGCCTGGTTCGCGAGTCGCAACTCCGACTAGGTCAGGTCCGGGCCGCCCGGGTCAGGACTGCGCGCTCGGCCCGGAACGGTCCTCCGCGGCCTGCTTGGCTCGCCGCTCGCGCTCGAGGCGTCGCATCTCCGCCTGCGCCTCCGAGTAGGTGCGACGGGGTGCCGCCGGCTCCTGCGCCTCGGGAGTCGGCGCCGCCTGACCGGCCGGTGCCGGCTCGGCACCGGGGGTGTGCGCGGCGGCGGGAGCCTGCTGAGGCACCTCAGGGGCGAGCGGCGCGGGACGTGCAGCGACGGCGGGCTCGCCTTGCGCCTGCTGGGCTGGCGTGACGCCGACGGCCCCCTGCGGCGTTCCGACGAGGCCACGCGCCTTCGCCGCGTGTTCACGGGGAACGACGACGTCGAAGTGGGTCGCGACGACCTGCATGACCGACGTGAACTGCCGGCGCTGCGGGTTGAGCGCGTAGCCGATGACGCTCCAGATCACGGAGAAGCCGATCGCGACCGGGAGGATCGCGATGAGCGTCTCGAAGCCGACCCCGGGAGTGATGATGAGCACGAGGAGCCCGACGAAGAGGCCGAGCATCACACCCGTGCCGACGGCGCCGAGCGCGGCCTTGCCGAACGACATGCGGCCCGTGACGCGCTCGACGGTGCGCAGGTGGCTGCCCAGGATGGAGACGGTCGAGACCGGGAAGTCCTGCTTCGCGAGACCGTCCACGACGGCGCGAGCAGCCTCGTAGCTGTCGAGGCTGGCGATCACGTCTCCCTCGGGAACCTTGGGGAACCGGCTGCGGGCGCCACGTGTCGTCGTGCCTGGGGTTGTCATGCCCCCATTCTCTCAGCACGTGCCTTGGAATGGCGGCGGACCGGTCACATGTTCGCTGTTGGCTGGCGAGCCGCCCGCGGCGACTACCATTGGCCCGTGAGCGTCTCCAAGGTCTTTACAGCGCGTCTTTCCGCGTGCCCCGTCTTCGACGAAGACGGCGACCGGATCGGCAAGGTCCGCGATGTCATCGTCGAGTACCGCGCGGCACACTCCCCGCGTGTCAACGGGCTCGTCGTCGAGACGAAGAGCAAGCGCCTGATCTTCATCCCCATCCGCCAGGTGGAGTCGATCGGGTCCGGTCAGATCGTCGTGAGCGGCGAGATCGACTCTCGGCCCTTCGTGCAGCACGGGCAGGAGGTGCGTGTCCTCGCGGACCTCGCCGACCGCGCCGTCACGTTCAACGACGGCACGGCATCCGGGACCATCGAGGACGTGCAGATCGAGGAGGACGCGCAGGGGAACTGGAGCGTCGGCCAGCTCTTCGTGCGCCTGCCCCGCAAGAGCAAGCAGCTGTTCGGGACGGGGCCGACCCGTTTCGCGCCATGGGGAGAGGTCACTCCTGAACTCACGATCGGCGAGCAGCAGGCGGCGACGCAGTTCCTGACCGCGCACTCGGACATGAAGCCGAGCGACTTCGCCACCGCGCTCCTCGACCTGCCGGATGCACGCCTCAAAGAGGTCGTCAGCATGCTGCCGGACGAGCGGCTGGCGGACGTGCTCGAGGAGATGCGCGAGTCCGACCAGGTCACGATCATCGAGTGGCTCGACGAGGAGCACGCGGCCGACGTGCTCGACCGCATGCAGCCAGACGACGCCGCCGACCTCGTCGCGAAGCTCGACGCGGTCAAGAGCGAGGCGCTCCTGCAGCGCATGGACCCGGAGGAGGCCGAAGAGGTTCGCATGCTCCTCGAGTTCGCCCCCGACACCGCCGGCGGCCTGATGACGACGGACCCGGTGATCCTGCCCGGCGACGCGACGGTCGCCGAGGCGCTGGTGCTCATCCGCCGCAAGGACCTCCCCGCGGCGCTCGCGACGAGCGTCTTCGTGACCCTCTCCCCCTACGAGCCGCCAACGGGGCGCTACCTGGGCCTCGTCCACTTCCAGCGGCTCCTCAGATATCCCCCGCACGAGCGACTCGACACGATCCTGGACCGCGAGATGGAACCTGCGCCCACGACGATGCGTGACGCCGAGGTGGCGCGTGTCCTCGCGAGCTACGACCTCGTCGCGCTTCCCGTCATCGACGACGCGCACCGCCTCGTCGGCGTCGTGACCATCGACGACGTCCTCGACCACCTCCTGCCGGAGGACTGGCGTCAGGTCGACGCCGAGGGCGAGGTCGTCCCCAGTCGCGTCTCCCAGCGCGTCGGCACCAAGCGTGTCGTCACCGCCCCAGCCAACTCTCCAGCCGCCCGGAGGACTCATGGCACGTCGTGAAGACGATCTCGAGCGCCCCAAGGTGAAGGGCCTGCATCTCCGACGCCCTCGGCCGAAGCCGCGGCGAGACTCCCGCGACCCGCGCGATTCGCGCGGGGATGACTCGGAGAACCGCGACCACGACCGGAGCGACGCATTCGGCCGGGGGATGGAGGCGTTCGCGCGTGCCATGGGCACGCCGGCCTTCCTCGTGGGCCTCTCGCTCTTCGTCGTGTTCTGGGTGGTGTGGAACTCGATGGCCCCCATCGAGCTGCGCTTCGACTCCGCTGACCTCGGCTTCATCGCCTTGACCCTCATGCTGTCGCTGCAGGCCTCCTACGCTGCCCCCATGCTGCTGCTCGCGCAGAACCGACAGGACGACCGCGACCGGGTGCAGATCGCCCAGGACCGGCAGCGAGCGGAGCGCAACTCCGCCGACCTCGAGTACCTGGCTCGCGAGATCGTGGCCCTCCGAGTGCTCACGAAGGACCTGGCGTCGAAGGACTTCATCCGTGCCGAGCTGCGTGCCCTGCTGGAGGACATCGAGGACCTCGACGACCCAGACGAAGAGGGCTCCGAGACCATCTCGCGCGAGCAGCAGCGGGTGAGCGACTCAGCGAGGCGCCGCGCAGAGGCGATCCGAGACAGGAAGCGCGCAGCCAAGTCGGCAGAAGAGTCGGTGTGAGCGACGTGACGACCGCCGACAGCATCTGGAGCGCGCTCGCTGGCGTCAACGACCCCGAGCTACGCCTACCGGTCACCGAGCTCGGGATGATCGAGCGCGTCGACGAGCGCCCAGACGGGTCCTTCGAGGTCGAGCTGCGGCTCACGATCGTCGGGTGCCCGGCGGCGCGTCAGATCGAGCGGGAGGTGCGCTCCGCGATCGAGTCGGTCGTCGACGACACCGGATACGATCTCGAGATCGGCGTCATGACGCGCGAGCAGCGGACGGCCCTCACCGAACGGCTGCGGGGCTCCCGCGCTGGCCGCGTGCATCCCTTCGGTCGCGACTCGCTGACGCGCGTCATCGCCGTCACGAGCGGCAAGGGGGGCGTCGGCAAGTCCACGGTCACCGCGAACCTCGCCGCCGCCTTCGCACGGCGCGGACTCAACGTCGGCCTCATCGACGCCGACGTCCACGGCTACTCCATCCCCGGCCTCTTCGGGCTGGGGCACGACTTGGCACCGACGCGGATCGGGGACATGATCGTGCCCCCTGAGTCGCACGGCGTGAAGCTCATCTCGATCGGCATGTTCCTCGGCGACGATGCTCAGGTCGTCGCGTGGCGCGGCCCGATGCTGCATCGAACGATCGAGCAGTTCCTCACCGACGTCTACTTCGGGGATCTCGACGTGCTGCTGCTCGACCTGCCGCCTGGTACCGGCGACATCGCGATCTCGCTCGGCCAGCTCCTCCCGAGCGCCGAGGTCCTCGTCGTCACGACTCCGCAGGCGGCTGCCGCCGACGTCGCCTGGCGCTCCGGGGCTCTGGCCAGGAAGACCGGGCAGCGGGTCGTCGGCGTCATCGAGACGATGTCCCCCTTCGCCTCGCCGGACGGGGGCCGGGTCGCGCTCTTCGGCGAAGGCGGAGGGCTGGCCGTCGCAGAGCGCCTCAGCGCGGAGGGCGACGCGGTCGCCTTGCTCGCCGAGGTGCCGGTGAGCCAGACGCTCCGCGAGTCTGGCGACGCCGGCACTCCCCTGCTGCGGGCCGAGCCGACGGAACCTGCAGGCGAGGCGCTCCAGCGCGCGGCGGACGCCCTGCTCGCTCAGCCTCGCGGACTCAGCGGTCGAAGGCTTCCAGTCTCGCTCGTCTAGGGTCCCGAGCTCGTCCGTCTCCTGGTCGAGTGGCCGGTGCCTCGGCGTCTCGGATGGGACTCAGATCAGGTGGCTTCGGCGTCGAACGGCACGGGACCGACGATCGATGCGGACGGCTGTGCGCTCGAAGCCCAGCTCGGTCGCGAGGCGCTCCCCGGCGCGGCGGCGGCCGCGGCTGCTCCGGCTGCGAGAGTCGCGGCGCTCGCAGCGGCAGACGCAGAAGCGCCATTCACGGGGGCAGGCTGAGGCGCAGCAGGCTCATCCTCGGCGAGAAGCGCGTCGCGGATGATGCGGCGAGGGTCATACTGGCGAGGATCGAGCTTGCGCCAGTCGACATCGGCGAAATCGTCGCCCATCTCCTCTTTCATGCGCGACTTCGCGTTCGTGGACGCGCCACGAAGCCACTTGACCGCATCAGCGAGACGCTCGGCAGCTTTCGGGAGCTTGTCGGGACCGATGATGAAGGCCGCGATAATGCCGATCAACAGCAACTTCTCAAACGTCAGCCCAAACACCGTCCCATCATAGGGTCTGGGATGCGCCGACGCCTCACCCCGGGAGGCCAGAACCCGGATGCGGGAATCGGACTCCGGGACCTCGCCCGCCGCTAGTCTTGAAGAATGTCTGAACTGGAGCTCAGCTCGCGCTACATCAACGAGCGAATCGTGGACGGTGCCCTCGTCCGGGATGCTCGTCAGCTGACGCTCGAGCTGGGACTGCCGCTCCCCTCTGCCGCAACCGCGGCTCACCTGACGTTCCTCGCGGCCGCGACGGGAGCCGCCACGATCATCGAGATCGGGACCGGCGCGGGGGTGCTCACGCACGCGGTCTGGCGCGGGGCGCCGAGCTCGACGATCACCTGCATCGACGCCGAGCCCGAGTACCTCGGGCACGCGCGGCGTCTGCTGATCTCGGCGGGGGCGCGGGGCGCGAGCCTCCGCTTCATCACGGGTCACCCACAGGACGTGCTGCCTCGGATGACCGAGGGCGGCTACGACCTGGTCGTCATCGGAGGCGACATCGCGCACATCGGCGCGCATCTGCAGCATGGGCTGCGCCTCATCCGCCCCGGCGGCACGATCGTCGCCCTTGGTGCGCTCAACGGCGGTAAGGTCGCTTCACCGGCCCGACGCGACGCGCTGACGAGTGGCCTGCGCGCCCTCTACTCCGAGTTCGATCTCCAGGAGGATCTGCGCCTGGCTCTGCTGCCGCTCGACGGTGGCATCCTCCAGCTCACGAAGCTGCGCTGAGCGCAGCACGCTGCACGCCGAGGCGCTGGATTCAGACACGAGGAACGAAGAAGAAGGGCGCCGACCATGGTGGTCGACGCCCTTCTCCCCGTGCGAATCGGCTATTCGCCGACGACTGCGCTCAGCGCGTCGCGAAGCTCGCGGGCCTCGTCGTCGTTGACGGACACCACGAGGCGCCCGCCACCCTCTAGGGGTACACGAACGATGATCAGCCGTGTTTCGCGGATGGCTTCCATAGGTCCGTCACCAGTACGCGGTTTCATCGCGGCCATAATTGCGCCTCCAAGATTTGTGCAGTGTCTCCCTAGTATCCCAAATTCGCGGACCGAGTGTGCATTCGGCCCTCCGGAATGCGCAAAGTCGTGGATCAAATTCGGTCCGACTTGCGAGGAAACGGCGAGGGGAACGGCCAGAACCGAGGTGTAGCGTCGAATTTCGTTGGCGTCGATGGCGCCTTCTGTCCTGGCCAGATGATCGAAAGGACCTCACGTGGCTGAATACACGCTTCCCGACCTCCCCTACGACTACGCGGCACTCGAGCCCCACATCTCGGCACGCATCATGGAGCTGCATCACGACAAGCACCACGCGACCTACGTGAAGGGCGCCAACACGGCACTCGAGCAGATCGCCGAGGCGCGCGACAGCGGCAACCTCGCGAACATCAACAAGCTCGAGAAGGACCTCGCCTTCAACCTGGGCGGACACGTCAACCACAGCGTCTTCTGGACCAACCTCTCGCCGGAAGGCGGGGAGCCCGCTGGTGGCATCAAGGATGCGATCGACGAGCAGTTCGGCGGTCTCGAGAAGTTCCAGGCGCAGTTCACCGCCGTGGCGCTCGGCGTGCAGGGCTCCGGCTGGGCCGTGCTCGGCTACGACCAGACGGGTGGCAACCTCACCACGTTCCAGCTCTTCGACCAGCAGGGCAACATCCCGTTCGGGGTCATCCCGCTGCTGCAGCTCGATGTGTGGGAGCACGCCTACTACCTCGACTACCAGAACGTTCGGGCCGACTACATCAAGGCCTTCTGGAACATCGTGAACTGGGAGAACGTGGGCCAGCGCCTCGACGCGGCACGCGGCTGACGCGACTGACGCGACCCCAGCGCTCAGCACAGACGGCGATCGCCGCATCCGGTGATGGATGCGGCGATCGCTGCGTGTGGGGGCCGGACCGACTACGCGGGGGTCCAGTCGCCCTCCACGGTGTACCAGCAGACGTAGAGCCAGAGGAGCTGCCCGACGAGCATGAGCACGACGACGCTCACCCGGTAGAGCGGCGACTTGGGGATCGCGACGGCGCCGAGGATCGGGAACATCGGCATGAGCAGCCGGAACGTGCTCGACTGCGGGAAGAAGACGGCGAAGAGGTACGTGAAGTAGCTGAAGAGCCAGATGCGGATCTCGATGCCGAGCCTGCGCATGATCGGCAGCGCGATGGCGCCGACCACGACGATGACGAAGAGCACCACGATGATCGCCCCGATCGGCTGGCCGAACCAGAACGTCGAGCCGTGGAACCACCCCGTGAACGGCTCCAGCTCGATGGGCCCCGTGTAGTGGATGCGCCAGGCGAGCTCCGTGTCGATGTACGCGGATGGGACTCCGGTCACGGCCCAGGCGATGAGCAGCCAGCCGAAGCCCGCGACCGCGGAGAGCATCCCGGCGGCCATGACCTTGATGACCTCAGGGCGTGGGAACGCCTCGCGACCCTTGGCGTGCATCCACCAGCGTGCGAGGAAGTAGAGCCCCAGCGTCATGGCCCACGCGAGCCCAGTCGGGCGTGTGAACGAGGCGAGCACGATGACGGGAAGCATGACCAGCCACTGGCGCTTGATGAGCAGGTACAGCAGCAGCGCGACGAAGAAGCTCTGCGCGCTCTCCGCATAGCCGAGCTGGAGCAGGGGGCTCGTCGGAGCGATGCAGAAGAGCAGCGTCGCGAACGCGGTGGTGCTCTTGTCGACCACAAGCGCGAGGGTCCGGTTGAAGACCCAGGCCGCCGCGAACCCGAACGCCGTCGCGACGAGCACGGACGCCACTTCCCACGGCAGCGTCGTCGCCACCATGAGCCCACGGACCAGGACCGGGTAGAGCGGCATGAAGGCCCACGCGTTCTCAGTGACCTGCCCCTCGTCGTTTCGGGGCAGCTCGCTCGAATAGCCGAACGGCCCACCGGTTCCGATGCGCTCGAACCAGGCCGAGTCCCACAGGTTGGAGAAGGTCCACAGGTCGGGTTTCGCCGGCGACTGCCAGGTCTCCTGCTGCTGGGATGCGAAGGCCAGCAGGAAGACGGTCGTCACGACCCGCGTTCCGAAGAAGATGATGGCGACCTGCGCCAGGGCCGGGAGGCGGCTCCAGTAGTACGAGAAGTACGTCGGCCTGGTGTCCGCGGCGATCGTGAACTCCTCGCGGCCCGTCCTCGCTAGCGTGAGGTCAGCCATGTCCGCAGCCCCTCCTCGACTCGCGTGATCTCGGAGAGGAGCACACGTTCGTCGTCGGCGTGCGCCTTGAGCGGGTCGCCAGGGCCGTAGTTCACCGCGGGGATGCCGAGCGCCGAGAACCTGGCCACGTCCGTCCACCCGTACTTGGGCTTCGCCTCTGCGCCGACCGCTTCGAGGAATCCGCGGGCCAGAGGGGCGTCGAGTCCCGGCCTGGCTGCGGGAGAGCGGTCGACGAAGTCGAGCTCGAAGTCACCGAACCACGCTCTCAGCTTCTCCTCGGCTTCATCGAGCGTCTTGTCCGGGGCGAAGCGGTAGTTGACGTGCACGACGCACTCGTCGGGGATCACGTTGCCGGCGACCCCGCCAGAGATGCGGACGGCATTGAGCCCTTCCCGGTACTCGAGGCCCTCGACGGGCACCGTAGCAGGCTCGAACGCCGCGAGCCGCTCGAGGATGGGCGCCGCCTTGTGGATGGCGTTCTCCCCCACCCACGCGCGTGCCGAGTGGGCGCGCTTCCCCCTGGTCCGGATGTCGACGCGGATGGTGCCGTTGCAGCCGCCCTCGACCTCGCCCTTCGTGGGTTCGCCCAGGATCGCGAAGTCGGCGGCCAGGAGCTCCGGCCGGGCATCCGCGAGCAGCCCCAGCCCGTTCAGCTCGGACGCGACCTCCTCGTTGTCGTACCAGATCCAGGTCACGTCGACGGCGGGCTCCACGAGCTCAGCTGCGAGCCTCAGCTGCACGGCAACGCCGGCCTTCATGTCGACCGTGCCGCGCCCCCAGAGGTACTCCCCAGACGGCGTATCCGGCACATCTGCCGCGGCCTGCTCGGGAGAGAGGACCTCGAGTCGCGTCGGGAGGTTCTCGTTGATCGGCACGGTGTCGATGTGCCCCGCGATCGCGACCCGCTGAGCGCGCCCGAGCGAGGTGCGCGCCACGATGGTGTTGCCGAGCCGCTGCACCTCGAGATGCGCGAACGGCGCCAGCGCGGCCTCGATGGCGTCGGCGATCGTCGCCTCGTCTCCGGAGACAGAGGGAATGTCACACAGCAGGCGCGTGAGCTCGGTGGAGGGTCGCGTCAGGTCGAGGGCGTCGCCACTCGCGAAGGAAGACATGGGTTCAAGCCTAAGTGCTCGGCAAGAGCACAGCGCGGTGCCCGCGCGGGCCCTTCCCTGGGTAGCCTGGAGCGCATGACCAACGATGCACCCACCTCCCACGACCAGCGGACAGCTTGGGGCGACGGCCTCGCCACGATCACGAACGACGGACAGGTGCTCGATGCCTGGTTCCCGACCCCCGCGCTCGGCCCGCTGCCAGAGGGCCGCGACCCGCACATCTCTCCCGCCAGCTTCGCGGCGCTCTCCTACGACGACGAGCGTCGCCAGGTACAGGTCAGCCCGGTCACCGTAACGGTGCGGCTCGATGAGCCCGTCGAGAGCGTCGTCGACGCCTACCTCCGCCTGCACCTCCTGAGCCACCTCATCGTCGAGCCGAACAGCATCAACCTCGATGGCATCTTCGGCCACCTGCCGACCAACGCCTGGACCAACGTCGGCCCCATGCGACCCGACCTCGCCGCCTCGTCGCGCGCGATCCTCCAGCGCGAGGGCATCCAGGTCTACGCGATCGACAAGTTCCCACGCCTCCTCGACTACGTGATGCCGGCGGACGTGCGCATCGCCGACGGCGGACGGGTCCGTCTCGGCGCGCACCTGGCACCAGGCACGGTCGTCATGCACGAGGGCTTCGTGAACTTCAACGCTGGCACCCTCGGCCGCTCGATGGTGGAAGGGCGCGTCTCGCAGGGCGTGGTCCTCGGAGCAGGCAGCGACATCGGCGGCGGAGCGTCCATCATGGGCACGCTCTCCGGCGGCGGCAAGGAGCGCATCCGCATCGGCGAGCGCGCCCTGCTCGGCGCGAACTCCGGGATCGGCATCTCGCTGGGCGACGACTCGATCGTCGAGGCCGGCCTCTACGTGACCGCCGGAACCAAGGTCTCGCTCATCGGCCAGAGCGACCCCGATGGCCAGATCGGCGAGCCGCAGTCGGTCAAGGCGTCGGCGCTCTCCGGTGTGCCGAACCTGCTGTTCCGACGGAACTCGGTCAATGGCGCGGTCGAGGCCCTGGCGCGGACCGGGGCTGGCATCCAGCTCAACGACGCCCTGCACGCCTGACCCGAATGCCTTCGGACTGACCCTGTGGTCAGCAGCCCGGAGACAGAACAACACTCCCCGCTGGCCACCTGTCGTGCGGCTCGAGCGGGGAGTGTCTTGTTCGATCAGCGTAGAACGCGTGCCGTCGCAGCGGAACCCCTCACAGGGGATTCCAGGCTGCGGCGGCACGCGTCACCTGCGCGGGTCTGACGTCAGAGCAGCTGGAAGCCGCGGTTCTCCGGGTAGTGGCGCTCGGCCTCACCCGTGTAGAGCTGCTGCGGGCGCCCGATCTTGGTCTTGGCATCCGCGTTCGCCTCACGCCAGTGCGCGAGCCAGCCGGGGAGGCGCCCAATGGCGAACAGCACCGTGAACATGCGCGTCGGGAAGCCCATCGCCTTGTAGATGAGGCCCGTGTAGAAGTCGACGTTCGGATACAGGCTTCGCTCTTTGAAGTAGTCGTCGTTCAAGGCGACCTGCTCGAGCTGCGTCGCGAGCTCCAGAAGCGGGTCGTTGACGCCGAGCGCGGCGAGCACCTCGTCCGCGGACTCCTTGACGAGCTTCGCACGGGGGTCGTAGCTCTTGTACACCCGGTGGCCGAAGCCCATGAGGCGCACGCCGTCTTCCTTGTTCTTGACTCGCTCGACGAAGCGGTCGACGCCCTCGCCGGATTCCTGGATCTGCGCGAGCATCTTGAGGACGGCCTCGTTGGCGCCACCGTGCAGCGGGCCATTGAGGGCGCTGATGCCAGCGGAGATCGAGGAGTACATGTTCGCCTCGGTCGAGCCGACGAGACGCACGGTCGAGGTCGACGCGTTCTGCTCGTGGTCGGCGTGCAGGATGAGGAGGCGCTCGAGTGCCTTCGAGAGCACGGGGTTGACCTCGTAGGGCTCCGCGAGGTTGCCGAAGTTGAGCTTGAGGAAGTTGTCGACGAAGTCGAGCGAGTTGTCCGGGTACAGGAACGCCTGGCCGATGCTCTTCTTGTGCGCGTAGGCGGCGATGACCGGGATCTTCGCGAGGAGGCGGATGGTCGACTGCTCGACCATCTCGGGGTTGTGGACGTCGAGGGAATCCTCGTAGTACGTCGAAAGCGCGTTGACGGCGCTCGACAGCACGGACATCGGGTGCGCGTGCGGCGGCAGTGCCGTGAAGAAGCGCTTGAGGTCCTCGTGGAGGAGCGTGTGGTGGCGGATGCGGTCGGTGAAGTTCTCGTACTCCGACTCGGTCGGCAGCTGGCCGTAGAGCAGCAGGTACGCGACCTCGAGGAAGCTCGACTTGGAGGCGAGCTCCTCGATCGGATACCCGCGGTAGCGGAGGATGCCGTTGGCACCATCGATGTACGTGATCGCCGACTTGGTCGACGAGGTGTTGACGAAGCCCTGGTCGAGCGTGGTGTACCCGGTCTGCTTCATGAACGTCGAGATGTCGACCGCGTCAGCGCCTTCGGTAGCGCGCAGAACGGGGAACTCAGCTGTCCTGTCGCCGATCCTGAAGGTGGCTGAGTCCGCCTCATTCCGGTGGGCCTCAGCCTGCTTGTGCTGTTCAGTCACAGATCCTCCTCGAGCGGGTGGGGGATGCTCCCCGGCGAGCACGCAGAACGCGCAGTGTTCTCATAGCCTAATCGGTCGACCAGGTGACTATGCGAATCCACAATGAAACTCGCGATGTGCTGTTCGATACCTACTGAGCTTGCACGGAATGGTCAGGACTGGCCGCGATGAGGCGCCGCGCGGCCTCGTCGATGTGCGCATCCGTGGCCGTGAGGGAGACTCGGACGTGCCGCCCGCCGGCCTCGCCGTAGAAGACCCCGGGCCCCGCGATGATGCCGAGCTCTGCGAGCTCCTCGATCGTTGCCCAGGAGTCGTCGCCCTTGGTGCCCCACAGGTAGAGGCCCGCCTCGCTGTGCTCGATGCGCAGCCCCCACGCCTGGAGCGCGGGAAGGAGCACCTCTCGGCGACGGAGGTAGCGGTTGTACTGCTCGACGGCATGCTCGTCGTCGCCGAGCGCAGCCACGACGGCCGCCTGCACCGGGGCCGGGACGATGAGCCCCGCGTGCTTGCGTGCCGTGAGCAGGCGCGAGATGAGCTGCGCGTCACCCGCGACGTAGGCCGCCCGGTAGCCCGCCAGATTCGACCGCTTCGAGAGGGACGAGCACGCGAGGATGTTGCTGAGATCTCCACCCGTGACCCGCTCGTCGAGGATGCTCGGGATGCGCTCCCCCGACCAGTCCCCCCAGCCGAGTTCCGCGTAGCACTCGTCGTTGACGATGACGGCGCCCAGCTCGCGAGCACGGGCGACGGCTGCCGCGAGCTCCTCGACGCCGAGCACTCGGCCGTCGGGGTTGCCTGGGCTGTTGAGCCAGATGAGCTTCGTCGATTCCGGCCAGGCCGCGGGGTCGTCGCCCGCGAAGCCCTCGGCTCCGGCGAAGACCGCGCCGATCTCGTACGTCGGGTAGGCCCGGGCAGGGTAGACGACCGTGTCGCCCTCGCCGAGTCGCAGGAAGAAGGCCGTCGTCGCGACGAACTCCTTCGAGCCGACCGTGAGCATCGTGTTCGAGCGCAGCAGGCCGCTCACGCCACGGCACCGCGCGAACCAGGCGACGACGGCGTCCCTGGCTTCCGGTGTGCCGATCGTGGTCGGGTAGGAGTGCGCGTCTGCGTGCTCCCGCAGCGCCGCGCGAACGATCTCAGGCGTCGGGTCGACGGGAGAGCCGATCGAGAGGTCGAGGGCACCATCCGGGTGCGCGTTCGCCTGGTCGATGTAGGGCGTCAGCTGGTCCCAGGGGTAGTCGGGCAGCTCGCCGAGCGTCACGCGCCCTCTCCCTGCGGTTCGAGCGCCGCGATGACCGGGTGGTCGTGGTGGATGACGCCGACCTTCGCCGCTCCCCCTGGCGAGCCGATCTCGGAGAAGAAGTCGACGTTCGCGGTGTAGTACTCGCTCCACTCCTCGGGCAGGTCGTCCTCGTAGTAGATGGCCTCGACGGGGCAGACGGGTTCGCAGGCACCGCAGTCGACGCATTCGTCGGGGTGGATGTAGAGCATCCGATCGCCCTCGTAGATGCAGTCGACGGGGCACTCATCGATGCAGGCCCGGTCCTTCACGTCGACACAGGGAAGGGCGATGACGTAGGTCACTGAGGTGACTCCTCCTAGCTCGGTTGCGATCTCTCATCGTACTCGCCGCCGCCGGTCGCCGTTCGCGATCGGCGGCTCGGCAGGGCGGGCCAGAACGCGCAGCCCGCCGCGACGAGGGACGCAAGGGCGAGCCAGGCGAGGCCGACCACGTCACCGACCACGACGACGCTCGAGCCCGGATTCCAGACGCCGAGGCCGACGACCGCGGCGATGACCCCGACAGCGAACCCGGTGCTCATCCACCGATCGACGAGGTACAGGCGCAGGCCGATGCCGAGGCACAGGATGCAGACGAGGCCGAGCACGATGCCCACCCAGAGCGTCGTCTCGAAGAGCTCGACGCGGCCACGGTGGAGGAACGTGGTCACGGTGCCGACGATGAGGCCGAAAAGCGCGTAGAGCAGCGCCCCGAGGATGCGTTCCCCGGTTCGCTGCTCTGCGGCAGGCTGTTCGATGACTTCCGTCATACGACCTTACTGTTCACGTGTTGCCGTGCGAGGGCGCACGCGCAACTACTGCTTCTTGGCGCGCGAGGTGGCACGCGCACGCGCGTTGCCGTCGAGGAGCAGCTTGCGGATGCGGATCTTCTCGGGCGTGACCTCGACGCACTCGTCCTCGCGGGCGAACTCGAGGCACTCCTCGAGCGTGAGCTGGCGAGAAGGCGTCATCGACTCGAACGTGTCCGCGTTGGCGGAACGCATGTTCGTGAGCTTCTTCTCCTTGGTCACGTTGACGTCCATGTCGTCGGCGCGCGAGTTCTCGCCGATGACCATGCCCTCGTAGACCTCTTCGGTCGGCTGCACGAAGAACGACATGCGCTCCTGCAGTGCCTGCATCGCGAACGGCGTCGCGACTCCCGCGCGGTCGGCGACGATCGAACCCGAGATGCGGGTCGTGATCTGGCCGGCCCACGGCTCGTAGCCGTGCGAGATGGCGTTCGCGATACCGGTTCCACGCGTGCTCGTCATGAACTCGCTGCGGAAGCCGATGAGGCCTCGCGACGGGATGATGAACTCCATGCGGACCCAGCCCGTGCCGTGGTTCGACATCGACTCCATGCGGCCCTTGCGCGCGGCGAGGAGCTGCGTGATGGCGCCGAGGTGCTCTTCCGGCGAGTCGATCGTGAGGTGCTCGAACGGCTCGTGGGTCTTGCCGTCGACGATCTTCGTGACCACCTGCGGCTTGCCGGCGGTGAGCTCGAAGCCCTCGCGGCGCATGTTCTCGATGAGGACGGAGAGCGCGAGCTCGCCACGGCCCTGGACTTCCCAGGCGTCCGGGCGCCCGATGTCGAGGACGCGGATCGAGACGTTGCCGATGAGCTCGCGGTCGAGGCGGTCCTTGACCATGCGCGAGGTGAGCTTGTGGCCCTTGACCTTGCCCATGATGGGCGAGGTGTTCGTGCCGATCGTCATCGAGATGGCGGGCTCGTCGACCGTGATGCCGGGAAGCGGACGGATGTCCTCCGGGTCGGCGATCGTCTCGCCGATCATGATCTCGGGGATGCCGGCGACGGCGACGATGTCACCGGGGCCAGCGGAGTCGGTGGGGACGCGGTCGAGCGCCTTCGTCTCGAGCAGCTCCGTGATGCGCACGTTGTGCACCGAGCCGTCGTTCTTCACCCAGGCCACGTTCTGGCCCTTCTTGAGCGTGCCGTTGAAGACGCGCAGCAGAGCGAGACGACCGAGGAACGGCGAGCTGTCCAGGTTCGTCACGTGCGCCTGCAGCGGCGCCTCCGGGTCGAAGGCCGGCGGCTGGATGTGCTTGAGGATCGTCTCGAAGAGCGGCTCGAGGTCGTCGTTGTCCGGCAGCTCGCCGTCGGCGGGCTGGTTGTGCGAAGCGGCACCAGCGCGGCCCGAGGCGTAGAGGACGGGCAGGTCGAGGAGCGCGTCGATGTCGAGATCGGGCGCCTCGTCGGCCATGTCGGAGGCGAGACCCAGGAGCAGGTCCTGGCTCTCGGCGACGACCTCGTCGATGCGCGCGTCCGGACGGTCGGTCTTGTTGACGCACAGGATGACCGGGAGGTTCGCGGCGAGCGCCTTGCGGAGCACGAAGCGGGTCTGCGGGAGGGGCCCCTCGGAGGCGTCGACGAGGAGGACGACACCGTCGACCATGGACAGGCCGCGCTCGACCTCGCCACCGAAGTCGGCGTGGCCAGGGGTGTCGATCACGTTGATCGTGATCGGGCCATCCGTGGCGTGCTTCCCCTTGTAGGAGATCGCCGTGTTCTTGGCGAGGATGGTGATGCCCTTTTCACGCTCGAGGTCGTTCGAGTCCATGACTCGGGCTTCGGTCGAGTTGCTGTCGTGCTCGCCAAACGAGCCCGTCTGCTTCAGCATGGCGTCGACGAGGGTCGTCTTGCCGTGGTCGACGTGCGCCACGATGGCGACGTTACGGAGTTCAGAACGGTGGGCGACAGGCACAGCAGTCATTCAAGGGTGCTTTCATTTGAGAAAAGGGCAGTTCATCCTACGTCACGGAGGACACGCCTCCCGACCAGCGTGAGATCGCCCCCACGCTGGCCGAAGTTTCTATCGAGTCACTGGCCGGATTCCCGCTCCTCCGCCTCGGCGCGCAGGATGTCCTCCTGCTGCGCCGAAGGAGCATCCGAGGCCACGATGTTGTCGCCGAGGACCTCGGCCGTGACCGCGCCCTCGGTTGCGCGCTTGAGCGCGGCCCGCTCGGCTCGGCGGATCGCCTGCTCGTCGGGGTCCGGCACCGGCACGGCGGCGACGAGGCGCTGCGTGTACGGGTCCTGCGGAGCACGGAGGATCTGGTCCGTCGGCCCCTGCTCCACGATCTTGCCGTGGTTCATGACGATGACCCGGTTCGCCAGCTGGTCGACGACGGCCAGGTCGTGCGTCACGAACAGCACGGCGAACTGCAGCCGCTGCTGGATCTCGACGAGCAGCTCGAGCACGCGCTTCTGCACCGACACGTCCAGGGCGGAGGTGGGCTCATCGGCGACGAGGAGCTTCGGCTCGAGCGCCAGGGCGCGGGCGATGCCGATGCGCTGACGCTGTCCGCCGGACAGCTCGTTCGGGTAGCGGTTGCGGAACGAGCGGGGAAGCTCGACCTGGTCGAGCAGCTCGCCGACTCGCGCCTCGATCTCCGCCTTCGTCAGCTTCTTCTCGAGGATGAGCGGCTCAGCGATCGACTGCCCGACGGGCCACCTCGGGTTGAGCGACGAGCCCGGGTCCTGGAAGACGATGCCGATATCGCGGCGCACCTTCGCGAGGTCGTGCCTCGAGACCCCGTTCAGCTCGACGCCGTTGAGCTTCATCGAGCCGGCGGCGACCGGCAGCAGCCCGACGACCGCGCGAGCGACCGTGGTCTTCCCCGATCCCGACTCTCCGACGACGCTCACGATCTCGCCCGGGTAGATCTCGAAGGTCGCGTCCTCGACGGCCTTGAACGCGGGGACGCGGCCCTGCTTCGGGTACTCGATATCGGCGTTCTGCACGACGAGCGCCGGCTCGCCCGTGAACTCGCGCGCATCCAGCCCGCTCGCCGCTCCGGTGCCCAGGTGCGGAACCGCGTCGAGCAGCGTCTTGGTGTAGGCGTGCTGCGGGTTCTTGAAGATCTCTCGCACGGTGCCGCGCTCGACGATCTCGCCGCCCTTCATCACGATGACGTTGTCGGCGATGTCGGCGACCACGCCCATGTCGTGCGTGATGATGACGATCGCCGAGTTGAGGCGCTCGTGCAGCGACCGCATGAGCTCGAGGATCTCGGCCTGGATCGTCACGTCGAGGGCCGTCGTCGGCTCATCCGCGATGAGGAGGTCAGGGTCGCAGCTGAGCGACTGCGCGATCATGGCGCGCTGCCGCTGCCCGCCGGACAGCTGGTGCGGGTACGAGTCGAACGCCTTCGCCGGGTTGGGCATCTCGACGAGACGCAGGAGCTCGAGCGCGCGCTCCCTGGCGGCGTTCGGCGTCATCGTTGGGTTGTGGATGCGCAGCGCCTCCGAGATCTGGAACCCGATCGTCAGCACCGGGTTGAGCGCCGTCATGGGCTCCTGGAAGATCACCGCGATGTCGTTGCCTCGAGCGCGGCGCAGCGTCGACTGCGGCGCCCCGATGAGCTCGGTGCCGTTGAGCTTCGCGCTGCCGGAGGTGCGCCCGTTCTTCGGGAGGAGGTCGAGGAGCGTCATGGACGACACGGACTTGCCGGAACCCGACTCGCCGACGATGGCGAGCACCTCGCCCGGCCGGACCACGTAGTTGATGTCCTTCGCGGCGGTGACCCAGTCGCCGCCGACCCAGAACTCGACACTCAGATCCTGGACCTCGAGGATCGGCGTCGCGTCGTCTTTGCGTGAAGTCGTGCTCATGAGCGTGCCTCCCGGTGGGCTGCGGTTGCAGCGCGTGCTGTCTGGGGTGTGGGCCGTGCGGCCTCTGCGAGAATGGGCGGGTGTCCGAGCGAACCGTTCTCCGCCCCCGTATGGGTCTTGTCGTCTACGGCGTCATCGCCGCGATGGCGCTCGTCGCCGTCATCTCCGTGATGATCACTCCGGGAGCCGAGCGGCACCTGCTCTCGGTGCTGCCGCTGCCCATCCTGGCCCTCGGCCTCGGATGGATCACCCTGGTGAGCCCGAGCGTCGTCTTCACGGACGATGCGCTCGAGGTGAACAACCCGCTCAAGAAGACGGTCGTGCCCTACGGGCAGATCGAGCTCGTCGAGACGACGCGCGGCTTCACCGTCACGACGCCGGAGGGCAAGGTCAGCGCGTGGGCTGCTCCCCCGCCCGACCGACTCAGCGCTGAGCGCATGGACCCGCGCGATCCGCTCCTGTGGAAGGACCCGCGCCGGCTCACGGACGAGTCCCAGAGCATCCGCACGAGCGCGGCCCCCGGAACCTACTCCGGCGACGCTGCCGTGAACCTCACGCATCGCCGGGCTCAGCAGCAGCGAGACGCTGGAACGCCGATCGGTCCGGTCGTGCGCACCCAGAACGTGCTGAACACGGTGGTGCTCATCACGACGGTGCTCGTGGTCGGCGCGCTCATCGCCATCTAGCCCGGCGAGGACCAGGCGAGGGGCGCGCTCTGCGACGAGGCGCGTCACACATCCGCCTTGCTCGCGTCACCCGTGCTCGCGCCACCCGTGCTCGTGTCGCCCTTGGTGGGGCGGCCGTCGCGCGACGTGAGCGTGCGCCACATGCGCGACCAGGTGCCGTTGCCGGGGATCTTGCGCTGGCGCGGGTCGAACGCGTCGCGCAGTCCGTCGCCGATGAAGTTGATGCACAGCGCGATGGCGACGATGAAGGCGCCCGGGAACCAGAACAGCCACGGGCGAGTGGCGAACGCACCCTGGTATTCCTGCACGATCTGGCCGAGCGAGACGTCTGGCGGCTGGATGCCGAAGCCCAGGAACGACAGGTTGGCCTCGAGGATGATCGCCGCGCTCATGAGCAGGGTCGTGGAGACGATGACCACGCCGAGGGCGTTCGGCAGGATGTGGCGGAAGATGATGCGGCGTCCCGATGCACCGGCGACCCGCGCGGCGTCGACGAACTCGCGCTCTCGGAGCGTCAGGAACTCTCCGCGCACGAGGCGGGCGAGCGACATCCAGCCGACGAGACCCAGCACGACGGCAAGCGAGACGGCACCGTAGGCCCGGAGGACCTCGTTCTGGCCGGCGAGCTGGCCGAGGACGGCCGCGAAGACGAGCGTCGGGATGACGAGGAAGAGGTCGGTGACGCGCATGAGCACGTTGTCGACCCATCCGCGGTAGTAGCCCGCGATGCCGCCGACGATGATGCCGATGACCGCGGCGAGGATGCCGTAGATGAACATGACCGTGAGCGACTGCTGCGTTCCGCGCATGACGCGGGCGAAGATGTCGCGGCCGATCTCGTCCTGACCGAACGGGTGCGAGCCCCAGTCGAACAGGCTCACGAAGGTCGGGTTGCCGCCGTTCTCGATGGGGGCGATGGAGTTCCAGTCGTAGGCCCACCAGCCGGGGACCTGGATCTGCGTGAACTTGCCCTCGGAGAAGTCCCACCACGGCACGACGATGCCGACGGAGGTGAAGACGAGCAGCACGATGACCAGGAGGACGGCGGTCGAGACCATCGCTCCCGTGTGGCGCACGAACCGGCGCCAGACGATCTGGCCCTGGCTCAGGCCGATGGTCTCTCGCTGCTCGATGGTCAGCTCGTCCCCGGGGCCGTGCGGCTGGGGTGAGGTGATCTCAGTGAAGTTCGGAGTCGTCATAGCTCAGCCCTCTCTCAGCTCAGGCGGATTCGCGGGTCGAGGACGGAGTACAGGATGTCGGCGATCAGGTTGAAGATCACCGTGAGGGCGGCGGTCACGAGGACGTAGCCCATGAGCGGGTTGAGGTCGACGTTGCGCAGCGACTCCGAGAAGATCGAGCCCATCGCCCTCCAGCCGAAGATCTGCTCGGTCACGATCGCGCCGGAGATGATGGCTCCGACGTCGGCCGCGACGATCGTGGTGATCGGGATGAGCGAGTTGCGCAGTGCGTGGCGCATGACCACCGTGCGCTCCGGCAGGCCCTTCGCGCGAGCGGTCCGCACGTAGTCCTGGTTCATGATCTCGAGCAGGCTCGAGCGGGAGTATCGGCTGTAGCTCGCGATGGAGATGACCATGATCGCGATGGTCGGCAGCAGCAGATGCGTGAAGCCGTCGAGCATCTGCAGCCAGATGGACGGGTCGGAGCCGAGCTGCGGGCTGGATGCGCCGACCGTCGCGATCGGTCGTCCGCCGGTCTGGTCGTAGTAGCCGGACCAGGTCTGCATGACGCGGTCGATGACGAGCAGCAGCGAGACGACGAAGCCGACGATCGCCGCGTTGCCTGCGACGTTGCGCTTGTCGAGGCCGCCGAAGAACTTTCCAGCGAAGTAGGCGATGGCGGTGAAGGCGACGATGAGGACGATCGGGAACCAGGCGCCGATCTCGTTCGTCATCGCGAACTGCAGCGGGTACCAGAGCGCTCCCCCGACGACCGCGACCGCACCGGTGACGATGAGGTTGCGGCGGTGGGAGAGGCCGACCGTCAGCGCCGCGGTGATGAGCACCGTGGCGAGTCCGAGGAAGATGATCAGGACCGTGCCGAGGCCAGGGTTGCGGAACCAGTCGAGCAGCTCCATCCCGAACAGGATCGCGATGCTGCCGGCGGTGCCGGCGCCGAACACGATGGCTCGCGTCTTTGCGGGCCCCCCGATGATCGACATGAAGATGAAGCCGATGACCACGCCGATGAGCAGCAGCATCGGTATCGGTATCTGCGGGGCCTGCAGGAAGTCGTTGAAGCCGATGGCCATGTACTGCTTCAGCAGCACGGCGACGAAGAAGATCGGCAGCGAGTACGTGAGGAACGACAGGAACGTCACCGTGTAGTCGTAGCCCGAGTACTGGCGCAGAGCGGTCGTCACGCCGACGGCGACGCCGATCACGACGGCGATGAGCGTCGCGGCGGTGACGAGCTGCAGGGTCTGACCGACCGCCGAGGCGATGAGCGGTCCAACGTCCTGGCCGACGATGTTGACGCCCATGGAGAAGTTGTTGCCGAGGAAGCCGAACAGTCCGTTCGGGTCGTCGAAGGTCGGGATGAAGAACCCGAGGATGCCGCCGAGCCAGAGGAAGAAGCGGGCTGGGGCGGGCACATCCAGTTGCAGGAGCTCCACGCGCGCGGCGATGAGCTGCTCCTTGTTGGGAGCCGTGGACTCCAAGATGTCCGCGAGCGGGTCCTTCGAGATCGCGACGAGGTTGTACACGATGAAGAGCGCGCCAAGCAGGATGAAGATCGACACGAAGAGGCGTCGGAGGGTGAATCTCAGCACAGAGGTGTCCTGTTCTGGAGGAGGCATTCGGCCGGGGTGTGGCCGCGAACAGACGAGGCGGGAGTCCCGCAGTCGAGAAGACTACGGTACTCCCGCCGTCGCTTGGTCTGACCGCGCGGCGGTCAGCGCGTCGAGAGCTCGACGCTGGTGTGACTACTCAGCGGCTTCCACGGGTGCCCACTCCCAGGCGTTCCAGAAGTACTGCGGGGAGAGGAATCCGGGCTTGACGTTCGCAACCTGGTCGCTCCAGGCGACCACGCCGGGGAACTGGAAGATCGGCACGGACCAGGACTTGTCCATGATGATCTTCTCGGCGTCGACGAGCTTGCCCTGAGCCTCAGCCGGGTCGAGGGTGACCTCGACGTCCTTGAGGATCTGGTCCAGCTCGGGGTCGCTCCAGCCGTAGTAGTTGTTGATGCCGCCCGTGATGTAGTTCGGGGACGGCTCGCCGACACCGAGACCCTCGGACTGCCATCCGAAGAGGGCCGCGTCGTAGGCGTCGGTCTGCGTCGTGAGCACGGTGGACCAGTCCTCGGCGCTCGCGTCGACGATCGTGAAGCCGGCCTTCTCAGCCGAGGCCTTGATGAGCTGCAGCTCCTGCTGGCGGCGCGGGTTCGACGATGCCGTCATGAAGCGGACGGACGGGTTGGCAACGCCGGCCTGCGCGAGGAGGCCCTTGGCCTCTTCGATGGCCGCGTCGTCGCCCGAGTAGCGGTCGACGCCGCTGGCGGCGACGGAATCCTCGTAGCCGTCGGCTCCGGGGAGGAACACGAGCGAGTCGCGGGTGGTCGCATCCGGTGCGATCGGCGTGATGAGCTTCTCGACGATCTCCTGGCGCGGGATCGTGAGCAGGAAGGCCTCGCGGATCTGCTGGGCCTTGGCCTCGTCGCCGCCGTAGGTCGCGGGGTCGAAGACGCCGCCGTTGGCGACCTGGAGGTCGACGTGCTCGTAGGTGCCCTCGAGCGAGGACTCCCACTCGATGCCCTCGGTGGCCTCGAGCTGCTGCAGGAGGTCGGTCGTCGGCTGGCCGGAGACGATCTGGACTTCACCGTTCTGGAGCGCCTGCACCTGTGCCTGCGGGTCCGGGATGAAGCGGATCGTGATGGTCTCGTAGTGCGGCAGCGGGCCCCACGTGTAGTCCTCGCGGGCCGTGAGCGTCACGTACTGGTTCTCGACGAGATCCGTGATCGTGTACGGGCCGTTGGAGAGCGTCTTCTGCGGCTCCTCTGGCATCGAGGTGTAGTCGTAGCCCGTGCGGTACTCGGACGCGACCTTGCCGAGGAAGGCGGTGTCGTTGTCGTTGACGGCCGTGATGAAGGCATCCTTGGCGGCCTGCGCGTCGTCGTACTCACCCGGGTAGGCGAGCTGGACGGTGCCGTGTGCCGAGATCGCCGTCGTGTCCGGCGCGAACATGGTCTTCCAGTCGGCGTACGGCTGGTCGTAGACGACCGTGAACGACTTGTTGTCGTCGGCCAGCGTCGGAACTGCCGAGGCGAGATCGAGCTGGAGGCCGGGAGCCGGGTCGGTTCCCCAGTAGACGCCAGCGTCTGCGGCCGCGTCGATCGCGTCCTGGTTGGTGACGTTGCCCTCGTCGTCGTACTCGGCCTCTGGGACCTCGCCGGCGGAACGGTGCGTCGTGTTGGCAGCCCAGGTGAGGAGCAGGTCGGCGCCGTCGAACGGCGTCCCGTCGCTCCAGGTCACCGCGTCGTTGACCGTGTACTTGATGGTGAGCGGGTCGCTCGAGACCTCTTCGACCGTGCCGAACTCGGTGTTCTCCACGAGCTCAGGGGTCGGGTCGTAGTCGATGAAGCCGTCCGACGTGACGTGGACGATGTTGGCGTTCGCCGCGGCGTTGTTGGCCGAGGTGTTGACGTTGAACGCGAAGAACGGATCGTTCCAGGCAACCGTGATGGCGGAGCCACCGACGATCTCCGGATCGCGGTTCGGGGCGGAGCAGCCAGCGAGCACCAACGCGCTTGTGGCGACGATGGCTCCCGTGGCGATAACTCGTGATGTCCTCATAGGACCTCCTTGGGGGAAACATGGGGGTGTGAGCGTCGAAGATCCACGGACTCTGTGAATTCTCGACAAATACCCGTTGAACCTACGCCCCCGCGCGCGCGCCCTCTTGCCAATTCAGAAGATTGTTACGCACACGAAACGGGTCTTGTTCATCTCACACAAGCCCGTCGGCGTTCGTAGACTGCCGACATGTCACATTCGCGCATTGACGTCACGGTCAGTGAAGGTCCCCCACTCCTGGACCGTTCCGCGCGCATCCGCACGCGCTGGGAGATCTGGATCGTCCTCGCGCTGGCGATCCTCCCGTCCAGCCTCTACGCCATCATCTCGCTCGCCGAGCGGGCCACCCGCGACACAGCCATCGCCGACCAGACCACCACGCTGAACGCCTCCCGCGACGCCAGGCCGCTCTTCGACGCGCTCCTGCAGCTCATGAGCGTCGCCACCGACCTCGTCCCCGTGGCGCTCGTTATCTGGCTGCTCTGGACACCCACGGTCTCCGGCTTCCGGAGGCTCGGTCTGGATGCGCGCCAGCCGGTCCGCGACGTGGGCCATGGTCTCCTGCTCGCCGCCTGCATCGGCATCCCCGGCATCCTGTTCTACCTGGCGACGCGGGCCCTCGGCCTCACGCTCTCGGTCGAGGCGAGCGCCCAGGAGATCACCTGGTGGACCGTGATCCTGCTGCTGCTCGCCGCGCTGCGAGCGGCACTGCTCGAGGAGGTCGTCGTCGTCGGCTACCTCGTGACGAGACTGCGTGAACTCGGGTGGGCGACGTGGCAGATCATCGTCGCCTCGTCGCTGCTGCGCGGTTCCTACCACCTGTACCAGGGGCCGGGAATGGCCATCGGGAACGTGGCCATGGGCGCGCTGTTCTCGTGGTGGTTCCTGCGCAGGGGGCGCGTGGGTGGGCTCGTGGTCGCCCACTTCATCCTCGATGCCGTCTCGTTCCTCGGCTATCCCCTGGCGGCGGCACTCCTCCCCCAGCTCTTCACCTGAGCCCGCGGTTGGAGCGATTCGCAGGCATCCCCTGCGTGCCCTCGTCAGAGAGTGAGGCGCGTCACTGCATGAGGTTGACGTAGCGGAACGTCTGCTCGCCGTACTCCCAGACGACGTCGAACTTCTTCTTGGGCACGTCGAAGACGAGGTAGCCGGACTCCGTGCCGACCCCGTACTCGCGCTGCTCCACCGAGCCGTCCATGCAGTCCTCTGCGATGGAACCGCCGAGACGCGACTCGGAGTTCTGCTCGAGGAGCTGCAGGTCGTTCAACCCGAAGACGGGCCCGTAGCCCCCGCCGTCATGCTCTGCCCCCAACGCGCCGTAGCCTTCGACCTGCAGCTGGATGGCCACGTAGCTCCCCTTCGCCTTCGGCGCGTCCGCAGCGAGGCATTTCACGCCGAAGGAGACCCCCGTCACCGTGAAGCGGCCGACGGGCTCTCCGCTCGCGCCGAGGACGGTCGCCCACTGCCCACGGGTGAAGCGCAGCTCGCCGTCGACCGGCTTGGGGTTCTCGTTCTCGGCCACGCGCGGCGCCGCCACGACCTGCACGTTCACGGGGCTCGAAGTGGCCGTGGGAACCGGCGTCGCCCCCGGGGTGGCGATCACGTCAACCGCCTCAGCCGGGCCGGGAGAGGGCTCGGGCCACGCCGGCGAGCAGGCGGAGAGCAGCAGCAGGATGCCGAGCGCCCCGACCAGGAGGCCGCCCCGACCCCGCCGGGACCGCCAGCGGTCGACGCGCCTCATGGAGATCACTCAGATCTGGCCGAGGAGGCCGCGATCCTCGCCGCCAGCGGCGAGGCGAGCAGCTCCTCGAGCAGCACCAGACGACCACTCGCATCCGTCATCGGGACGCGCCAGTTCGGGTACTCGTCGGCCGTGCCCGGCTGGTTCACGCCGCGGCGGTCACCGGCCAGATCGGAGACCCCGACCCCGAAGAGCTGCGCCGAGGAGGCCGCCAGGTACTCGTGGAGCGCGACGACGAGATCCTCGTTGGAGGGCTCCTCCCCCACCAGACCCGCCGTCCGGAGGCGGTCCACGACCTTCGAGATCGTCTCGGTCTCCTCGGCCCTCGCCTCTTCGACGGAGCCCTCGAGGAGGCCGAGGCGCTCGCGAACGTCAAGATGCTCGAGGGCCAGGAACCCGGCCGTCGGCGGCAGATCATGTGTCGTCACCGTCGCCAGGCAGGCGCGCCGGTAGTCCTCGGCGGCGAGTGGGACACCGTCTTCTTCCCACTCGAACCAGAGCACCGAGGCGCCGAGCATGCCCCGCTCAGCCAGTGCATCCCGAGCCTCGGGCGGCACCGTGCCGAGATCCTCGCCGATCACGACGGCGCCGGCGCGCTCGGCCTCGAGCGCGAGGATGCCGAGCATCGCCTCCGCGTCGGTGCGCACGAAGCAGCCGTCCTTCGCGGTGTTCCCCTCCGGGATCCACCAGAGGCGGAAGAAGCCAAGGATGTGGTCGATGCGGACGGCGCCCGCGTTGCGGAAGACGGCGCGGAGCATGTCCCGGTACGGCGCGTAGCCGAGCTCGGCGAGCATGTCTGGGCGCCACGGCGGCTGGGACCAGTTCTGACCGAACTGGTTGTACTGGTCGGCAGGTACCCCGACCGTCACGCCACGGGCCATCGCCGCGCCGAACGACCAGGCGTCAGCGCCACCGGCATGCACGCCGACGGGGAGGTCGTGCACGACTCCCAGCGACATCCCTGCGGCCCTGGCCTCGGACTGCACCCTCCTCGCCTGCACCTCGAGGAGGCACTGGAGCCACACATGGAACTCGGTGTCCTCGGCGTGCGCGATGGCGAACGGGAGCACCTCGGCTCCGTTGGCCGTCGCCAGCTCGCGCGGCCACTCGCGGGAGTCACGGCCATGGACGCTCGAGATGGCGCAGAAGACGCCGAACCGCTCGAGTGGCTCACCCGAGGCTCGTCGGAAGTCCTCGAACTCGTCGTCGACCACGTTCGCCGACCGCCAGGTCTCGAAGAGCGCGCGCAGGGCGGGTTCCTTCAGCGCCCAGGCCTCGTCGCGGTCGATCGTGTCGATGCCGTTCCCGACGATGGCCGCGGCTGCGAGCCCCGAGAGGAGCTCGATCGTCGAGGCTGGGAGCGGCGCGCGCTCCGAGACGAAGACGGCAGCCCAGTCGATGTTGAGGATGAGGGGGTCGACGAATTGCCTCGAGGTCGGCAGGTACGGGGACGGCTCGAGCGGTGAGACCGGAGGGTTCGCGTTCAACGGGTTGACGAGCACGAAGTCGGCATCGCGCTCAGCGCCCCAGGCGGTCAGCACCGAGAGATCGCGGAGGTCGCCGATGCCCCAGGACGTGGAGGAGCGCAGCTGGTACAGCTGCGTGAACAGTCCCCAGGAGCGCTGCTCGGGCCATGGCGTGGTCCTCGGCACGACGATGAGCGTGCCCGAGTCCGCCTCCTCCACGGCGGCAGCTCCCTCGCCGACGCTGGCGGCGATCAAGTGCCAGCCCGTCGGCAGGTCGGTCGGCACGGCGAACGTGGCTCGCCCGACGAGCGCGCCGTCGATGCTGCGCGGGTCGACCCAGTTGTCGAGCTGCTCGAGCTGGCGGACGGTGCCATCCTCGAGCCGAACCTCTGCGGTGACGGCGCTGCCGTGCGGCACGTGGATGAAGACGCTCGCGGAACTCCCCGCGCGCACGGTCGTGCAGGCGGGCACCGTGCGCCGCCACGGACGCTCCTCGAAGGCGACGGTCGATGAGGCCACCTCGTCATCGGTGTTCGCCGACAGCCCGAGCGCATCGAGCACCGCCGCCAACGTTTCCGGCGACACCTGCTCCTTCTCGCCCCGCCAGCCCCAGTACTCGACTTCCAGGCCGGCGTTCGACGCGAGGTCGCGGATCGCCTCGATGTTGGTGATGCTCACGAGTATTCGACCTCAGTTTCGGTGACGGTGACGGTGCGCGGGGCGAGGGCCTGGTTGGCTGGTCCGGAGACGGGCTCGCCGGTCCTCGTGTCGTAGTGGCTCGAATGGCATGGACAGATGATGTGCTCCGCGGTGACCTGCGAGACCGGGCATCCCTGATGCGTGCAGATCGAGCTGAAGGCGAAGAACTCGCCAGCCGCCGGCTGCGTGATGACGGTCTCAGTGGCTGCGACGATGGCCCCACCGCCCACGGGCACCTCGGTGAGCGGGATGGAACCGCTCGCCGCCGCAGCGGCTTCTGCAGCGGAACCGCCGGCACCTTCGCTGTCTGGCCCTCCGCAGCCAGCGAGCAGCGCCGCCGTCGCGATTCCTCCGCCGACCGCCGCGCTTCCCCGTATGACCCCGCGTCGTGAAGGATCCTGTCGTTCGCTCACGGCTCCAGGCTAGTCGGCGACCGCCTCGGTCGAGCTGCGGCGCGCGCGGTCCGCGCACGGAGCACGGGCTTCGCGCAGCGCTACTCCTCGAGTTCGGTGCCCATGAGCTCGGGAAGGGTGAATGCCGCGGCGGCCGCGAGGAGGAAGGCCGCCGAGAACACGCTGAAGACGAGCACGCCTCCGCCGGCGGCCAGCATGACGGGGACAAGCAGCGGCGCGATGATCGACGCGATCCTGCCGAAGCCTGCCGCCGCCCCCGTTCCGGATGCCCGCAGTCTCGTCGGGTAGAGCTCGGGTCCGATCGCGTACAGGGCACCCCAGGCGCCGAGGTTGAAGAACGACAGGCACATTCCTGCGGCCAGGATGGTGCCTTCCGTGGTCGCGAAGCCGAACCAGAAGGCGGCCCCCGCCGAGCCGAGCAGGAAGATCGCGAGTGTCGCCCTCCTGCCGATCCGCTCGATGAGGAAGGCGGCTACGACGTAGCCAGGCAGCTGCGCGAGCGTGATGATCAACGTGAACTCGAACGACTTCACGAGCGTGAACCCCTGGCCGACCAGCAGGCTCGGGATCCAGATGAACGCGCCGTAGTAGCTGAGGTTGATGCAGAACCACACCGCCCAGAGCGCGGCCGTCCTGCGGCGCAGCGCGGGAGCCCACAGGTCACGCCACCGCGCCGGCCGCGCGCCGGACGCCGCACTCGCGCGCTCAGCGGCCTGCGCGCGGTCCGTGGCCTCGACGGCCGACGCTTCCGGCGCATCCACCCCCGCCGACTCCTCGAACTGCCGAACGGCGCGTTCGGCCTCCCCGTATTTGCCCTTGCTCTCCAGGAAGCGCACCGACTCCGGCAGCCCGAAGCGCACGACGACCGCGTAGATCGCGGGCAGCAGACCCGTCAGCAGCGCCCAGCGCCAGCCGTCGTCGGACAGCGGGATGATGAAGGCGCCGATGAGCGCGGCACCGATCCAGCCCACGGCCCAGAAGGCCTCGAGCAGCACGACGACTCGGCCGCGGATGCGCTTCGGCGCATACTCGCTCACGAGTGTGGACGCGACGGGGAGCTCAGCCCCGAGCCCGAGGCCGACGACGAAGCGGAGCACGATGAGCGCCGCCACCGACGCCGCGAGCGCCGAGGCTCCCGTCGCGAGGCCGTAGATGAGCAGCGTGGCGGCGAAGACCTGACGCCGGCCGAGCTTGTCGGCCAGCAGACCGCCGAGGCTCGCCCCGATCGCCATCCCGACGAAACCGATGGACGCGATGAACGAGAGCGTCGTCGCGTCGAGACTCCACTGCACCGCGAGCGCGGCCATCACGAACGAGATGAGGCTCACGTCCATGGCGTCGAGCGCCCAGCCGATGCCGGAGCCGAAGAGCAGCTTCCGGTGCCTGCCCGTGAACGGGAGCCGGTCGAGGCGCTGGTTGCGCGTGAGGGGTACCTGCGGTGCTGCGGCGGCGGGGCTGTCTGCCGGGCGAGGCTCGGTCATGTGCGTATCCAAGGGTGCGGGAGTGGAGTGGACGCCTAACCGTGCCAGACGGGAAACGGCTCCACCAGTCCCCGTGCCGCAATCGGCAATGGAGCCAGGTGGAGCCGAGGTGCCGAGAGGTCACGCTCGGCGTTCCCCTGTGGGGGTTGGCGTCGGGTGGCTACGCCTCGGGCGCGGCCATGTGGAAGACCTCCCACAGGTGGCCGTCGAGGTCATCGAAGGCGGCGCCGTACATGCCGAACTCGTTGGCTTCCGCGGGACGGTGGATCTTCGCACCACCCGCCTCGGCCTTCGCCGCGATCTCGTCGACCTCCGCGTCGCTGCCGAGGAGCAGGGCTGTTGTGCTCTCGTGACGGTTGCCACCGAGGATCGCCTCTGCCCCCTCGGGGAGGAAGCCCTGGAAGCGCTCCGTCTGCAGCAGCATGATCGCCACCTGCTCGCTCACGACGATGCAGCTCGTGCTGTCATCGGAGAACATCGGATTCACGGTGAAGCCGAGGCCGACGTAGAAGTCGGTCGCCGCCTTGACATCGGCGACGGGGAAGTTCGGAAAGACCATGGACGCGCCCATGAGCGGCTCCTTTGCACGTGGATCATGTGATGACGGGATCTTGAGATGACGCGGTCCTCGTCGTCTCACGATCCTAGGAGGAAAATGCGGGATTCGGGCCTTGCGGTGGCCGGCTTCTCCGCTCAGCGGTCCGCGTCTGCCGATGCTGCTGACGGACGCAGGATCTCGGCCGCGGTCGCCAGGTGCTCGGCCCGCTTCTCCGGCTCCATCCGGTCGAGGAGCGCGACGGTCATCTGGGTGCGAGGGTTCCTCGCGAACACCGCACGATGGTCGTCCACGAAGGCCCAGTAGAGGGCGTCCCACCGAGCAGTCCAGTCGCCAGCGGGCAGGTCGGACATCTTGCGCAGGTAGTTGCTGCCGGAGACGTACGGCTTGGTCGTGATGTCCGCGCCCGCCGCGAACTGGCTCATCGCGTAGACGTTCGGCACCATCACCCAGTCGTAGGCGTCGACGAACAGCTCCATGAACCAGCGGTAGACCTCGTCGGGGTGGATGCGCAGCAGCGACATGGCGTTGCCGAGCACCATGAGCCGCTCGATGTGGTGGGCGTAGCCGGTCTCGAGGACACGGGAGATGACGAGGTCGACCGGCTCGAGTCCTGTCGTGCCCTGCCACCAGCCGGGGGCCAGGCGCCCGTGATGCTCCAGGGCATTCGAGGTCCGCAGCTCTCGACCGCGAACCTGGTAGGTGGCCCGCATGTACTCGCGCCACCCGATGACCTGGCGGACGAAGCCCTCGAGGGAGGCGAGGGCTGTCTCCGTGTCGGCCGCATCGAGCGCGGCTTGGACGACCTGCCTCGGGTCCAGCAGGCCGATGTTCAGTGCCGGGGTCAGGAGCCCGTGGTTGAGGAAAGGATGCTCGCTCGAGATCGCATCCTCGTAGGGCCCGAAGTCGCGAAGCCGCTCCCGGACGAACTCCGCCAGGTGACGTTGGGCCTCGTCGGCGTCCGTCGGCCACACGAACGTCGTCGGGTCGCCAGGGGCATCGGGGAACTCGCTGCCGACCCACGCGATGGCCTCCTCGACGTCGGCGTTCCTAGGCTCGGCGCTGCCTGCCGCCGGCTCGTCCCCCAGGAGCGCGTCGAGGTCGAACGTCCCCTCCCGCTGCAGCACGGGATGCCCCTCGAAGCGCGCGACCTTCGGTGGCACATACCCGCGGGGCAGCTTCTTGCGGTTCTCGGCATCGAACGACCACCGCCCGCCGAGGGGCTCACCGTCCTCGTCGAGCAGAAGACCGAGTCGCCGGCGCTGCCAGATGTAGAAGGCGTGCATGCGAGCATCGTTGCCCGAGAACCACGCGTCGATTTCGGCTCGCCCAGTGAGGAAGTTGGGCGACTCGAGCTCGTCGTCGCCGCTCCACGTGTAGCCACCAGCTTCGAGCGCGCCGAGGAGGTCGCGCTCGAGCCAGTCGTCGACCACGTCGAACCACGTGACCCGGCGAGGCGCCTCGCGGCGGATGAGCTCGGCCAGCTGCCGCTTGGAAGGCAGCTCCTTCCTGCTCTCGAGGTACTCGACGGCGAAGCCGTGCCCGGTGAGCCTCTTCGCGAACCGCGCAAGGGAGGCCCGGTGGAGGACCAGCTTGTGCGAGTGGAATCGGTACTGGCGGAAGAGGAGCTCGTGCTCGATCAGCACGAAGCGGGTGCCGACCGGCGCTGCGAGGTGCTCCTCGAAGAGCTGGTTCGGGAACACCAGGCGCAGACTGCCGCCCTTCCTGGCCGGCTCAGGCAAGGGACTCGGCGACTGCCGCTGCCGCTCGCTGGCCGGCGACGAGCGCCCCTTGGATCGACCCCGTCTCGCGGTGGTCCCCGGTCACGACGACCCGCTCCCCCAGGAGCTGTGGCCCGCGATCCCGCAGGGGTGGCAGCTGGACCGGGAGCGTGTGCGGGATGACGTGGTGCGTGATCACCTCCCAATCCGCGGTGGAGGTCTTGTACAGGCGTGCGAGATCACGGCGCACCTCCGCCTCGCTCGCCAGCCCGTCCAGGCGATCGAGCAGGGTCGTCGCCTGCACGAGGTGCGCTCCTGCTGGGGCGTAGGAGGGCGCGACCTCCGAGATGACGGCGGTGTTCCAGATGGGCCCAGCCGGTCCCCCGCCAGCACGCGAGGCGTCGAGCAGCAGGAAGGGCCCGGTTCGCGGCGTACCCGTCGCCCGGAACCACCAGGTCGTCAGCCCGTGGGTCTTCGGCGCCGTCTGGCCTGTCACCGCGGGCAGTTCGTCGGGCGCCACCGCGACGATCGCGGCGCGAGCCAGGATGGTGCCGCGGTCTGTGGTCACCCTCACCCCGCCAGACGTCTCCTCGACGTCGCGCGCAACGGTGCCGAGCCGCACGGGTTCGTGGAGCCCCGCGGCCATCTGTGCCGGCAGCGCGCGCATGCCGTCCTTGGGGAGTCCCGGCGCGCCAAGGGCGAAGTAGCGGACGAGCTGCTTGACGTAGGCGGCAGACGAGGTGCCGCTGCTGTCGGCGAGGACACCGGCGAGGAAGGTGTCGAGCAGGTCGGTGCGGAGGCGGCCGGTGAGCCCCGCATCGTCGAACGAGGCGCCGAGCTCCTGGTCGGTGCCCGCCTGTTCCGAGTCGGGTCTCAGCAGCGTCGGGCCGAGCCACCGGGCAAGCGCGACGAGATCGGAGAGCGGGGTGTGTGCGCTCAGCAGGGTGCGCAGCGCGTGCTGAGGGTGGCGGATCGGATGCGCGAGCGTCGTCGCCTTCTCGCCTGATCGCACGATCGCCCCGACGCCGAAGCTCTGCAGCTCGAGCGCCCCCAGGTCGACGCACTCCCTGAGTGCCGGGTAGGCGGGGTTGAGCACCTGGAAGCCCCGGTCGCAGAGGAACCCGTCGATGGCCTCGGTGCGGACTCGTCCGCCGACCTCGTCGTGCGTCTCCAGGACGACCACGCTCTGTCCACGAGACTCGAGGCTCTGCGCTGCCCGAAGGCCGGCGAGTCCGGCTCCGATGATGACGACGTCCGTGTCCATAAAACTCCGTTCGATGGCGTAGTGCGTCATTGTCCGTGAGCAACCCGGGCCGCCCCTGAGCGCTTCAGGCACTTCAGGCGGTTCAGGCGGTTCGGGTTCCGTCAGGACTTCCGGCGTGTGCTGGACAAGAATGGCGGCATGGATGGAGCTGACACGCACGCGGAACGCCTGGAGGCCCTGCGGTTGCTCGCTGCAGGGCGTGTCGCGAGCAGTGCGGCCGCCCTCGAGTCGCTGGTGCATGATCGTGCGTCGCTCAACGATGACGACGAGCACGACCCAGATGGGGCGCCCCTCTCGGCGGAGTGGTCGAGGCTCGCAGGCCAGTCCGACGCCGCGAAGTCGGAGCTCCGGCAGATCGAAGCAGCGCTGCTGCGCATCGAGGCGGGCACCTACGGTGTCTGCGTGACGTGCGGCAGGCGGATTCCGGACCAGCGCCTGCGCGTGCGCCCGTTCGCCGAGCAGTGCGTCGCCTGCGCGGAGCGGTCGCTCCCTCGTCGCTGACCGAGGTCAGTAGGCGCTTCCGCGCTCTGTCCACCAGAGCCTGCAGGGCTGCGTCGACCCGCGACGAACGCCTAGGCAGGCTGGCAGGACCTGGGGCTCGCCCTCGCCGGCATCAGCGGCGTTCAGGAAGATCTCGCAGTCGCAGTAGGCGCCCATGCGGCCGAGTCGCTCGAGGAGCGCGGTTGCCCGCGGCGCCTGGCGCTCCTGGTACCACTTCGAGAACCGATGCGTTCCATCGCATCCGAACTCGTCGAGCTGGTCGGCGACGTAGCAGAGCACGCACTCCCCTGATCTCGGCGCAAGGAGCTCACCGGCGAGGCTCCGCACGAAGGACTCGGCTTCTCTGTCAATTCGTTGATCTGTCATGCCGACAGTTTGGACCGGACCACCGACATTCTGACGGGCCACTCGCGGGGGTGGTGTGCGGGACGGCGCTCAGGACTCCCGAGACGAGAGGACGCAGAATTCGTTGCCCTCTGGGTCGCGCAGCACGACCCACGTGGTGTCCTCCCCCTGCCCCACGTCAGCTCGGCTGGCCCCGCGGGCGAGCAGCGCGTCGACGTGCGCCACCTGGCTCTCGTGCAACGGGGCGGCGAGGTCGATGTGCAACCGGTTCTTCACCGTCCGCTCGTCCGCAACCGGCACGAAGACGAGTCCCGGCCCGACCTGCTCGAACGGCACCCCCGGGTTCTCCTCGTCGAGCCACTTGGGGATGACCGCGGCCTCGTTCTCGTCCTCGAAGCTCACCTGCCAGTCGAGCGTCTCCGCCCACCAGGCCGCAAGCGCACGGTGGTCGTGCGCGTCGACGACGGTCGAATACCAGCGAAGTCCCATGCGTGCCTCCTCAGACCGGCCCATCACGATCAGCCCATCCTGCTGGCCGGAGCTGGGTGCGAGCGGGATGCCATGGGGCCTCGATGGCGGGTCCAAGCAGTTTCAGAGAAGCGCGCAGCCCCGATGGGTCGTACGTTTGGTCCTGAACCACCGGTCAGGAACACGGAGAAGGAGCGCGCAATGGCGGAGAAGACGGCTGGACTGTCGAAGGACGAGCGGGACGCGGTCAAGCAGCGCGCCGCAGAGCTGCGCGCTGAGCAGAAGGCCGGGAAGAACCGCGCCGCTGGCGACGCCGCCATCCAGAAGGCCATCTCAGAGATGACAGACGAGGATCGAGTGCTCGCCGAGGGCATCGACCGCATCGTGAAGGAGGTCGCCCCGCAGCTCATGCCGAAGACCTGGTACGGGTTCCCCGCCTACACCGACGCCGACGGCAAGGTCGTCGTGTTCTTCAAGGCGGCCTCGAAGTTCACGACGAGGTACGCGACGCTCGGGTTCGAGGAGGCAGCGCAGCTCGACGACGGCAACCTCTGGGTGACGTCGTTCGCGCTCATCAGCCTCACCCCCGAGACCGAGAAGACCATCGCGGACCACGTCCGCAAGGCCGCCGGCTGAGCTGAGCCCCTCGAGGAGAGATGACGGGCAGACCCCTGCCGGCCCGGTGCGGTCAGCGCTTGGCCGACCTCCGGTAGCGGATGTGCGTCGACAGGGGCGAGTGCAGCACCTCGACGGGTTCGTAGTCGAACACCTCGACGCCGTCGAACATCCGCTCGCCGGAGCCGAGCAGCACTGGCGCGACGTCGAGCGTGAGCTCGTCGACAACCCCCGCGTTGAGCGCCTGTCGAACGGTGGAAGCGCCGCCGGCGATGTCGACGCCCTTGCCTCCAGCGGCCTCGACGGCCCTGGCGTAGGCCGCGTCGAAGCCGCCCGTGACGAAGTGGAAGCTCGTGCCGCCCTGCATCTCGATGGGGTCGCGTGCGTGGTGCGTGAGCACGAAGACCGGCGCGTGGTACGGCGGCTCGTCACCCCACCACCCGCGCCAATCCTCATCCCACTCGCCGCGAACGGGACCGAACATGTTCCGCCCCATCACGTAGGCGCCGCGAGGTCGCATGAGCCAGCCGGTCGCGAGCTCGTCGGCGTCCGTCGCCCGTGGGTCGCCGATGTGCCAGCCGTGCAGCTCGTGCCCTCTTCGGCCGAGCGGATGCTCCGCGCTCTGCTCGGGACCCGCGACGAAGCCGTCCAGGGAGATGGACATGTGGCAGGTGGTGTCGGACATCGAGAGTCCTTCCGTCGACGCGGGATCGGCCCGTGAACGCGACCCTACTCCCGGTCTCGTCGCCCTGTCACGCCCCGGAGCCCGCCGCGGCGATCAGCGTGTGCAGCGTGCTGCTGAGCAGCTCACCGTGCCGCTCGTCGAGCGTCTCGCCGGCTCGCAGCAGGCCGATGACGTACAGGCCGCTGATCGCTTCGGCACGCACGCGCTCGTCACGCACCTGCCCAAGCGAGCGCACCGCGTCGCTCGACACGTTCATGACGAGCCTCGGTCGCGTGGGCTGCGACGCCGGTGCGCTGAGGAGGTCCGCCCACGGGTCCGCTTCCGCGTCGGCATCGGTCGGTTGACCCCGGTACTGCTCGCTCGATGCGGCGACGAACAGGGAAGGGGTGGATGCAGGGGCGAACTCCCGCAGGTCGAGATCGACCCCGAGCCGGTCGAGGACGATGCGCGCCTGCGATTCGAATCCTCGAGCCGCAGCGTCGTCGTCACGCGGCTCCGGCAGCTCGTCGAGGAACGAGTGGGGGTCGAACGCCCGAACGCGCGCCGCGTGCCCACGACGCTCGCGCACCTTGCGCAGGATCTCGCTCCCGTACACGTAGGAGCCGTTCACCAGCAGCGCCTTCCTCGCGCGAAGCAGCGGCGCGAACGCCGTGAAGTCGGTCATCGAGGCGGTGTACTGCACGTCGTCCGAGATGCGCAGGATCTGGGCGAGGGTCATCGTGCCCTCGCTGGTCTCCCAGGGCACGTGGCCGATCACGAGGTCGAGCATGTCGTCGTCCCCCGCCGCCATCGCGAGGATGCCCTTCGCGTGCACGTCCATGAATCGGTCGAAGCCGACCGGATCGCGCAGCGCGAAGTGCTCGATGCACTGCCGGAGCTGCGTGCCGATCTGCGCCTTCACCTCGCCGATCGCCGACGAGTCCTGGAGGGACTCGCGGGATGCGGTCAGGGGCAGGTCGCCGCCCTCGACGGCGAGCCGCACGAAGTAGGCCCAGTTCGGAGCGAGCTGCACGTTGTCGTCGGCGACGAACATGCCGTGCGAGTAGACCGTGTCGCCGTGTCGGTTCCCGACCCGCCCCGGGCTGTCCGAGATGAAGGCGACGCCGACCACACCCGCGGTCGGGACGTCGACGGGGAGCACTGCGAGGGGCATGAACCCGAACTCACGGCGACACCACTCGGCCGCCTCGAAGTCGGAGGTCCGCCACGGTGGCGTCCTGGTGCTGACGAGCTCCGGCGGGTGCCGGGGGGTCGTGCGCAGCGAGATCGGGAGCTCAAGCAGGCTGGCGAAGCGCTCGGCGAGCAGACGCACCCGCACCGGGTCGACCCATTCTCGGTCGTCGGCGCGAGCCTGAACGCGCACCTCGGTGCCCGCGTCCGGCAACGGAGTCTCCGCGGGTGTGATCGTGAACGTGCCGTCCGAGCTCCCAACCCAGCTCATCGTCGGCGCGTCCGCCGAGCGCGCGCTGCGCGAGCGCACCTCGATGCGATCCGCGATCAGGAAGCAGGAGAGGAGGCCGATGCCGAACTGGCCGAGGTACTGTCGGCGCACTCGGGTGAAGTCGCTGCGCTTGCTCGACGCGCCGATGGTGGCGAGCACCGACCGCATCTCCTCCTCGGTCAGCCCGATGCCATGGTCGCGGACCAGCACGGCCCCACCGTCCTCGACCTCGACCGCGATCTCCTGGGGCGCGGTCGGATCGAGCTCGCTCCTGGCTACGACCGCGTCCCTGGCGTTCTGGATGAGCTCGCGGAGGTACACGCGCGGACTCGAGTACAGGTGATGGGACAGGATGTCGACGATGCCGCGCAGGTCGACGCGGAAGCTCTCCCCGCTCATGCGGACGCCCCGAAGGAAGCGTCGCCCGCGAACCATCTCTCGCGCACCCAGGTGCTCCAGCGGTCATCGCCGTTGCGGGCATCCAGTCGGCGGGTGATGTCGGCGGCGAGCGCACGGAGGTCCGGCCCTCGAGGGTCGTCGGGGGCCGTGGCGAGCAGGGCGCTGCCGCACGCGGCGAAGATCATCAGGTCGCTCGGCGACTCGTCGACGTCCGCCAGCAGCGCGTCGATGAGCGGCCCGAGCTCGACGCCGGGTGCGGCTATCCCCTCGAGCAGCACCCATCCGGGCAGCGGACCGAACGCGTCCACGTCGCCGTCGACACTCTTGAGGATGCGGGCCAGCTCGGCCGAGGCGGCGGCTCTGTTCCCTGACCGAGCGTCCAGCCAGCACAGCCAGGCGGTCGCGGCGCGCACCTGCTCAGCGTCGCCGTCCGCGAGGATCCCTCTCGCGGTTGCCGCCGCGAACGCAGGCGCCGCGAACGCGGTGAGGCGGACGACTTCGAGGTCGACCGTGACCCGATCGAGCATCCGGCTCTCCGCTTCCAGCTGGGGTCCGAGTTGCTCGAGGGCGGCGCGCAGCGACGCCGTGTCGCCGCGGTGGGCCGCCACCTCCGCGCGTGCGAGGGTCAGGTGGGCGGTGGGTCCCCCGGTGACCGCTCGGAGGCGCACCTCTGCCTCGATGAGCTCCTCGATCTCCGGCCAGGTGACGTAGGGCGCGGCGACCGCCTGGTCGACGGTCACGGCGAAGAAGCGCTCGCCGATGGCCGCGATGGAGTCCTCGATCGCGTCCGAGTCGTTCCGAAGCTCCACCTGGGCCGCGCGGAAGTCGCGCACGAGCGTGGCGATGTCGCCCTGCTGGCCGGCGCGCAGGCCATGCAGCAGCGGCACGCAGTACCGAGTGGTGGCGCACTTCAGCTGCTCTGAGCGCGCGGAGAGCGAGGCCGCGAGGGCGTCGGCGTCCTGGGAGGTCTCGGCCGAGAGAAGGTCCATCGTGGCGCCGAGGTGCGCGACGTAGCGGTGCTTGATGGAGATGGGCGGCTCGTCCATGCTGACCGAGGCGGTGCGCGGCAGCCAGCCGGACGCGAGGATCGTCTCCGCTCGCTCTTCCACGTCGCCCCAGACGCCCTCGTCATCGGCAGCCTCCGGTCGCGTCGGTGCGGGCAGGCCGGCCCACCTGAACTCGTCGAGCTCCCGCGAGTGCACGTCGGTTCCGCCGCGTCGGTCGAGCGTGGCGGCAGCCTCCTCGGCGAGCGCTCGCAGCAGCCCGCCCTCGTCCCCGGTCGGGTCGGCGAGGATGCGGTTGCGCGCCGTGGCGGCGGTGGCCTCCCAGTCGCTCCCGTCGAGGTGCAGGTTGCGGAGGGTGTGGTCGACGGCCTCGAGCGCGGCCTCCGGACGCTCCTCGAGGACTGGGATGAGGAACTCCGCGACCCCGTCCCGCGCGAGTCGGGAGGCCCCGATCCCGGCGAGGAGCTGGTCGGCGATGAGGTTCGCGTCGCTTCGACGGCCGGCGCGCACGTAGAAGAAGGCGAGCAGGATGAGGAGGGGCGTGGCGTTCTCCGCGTCGGAACGCGTGGCGTCGAACTGACCCGGGTCGATCTCGAGCATCCGCAGCCGCTGCTCGAGCGTCTCCGTCGCGCGCGGCAGATCGAAGCGCGCGACGAGCGGCAGCTCCATCTGGATGACGCCGGAGTCGTCCGGCCGCCACTCGACGCTGTTCTCGGATCGCCACCGTTGGATCCAGTCGAACGTCGCGTCGGCGTCTCCCCTGGCCGCGGAGACCACGGCGCGCGCCACGTAGACGCCCACGATGTCGGCACCGCGCTGTCGTATCTGCTGCTCGACGAGGTCGATGGCGCGGGCGATCTGCTCAAGCGACACCGCCGGGTCGTCGACGAGCGTCATGCTCGCGGTCGCGATGGAATTGAGCATGCGCCCGACGTTCTCGGGCGCGATGAGGTCGCCATGGCGGTGGATGACCTGCATGAGCCGCACGTACGCATCGAGCGCTCGGACCGCGAGTCCCGCCTTGACGAGGGTCGTGTACTGGCCGAAGCGGGCGCTCGCGATGAGGTGAGGGAACTCGGCGCGCTCGCAGTCCTCGATGAACTCGTCCCAGACCTCGAGCTTGCCCTCGTCCTCGGGAAGGTCCCAGATCGCGGAGCTGCGTTCGAAGAGAGCTTGGATGCGCTCGTGCTGCTCGGCGTCGAGCGTGGCGATCTCTGAGTACGCGATCATCTGGGCCTCCAAGCTGCGGTCTGCTTCCCGAGGTCACCGCACGCTTGGACGCTGGGGAAGGTGGCTGCCGGTCACCCTAGCGAATGCGCCTGCCCGAAATGGGCGTACTGTCAGGGCAGGAGCTGACTCTGGTTCCCCAATGATGGGATCCCATGTCGTCCGCTGTCGCCTCCACCCGCGCTCCGCTGCTCTCGCTCGGAGTCCTCGCCGACTCCTCGATGGAGAACGAACGCCGGCTTCCCCTCCACCCGCATCACCTCGATCGGATCGACGCGGATGTGCGGGCTCGCATGATCGTGGAGCGCGGCTACGGGGCCGACTTCCAGCTCGAGCCCGGTTACGTGGAATCGCGTGTCGGGAGGGTCGCCGAGCGAGCCGAGGTCCTCGCCTCCGCTGACGTGCTCCTGCTCCCGAAGCCGCAGGCTGCGGATGTCGCGGCGCTCGCGCCGGGGCGGGTGCTCTGGGGGTGGCCGCACTGCGTCCAGGACCCGGAGGTGACGCAGATCGCCATCGACAGGAAGCTGACGCTGATCGCGTTCGAGGCGATGAACCACTGGACGCCGCAGGGTGACATGAGCCTGCATGTCTTCCACAAGAACAACGAGCTCGCCGGCTACTGCTCCGTCATCCACGCGCTCAGCCTCATCGGGCTGACGGGCCTCTACGGCCCTCGCCTCAGGGCAGTCGTGATCGGCTTCGGTGCGACCGCTCGAGGCGCGGTGACGGCGCTGAACGCGCACGGCATCCACGACATCGAGGTGCTGACACAGCGCGGCGCGGCGGCCGTGGGCTCTCCTATCCACAACGCCCACATCACGCAGCTCAACACGGATGACGGACCCACGCACCTGAGCACCGTCAGCACCGAGCAGGGCGATTGGCTGCTCCCCGACTTCCTGGCCACCTACGACATCGTCGTCAACTGCACCTTCCAGGATGTCGCCGCGCCGTTGACCTACCTCCTCACGGAGAACCTCGCGCGGTTCTCGACGGGGAGCCTCATCATCGACGTCTCCTGCGACGAGGGCATGGGGTTCGAGTGGGCACGGCCCACGACGTTCGAGCAGCCGATGTTCACGGTCGGGCAGGGCGTCAACTACTACGCCGTCGACCACAGCCCGTCCTACCTGTGGAACTCCGCCACCTGGGACATCAGCGAGGCCCTGCTCCCGTTCCTCCGCCCCGCTCTCGAAGGCCCGGAGGCGTGGGCTGAGAGTGCGACGCTCACTCGCGCGATCGAGATTCGGGACGGTGTGATCCAGAACCCGAGCATCCTGAGCTTCCAGGGGCGCGAAGCCGAGTACCCGCACCGCGTTGTCACCGCCCAGGTGCCGCTCGCGTCCTGACGGAGCATGCCTGGTTGTCCATGACGTGAGGGCTGCGTCGTCACTCGGCAGGAAGCGAGTCCCAGACCTCTCGCCATTTGGCGGCGAGGGTGTCGATCGTCTCGTGCGCGTTCAACCCGCTGGGCTGAGGGACGACCCACAGGTCGACGTCCTCCGGCCAGCCCGGGACAGTCCCCGCCTCCTGACGCCCGAGCTTCGACTTCGGCAGGCCGAACGCGGTGCGGAATGCGGTGATCCCGGCGACGGCAACTGCGTCGGGCCGCATCTCATGCACGCGCTCGATGACTCGCCGGCCGCCTTCGCGCAGCTCCGAGGGCGTCAGCTCGTCGGCACGCGCCGTCGCTCGGCCCACGAGGTTCGTGAGCGCGATGCCCCGGCCGAGCAGCTGCTGCTCGTCTGACGCAGACAGGCCACGCGATGCGTCGACGGTGTGATCCGTGAAGCCGGCCCGGTGGAGCGATGGCCAGAATCGGTTGCCGGGTCGCGCGAAGGGGGCATTGACCGCGGCCGTCCACAGTCCCGGGTTGACGCCCACGATAAGCAAACGAACCGTCGCGAGGTCGACGGGGAGGATGTCGTCCATGGCGTGCTCATCGGGCGTCTGGAACTGTGCCAGCTCGGCGGTCACGGGCTTGCGCCCGCCGAGTGGGGACGCGCGACGCTCCTTGGCCGGGACCGACGAGGAAGTCGACGGGTCGATCTCAACTCCAGCCGCACGAGGCGGAGAAAGGGACGACATCTTCACGCCATCCGAGCCATGCGGAGTCACGGCGACAGGCATTCAGCGTCGACTGCGTCACCGTGCGCAGAGACACCGATCGACAGATCCGTCATGCGACCTTCAACGGTGTGATCGCGGCAACCTTGTCGCGCAGAGCCCTGCGCTCGAGTCGCAACTCGTAGTTCGACTGCAGGTTCATCCAGAACTCCTCCGACGTCCCGAAGTACCGCGCCAGTCGGATCGCGGTGTCGGCGGTGATGCCGCGTTTGCCGTGCACGATCTCGTTGATCCGACGCGGAGGCACACCGATGGACACCGCGAGCTTGTTCTGCGTGATGCCGAACCCCTCGATGAAGTCCTCCATCAGGATTTCCCCTGGGTGGATCGGCTCGATCGCGTCCGCGTCAGTGATAGTCGATGAGTTCGACATCTTCCGCCCCTCCCTCTCTCCAGACGAAGCAGATACGCCACTGGGAGTTCACACGGATACTGTGTTGACCGCGTCGATCGCCAGCCAGCTTCTCCAGGCGGTTCCCCGGAGGGATCCTCAGATCTTCCGCATCTTTCGCCGCATGGATCAGCTCGAGCTTCCTCAGGGTTGCTCGTTGGACCGCCCGATCGACGCCCTTGACATACTGCTCGCGCCAGATGCGCTCGGTCTCCTTGCTCCCGAACGATCTGATCACGAGGTCAGCGTATAACGCAGAGCGTCAATAACGCTAGACGTTAAAGCGGAACTCCACGACGTCGCCGTCCTGCATGACGTACTCCTTGCCCTCCATGCGGGCCTTGCCCTTGGCGCGAGCCTCAGCGGTGGAGCCGGTCTCGACGAGGTCCTCGAACGAGATGACCTCGGCCTTGATGAAGCCGCGCTCGAAGTCGGTGTGGATGACGCCGGCCGCCGCTGGGGCCTTCCAGCCCTTGCGGATCGTCCACGCGCGCGACTCCTTGGGGCCCGCGGTGAGGTAGGTCTGCAGCCCGAGCGTGTCGAAGCCGATGCGGGCGAGCTGGCTGAGGCCCGACTCGTCCTGACCGAGCGACGCGAGGAGCTCGGCGGCTTCCTCGGGGTCGAGGTCGATGAGCTCGGACTCGGTCTGCGCGTCGAGGAAGATCGCCTTCGCCGGAGCGACCAGCGCCGCGAGCTCAGCCAGCTTCTCCTCGCTGCTCAGCGCGGCCTCGTCGATGTTGAAGACGAAGATCATGGGCTTGGCCGTCAGCAGGCCGAGCTCCTTGATGGGCTCGAGGTCGATCTTGGTGGCCGAGAGCAGCGTGCCCTCGTCGAGCGCCGCCTTCGCCTCGTTCGCCGCCTCGAGCACGGAGGAGTCAAGACGCTTCTGCTTGACCTCCTTCTCGAAGCGCGGGAGCGCCTTCTCGATGGTCTGCAGGTCGGCGAGGATCAGCTCGGTGTTGATCGTCTCCATGTCGCTCGCGGGCTCGACCTTGCCGTCGACGTGCACGACGTCGCCGTCCTCGAAGCCGCGCACGACCTGCACGATCGCGTCCGCCTCGCGAATGTTGGCGAGGAACTGGTTGCCGAGCCCCTCGCCCTCGCTCGCACCGCGCACGATGCCGGCGATGTCGACGAACGACACTGCGGCGGGCAGGATGCGCTCAGAGCCGAAGATCTCGGCGAGCACCTTCAGCCGTGCATCCGGCAGCTCGACGACCCCCACGTTGGGCTCGATCGTGGCGAACGGGTAGTTCGCCGCGAGAACCTGGTTCTTCGTGAGTGCGTTGAAAAGGGTCGATTTGCCGACGTTGGGCAGGCCGACGATGCCAAGAGTAAGAGCCACGAGCACCTATCGTACTTGCCCACCGGATGCGCCACACCCGATTCGACCGACGCCAGGTTCGTGCCACCATGAATGACGTGACCATCGACTTCACCGCGATCGACTTCGAGACCGCCAACGGCTCTCCGGCCTCAGCGTGCGCCGTCGGACTCGTCAAGGTGCGGGACGGTGCCGTCGTCGAGCGCGCCAGCTGGCTCATCCAGCCCCCGCAGCCCCACGACGCGTTCCTGCCCTTCAACGTCCAGCTGCACGGCATCAGCCGGGAGATGACCCGCAGTGCTCTGACCTGGGAGGAGCAGCTCCCCCGTCTCCTGGCCTTCGTCGGAGACGATGTGCTGGTCGCGCACAACGCGCGTTTCGACATCGGCGTGGCCGTCACGATCAGCCTTGCGACGAACACGACGCTTCCACCGCTCGCCTACTTCTGCTCGCTCCGACTCGCGAGACGCAGCTACGAGCTGCACTCCTACCGCCTCCCGGTGGCCGCGGAGGCGGCAGGCTTCACGACGCTCGTGCACCACGACCCCGTCTCCGATGCGGAGGCGAGCGCCGCCATCGTCGTCGACGTCTCACGAAGGCTGGGAGCTGTGGAACTCGCCGACGTGGGCGCGTCGACGGGCGTCGACATCGAGCGCATCGAGCTCAGCAGGGAGCGGGAACTCGCCGCGACACTCACCGCGGCGGCCACCTTCGCCTGAAATGTCGGAGGCACCTGCGAGGGTGGATGCATGGACCTTCTCCCGCTCGTCATCGGCCTCCTCCTCGGCCTCATCGTCGGTTTCGCGATCGCCGCGATGCGGGGAGCGAACCAGCGCCAACAGCTGGCGACCGAGCTGGCGGGTGCCAGCGCACGCGCCCTCGCTGCGAGCGAGGCACGCTCCACCGCCGAGCAGCACCTCGAGGAGGTGCTCGCACGGGAGCGCTCGCAGCTCGAGGCGCGCCGCACGAAGGACGTCGGCGAACAGCAGGTGCTCACGGCGCTCGCCCCGGTGAACAAGCAGCTCGAACTCATGCGCCGCGCCGTCGCCGCCATCGAGGAGCAGCGCCTGCAGCAGCACGGCGAGCTCAGCGAGCAGCTCCGCAACCAGCACGAAGCTGACGAGCGCCTGCGGGCGACAACCGACTCGCTCGCCTCCGCTCTGCAGTCCAACCAGGCACGAGGTGTGTGGGGCGAGGCCCAGCTTCGCAACATCGTCGAGGCCTCCGGAATGATCGAGCGCGTCGACTTCGACACGCAGGTCACGCTCACCGGGGAGCAGGGCGCGGGGCGCCCGGACATGATCGTGCACCTGCCAGGGGGCAAGCACCTCGTCATCGACGCGAAGGCCCCGATGGCGAAGTATCTCGCCGCGAGCCAGCTCAGCGAACTCGGCGACCAGGAGGAGACCGCACGCCGGCGCAGCCTCATGAGCGACCACGCGAAGGCCCTTCGCTCACACGTCACCGCCCTCGCCGCGCGCGGCTACCCGAGCGCGGTGCCCGGATCCCCCGAACTGGTCATCGCGTTCGTCCCCAGCGAGTCGGCGCTCTCGGCCGCAGTCGCCTCCGACCCGTCGCTCCTGGAAGACGCGATCCACCGCGGAGTCGCGGTCACGTCTCCCGTCTCGCTCTGGGCCACCCTCCGCGCCATCGCCTACGCCTGGCAGCAGGACGTGCTCGAAGACCAGGCCCACGAGATCTTCGAACTCAGCACCCAGCTCCACACGCGTCTCGGCACGCTGGCCACGCACATCGACAAGCTCGGCCGGTCGCTGGCTGGCGCCACCACCAGCTACAACGCGTTCCTGGGCTCCCTCGAGACGCGAGTCCTCCCCACCGCTCGAAAGCTGGACGCCCTCAACATCGGCTCCCCCATCAGCACGCCGCGCCCCGTCGAGGAGCAGCTTCGCGGGCTCACCGCACCCGAACTCACCGAGCATCGAGACACGCAGCCCGAGCTCACGGAGCGCTGACCCGACCCCTCGAACGGGCGAACTCCCGGAAGAACCGCACGCGAACGGCTCCTCAACGACAAACGCTGCCAGCCCGATGCCGCGACGGTGAACGCCGGGAACATCAGACTGGCAGCGCTTTGGCGGCAGCTCCAGAAGAGCTGCGTCAGCTGCCGGCGGAGATCAGAGCCACTTGTCCGCGAGGTGCTCGGCCGTCACACGACGCACGGTGCCGGAGCGGGACCGGAGCACCACCGAGTCCGTGAAGATGCGATTGCCGGACCGGCGAACCCCGGCGCACAGTCCACCGTCGGTCACACCCGTCGCCACGAAGTACGTGTTCTCGGTGCGGACTAGGTCGTCCTGCGTGAGCACTGCGTCCAGGTCATGCCCGGCAGCGATCGCGCGCTCGCGCTCCTCGGCGTTGCGCGGGTACCAGCGGCCCTGCAGCACGCCGCCGAGTGCCTTGATGGCGCACGCCGTGATAATGCCCTCGGGAGTTCCGCCGATGCCGACGCACATGTCGATGCGCCCGGTGCCGCGCGCTGCGTTGATGCCACCGGCGACGTCGCCATCGAGCATGAGCTGTGTGCCGGCACCCGCCGCGCGGATCTCGTTGATGAGCTCCTCATGGCGCGGACGGTCGAGCACGGCGATGACCATGTCCTCGACCGGCTTGTTCTTCGCCTTGGAGAGGGCGCGGATGTTCTCGCCGATCGGGCGGGCCAGGTCGATGACGCCGACACCCTCGGGACCCGTGACGATCTTCTCCATGTAGAAGAGGTCCTTCGGGTTGTACATCGAGCCGCGGTCGGCCACGGCGATGACGCTCAGCGCGTTCTGCCGGCCAGCGGCCGTGAGGCTCGTGCCATCGATCGGGTCGACGGCGATATCGCAGTCGGGGCCCTGCCCGTTGCCGACCTGCTCGCCGTTGAAGAGCATCGGGGCTTCGTCCTTCTCGCCCTCGCCGATGACGACGACACCGGCGAAATCGACGGTCGAGAGGAACTTGCGCATGGCGTCGACCGCCGCACCGTCGGCGGCGTTCTTGTCACCTCGCCCGATGAACGGCGTCGCCCGGATGGCCGCAGCCTCGGTCGCACGCACCAACTCCATAGCGAGGTTGCGGTCGGGGTTCGCGAAGAGCTGCCCGTGCTCCGGAGTTGAAGTGGCGGAAGATGAGGTCACAAGGGTCCCTTTCGCTGGCGTTATGGACGTTCTCGCCGAGCAATCACACGACACCATTGCTCCGCGCCATCCGGTTCTCAACCCTAGTACGAGCGCTCGGAGAAAGTCGGCGGCCCTGGCTAGACTTCAGTCGTAAGTTCCAAGCGCTGAAGGAGCACATATGCCCATCGCAACACCGGACCAGTACGCCGAGATGCTGAACCGAGCCAAGGAAGGCGGCTTCGCGTACCCAGCGATCAACGTCTCCAGCTCGTCGACGATCAACTCCGTCCTCCAGGGTCTCACCGAAGCCGGCTCAGACGGCATCCTCCAGGTCACCACGGGCGGTGCCGACTACTTCGCCGGCCAGTCCGTCAAGGCTCGCGCCTCCGGTGCGCTCGCCATGGCCGCATTCGCGCACGAGGTCGCGAAGAACTACCCGATCACGGTCGCGCTGCACACCGACCACTGCCCGAAGGACGCGCTCGACGGCTTCGTCTACCCGCTCCTCGAGGCATCCGCTGACCAGATCAAGCGCGGCGGCGAGCCGATCTTCCAGTCGCACATGTGGGACGGCTCGGCTGTGCCGCTCACGGAGAACCTCGAGATCGCGTCGAAGATCCTGAAGCTCACGCAGGCCAACAACCAGATCCTCGAAGTCGAGATCGGCGTCGTCGGCGGCGAAGAAGACGGCGTCGCGCACGAGATCAACGAGCACCTGTACACGACGCTCGACGACGCCATCGCGACCGTCGAGGCACTGGGCCTCGGCGACCGCGGCCGCTACATGGCCGCGCTCACCTTCGGCAACGTCCACGGCGTCTACAAGCCGGGCAACGTCAAGCTGCGCCCCGAGCTCCTCGCGGAGATCCAGGCAGGCCTCGCAGCCAAGTACGGAACCGGCGCCAAGCCGCTCGACCTCGTCTTCCACGGCGGTTCGGGATCGACCGACGAGGAGATCGCCGAGGCGGTCCGCAACGGCGTCATCAAGATGAACATCGACACCGACACGCAGTACGCGTTCAGCCGCTCCGTCGCCGACACCGTCCTGAAGAACTACGACGGCTTCCTCAAGATCGACGGCGAAGTGGGCAACAAGAAGGTCTACGACCCCCGCTCATGGGGCAAGAAGGCCGAGACCGCCATGGCGGCTCGCATCATCGAGGCCACCAAGCAGCTCGGCTCGTTCGGTCACTCGGCCGCGTGAGCGTGACGCCGGGATCCGAGCCGCAGGACTCGGTGCAGGAGGTAAAGCGGAAGAACGACCGCTTCCTCGGCATCGGGTTCCTCGTGCTCGGCCTCGTCGCCACAGTCCTGAACATGACGACGTTCACGGAGAACTCGTTGGCGGGCCAGATGGCCCTGCTCTACGAGGACTTCGGGATCAGCGGCTACGTGCGACCTGAGGGTCTCGGCTCCCTGTCCACCACCGCTGTCCTGGTACTGCCGGCGATCTACGCCCTCACGCTGTACCTGACGCTCGTCCGCTGGAAGGCCGGCAAGCGGGCGATGTGGATCCCGATCATCGGCGCCGTCGTCACCCTCATCACGATCTTCGGCTTCACGATCGCCGCGATCCTGATGCACGGTGAACTGCTCGAGGCCATCTCGAGCGGCGCCCTGCCGATGCCGACGCCAACCTCCACGTAGGGCGTGGCGACAGCAGTCACGCTGACGTCACCACGTGCCTGCCCGGGCGAGCCACCTGGCCGCCCGGGCGGGCCGGGTTCTCCACAGCACTGAAGCATCGGCCGCCGCACGCGATATCCTCGATCTCGCATGCGGCGGCCGATTCTTTGTGCCCAGCAGCACGCTCCCTCCGCGATCGCAGCGGGAGACATCAGATTCGAGAAGAGGCACGTGGTCGTCATCCAGCCCCCGAAGTCAACGCCGGATGCGCCGTGGCCCGTCAGCGTCGTCTCAGAGCTCGTCCGCGACTGGATCGCACGCCTCGGGTCGGTCTGGATCGAGGGAGAGCTCACCGGCTGGAGCATCCGCGGTGGGCACGCCTACGGGAAGATCAAGGACCTCGACGCGGACGCAACCCTGTCGGTCACCGCTTGGCGCAGCGTCGTGCAGCGTCTCGACAGCGAGTTCAAGCAGGGTGACCGCGTCATCGCCAGCATCAAGCCCGACTTCTGGGTCAAGGGCGGCACGCTGTCGATGCAGGTCTCGGACCTCCGGCACGTCGGGCTCGGCGATCTTCTCGAGCGGCTCGAGCGACTCCGGAAGCAGCTGGCGGCAGAAGGCCTCTTCGCCGACGAGCGCAAGAAGCCCCTCCCCTTCCTGCCGGGCACCATCGGTCTCATCACGGGGCGCGAGTCCGACGCGGAGAAGGACGTGCGCCGCAACTCCGAGCTCCGCTGGCCAGCGGTGCAGTTCCGCACAATCCACACCCCCGTGCAGGGTGACCGCACCGTTGCCGAGGTCTCCGCCGCGCTCCGCGAGCTCGACGCCGACCCCGAGGTCGACGTCATCATCGTCGCCCGAGGCGGCGGCGACTTCCAGCACCTGCTGCCGTTCAGCGACGAGAGCCTGGTGCGCCTCGTCGCGACGCTCTCCACGCCCGTCGTCAGCGCCATCGGCCACGAGGCCGACCGTCCGATCCTCGACGACGTCGCCGACCTGCGCGCCTCCACCCCGACAGACGCCGCCAAGCGCGTCGTGCCGGACGTCGCGGAGGAGCTCGCTGGCGTCCAGCAGGCCAGAGCCCGCATCCTGCAGCGCATCGTCGACCGTGTGCGCAGCGAGTCCAACGCCCTCGAGTCGCTCGTCTCACGGCCAGCGCTCGCCAACCCGTCGTGGATCATCGACCAGCGCGGCGAGGAGCTCATGCGCGCCTCCCAACGCGGCGAAGAGCTCATCACTCGGCGAATCGACCGCGAACACGACCGGCTCGAATCGCTGGCGAGGCACCTGCGGGGCCTCTCGCCGCAGGGCACGCTCGAGCGCGGCTACTCCATCGTCGAACGCGTCGACGGTGGTGCGAAGTCGCTCGTCACAGGATGGCAGGACGCCCCCGCGTCGACCGAGCTCCGCATCCGAACGGCCGATGGCCGCATCTCAGCCTCGTCGCTCGGCGGCGAGGCCATCATCACACCAGGCGCCCCGGACGGCGCAACGGAGGCGAACGTAGAATGACCACCATGCAGGAACAGACCGACATCGCCGAGCTCAGCTACGAGCAGGCACGCGACGAGCTCATCTCGGTCGTGAGCCAGCTCGAGCAGGGCAGCGCCTCCCTCGAGGCGTCGCTCAAGCTCTGGGAGCGCGGGGAGCAGCTCGCCGCGCACTGCGAGTCCTGGCTCCTCGGCGCCAGGAAGCGCCTCGAGGCGGCACGTCGACGCGACGACGAAGCTCTGGACGAGGCCTGATGGCCAAGCAGAAGCAGCCACCGGTCGTCGCGGAACTCGGGCGGCCGGAGACCCCGGAGGAGACGTTCGCGCGCAAGGCCGAGTCTTCGCGGCTATACCGGAAGCGCAAGACGATCAACAACCTCGTCTACTCGCTCCTGGTGTCGCTGGGCCTCGTGCTGTTCATCGTGGCGATCGTGCCGCGCAACGACACTCCCGTGACCTTCGACGTCGATTTCGCGTCAGAGGCGCAGAGCGCGCAGGGCGACTTCGCCGCCCCGCTGGTCGTGCCTCAGGTTCCGGCGGACTGGACCGCGAACGAAGCCGAGATCCGCACAAGCGCCGACGGCGTCAGCGAGTGGTACATCGGCTTCCTGGTCGGCCCGAAGGGCGCACCCACCGAGTACGTCGGCGTCAGCCAGGGCATCGGCGTCAACCCCACCTGGCTGCTGGACGCGACGCGCGAGCGCACCCCGACGGGAACCGTGCAGGTCGGCGGCCTCGACTGGATCGAATACGACGCGACCGACCTCAGCCCGGAGGATGCAGGCAACCGGGCCTACATGCTCGTCCACGAGCAGGACGGCCAGGCCTACCTCGTCTACGGCAACAACTCCCCCGAGACGGTCACGAAGCTGGCAGAGCTGGTCGCGGCCGACCTCGACTGAGGCCAGGACTCGATAGGCTGGCTCGGACAGAGATCGGCTACCTGGAAAGGTCACACAACGTGGTGGAAAATCAAGACGAGTACCGCATCGAGCACGACACGATGGGCGAGGTCCGCGTTCCCAAGAACGCCCTCTACGCCGCGCAGACGCAGCGCGCAGTCGAGAACTTCCCCATCTCCGGTGCAGGCCTCGAGCCGGGCCAGATCATCGCCCTCGCGCGCATCAAGCGCGCCGCCGCGATCGTCAACGCGAAGCTCGGAATCATCGAGCAGCCGGTGTCCGACTCGATCGTTGAGGCCGCTGAGCAAATCATCGACGGCAAGTACCTCGACCAGTTCCCGGTCGACGTCTACCAGACCGGGTCCGGCACCTCCTCGAACATGAACATCAACGAGGTCCTCGCGACACTCGCGACGCGCGGCCTCGGCGGCCCCGTCCACCCCAACGACCACGTCAACGCGTCGCAGTCGTCGAACGACGTCTTCCCGACCTCCGTGCACGTCGCCGTGACGGACGCGCTCCTCAACGACCTCATCCCGGGTCTCACGCACCTCGCCGAGGCCCTGGACCGCAAGGCGCAGCAGTGGGCATCCACCGTCAAGGCCGGGCGCACGCACCTCATGGACGCCACCCCGGTCACGCTGGGACAGGAGTTCGCGGGCTACGCCCGTCAGATCCGCCTCGGCATCGAGCGCGTGCAGTCGACCATCTCGCGCGTCGCTGAGGTCCCCCTCGGCGGCACCGCGACCGGCACCGGCATCAACACGCCTGCCGGCTTCTCTCAGCAGGTCATCGCCGAGCTCGCCGACAACGCGAAGCTCCCGCTCACCGAGGCCCTCGACCACTTCGAGGCTCAGGGCGCACGCGACGGCCTCGTCGAGGCCTCCGGCGCGCTGCGCACCATCGCGGTGAGCCTCATCAAGATCAACAACGACCTCCGCTGGATGGGCTCGGGCCCGAACACGGGACTCGGCGAGATCCAGATCCCCGACCTGCAGCCTGGCTCCTCGATCATGCCGGGCAAGGTGAACCCGGTCGTCCCGGAGGCCGTGCTCATGGTCGCCTCGCGCGTCATCGGCAACGACGCAGCCATCGTCTTCGGCGGAGCGTCCGGCTCGTTCGAGCTCAACGTGCAGATCCCGGTCATGGGAACCGCGCTCCTCGAGTCGATTCGCCTCCTCTCCAATGGCGTGCGTGTGCTCGCCGACAAGACCGTCGATGGCCTCGTCGCGAACGAGGAGCGTGCCCGCGCGCTCGCCGAGTCGTCGCCCTCGATCGTGACCCCGCTCAACCGCATCATCGGGTACGAGGCGGCAGCCAAGATCGCGAAGTACTCGGTTGCCAACAAGGTCACGGTGCGCCAGTCCGTCATCGACCTCGGCTACGTCGAGCGCGGCGACATCACGGAAGAGCAGCTCGACGAGAAGCTCGACGTGCTCAGCATGACCACGCCCAACCTGTAGGCGAAGAGCCGACAGCAGAAGGCCCGCCGGGAGAACCCGGCGGGCCTTCTGCGTCCCCAGAGGCCTGCGCCTCGACAGCACGAGCGCGAGCGCGAGCGCCGGCACTACCCGAACGGCACGGCGAGCCACAAGACGGGAAGCCAGTACCCGGCGAGCAGCGCCGGCCCGAACGCGATGCTGCGACGGCGATCCCGGGTCCGTGCCAGGACGACGACGCTCTGCACTCCCCCGATGAGGATCGCCAGCACGCCGAGGAGCACGGCGAGCGAGGGGTCGACGAGCGCCGCCGCCCAGCTGAGCACGGCCCCGAGCTTCACATCGCCCATGCCGAGGCCGCCGGTGAGCGCCAGGACGAGCAGGACGGCCCCTGCCGCGGCGCCGGTGGCGGCGGCGAGAAGATCCGGCGTTCCGTGCAGCGCCCAGTCGGCGACCCAGGCGATGAGGACCCCGAGCGCCCCGAGCGCGACGAGGCGATTCGGCAGCCGGTGCTCCCGGGCATCCACCGCCACGAGTCGTGGAGTAACCGCTGCGACGGCGAGCGCCGCCGGCAGGAGCTCCGGGTGCTGCGGGACCGCCGATGCCACGCCGATCACGAGCAGCGCCCCGACGCACAGCGCCGCTCCGGCGCGCGACCACCGTGACCGCGGGACCGGACCCTGCGCGTCCGAAGCACCGCGCAGGGGATCCGGCCCCGTCACAGTAAGGGGGTCGGCCTCCGCACGTTCTGCCATGCCCGGACACTAGTCAGATCTGGAGCCACCCGCAGAAGTTCCCCACAGGCCAGGTCGAGGCCCGACTCGGTGCAGCGCAACCGAGCCGGGCCCGCGTCCCCATCACACCTCGTAGTCGCCGAGCAGCTCCGTGACGAGCGCCGCGATGTCGCTGCGCTCGGACCGCGTGAGCGTCATGTGGGCGAAGAGCTTGTGTCCCTTCAAGGTCTCGATGACCGAGGCCACCCCATCGTGCCGGCCGACGCGCAGGTTGTCCCGCTGCGCCACATCATGGGTGAGCACCACGCGAGAGTTCTTGCCGATCCGAGAGAGCATCGTGAGCAGCACGTTCCGCTCGAGCGACTGCGCCTCGTCGACGATCACGAACGCGTCGTGCAGCGACCGGCCCCGGATGTGCGTCAGGGGCAGGATCTCGAGCATCCCCCGGTCCATGACCTCGTCGATGACGTTCTCCGACACGATCGCCGACAGGGCGTCGTAGACCGCCTGGCCCCACGGGTTCATCTTCTCGCCCTGATCGCCGGGCAGGAAGCCGAGCTCCTGCCCGCCGACGGCGAAGAGCGGTCGGAAGACCATGATCTTCCGGTGCAGCCCGCGCTCGAGCACCGACTCGAGCCCTGCAGCCAGGGCGAGGGCACTCTTCCCAGTGCCCGCGCGTCCGCCGAGGGAGACGATGCCGATCGAGGAGTCGAGCAGCAGGTCGATGGCGAGTCGCTGCTCCGCAGACCGCCCGTGCACGCCGAACACGTCCAAGTCGCCGCGGACGAGTCGGACGGCGCCCTTCCCCGACACGCGTCCGAGTGCTGATCCGCGGTCCGAGTGGATCACGAGGCTCGTGTTGATGGGCAGTTCGTCGACGGTGGCGGTCGCGACCGTCTCGTCCGTGTACAGCGTGTCGAGCTCGTCCGCGCCGAGGGAGATCTCGGCGACCCCCGTGTAACCGGTGTCGCGGGCCAGCTCGGCTCGGTACTCCTCAGCAGCCAGGCCGATCGCCGAGGCTTTCACGCGCATCGGGAGGTCCTTGGACACCACCGTCACGGCGAGGCCCTCACCAGCGAGGTTCTGCGCGACGGCCAGGATGCGTGTGTCGTTGTCTCCCAGCTGCATTCCGCTGGGGAGGACGCTCATGTTCGAGTGGTTGAGCTCGACGCGCAGCGTGCCGCCTGCCTCCCCGATGGCGATGGGGAAATCGAGGCGCTCATGCTTGATGCGCAGCTCGTCGAGGAACCTGAGCGCCTGGCGGGCGAAGTACCCGATCTCCGGGTCGTGGCGCTTCTTCTCCAGCTCCGTGATCACGACCACGGGGATGACGACCGCGTGCTCCGCGAAGCGGAAGAGTGCCCTCGGATCGCTGAGCAGCACCGACGTGTCGAGCACGTAGGTGCGGGTCGAGATGGACGAGTCGGGAACCGCGGCATGCACGGCGCCCCCTTCCTCGTTCTCGAGGTGGTCGGTGTTGCGCTGTGCGGGTATCACGGCAGTTCCGCTCCTTCGCCAAGCTCTCGCTCGTCGCTGGGTTACGTTCCGACCACAGGGGCACTCGGTAGGGGGAAACGAACTTCGGGAACCTGTGGCCGTTTCGATCAGGCACCGTACCTGATGGCATTAACGTACGACGGCGGGGACCACGCCACGCGCAGGCGAAAGTTAAATTTCGTGTCGTGTCTGGGAGCGTCGCGGCTACTGGCCGTAGCGTCGCTGGCGGGACGCGAAGTCGCGCAGCGCGCGGAGGAAATCGACCTCGCGCAGGTCGGGTCCCAGTGCCTCGACGAAGTAGAACTCGGAGTGCGCAGACTGCCACAGCATGAAGTCGCTGAGCCGCTGCTCACCGGAGGTGCGGATGACCAGGTCGGGGTCCGGCTGGCCGCCCGTGTAGAGGTGCTCGGCGATGAGGTCAGGCGTGAGGATGTCCGCGAGGGCCGCGACGTCGCCACCATCTGCCGCGTGTGCGCGCACGATCCTGCGCATCGCGTCGACGATCTCGCTGCGGCCTCCGTACCCGACCGCGAGGTTCACGTGCATGCCTCGACGCTGCGCCGTGTCGCGTTGCAGACGCTCGAGCGTCGCCCCGAGTCCGGAAGGGAGGTGCTCGGGAGATCCGGCGTGGTGCACCCGCCAGCGCGCGTTGTCGGCGATCTGCATCGCGAGCTTCTCGATGATGTCGATGAGCGCGTCGAGCTCTTCGCTGCTGCGGTTCTTGAGGTTGTCGTTCGACAGGAGGTAGAGGGTCACGACCTGGACGCCTTCCCGGTCGCACCAGGCGAGGAACTCCATCATCTTGGCGGCCCCCGCTGCGTGCCCCTGGGCCGCATCCCGCAACCCGAGCTGCCTGGCCCAACGCCGGTTGCCGTCGATGATCATCGCGACGTGCTTCGGCTTGGGACGACCGTGCAGAGATCGGCGCAGTCGCCTCGTGTACAGCCCGTACAGGAAGCTCCGCAGGCTCGTGGGAATCATCGACATGGTTCGAACAACGTACCGGACCACGGGTCAGATGCACGTGCACGGGGCCGCGTAGAGTGCGAGGGTGGCTTCAGAACATCACGCGGATTCGGAACTCGACTCGGGCCAGGAGCCCACCGTGCACTTGCCCCTGCTCGAAGCTGAATCGGGCGCGAGCGTCGCCGAGGCGAAGCCATCGTGGCGGGGCTGGGTGCACGCCGGCACGCTTCCCGTCTCGATCGCGGCGGGGATCGTGCTCATCGTGCTCGCCGAGGGCACGACCGCCAAGCTGGCCTGCGCGCTCTACGCGATCTGCTCCTGGCTGCTCTTCGGCATCTCCGCCCTCTACCACCGCTTCAACTGGAGCGAGAAGACGCGGGTCGCCCTCAAGCGGTTCGATCACGCGAACATCTTCCTGCTCATCTCTGGGACCTACGCACCCATAGCGCTGGTCGCGCTGCCGCCGGAGAAGGGGTGGCCGCTGTTCGCGATCGTCTGGGGCGCAGCGCTGCTTGGCATCTGCTTCCGCGTGTTCTGGATCGGCGCCCCGCGGTGGCTGTACGTCGCCCTGTACATCGCGCTCGGCTGGGCTGCCGTCGCCTACCTCGGCGACATCGCCGCCGTGAACGTGGCCACGGTGGTGCTCATCGTCGTCGGCGGCCTGTTCTACACGGCCGGCGCCGTCTTCTACGCGCTCAAACGCCCCAATTTCTGGCCGGGGCACTTCGGCTTCCACGAGCTGTTCCACGTGTTCACGGTGCTGGCGTTCCTCAGCCAGTGGACGGGCATCCTGCTGCTCTGCATCGACCCGCCGGTCTTCGCCTAGGGCTTGGCCGCCGGGGGTTCGTGGTCGGGCTCGCGATGCTCAGGCGCGGCCTGCTCCTCGGGCTCCTGGCCGAGCTGAGGGCTCTCGGTGCCCTCGGCCACCGTTCCCTCGTTCGCTGCCATCTCGGCCTGCAGCTGTTCGCGGATACGAGCCCTCGCCTGCACCCGACTCGTGCGGCGGATGAGGTCCATCACCAGGAGGCCGGTCGCGACGGCGACGAAGATGAAGACGAAGAAGCCGAGCGGGCCCGGCGTCACGTCGTCCGGGTTGAAGGGCAGCTCCTCCCCAGGCGTCGGCGCCGTCGCCGCAAGCGACAGCACCCAGGACTGGGCGGAGGCGAGCAGCATCACTCGGAGGCCTCCGCAGCGCCCTGCTTGTCGTCGTTGCGTTCGTCGACGCCCGAGAACAGGTCGGTCTCTGGCGTCGGGGCATCCACTCGGGAGTCGACGAGCTCGAAGTCGTCGTACGGGTACGCCGCGGCCTCGATGTCGCGAGGAATCGCGAAGAACCCGCTGTCAGGCGCCACCTGGCTCGCGTGCGAGCGAAGCGCCGAGTCGCGGGCGTCGAAGAACTCGTCGATCTGGATCTGCGTCGTCACGTTGCTCGGCTTGTCTCGCATCCAGGCGAGCATCTGCTCGAGGCGCTCGAGCAGCGGCGACTCGGGGTCGAGCGCCTTGATGTGCTGCAGGAGGCTGTCTGCCCGCTTCCCGTTCATGGTGCGGTCGTAGTACAGCTTCGAGATGCGCCACGGCGAGCCCAGCTCGGGGTGCGTCGCGAGGCCCGACTCCCGCCACACGCGCATCGAGATGTCGTGGGTGCGGATGTGGTCGGGGTGCGGGTAGCCGCCGTTCTCGTCGTACGTGACGAGCACGTGCGGGCGGAACTCCCTGACCAGGCGCAGCAGCGGACGCGCGGAGATGTCGAGGGGGATGCTCGCGAACGAGTTCAGCGGCAGCGATCCGTCCTCCGAGGCCATGCCGGAGTCGACGTACCCGAGCCAGCGGTGCTCGACGCCGAGGAACTCCTGGGCGGCAGCCATCTCGACGCGCCGGAGTCCCGCCAGGTCGCGCTGGGCGTGCGAGACGGACTCGAGACCCGGGTTGAGGATGTCGCCGGCCTCGCCTCCGGTGCAGCTCACCACCATGACCTCGGCGCCCTTGGCACGGTACGCGGCGTATGTCGCGGCGCCCTTGCTGGACTCGTCGTCGGGATGGGCGTGGACCGCCATCAGTCGAAGTGTCACTGGTCTCCTCGGGGAACGTTAACCTAGACAGAGAGCCTATCTCGCGCGGCCCGCACTTTCTGGCCGCGCCCGCCCTCAGTCGAGAGGAATCCACGTGTCAGCTGAACGCGAGACCCGCGCCGACACCGCCGCCACCTCAGCTGACCTCGTCGACCGCTACGGCGCCCGCGCGCCTCGCTCGGAGAAGAAGCCGGAGCGCTGGATCTGGATGGTCGTCGGCATCTTCGTCATCGCCGTCGTCGCTTTCTGGGCGACGACGACGGTCGGCCCTGTCTCCTCCTCGGCGATCCGAGCCGACACGGTGCGCTTCTCCATCGTCGACGACGCGAACGTGAGCTTCGACTACCGCATCACCGCCCCTGCCGGAACCGAGGCGACGTGCGCGATCGAGATCCGCGACGAGCAGCAGGCGGTCGTCGGCTGGGACATCGTCGACGTCCCCGCGACCGACGAGGCCTCGCAGGTCCTCAACGCGCAGGTGCGCACCACGAAGGCAGGAACCACGGCTTTGGTGAAGGAATGCTGGTTGCCGTAGAATGGCACCAGAGGCCCTGACTCGCGTCAGGGCTTTGGTCGTATCCGGCTGCACAAGGAGTTCCAGCATGGCTAACCCATCGGTGACCTGGCTCACCCAGGAGACGTATGACCGCCTCAAGGCGGAGCTCGACGAGCTCGCTGTGAACGGTCGTGAAGAGATCGCCAAGCGCATCGAAGAGGCGCGCGAAGACGGCGACCTCAAGGAGAACGCCGGCTACCACGCGGCGAAGGACGAGCAGGGCAAGATCGAAGCCCGCATCAACCAGCTCGAGACGATGCTGAAGAACTCCGAGGTCCGCGAAGCGCCAGAAGCGTCCGGCATCGTCGAGACGGGCACCGTCGTGACGGCGAAGATCGGCGGCAAGGAGCAGAAGTTCCTCCTCGGCAGCCGCGAGATGGCGTCTCAGACCCAGCTGCGCGTCTACTCGGGCGAGAGCCCGCTCGGAGCCTCGATCCTCGGCCTCGCGATCGGCGCATCCACGAGCTACGAGGCGCCGAACGGCAACTCCATCGACGTCGAGATCACCGAGGTCGAGACCTTCCACCCGTAGCCGTTCGACGCGGCCACGCACTCGGACACACGAAGAGGACCTCCCGCGGGAGGTCCTCTTCTCGTTCCTGCGAGGGTGCTCGCGATCAGGGAAGCGGGGACGCGTCCCTGCTCGTCCGCGGCTGGTAGCCGAGCGCACGCAGCGCATCCATCACCTGGTGGGAGTGCTCGGTGCCTCGAGTCTCGACCGACACCTCAAGCTCGACGTGGCTCACCTGCAGACCCTTGTTGTGGCGGGTGTGCAGCACCTCGACCACGTTCGCGTTCACCTCGCTGATGGTCTTCGCGATCAGCGCGAGCTGGCCGGGAACGTCCTGCAGCTCGATGACGAGCTTCAGGTAGCGGTCAGAGGCGGCGAGGCCGCGGCTCAGCACCTTCTCGAGCATGAGCGGGTCGATGTTGCCGCCGGACAGGATGGCGACCGTGGTGCCCGCGTCCTTGATCTTGTCCGCGAGGATGGCAGCGACGGCGGTCGCACCTGCCGGCTCGGCCACGAGCTTGGCCCGCTCGACGAGGAGCAGGATGGCGCGCGAGATGTCGTCTTCCGAGACGGTGACGACCTCGTCGACGAGATTGCGGACCACCTCGAAGGTGATCTCGCCGGGCATGTCGACGGCGATGCCGTCGGCGATGGTCGGGCGAGCCTGGATCTTCACGGGGTAGCCGGCCTCGAGCGAGACGGGGAACGGCGCAGAGTTGGCCGCCTGCACGCCGATGATGCGGATGGGCCGCCCACGCTGCTCGCCGAGGAGCTTCGCCGCGACGCTGACGCCCGAGATGAGCCCGCCGCCGCCGATGGGCACGATGATCGTGTCGACGTCGGGCGCCTGCTCGAGGATGTCCAGCGCGAGGGTGGCCTGGCCCGTGATGATGTCGGCGTGGTCGTACGGGTGGATGAACTCGGCCCCGGTGTCGACGGCGAACTGCTTGGCCGCGACGAGCGCATCCGCCACGTTGACGCCGGTCAGGACGACCTCTGCACCGTAGCCGCGGGTCGCCTGCAGCTTCGGCAGCGGAACGCCGACCGGCATGAAGATCGTCGCCTTGATGCCGAGCTCGCGGGCCGCGAAGGCGACGCCCTGCGCGTGGTTGCCGGCCGAGGCGGCCACGACTCCACGCGAGCGCTGCTCCTCGCTCAGCCGCGAAAGGCGGTACGTCGCCCCGCGGATCTTGTACGAGCCCGTGCGCTGCATGTTCTCGCACTTGAGGAGCACAGGAGAGCCGAGCTTCTCGGACAGGAACCGGGCCGAGTCGATGGGGGTCTGGGAGATGACCTGCCGCACGATTTCACGTGCGGCGACGATCTGTTCCAGCGTGATGGTGGGAGCGGTCATACCGTGCTTGCCTTCTTCTCGCGCTTGGCCTTCTCGCGCTTGGATACGGGGGTTTGCGTGATCTTCGTCGGGTCGGGGTCATCGCGCCAAGTGCCACGCGAGATGAACTGGACCATGACCTTGCCTGCCGCGACGAGGGGAACGGCGAAGACGGCGCCGGCGATGCCGCCGAAGATGGTTCCTGCGCTCACCGACAACAGCACCGCGAGCGGGTGCAGTTTCACGGCGCTGCCCATGATGAGCGGCTGCAGGATGTGCGACTCGATCTGCATGACCGCGACGACGACGATGAGCATGATGAGCGCATTGAGGAAGCCGTTGTAGGCCAGCGCCACGGCGACGGCGATCGTGCCGGCCGAGATCGCGCCGATGTAGGGGACGAACGACGCGAGGAAGACGATCACGCCGATCGGCAACGCGAACGGCACCTGCAGGATGACGGCACCGAGGTAGATGCCGACGGCGTCGATGAGCGCGACGAGCACCTGGACGCGCACGTAGTGGCCGACCGAGATCCAGCCCCGCTGGCCAGCACCGTCGATGGCGGCGCGCGCCTTCTTGGGGAAGATCGACACGATGAAGAGCCAGATGCTGCGGCCGTCGAGGAGATAGAAGATCAGGGCGAAGGCGGTGACGAGCGTGCCGGCGAGGAAGGCGACGACATTGGAGCCGACCGAGACCGCCTGGGACGCGATGGAGTTCACGTTCGACTGCACCCAGCCGACGATCTCGCTGAGTCCCGCGTCGACTTGCTCCTCGGTGACATGCAGCGGGGAGTCTCTGAGGAACTGCAGCGCCAGCTGGTACTGAGCCTCGAGCTTGCCCAGGTCGAGGTTGAAGCCTTGCGCGAACTGGCTGACGACCAGGCTGATCAGCGTGCCGATCGCGACCAGCAGGACGATGAGCGACAGGATGAGCGCCGCCCACCTCGGGAGGCCGACACCCACGAGCCACTTCATGAGCGGTGCGAGCAGCGACGCCAGGAGCGCGGCCACGAGCAGCGGAATGACGAGGATCGATGCCTGTGCGACGAGCCACCCGAGGGGAATCAGGGCCAGCAGGATGGCCACGGTGCGCCAGGCCCAGGCCGCGCCGATGCGCAGCCCCCGGGGCACGAGCTCGTCCTCGCTCTCGTTGCGGAGCGCTGGCGTGGGGTTCTGCGCCAGGGTGGAGCCGGTTCTCGGCGATGCCGCCTTGGCGGCAGTCTCGTCGAGGTCGCGTTCGGTCATAGGCTCAATACTAGGAGCGCCCGCGGACGCTGCGATGCCATTAGAACTGCACCCGAGGGGGCTGCGAGATGGCAGCCCGGTCGGCGACCTCGAAGAAGGTCCGCTGCTCGAAGTGGAGCGGGCCCGCGACGAGGTTGTTCGGGAACACCTTCACCTTGGTGTTGTACTCGCGCACTCCCCCGTTGTAGAAGCGACGCGACGCCTGGATGCGGTTCTCCACGTCGACGAGGTCGGACTGCAGCTGCAGGAACTCGCGGCTGGACTGGAGCTGCGGGTATGCCTCTGCCGCGGCGAACACGCCGCGCAGCGAGCCCTGCACGAGGTTCTCGGCCGCGCTCACCTCTTCGGGTGTCGTCGCGCGCGAACTCGCGGCTCGAGCCTCCTCGAACGCCGCGAAGACCTTGTCCTCATGCGTCGCGAGGCCGCGCACACGCGTCTCGAGCTGCGGGAGCAGCTCCTCGCGGGCCGCCAGTTGCGTCGTGATGTCGCTCCACGCTCCGTCGACGCGGGCGCTCAGGCGCTTGAGCGAGCGGTTGGTGGCGACGACGTAGACGACTACGGCGATGACGATGAGGAGCACGGCTCCGACAGCGATCCAGACTTCGAGCATGCCGGAATGGTAACCCGCCTCGACTGCGAGACGGCGGGGTCAGCCCACCGCTTGAGCGAATTCGCTGGATGCGGAGTCCGCGAGGTGCTGAAGATGCTGCGGGATGGGCATCCCGCGGCGTCGAGCAGCCTGTGCCCAGAGTCGACCGGCGCGGTAGGAGGAGCGGACGAGCGGGCCGGCGAGCACCCCGAGGAAGCCGATCTCCTCGGCCACGGCCTTGAGCGCGATGAACTCCTGCGGCTTGACCCACCGCGCCACGGGCAGGTGCCTTGGGCTCGGCCGGAGATACTGCGTGAGCGTGATGATGTCGCAGCCCGCATCGTGAAGGTCGGCGAGCGCCTGCTCGATCTCATCGCGCTCCTCCCCCATGCCGAGGATCAGGTTGGACTTCGTGACGAGCCCCGCGGCCCTGGCCTGCGTGAGGACGTCGAGCGAGCGCTCGTATCTGAAGGCGGGGCGGATGCGCTTGAAGATGCGAGGCACGGTCTCCACGTTGTGCGCGAACACCTCGGGCCTCGAGGAGAAGACCTCTCCGAGAAGCGCAGGGTTGCCGGAGAAGTCCGTCGCGAGGATCTCGACACCGGTCCCCGGGTTCTCGGCGTGGATGCGCCGGACCGTCTCCGCGTGCAGCCAGGCGCCCTCGTCCGGCAGGTCATCACGGGCGACTCCGGTCACGGTCGCGTAGCGCAGCCCCATGGTCGTGACGGACTCCGCCACCCGGCGCGGCTCGTCGGTGTCGTAGTCGGCAGGCTTGCCCGTATCGATCTGGCAGAAGTCGCAGCGACGGGTGCACTGCGAACCGCCGATGAGGAACGTGGCCTCCCTGTCCTCCCAGCATTCGTAGATGTTCGGGCAGCCTGCCTCCTGGCAGACGGTGTGCAGGCCGCCCGCCTTGACGAGCTCCGAGACCTGCCGGAACTCCGGCCCCATCTTCGCTCTCGTCTTGATCCACTCCGGCTTGCGCTCGATGGGTGTCTGGGCGTTCCGCGCCTCGACGCGGAGCAGCTTGCGGCCCTCGGGCTTGATCGTCACGCTGCGACTCCCGCGTCGACACCGAGGTGAGCGGTGAGTAGTTCGGCCGCTCTCGGAGCAACCTCCGCGGGGGTGATCGACAGCCCGAGCTCCGCGCTCAGGGACGTGACTCCGGCGTCGGCGATGCCGCACGGCACGATGCGGCTGAAGGGCTCGAGGGAGTTGGAGCAGTTGAGCGCGAAGCCGTGCATCGTGCAGCCTTCGACGACACGGACCCCGATCGCGGCGATCTTCCGAGCACCGTGGTCGTCCTCGACCCACACGCCGGAACGGCCGTCGACCTGCACGCCCTCGACGCCGAACTCGGCGACGAGCTCGATGAGGGCCGCCTCGAGGCGGCGGACGTGGGCGACGACGTCGATGGGCTCGGGCAGCTTGACGATCGGATAGCCGACGAGCTGGCCGGGCCCATGCCAGGTCAGCCGCCCTCCGCGGTCGACCTCGACGACGGGCGTGCCGTCGCTGGGCCGTTCGCTCCGCCTGGTGAGGCGCCCCGCCGTGTAGACGCTCGGGTGTTCGAGGAGGACAAGCGCGTCGCCCCGGTCTCCCCGAACGCGCTCGGCGTGCAGCCGCCGCTGGAGCGCGAGAGCCTCCGCGTAGTCGACCGTGGTGGGCTCGAATCCCGGCGTCAGCACATGCATCATGACGACAGTGTTGCATATTCTGTACGAAGTACAACAACTGCTTGCCGGCACGAGGGGCACCGTTCTGGGCGGCCCTCATGCCGGCACGACCGACGCCGGTTACACCGCGATCTGCGCAGCAACCACCTTCAGCTTGTGGCGAGCGAGCGCCAGGTTGGCGCTCGTGCGATTGAGCACCAGATAGATGAACAGACCGCTCGACCCCTGCGAGTTGAGGACGTTGATGAGGTGGTACTGCGAACTCAGCGTGATCAGGATGTCGTCGATCTCATCGGCGATGCCGAGCTCGGACATCGTGCTGAGCTTCGCGCGCACGACGTTGGCGTTGCCCGCGGCGGCGATGCCGAGATCGAACGACGGATTGCCGCCCTGCGCCAGCGCCATGCCGCTCGCGTAGTCGACGATCGCGGCCCCCGTCGCGCCTTCGATGCTCAGCAGCTGGTTGATGGCCTCATCGAGTGAACTCATGTCTTGTCTCCCCCTTGTTTTTGTGTCGCTGCCTCATCGACCCCGGACCTGCAGGTCAGATGTCGTCCTGCACCATCGTCCCTGTCGAAGTGAATGAGGCATCCGACTCGCCCATGCCGACGGGACAACGATCCGCGAGCGGCGCACCGTACGCGAGCGGTCCTGCATGCTCGCGGAGCGGCCACCCCGTCACGTCGGCCGTCGTCCACACGGCAGGTAGATCCGGTTCCCTCATCCGATCGACCGGCGAGAAGGGTGTCTGCGCGTGAACATCAGGCCGACGTTGTACGTGTCGGCATCAGCTGCAGATAGCAGCCGAAACGACAGTAGCGCACACCCGAGCGGTGCTCTGGCCATGCAGAGCGCCGATCTCGTATAGATTGGAGTCGTCTGAGTTCGCGGATCTCCGCGAGGGGGGCAGACACGCGGAGCTGTTTCGCTCTGAGAATCATGCTTCGCACATCTATCGAGGGGGAACGATGGAAACTCTTGTGCACCTGATCGGCGCAACGACTTCGTACGGCAACCGACAGGTGCTCCGGGCGGTCGACCTCACCCTGTATCGGGGGCAGATCGTCGGGCTCATCGGCGTCAACGGCGCAGGAAAGAGCACGCTCGTGAGCACACTCGTCGGACGCCAGCAGCTCGAATCCGGAACCATGATTCTCGGCGAGGAGCCGTACGCGCCTGCCTCACTCGCGGAGGCGCAGGCCTGCGGCGTCGGAGTGATCACCCAGAACGCGGAGCCGCCGAGGGGCCTGACGGTCGCGCAGGCGCTCTTCCGCAACACCTATCGGGCCGATGAGTCGCACGAGGCGGTTCTCGAACGCGCACGGGAACTCGTCGAGCAGACCAGCACCGAACTCGATCTTCACGCGATGATCGATGAGCTCGACCGGGGTCGTCGCGCGCTCGTCGAGGTCGTTCGCATGCTCGCCGAGGAGGCGCAGCTCGTCGTGATCGACGAGGTGGCCGTCACGCTCGCGGACCACGAGATCGCGCTCCTGCACCGAGTGCTCCGGCAGCTCGCCTCGCAGGGCCGAAGCATCCTGTACATCACGCACCGCATGGACGAGGTGCAGTCGATCGTCGACCGCGTCCTCCTGCTCCGTGACGGCACGATCGCCATCGACACCCCCATCGGCGGGCTCAGCGCCGAGGAGCTCACGGTCATGCTCATCGGCGAGCTGCCGGACGCGGAAGCGAGCCTCGCGAGCTCCGGGGAGGATGCGCACCGTGCCGCGCTCGCCGCGTTCGGCGTCGGCGACGGGCGCCTTCTGCACGGCGTCGATCTCCACGTGCGGCCGGGCGAGGTCGTTGGCGTCACGGGGACGCACGACTCGGGCGTCCGTCAGCTCATCGAGATCCTCGGTGGCGCGACCCGCCCGCAGCAGGGCCACGTGGAGCTGTTCGGGGAGCCTGTCGACCTGGCAGAGGCAGGCGTCGCCGAAGCTCACGGCGTGAGCTTCCTCGCGGACGCGGTTCCGGGGTTCGACGCCGACCGGAGCCTCATCCACGGCGTCGGCGCGACTGATGCGACCCTCGGCGCGGAGATCTCGCGGGCGAGGAAGATGATCGACCTCGTGCACCGACTGCGCATCAACACCGCGAGCATCCACACCGCGCTCGCAGAGCTCTCGGGCGGAGACCAGCAGAAAGCCGAGTTCATCCGTGCCGTCGAGCGCGGCGGCACGGTGCTCGTGCTCGCTCACCCGACGCAGGGCGTCGACGTCGGCGCACGTCGTGCCGTCTTCACCTTCCTCCACAGCCTCGCCGAGACCGGCACGGCGGTCGTGTTCCTGGGCACAGATCTCACCGAGCTGCTCAGGTGGAGCCACCGCGTCGTGGTGCTCGCCAACGGCAGGACCGCGCTCGAGGGACGCTCCGAGCTGCTCGACGAGGACATGATCGTGCACGCAATGCTCGGCGCCCAGCGCGCCGAACGAGTTGGGCGCCGAGCAGCCACGGCCACGTAGCAGGTTGGCTCGCCACCGAGACCGCGGCGCCCCGGTCCCGTCGAGCGGCCTAGAGCTCTCGAGAGAAGGCGGCCGCCCGCTCGACCTGCTCGGCGGTGATGCGCTCCCCCGTGTACTTCTCGAACTGCCTGGCCGCCTGCAGGGCGGCAACAGCGGCACCGGTGACCACGGGAACACCCTGCGCTCGTGCGAGCCTGATGAGTGGGGTCTCCGCCGGGAAGGCGACGACGTCGAACACGAGTGCAGCGGCGGCCACCTGCTCCTCGCTGAACGACAGCACGGCCTCGTCTGCCCCGGTCATGCCCAGGGGCGTGACATTGACCAGCACGAAGGCACCTGGCTCGGGGTCGGCGCTCTGCCACCGGTACCCGTACTTCTCTGCGAGGGCGGTGCCGGCGATCTCATTGCGCGCGACGACGGTCAGATCGCCGAAGCCGGCGTCCCGGAACGCCGCGACGACGGCCTTCGCCATGCCACCGGCACCGCGCACGACCACCGGCAGCGTCGAGCTGATGTCGTGCTCGGCGATGAGCTCGGCGATGGCCTCGTAGTCGGTGTTCGACGCGATGAGCCTGCCGCCGTCATTCACGATCGTGTTGACCGACTCGATAGCCAGGGCGGAAGGGTCGAGCTCGTCGACGAGCGCGATCACGGCTTCCTTGAAGGGCATCGACACGGAGCATCCGCGGATGCCGAGCGCGGTGACACCGCGGATCGCGCCCTCGATGTCGTCCGTCGTGAAGGCCTTGTAGATGAAGTTGAGACCGAGCTCCTCGTAGAGGTAGTTGTGGAACCGCGTCCCCAGGTTCGACGGCCGCGCGGCGAGCGAGATGCAGAGGGTCATGTCCTTGTTGAGAATCGGCATACGGCCAGTATCGCGGGTCGGCGCCGAGTGCGCCCCAGCAGCTGCCACGAACGCGGACACACCACAGCGATCAGACGGGCAGGACGTCGAGGTGAGGGATGCGGCGGTTGCGCGCGAAGCTCGACGCGAGCCGGAGTCGTTGCTCAGTGCCCCCACTGGGATTCGAACCCAGAACACAAGGATTTTAAGTCCTCTGCCTCTGCCAGTTGGGCCATAGGGGCGTACACGTCGGGGCCGCCGCATCCGAAGATGTGACGGCCCCGACGAGGTCAGCTACTTGCTGTCGCCAGCAGGCGCCTTGGCCGCGCGCGCGGCGGGCTTCGGAGCAGCCGATCCCGCTTCAGCGGCGACCTTCTCGGTCACCGTCTTGCCGCTGGTGTCCGCCGCAGGCTTCTCGGTCGAGGCGGCAGCCTTGTCGCCGCCGTGCTCGCTCGACGCGGGGAGCTTCTTCGGCGCATCCGCCTTGGCCTCGGGGGCTGCCGGGCGGGGACGCGAAGCGAACCGCTCGAAACCGGCGCGAGGCGTCTCGCGGGCGCTGAGCGAGACGAAGTCGCGGCCGAGCACGAAGTTGTTGATCCAGCCCGTGAGCACGCGGATCTTGCGCTCGACGGTCGGGATCGCCAGGTCGTGGTAGCCACGGTGGGCGAGCCAGGCGAGCACACCGGTCAGGGCGAAGGTGCCCGACTGGAATGCGCCGACGCCGATGCCGAGACCGGCAACCGCGCCCATGTTCTCGTGGTAGTAGTCCTTCGGCGTTCCGCCGCGGAGCGTCGCCACGAGGTTGGAGGCCATGAGCTTGCCCTGACGGACCGCGTGCTGGGCGTTCGGCACGCAGAAGCCGCCGACTCCACCACCGGAGAGGTCGGGGACCGCCGAGACGTCGCCGGCCGCCCAGGCGTCCTGGACGATGCCGTTGTCGCCCTCGACACGGAGGTCGGCGCGTGCCCGGAGGCGTCCGCGCTCGTCGACCGGGAGGTCGCTGTTGCTCTTGATGATCGGAGCTGCCATGACGCCGGCGGTCCAGACGATGACATCGGTGGGGAACTTGTCGCCAGCCGAGGTCTCGACGACGCCATCGACCGCAGAGGTGACCTGCGTGTTGAGGTGCACCGTCGCGCCGCGCTCCGCGAGGTTCTTGATGACCCACAGTGCGGTGTCTTCCGACACCTCGGGCATGATGCGCCCGGCAGCCTCGATGAGGTGGAAGTGCACGTCGTCGAACTGCAGCGACGGGTAGTCCTCCAGCAGCGCGGTCGCGAGCGAGCGCATCTCGGCGAACGACTCGATGCCGGCGAAGCCACCGCCGACGACGACGAACGTGAGGAGGCGCGTGCGCTCCGGGCCCGGGGCCATGGTCGACGCCTTGTTGAAGTTGTCGATCATCGTGTCGCGGATCCACGTGGCCTCTTCGACCGTCTTCACGCCGATCGCGTTGTCGGCGATGCCGGGGATCGGGAAGGTGCGCGAGACGGCGCCGGCGGTGACCACGATGATGTCGTAGTTGACCGTGTACGGCTCGCCGATCTGGGGCGTGATGGTCGCCGTCTTCGTGGCGTGGTCGATGTTCGTGACCTCAGCCGTGATGACGCGCGAGCGCTTGAGGTGGCGACGCAGCGAGACGACTGCGTGACGCGGCTCGATGTTGCCGCTGATGACCTCTGGGAGGAATGGCTGGTACGTCATGTACGGCAGCGGATCGACGACTGTGACCTGGGCTTCGCCCGGGTTCAGCTGCTTCTCGAGCTGCCACGCCGTGTAAAAGCCGGCGTAGCCTCCGCCAACGATGAGAATCTTAGTCACGTACTTGTACTCCCTGCATGCGATGGTTGGGCGAGGAAAACCTTGTCAAGTCTACTCCTGCGCGTCACGGGCGAGTGCATCGCCCGGGTTCGCGCACACGCAGCGCTTCGGAGACCAGGTGGACAGCTCGAGCGCCCAGTCTCCGACGGGGTTCACTCCGGGCCCCGCGACCAGCGAATGGGCGGCCAGGGCGTGGAGGCACTTCACGCGCGTGGGCATGCCGCCGGCGGTGACACCGGCGATCTCCTCGACGACCTCGAGCGATTCGCGTTCGGCGAGGTAGCGCTCGTGTGCGGCCAGGTAGGCGACACGGAACTCCTCGTCGTCGCTCAACCGCTGCTGCATCTCCGGCATGATCTGCTCCGCCTCGATCTGCGACATCGCGATGGTCGCGGCGGGATGAGACAGGTAGTAGAGCGTGGGGAACGGTGTGCCGTCGGGCAGCCGTGGGCGCGTGACGACGACTGTCGGGTTGCCGCAGACGCACCGGGCGCCGATCCCGACGACACCCCGCATGGGGCGGCCGAGCTGCTCCCCCATGACCTCGAGGTCGCGTTCGCTGGCTACTGAGTACTCGAGCATTAGTCGCTTTCGGTTCTGCGGGCGGATGCGCTGGAGTGACGATCCGCGGGGTTCGATGTGCTTCGTGGTGCTAGTCGCCCGGGGTGGGCGCGGGTGCCGGCGCGGTGCCGGCGGTCACCATCGACTCGACGAAGCTGTCGAGCCAGCTGGCCTGCGTCTCGTGGAGCTCGGTGCTGATGTTGCTCTGCTGCTGCTTGTTGGTGGCGGGCGGGTCGAGCACGAGGTAGCTCGTGTCGCCGGGCATGACGAACAAGAGGCGCCCGCGGGCCTGCGACTGGATGTAGGCGGGGTCGCTCCACCTGTCGCGTTCCGTGGCGATCTCATCCACGCTCTGCTGCGTCTCCGTCAGCTCGGCCTGCAGCTGCGCGACGTACTGCCGCTGCGCGATGTAGCGCTGCGCGGTGGGTGCCAGCACCGCGATGCCGAGGATCACGACGAGTGCCACGAGCACGGTCGCGCCGTTCGGGCGCACGGTCGGGATACGACGCCGTTGTTTCGACGACCCGCTCGACGAGCCGCTGGACGACTGCTTGCGCGGCGACGACGACGACGGCTTGGAGCGGGACCTCGACTTCGAGGGCGTGGCCTTCGACGGGGTGGACTTCGACGAGCCCTTCGCCGCCGCCTTGGCTGGGGTGCCGCCCTTCGGCTTGGCGCTCCCGCTCGACTTCGCGCCCGCGTTCGGCCTCGACGGAGCGCGCGGCGTGGCCTTCGACTCGGCTCCCCCGCTCCGGCCCGAGCTCGACTTTCCCGTCGACTTCGCCATGCGCATCCCCCTCCCGTGTCGGCTTCCCATCATGCCGAACGGGCCGGGGACTTGCCCCGACCCGTTCGTGTGTCGCGTTGATCAGCGCGGCGGTGAGCCGCGTCGACCGGCCCGAATGCCTAAGCCTTGTGGCGGGGGAAGGCGCTGCGGCCTGCGTAGACGGCTGCGTCGCCGAGCTCTTCCTCGATGCGGAGGAGCTCGTTGTACTTCGCGACGCGGTCGGTGCGGGCAGGCGCACCCGTCTTGATCTGGCCGGAGTTCGTGGCGACCGCGAGGTGCGCGATCGTCGCATCCTCGGTCTCGCCCGAACGGTGCGACAGGATCGCCGTGTAGCCGGCGCGCTGCGCGAGCGAGACAGCGTCGAGCGTCTCGGTGAGCGTGCCGATCTGGTTGACCTTCACGAGGAGCGAGTTCGCTGCGCCCTCCGTGATGCCGCGCTGGAGGCGCTCCGGGTTGGTGACGAACAGGTCGTCGCCGACGATCTGCACCTTGGCGCCGATGGCGGCCGTGAGGGCCTGGTAGCCGGACCAGTCGTCCTCGTCCAGCGGGTCCTCGATCGTGACGATCGGGTAGTCGGCGACGAGCTTCTCGTAGAAGGACGTCATCTCCTCAGCCGAGACCTCAGCACCCTCGAAGTGGTACTTGCCGTCCTTGAAGAACTCGCTCGAGGCGACGTCCATGCCGAGCACGATGTCGGTGCCGAGCTCGTACTTCGTCGCGCCGATGGCCTCGACGATGAGGTCGAGTGCCGCACGCGTGTTGGGCAGGTCGGGGGCGAAGCCGCCCTCGTCGCCGAGGCCCGTTGCGTAGCCCTTGGAGTGAAGGGTCTTCTTGAGCTGGTGGTACACCTCGGTGCCCCAGCGAAGCGCCTCGCTGAAGGTCTCTGCACCGATGGGGAGGATCATGAACTCCTGCACGTCGATGCCGTTGTCAGCGTGCGCGCCACCGTTGATGATGTTCATCATCGGCACGGGGAGCACGTGAGCGTTGGGGCCGCCGACGTAGCGGAAGAGCGGGAGGCCAGCCGAGTCGGCTGCTGCCTTCGCGACTGCGAGGCTCACGCCGAGGATGGCGTTCGCGCCGAGGCGCTTCTTGTTGGGGGTACCGTCGAGCTCCTTGAGCTCCTCGTCGACGAGACGCTGGTCGCTGGCGTCGAAGAACTCGATGGCGGGGTCGATCTCGTCGATGACGGCCTCGACGGCCTTCTGGACGCCCTTGCCGAGGTAGCGGTCGGCGTCGCCGTCGCGCAGCTCGAAGGCTTCGAAGGCGCCGGTGGATGCGCCGGACGGCACAGCCGCACGGCCGGTCGATCCGTCATCGAGCAGAACCTCGACCTCGACGGTTGGGTTGCCTCGGGAATCGAGGATCTCGCGGGCGTGGACGACGTCAATAAGGGCCACAGGATGCTCCTTGCGAATCAGTAGCGTACGGACCGCCAGAGACGCGGTCCTTCGTCAGTGTATCGGGGTCGGCGGAACGTGAGGAGGGCGCGGACGCGCTGACGTCACGAGGTGGGCGACGTGGCTTGCGACCTCCGCCCCGCGGGGATCGTGCCGAGAAGCGCTCCCCCTCGTTCGGAGGTGCCAGGCTACGAGCCCTGGAGCGCCTCGAAGCTGAGCGTCTCGGGCGCGGCGACGTGCTCGTCGCGCACGTGGGCCACGTGCGTGAACCCCTGCTCGGCGAGCGAGGCAAGAAGGCCGCGCACGTTCTTGGGCTTCTTGGCGACGCGCACGCGCGACGCTCCGGAGCGCACGACCACGCCCTTGACCTTCGCGATGTCAGCGACCGACGCTCGCTTGTCGAAGAGCAGCGCCACGGCACGCTCCTCGCCCGAGTCGGGCAGCTGCGCGAGGTCGACGATGCGCTCGAAGCCGATCGAGAACCCGCACGCCGGCACATCCTGACCAAGGAAACGGCCGATCATGCCGTCGTAGCGTCCGCCACCCCCGACCGAGGAGCCCGACTCCGGGTGCGCCGCCTCGAAGATCGTGCCCGTGTAGTAGCCCATGCCACGCACGAGGCTCGGGTCGAACACGAGCCGGATGGAGGCGCCCGCCGCGAAGGCCGCATCCGCGATCTCGACCATGCCCTCGACGACCTCGACGACGGCCGGGTCCTCCCGGAGCGCACCGGGCAGGCTCGTGAGCACCGTCGCGCGATCAAGACGGATGCCGGTCTCGAGCAGGGGCGCCCACGTGGCGAGCGCCGCCGCGAGCTGCAGCGCGGCCGTCGCGTTGAGCGTCGCGAGCTCAGCCGCCACTCCCTCTGGCCCGATCTTGTCGAGCTTGTCGATCGTGATGAGTGCGGCGCCGTGCTCGGATTCCGCGAATCCGCAGTGCACGAGCAGAGCGGTGAGCAGGCGCCGGTCGTTGACTCGGATCGTGCAGTTGTCGAGGCCGAGCTCGACGAGCGCGGCCGATGACGCGACCAGCAGCTCGACCTCGGCGAGCGCACCCGGCTCGCCGATGATGTCGATGTCGCACTGCACGAACTGCCGGTAGCGCCCCTTCTGCGGCCGCTCCGCGCGCCAGACCGGCGCCATCTGCAGGCTGCGGAATACCCCGGGCAGGGTTCCGCGGTGCGTGGCGACGAACCGCGCGAGCGGCACCGTCAGGTCGAAGCGCAGACCAAGGTCGCTCAGCGCGAGAGGGTCGCCGGCCTCGGCGGCAGCGGCAAGCGCCTCGGCGTCGAGCGCGCGCTTCATGACGGCGAAGGACAGCTTCTCGTTGTCGCCGCCGAGCCCCGAGTGCAGCCGCGCGGCGTCCTCGACGACCGGCGTCTCGATCTCATCGAAGCCGTGCCTCGTGTACACCTCGCGGATCGTCCCGAGGATGCGCTCGCGCCTGCGCTTGTCTGCCGGAAGGAAATCGCGCATGCCACGAGGCGGAGTGATCTGAGAAGCCATTGCACTATTCTCGCAGGATGATCGCATGCGACGGATTCGGGGGCGCCGCGTGACCGGCCAGCTCCCCCTCATCGGTGCGGCTCAGGCCAGACGCATCGCGCTCGCGGCCCAGGGGTTCGGCGGGCGGAAGGCCGCGACCGAAGCCGGAACGCGGCAGCTGGGCTCGCTGCTCTCGCGCATCCACCTGCTGCAGATCGACTCCGTGAACGTGTGGGAGCGCAGCCACTACATGCCCGTCTTCTCTCGACTGGGCGACTACGACAAGGCAGCACTCGACCGTCTCGCGTCCGGTCGCCAACCGCGCCTCACGGAGTACTGGGCCCACGAAGCGGCGCTGCTCCCCGTCTCGTCGCTCCCGCTCTTCGGGTGGCGGATGCGCGACAAAGAGGAACGAGACCGCCGCAAGAACGCAGAGTTCCTCGAGGGCCACGCGGCGACGATCGCGTGGCTGCGTGCCGAACTCCTCCAGCGAGGCCCGCTCGCCGCCAGCGAGTTCGAGCACGAGGCCAACAAGCGGCGCGGCTCCTGGTGGGAGTGGTCGGACGTCAAGATCGTGCTCGAGTACCTCTTCCGCTGGGGTGAGCTCGCATCAGCACCCCGCAAGGGCTTCGAGCGGCGCTACGCGCTGCCGGAGCAGGTGCTGCCGCCCGAGGTGCTCGGCGCCGAGGTGAGCACGCGCGACGCGGTCCGTGCGCTCACCGGCATGGCCGCCGCCGCCCACGGCATCGGCACCACGGCCGACCTGGCCGACTACTTCCGCGTGCCGATGGCGCTCACGAAGACGGCGCTCGAAGAGCTCGCCGACTCCGGCGAGGTCCTGCCCGTCCGAGTCGCCGAGTGGGGCAAGGACGGTCAGTCGGGAACGGCGTGGCTGCATCGCGACGCGAGGCGGCCACGCGCGATGGACGCGGCAGCGCTCCTCTCGCCCTTCGACCCCGTCGTCTGGTTCCGACCGAGAGCCGAGCGGATGCACGACTTCCACTACCGCATCGAGATCTACACACCCGCCGAGAAGCGGGTCTACGGCTATTACTCCCTGCCGATCCTGCTCGGCGACGCGGTGGTCGGCCGCGTCGACCTGAAGAACGACCGGCAGTCGCGCATCCTGCGCGTGCAATCTGCATGGAGCGAGGCGGATGCGCCCGCCGACATCGCCGAACGCACCGCCGTGCTGCTGCGCGATGCCGCCGCCTGGCAGCACCTCGACGACATCGTCGTGGCCGACCGTGGCAATCTCGCCCGCGACCTGGGCGGCGCGCTCACGTCGACGAGCTGACGCGACGCCGCGGCCGGCCTTCCCGCCTGCCTGCCCGGCCCGCCGGCCTGGTCGAACGCTGCCCGGCGCTTCGCCCTCCAAGTCTTGCCCCAGAGGGGTATTCAACGGGCAGCGATCACGTAGTTCAGGCGTCTCGCGTTTCGGCTTCGGCTTCGGCTTCGGCTTCGGCCGATCGGATGCGCGCCTCGAGTTCGCGGTTGGCGAGCCGCATCGCACGCTCGGCGTCGAGCCCCCGTGCATCCGCGTCGCGCACGAGCGCAAGCAGCGTTCGCCCCAGCGTCAGTTCCTCGTCAGGCGCGTCCCCGGTGGCTGCGCCCTCCTCTCCCACCCCGGGTTTCGGGATGGCTTCCACGCTTCCGGATGGCTTGCTTTCCATCCCGAAGCGCCCAACCCATCCCGAATCGCTGGGGGAGGCGACGGGCGAATCGCTGGGCGAGGCAGCGGGCGAATCGCTGGGCGAGGCGGCGGCGGGCGAGGCGACGGGCGAATCGCTGGGCGAGGCGGCGGGCGAGGCAGCGGCTGAGACGGCGGCCGCACCGAGCTGGCGCTCCTTGCCGAGCAGCTTCTGCGCGAGCGCAAGCGCCGACATCCCGCGGGGCACGCCGTCGAGCACGCTCGTGCGGTCGCGCTTCTCGATGGCCTTGGCCTCCTGCCAGAGGCGGATGATCTCGTCGATGTCGCGGGTGGGCGTCGGCCCGAAGACGTGCGGGTTCCGGCGCACGAGCTTGTCGGCCTGCTCACGAGCGACGTCCTCGAGCGTGAAGGCGCCCTGCGCCCGCTGGGCGGCGATGTCCGAGTGGAAGAGCACCTGGAAGAGCACGTCGCCGAGCTCCTCGCGGATGTCGGTGGGGTCGTCGCTCTCGAGCGCCTCGACGAGCTCCGCGGACTCCTCCGTGAGGTACTTCACGAGCGTTGCGTGGGTCTGCTCCTCGTACCAGGCGCATCCGGCGTCTCCGCGGAACGCCTCCACGACGCTGAGCAGCCGGAGCAGCTCGGGACGATCGCTCGCCTCCCCCACGGCTACTTGGCCTCCGTGTCACTGGGGACCTCGACGACCTCGTCCTCCACCTCGAAGATGGCCTTGAGGATGTTGCGCACCCAGATGAGCATCTCCTCGTCGCTCGGCGGGTTGCCGTCGCGCCCCTCGAGGATGGGGATCGCGAGCGAGCTCGTGGCATCGACGATCTTCGACCCCGGATACATGCGCCGCAGGCGCATCTGCTTGGAGTCGCTCAGCTCGGCGGGTCCGATGCGCAGCGTCTTGCCGAACACGACGAGCTCGCCGAGGCCAGCCTTGACGGCGAGGCGGCGCAGCTTCGAGACCTCGATGAGGCGCTGCACCTCGATGGGCGGCTCCCCGTAGCGGTCCTGCAGCTCCTCGAGGACGAGCCCGATCTGGCCCGGCTTCGCGTTGGGGCTGGAGGCACTCGACAGCTTCTGGTAGGCCTCGAGGCGCAGTCGCTCACTCGCGACGTAGTCCTCGGGCACGCGGGCATCCACGGGGATCTCGAGCCGCAGCTCCGTCTGCCCCTCGGCGACCTCGCCGCGGAAGGTGTTGACGGCCTCGCCGATCATGCGCAGGTACAGATCGAAGCCGACGCCGGCGATGTGGCCGGACTGCTCGCCGCCGAGCAGGTTTCCCGCGCCGCGGATCTCGAGGTCCTTGAGGGCCACCTGCATGCCGGAGCCGAGCTCGTTGTTGGCCGCGATCGTCTCGAGGCGGTCGGTCGCCGTCTCCGTGAGCGGGCGCGTTCCGTCGTACAGCAGGTAGGCGTAGGCGCGCTCGCGTCCACGACCCACACGTCCGCGCAGCTGGTGCAGCTGGCTGAGCCCGTAGCGCTCGGCGTCGTCGATGATGAGCGTGTTCGCGTTGGCGATGTCGAGGCCGGTCTCGACGATGGTGGTCGAGACGAGCACGTCGAACTTGCGTTCCCAGAAGTCGACGATGATCTGCTCGAGCCGCGCTTCGCTGAGCTTGCCGTGCGCGACCGCGACCCGCGCTTCCGGCACCAGCTCGGCGATCTCCGCCGCCACCCGGTTGATGGATGCGGTGCGGTTGTGCACGTAGAACACCTGCCCCTCGCGCAGCAGCTCGCGGCGGATCGCGGCGGCGACCTGCCGCTCGGACTTGGCGCCCACGAACGTGAGGATCGGGTGCCGGTCTTCCGGTGGGGTCGCGAGGGTCGACATCTCGCGGATCCCCGTCACCGCCATCTCGAGCGTCCGAGGGATGGGCGTCGCGCTCATCGCGAGGATGTCGACGTTGGCCTTGAGCTTCTTGAGCGCGTCCTTGTGCTCGACGCCGAACCGCTGCTCCTCGTCGATGACGATCAGGCCGACGTCCTTGTACGCGATGGTGTCGGTGAGGAGGCGATGCGTTCCGATGACGATGTCGACGGAGCCGTCGGCGAGGCCGCGGATCGTCTCCTCCGACTCCTTCTTCGACTGGAACCGGCTGAGGGGCTTGATGGTGACGGGGAAACCCGCCATCCGCTCCGAGAAGGTCTCGTGGTGCTGACGGACGAGCAGCGTCGTCGGCACGAGGATGACGACCTGCTTGCCGTCCTGCACCGCCTTGAACGCGGCACGCACGGCGACCTCGGTCTTGCCGAAGCCCACGTCGCCCGAGACGAGGCGGTCCATGGGGATGGGTCGCTCCATGTCGCGCTTGATCTCGTCGACGGTCTGCAGCTGGTCGGGCGTCTCCACGAACGGGAACGCCTCCTCGAGCTCGTGCTGCCAGGGCGTATCGGGCCCGAACGCGTACCCCTTCGAGGCCATGCGGGTGCTGTAGAGCTTCACGAGCTCCACGGCGATGTCGCGCACGGCCTTGCGGGCCTTGCCCTTCGCGGCCGACCAGTCGGAGCCGCCCATCTTCGAGAGGGCGGGCGCCTCGCCGCCGACGTACTTCGTGAGCTGGTCGAGCTGCTCGGTCGGGATGAACAGCTTGTCACCCGGCTGGCCGCGTTTGGACGGCGCGTACTCGATGAGGAGGTACTCGCGCACGGTCTTGGGGGCGTTCCTGCCGCCCGCCTGGACCTCTCGCTGGCGCAGCTCGATGAACTTGCCGATGCCGTGCGTCTCGTGCACGACGAAGTCACCGGCTTTGAGCTGCAGCGGGTCGACGACCGAGTTGGCGCGTCGTCTGGCGAGCTTCTTCGGCTGGCGCGAGTCGTATCCGACGGCGCGTCCGAAGAAGTCGGTCTCGGTGACGAGCGCGAGCTTCTGACCTGGCACCTGGACGCCCGTGGAGACGGGTGACTGGGTGAGGTAGGCGACGCCAGTCTCGAGCTCGTCGGGCAGCTCGTCGACGAGCCTCGCAGCATCGCCATGCTCGGAGAGCAGCTGGCTGGCACGCTCCACGAGGCCGGGCCCCTGGCTCGTGACGACGACGCGCCAGCCCTCCTTGAGGAGCGCCGAGACGTGCTCGATCGCGCCGTCGGCGTTGCCGGCGAAGCTGGGCACCGCGTCGCCCTCGATCTTCACGGCGAGGATCTCGCTCGCGTCGAGCTGCTCCTCCGGGATCTCCAGCGACTGGAACGGCGAGAGCGACCACCACGGCCGGGCGCCGCGAGCGTCGCGGAGGCCGGAGACGCTGAGGAAGTCGCCGGAGCTGAGGTCGATGGGGGCATCCGCACCGGCGGTCGCGGCACTCCAGGCGGCCTCGAGGAACTCGTGGTTCGTCTCGGAGAGGTGCACGGCGCGCGTCGCGACTCGTTCGGGTGAGAGCACCGCCATGGCGGCGTCCTCCGGCAGGTAGCTCGTGATCGGGACGAGCTCGCTCACGAGCGCAGGGGCGAGCGATTCCATGCCCTCGGAGGGGATGCCCTCGGCGATCTTCGCAAGCATCTGCTGCAGGTTCGGGAACTCGTGCTGCATCTCGCGTGCGCGCTGGCGCACGCTCTCGGTGAGCAGCAGCTCGCGCGCCGGGGTGATGAGCGCCTCGGTGACCTCGGACTCGAGCGAGCGCTGATCCGCGACCGAGAACACGCGGATCTCGTCGACCTCATCGCCGAAGAAGTCGATGCGGAGGGCGTGCGACGCATCCGGTGGGAACACGTCGAGGATCCCGCCGCGGACGGCGAACTCGCCTCGTCGCGTGACCATGTCGACCCGCGAGTAGGCGAGGTCGACGAGCTGCAGGGCGAGGCTCGAGAGGTCGTTGCCACGAGAGCCGCGCTCGAGGCGGATGGTCGTGGCCGCGTCGAGGCCGGGCAGGAGTGGCTGGAGGGCGGCGCGCACGGAGGCGAGCAGCACGAACGGCGCGGTGCGCTCCCCCGCCTTCCAGTCGGTGAGCTCGCGCATGGCACGAAGTCGGCGGCCGGTGGTCTCGACGGAGGGGCTCAGCCGCTCATGCGGGAGCGTCTCCCACGCCGGGAACTCCGCGATGTGCGCATCCGGCACGAACGACTGCAGGTCGGCGCCGAACTGCTCGGTCTCACGGCTCGTCGCGGTGAGCACGAACAGCATCGGGGCGGCGCCGAGCTCGGTCTGGCGTGCGGCGAGGAGGTTCGCGATGAGCGGGGCCCTTGCCCCATCGACGAGCGAGAAGTCGGTGTCGCGACCGGCGCGCCCCATGGCGCGCTCGAAGGAAGGGGTGGACTGGATGGAGCGTACGAAGCCGTGCAGAGTCACTCGGGGAATTGTACGCGCCGAGGGGAAGATACTTCCTACAGTCCCCAGGCTCTCTTCTGCGCTGAGAGCGAGCTACGCGAGTTCTGCCGATTCGAGCAGCACGGTGAACGGTCCGTCGTTGACGCTCGCGACCTTCATCATGGCGCCGAACTCACCGGTCTCCACGCGCACTCCACCGGCGCGGAGGTCCGAGACGAAGGCCTCGACCAGCGGCTCGGAATGCTCGCGACCACTCGCGAGCGACCAGGACGGGCGCCGCCCCTTGCGCGCATCCCCGTACAGCGTGAACTGGCTGACGACGAGCAGCGGCGAGCCCGTATCGACGACGGACTTCTCGTCGTTCAGGATGCGCAGCCCGAGCAGCTTGCGGGCGAGCTTGGCTGCATCCGCCGGGGTATCCGCGTGGGTCACGCCGACGAGGATGAGGAGCCCGGCCTCGTCGATGCGGCCGACCGTGCGATCGCCGACCGTGACGCTCGCCTCGGTGACGCGCTGGACGACGAGCTTCACGCGCCAGCTGCCGTGTGCACTCGAAGTTGCGCGGCTTGCATGCCCTCGAGCGCGATGAGCTCGACCGCGTCTGCCGCGTCGCCGACGAGGACGGGGAGCACTTCCCGCTCGCTGCCCGCGAAGTCCTTCAGCACGAAGTCCGCGGCGTCCTGACGTCCGGGCGGGCGCCCGATGCCGACGCGCACACGCAGGTACCCGGGATCGCCCAGCGCCGCGCTGATGTCGCGCAGGCCGTTGTGACCGCCGTGGCCGCCGCCGACCTTGAGCTTCAACGTGTCGAAGGGCAGATCGAGCTCGTCGTGCACGACGACGACGTGGTCGACATCGACCCCGTAGTAGTCGACGAGCTGCGAGACGGGGCCACCCGAGGTGTTCATGTAGCCGTTCGACTTCGCCAGCACGAGCTTCGGGCCGCCGGGAGCCGTGCGCCCCTCCGCCACACGAGCGTTCGCCTTGGTGTGCCGCGAGAAGCTGGCCCCGATGCGCTTCGCGAGCTCATCCACGACGAACTGCCCGACGTTGTGACGGTTCTTCGCGTACTTCTCGCCGGGATTGCCGAGTCCGACGACGAGCCAGGTGTCTGCTGCCATGCTGCAAAGCCTTTCATGGGACGGGACGCGGCGGGCGGCGGCTCGTCCACGGATGATGGGACGCGAAAGGCGGGCAGCCGAAGCCACCCGCCTTCCGACGATACGTCGAGTCAACGACGCCAGACGAGGAACTACTCGGCCGCGGCTGCTTCTTCCTCGGCGTCCTCGTCCTCGTCCTCGCCACGAGGCGTCTGGATCGAGACGAGAGCGACCTCTTCGGCGTCCTCAGCGAGGTCGACGAGAACGGTGCCCTCGGGGAGCTTGAGGTCTTCGCGGTGGATGAGCGTGCCATCCTCGAGGCCCTCGACCGAGACCTCGATGAAGCTCGGGATAGCCGTCGCGTCTGCGGCGACGAGGATCGTCGTCGCGTCCTGGACGGCGATCGTGCCCGGGAAGGGCTCGCCGATGAGGTGCAGCGGCACGTCGACCTCGACGCGCTCGCCCTTGCGGATGACCGCGAGGTCGAGGTGCTCGATGATCTGGCGCACCGGGTCGCGCTGGACGTCGCGGACGAGCGCGAGCTGCGTGTCACCCTCGATGTCGAGCTCGATGAGCGCGTTCGCCTTGCGGATGAGCAGCATCGTCTCGTGACCCGGGAGGGTCAGGTGGCGGGGCTCGGTGCCGTGGCCGTAGAGGACCGCGGGGATCTTGCCGGCAGCACGGATCTTGCGCGCTGCACCCTTGCCGAACGATTCGCGCAGTTCGACACTGAGCTTGTTGGTCTCTGCCATGTTGTCTCCTTGATGGTGGTTCTCGACAGACTGAGGAAGCGTGTGGAGGCCCATTCAAGGACACATCACCGCGTCGATCACGGGCCTTACGGCCCCTCGCCGAAGTTCAGCCCCCCACTTTACGCCATGACGGGCGCCGCGTGGGGCCGTTCCTCGAAACCGTCAGAACGAGCTGCCGCTAGAAGCCGACGGCCTTGCGCCAGCCGTGGCGCCTGGCGCTGCTGACAGCAGCTCCTGCGCCCAGCATCGCGAACCCGAAGACGACAAGTTCGGCGGCGAGCAGCGAGACCGCCATGCCGGATGCCGGACCCGCGAACAGCTGGAACGTCGAGAGCTCCTCCTGCCAGAGGGGAGCCGCGACGAGCGCGGCCGTGATCTGCGCGTGCAGCAGGAAGCAGCCGAGCCCCGCGAGCACCGAAAGTGCCCCGGAGACGACCGAGCCCGTGCCGGACAGGCGCATCGTGAGGGCCATGAGGAAGAAGCCGACGGCCGCGAGCATCGTGACGAGCATCGTCCACACTGGCGAGACACCCACGCCGTCGCCGAGGAAGCTGCCCGCCGATGACGAGACGCCCGAGACGATGATCAGCACGGGGATGGCGCTGAACGCGACCACGCAGATCACGTAGAGCGGGACGGCGAGGAAGACCGAGCCAATGCGCGCCCACACGTTCGGGCTCGCCGACTCGCGGGCGCGGCCGCTTCGCGCCTCGCTGCCACGCGCATCCGCGAGACCGGACTGCTGACCGGCTCGCGGCGACCGAGCCGCTGCTGCCGGACGACCAGGTGCCGCGGGCGCGGACGCGGGAGCCGGCGGCGGAGCCTGCTGCGGGATGACGCGAGTCGACTCGTCGCTTCCCTCGTACAGGCTGGATGACGACGCCCGAGAGGTGGACGGCGTCGCGCGAGTCCGCGGCATCGCCGTCGTGGGCTGCTCATCGGTGATGGCGTCGCCGTCATCGTCTGGGCGCCCGAAATCATAGGCTCTCGTGCGGGCGTCATGGTCAGCCACTGGAGTGTCTCCTGTCTTGGTGCTCGCGGTCACGCATGCAGCCAGCTATCGTCCTGGCTGTGTGCCGAATCCGGCGCCGTTTCGTCATGTTCTGAAATGGTTGCCTCGCTCGTGCCACAAGTCAGGGTACGACTGCCCGTCGTGCAATACCGTGGAGTGTCCCGTGCATCGCCCTGACGGGAGCTCGCATCCACTTTGAAAGAGACGCATCTATGACCACTGACGCTGCCCCCTCGATCTCCTCGGAAACCGGCTCGTCCCCAAGCGCGAACATCGGCGTCGTCGGCATGGCCGTCATGGGCTCCAACCTCGCACGCAACCTCGCGAGCCGCGAGGGCAACACCGTCGCCGTGTACAACCGCTCGCCCGAGCGCACCCGCACGCTCGTCGCGGAGCACCCCGAGGCCGGGTTCGTGCCCTCCGAGTCGGTCGCCGACTTCGCGGCTTCCCTCCAGAAGCCCCGCACGGCGATCATCATGGTGCAGGCGGGCGCCGGCACCGACGCGGTCATCAACCAGCTCGTCGAGGCGTTCGAGCCTGGCGACATCATCGTGGATGGCGGCAACGCCCTCTTCACCGACACCCGCCGCCGCGAGGCAGCCGTGCGCTCCACGGGCATCCACTTCGTGGGCTGCGGCATCTCCGGCGGCGAAGAGGGCGCCCTCAACGGCCCCTCCCTCATGCCGGGCGGCACCGTCGAGTCGTACGAGACCCTCGGCCCGATCCTGCGCACCATCGCCGCGGTCGCCGAGGGCGAGCCCTGCGTCACCCACGTCGGCACCGACGGCGCCGGCCACTTCGTGAAGATGATCCACAACGGCATCGAGTACGCCGACATGCAGCTCATCGCAGAGGCCTACGACCTCATCCGCCGCGGCACCGGAAAGTCCCCCGCCGAGATCGCCGAGATCTTCGCCGAGTGGAACAAGGGCGAGCTCGAGTCGTACCTCATCGAGATCACCGCAGAGGTGCTCCGCCAGGTCGACGCCGACACGCAGCTCCCGCTCGTGGACGTCATCCTCGACGCCGCCGGGGCCAAGGGCACCGGCGCCTGGACGGTGCAGACCGCGCTCGACCTCGGCGTGCCCGTCTCCGGCATCGCCGAAGCCGTGTTCGCCCGCTCCGTGTCCTCCAAGCTCGAGCAGCGCGCCGCATCCCGCACCCTCCCCGGCCCCGACGGCTTCCAGGTCGAAGACGCCGACGGCTTCGTCGAAGACGTGCGCCTCGCGCTCTACGCGTCGAAGATCATCGCCTACTCGCAGGGATTCGACGCCATCATCGCCGGCGCCGAGCAGTACGGCTGGGACATCAAGAAGGGCGACATCGCCGCGATCTGGCGTGCAGGCTGCATCATCCGCGCCCGCTTCCTGAACCGCATCACCGAGGCCTACGCCGAGAACCCCGAGCTCGTCGCCCTCGTCACCGCACCGTTCTTCCGCGAGGCCGTCGACACAGCGCAGGCCGCATGGCGCCGCGTCGTCGTCCAGGCAGCGCAGGCCGGCATCCCCGCCCCCGCGTTCTCCTCGTCGCTGTCCTACTACGACGGACTGCGCGCCGAGCGCCTCCCCGCCGCCCTCATCCAGGGGCAGCGCGACTTCTTCGGCGCCCACACCTACAAGCGCGTCGACCGCGACGGCGTCTTCCACACCGACTGGTCCGGCGACCGCACCGAGCACAACGCGTAGCGAGCTCGGCGAACCGCAGAAGCAACGCGCGAGGCCCCGGTCTTCAGGCAACCGCCTGAGGGCCGGGGCCTTTCGCGTGCGCGGAGAGGCGCGGAGCTCCCCCGCTGGGCGGTGGCGGTGGCGGTGGGCTGAGAACAGCGCAGAAACCCGAGAAGAGTCAGCCAGAAGCAGGCTCCCGAACAAAGGAGGATGCATCTGGCTGACTCTTCCACCCGGGTGGGCGGGTCAGTCGGGTGAGCGGGCAGCTCAGACCGCGGCAGGGGCCTTCGCCTCGGTCGCAGCGAGCTTGGCGGCCACCGCTCGAGGCGTACCGGTGCGGCCGTAGGTGAAGTACAGCGGCAGGCCGACGAAGAGCAGTCCGCCGACGAGGTTGCCCACGACCGTGGGGATCTCGTTCCAGATGAGGTAGTCCAGGAGCGTGAAGTCGGCACCGAGGAGCAGGCCAGACGGGAACAGGAACATGTTCACGATGGAATGCTCGAAGCCCATGAAGAAGAACAGCATGATGGGCATCCACATGGCGATGACCTTGCCGGAGACACTCTTGGAGATCATGGCGAGTGCAACTCCGGTCGCGACCATGGCGTTGCAGAGCACCGCACGGACGAACAGCGTGAGCATCCCGGAGGCACCGTGCTCGGCGTAGCCGACGGTTCGGCCTTCGCCGATGTGGCCGATGGCCTCGCCCACCGCGTTCGGGGGTGTCGCGAAGCCGTTCGTGACGACGATGGCCATGAGCACGGCGATCGTGAAGGCGCCGATGAAGTTGCCGACGAACACGAGGCCCCAGTTGCGGAGCACGCCCCGGAGCGTGACACCGGGCCGCTTGTCGAGCCAGGCGAGCGGGCCGAGCACGAAGACTCCCGTGAGGAGGTCGTAGCCGAGCAGGTACAGCATGATGAAGCCGACGGGAAAGAGCAGGGCGCCGAGGAGCGGGACGCCGGTCGTCACGCTGACGGTGACGGCGAAGGCCGCGGCGATGGTGAGGAAGGCGCCGCCCATCGTGGAGCGGATGATGGTGTCGCGGGTCGAGAGGAAGATCTTGCTCTCGCCGGCATCGATCATGGTGGTGACGAGGTCGTTCGGCTTGACGTAGGACACAGGTTCCCTTTCGCTCTGGCGGTGCTCTGTGGCCGTGTTCGGCCCGGTGTCCACACGCTATTCGCGTGCAGTTTCGGCTCCGTGGCTCGTGCGGTGCGTTCTGGTTTCCATTCCCTCTCGCCTCCGTCCGCGCGCTGTGAGAAGGGCCGTCAGACGAGCGCCGCCGTGGTGACGACGGCGTCGAACCGCTCGAGGATGATCTCCGCGATGCGGTCGTCCACGCCGAGGGGCGCCGCCACGATGTCGGCTCCCGCCTCCGACACCCGGTCGTGGAAGAAGCCAGGGGTGAGGAGGTAGCTGGCGATGCTGACGCTCGCGCCGGGTCGCTGGCGCCTGGCGATATCGACGGCGGCGAGCACGCGCGGGTCGAGGGCCGCGCCGTAGCCGAGGAGCGCATCCGCACCGCCGATGCCGTTGAACTGCTCGCGCAGCTCGTGGAAGCGGGGCACGGCGGCGGCGGCCGTGGAGCCCGCGACGGCAATGACGACTCCGTCTTCGGCACTGCCGCCAGCTTCGAGGAGACGCTCCCAGAGCAGCTGCGAGAGGCGCGCGTCGGGCCCGAGCGGGGCGGCCACGGAGGTGCCGGGGCGTGCGGCGACGGCTTCGGCGATGTCGACCTGCGTGTGGAATCCGACCGTGAGCAGCACGGGCACGACTACGACGTCGGCGTCCTCCGGGAGCCCCGCGAGCACCTCGACGAGGCTCGGCTGCTGGACGTCGACGAACGCTTCGACGACCTGCACGTCGGGCCGCAGCTGCTGGGCGCGCCGCAGCAGCTCACGGATGACGGCCTGCCCGTCGGTGTTGTCCGTCCCGTGGGATGCACCCACGAGGATCGTGGGACGCGGGGGCTGCTCGTTCATCTCCGTGCTCACTCTCTTGGCCTGGGATCAGCTCGTGCGGATGCGCAGTCGGTAGCCGCGCTTCACGACGGTCTGCACGATCGCTCGGTCGCCGAAGGATTCGCGGAGGCGGGCGACAGCGACGTCAGCCGCATGGGTGGTCGTCGGGCTGCCCGGCAGCCTGGCGAGGATCTGCTCCCTCGTGACGACACCGCCCGGGTTGCCGGCGAGGAGGCGCAGGACGCGCAGGGCACCCGGCGAGAGCTCGATGACGTCGTCGCCGATGACGGCGCAGCTGGAGCGGAGGAAGAGGCGTCCCGCTTCGGTCTCGATGCCTTCGGCAGCGCGCTGCGCGTAGTGCTCGATGAGCTCGCGGATGAGCGCGCCGAGCCGTCCGCGCTTCGGGACGACGGGTTCGATGCCGACCGAGCGGAGCGGGGCGGCAGTGATGGGGCCGACGGCGACGGTCACGAGCGACCCATCGCGGCAGCGCTGACGGATCCGGTCGAGCGCGCCGCCGCTCTTCTCGGCGTCGTCCGCGTCCGCGTCGCTGGAGAACGACTCGAGCCAGGCGGAGACGCCCGGCGCCGACGTGAACACGATCGCGTCGACCTCGCCGTCCGCCGCTTTGAAGGCCCACCGCGAGAGCAGCGCCGGGTCGGCGGGTGGCCCCCACCGGTACACGATGAGGCTCTCGACGTCGGCCCCCGCGGCGAGGAACTCCTCGTCGAGTCCGTCGGCTCCCGAGCCGTGGTGCTGCAGGGCGATGCGCGCGCCCTCGACGCCTTCTGCGAGCAGGAACTGGGCGAGCTCGGCGGAGGTCTCCGACTCGGCCACCCAGTCGGCGTTGAGCCCGGCCGCTTGGATCGCCCCGCGTGCCTTCGGCCCCCTCGCGACGATGCGCGCGTTTGAGAGCACCGCGACGAGGTCCTCCGCGAGCCCGTGCGCATCCGCTGCGTCGATCCACCCTCGGAAGCCGACGCCGGTGGTGGCGACGACGATGTCCGGAGGGTTCGCGATGACGCGCTTCGTCGCGTCGAGCAGGTCGGCGTCGTCTTCGACGGCGGTCATGGTGAGCGAGGGCGAGTGGCGGATGATCGCGCCGCGTCGTTCGAGGGCGGTCGCGAGCTCACCGGAGCGGCGATCGCTTGTCACGACGACGACGACGCCTGCCAGGTGCTGTTCCTGGGGAGGGCGGGTGCGTGCACCGCTCGCTGGTGGGAGGCTCATGCTGACAGTGCGTCCTGTTCTTGGAGCGAACGAGCGGCCTGCAGGAGGCCGAACTGGGCGACTTCGCCGATGATGATGATGGCGGGGTTGGCGACGCCGACGCTGCGCGCTGTGGCGTCGATCGTGCGGAGGCTGCCGCGCGTGACGCGCTGGCGGGGCGTGTGTCCGTTCTCGACGATGGCGACGGGCATGTCGTCTCGGACTCCGGCGTCGACGAGCTCGTCGCAGATGCGGCCGAGGGCGGAGACTCCCATGAGCACCACGAGGGTGCATGTGTCGCCCTTCACCGATCTGAGGAGTTCGGCTCCGAGTCGCTGGTGGCCGGTCACGACCTGGAATGAGTTGGCGACGCCGCGGTGCGTGACCGGGATGCCCGCGGCGGCCGGGACGGAGATGGCGCTGCTGATGCCGGGGACGACCTCGACGTCGATGCCCGCTTCGTTGCAGGCGAGCACCTCCTCGCCACCCCGCCCGTAGACGAAGGGGTCTCCGCCTTTGAGGCGCACGACGACGAGCCCCTGCTCGGCCTTCTCGACGAGGATGCGGTTGATCTCGTCCTGCGGCACGGGGTGGTGCTTGGGCTGCTTGCCCACGTCGATGATCTCGACGTCGGCGGGCAGCTCGGCGAGCACCGAGCGCGGCCCGAGGCGGTCGGTGACGACGACGTCGGCCTCCGCGAGGGCGCGGCGGCCGCGGAGCGTCAAGAGGTCGGCGTCGCCGGGTCCCCCGCCGACGAGCACGACCCGCCCTGTGCCTGCACGGTGGCGGCGCAGGTCGATGTCCCCGGCGCGCAGGTTCTCGGCGAGCTGGTCGCAGATGAGGCGGCTGCGGCGCGGGTCGGCGCCCTGCTTCGAGACGACACCGATCTCGACGGCCCCGGCGTCGGAGGTGGCGGGAGTCTTGGCGCTCCCGGCGGATGCGTCGCTCGCGTTCACGCACCAGACGCGTCGCTCGTTGGCCCATTCGGCGACGAGCAGGTCTGTGGTCTGGTCGCCGGTGGCGGTGTGGACGAACCAGGCACCGTCGAGGTGGTCTGCGCGGACGGGCTCGGCGAGCCAGGTGACGAGTCCGTCGGCGACGAGCCCGCCGATCGTGCCGCCGAGTTCGGGGGCGACGATCGTGACAGATGCGCCGGCCGTGACGAACTTCTGGGCGCGTCTCGCGGAGACGGTACCCGCGCCGACGATGACGACGTCGCGGCCGGTGAAGTCGAGTGCCATGAGCGTGCTCATCGTGTGCCTCCGAGGTCGACGAGCACGGTGCCGTGCTGGATGCGCACGGGGTAGGTGAGGAGGGTGCGCTCCTCTTTGCCGACGCTGTCGAGGCATTCGCCCGTGGCGAGGTCGAAGACCTGCTTGAACATGGGCGAGGCGACGGTGAGCCGTCCGCCGCGAGTGCCGACGAGGCCACGGCTCATGACCTGCGAGCCGGAGTACGGGTCGGATTGCTGCACGGCGAACACCGACTCGTCGCCGAGGCGGAAGAGCGCGATCTGCGTTCCGTCGAGGATGGCGGCGACCCCACGTTCCGGGTGGAGGGCGCTCAGCGGGCAGACGGCGACCCACTGCGTCTGCGCGGCCGCGGCGTCGACCGTCTGCGTGTCGATGGCGATGCTCATCGTCGGACCTCCAAGGTCGTTCCTGCGATGACCGTGCCGGCGCTGCGGTCGGTGTCGTTTGCCGGGCGGAGCTGCCCTCGCTCTGGCACGTAGCCGAGCGAGGGGTCCGGCGTGGTGGGGGCGTTGACGAAGGAGACGAACCGCTCCATGACCTCGGGGTCGTTGAGCGCCTCCTGCCATTCGTCCTTGTAGTTGTCGACGTGGTTCGCGACCATGGCGTCGAGGTCCGCCGCGATGCCGAGGCTGTCCTCGAGGACGACGGCGCGGAGGGTGTCGATGCCGCCGTCGAGGTCCTCGATCCAGCGGGCCGTGCGCTGCATCCGGTCCGCGGTGCGGATGTAGTAGCCGATGAAGCGGTCGATGGCGGTGATGAGCTGCTCGTCGTCGAGGTCCTCGACGAGCAGCTCCGCGTGGCGTGGCGTGAAGCCACCGTTGCCGCCGACGTACAGGTTCCAGCCCTTCTCCGTGGCGATGACACCCACGTCCTTCGCGCGCGCCTCGGCGCATTCGCGCGCGCATCCCGAGACGCCGAACTTCAGCTTGTGCGGCGAGCGGAGGCCGCGGAAGCGCAGTTCGAGGAAGATGGCCATGGCCACCGAGTCCTGCACGCCGTACCGGCACCAGGTGGAGCCGACGCACGACTTCACGTTGCGCAGCGCCTTGCCGTACGCCTGCCCTGACTCGAACCCGGCGTCGACGAGCTTCTTCCAGATCTCGGGCAGCTGCTCGATTCGTGCGCCGAAGAGGTCGATGCGCTGGCCGCCGGTGATCTTCGTGTAGAGGCCGTACTCCTTGGCGACGGCGCCGATCGCGATGAGCCCGTCCGGGGTGACCTCGCCGCCGGGGATGCGTGGGACGACCGAGTAGGTGCCGTCCTTCTGCATGTTCGCCATGACGTGGTCGTTGGTGTCCTGCAGGGCTGCCTGCTCGCCCTTGAGGATGTGCCCGTTGCCGAGGGACGCGAGGATCGAGGCGACGACCGGGCGGCAGATGTCGCAGCCTCGGCCCCCGTTGCCGTGCCGCTCGATGATGCCCGTGAAGGTGTGGAGGCCAGTGACGCGGACGGCATCGAAGAGCCCGGCGCGGGACATCGCGAAGTGCTCGCAGAGAGCGTTGCTTACCTCGACGCCGGTCTTCGCGAGCTCCGTGGAGAAGATCTTCTTCACGAGCGGCACGCAGGAGCCGCACGCGGTGCCCGCGTTGGTGCAGGCCTTGACGCCCGCGAGGTCGGTGCAGGCGTGGTCGGTGACGGCGCCGCGCACCGCGCCGACCGAGACGTTGTTGCAGGAGCAGACGGTGGCGTCGTCGGGCAGGTCGCCGCCGACCTCCGGCATGCCGTCGGCCGGCAGCAGGTACGCGGCCGGGTCGGTGCCGAGCTCGCGCCCGACCATCGGGCGCAGGGAGGTGTAGGCGGAGGCGTCGCCGACGAGCATGCCGCCGAGCAGCACCTTCCCGTCGTCGGACATGACGAGCTTCTTGTAGACGCCGCCAACCGGGTCGGCGTAGGTGACCTCGAGCGCGCCGGGCGACTCGGCGAAGGCGTCGCCGAAGCTCGCCACGTCGACGCCCGTCAGCTTGAGCTTCGTCGAGAGGTCGACTCCGGGGAAGGTCGCCGCTCCCCCGGTGAGGCGGTTCGCGACGACCTCGGCCATGGAGTATCCGGGGGCGACGAGCCCGAAGCACTCGCCGTCGATGGAGGCGACCTCGCCGATCGCGAAGATGTTGGCGACGGATGCTCGGCAGGCGTCGTCGACCTCGATGCCACCGCGAACGCCGAGCGCGAGCCCGGCGTCACGCGCGAGCTCGTCACGGGGCCGGATGCCGACGGCGAAGACGACGAGGTCGGCGAGCTCGGGTTCGCCGTTCGGGAAGTCGAGTCCCGCCGCGCGGCCCTCGGTGTCGAGGACGACAGCGCTGGCTCGTGAACCGGTGCGCACATCCACGCCGAGATGCTCGATGAGGAGACGGAGGGCTTCGCCGCCACCCGCGTCGAGCTGGGCGGACATGAGGTGGCCGGACGATTGGACGACGGTGCACTCGGCGCCGAGGGCGACCATGGCTCCTGCGGCCTCGAGGCCGAGGAGTCCCCCACCGACGACCGCGCCGCGGACGGTGCGGCCGAGTCGCTGTGACAACTCCGCAACCTCCGCCTTCAGCGCGACCACGTCGTGGACCGTGCGGTACACGTGCACGCCTGGCGCATCCACTCCCGCGATCGGGGGCTTCGCGGCGGCGGACCCGGTGGCGATGACGAGCTCGTCGTAGTGCTCGGTCGCGCCGAGGGAGGTGACGAGGGTGCGGGTCTCCGGTTGGATGCTCGTCACGGTCTCGGAGGTGCGGAGCGTCACGTTGGGGTGCGACCACATGAGCGGCCTGCCCAGCTCGAGGGCGGCTGGGGCGACGCCCGAGAAGGTGCTCGTGAGCTGCACCCGGTCGTAGGGTCGCCACGGCTCGTCGCCGATGACGGTGATCGCCCAGACCCCATCGGAGTCCTGCGATCGCAGCGACTCGATGAATCGGTGCGCGACCATGCCAGCGCCGATCACCACGACGTGGCGAGAGCGGGGCGCGGGGGCTGGCATGTCGTGAGCGTAGGTCTGCGATGTTTCGTCACCGTGCGGCAATTGTTTCGGGGTCATCACAGCTCGTCTCGGTGTGCTCGAGTGGGTGCGCGCATCGTGGCTCCTCCGTTGATGAACGGCGACGGGTGGTCGCTGACATGTCAGAGCGTAGAAACCGCATGTTTCACGAGGTGCGTGCTGCTGTTTCCCCGAGGCAACTTCCTTGGCACGTGCGCTCGCGGAGGGTGTGAGGAGTGAGAAACGGGAAACCGCGCTGGCGGTGCTGCTGGCATCGGCGGCGCTGTTGGGCTTCAGCGCGCGTCGAAGCGGCGCCGGTAGCTCGACGGGGTGCTGCCGAACGCGGTCGCGAAGTTCTGGCGGAACGTGACCGGGCTCCCGAAGCCGCAGAGGGCGGCGATCTGGTCGATGGCGCGGTCGCTCGTCTCGAGCAGGCGGCGGGCTTCGTCGAGGCGACGCGACCTCACCCAAGCTGCGGGGGTCGCCCCCGTCGATTCTCGAAAGGCGCGCACGAACGACCGCTGGCTCAGGTGGGCGACGGTGGCGAGGCGGTCGACGCTGAGGTCATCCGCAAGGTGCTCGAGCACAAACGCGCACGTCGCAGCGATCGCTCCCCCTGAGGCCTCTGGCGGGACCGGGCGTTCGATGTACTGGGCTTGGTCGCCCTCGCGGTGGGGTGCCACGACCAGGTGACGGGCGACTCGGTTCGCGACCTCGGACCCCAGTCTGGTTCGCACGATATGAAGGCAGGCGTCGATGCCGGATGCGGTCCCCGCAGAGGTCATGACGTCGCCGTGGTCGAGGTACAGGGCGGCCGGTTGGACGTCGATGTCGGGGTGGCGCCCTGCGAGCTCTGCCGTGCTCGTCCAGTGGGTGACGGCACTGCGGCCGGCGAGGAGGCCCGCGTCGGCGAGGGCGTTCGCGCCGAGGCAGAGGCCGACGATGGGGATGCCGAGGTCGTGCTGGTCCCGCAGCATCCGGGTGAGGCCCGCTGCCGGGGGAACTCCGTCCTCGATCCAGGACGGGATGACGACGATGTCGGCGTCTGCGGCACTGCTGAGTCCTCGGATGCCGCCGATCGTGTACCCCTCGGCGGTTCGGATGGACCCTGGCTCGTCGGAGAAGAGGAACGTCTCCCAGGGCGCGGCGCCGCTGCGCGCGACCTCGTCGAAGACGAGGTGGGGCACCGAGAGGTGGAAGACCGTCGCGCCATTGAACGCGTACACGGCAATTCTCATGTCCCTGCCTCCTTTGGCGTGATTCCATTGTAGAGAGGTTTTTCTGCCAATAGCCTCCCTCGCAGCGAAGGCAGATGATGGATGCGGGCGACGCGCCGCCGCTCCAACCCACACCCCGCACCCCAAGAGGAGCACAGATCATGACCTCCCCTCGCAGAGCACTTGTCCTCGTCGATGTCCAGCTGCAGTACTTCTCGGGGCCCCTCGAGATCCACCACCCGCCCCACGTTGATTCGCTTCCTCGCATCACGGCGACGATCGACGCCGCGGAGGCGGCGGGCATTCCGATCGCCGTCGTCCAGCACTCGTCTGGAGATCAGGCTCCCGTGTTCAACCCGACGATGCCGGAGTTCGCGCTGCACCCCGATGTCGAGGCACGACGGCGGCCCGCGTGGAAGGCGATCACGAAGCGCTTCAGCTCGGTCTTCGCCGAGACAGAGCTACTCGCCTGGCTGCGGGCGGCCGACGTCGACACGGTGACGTTCGTCGGCTACATGACCAACAACTGCATCATCGCGTCTGCTGTGGCTGCTGAGGAACTCGGCATCGATGTTGAGGTGCTCTCCGACGCGACCGGCGCGATCAACCTCGCGAACAGCGCCGGTTTCGCGTCGGCGAAGACCGTGCACTCCACCCTGATGGCGCTCCTGCAGTCCAATCTCGCGGCGGTCGCGGCGAGCGGGGACTGGGCGGCGGCCGTCGAGGCGGGCCAGCCACTCCCGAAGGACAACCTGCCGACCTCGGCCGTGGCCGGTGTCGCGCGCTCGGCCCGTCAGGCTGGACAATAGTCAGGTGACGATCAGCACCACTTCTCGGCGGGCCGTGTTCCTCGACATCGACGGAACCCTGACGGACGGGCTCGGCAACGTGCCACCCTCAGCGGCGGCGGCCATCCACGCGGCCCAGTCCAGGGGTCACCTCGTCTTCCTCGCGACCGGCCGGAGCCCGCTCGAGATCGACCCCCGAGTGGAGGAGATCGGCTTCGACGGCATGGTCGCGGGCGCGGGCGCCTACGTGCAGCACGCGGGCACCTGGCTCGTGGACCTGCACCTGGACGAGGCGGACGCCCGCTCGCTGGCCGCGGAGCTGGACGATCTCGGCATCGACTACAGCCTGCAGGGGCGACACGGGATGCACACGACCGAGGGGCACCGTTCGCGCATGCGGCGCCTGCTCACGGGGTTCGGCTACACGGACATCGAGAACTCGGGCCTGCGGCACCACGTCGTCGACTCCGGCCCGATGAAGTTCGACCAGACCGCCAAGGTCGTGTTCAGCAGCGACGACGAGGCCTCCTTCGATCGAGTGCAGGCCCGACTCGGGAGCGCCTACGCGATCGTCGGCGGCACCATGCCGGGCCTCGGCAACGGCGGGGGCGAGATCTCGATGCGCGGCGTCCACAAGGCGGCGGCGATCGAGGCCCTGCTCCCCGTGCTCGGCCTCGGCATGGAGGACACGATCGCCGTCGGAGACAGCGGCAACGACCTCGAGATGCTGGTCGCGTGCGGCGTTGGCGTCGCGATGGGCAACGGGACCGCCGAGGCCAAGGCTGCCGCCGACCTCGTCACCGGGGCGGTGGACGAGGACGGACTCCACGCGGCGTTCGTGCGTCTCGGCCTCGTCGAGGCGCACGCAGGCCGGTGAGCTCACCGGCGGTCGGCGACACCTCGTCGGACACGGCCTAGAGCCACTTCTTCCATTTGAAGACCGACCAGAGGACGACGCCGAGCGCTAGCATCCCGAAGAGCGCGAGCGGGTACCCCCATTCGGCCTCGAGCTCCGGCATGTTCGTGAAGTTCATGCCGTAGACCGTGCCGACGAGGCTCGGGGCGAAGAGGATCGCCGCCCAGCTGGTGATCTTCTTGATCTCCTCGTTCTGGGCGATGCTCTGCTCGGAGAGCTTCTTCGTCTCCTCGCTCTGCGCGAGGCTGGCCTCCGAGAGTTCCCGCATGGCCTCGTTCTGCTGCTGCGTGACCAACGTGCTGTGCACGGTCAGGGCGTTCTCCAACAGCACTCGGAAGGAGTCGGCGCGCTCCGCGATGCGCAGCGAATGGTCGAGGACGTCTCGGTAGCGGGCGCGGAGCTCCTCGCTGGTGTTGTACTTCTCGGCGCCCCGCAGGAGCGCTTCGAGGATGGTTCGCAGCGGACTCGTCGCCCGCTGGAAGTTGATGACCTCGCCGAGGAGCTCGTAGATGCGGCGCGTGACGCGTTCGTCGCCCGCGAAGAGCTGATCCTCGATCTCGTCGATGTCGTTCTCGAGGCCGGCGGTCACGGGGGCGTATCCGTCGACGACCTGGTCGAGCACCGAGTAGAGGACAGCCTCGGGGCCGAGGCTCAGGAGGGCGGGACTCTGCTCCATCCGGTGCCGGACGTCTCCCAGCTCCGGGCGTGCCGCGTGCCTGACCGTGACGACGAACTCGGGGCCGACGAACAGGTGGATCTCGCCGAAGTGCACCGTCTCGGTGGCATCGACGTACCAGGCGGGTCGGAGCACCACGAAGAGGGTGCTGCCGTAGCGTTCGATCTTCGGCCGCTGGTGCCCGACCCGTGCATCCTCGACGGCGAGCGGATGCAGATCGAACTCCTTGGCGACCGCGTCGAGCTCCTCGTTGCTCGGCTGGAAGAGGCCGATCCAGGCCATGCCAGCGTGCTCGCGCAGCTTCTCGAACGTCTCATCGAGCGTCACCGGGGTGAAGCAGCGACGCCCCTTCACGTAGATCCCATTGTCGATCAAGGCCATGGCTGCCCTCCTAGCACGTCGGATGTCGGTGGGGCTTCCACGGCAGCTGAGCGATCAGCCGCGGACCATGGTGCCGCCCCGCCGACTGACACTACTTCCTCGCACGTCGACAACCAGCCGCCGATGCATCCCCCGGCAAGCGAGAACCCTCAGAGGGAACGCGCCAGCTGCCACTCCCGGAAGTCCTGCGCGATCTCGGCGGCGTGCGTGTGGTGGAGGTAGTGCTCCCCATCCACGGGAATGACCGTGCCGTCGCTGACCTCGGCGGCCTGCCGCTCGTGCAGGCCGATCCAGTCGCCGTTGTTCGCGTTGTCGGCCTCCACGAAGAGGAGGAGCGGCAACTGCTCCGGGAAGCTCGTGCCGAGCGCGTTCCCGAAGTTGCTCCCGAAGTGGTCCATCTCGTCGAGGTAGGTCGGGCTGAGCGAGTTCCGGTTGCTGATGAGCGTGATCTGCTCGCGAGCTTCATCGGTGTAGACGGGCTCGTCGTAGCCGACTCCCCCGATGGCGGTGATGAGTCGCATGAGGCCGAGGTTCCTGACCGCTGCGAAGAGGCCCGTCGGGAACTCCTCGTCCATGCCCGGCTGACCGGGGACGCTGGTGTCGATCCCCACGAACGCCGTCACCTCGTCGGGGTAGCGCTCGGCGAACTCGAGCCCGTAGATGCCGGCGATGGAGTGGCCCATGAGGATGTAGCGATCGACGCCGAGCTCTTGCAGCGCCGCGTGAACCTCCGCGACGACGTTCTCCGTCGTGCGCTCTCGATCCGTGCCATCGCTGAGCCCGTAGCCGAACGGCTCGACGACGATGACGCGGTGATCCCGCGCCAGGTCGTCGACCAGGGGCTGGAAGTCGAGGACCGGGGACGCCGTGCCGGAGCCGGGGAGCAGCACGATCGTGTCGGCGGCGTCGCCCGCGACGAGGACGTTCATCTGGCGACCGTCGACGTCGACCTTCTGCCCGTACTGCTCGATCCGGCCGCTCTCGATCCCAGACGCCACCGCGTGCACGACCGTCGTCGACACCAACGCGAGCGCAACCACCGTGCATACCGCCGCAACCCCGAGCAGTGCCCTCTTCACGAACTTCTTCACTCACGCCTCTCCTGCGGCGCACCACGCGCCGACCAGATGAGTCTTCCGCTCGGACTGGCCGAGCACATCGGCCGAAGGCCTGAGTTCTGGCCTTCAGCCGATGGCGTCCTCAGGCGTGGACCGACCGAGCGGCGACCGCGACGGCCTCTGCGACGGCGGCCGGGCTCGGCCACGGGAACGGGTGGGCTTTATGCACGGACGCAGGATCAGCGTCGACGGCCGCGGCTGCTCGAGCTCCGCTTCGAGCGGGCACCGTGCTTGGACTTGCCGGACTTCTTGGACTTCGCGGTGTGCTTGGCGCGGGCGTCCGCCTGCTGCTGGCGCTTCTTCTTGGCGCTGCGCTTCTTGACGACGATTCCGAGCACGAAGGTGACGATTCGCAGGAACATGGGTGACTCGCTTTCGGGGTGTGTTAACTGGCGCGGCCTGGCCGCCGATCGGCGGCCAGGCCGGCTGAGGTGATGGGTTCCGAGGGCAGGCACCCGCTTGGAGGCGCGCTGGCTTCGTGCTGCTGACTACTCGACGCGCGCTCCTGCGGGCTCTTCCTGGTTGTCGTCGCTCGGCAGGTGCACGTCGTTGATGGTGACGTTCACCTCGGTGACCTCGAGGCCGACGATCGACTCGACGGCGCGGATCACGTCGGCGCGGACGCCGTCGGCGACGTCCTGCAGCGAGACCGGGTACTCGGCGACGATCGTGATGTCGACGGCGACCTGCTTCTCGCCGACCTCGACGCTCACGCCCTGGCTCTGGTCGCTCGCGTTGAGCGCATTGCGGATGGCGCCGATCGCGCGGGCCGCACCGCCACCGAGGTCGTAGACCCCACGGGCTTCGCGGGCAGCGATGCCCGCGACACGGGCGACGACGCTGTCGACGACGGTCGTCGTGCCGTGGGTGGAGGCGAGCTCAGTGCCCGCGTGGCCGGACGTCACGACGCTCTTCGAGGCCGCGTCCGTCTTCGGCGCTGCCACGGTGCTGGGGGTGGCGGAAGCGTTGGGGGTGACGTTCGTCATGGGATGCTCTCCTTGGTTTCGAGCCCTGGTGCCGGTGCACCGCTGTGGGGCGTTACAAGGGAGACGTGGTCCACCGCCATTGCGTCACAAAGTTCTCGAGCCTCTCGGCGAACACTCAGGGAAAAGCTCAGCGCGCCCCGGCGTCCTCGCGGATGAAGTCGACGGCGCGCTCCGCAACCGTCATGACCGTGCCGACCGGGTTCAGCGCCGGGATCGTGGGGAAGACCGACGCGTCGGCGATGCGCAGGCCCTCGATGCCGTGCACGCGCAGCCTCGAGTCGACCACCGCGAGCGCATCCCCCGCCGCGCCCATCCGTGCCGTGCAGGACACGTGGTAGACGGTCTGGTGCGTCGCGCGGAGCACTTCGGAGAGCTCCTCGTCGGACACGACGTCGGGGCCGGGGAACACCTCCCGCACGAGGTGCGAGGCGAACGGCTCCTGCTGCGCGACTCGGCGCGCGAGCTTGGCGCCCTCGACGAGCATGGCCTCGTCGCGGCCGTCCGCATCGGTGAAGTACTCGTAGTCGATGGACGGGGCCTCGTCGGGCGACGGGGACGTAATCCACACGCGTCCGCGACTGCGCGGCTTCGCGACGTTCGGCGCGAGCGACACGTTGTTGGCCGGGATGTCCGCGCCGAACCGCTCGGCGTGCACCGTCCAGGAGTGGAGCGGGATGTGCGTCGAGATGTCGGGGACGGCGCTCTCTGGGTCGACGCGCACGACGTAGCCGGCATCCCAGCCCGTCGCGCACACCTCGGAGCGCTCGCCGCTCGCCTCCCAGACGACGAGGCCCTCCGCGTGATCCTGGAGGTTCTCGCCGACCCCGGCCAGGTCGAGGATGGGCTCAACGCCGGCAGCTCGCAGCACCTCGGCTGGGCCGATTCCGGATCGCTGCAGGAGCGCCGGGGTGTCGATGGCACCGCAGCTCAGGACGACCTCGCGCCGCGCCGTGATCTGGTGCGCTTCGCCGCGCTCGGGCCGCACGAGGACGCCCGTGACACGGCCGCCCTCGATGGTCAGTCGCTCGACGATGGAGCTCAGCACGACCGTCAGGTTCGGCCGGTCGAGGTTGTCGTGGAGGTAGGCGCGCGAGCTCGAGGCTCGGTCGTTGTTCTCCGGGTAGTAGCCGATCTCGAAGAAGCCAGCGCCCTCGACGAACTCCTCGGCATTCCACCGGCGTCGCTGCGGCAGGTCGAGCGCCGCGGCGGCGGAGGTCACCGCATCCTGGATGTACGGATTGCGGTCAGCATCCGCGACCGGAACCATCGGCGCAGCGATCCGGTCGAAGGCCCGGCTCACCTCCTCGTAGCCCCACCCCTCGACTCCCGCCGCCGCCCACTCCTCGAGGTCGCCGCGCAGGGGACGCCAGCTGATCATGGTGTTCGCGGTCGAGCAGCCTCCGAGGATGCGCAGCCTGGCCTGACGGATGAACGAGTTGCCGCGGGCCTGCGGCACGCTGCGGTAGTCGAGGTCGTATTCGCCCTCGAGCATCTCGGCCCAGCGACGGATGCTGCCGGCTCGCGGCTCGTCGACGTCGCTGGGCCCAGCCTCGATGAGCGCGACGGTGACGCTCGGGTCCTCGCTCAAGCGCGACGCGACGATGCTCCCCGCTGTTCCGCCGCCGACGACGACGTAGTCGAACAGCTGCTGGACTTCTGCGTTCACGTGCGACTCCGCTCGGTTGATGCCGGTCTGCGACTCGGGCTCGCTCCCAGCATCCGAGCTTCGACCGTGGCGACGCAAATACGAAAGCCTGAAGACGTGCATCGCTTTCCGTGATGCAAAGTCGCCTCAACATTCCTGAAACGAATGGGAAACGCCGGGGCTCCATCCTGGGCCCTCCAGTGGATGCCGCGCGATGAACGCCGCGATCCGCCACCGCGGCGCATCTCGCGAAGCGATGCGGCTGATCGCCAATCGCTATCCACCGAGGGCCGCCGCGCGGCTAGGTTCGAAGCACGCAACCGCACTCCTTCCGCCAGATCTGAGGCCAGGACTGCGACGCGGCAACGACGCCGACCCCTGGAGTTCGCCATGCCCGAAACACCCGCAACATCCGTGGTCCAATTCGAGACCAGACACATCCTTCCCATCCCCGAGAACGAGCGGACCGGATCCGTCTGGTCGCTCTTCGCGATCTGGGTCGGCATCAACATGCTGCCCCTCACCGTCGTCACCGGGGCACTCGCCAGCGGCGGATTCGGCCTCTCGATCGGCTGGAGCATCGTCGCCATCCTGACGGGCAACCTCATCGGCGCGTTCGGAGCGGCCCTCCACGCCTCCCAGGGCCCGCACCTCGGGATCCCGCAGATGCTCCAGGCCCGTGCGCAGTTCGGCTACCTGGGCGGCAGCCTCCTGGCGGCCATCGCGCTGCTCATGTTCCTCGGCTTCTTCGCGAGCATCCTCGTGGTCGCGAAGGACAGCCTCGTCGCCGTCTTCCCCTGGCTCCCCGGCTCGCTGACCATCCCCGTGCTGGCCGTCGTCGGCATCGTCATCGCGATCGTCGGCTACGACCTGCTGCAGAAGATCATGAAGGTGCTCTCGACCCTCATCGCGGTCGCCGTCATCGTCGCGATGGTCGGGCTGCTCATGAACCCGGCGGTCACCTCGCAGCGCGCCGAGGCCGGCTTCACGACGGAGGGCTTCTTCGGGATGCTCGCCATCGGCATCGTCTGGCAGCTGGCCTACGCTCCCTACGTCTCCGACTACTCCCGGTATCTCCCCAAGAAGACGGGCCCCGCGGCGGCCTTCTGGGCGACCTACCTCGGGCTCGTCCTGAGCAGCGTGTTCGTCATGGTCCTCGGCGTGCTGCTCGGCGCCGCCAACCCGGAGAACCCGCTCGGCGCGCTCGCCGAGCTGCTCGGTCCCGTCGGCATCGTCGTGCTGCTGATCTTCGGCCTGACCGCCGCCGTCATCAACGCCGCCGAGCTGTACTCGGGTGTGATGTGCGCGCTCACCGCTGCGCAGTCGAGCTTCAGCCGCATCACGATCACGAGCCGCACCCGCGTGACGGCGACGATCATCTGCGGCGTCATCGCCACGTTGGGCGCGATGGCCGGCGACTCCGACTTCATGGTCGTCTTCCAGGGCTTCGTCGCGCTCCTGCTCTACGTGCTCATCCCCTGGTCCGCCATCAACCTCGTCGACTACTTCATCGTCCGAAAGGGCGAGTACGCCGTCGATGAGCTCTTCCAGCGCGACGGCGGACGCTACGGTCGCTGGAACGCCGTCGGCCTCGGCACCTACGCGCTCGGCCTTCTCGCGCAGGCACCGTTCATGATCTCCGCGTTCTACACGGGCCCGCTCGCGGCTCCCCTCGGGAACGTGGATGTCGCGTGGATCGTCGGCTTCGTCGTCAGCGCGGTCGCCTACCTGGTGCTCGTCAAGGTGACGAAGCGGGACGATGGCGACCTCGTGAGCGTGCCCGTCGCGGTGGACTCCACCGCTCCAGGGGCCGTCGCCAAAAGCTAACCCCGCACGGAGAAGGACATCGGGCCCGGAGCGAGTGCACTCGCTCCTGGCCCGATTCTCGGTGTCAGCGCCGCTTCTCGGTGTTCGCCCCGACCCTCGGCGCCGGCCCCGGCTCTCGGCCCACACGCGAAGGTGCGCCGCGCGGATCTCCGCGCGGCGCACCTTCGAGTCGTTCCTGGCCTACTCGGCGGGCATGCGACCGTACCTGCGCTCCGCGCTGTGCGAGCAGCAGGAGCCAGCCCCTCGTGTCGCCCAGTCGGGCACATCCAGCGCCGGGTTGCGGTCGAAGAAGCCGTACGGCTTCAGCTGGAGACGGTAGATGTCGACGGGCATGATCGGGAAGTCCTCCGGGCGCGGCAGGTGCGTTGGACCGAAGGAGTGCCAGACGACGATGTCTCCACCGTCGACGGACTCGGCATCGTCGACATACGCGGGAAGCCCCGCGCCGCCCGCGTGCTGGTTCGGGTACTTGCCGGCCGGCCAGCGCTCGTCCTCGTGGTACTTCGTGACCCACGTGTTGTGGGCGGCGAAGGTCGCTCGCTGGTAGACGCTCGACTCGGGGTCGGCGAGCAGCGTCGGCCACCCTTCGCCGAGCAGCTCGTACTCGGTCGACTTGCCGATCGCGTTGCGGCGCGCGTTCGACCCGATGTGCCAGGTCCGTCGCACCGAGCGGTCATCGTCGAAGCCGCCCTCGGTCTCGATCCGCTCGCGAGCCCACGTGAAGGCGTTGCCATAGGGGTTCTGCTCCCCCATCGGGATGCGTCGCACCTCCGACCTGTCGACGTAGTTGTCCGGTCCGTCGACTTCCATGTCGAGCCGCGCGCAGAAGATGTGCTGGTGCACCGGCGCGAACAGCCCCGGCGCGATCTCCAGCCGGTGCGCCTCGGACGCCCCCGGCACTCCCGAGCCGTTGAACACGAGCCCGGTCGCCTTGGCCTCGACCTCGATGGTGCCGTCGAGGTACAGGTGCCAGTAGAAGCCGTAGTCGTAGTTGCCGACCGTGGCGATGTAGGAGATGACGAGGCGCCGCTGCCGACGCACATCCGTTCCGTAGCCGAACTCGGTGTGCTTGTAGAGGATCGACGCGTCCTCCTCGTGCATGCAGATCGCCTGGGGCACGCGCATGGCGTGTCCGTGGTCGTCGTGGCTCATGCCGTCGAAGTAGTGGATGACGCCGAGGCAGTCGCAGCCGAGCGCAAGCGAGTTGGCGCTCTTGCCGAGGTAGTACTCGCCGGCGTCGAAGTAGCTGATCCAGTACCGGTTCCGGGAGGTGTCGCCGTAGGGCACGATCATCTCGGGAACGGAGCCGCGGTACATGATCGGTCGGCGCTCCTCGCCGTCGAGGAAGCTGAGCTGGTTGAGGACGAGCCCTTCCCGCGCGTTGAAGCCGACGCGGAACTGCCACCCTTCCCAGTCGACGAGGGAGCCGTCGACGGCGAAGCTCGGGCCTTCCGGCTGCGTGATCTCGATGGGTTTGAGCGTGGATCGCGCAGGCCCCACGTGCTCGTCGTCGTAGCGCCCTGAGGTCGCCGCGGTGACGACGTCGCCCTCGTCGAAGACGCTCACGACCTTCCCGGTCGTGAGGTCGATCGTCACGAGCAGGCCCTCGACGGGGTGCGCCCAGGCGACGTCGTCCGGGTGGTCGCGGAGGAACGTGAGGGAGCGGATCATCCGTCGCCCGATCTCGTCCTCGTAGCCGAAGTAGCCGGGGGCCAGCGGGGAGCAGAACGCGTCTTCGATGCGATCCTCGAGGCCGCGGCGGCGCATCGCGGCCTGCCATTCCTCGCTCGACTTGGCGATCTCCATCGCGCGGTCGTACTCCTCGAAGAGGTAGGCGGGCTGCCCGTAGGGGAACTCCCCGCTTGCCACCACGTCACGGGATGCGATGACGCCGGCGTCCAGGTCGACGACGTATTCGGTGGAGACGCCCGTGTCCGTCTCGAGCACGACGTACTCGACGCGGCGGCGCAGCGGGCCGCCCTCGGTGAAGCCGCGGACGAACTCCTTGTCCGGCTCGACGGGCATGACGCTCGGGAACCGGCTCTGCTCGGTGAGGAGCCCTTCGGCCTCGAGGATGGAACGGCCGCGCTCGATCTCGGTGGCGGTGAGCGGGTCGAGCGGATGCCGGACCTCGTCGAGGTGCGACACCCGCTGACCCGTGGTGTGCAGGGGTTCTGTTGTGGTCATGAGCGCCTCCTCGCGCGGAACGACGGGGACTCTCCCCGTCGGAGATCGGAAGCACCACTCGACCGTTGCGCGGTCGGGGTGCGGCACGCGGTTCAGCCGTGCTGGAACCAGGTGGTCTTGAGGCCGACGTAGTTGTCGATCGCGTGGCGGGACAGGTCGCGCCCGAACCCGGACTCGCGGAAGCCGCCGAACGGCGTCGTGAGGCCGAGCGCGTCGACGGTGTTGACCGAGACGGTTCCTGCGACGAGCCGGTCGGCGACACGGTGCGCCCTGGCGAAGTTCGAGGTCCAGACCGAGGCCGCGAGGCCGTAGGCGGAGTCGTTCGCCTGGCGGACGGCGTCGTCCTCGTCGTCGAAGGCGATGATGGTGGCGACGGGCCCGAAGAGCTCGTCGACGACCAGCGGGTGCTTCGCGTCGAGGCCTGCCACCGCGGTGGGCGCGTAGAACGCCCGCGACGCTCCGCGCTCGATGCGCTCGCCGCCGAAGAGGATGTCGCCAGCGGAGCGTCCAGCATCCACGGCACGCTCGATGTCGTCCGTGTGGGACTCGTTCACGAGCGCGCCGCCGCCGGTCGACCAGTCGAGGGGATCCCCGGGAGCGTAGGAGCTGGCGGCGAGCTGGAAGGCGGAGATGAAGGCGTCGAGCACGGGGCGCTGCACGTAGATGCGGGAGTTCGCCGAGCACACCTCGCCCTGGTTGTAGAAGGCGCCGAAGGCCGCCTTCTCGGCGGCGAGCTCGACCGACTCGACGTCGGCGAACACGAGGTTCGCGCTCTTGCCGCCAGCTTCGAGCGAGAGGCGCTTCATGTTGCTCTCGCCGGACGCCACGAGCAGTCGCTTCGAGACCGCAGTGGATCCGGTGAAAGTCAGGGCGTCGACGCCACGGTGCCGTGCGAGGGCTTCGCCGACCACGCGGCCGGAGCCCGTGACGACGTTCAGGACACCGGCGGGCACCCCTGCCTCGACGGCGAGCTCCGCCAGCAGGAGCGCGGTCAGCGACGACTCGGAGGCCGGCTTCAGGACGACGCTGTTCCCGACCGCGAGCGCGGGCGCGATCTTCCAGCAGGCGATCTCCATGGGGTAGTTCCACGGCGTGATGGCGGCGACGACGCCGAGCGGCACGCGCGAGACGACGGCAGTCGAGCCAGGGGGCGTCGATGGCACCTCGTCGCCGAGCTTGTCGGCGAGTTCCGCGTACCAGCGGATGGTCGCGACGGACCCGGGAACATCCACGGTCATGGACTGCCCGATCGGCTTGCCCATGTCGAGGGTCTCGAGGAGGGCGAACTCCTCGGCGCGGAGCTCGACGAGGTCCGCCCAGCGCTGCATGATCAGGCCCCGGTCGGCGGCGGCGAGGCCGCTCCACGTGCCGGCCTCGAACGAGGCCCTGGCCGTCGCGACGGCTCGCTCGGTGTCCTGCGTGGTCCCGGCGGCGACTGCGGCGAACGCCTGGGCCGTCGCGGGGTTGATGCTGGAGACGACGGCGCCGTCCGACGCGTGGGCGCGGACGCCGTCGATGAAGAGGCGCCCATCTGGCGTGAGGGACTGGGCGCGGGCGTGCCAGTCGATCGAGGTGGGCTCTTCCATCTGCGTCTCCATTCGTCGGGGGCACTCGGGTCGTGCTCTGGAATGCTCAGCGGTGTCGTCGACCCGCGCGTGGCCGAGCGACATCGCTGTCGGTGGTGCATCCACACTGCGTCACGTCGGCACATCTACCAAGCACACGATTTCGATCTACTGCATCTGCATCTTCGATGCCGACGTTGTCGCAGGCAGGCTCACCCGGCGAGCGTCGCCACGAGCATCCAGGCCACCATCGTCGCGTTGACGGCGAACGACACCTGCCCGAGCCGCGGACCCATGGCGAGGTCTCGCCACAGCAGCCCGCGTGCCGTCAGCCAGGCGAACGCCGTCGCGGCGGCGATGAGGTGCGCGAGCTGCACGCTCCCCTGGCCCCCGTGGTGCGACGACGCCATGGTCGCCTCGCCGGCGTGGCCCGCGAGGAAGCCAGCCACGAGCAGCGCGAGCATGGCCAGCTCGTCCACGAGGGCCGGCAGGTGCTGGCCGTCCCTCCGGCATCGACGGGCGGTCGCCATGCAGAGCAGGTAGATCAGCACCGCTCCCCCGACGTGCAGCATCGGCTCGTGCGCACTCACGAGGCACGGGATCATCGCGACGAGCATGACCGCGTGGTGCACCCACCAGGAGGCTCCCGGTCGTTGCCCCTCGGTCCGCGGGAGGCCCCTCACCATGGTGCTCATGAGCGAGGCGGGGCGTCAGCCCTCGCCGAGGCCGTCCGAGCGGGACGCGGATGCTGCGGCGGACGCGACATCGATGACCGTCCAGGCGATCAGCACCGACGCATCCACCAGCGCACGCTCGGCGGCGGGCCCGACGCAGGCCGCTGCGAACTCCTTCTGGTGATTGGCGAAAGGCAGCGAGTCGACGCCGATGTACGGGTGGATCGCGGGGACGAGCTGCGAGACGTTGCCCATGTCGGTGGAGGCGCGGTTCATGCGACCGGCAGTCGACGGGTCGGCGAAGACCCGACCGCGGGCGATCGCGTTGGCCGTGTACGCCGCCAGCGCCTTCTCGTCGGTCCGGAACTCCGCGTATGGCTTGCTCTCCGGCTCGATGCGCAGCGTGCTGCCGCTCGCCAGCGCCCCCGCCTCGAAGCAGCGGTTCACGCGCTCCTCGAGCCGGTGCAGCTCCTCGAGCGTGTTGGCGCGCACGTACCAGCGCCCCTCCGTGTGCTCGGGGATCGCGTTCGGCGCGAACCCACCGACCGTCTGGATACCGTGCACGCGCGTGTCGGCGGGCAGCTGCTGTCGGAGCAGCCCGAGCGCGAGCTGCGCGATGAGGAACGCGTCGTTCGCGTTGACGCCCTCGTCCGGATACGCCGCGGCGTGCGCCGAAACCCCCTCGTAGGTGATGTGGCTGTGGGAGACCGCGAACGGCCTCGCCTCGGCGACGTCGACGGGGGCAGGATGCACCATGATCGCGAGGTCGAGGTCGGCGAACGCTCCGGCCTCGATGAGCTCGATCTTTCCTCCGCCGCCCTCTTCCGCGGGTGTCCCGTAGACGCGCACCGTCACGCCGAGCTCCTCGGCGAGCGGGAGGAGCGCGAGGCCCGCCCCGACTGCGGAGGCCGCGATCAGGTTGTGGCCGCACGCGTGCCCGAGCCCCGGGAGGGCGTCGTACTCGGCCATGATGCCGATCTTGAGCGGCCCCGTGCCGTACTCGGCGAGGATGGCCGTCGCGAAGCCGAGGTAGGCGCGCTGCACCGCGAAGCCCGCATCCTCCAGCGCCGTCGCGACCCACGCGGCAGCCTGGTGCTCCTGCCACGCGGTCTCCGGGTTGGCGTGCAGTCGCTCGGAGAGCGCGATGAGCGACGGCGCCGCCTCCGAGACGCGCTCGTCTGCGCGGCGCTTGGCGTCCTCGATGCTGAGGTCACTCATCTCCGGGCACCCCATAGGAAGGAGCCACCGTCGGGTCGATGCCGCGGGAGACGTAGTCGTCGCGCTGCGGCAGCCAGACCTCGAGGAGGTCGCCAAGCTCGGCGACTGGGTCGGCGTCCGTCCAGTCGACGCGAAGGTCGGTCACCCGCCAGCCAGCGGCCCGAACCACGGAGAGCCCCGCCGAGTGCACCGGCCCAGCCTCGCCGCCGGCCGCGATGGCCGCCCGCAACGCAGCGAGCAGCCGCTCCTCCAGCTCGCCCGCGGCGCTGCCGAAGGCGGCCACCATGAGGTCTGGAATCGTGGCCGCTGCGAGCATGTTTCCGCCCGCGGCGACCCCCTGGCCCTGGCTGTCGCCGAAGATGCCGAGCGCCCGGCCGCCCGAGTAGACGGCCGACCCGCCAGCCGCATCCACGACCAGCAGCTGCCGGTACTCGATGTGCTCCGTCTGCGCGGTGACGGTGTCGAGCGCCTCCTGAGCCGACGCGCCCGTGCGCAACGCCTCGAGCAGGATCGGTCCGAGCCTCGGGTCGGTCACGTTCTGCGAGTTGACGGCACCGACACCATCGGCGAGGTGCGTGCACCGCGCGGCCACTGCAGGCGACGACGAGCAGATCGCGGAGCCGAGGGCTCCCGTCTCGTCTCTGGCCACGATGGAGAACGTCACTGGGCATCCCCGTCCGCCGGCGTGCTGATGACGGCCGTCGCGTCGATCTCGACGAGCCACTCGGGGCGCGCGAGGGCGCTCACCACGATGCCGGTCGACACGGGATGCACACCCTTCAGCCACCGTCCCATGACGCGATAGACGGGCTCCCGGTAGCGCGGGTCGATGATGTAGACGGTCACCTTCACGATGTCGTCGAGCGACGAGCCTGCCTCGTCGAGCAGCATGGCGATGTTCGCCATCGCCTTCTCCGCCTGCGCCTCGACATCGCCGATCCCGACGGACTCGCGCGACTCCAGGTCCTGGCCGATCTGCCCGCGCAGGTAGACGACTCCGCCGGCCACGACCGCCTGACAGAGATCGTTGTCGAGGTTCTGCTCGGGATAGGTCACCTTCGTGTTGAAGGGGCGGATGCGGGTGTGCGTGGTCATCGCGAAGCTCCGATCGAGGCGGGGACGGGGGCGCTGCTGGTACTGGGTTCCGTGCGGTAGTCGGCGTAGCCGCGCTGGATCATGATCTGGTCGGCGACGTAGCTCGCGTCGTGCCAGACGCCCCAGATGAAGCTCGAGCCGCGCCGGGACTGCCACGGCAGGCCGAGGAAGTAGATGCCGGGTTCCGTCGAGACGCCACGCTGCTGCTTGGGGCGACCGCGCTCGTCCACGGCCTCGACCGGCAGCCAGCTGTAGTCGACGGCGAAGCCGGTCGCCCAGATGATCGAGGTGATGCCTGCCTCAGCCAGGTCGAGCTGTGCGAGCGGATGCTCGACGCACTCCGGGATGGGACCGAAGACGCGCGCTTCCGGCTCCTCCGGGAGGTCCATCCCGTTGCGCGCGATGAACGCATCCGCCTCGTCGAGGACGGACAGGTAGTTGGCGTCGCCGTCGGCGATGTTCTTGGCCAGGTCCGGCCCGAAGCTGATGACCCCGCCCTCGCAGCTGTTCGTGCGACCCACGAGCGTGATGCCGCTCGCCGCGAGCGCACGGAAGTCGACCGTGTGCCCGCCTCTCGCGCCGCTGACGGCAATCGTCACATGCTCCGCGCCGCGAGGCGGCGCCGAGGCCTCCCACTTGCCGAGCACGCCGAGCCACCAGACGAAGTCGCGATCCCGGTAGGCACGCGGCGGGCGGTCGTGGGGGCCGACGGAGAGGAAGACCTCCCGGCCGGAGCGGCGCAGCTCATCGGCGATCTGCACGCCGGAGGAGCCTGCGCCGACCACGAGGACCGCGCCGTCGGCCAGCTGCTCCGGGTTGCGGTACGCGCTCGAGTGGAGCTGCTCGATGCCGGTCTCGGCCGGCACGATCGCCGGGAACACGGGCCGCTGGAATGGCCCGGTGGCGGCCACGACGTAGCGCGCATCGATCTGGCCTTCGCTCGTCTGCACGTGGAAGCCGGGAACGCCCTCGCGCCTGCGCACCTCGGTGACCTCGACTCCGCAGCGGACCGGGGCGCCGAAGCGCTCCGCGTACTGCTCGAAGTAGTCGGCCATCTGGTCCTTGGTCGCGAACGCGTCAGGCGCGACGCCCTCGATCTCCATCGACGGGAACCGGTCGTGCCAGGCCGGCCCGTTGGCGACGAGCGAATCCCAGCGGCCCGTCCGCCACCGCTCGGCGACGCGCTCCCGCTCGATCACGAGGTGCGGCACCCCACGTCTCGTCAGGTGCTCGCTCATCGCGACTCCGGCCTGGCCGGCACCCACGACGAGCACTTCCGTCTCCTGGAACGACATACGAACCTCCATGCTGGCGAAGAAACTCGCTCGCGAGCCACACCCCGGCCGAAGCCGGAAGCACCTGATCGCTGGGCGGCCACGTCGTCCGCCCCGAGTGACTCCCACCAAACCCCACCGCGGAAGTGGCGGCAAATATGCGTTGCCGAGGCAGTCCATCGAATCTCTTGATGTGGGTCCGTCGTCGCCGGGAATCTCGGGCCACGAGGGCTTCTCGGCCTCCCAGAACGGCATCAGAATTAGTGAACTGGAGCGTCGCTCACATCATCAGTCGAGATACCATCCGTGCATGGCCAGATCCAGCCGCTTCGACATGACCCTCAGCCAGCTAAAGTACTTCGTCGCCGCCGCGACCAAGCAGTCGATGACCGAGGCATCCCTCGACCTGCACGTCGCGCAGTCAGCCGTCTCGACCGCCATCGCCCAGCTCGAGCGGTCGCTCGGCGTGCAGCTCTTCATCCGCCAGCGCAGCAAGGGACTCGCACTGACGGATGCGGGCACGCAGCTGCTCCGCGACGCGCAGCCGCTCCTCGCCCAAGTCGACGAGGTCGCCGACAACGTGCGCGGTCACCACACCTCCGTGCGCGGGACCCTGCGCCTCGCCTGCTTCGTCACGCTGGCCCCCTTCGTGCTCCCCAGGCTCATCTCCCGGGTCAAGGAGGAGCACCCCGAGCTGCAGATCGAGATCATCGAGGCCGATGTCGACGGCACGGTCGAGCTCCTCCTCAACGGCTCGGTGGAGGGGGCGATCGCCTACGACTTCGGGGCGGTGCACGACCTCACGTTCGACCACCTGTACGCGTCGCCGCCGCACATCATCCTGCCCGTCGACCATCACCTCGCGCAGCGGAAGCGGATCAAGCTGGCGGAGCTCGCCGAGGAGGACCTGATCCTCCTCGACATCGCCCACTCGCGCGACTACTTCCTCGGCATGCTGGCCGACGCGGGCGTGCACCCCGCCGTGCGCTACAGCTCGAGGAGCTACGAGACCGTTCGCTCGCTCGTCGCGCGCGGGCACGGGTTCTCGATCCTCAACCACCGCCCGGAGATGCCGCAGACCTACGACGGAGGCGAACTCGTCTCGGTGCCGATCGCCGAGAAGGTCGCGCCCCTCGACGTCTGCTTCGTGCGCCTCTCCGAAGTCAAGCCGAGCGCCAAGGTCCGTGTCATCGCGAAGCTCGCACGCGAGCTCTTCGGGACGACAGCCGACGCCAGCTGAAGCGAGCCCCGGCGTTCGGCCAGACGCTAGACGGAGCCATCCACGGCGAAGGGCTCGATCGCGGCGAGCTCGGCCTCGGTCAGCGCCGGCGCTTCCAGCGCGGCCACGTTCTGCTCGAGCTGCCCGACGCTCGACGCGCCGATGAGCGCGCTCGTCACCTGCGGGTGCCGGAGCACCCAGCTCAGCGCGAGCTGCGCCAGCGTCTGCCCGCGCCCCGCCGCGATGTCGTTCAGCGCGCGGGCCCGGGCGAGGTACTCGGCGTCGATTCCATCGGCAGACAGGAACCTGGACGTCGCGGCCCGCGAGGTCTCCGGCACGTCACCACCGAGGTAGCGGTCGGTGAGGAGCCCCTGCGCAAGCGGGGAGAACACGATCCCGCCGGCCCCGACCTCATCCAGCACGGGCAGCAAGCCCCGCTCGATGTGGCGGTCGAACATCGAGTACCTGGGCTGGTGGATGGTGAGCGGGATGCCGTGTCCCGCGAGGAGGCGCGCCGCCTCGCGCGTCTGGGCGGGGTCGTAGTTCGAGACGCCGACGTACAGCGCCCGCCCGGAGTCGACCGCCGTGGCGAGTGCCCCCATCGTCTCCTCGAGCGGCGTCTCCGGGTCGAATCGGTGCGAGTAGAAGATGTCGACGTAGTCGAGGCCCAGGCGGCCGAGCGACTGGTCGAGCGAGGCGAGCACGCTCTTGCGCGACCCCCACTCTCCGTATGGCCCCGACCACATGGCGTAGCCCGCCTTCGAGGAGACGAGGATCTCGTCGCGGTGGGCGGCGAGGTCCTGCGCGAAGATCCGGCCGAAGTTCTCCTCGGCTGAGCCGGGCGGCGGGCCGTAGTTGTTCGCCAGGTCGAAATGGGTGATGCCGAGGTCGAACGCCCGGCGCAGGATCGCCCGCTGCGTCTCGAGGGGCCGCTCCCGCCCGAAGTTGTGCCAGAGGCCGAGGGAGAGCTCTGGGAGCTTCAGCCCGCTCCTTCCGGAACGGCTGTAGCGCATCCGCTCGTACCGGTCGGGGGCAGCCTCGTAGGCGGGGCGCGATTCGTCGGTCATGCACCGATTCAGCCACTTTCACTTTCGTAAGTCAATGGCGCGCAACATTTACGATGACGTAAGCTCTTTCGGGTGAACACATCGACGTGGATGCCCGGCCCCCAGAAGATCCGCTTCGGCGGCGACTACAACCCCGAGCAGTGGCCTCGTGAAGTGTGGGACGAGGACATCCGCCTCATGCGCGACGCCGGCATCAACCTCGTCAGCATCGGCATCTTCTCGTGGGCCCTCATCGAGCCAGAGGAGGGCGTCTACGACTTCACGGTGCTCGACGAGATCATCGGGCTGCTCCACGCCGCCGGCATCGACGTCGACCTCGCGACGCCGACCGCCTCCCCGCCCGCCTGGTTCTACCGGAAGTACCCGCACACGAGGGCCGTCACTCGCGACGGCGCCCCCCTGGCCTTCGGCTCGCGCGGCATCGTCAGCCCAAGCTCCCCGGAATACCGCCTCGCAGCGACGGCCATCGCGGCGAAGCTCGCAGAACGCTACGCGCAGCACCCGGCAGTCGTGCTCTGGCACGTGCACAACGAGTACGGCGCCCCGATCACGGAGAGCTACGACGACGCCTCCGTCACCGCGTTCCGCGCCTGGCTGCAGGACCGCTACGCCACACTCGACACCCTCAACGCGGCCTGGGGCACGAACTTCTGGGGGCAGCGCTACGGTTCCTGGGACGAGATCGACGCCCCTCGCACCTCGGGAACGGCGAGCAACCCCGCCCATCGCCTCGACTTCCATCGCTTCAGCTCGGCGGCGCTGCTCGAGTGCTTCAAGGCCGAACGCGACGTGATCCGCGAGCACGCCCCGCAGCCCATCACCACGAACTTCATGGCAGGCATCTGCCCGAGCGTCGACCTGTGGCAGTGGGCCGACGAGGTCGACATCGTCGCCAACGACCACTACCTCACCGCCGAGCAAGACGACAACCACATCCAGCTCTCACGCGCCGCCGACCTGACACGCTCACTCGCCCGAGGCAAGCCGTGGATCCTCATGGAGCACTCGACCTCCGCCGTGAACTGGCAGCCCCGCAACATCGCCAAGCGCCCGGGCGAGATGCGGCGCAACAGCCTCGCACACGCGGCCCGTGGCGCCGACGCGGTGCTGTTCTTCCAGGTGCGGGCAGGACAGAAGGGCGCAGAGAAGTTCCACTCCGCCCTCATCCCCCAGGCCGGCGAGGCATCGCGGAAGTGGCGCGAGTCCGTCGCGCTCGGAGCCGACCTGACCGCCCTCGCCCCGATCCTCGGGTCCCGAGTGCACGCTCGGGTCGCGATCGCCTGGGACTGGACCTCCTTCTGGGCGCAGGACCTCGACTGGCGGCCGTCCGTCGACCTCGACCACCGGGAACGGGTCGAAGCGTTCTACTCGGCACTCTGGCGCCGCGGCGTGACGGTCGACTTCGTCCACCCCGCCGCCGACGTCACCGGTTACGACGTCGTGTTCGCCCCCTCCCTGTACCTCATCGAGGACGACGCCGCCGCCAACCTCCGCGACTACGCCTCAGGAGGCGGCACGCTCGCCTTCTCCTACTTCTCCGGCATCGTCTCGAGCAACGACGACGTGCCGACCGGCCCATACCCGGGGCAGCTCCGCGACGTGCTCGGACTTGTCATCGAGGAGTTCCTCCCCCTGCGCGCCGGGGAGCGGACGACGCTCGCCGACGGATCGATAGGCCGTGTCTGGAGCGACGACATCGAGCTCCAGGGCGCACACAGCGTCACCGACTTCGCCGACGGGCCCGGCGCGGGCCGACCGGCGATCACCCGGAACAGCTTCGGAGAGGGCACCGCCTGGTACCTCTCCACCGCGCTCGACGGTGCAGACCTCGACGGGTTCGTCACGGCCGTGCTCGACAGCGCCGACTCCCCATACTCACCGATCAGCGACCTCGAGACCGTCGTGCGCCACGGCGACGGCACCGACTACGTGTTCCAGATCAACCACGGGGCGCTGGATGCGGGCGCGGGCATCGCCGGGCACGACCTCCTCGCCGACAGGGCGGTGAGCTCCGACGAAACCGTCCCGGGCGGGAGCGTCCGCGTCGTCGCCGTTCCGCGCGCCGACGACTGACGGGCGCACTCCGAAACGGTCAGGGTCTCGTCACGGCGCGCTGATAGGAACGAGTCATGACACCCCAGACGACGCCCGCGTTCGGCACGCCCCAGTTCGATGCGAGCTCGACGGCCCTCGACGTCATCGAGGGTATCGACCTCACCGGCAGGACCGCGCTCGTGACGGGCGCGAGCTCCGGCATCGGCGTCGAGACGGCCCGCGCGCTCGCCTCGGCGGGGGCGGCGGTGACGCTCGCCGTCCGCGACCTCGACGCCGGCGAGCGCACCGCGGCCGACATTCGCGCATCCACCAGCAACCCGGACGTGCGCGTCGAGCACCTGGACCTCGCCGACCTCGCGACCGTGCAGAGGCTCGCCCAGGCCTGGACCGGACCCCTGCACCTGCTCGTGAACAACGCCGGCATCATGCACACCCCGGAGCTCAGAACCCCGGGCGGCTGGGAGCTGCAGTTCGCCGTCAACCACCTCGGGCACTTCGCGCTCGCCAATGCGCTGCTGCCCGCCCTCACCGAGGCGGGGAACGCGCGCGTCGTGGTCGTGAGCTCGAGCGGGCACGCCTCGAGCGGCATCCGCTTCGACGACCCCTTCTTCGTCAGGGACGACTACGACTCCGGACTCGCATACGGGCAGTCGAAGACCGCGAACGTGCTCTTCGCGCTCGAGGCGACGCGGCGCTGGGCCGACCGCGGCATCACGGCCGCGGCGCTCATGCCCGGAGGGATCTGGACGAACCTGCAGCGACACTGGGACCCCGAGGTGCTCGCCGACATGAAGCGACGCTTCCCGACCAAGACACCCGAGCAGGGCGCCGCGACGTCCGTGTACGTCGCAACCCGCGCCGAGCTCGGACCCGGCACGCCGGCCTACTACGAGGACTGCCACCCGGCGCAGCTCGTCGAGGAGGTCACCGACGGCGTGCACGGCGTCGTCCCGCACGCCGTCGACCCTGATGCCGCTCGCAGACTCTGGGAGCTCTCAGAGTCACTCCTCGCGGACGAGGCCTCCAGGCCCCGCGAATGCTGACCGCGCTCCGAGAGCTGCTGGCTGAACCGGCACGGGAGTAGGCACGGAGGTGGGCGCGCGAGGTGGGCGCGCGCGCCCGTGATGGCACGGGTCGGGGCGTCGGCGGGTCGCGGTGCCTTCGTGAGCATTCCCATCGGGACCAGCTTCCGCCTCGTTAGACTTTTGTGAATGCTATTTCACGTGCACACAGGGCGGCTAATCGCACACAGCTACGAATATCGACCAAGCTGAGTGCCTGCCGTTTCTGGGGATACCTCCCGTGAACGCCCGCATGTGGCTTCGGGAGCCCGCAAAAGTTATGCACGACCCTCCCCAAAATCGGACCGGTCCGGTATACTTGGGTCCATGCAACAGCACCGCAGCAACGACGTGGCCGATCCGGGGTTCGACCCTTCGGACCCGGCTTCTGTCGCGGCTCGACGGTCCGAGATTCTCGCGATGGAGGAAGCAGCCGCGGCGATGCTCGCGGCCGGCGCCGCCCTGCAACTGCGAGCCCACGCCGCCGCCTACGACTTCGGGCACGCCCTCGATGTCGCTGAGGGATGCGCGGAATCGGCCATGCACGTGCGATCGATCGCGAACGAGGTCGCTCTGCTCGTGAAGCTCGCCGCCGGCACCGCCCAGGGACACCTCGCGTCCGCATCCGTGACGCTGCGCGAGTTCCCGGCCCTCGCCCTCGCGCTCGAGAGCAATGCTGCTACCCCCGCGCAGGTGCACAAGCTCGTCGAGACCGGCCTGAAGGTCAACCACGACGACCCGGCCGAGCAGACCCACCGGCGGGGCGAGTTCGTCCAGCTCATGCTGGAACGCTGCCGCCGGGAGCCGCTCCCGCCGGCAGCGCTGCAGCACGCGGCCGAGCGCGTCGCGGAAGAGCTCACCGGGGAGTCCATCGACCAACGCCACGAACGCGCGAAGCAACGGCGCCGCGTGAGCGTTGAGGACCTCGGCGACGGCATGAGCATCCTGCGGGTGCTCATGAGCTCGTTCGTCGCGCACGCGATCCGCGACCGAGCGCGGAAGCAGAGCAAAGCCATCATCAGAGCCCGCCCCAAGCAAGCCACCAACACCACCCCCAAGAGCAGCACAGCCGGTCGGGCCGGCGAGACCGCCGAAACGGGCGAGACAGGTGAGACGGTCGCGCCGGATGAGCGCACCCTCGACCAGGTCATGTCCGACGTGATCGCGGACCTGCTCCTCACCAGCGACCCCACCATCTCGAGCGCCGCGAAGGGCATTCAAGCCACCGTGCAGCTCAGCATCCCCATCACGACACTCCTCACCCACACCGACACCGGCGTGGACGGCAGCGGAGGCGGAGGCCCGACCGAAGCCGGCAGAGATGGCCGTCCTCGCCGCGCACCGGCGCTGCTCGAGGGCATGTCCCCCATGCCCATCGAAGACGCGAAACACCTCGCCGCGACCGCACCCGCCTTCATCCGCCTCCTCACCCACCCCATCACCGGAGCACTCCAAGCCGTCGACTCCTACACCCCCACCGCGGCCATGCGCGCCTTCCTGAAAGCCCGCGACATCCACTGCCGCTTCATCGGCTGCCGCCAACCCGCCACGAACTGCGAACTCGACCACACCATCGACCACCAATACGGCGGCACAACCGCCACCTGGAACCTCAGCGACTTCTGCAAAAACCACCACATCATCAAGCACCACACCGCCTGGACCGTCACCCAACACGACGGCGGCACCCTCGAATGGACCACCCCAAGCGGAAAAACCTACATCGATCACCCCGAACCCCACGGCCCCACCTTCAGACCCACCGATCAACTCTTCAGACCAGCGGACGAGCACCCAGGGCCCAACTCGAGTGAGCGCTCGGTCCCTGAAGAAGACCCGCCGCCGCAGCTCGGCCCCAACTCCAGCGCGCCACCGTTCTGACTCGGCGACGCGACCCCGGGCGACGCGACCCGCGGGCGACGCGCTGCCTCCACGAGGCGCGCTCGCAGAGGTGCGCCCTCGCTCCTGAGACGAGCGAGGGCGCACCCAAGTGGGAGTCGCGAGTCGCTCCGCGCTGCTCGCTCTCTCCTTCTTGCTACTTCACACTTCCCGCCGCCTACCGTTGGTCGCCGACGGGCTCCGGCTACCGAGCCCCGACTAGGCCGGGCGACGCACCCACGCGGTCGTCTCGCCCGCCAAGTCTGTGCCGCTGTCGAGGTCGCTGCGCAGCAGCACCTCGACGTCAGCGCCCAGGTCGAACGGCTCGGACCCGAAGTTCGTCACGATCTCCCAGCCGTTCGGGCGGGCGAAGCGAAGCACGTCCGCGCTCCCGCTCGGCAGCCACTCGAGCTGCTCCCCGCTCTGCAGCTCGTGCCGCAGCGCGAGGGCCTTCCGGTAGAGCGCAAGCGCCGAACCGGCGTCCTCTTCCTGGAGCTCGACGGCCGACGCGCCGAACCATCCGGGCTGGGGAAGGTGCGCATCCGCTTCCCCGAACCCGAACGATCGACCCTCGGCAACCCAAGGCAGAGGAACACGGCACCCGTCGCGGCCGATGTCGACGCCGGGGTTGCGGAAGAAGGTGGGGTCCTGGCGGTCCGAGTCCGGGATGTCGGCGACCTCGTGGAGCCCGAGCTCCTCACCCTGGTACAGGTACGCAGAACCGGGCAGCCCGAGCGTGAACAGCGTCGCCGCGCGCGCCCGACGCAGCCCACCCTCCGCGTCGAGCACAGGGTGCTCGCCACCCGAGAGCAGCCACTCAGAGCCGTGCTTCACGACCGGGTGCCCCTTCTCGCTGCGCTCCGGATGCGGGAGTCCGTAGCGCGTCGCGTGACGCACCACGTCGTGGTTCGACAGCACCCACGTGGTCGACGACCCAGAGCGCTCGGCGAGCTCGAGGTTGTCGGTCACGATGCTCGAGAACTGGCGGGCATCGAAGTCGGCCTCGAGGAGATCGAAGTTGAAGGCCTGCCCGAGCCCCTCCGGGCTCGCGTAGCGCGGGCGGCGATCACGCTCGACCCAAGCCTCGGCGACGGCCGTCCGCGGTGGGTCGTACGAGTTGAAGACCTTGCGCCACTCGGCGTAGACCTCGTGCACGTCGTCGCGGTCGATGATGGGGTGATTGCCGTCGAAGGGCAACGCGTCGAGCACCGCCTTCGACGGCAGCTCGCCGCTGAGGTCCTTCGTCAGCATGTGGGCGACGTCGATGCGGAAGCCATCAACACCTCGGTCTGACCAGAACCGCAGGGTGTGCAGGAAATCGGCCCGCACCTCGGGGTTCGCCCAGTTGAAGTCGGGCTGCTCGACCGCGAAGTTGTGGAAGTACCACTGGCCGTCCTCGACACGATGCCAAGCCGGTCCGCCGAACACCGACTCCCAATCCGTGGGCGCCTCCGCCCCGTCCGGCCCATTGCCGTCGCGGAAGATGTAGCGGTCGCGCTCCGGGGAGCCCGGCCCAGCGGCAAGAGCCGCCTGGAACCACTCGTGCTGGTCGGACGAGTGGTTCGGGACGATGTCCACGATCACGCGGATCCCGGCCCCGTGCAGGGCCGCGACCATGCGGTCGAAGTCCTCGAGCGTGCCCAGGCGGGGATCCACGTTGCGGTAGTCGGCAACGTCGTAGCCGCCGTCGGCGAGCTCAGACGGATAGAAGGGGCTGAGCCAGACGGCGTCGATGCCAAGCGCCTGCAGGTACGGCACCTTCGCGGTGATGCCCGGCAGGTCGCCGAGCCCGTCGCCGTTGGCGTCCGCGAAGCTGCGCGGATAGATCTGGTAGACCGCCGCCTGACGCCACCAGTTGGCGTCCTGCGGGCGGGCGCGGGTGAGGACGTCGGTCTCTGCGGAGAAGGTCGAGCTCATAGTTGGGTATTCCTCGGGTTGTTGGTGGTCTGTGACTGAGAGAGGGTTCTGGGTTCGAGAGGACTCGCGGTGGGTGCGAGATGCTCCTGTGGAAGCGCGTGCAGCGTCCGCGAAGCGGTCATCCCTTGACGGCGCCCTGCGTGACGCCCTCCATGACCCACCGCTGCGTGAACAGGTAGGCGATGAGCGCCGGCGCCATCGCCATCAGGTAGGAGGCGAAGGACACGTTGTAGTTGTTGCTGAACTGGGTCTGGAAGATCTTCTGCACCACGGGCAGGGTCTGCATCGCCGGGTCGGAGATGATGAGCGACGGCATCATGAAGTCGTTCCAGGAGGCGAGGAAGGCGAAGATGCCGACCGTCGCGCTCATCGGGGCGAGGAGCGGGAAGATGACCCGCCAGAACGTCTGCCACGTGCTGGCGCCGTCGATGCGGGCGCTCTCCTCGAGCTCGCCCGGGATCGACCTCAGGAACGCGGTGAAGAGCAGGATCGAGAAGCTGAGCTGGAACATGACGTGGAGGATGATGACGCCGACCGGGTTGTCGAGCCCGAAGAGTCCGCTCATCTGGATCTGCGGGAGGGCGACAGCCGGGAAGGGCAGGAACATCGCCGCCAGCAGGTAGTAGAAGGAGCCCCGGAAGAACCGGTTGTTCCAGTTGCGCGTGATGGCGTACGAGGCGAGAGCCGCGAGCAGGATGACGCCCGCGACGGTGCCCGCCGTGATGAACACGGAGACGCTGAACGCCTGCGGGAAGTTGGTGAGGTTCCAAGCCTCGACGAATCCGTCGAAGCTGAAGGGCGCAGGCAGCGCGAACACGTTGCCGCTGACGGCCTGAGAGGTGGTCTTGAAGGCGGTCACCACGGTCACGTAGAGCGGGATGAGCACGGTCACGGCGCAGAGGAGCAGGATGATCGTCGTCGACCATCGACCTCGTCCGCCACGGTTCCTGCTCGCGGGGGCCACTCGTGCGCGGCTGACGATGGGCTGTTGAAGTGCCATCAGAGTTGGTTCTTTCCCTGGGTGAGGCGGAGCTGTAGGAGGGAGATGACGACGACGAGGACGAAGAAGAACGTCGCGTTGGCCATCTGGTAGGCGTAGTCGCCGCCGCTGAAGCCGGTGAAGATCGTCATGGCGATGCTTCTGGTCGACGTGCCCGGGCCGCCGTCCGTGAGGCCGACGATGATGTCGTAGGCGTTGAGGAAGTTCTTGAAGCCGAGGATCACGTTGATGACGACGTAGCCGGCGACGAGCGGCAGCGTGATCTGCAGCATCTGCTGCCATTTCGAGGCCCCATCGAGGTCGGCCGCCTCGTAGACGTCGCCGGGGACCGCGAGGAGACCGGCGATGTAGATGAGCAGCGTGCCGGGGATCGCCTGCCAAGCCGTCACGATGACGATGCCGATCCAAGCGAGGTTCGGGTTCGCGAGGATGCTCTCGGACAGCCACGGGATGTTCAGGCTCTGCCCGAGTGCCGGCACGGCGTTGGAGAACAGGAAGTTGAACACGAACGCGATGACGATGCCCGAGATGACCATGGGGATCACGAACACGGTGCGCAGCGGAGCTTTGAGGCGGATGCGCGCGACGAGGCCGATCGCGAGGAGGAACGCGAGCACGTTGACGAGGATCACCGTGACGGCCGCGAAGCCCATCGTGAACCCGTAGCTCTGCCAGATGGCGGGGTCGCCGAACATGGCGATGTAGTTGGTGATGCCGACGAAGTTCCATTCGCCGAAGCCGATGGAGTTCGTGAAGCTGAAGAAGATGCCGATGACGGCGGGGATGGTGATGGCGATCGTGAAGAGCACGAGCGTCGGGACGAGGAAGAGGTAGTGGACGCGGTCGATGCGACGTGAGCTTCTCGGCCTGATCTTCTTGCCTTCGCGGGCGGCTTCCTCGGTGCGGATCGCCTCCGTGGTGGTTGCCTCGATGGTGGTCGACATTGGTGTCTCCGGTCCGGTTCTTGATCGAGTTGGGCTGGCCGTCATTGGCGCAGCGCGAGGCGGGCCCAGTCGGCGTCGAGCGTGCTGAGCGTCGAGTCGACGCTCGCTCCCCCGGTGACGAGTCCCTGCATGTAGTTCTCGGTGGGGATCGTCAGCGGGATCGCCTTCGACGGCCCCTGATAGAAGGCGGCGTTCTCGTAGTAGGGCTGGAGTTCGACGAGCCGCGGGTCGGTGACCGGGTCGGCGTCGACGGTCGTGCCGAAGCCGAGCTGGGCCGCGTTGTAGGCGTTGATGACCTCCGGCTGGAAGAGGTACTGGAGGAACTCGCGCGCTTCCTCCTTGTGCTTTGAGGCCTCCGGTATCCAGGCTGCGAGGTCGATGTTGACGCGCACCTCGCGGTCGTCGGCGTTCTCCGTCATCGGGAGGGGGAACATGCCGAGGTTCGCGTCCGGGTTGGTCTTGGCGATCTCGCCGAGCGCCCATGGACCCTGGAGGTACATGGCCGCCTTGCCCTCGGCGAAGGCCACGTTGCCGTCGCCGTAGCCCCGGCTGCCCGCATCCGCGTTCGTGTAGGTGCTGGCGAGCTCCGTCATCCGCGTGACCGGGTCGGTCATGGTCGACTCGAACGAGACGGGCGAGTCCGGTCCGACGTCGGTGCCGAGCTCGTTGAGCTCGTCGTAGAAGCCCGCGACGTCGATGGAGCCGCCCACCGTGTAGTCGAACCATCCCTGGCTCACCGTCCACGGGTCCTTGAAGGTGGCGTAGAACGGGTCGATGCCGGCCGACTTGAGCTGATCGCAGACCTCGATGAGCTCGCTGTAGGTGGTCGGCACCTCGAGGCCCTGCTCCTCGAAGATGTCCTTGTTGTAGATGACGGATGCGGCCATGACGGAGTAGGGCAGCACGCTCGTGCGCCCCGGGTAGCTGGCGTACTGGTCGACGAGGCCCTGGATCTCCGGGAGGATGCGGTCGGCCTCGGGCAGGTCGGACAGGTCTGAGAGCGCGCCGCGTTCCATGAAGCGGGCCATCTCCATGTTGTAGTTGAGGAGCCCCAGGTCCGGCGGGTTGCCGCGAAGGAACCCGGCCTGCAGGTTGGAGGAGGTGTCGAGGACGACTCGCACCTCGCTCTGCGAGGAGTTGTAGTCCTGGATGAGCTCTCGGAAGTACGGGATGGCTTCCGGCTTGCTGAGGAAGAAGCGCACCTCGGTGGGCCCTGTGCTGGTGCAGGCTGCGAGTCCTGAGCCGGCGAGCGCGATCACGAGCGCGGCGACAAGCGCACGCAGCAGGGCGCGGGGCCGGAAGCGTTTCGAAGGTGTTGGCACGTCGTTGTCCCTTGGGCTGAGCTGGCCGCTGCGGACGCTGGCCAGACATTGAAACGAACACTAAATTTTGTGTCTAAATTTACTGCTGGAGGTAATGTAAACCCACGGCCAGCGAAAGGTCAACACCGTGTTCAGCCTTCCCAGCACCCCACCTCCCCTGAAGCGCACCAACCTGCAGCTGCTGCTCGAGTACGCCTGGAGCTCCGAGGCATTCACCGCGACGGATGCCATGAGCATCGGCCTCACGAGGTCGACCATCATCGACCTCCTCGACGAGCTCGCCTCGTGTGGGCTCATCACCGAGCTCCCCAACTCGCGACAGGACGGCAGCTATCAGAAGGGGCGACCCGCGCGCCGCTTCGAGTTCGCGGCGGACGCGGGAGTCGTCGTCGGCGTCGACGCCGGACGCGAGCATCTGACGACGACCGTGTCGAACCTGCGCGGCTCGACGATCAGCACCGGCCAGGTCGAGGTCGACCCGGAGGCCGACTCCCCCGAGACGAGGCGGGATCTCCTGCGCCGGGTCGTCACCGACCAGCTCGGCGTGACCGGGCACGCCTTCGAGGAGGTCGCGGCGATCTGCATCGGCGTCCCAGCGCCCGTCGACGCGCGCGGCACCTCCCCCACGCACGTCGACAGGTTCTGGCAGCGCACCAACCCGGACTTCGTGACGGTCTTCGAGGAGCAGATCCCGATCATCCGCGTCGAGAACGACGCCCTGCTCGCCGCCGTCGCGGAGGGCAGCGTGGGTGGAGGCGTCGGGAGCAGCGACTTCGTGACCTTCCTGAGCGGCGAACGCTTCGGTGCGGGCATCGTCGTCGATGGGCGACTGCTCCGTGGCGCCCACGGCGGGGTCGGCGAGATGCTCGGCCTCGACCTCGTGGTCGGCGCGGGAGGCGTCGACGGCCTCGGGCTGCGCGCGGCGCGGCTCGCCAGGGCGGCCGTCGCCGACGGGAACGTGCTGCCCGGGAGCGCACTCCTGCGGGTGGGGCCGGAGCAGATCGACGGCAAGCTCGTGCTCGAAGCGGCCAGGGACGGAGACCCGGACGCTCGTCGGGTCGTCACGGAAGTCGGCGGAGTGCTGGCCCGCATCGTCGGCCTCGTCGCAAGCCTCTTCGACCCCGAGCGGGTCATCATCGCGGGAGGCGTCGCGCCGGGTGCCGACGGCATCATCGCGGCGGCCCGGGAGGAACTCCCCGCGCTCCTGCACCTGCCCGTGCCGCAACTCGTGCGCTCAGAGCTCGGTGCCGGTGTCGTGTCGATCGGCGCCGTGCAGCACGCCCTCAGCTCCGTGAGGGGCAGCATCCTCGACCTCTGAACGAGGAGCTCCCCGAACGAGGACTCCCTTAACGCGGGCCGCCTGAGCGCGCAACACGCCCGCACGGAATGCGAGCGGGCGGGCCGCTGTTCGATCTGTGGGGCCGCGCATGAGCGGGTCCCGCGATCCGAAAGGCAGTCCCAGTGGACCTCTTCTCCCCCTTGACTCTCGGCGACATCGAGCTCGCCAACCGTGTCGTCATGGCGCCACTGACCCGCACCCGCGCAGACGCTGCAGGCGTGCCGGGTGAGCTCGTCGCGGAGCACTACGCGCAGCGCGCGAGCCTTGGCCTGATCATCACCGAGGGCACCTACCCGAGCGCCGAGTCGCGCGCCTACCCGGGCCAGCCCGGCATCGTCACCCCCGAACAGGCCGAGGGCTGGCGCCGAGTCGCCGAGGCCGTGCACGCCCGCGGCGGGCGCATCGTGATGCAGCTCATGAATGGCGGCCGCGTCTCGCACACCGAGATCACGGGCACCGACCGGATCGTCGCTCCGAGCGCCATCGCGATCGACGGCGAGGTGCGCACCCCGAACGGGAAGCTCCCCTACCCGGTTCCGCACGCACTCACGACGGCTGAGCTCGCCGAGGTCCGCGAGGAGTTCGTGGATGCCGCCAGGCGCGCCATCGAGGCCGGCCTCGACGGCGTCGAGATCCACGGCGCGAACGGCTACCTCCTGCACGAGTTCCTCTCGCCCGTATCGAACCAGCGCACCGACGAGTACGGCGGCTCGCCTGCGGCCCGCGCCCGGTTCGTCGTCGAGGTGACGGCAGCCGTCGCGGAGGCGATCGGCGCGGGACGCGTCGGCGTGCGCCTGTCGCCCGCCCACAACATCCAGGACGTCGTCGAGACGGACGAGACTGACGTGCGCGCAACCTACGACGCGGTGGCCGATGGCCTCGCCCCACTCGGCCTCGCGTACCTGAGCGTGCTGCACGCCGACCCGGAAGGCGCGCTGGTGCAGGACCTGCGGGCCCGCTTCGGGGGCGCCTTCATCGCGAACAGCGGCTTCAGCAGCGTCACGACCCGCGAGGAGGCCCTCAACCTCGTCGGCCAGGGCAACGCGGATGCGGTGGCCGTCGGCCGCCTCGCGATCGCGAACCCCGACCTCGTCGAGCGCTGGCAGGGCGACCACCCCGAAAACGAGCCGAACCCGGCGACCTTCTACGGCGAAGGGGCGGTCGGCTACACCGACTACCCGCGGCTCTCCGCGTAACCCGCGCAGCGCGACAGCACTGCAGCTCACGCACGACGCCACCCGGATGATCCGCGGGTGGCGTCGTGCGCGGCTCGATCACGCACCGATGTCCTGCGTCGTTGCTCCACACCGCCATTGCGGATCTCCGCCCCCGTGCTAGCATGCGTTATACGATTAACTGATCCACGAGGAGGTGGGCAATGGCGAGACGTCCCAAGACGACGACGATGTCACAGGTGGCAGAGCACGCCGGTGTATCGCAGGCCACGGTGTCGCTGGTCCTCAACAACGTCGCGGGCTCCCGCGTCGCCGAAGCCACCAAGGAGCGCGTTCTGGAAGCGGTCCGCGAGCTCGACTACCGGACGAACGCCTTCGCGAAGACCCTGCGGAGCGGCGAGTCCGAGATGATCGGCTTCATCTCCGACGAAGTGGCCAGCTCCCCCTTCGCCGGCGGGCTCCTGAAAGGCGCACAGCGCCTCGCTTGGGAGAACGGCAACGTGATCCTGACCGTCGACACCTACAACGACGCTGGACTCGAGCAGGCCGCCGTCGAGATGATGCAGTCCTACCGAGTGCGCGGCGTCGTCTACGCCTCGATGTACCACCGGGTCCTCGATGTCCCCGAGGCACTCAGCGGAGTACCCACCGTCGTCGTCAACGCGCAGGACCGCGCCAGCCTCGTGCCGAGCGTGTTCCCCGACGAGGAGATGGGTGGCTACGCGGCAACGCGCCAGCTGCTCGACGCGGGCCACACGAAGCTGGCGATGATCAACATCCAGCCCCAGATCAGCGACCTGCCGGCCGGTATCGGACGCCTCGCCGGGTTCCGGCGAGCGCTCACCGAAGCTGGCCTCTCACCGAGGCCCGAGTGGATCCTCCCCGGCACCGGAATCGTCGAGGATGGCCTGCGACTCACGAAGGAGCTCATGGCGGGCGACGACCGACCGACGGCGATCTTCTGCGGCAACGACCGAACCGCCTGGGGCGCCTACCGCGCCCTCGAGGCCCTCGGCCTCAGCGTGCCAGACGACTGCTCCATCATCGGCTTCGACAACCACGAGATGCTCGCGCCCCACCTCGACCCCGGCCTGACCACGGTCGCCCTTCCCTACGAGCAGATGGCGCGGACCGCCATCGACCTGCTCCTCGAACCGACATCCTCCCCATCCCTTCACATCCCACTCGAGTGCACCGTCGTGACTCGCGGGTCTGTAGCAAAGGCCAAAGCATGACCACGAAGATCACCCTCCCGGCACGCAAACCACGGCAGTCCCGGCAGCCGCGCCGCCCGCGACGAGATTTCAGAACTGAAGTCCGCCGCGCCATGCGGAGCTGGCAGTTATACGTATTACTTCTCCCCGCACTTGCCTCGGTGCTGGTCTTCAAGTACTGGCCCATGTACGGCGCGCAGATCGCCTTCCGCAACTACAACCCGGCAGACGGATTCGCCGGGAGCCCCTGGGTGGGGCTCGAGCACTTCGAACGCTTCGTCACCTCGTTCCAGTTCGAGCGGCTCATCGCGAACACCCTGACGCTGAACGCACTCGGGCTGCTCATCGCGTTCCCCGTGCCGATCATCCTGGCGCTCATCGTCAACCAGCTGCAGAGCGAGCGCTTCAAGAAGTTCACGCAGACCGTCCTCTACTCGCCGTCGTTCATCTCGGTGGTGGTCGTCGTCGGCATGATCTACCTGCTCTTCTCGCCGAGATCCGGAATCGTCAACAACGCCATCACGGTGTTCGGCGGCGACCCCATCTTCTTCATGGGCTCGGCGGAGTGGTTCAGGCCCCTCTACATCGGCTCGGACATCTGGCAGAACGCGGGATTCTCGATGATCGTCTACCTCGCCGCCCTGACCGCCATCGACCCGTCGCTCCACGAAGCGGCGCGCGTCGACGGGGCCAACAAATGGCAGCGGATCCGGCACATCGACATCCCCGGGATCCTCCCCGTCATCACGATCCTCTTCATCCTCGCGATCGGGAACCTCTTCAACCTCGGCTTCGAGAAGGTCCTCCTCATGCAGACCGACCTCAACCTGCCGACCTCCGAGGTCATCCAGACCTACGTGTACCAAGCCGGCCTCAAGCAGGCCCAGTTCAGCTACTCGGCCGCCATCGGCCTCTTCAACTCCCTCATCAACATGGTGCTGCTCCTGACCTTCAACTGGGTCGCGAAGCGTGCAGGCCAGTCGACTCTCTGGTGATGAACATGACTTCAACGGCCTCACGCCCTCAATCCGATGCACCCGCGCCGCTCGACCACGGCGCGCGACCCCGGGTGGCTCCCCGCCCTGTGCCGCGCCGACGGGACCCCTGGCGCAAGCGCATGGCAGACCCGGTCTTCAACACCTTCGCGGTTGGGACCCTGCTGCTCGCCATCGCCGCCGTCCTGTACCCGCTGTACTTCATCGTGATCGCCTCCGTCAGCGAACCCGCCGAGACCCTCAACGGCAACGTCTGGCTGTGGCCCCAGGGGTTCACCCTCGAGGGCTACGCCAGGATCTTCGCGGACGCGGCCATCTGGCAGGGCTTCGGGAACTCCGTGCTCTACACGAGCGTCGGCACCCTCATCAGCGTCGTGTCGATCCTCTGCGGCGCGTACGCGCTCTCGCGGAAGGACCTGTACGGGCGCAAGGTCCTCATGCTCGTCTTCATCCTCACGATGTTCATCGACGGCGGCCTCATCGCCCGCTACCTCGTCGTGCGCGACCTCGGCATGCTGGACACGATCTGGGCCGTCGTGCTCCCCGGTGCGGTCGGCGTCTGGAACCTCATCATCGCGAGGGCCTTCTTCGAGAACAACGTCCCGAGCGAGCTCCGGGAAGCCGCTCAGATCGATGGAGCGAACGACTTCCGCTTCTTCTTCCAGATCGTGCTCCCGCTCTCGAAGCCCCTCATCTTCCTCATGATCATGATCCACCTCGTCGCGAACTGGAACGCCTTCTTCGACGCCCTCATCTACCTCGACGACGAGAGCAAGTACCCACTCCAGCTTGTCCTCCGAAACGTGCTCATCCAGTCGGAGGTCAACTCCGCAGGAGGCACGGGCGCAGTCGATTCCTACGCCGCCGCTCAACGCCTGGGCGAGCTCATGAAGTACGGAATGATCGTCATCTCGAGCCTGCCGCTGCTCATCGTTCTGCCCTTCATGCAGAAGCACTTCACCAAGGGCGCCCTTCTCGGCGCCGTCAAGAGCTGAACAGCTCCTCATCCCACCATCGCTCGACAAGAAAGACAGAACGAACATGAAACAGCGACGTTTCGCGACCTCGATCGCCCTCGTGACCGTGAGCGGCCTCCTGCTGACCGGATGCACAGGCGGCAGCGGCAGCGGCGAGCTCACCGACCTCTCCTCCGACTACGGATTCAACGCCGAAGGGCTACCCATCGTCACCGAGCCCCTGAGTCTCACGTTCGGCGGCACCAAGTCAGCGCTCGCCCCCGACTACGCCTCCATGGAACTCGTCCAGCAATGGGCAGCGGACACCAACATCACGATCGACTGGCGCAACCTGCCCGAGCAGGTCTACGCCGAGAAGAAGAACCTCATGCTGGCCGGAGACGAGCTCCCCGACGTGCTCTTCAACTCGGGCCTGAGCGACTCCGAGATCGTCCAGAACGGCTCGAACGGCACCCTCATCCCGCTCGAGGACCTCATCGCAGCGCACGCGCCCACCCTCTCCGGCATCCTCGACGCTCGACCTGACATCAGGGCCGCGCTCACCGCATCCGACGGGCACATCTACACGCTCCCCTCCGTCGAGGAGCTCGGCATCCTCCAGTACCCGAACTTCCTCTACATCAACAAGCAGTGGCTCGACACCCTGGGCCTCCCGATGCCGACCACGATCGACGAATACCAGGCTGCGCTCGAGGCGTTCAAGACACGCGACCCGAACGGCAACGGCAAGGCCGACGAGGTCCCACTTTCGTTCCGAACCGACTCCTTCGCCGCCAACCCCTCCGACCTCATCACCGCCCTCGGCGGCCAGCCGGAGAACAACGACCACCGCATCGTCCGCGACGGGACCGTGGAATTCACCGCGAACACGAGCGAGTACCGTGCCGGCGTCGAAGCGCTCGGCGAGTGGTACGCGGACGGGCTCATCGACCCCGAATCGTTCTCGCAGGACGACGTCGCCTACCTGTCCAAGGGCAAGGCGGAGACGCCGATCCTCGGGTCCTTCTTCTGGTGGGAGCTCGAAGAGATGGTCGGCGAGGACAAGAGCGGCGACTACGAGCTGGTCGGCGTCCTCGAGGGCGCGAACGGCGAGCGCCTCGCGAGCGTCTCCAACAACCAGGAGATCAACCGCGGCGCCATGGCGCTCACCCGCGCCAACCAGTACCCGTCCGCGACCATCCGCTGGGCAGATCGCCTCTTCGACCCGGTCATGTCGGCCCAGACCAGCTGGGGACCCATCGGCGTGACGCTGGAAGAGGACGCAGCTGGCATCCTCGTGCAGATCCCCGCCCCGGAGGGCGAGTCCGAAGGCGAACGACGCCAGAAGGTCGCCCCGGGCGGCCCCAAGATCACGACAGCCGAGGACTTCGAGACGGTCGTCGCGCCAGAGCCCCGCGCGAAGCTGCGCCAGGACCTCGTGAACGAGAACTACGCGCCATACGCCGCCAACGAGGCGTACCCACCAGTGCTGCTGTCGAACGAGGAGCTCGACCAGACCGCCTTCGCGCTCACCGACATCAACAGCCTCGTGAAGGAGAAGTTCGCGAGCTGGGTCGTGAACGGGAACATCGACGCCGAATGGGACAGCTACACGTCTCAGCTCGAGGGTCTCGGCGTCGCAGAGGTCACCGACATCTACCAGCAGGCCTACGACCGGTTCCAGCAAGGCGGCGAGTAGCCGAGGTGCGGCGGGACTCTCCCGGTCCCGCCGCCATCGCGCCTACCCCGTCCGAAGCGCAGAACCGCCCCGCACGAGCTGCCACCGGCAGAGATCAGCTGCCTGAGCTCACGTGCAAGAGATCTCCCGTGAGCGCTCACCCGTGAGTGCTCACCTTCAAGAACGGAACGCATCCATGACCATGACTCCCCCGACGACCACGGCCGTCACCCCGCTGCGGCCATCCGCTCACTTCACGTCCCACACGTCCTGGCTGAACGACCCGAACGGACTCGTCTACCACCAGGGCGTCTACCACCTGTTCTTCCAGACGAACCCGTTCGGCAGCACCTGGGGCAACATCTCCTGGGGGCACGCCACGTCCACCGACCTCGTGTCCTGGACGGAGCAGGCCGTCGCGATTCCCGCAACCGACGAGGAGATGGCGTTCTCGGGAAGCGCCGTCGTCGACACCCGCAACACGGCCGGCTTCGCGAACGACGGCGAGACGGCCCTCGTCGCCATCTACACGAGCGCACGCCCACCCGTGGGAGAGAAGCCCGGCCTGCAGGCGCAGTCGCTCGCCTTCAGCACCGATGACGGCGCCACCTGGACGCGGTACGCGGGGAACCCGGTCCTCGACATCGGCTCGTCCGAGTTCCGAGACCCGAAGGTCTTCTGGCACGGCGGCGACGACGGCAACTGGGTCATGGTGGTGGTGGATGCGGTCGCCAGGAAGGTACTGTTCTACACCTCGAACAACCTCATCGACTGGACGTTCGCGTCGGACTTCGGGCCCGCGCACGCGACGAGTGGCGTCTGGGAATGCCCCGACCTCTTCCCGCTCCGAGTCGAGGCGACCGGGGAGACGCGGTGGGTGCTGATCGTGAGCATGAACCCCGGAGCGCGGGCCGGCGGGTCCGGCACGCAGTACTTCGTCGGCGACTTCGACGGCACCACCTTCGTCGCCGAGCGCCTGACCGCCTCCGACGATCTTGAGGAGTACGACTGGCTCGACCACGGGCGGGACTACTACGCGGCCGTTTCCTTCGACAACGCCCCGGGCAACCGCCGCCTCATGATCGGCTGGGCGAGCAACTGGGACTACGCCAACGAGACGCCGACCTCGCCGTGGCGCTCCGCGATGTCGCTCGTCCGCGAGATGAGGCTCGTGCGCTGTGCCGACGGCCGCCACCGGCTGGGCCAGGTTCCGGTCATCGGGGAAGGCCACGCGGGCATGACCATCTCGGAGCACACGATCGCCGTCGAGCCGGGCAGTAGGTCGACGATCGTGCTCGACAGCGACGGGGCTACCGACGAGCAGGTGCTGGTCCACTTCGATCGCGACGGGGACTCCGCCAGCCTCACCGTCGAGCGCGGGAGCAGCGGCATCGTGGACTTCCACCCCCGGTTCGCGGCCCCCAACCGAGTGCCGATCGGCGCGCACATCGCGTCACCCATCGACGTCAGGATCGTGGTGGACGCGACCGTCATCGAGATCTTCCTCGCCGACGGCACGCAGACGGTGACGGAGCAGATCTTCCCGAGTGTTCCGCTGAGCCGCGCACGAACACAGCAGTGAGCAGCGGCACGGATCTCGGATCACGTGGGACAGTTGGCCATGCGCATCGCCGACTTCCCCGTCCCTGATTCCGCCGCCGCCCGAGGCGCGCTCGAGCTGGCGCTCCAGTACCAGACGGCGTCGCTCACCGCCCACGCCGTCCGCTCGTGGCTGTGGGCGGAGGGCATCGCCGCGGTCGAGGGCCGAGCTTCCGTCGACCACGAGCTGCTCTACGTCGCAGCTCTCCTCCACGACATCGGGACGGTGACGGAGTACGACAACCACACCGTCTCCTACGAGCACGCGGGCGGGCACGTCGCCGTCGCCCTGACGGCCGGTGCGGGCTGGGCCGCGGAGCGTCGAGCGCGGGTCCTCGACGTGATCGTGCGCCACAACTGGACGAGCGTCGACCCACGATTGGATCTCGAGGGGTACCTGCTCGAACGCGCAACCGGCCTCGACATCACCGGGAGCGGGCCGGATGCCCTGCCGGAGGGATTCCTGCGGGAGGTCCTGGCAGCGCATCCGCGAGGCGCGATCGCCGCCGAGTTCGGTGCATGCGTGACCGACCAGGCGGCGAGGAAGCCGACGACCTCCGCCCGCAGGCTCGTCGACGGCGGCCTCCTCCAGAAGCTCGCGGCGAACCCGCTCGAGCAGCTCGGGTAGTCGCTGAGTTCCGGCGGTTCCAGCGGCTCCACCGGGACTCATCCCCGTTCTCGTTCAGGTTCACTGCCACCGTCACTCGTAGCGCAGCGACTCCACCGGGTCGGCTCGTGCGGCTCGAGCCGCAGGCAGCGTCCCTGCCAGGAACGCGATGACCATGACGACGAGGATGACCACGCCGATCGAGACCGGGTCGAACGCGATGAGCGTCAGCCCCGGCAGGTCCGCCAGCAGCGTCGTCGCGAGCGAGGCACTGATGACCGTCCCGGCGACCACCGCGACGACCGCACCGATCGCGCTCCCCAGCAAGCCGATGAACGCCGCCTCGATGCTGAAGAGCGTGAACACGCGGCCGCTGCCCATCCCCATGGCCTTCATCAACCCGATCTCGCGAGTTCGCTCCTGCACGGACATCAGCAGCGTGTTGACGATGCCGAAGCTCGCAGCGAGGAGCGCGATCACCGCGAAGGCGTTCAGCACGAGCACGATCCCGTCGATCACCGTCTTGATCGTGCCGAGCTGATCGGCGACGGTGCTCCCCGTGTAGCCGGCATCCGAGAGCCGCTGCTTGAGGAGATCGATGTCGCCGCTGCTCGCATCCAGGCTGAACCAGACCGTGGCCTGTGCGTAGCGCTCAACCTGATCCGCAGGGATCCCGATGTTCTGCGTGGCGTAGAGCTGATCCGTGAGCGCGTCGTTCGGCACGAGCGCTGCCCCCGTCGGCGAGGCGATGCTCTCCTCGGCGACGCCGACGACAACCGCCTGGGTCTCGTGGGTGCCGCGGAGCGCATCCGTGCTGCCGATCGTCACGGTCTGGCCGACCGCCGCATCCGCGTCGGCGAAGCCGAGCGGTTCGACGTAGGACGTCGGCAGCAGCACCTGCAGCTCGCCGCTCGCATCATCGGGATCGGAGCCGGCCTGCAGCTGGACGGTCTGACCCTCCACGAGACTTCCCGCCCCCACCGCGAACCTCGTGCCGGTACCGGCCTGCACGAAGTCGACCGAGAGCGACTTCGTGGCCTGCACGTCGACGACGCCCTCGATGCCCGCGAGCGACTCCAGGTCGGCGGGCAGGAGCGCGGTGACGGTCGACCCTGGAGGGCCTGCGCTCGCAACGGCGTCCGGGTTGTACTCGAGCGGGCCGGACTCGCCGCTGCCGAAGCCCGTCGCGTCGCTCGTCTTCGTCACCGTCAAGGTGTCCGCCGCCCCCACCCCGTTGACGGTGTCGTCGATGTAGGCGTTGATGCCCGTGCCGAGCCCATTCGTGAGCGTCAGCGTGAACGCTCCGACGAAGATCGCCAGGATCGTGAGGAGCAGGCGAGTCTTCGAGCGGAACGTGTTCGAGACGGCGGTGCCGATGAGGTCCATGGTTCTCATGCCGCCACCTGCGCAGAGTCTTCGACGATCAGGCCATCGCGGATCAGGATGCGGCGATCGCAGCGCGCCGCGAGGTCCTCATCGTGGGTGACGACGATCAAGGTGATGCCGTTCTCCCGGTTCAGACGGAACAGGATGTCCTCGACAACTCCGCCGGTGCCGGTGTCGAGATTGCCCGTCGGCTCATCCGCGAAGATGATCCTCGGATTGTTGACGAGCGCACGCGCGATCACGGTCCGCTGCTTCTGGCCGCCAGACAGGTTGAGGGCCTTGCTCCTCGCCTTGTCATCGAGCTCGAGCTGCTCGAGCGCCGCCAGCCCGCGCTTGCGCCGCTCGCCGCGCGGAACGCCGGCGATTTTCATGGGGAGCACCACGTTCTCGAGCACGGAGACGTTCGGGGTGAGGAAGAACTGCTGGAACACGAAGCCGAACGTCTTGTTCCTGGTTCGGTTGAGCCTCTTCCCCCGCAGCGTCCGGGTGTCGGTGCCCTCCAACTCCACGGTGCCCGAGGTCGGCACGTCCAAGAGCGCGAGCACGTGCATGAGGGTCGACTTCCCCGAGCCGCTCTTCCCGACGATGGCGAGGCTCTCCCCCTCGCGGATGTCGAAGCTCACGCCCTTCAGGGCTTCGAAGCGGTTCTGTCCCCGACCGTACGAGCGACGGACGTCGCGGACGGAGATGATCGGTGCTGGCATGCTGCCTCCTAGCTGGTGCCGAGGTCTCGACCCTCTGATGCTCGCGGCTCCCCGAGCGCCGCGCGTCCCCCGACCGCGGTCACCGAGTACTGCGGATGCGGTACAGCCGTGCTCTCGACGGGGGACGCGCGAGCAAGATGCGGCGGGCACACTTGGTCCATGCAGGAATCCCGCAGCACCGCGCCCGGCCAGGGCAGGCCGCACTCGCCGATGGCAGGCCGCGCCAGGACGCTCCCCCGAGCGCCATCCTGGGTCGTCGACGTGCTGGCTGCGCTCTTCATCGTCGGCGTCGCCGTCATGCCGTTCGGCGGGGATGAGTTTCGACCGAGCACACCCTTCGCGTTCGCGATGGTCCTGGCCCCGGCCGCCCTCCTGCCGTTCCGCCGCCGCTACCCGGTCACCGTGCTCGTCGCGACGCTCGTGATCTACGGAGCCACCGCCCTGACCGGAACCCTCTCACCCGGCGTCGTCCTGGCCGCAGCGATGGCGATGTTCAGCGTCGCGACGCAGTCGACCCGCCGCCGGGCGGCCCTCACCGCGGCCCTCGCCGTCCTCGGCGTCGCCCTGCTCAGTCTGTTCGCAGCGCTCGGAAGCGTCTTCGATCCGCGTGCGATCCAGTTCGCGGTCACCATCGCCTTCGCCGCGGCCGCCGGAGACGCGACCCGCTCCCGGCGCGAGTACATCGTCGCGATCACCGAGCGAGCCGAACGCGCCGAGCAGACCCGCGAATCGGAGGCACGCCGCCGTGTCACCGAGGAGAGGCTCCGGATCGCGCGCGACCTGCACGACGCCGTCGCCCACCAGATCTCCGTCATCAGCCTGAACGCCGGGGTCGCCTCGAGCACCCTCCGGAACCGCCCCGAGCGAGCCGAGGACGCGCTCCTCACCATCCGAGGGGCTGCACGCTCAGTGCTCGCCGAGATCGGCGACCTGCTCGCCGTGCTCCGCGCCGACGACACGGGACACGCATCCGCCGCCCCACAGCCTGGACTCGAACGGCTCGACGCCCTCGTCGAGTCGTTCGGCGAAGCAGGACTCCACGTCAAGGTGCGAGCTGAGGGCGAGCTGCAGCAGGTCACGGGCGCGACGAGCCTCGTCGCGTACCGCGTCATCCAGGAATCACTGACGAACGCGCATAAGCACGGCGCCGAGAACCGCGCGCACGTCCTGCTTGCCCTCACGGAGACGGAGCTGCGCGTCGTGGTCACGAACCCCGTGTCGGGCCCAGTCGCGGCGGCGGACTCGCCCCTTGCCACGGACGAGACGGACGCCCGCGCGTCGGGCGGGCTGGGGCTCCTCGGCCTCCGCGAGCGGGTCGCCTCGGTGCGCGGCACCGTCACGACGGGCACAGCCGCGGGCGGCTACCGTGTGGCTGTGACCCTCCCCCGGCAGGACCGCCCGCGCCTCGGCGCAGCCACCCACGGAGACCCCCGATGACCCGCGTGCTCGTCGTCGACGACCAGGCCCTCATCCGGCAGGCCGTCTCCGACATCCTGGGCCAGGAGCCCGGCATCGACGTCGTCGGCGAGGCACGAAACGGCAGGGAGGCCGTGGCGCTCGTCGCCTCCCTGCGACCCGACGTCGTGCTGATGGACATCCGGATGCCGGAGCTCGACGGGATCGAGGCGACCGCCGCCATCTGCGGCGATCCGCGGAACACCGAGGTGCGCGTGCTCATCCTGACCACCTTCGAAGAGGACGAGTACCTGCTGGCCGCCCTCCGCGCCGGAGCGAGCGGCTTCATCGGGAAGGGTGCCGAACCCGACGACATCGTCCGAGCCGTCCGCGCGGTCCACGCCGGCGACGCACTGCTCTCTCCGGCCGCGACCCGCAGCCTCATCACGAGATACGTGCTCCGCTCGCAGCCAACAGGCACCTCCATCGTGCCGCAGCAGCTCGAGCAGCTGACGGATCGCGAGCGCGAGGTGCTGCTCCTCGTCGCTCGCGGACACGCCAACGCCGAGATCGCCGAGCTGCTCTTCATCTCGCCACACACGGCGAAGACGCACGTGAACCGCATCATGGCGAAGGTCCACGCCCATGACCGGGCGCAGCTGGTGATCATCGCCTACGAGAGCGGGCTCCTGTCACCTGGAGGGCACTGAGACACGTCTGGGGAGCACAGCGACTCACCGGAGAGCACGGAGAAGAGGCGGTGCAGAGACCTGGCGGTGCCAGCAGCGGGCGGGAGTCACAGCGCATCAGCAGAGAAAGCGCCGCACACGCAGACGCCCCGCCGGAACCGAGTGGTTCAGGCGGGGCGTGTGACGTGCGTGCGGCAACCCGTGGTGGCTAGGCGGCGCCGTCGAACATGGAGGTGACCGATCCGTCGGTGAAGACCTCGGTGATCGCGCGAGCGAGCGTCGGGGCGATCGGCAGGATCGTGAGCTTGTCGAAGCGCTTCTCGGGCGGCAACGGCAGCGTGTCGGTGACGACGACCTCGTCGATCGCATCCGAGCTCAGACGCTCGACGGCCGGGTGCGAGAACACGGCGTGCGTGGCCGCGACGACGACACCAATGGCACCGGCGGCCTTGAGCGCCTCGGCGGCCTTCACGATGGTTCCGCCCGTGTCGATCAGGTCGTCGACGAGCAGGCAGACGCGACCCTTCACGTCACCCACGATCTCGTGCACGCTCACCTGGTTCGCGACCCTCGGGTCGCGTCGCTTGTGGATGATCGCCAGCGGCGCATCCAGCTGATCGCTCCACACGTCGGCGACGCGCACGCGCCCCATGTCCGGGGACACGACGGTGAGGGTCGCCGGGTCGAGCTTCTCGCGGAAGTGCTGCAGCAGCACCGGCATCGCGAAGAGGTGGTCGACGGGCCCGTCGAAGAAGCCCTGCACCTGCGGGGCGTGCAGGTCGACCGACATGATGCGGTCGGCGCCGGCCGCCTTGAAGAGGTCGGCGACGAGACGGGCCGAGATCGGCTCGCGGCCGCGACCCTTCTTGTCCTGACGCGCGTAGGGGTAGAACGGTGCGACGACCGTGATGCGCTTCGCCGACGCGCGCTTGAGCGCGTCCAGCATGATGAGCTGCTCCATGAGCCACTCGTTGATGGGCGGGCAGTGCGACTGGAGCACGAACACGTCGGCCCCTCGCATGCTCTCGCCGTAGCGAGCGTAGATCTCGCCGTTCGCGAAGGTACGCGACTCGGTCTCTCCGAGCTCGATGCCCAGTTCTGCGGCGACTGCCTCGGCGAGCTCAGGATGAGCTCTGCCCGAGACGAGAACAAGTCGCTTCTCCGTGGAGGTGATGATGCCAGACACGCTGTACCGCCCGTTTCCTGTGCTTGCTCTGTTGTTACGCGTTCGGTGTGGAATCTGCAGCAGAGGCTGCCTCGGCGGCCTCTGCCGCGGCGGTGCCCGCTCGGTTCTTCAGCACCCACCCCTCAGCGTTGCGCTGAGGTGCGACGTTGATCGCGAGTGCACCAGCCGGAACGTCCTTGCGGACGACGGTCCCGGCCCCTGTGTAGGCTCCGTCGCCAATCCTAACCGGGGCGACGAAGACGTTGTGCGAGCCGGAGCGGACGTTGCTGCCCACCGTGGTGCGGTGCTTGTTCACCCCGTCGTAGTTGGCCGTGATCGTGCCAGCGCCGACGTTCGAGTTCTGACCCACCTCGGTGTCCCCGATGTAGGAGAGGTGCGGGACCTTCGAGCCGTCGCCGATCTGCGCGTTCTTCGTCTCCACGAACGTGCCGATCTTGCCTCCGACCCCCAGGATCGTGTTCGGCCGAAGGTACGCCCACGGGCCGACGGTCGCACCAGCGCCGATGACGCTGAGGGTCGCGTCGGTGCGCTTCACGACGGCGCCCTCGCCGACCTCGCAGTCGACGAGCGTCGTGTCCGGCCCGATGATGGCACCCTCGGCGACGGACGTCGCCCCGCGCAGCTGGGTTCCGGGCAGCAGCTCGACGTCTCGGCCGAGCGACACGTTGCCCTCGATGACGGTCGTCGCCGGGTCGTGCACCGTGACGCCCTCGAGCTGCCAGTGCCGGATCTGACGGGCGTTGTAGTAGCGCTGCGCCTCCGCGAGCTGCACGCGGTCGTTGATGCCCTGCACGATCTCCGGGTCGGTGACGGCGATCGCCTCGATGCGCCCCGCATCCGCCTTGATGAGCTTCGCCGCGTCGGTGAGGTACTTCTCCCGCTGCGAGTTCGAGTCGTCGATTCGGCCGAGCACCTGACGCACCGTGCGGGCGTCGAACGCGTACACCCCGGCGTTGATCTCGGAGATGCGCAGCAGCTCCTCGCTCGCGTCCTTGTGCTCGACGATCTCGTCGAAGTCGCCGCCGGCGGAGCGCACGATGCGCCCGAAGCCCGCGGGCTCCTGCACGAAGGCGCTCAGCAGCGTGAGCTGGTTCTGCGCGCGACGGTGCTGCTCGATCATCCGCCCGATCGTGCCGGAGTCGAGCAGCGGCACGTCGCCGGAGAGCACGACGACGACGCCGTCGAAGTCAGCGGGGAGCGACTCGAGGCCGACCTCGAGGGCACGACCGGTGCCGGGGACCTCGTCCTGGTCGGCGAACTGCGTGTCGGGGGCCAGATCTTGGATCGCCGAGACGACGCGGTCGCGATCGTGCCGGACCACCGTGACGGTGTGCGCGGGGCCAAGCTCGGCGGCCGTGTGCAGCACGTGCCCCACGAGCGGGATGCCACCGAGCCGGTGCAGCACCTTCGGGGTGCTCGAGCGCATCCGCGTGCCCTGGCCAGCCGCCAGGATGACGATTGCGAGTTCTCGATCGGTCACAGATCCTCCTCGTTGTGGGCGCCGTGATTCGAACGCCATCACGGTCCACGGTGGCATGCAGCACCCCCGCGCCGCTCCTCCCCCAGGATTCGAACCTGGACCTAACAGCTCCAAAGGCTGTCGTGCTGCCGTTACACCAAGGAGGAACGTGCCCGCTCACGCGCGCACTCGCCAATTGTGCCAGAACCGGAGAGACCGCGGGCAAGCGCCGCTGGTGCTGTGGAGGGGATTGGGCCAGACTGCGAAGCAGAAGACACAAGGAGGCGTCATGTCCGAAGCCCTGTCCATCGCGCGGCGATTCACCGACACCTACTCGGCAGCCGTCGCAGGTCGCGACAAAGCCGCCATCATGTCGCTCTACGCGCCCGACGTGCGCGTCTTCGACCTCTGGAGCACCTGGTCCCACGAGGGAGCTGATGCCTGGGGCACCTCACTCGACGCCTGGTTCGACTCCATCGAGTCGGGCACGCACGCGGCCACCTTCACCGATCTGCGGGCCTACGGAGACCACGACGTCGTGGTCGTCGAGAGCTTCGTCCGCTACTCCTGGCAGAGCCCCGAGGGCGAGCTCGAGTGGATGGACAACCGCCTCACCTGGGCGATCGTGCAGCACAAGGGCGACTGGGTGGTCGCGCACGAGCACACCTCAGCGCCCGTCGGCGCCGACGACGGCCTCGTCGTGACGAAGCGCGACGTGGACGCGCACCACCCGAACTCCTAGGAACCGAGCGTTCCTCCGCGGCAGGGAGACCGCGCCGCGACGAGTCGGCGGACGCGCCGCCCCAGCGGAACGAAGGCCCCACCCCGGGCTCGTCAACGTGCACCCGCGGGACTCGCCATAATGGGACGTATGGATGCCCCCAGACGTGCAGCTCACCAGCGTGACGTTCCGCGCGCGACGGTCGAGCTCAGCGGGGGCGGGCACGGCGAGGTCGGGCACGGCGAGGTCGGGCACGGCGGCCACGCCGCGCATCCGACCGACACCGTCGACACGATCGTGCGCGACTGGTCTCGGGAACGGCCCGACCTGGACGTCGACCCGCTGCGCATCTTCTCCCGCGTGAAGCGCATCGCGAAGCAGCTCGACGCGCTCCGCAAGGCCGCGTTCGCGGAGACCGGGCTTGAGCTGTGGGAATTCGACGTCCTCTCGGCGTTGCGCCGCGCCGGTTCCCCGCACCGCCTCAGCCCCAAGCACCTGCTCGCGTCGAACCTCGTCTCGAGCGGCACCATGACGAACCGCATCGACCGCCTCGTCAGCCGGGGCCTCGTGACCCGCGAGGTCGACCCCAACGACGGCCGCGGCATCCTCGTCACCATGACCGCAAACGGGCGCGATCTCGTCGACCAGGCCCTCACTCGGCTCGTCGCCGCCGAGCGTGAGCTGCTCGCCGAGCTCGATCTCGAGACGCGGGACGACCTCGCGACCGCCCTGCGCACCCTCTCGCTTCGGATGGACGACCCCGCTCACTGAGCCCCCACCGCCCTCGCTCGGAGGCCACCGGGCCTCCCCGGCCTTAAGCTGGTCTGATGGCCCATCTCCTCGGCGCGGAAGCGCTCCACCTCGAGTTCCCGACTCGAGTCGTCTTCGACAGCGTCTCCGTCGGCATCCAAGAGGGCGACCGCATCGGCATCGTCGGACGCAACGGCGACGGCAAGTCGACCCTGCTCAAGCTGCTCGCCGACCGCATCCAGCCCGATGGCGGCAAGGTCACACGGCGGCGGGGCGTGCGCGTCGGGATGCTCGACCAAGCCGACACCCTCGACCCGGAGCTCACCGTCAAGCAGGCCATCGTCGGCGACATGGACGACCACGACTGGGCTTCCGACGCGAAGATCCGCGACGTCGTGAACGGGCTCGCGGGCGACCTCGAATGGACCGACAAGATCGGCGACCTCTCCGGTGGCCAGCAGCGCCGCGTGGCCCTCGCGGCCCTGCTCATCGGCGACGACGACATCATCATGCTCGACGAGCCCACCAACCACCTCGACGTCGAGGGCATCGCCTGGCTCGCCAAGCACCTCAACGGCCGCTGGTCGAAGAACCAGGGCGGGCTCGTCGTCGTGACGCACGACCGGTGGTTCCTCGATGCGGTCTGCGAGACGACGTGGGAGGTGCACGACCGCGTTCTCGACCCGTTCGAGGGAGGCTACGCGGCGTACATCCTGCAGCGCGTCGAGCGCGACCGGCAATCTGCCGCCATCGAGTCGAAGCGGCAGAACCTCATGCGCAAGGAGCTCGCGTGGCTGCGCCGCGGCGCCCCAGCCCGCACGGCGAAGCCGAAGTTCCGCATCGAGGCCGCGACGCAGCTCATCGAGGACGAACCTCCCGTGCGCAACCCCGTCGAGCTGTCGCAGCTCGCGACGGCGCGCCTCGGCAAGGACGTCGTCGACCTCCTCGACGTCGGCGTCACCTTCGGCGACAAGGAGGTGCTCCGCGACATCGAGTGGCGCATCGCACCTGGCGAGCGCACCGGCATCCTCGGCGTGAACGGGGCGGGCAAGTCGACGCTCCTCAACCTCGTCGCGGGCACACTCGAGCCGACGAGCGGCAAGGTGAAGCGCGGCAAGACCGTCAAGATCGCGACCCTCTCGCAGCGCCTCGCCGAACTCGACAAGCACCAGAACGACCGCGTCCGCGAGGTCGTCGCGCGCCAGAAGTCGAGCTACGTGTCCGGCGGCAAGGAGATGACGCCGTCGCAGCTGCTCGAGCGCCTCGGCTTCACGACCACGCAGCTCCAGACCCCCGTGAAGGACCTGTCCGGTGGTCAGCGCAGGCGCCTCCAGCTGCTCCTCATCCTCCTCGACGAGCCGAACGTGCTCATCCTCGACGAGCCCACGAACGACCTCGACACCGACATGCTCGCTGCCATGGAAGACCTCCTCGACACGTGGCCGGGCACCCTCCTCGTCGTGTCGCACGACCGGTACCTGCTCGAACGCGTCACCGACCAGCAGTACGCCGTGTGGGACGGCGGCTTCCGCCACCTTCCCGGCGGCGTCGACCAGTACCTCGAGCTGCGCGCCAACAGCCTCAAGGGCTCAGCCCCCGCGACGCTCTCCAGCACGACGGATGCGACCGCCGGCGGTTCCTCGTCGGCCTCAGCCTCCAGCGCCTCCGGCCTCTCCATCGGCGGCGCCGACCGCCGCAGCGCCGAGAAAGAGGTGCAGGGCATCGCCCGCAAGATCCAGAAGATCGAGCAGTCCATGAAGAAGGTCGACGCCGAACTCGCCGCCCACGACCAGGGCGACTACGAGGGACTCGGGACCATCACCGCCAAGCGGCAAGCCCTCGCGGCCGACATCGACGCGCTCGAGGAACGCTGGCTCGAGCTCTCCGAGATCCTCGAGGCGTAGCCTGAATCAGACCTTATGTCGTGCGACTATCTGCAGTAGTCTTCTCGAGTCAAAGGAGTCTCGTGAAAAAAGTCGCTTTCTTCAATCACAAGGGTGGGGTTGGGAAGACCACGTTGGTCTTCAACGTCGGCTTGGCGCTCGAACGCATGGGTTACACCGTGCTCTTCATCGACGCAGATGCGCAAACTAATCTCACTAGCGCAGCAATAGACGTCGACCAATACGAGGATCTACTTGGGGCCCAGCAGACAATCTACGGAGCTCTTCTACCCATAATCAACAACGTGGGGGATTTCGATCCTGTTGAACCCGTCAAGATTCGTGATCGAGCTTATATATTGCCGGGAGACATCAGGCTCAGCGCATTTGAAGAGATCCTGCCCCAAGCGTGGACCGAGGCGCTCGCAGGCCAGTATCGGGGCTTCCAGATTTCCACGGCGATGTTTCGGCTCGCTAGCAGACTGGGCGAATCTGTCTCTGCAGATTTCGTGCTATTCGACCTCGGCCCGAACGTTGGAGCCCTGAACCGAACAATCTTAATTGGCTGCGACGGTTTTGTCGTCCCCCTATCCCCCGATCTATTTTCCCTTACAGCACTTCCTAGTGTGGGAGCAAGCACCACACGCTGGATCATGGACTGGGATGCAGCCTTGGGAGCAGCAAAACGTGCTCGTCTTGAACTCAGCATCGACCTCCCCGGAGGCCGCCCCTCACCACTCGGGTACGTGAGCCAGCAGTTTGTAACATACAGAAAACGCCCCGCAGCAGCTTTCCGAAGGTGGAGCGACAAAATTCCATCCGCCTACCAAAAGGGCATCTTGGAGCCAATGCGCGACGACGCTCACGTGCCAATTCCTGACGGCCCCGCCCTTTTGGGTGAGGTTAAGAACTTATCCAGCCTCATCCCGATCGCACAGCAAAACAATCGTGCTATTTTTGAGTTGGGCGGCGCTCAAGCACGCGGCGCGCAGTACACCAGAGCGCAGGACACTTTAGAACTTTTCACAAATATTGCCAGCGGAATAATTGCAGGCACGAGTCAATGATTGACGCGATCGTCGTCGATACGAACATTCTTCCACAGTACGGAAATCTCGACGGTCCTATCTGGTTAAGCATCCAGAAACTATGCTCACTTCAATCTATACGCTTATGCATGCCCGAGTTGGTACTGCTTGAGGCGCTAAACCTTAGACGAGCAAAGGCCGAGGCGGCACACGCTCGGTTCATCGCAGCACAGAGCGCATTGAGTAAAATGTTCCAGGTGGAAGCTGTTTACGTGCCTGACATTGACGATATCGTGAGCGAATGGGAGAGGGACCTTAGGTCGTCTTTCGAGGTCATCGAGATCGAACCCGAAGACGCTCCGCGGGCACTCCGTCGAGAAGCCGTCCGCCAGCGCCCCGCTCGGAACGGTAAAGGTGCTAGAGATTCCGCCATCTGGCTGAGTGCCATTCGAGTAGCAGCGAGCGGCCAGGGTGCAGTCTTCGTGAGCTCTAACACCTCAGACTTCGGCGTCAAGAAGTCTTCTGACATTCACCCAGAGTTAGCGGCAGAAGCAAGTACCGCCGGACTCACGTACGCAACCAGCACTCAAGAACTCCTGGATGTTCTTGCCATAAAGTCTGAGCACATTTCCTTAGATCTTGCCGAGCTTTCAGCAGCAGCCCGTGATGAGCTGGTCGACACCCTCCTCCGCGACGGCAAGGCGCATCTATCCATACCACTGGAAGCTGAAGAGATTCGGCGTGATGAGTTGCATTTTACTTCCGCTACTAATCGGCGGACTTACAACTTCGAGAATCACATTCTATGCCTAATCATGGGCCGCGTACATCTGGCCAACTCAAGCGAGCACGAAATTGACCTCGAAGTGAACCTGTGGGCAGAGGCCGAAAGAAACTCGAATACCATCTACTCAGTTGAGATCGCTTCGGTGCACGAGGTTCAATAGCAAAGAGTCGCCTAACCGCCATCGCGAAAGCAAATATTCGAGATAAGGCGCTCAAACATTGGTGACCTGCGGAATACAGACGTAACTGCAATTCAGCGTTCAACTGCTTTGCGCGAGGGTGCGCTCGGCGTAGATGCTCATCGCGTCGCGCACGAACTCGGCGCCCGTCGCGTGGACGCGCGTGTAGTTCTTGGCGAAGCGCTCGTCGGCGACGTACATCTCGCCGAGGTTCGTGAACAGCTCGGCCGTTGGCGCCTTGCCCTGCCAGCTGTCGCTGATCCACGCGAATTGGCGGGCGGCGGCCGACTGCGCCTGATCGCTGTCCGGCCCGAGCCCCGCCGACTGGGCTGCGCTGAACGCATCCTGGATCCGCGTCTGCTCCTCCAGGAAGCCCTTCTTGCCGTCCACGCCGAGGCCGCGCCACCACGTGTCGCTCTCGGCAGAGGCTTCGGCACCCCACCGCTCCTCGACCTCGCCTTTGTACTGCGTGTGGTCGAATCCGTCGAACATCTGCTCGGGCATGAGCTGTTCCTTTCCCTTGAGCGCGGCGAGCGTCGCACGCACCGATCCGATCTGCGTCCTGAGGCGGCCGCGCTCGTCGTGCAGCCAGCCGAGGTGCGTCTCGAGCGCAGCGACGTCGTCGCTCCGGCCGGCGAGGGCGTCTCCGATCGCTGACAGGCCAACGCCCAGCTCGCGAAGGAGCAGGATGCGCTGCAACCGAACCAGCGCGCCTTCGTCGTAGTAGCGGTAGCCGTTGGCGCCCGTCCGGCTCGGCCGAAGCAGGCCGATGCTCTCGTAGTGCCGCAGCGTCCGCGAGGTCACCCCCGACCGCTTCGCTACTTCGCCGATCGACCATTCCATGGCGGGCGTCCTCTCGCTCAGATCGTGTGGGCGGCTCCCCCGTTCTCGGGAGATCCGAACCGCTCGAGAACGACTGTAGAAGTTGACGCTGCGTCAAGGTCAAGCGGGTGCACGAGATTGCCCGAGCCCCCGAACGGGTGCATCAAGCTCGTCAAGCCCGTCAAGCTCGCGTCAGGCGGACAGGAACCCTCGAACGACGTGATCGAGGGCGCGCACCGTGAGGTCGATGGACTCGAGGTCGAGCCGCTCGTTCGCGGAGTGGAACCTGTTGCGGGCGACCGAGAAGGTCAGCTCTGAGCTGAGTATCCCGAACCCGAAGGCGTTCGCGCCGTGCAGCCGGTAGAAGCGCGCATCGGAGCCGCCGACACCGAGGATGGGGGCGGGCTTCGCTCCTGGCACGAACTCGGCGAGTGCCTCCTCGATCTGCCCGTAGAGGCGAGTCGTGGTGGGTGACTCGTTCGCCGGCGAGAACCACTTCCCCTCGACGTTCACGAGGCCCGGGAACTCGGCGACCACGGCGGCGAGGTGTGCCTCGACGTCGTCCTCGGTCACGCCGGGCAGCACCCGGATGTCGAGCGAGATCGACCCGCTGTCAGGGATGACGTTGACCTTCGACCCGGCGTCGACGACGGTGACGGCGACGGTCGTGTGCGTCCAGGCGTGGACGAACGGGGCGAGCTCGCCGAGCTCGGGGTGCGCGCTGAGCTCGTCGATGGCCTCGTCGATGGTGTCCGGATGCGCAAGCCGCGTGCTCAGCTCGGCCGGCAGGTCGAGGGCTGCGAGCGTGTCGAGCCACTGCTCGCTGATGCGGGGCTTCGGCGCATTGGCCTGGAGGCGGTCGATGACCTTGGCGAGGGTGACGGCCGCGTTCGATCTGCCCCACGGGGCCGAGGCGTGCGCCGCGTCGCCGCGCACGACGATGCGCCGTGGGGCTGCCCCCTTCTCGCCGACGCCCACCGTGATGGCGGTGCTGCCGATGCCGCCGAGGCGCGCGCCTCCCCACTCGGTGAGCACGTTGTCGGCGGCGATCGTGGCCCAGTCGTGCTCGGAGAACCAGCCGACCCCCGCCCGGCTGCCCTGCTCCTCGTCGGCGACGGCCGCGAACACGAGGTCGCCGGTGGGGGCGAAGCCGCTCGTCGCGAGGCGCTTGAAGATGACCGCGTAGGAGGCGGTGAGGAACAGCATGTCCACCGCACCGCGGCCCCAGACCTCGCCGTCGACGAGCTCGCCCGAATGCGGCGGATGCACCCAGTCGCTCGCCTTCACGGGAACGACGTCGGTGTGGCCGACGAGGGCCAGCGACTCCGCGGCAGGGTCACTGCCCGCGAGGCGTGCCACGACGGAGACACGACCGGGGAACGGCTCGACGCGCGCGAGCTCGACGCCGCTGCCGGCGAAGAACTCCTCGATGACCGCCACGGCCCGCCACTCGTTGCCCGAGTCGAGCGCACCGTCGTTGACGGTCTCGGCGCGGATGAGCTGCTGCAGGAGGGTGACGGTCTCGTCGCGAAGCGAAGTCATTCCCCCATCCTCGGCGGAAGGGGGCCGAGGCGCGCGCCGGAGCGTTGCGCGGAGTAACGCGCCAGGCTGCACGGGCTCACGCGGCCCCTCCTGGCGCGCCGCTCCACCTTCACCGGGGTGCCATGGCTCAGACGCTCGCGGGCACCAGATCGCCGACGACCGCGGGCAGACCGAGGTTCTCGCGCAGCGTCGTTCCCGGGTACTCGGTGCGGTAGGAGCCGCGCTCCTGGAGTGCCGGGATGAGCTGGTCGACGATGTCGTCGAGCCCCGAGGGCACGAGGTACGGGGTCAGGTTGATGCCCGTCACGGCTCCGCTGCGGGCCAGCTCGGTGAGCGTGTCGGCGACCTCGTCGACGCCGCCGACGAAGCCACGCTGCGAGGAGAGGTGGATGACGAATTCGCGGATCGACAGTCCGAGCGCCTCCGACTTCTCCCGCCACTGCTGCGCGAGCTCGAGCGCCTTCGCGTTCTGGAACGCGCTGCCGCGGGTGCCGTCGGTGACGGCCACCACCGGATCCTCCACCGGCAGCGGACCGTCCGGGTCGAGGTGGGAGAGATCCTTGCCCCAGAACTGCTCGAGATAGCGAAGCGACGTCGAGGGCGAGATCTGATGCTCGCGCACCCAACGGGCCTTCTCCTCCGCCTCCTTGGGAGTTCCGGCGACGATGATCGTCGCGCCGGGGAAGAACGCGAGCTCGTCGCGTGCACGGCCGAACTTGGTGAGCCGCTCGCGCAGATCGGCGGCGAACACCGTCGCTCCCTCGAGCTCGGGGTGCGCGGAGAAGATGACGTCGGCGTGCTCGGCACCGAAATCGCGCCCCTGGCTGGAGTCGCCAGCCTGGAACAGCACGGGCCGCGACTGCGGGCTCTGCGGGAGGACCCGCTCGGAGACGAAGCGGATGAACTCACCATCGAAATCGACGCGGCCCCGGTTCGCCCACAGCTCCTTGGCTGCCCGCACGAACTCAGCCGCCCGGTCGTAGCGGTGCTCGTGCGCGAGGTGACCGCCGCGGCGGAAGTTCGCGCCGGTCCACGCGTTGTCGGTCGTGACGATGTTCCACGCCGCGCGCCCCTCGCTGAGGAGATCGAGGCTCGCGAGCCGGTAGGCCAGGTCGGCCGGCTCGTTGTAGGTCGTGTTCTGCGTGGCGACGAGGCCGATCTTCTCGGTGATGGGCGCGAGCGCGGCGAGCTGCGTGATGCCATCCGGTCGCCCGGCCACGTCGTTGTCGTGGATCTTGCCGAGATGCTCGCGCAGCCGCAGCCCCTCACCCAGGAAGAAGGCGGAGAAGAGTCCACGTTCGGCGGTCTGCGCGATGCGGCGGAACGACTCGAACTCGGTCTGCGATCCACTCTGCTCGCTCGACCAGATGGTCGTCGAGTTCACGCCCTGGAAGAAGACCCCGAACTGGATCTGGCCTGCGCCCGCCGCTCCCGAGGCAGGCCGCGTCGGACCTGTGCTGTGCTGTGTCATCGTCGTGATCCTTCGCGTTCAGAGGGCCTGGGCGGCGTAGCGGTTGGCGGGGTGCGCGAGCCCGAGAGCGTCGCGCAGATGCTCGCCGGCGCGCGGCGAGGTGAAGACGCCTGCGCGGCGAAGCGCTGGGAGCACGGCGCGGCCGAGCTCCTGCACATCCGCGCCGAAGTCGGCGGGCAGCAGGTGCACGCCGTTCGCGAACGACGCGACCTCGGTGATGAGCTCGACGAGACCGGCCGCGTCCCCGAAGTAGTGGATGCGACCCGCCGCCTGCGTGTCGGCCGCGGGCGCACCGGCCCGGTCGGCTGCGGGGCGTCCTGGCGCGTCGAGCGCGAACGAGACCTCGACGATCGTGCGGGCGATGCCCTGGGAGTCGGCCTGCCCGGCCGCGGCGCTCGCCTCGAGGACCGTGCGCTCGCGGATGAGCGCGACGTCGACGAGCTCGGGCGCTGCCGAGCCGTACGGCGCGAAGGTCGGCAGCTGCCCCTGGTGCGGGCGCGGGATGATGGACGGGCCCTTCACGCTGAAGCGCGCGCCCTCGAAATCTGCGTAGTGGAGCTTGTCGCGGTCGAGGTAGCGGCCGGTCTCGACATCGCGGATGACGGCGTCGTCCTCCCAGGAGTCCCAGAGCCTGCCGAGCACTTCGATGGTGTCGTCGAGTTCGGTGCGGCGGGCCTCAGGCCCGTCGAGCGGAGGCCGGTCGAACGCGGCCGCTTCGACCTCGCTGCCGTCGACGCCGCCGATCCACCCTGCCCTGCCGTGCGACGCGTAGTCGAGCGTCGCGAGCTGCGTCGCGAGGTGGAACGGCTCGACCGCCGAGACCCGGATGAGCGGCACGAGGCCGGTCGCCCCGGAGAGCGGGGCGGCGAACGCGGCCTGCTCGATGGCGTCCAGCCGCGGAGCCGCCGCCCTGAGGTCGCGGAAGCCGATGTCCTCGAACGTGGCGATGGTCACGCCGAAGCGCTCGAGCGCGGCGATCGCCGCGCGGATTCGCTGTGGGCCGACGCCTTCGCTGCCCGCTTCGACGGCGATGGCAAACGGCGGGTTCTCGTGAGTCATGCCTCGAAGACTAGGAAGCGCACGTCGCCGGTTGGATGTCGACGCTTCACCTGCCGCCCCGGGAGGACTTCTGGCGCAACACTGGGTGCGGGCCTCGTGAAGTGAGGCGTACGGTACCCACCAACGAAGCAGCAGCCCGCCCCGCACTGGAGCGAACCGCACAACCCCGACCGTGGAAGGAGCATGAAGATGACACACACGACAACAGGCCTGAACTTCATGTGCCAGCAGCGCGTCGAGACTGGCAGGCCGGTCCTGCAATGAGCCTCGGGCTGCACACGTCGATCGGCAATGCCGTCCGTGTGACCACGACCCGAGCGGGCAGCGGCCGCGTCGAGTTCCACGCCATTCCCTTCGACGGCACACGAGTCGTCGCGAGCGCCGCGCTCTCCGGCCCCCTCGACGCCGTCGGCTCGGAGCTCGTGTTCGACGAGCTCTGGGTCGCCCCGGACGTGCGCGGAACCGGCATCGGGACCCGCGTGACGAGGGCCGCCATCACCTGGGCGGATCTGCACCTGGCTGCCGGAATCGACACCTACGTGCCGGAGGAGAACGTCGCCATGCAGCGCCTCCTTGAGCAGCTCGGCTTCGAGCGCCGGCCCGAGCTCGAGCACGGCGAGGAGAGCTGGACGCAGATCTTCGCGCTCACCCTCGAGCTCGCCGGTTAGCTCACCGTTCAGCTGACCGGCTCGAGCGACGGCACCGGCCCGGCGCCCGACATCCCGATGACCACGAGCGCCGGTCGGCTCACCGCGTTCCCGGCCTCGTCCTCCCAGGTCAGGGCGAGGCGCGAGCGGTCGACGAAACCGCCAGAACCGGCGAAGCTGGTCGTGCCGCCGGACGCGGCGATGTCGAACGAGGTGATCTCGCGGGTGCCCGCGACGACGAGCACATCCACACCGTCATCTCGGAGCCACCTGGCCGCGATCACGGGCAGCTGCGGTGCGCCGTTCACCGGTCTCGCGACGTCCCCCGCCCCGAGCACGACCGGGTCCTCGTCGCCGCGCACGGCGATGACCGCCGCCCAGAGGACCCCGGACCCGCGGCCCTGGCTCTCGAGATGGGAGACCGCGGCGAGCGCGAGCGATTCACCGGATGGCAGCGGCTGATCGTCGAGGATGGACGCCCGCAGCCGGTACCCGTGCTGCTCATCTCGTGCCGTGATGATGCCCCGCGAGAGCGCCGCGAAGCGCGAGTTGCCGCGCTTGGGATCGGTGACCGCGCTCCAGTCCCGGTCGGCGTCCTCGGTCTGCAGCATCGTCAGCCCCGAGCTGGGATGCACGTAGGCGAACCCCGCGTAGACGTCCGCCGCAGCCGTGCCTCCCGCGTCCGGGATGCGCAGCAGCGCACGCGCCGACAGGAGGAGGAGCCCGTCGGAGGTCGGCGTCTCGCTCAGCGCGGGTGCCGTCTCGGTGGAGAAGGTCGCCGTCTCGAGCGACATGCCGCGCTGCATACGCTCATGGAAGAGCAGCACGCCCCGCGCGACCGTGAACCCGCGCTCGTAGCGGCTCGTCGTGATGGAGGAGGCCCCGAGCATCGTGAACGCCGTTGCGTCGTCGCTGCCGGCACCGTCGAGCGGACGCGCAAGGGCCGCGACGGCGTTGTCGGAGCGGAGGATCACGAGCCGCGCCGAGAACGAGCTGCGGAGCCCCGGCACCGAACCGAGCGCAAGAGAGTCGACATCGCCGGCCCAGAGCAGCTCGATCACCTGCCCGTCCGGGATCTCGATGCCGTCACTCCCGCCCGTCACGTCGGCGCTGTCGGTCACGTCGTCCGCGCCGCCCTCCCGCCAGAGGTCGGCGGCGGCCACAAGCGCACGCTGGTCGTCGAGGTCGGCTCGGGGACCCCGCGTGGGGTAGCCGGGCAGCGTCGACTCGCTCACCGCATCCGTCGGCGAGGTGTCGGACTCGTCCGTGAACGCGAGGACGACCCAGCCGGCGGCGAGGATCAGGACGGTCACGATGGCGACGATCGTGATGGTGCGCGCACGACGCGAAGACGCCTGAGGCTCGCGAGGGGCTGCAGATGTGTCGCCCATGACCGCTCCCTCGCCGCGCTGCGCGAGCACCGACCTCGTTGTGGTGCCCGAAGCTAGTCTGCCCCAGTCGGCTCGACGATGCGCGCCGCATTCCCAGGCGTCCCCATCCGTTCCCGGCGTTCCCTGATCCGATGGAGTCACGAGGGCCCGGGTGCCCCTCGCCGAGCTCAGTCTTCGGGAGTCCAGGCCTCCGCGAGCCGCACGTAGTCGTCGATGCCGACCGTCTCGCCGCGGGCGGTGGGGTCGATGCCAGATGCCTCGAGCACAAGCGAGGTCGCAGCCGCGTTCTCGCCGAGCAACGGCGACAGCGCCTGGCGCAGCATCTTGCGGCGCTGACCGAACGCGGCATCCACGATGCGGAACACCTTGCGACGCAGCTCCTCCGAGCCGCGCGGCTCAGCACGTTCCGTGTACGAGATGAGGATGGAGTCGACGTTCGGCACCGGCCAGAACACCTTGCGGCCCACGAGGCCCGCACTCGACCACGTGCCGTACCAGGCGGCCTTCACGCTCGGCGAGCCGTACACCTTCGATCCGGGTCCGGCGACGATGCGCTCCCCCACCTCGGCCTGCACCATGACCACCCCGCGCTGCAGCGACGGCAACCGCTCGAGGAGGTGCAGCAGCACGGGCACCGACACGTTGTACGGAAGGTTCGCGACGAGCGCGACCGGCTCGCCCGGCACCTCCTGAACCTGCAGGGCGTCGGAGACGATCACGTCGAGATGCGCGCCAGCCGCGTGCTCCTCCACCGTCTGCGGCAGGCGGGCGGCGAGGCGCTCGTCGATCTCGATGGCCGTGACACTCGCGCCCGTCTCGAGGAGACCGAGCGTGAGCGAGCCGAGGCCGGGCCCCACCTCGAGGATGTGCTCCCCCGAGCGGACCTTGGCGGTCTGCACGATGCGCCGCACCGTTCCCGGGTCGTGCACGAAGTTCTGTCCGAGCTTCTTCGTGGGCGTCACATCGAGCTCGGCCGCGAGCTCGCGGATCTCGTTGGCGCCGAGCAGGCTGACGCTCATGCGGTCTCTCTCTCGTCGGAGGTGAGGTCACCGGCGAGGGCGCCTTGGCCTGGTGCCTGGTGCCAGCTGCCGTAGACGGCCTCGGTGTTCGAGGCGACCTGGGCGCTCAGGTCATCCACCGCGATCCCCAGGTGCTCGGCCATCGCCCGCAGCGTGACCGGGATGAGGTACGGCGCGTTGGGGCGGCCACGGAAGGGCACCGGCGTGAGGAACGGAGCATCCGTCTCCACGAGGATGCGCTCGATCGGCGTCACCGACAGCGCCTCCCGCAGGGACGCGGCGTTCTTGAACGTGACCGTGCCCGCGAACGAGAGGTACCAGCCCTCCGCCGCCGCGATGCGCGCCATGTCCGCGTCGCCGGAGAAGCAGTGGAAGACCGTGCGCTCAGGCGCACCGACCCGCTTGAGGGTCGAGATGACGTCGTCGTGCGCATCCCGGTCGTGGATCTGCATGGCGAGGCCGTGCTTCTTCGCGAGCCCGATGTGCCGCTCGAACGCCTCGACCTGCAGCAGCTGGTCGGCCTTCTCCGGCGTGCGGAAGTAGTCGAGCCCCGTCTCCCCGATGGCCCGGACCCGCGGCTCGGCCGCGAGGCGGTCGATCTCGACGATCGCGTCCTCCAGAGTGCCAGCAGCGGCGAGCTCCGGCACGACGTTCGGGTGCAGCGCGACCGCCGCCAGCACGCGCTCGTGCGTCGCCGCGACGCGCGCCGACCACCGGCTCGACGGCACGTCGTTGCCGACCTGCACGACCCCCTTGACGCCAGCTGCGACTGCGGCGGCGAGGTGCTCGTCGAGCGTCAAGCGCTCGTCCTCCTCACCATCCTCGATCTCGAGGTGCGTGTGGTTGTCGTAGCAGGGCACGGCAAGCGCCTCGGGATACGGCGGGTACGCCAGGATGCGCGTGTGCCCGGACTCGCTGGTCGCAGAGCGGCGGCGCAGCCTCTCGGCGTCACCCGGCGCCCCGGCGTCCTGGGCCCCGGCGTCGTGCTGGGATTCGGTCACCGCTAGCGCTGGACTTCCTGCTCGATGCGCGGGAAGAGCGGCGGCAGCTCGCTCAGCGGCCGCGAGCCAACAAGCGCGTAGGCGTTGTCGATGCGGGTCGAGGCGAGCTCGCCGTTGCCGCCGATCGCGAACCACAGCTTCTCGGCCGCGATCGGGACGAACGGGTTGAGCAGCACGGCCAGGTGGCCGAGGCAGCGGGTCGTGACCTCCAGCACCGCGGCGAGGCGCGCACGGCCCTCATCGCCCTGCTTGGAGAGCGCCCACGGCTCCTGCTCCGTGATGTACCCGTTGAGCGCATCCACCAGCCGCCAGATGTGCGCGAGAGCGCCATCGATGTCGAACGCCAGCATCGCCTCGTCGGCCTTCGCCGCGACCTCGGTCGCGAGGTCGATGATGACCTGCTCCGACTCCAGCATCGTGGACTGCTCCGGGACGACCCCGTCGAAGTACTTGTTCACCATCGCGATGACCCGCGACGCGAGGTTCCCGAACCCGTTCGCGAGCTCAGCCTGGTAGCGAGCCGACAGGTCCTCCCACGAGAACGAGCCGTCCTGCCCGAAGTGGATGGCGCGCAGGAAGTAGTAGCGGAACGCGTCGGAGCCGAAGACATCGGTGATCTCCGTCGGCGCGATGCCCGTCAGCTTCGACTTCGACATCTTCTCGCCGCCCACGAGCAGCCAGCCGTGAGCGAAGATGCCGGCCGGAACCTGCAGGCCGGCGGCCATGAGCATCGCCGGCCAGATGACGGCGTGGAAGCGCAGGATGTCCTTGCCGACGATGTGGTGCGCCGGCCAGAACTTCTCGAGCTCCGACTCGTCGTCGCCGTAGCCGATGGCCGTGATGTAGTTGAGGAGCGCGTCGAACCACACGTAGACGACGTGCGACTCGTCCCACGGCACCTTCACGCCCCAGTCGAACGTGGTGCGCGAGATCGACAGGTCGCGGAGTCCCGAGCGCACGAACGAGATGACCTCGTTGCGCGCCGACGACGGCTGGATGAACTCCGGGTTCTCCTCGTAGAGCGCCAGCAGGCGGTCCTGGAACTCGCTGAGCTTGAAGAAGTAGTTCTGCTCCTGCAGCAGCTCGAGCGGCTTCGAGTGGATGGCGCAGACCTTCTCGCCCTCGTACTGGCCGGTGCCGGCGACGATCTCGGACTCCGGCTTGAACTCCTCGCAGCCCACGCAGTAGAGCGCCTCGAACTCGGCGTCGTAGATGAAGCCGGCGTCGTTGAGCTTCTGCAGGAAGCGCTGCACGCGAGTCTCGTGGCGCTCGTCCGTCGTGCGGATGAAGTCGTCGTTCGAGATGTTGAGCGTCTCGAGCATGGGCTTCCACGCCTCGTTGACGAGCTTGTCGGCCCACGCCTGCGGAGTGACGTTGTTCGCGAGCGCCGAGCGCATGATCTTCTGACCGTGCTCATCGGTGCCCGTGAGCAGCCACGTGGTGTCGCCACGCTGACGGTGCCACCTGGCGAGCGCGTCGACGGCGACCTCCGTGTACGCGTGACCGATGTGGGGGACGTCGTTGACGTAGAAGATCGGTGTCGTGATGTAGAACGATTCGCCGGAAGCCATGGGGATCATCCTATTGTCGGCCGAGCACTGTTACGACGCGAGGTGCCCCTGAGCGCCACCCCTGGCCCACTATTTCGCGAGCTGGCCCTGGTAGAGGTCTCGCTTGCTCATGCCTGTCTCGGAGGCGACCTGCGCGGCCGCGTCCTTCAGGCGCATCCCGCCCGCTACGAGCTCCGCGACCATCGCCTGGGCCCCAGCCTCGTCGACGACTGCGGGGGCCGCACCCTCCACGACGATCACGATCTCGCCGCGCACCCCTTCCTCCGCCCACGGAACCAGCTCAGCCGCGGTCCCCCGCCTGACCTCCTCGTAGAGCTTCGTCAGCTCCCGGCAGACGGCGATGCGACGATCGGCCGGCCAGATCGCGGCCATGTCGGCGAGCGTGCGCGCCAGGCGGTGCGGCGACTCGAACAGGACCACCGTGCGCGGCTCACTCGAGAGCGAGCGCAGGAACGTCTCCCGCTCCCCCGCCTTGCGAGGCAGGAAGCCGTCGAATGTGAAGCGGTCGGTCGGCAGCCCCGAGATCGCGAGCGCCGTGATGACGGCGCTCGGCCCCGGCACGCTCGTCACCGTCACCCCCTCCTTCGCCGCGAGCGCCACGATCGGGTAGCCCGGGTCGGAGATTCCCGGCATGCCGGCGTCGCTGACGAGCACCACATCGGCCTCGCGAGCCTGCTCGACGATGGTCTTCGCGAGCTCGTCCTCGTTGTGCTCGTGGAGCGCGACGAGCCGCGGGCGGTTCTCGACGCCCAGCATCCCGAGCAGCTTCGCCGTCGAACGGGTGTCCTCGCACGCCACGAGGGTGGCGTTCTTGAACGTGTCGATGAGGCGCGCCGAAGCGTCGCCGAGGTTCCCGATGGGGGTGCCGGCCAGGATGATCATGGCTGCGATCCTCCCACGCGCTCGCCCCGCGGCCCCCTACGATTGCTTGGGTGAGCGAGCAAGCAGACACGGGAACACCAGACGAGGCGGCCGAGTCGTCCCCGACGACGGCCCCCGCGACGGCGACGAGCGGCACGGTGACCGCATCCGCTGCCCCTGCCGCGCCGGCGGCGAAGGTGCCGGTGGCCCCGGTGGCGCGCGGCTCGGTGTTCGACGACCTGTGGGCGCGAGTCACGAGCACCCCCAGGCTGCGAGTGCGCACCGAGTGGATCCTCCTCGGCGTCGTCACCCTCCTCGCCGCCGTCCTCCGGTTCTGGAACCTCGGCGGCGCGCACTTCCTGATCTTCGACGAGACGTTCTACGTGAAAGACGCGTGGACCCTCCTCAACCTCGGCTACGAGGCAGAGTGGCCCGAGAACCCGAACGACGCGTTCAATGCAGGAGACCCGAACGGGTATACGACCGACCCGTCGTACGTCGTGCATCCGCCCCTCGGGAAGTACCTCATCGGGCTCGGAATGCTCGTGTTCGGTGCCGACAACCCCTTCGGCTGGCGATTCGCCGTCGCCCTGCTCGGCACCCTCGCCGTGCCGCTCCTCTGGGTCATCGCCAAGAAGCTGTTCCGCTCGCCCGTGCTCGCCACGATCGGCGCCGGGATGCTCGCCATCGACGGGCACGCGATCGTCATGTCGCGCGTCGGGATCCTCGACGGCATCCTCATGTTCTTCGTGCTGCTCGCCTTCCTCTTCGTGCTCCTCGACCGCGAGGACCAGCAGCGCAAGCTGCGCACGAAGATCATGGCCTGGCGCGCGGAGGAGGGCCTCGACGGCGACCCGATTCCGACGAAGGCCACGACCACCTCGCGAGCGCCCGACGTGAAGCCCGTCGGACCCGACTGGGGGCCCCGCCTCTGGTGGCGGCCCTGGCTCATGGCGGCGGCCGTCACCCTCGGCGCCGCGTCGGCCGTGAAGTGGTCAGGCCTCTACTTCCTCGCCGCGTTCTGCGTCTACACGCTCGTTATCGACATGGTCGAGCGGAAGCGGCTCGGCGTGACCTTCTGGGGATCCGCCGCGATCCTCATGCAGGGCCCCGTGTCGTTCCTCCTGACCGTGCCGCTCGCAGCCCTCACCTACCTCGCGACCTGGACCCGCTGGCTCACCACCACGGGCGGCTTCTACCGCGGCTGGGCCGAGGAAGCCGGCAACGCGTGGACCGGACTGCTCTCGTGGGTGCCGCTGCCCCTGCAGAGCCTCTGGCACTACCAGGTCGAGGCGTACAACTTCCACCGCGGACTCAGCGCCGAGCATCCCTACCAGTCTGGGCCGCAGGAGTGGCCGTTCCTCATCCGCCCCACCGCGTTCAGCTACGTCTACTCGGAGGCGGGCGACGGCTCATCCTGCGACGTCGGACAGTGCGTCGAGGCGATCACGTCGATCTCGAACCCCATCATCTTCTGGTTCGGCACCGTGTCGATCCTGTTCCTCATCATCATGTGCTTCCTGCGCCCGAAATGGCAGTACTTCGCGATCCTCGTCGGCTACGGGGCCGGCTACTTCCCGTGGCTCGCGTACCTCGAGCGCCAGGCCGTCTTCCACTTCTACGCGATCGCGTTCCTGCCGTTCATGATCCTCGCCTCCCTCGTGGTCATCCAGACCATCGCCGGCGACCGCGAGACCCCGCGCCCCTCCAGGACCATCGGCGTCTCCGCGGTCGGGGTGCTGCTCGTGATCATGGCGCTCGTCTCCGTGCTCTTCTGGCCCGTGTGGACCGGCCAGATGATCTCCACCTCCTACTGGTCGCTCACGCACTGGCTGCCCAGCTGGCGGTAGGCGCGCGGCGGCCGGCGCCCCGCGCGCCCCGCATCCGCGACCCCCGTGCCGGATGGGTCACTTTGCCCCCATCGAACCGCGCAGCACGGGCCCAAAGTGACCTCTTCAGGCGCGGCGACGCCGACCTGCGCAGGTTCCCGGCATGGCCGCGCGCATCCCCCGCACGCGCCCCCGCGCCGAATGGGCCACTTTCGTCCCATCGGGCCGCGCCACACGGGCCCAAAGTGACCTCCTCACGAGGCGCCGCGACTCCGCGACACGGCGACGCCGGGACGCCGACGTGCATGGACTTCCCGCATGCGCGCGCGCATCCCCGCACACACGACCCCACGCCAAATGGGTCACTTTGCCCCCATCGAGCCGCGCAACATGGGCTCAAAGTGACCTCCTGAAGAGGCGCCGCGACGCCGGGACGCCGACGTGCATGGACTTCCCGCATGCGCGCGCGCATCCCCGCACACACGACCCCACGCCAAATGGGTCACTTTCCCCCCAACAGACCGCGCAACATGGGCTCAAAGTGACCTCTTCACGAGGGGCCCGACGCCAAAAACGGAAACGGAAGCGGCCGTCTGCGGAGGCGTCGGGCGGTGGGACGGTGGGCTGGGGGCGGCGGGCTGTGGAGAACTTCAGCGCGACGACGCCGACATACGTAGGTTTCCGGCATGGCCGCGCGCATCCCGATCCCCGAGGAGCTCAGAGACCGCGCGTTCGGGATCGCGGAGGGGAACGCCGCGGGTCTCACCAAGAAAGCCCTCGCCCGTCAGAGCCTCGCTCGGCCCTACCGCGGAGTGCGAGCGACGGAACCCGCACTCACCAGCAGGGAGCAGGTCCTCCGCTTCGGGCCGCGACTTCGCGGTGGCCAGGCGCTGAGCGGGCGCTCCGTGCTGCGGGTCTACGGGCTGCCGGTACCGCGGCGCCATCGCTCCGACACCGTCGACGTGCTTGCCAGGCAGTCGACTTCGAGACCGCGAGCGTCGGGGGTCCGTGCGCGGCGCATCCGGGATGACCTCTGGGAGGCGGACCTCATCGAGGGGGTCCGGGTCGTTCCCGCGCCGCTGCTCTTCGCTCTGCTCGGGAGTTCGTTCAGCGAGACGGAGCTGATCACGGTCGGCGACGCGATGATCAGCGACTTCGACCGCTACCCGGGGCGGGTTTCGTCCGGCTCGCTGACCCAGCTCACCTGCTTGGAGGACGCCGTAGAGCGTTGGGGCCGACTCCGTGGCTGCTCGGTGCTGCGCGGCGCCCTGCCGCGCCTTCGGGAGCACGTTGCCTCGCCACCGGAGAGCTGGCTTCGCTGCCTCATCGTGGACGCGGGCATCGAGGAACCCGCCGTCAACGCCGATATCCACGCGGGCGGACGCTTCCTGGCACGAGGCGACCTCGTCTTCCGAGCCCAGCGCGTCGTCGTGGAGTACGAGGGCGAAGTGCACCTGAGCCCCGCGCAGTTCCGGCGCGACATAACCCGCACGGAGGCGCTGATCGCGGCCGGATGGCGCGTCATCCGCGTCACCCACGCTGACCTGTTCCCCGACGCCGCCGCCTTCCTCGCGCGGTTGCGTGCGGCGCTGTCCCGGTAGCGCGGTAACCCGGTAGCGCGCAGCGCAGAGGCCCACTTGGGCCACTTTCACCCCGTTCGGAGCCGTCTGGAAGGGTGAAACTGACCCAAATGACCCAGGCGGAGCCGTCGGCAGGGGCGAAAGTGACCCAAGTAGCCCAGGCGGAGCCGTCGGCAGGGCGAAAGTGACCCAAGTAGCCCAGGCGGAGACATCTGGAGGGGTGAAAGCGACCTACCTGGCCCATCTGCCGAGCGCGCTCAGCCGGGAGGCGCTCAGCCGGGAGCGCGCTCAGCCGGGAGGCGCTCAGCCGGGAGCGCGCTCAGCCGGGAGCGCGCTCAGCCGGGAGGCGGCCAGGGAATGCGCTCAGGGGATGAGGCGGTCGGCGCGGTAGCGCGCGAAGAGGTCGGCGAAGGCCTGGTCGGTTCGGCGGAAGCTGAGGAAACCGGCGGCGCGGCTCTTGCCCATGTCGGTGACGACCTCCATCTCGCGTCCGAGGTCGGCGTCGGTGTGCCACCAGGATGCGAGCCGCGAGATGTCCGACTCGACGAGGTCGTGCTCGGCGGCGATGGCCGGCCAGTGCTGCTCGAGCTGCGCCATCTGCTCCTCGAGGGGGCGCGCCTGCCCGTCGAACCCGACGACCTGCTCGGCGGGGACGCCGAGCATCTCGGCGAGGCGAGGCCACATCCACCGCCAACGGAAGATGTCCCCGTTGACGATGTTGAAGGCCTCGTTGCGGCCAGCTGGCTCCGTCGACGCCCACACCATCTGCTCGGCGAGGACCCCCGCGTCGGTCATGTCGGTGAGGCCGTTCCACTGCGCCGCACTGCCGGGGAACACGAAGGGCACGCCGAGGTGCTTCGCGATCGTGGCCTGCACGGCGATCGTCAGGCCCATGTTCATGGCGTTGCCGACGGCATGCCCGATGACAGTGTGCGACCGATGCACCGACCACGTGAACTGCTGGCGGGCTGCTGCTGCTGCGAAGAGCTCGTCCTCTTGCGCGTAGTAGAAGTTCGGGGTGTCGAGCCGCTGGGATTCCTCACGGAACGGGGTGTCGGGCATCTCGCCCGCGGCGTAGGCCTCGAATGGGCCCAGGTAGTGCTTGAGTCCGGTGACCAGGGCGGCGTGCTCCACGGGGGCGTGGTCGAGCGCCGCGAGCAGGTCACGGACCATGGCGCCGTTCACGGCGATGTTCTCCGCCTCCGTCGCCTGTCGCTGCCACGCGGTGAAGAACACGTGCGTGGGGCGCTCGTCCGCGAGCGCAGCGCGCAGGCTCGCCGGGTCGCGGAGGTCGGCGGCGATGCCCCGCACGGTGCCGCTCGTCACGGCGCGGCGGGAGAGAGCGAGCACCTCCCATCCGTCCTGGCTCAGGCGATCGACGAGGGCGGAGCCGGTGATGCCGGAGGCGCCCACAACAAGCGCGGTCCTCGGTGCGTTGGTGGTGCTGTTCGAGTTCGAGGTCATCAGGGGTGCAACGAGGCTGCCGCGATAGCTATTCCATGGCCGCGCGGTTCGGGATGCGCACCGCAGGCCCAGAATGGCGCGGTTCTACACTGGTTCGGTGAATAAACCCGCGTCTGCCCCTGACCCCAGCACGCTGCATCCGATCGACGGTCAGGAGCGGGTCATCCTCCTGAAGCCGCTCGTCACCAGCCCGCTCATCAGCGTCGGAGACTTCACCTACTACGACGACCCCGACGACCCCTCGGCGTTCGAGACGCGCAACGTGCTGCACCACTACGGGCCTGAGCGTCTGGTCATCGGGAAGTTCTGCGCCATCGCCTCCGGCGTGCGGTTCATCATGAACGGCGCCAACCACCGCATGTCTGGGCCGTCCACGTATCCGTTCCCCATCATGGGCGGAGCCTGGGGGCAGCACGTCGACCTCGTCAGCGACCTGCCGAGCCGCGGCGACACGGTCGTCGGCAACGACGTCTGGATCGGCGGGGACGTCACCATCATGCCGGGGGTGCGTATCGGCGACGGGGCGATCATCTCCACTGGATCCGTCGTGACAAAGGATGTGCCCGACTACGGCATCGTGGGCGGCAACCCGGTGACGCTCATCCGCCGCCGCTTCGATGACGACGACGTCCGGACGCTCCTCGAGGTCGCCTGGTGGGACTGGCCCCTCGAGGCGATCACGGAGCATGTCCGTGTCATCGCCGACGGTTCAGTGGCCGAGCTCGCTTCGATCGCCGGCCGGTTGGCGTAGCCGCGGCGCGGCACGACCACGCCGTGCAGCAGCGGCGCTGCACGGCCCCGCTGCACAGCCGCGCCGCGCCACAATCGCTTACGGGTAGGCGACGTAGAGGCGGTACATGCCTGCGAACGTGCCCGTCGTGTCCTGCGAGCAGGCGTTCGGCCCGATGTACACGTTCGATCCGGTACCAACGGAACCGCCGACGACGGCTCCCCACTTCGTCATGCACGCCGCCTGCGTCTCGAAGGCGTAGTAGGCCGAACCGGCGGCGCTGGCGGGGGTGGCGGCGAAGAGCGATCCCGCGAGCGCGCCGACCGCGGCGAGTCCGCTGAGCCCTGCGAATTTGCGAGTCTGTGAACGAGTCTTTGAATTCGTCATCGTGCGAGGCTAGGACGCCTCCTTGAGCGAGCCATCCGAAGTCCCTCCGTATCCCGTGGGCGCAGGAGAAGCAGGAGATCCAGCTCAACGACCGTTGACGATCGCGACCACGATCCAGGAGACCGCGTGCAGTGCCAGTGCGGTCGCGACGACTCCCGGCGCAAGCCACGCGGGCACGCGGAATCCTCGGCCCACGACGGCGGCGAGCCAGACGGACAGCACGATCAGCCCAGCCGCAACGGCTCCCATACCGAGCGCCATGGACAGCGCTTCCTGCCGGTACGGATTCGAAGGAAAAGACGGGTCTCGCTGAAGGAAATCCATCAGCTCCAACGAGGCGAGCCCTCCGCTGTAGAAGAACAGGAAGTTGCTGACCACGACGATGGCGGCGACCGCGAACCACGCGCGCAGCGGGCCATCGGCCTCATCGAGAGGCTCTTGGCCCTCGCTGGAGGCACCGTAGCGCTGAGCGGTCTCGCTCACAGGAAGCCCCTCGGGAAGCGCATGCGACGAACCTAGCTCACGTCGGTCGGCTACGCGCTGACGTCCGCGACCTGGCGCAGCACGTTCGAGTCGAGCGCCGCGAGGGCGACGACCTTGTAGCCCTCCGACTCGAAGAAGATCGTCGCCCGGTCCTCTTCGACGCTGATGACCGTGCCTGCTCCCCACTCACGGTGCTCGACGGTCTCGTCGATGGCGAGCGGCGCATCCGCCGGCACGCTGTCTGCCTGCGCGTCCGACGTGTCCTCGCGCCGCTCGCAGCCGTCGCAGTTCCCGCACCATTCCGGACCGTCGACCCCGAAGTAGTCGAGCAGCACGCGCCGGCGGCACTGCGTCTCCTCCGCGTAGGCGCGCATCATCGACAGTCGCGACTCGGCGATTCGCTCCCGCGCGGCGGATGCCTCCTTGACGGCCTTCACCACGACATCGACTCGAGTCTTGCGCAGCGGATGCACGCCCCCGGCCGTCTCGACCAGTTCGGCATCCACGAGCTGGTTGACGAGCCTCGAGACCGTTCTTGCGGGCTGGCCGACGGCCTCGGCGAGGTCCCGGATGCTCGCCCCTGGCGTGCGCGTGATGGCGCGCCACAGGGTGCGCAGTCCGGCCTTGTCCACCGAGCGCTTCGCGAAGAAGCGCCGCAGCGCGAGGTCCTCGACGCGGTAATGCAGCACGGCCGTCGCGGGCTCGCCGTCCCGCCCCGCGCGGCCGACCTCCTGGTAGTAGGCGTCGAGCGACTCCGTCGTCGCCGCGTGCAGCACGAAGCGCACGTCACCCCGGTCGATGCCCATGCCGAACGCGGACGTCGCGACGACGACGTCGAGTTCGCCGCCCCGCCACCGGTCCTGCACACCTCGGCGCTCTGCGACCTTGAGGCCAGCGTGGTACGCGGCAACCTCCCGCCCTTCCGCGGCGAGCTGGGCCGCATACGACTCCGTCTCCCTGCGTGAGGCGACGTAGACGAGACCGGGGGCGGTCCAGCTGCGCGCTTCGTCGACGATCGCGGCCCGCTTGTCGTCCTCGCTCTCATGGCGCTGGACTGCCAGTCGGATCTCGGGTCGGTCGACGCCGTGCACCTGCACGTCCGGATCCTGCATCCGCAGCCGCTCGATGATGTCGGCCCGCACCGGCTTCGAGGCCGTCGCGGTCATCGCGAGCACCGGCGGGTCGCCGAGCGCCGATCGCACGTCGCCGAGCCTCAGGTAGTCGGGCCGGAAATCGTGCCCCCACGAGGAGACGCAGTGCGCTTCATCAACGACGAGCAGAGACACGTCCTGCGCTGCGAGGCGGGCGACGTTGTCCTCGTTCGCGAGCTGCTCCGGTGCGAGGAGCACGTACAACGACCCGCCCGCGCCGATTCGATCCCAGGCTCGGGCCACCGCGGCAGCGCCCCGTGACGAGTTGATGGCGACGACGTCGGGGGCATCCGGGGCGGCCTCGATCGATGCGCGCTGGTCTGCCTGCAGGGCGATGAGCGGCGAGACGACGAGAACGAGGCCGCCGCGCGCAGCACCCGCGACCTGGTAGACCGCTGACTTCCCGCCACCGGTCGCGAGCACGAGCAGCGTGTCGCGCCCAGCCGCCGCAGAGCGGATCGCGTCGCCCTGACCGGGGAGCAGCGACTCCCACCCGAACCGGTCCCGCGCGATGCGCTCGAGCGTGCGACGGGTTGGTGCGGAGGAACTCATGCACCGACGCTATCGCCGTCGAACTGGGTGAGGACTTCGCTTGACAGGCCCTCCCACGCCGTGTTCGCACCCCCTCTGCGGCCCGCACGACCGCGCCAACGACGAGACGGCCGGCGCCCCCTTTGTGGCACCGGCCGTCTCAGCAGCTGCTGGAAGCTAGTTCACTTCGTTGGGGTGCGCCGCGACTCGTCCTTCTTCGCCGCGCTCGAGTGCCGTGATGGCGTCGTACTCGGCGCCCGACAGCTCGAAGTCGAAGACCTGGGCGTTCTCGACCATGCGCTCACGCGACGTGGTCTTCGGGAAGACGATGTTGCCCTTCTGGAGGTGCCAGCGGATGACGACCTGCGCGGGCGTCTTGCCGTGTGCATCCGCTGCCGACTTGACGGGCTCCAGCTCGAAGAGCGGGTACTTGGCCTGACCAAGCGGTCCCCATGCTTCGGTCTTGATGTCTTCGGCCTGCAGGTAGGCGTCGAGCTCCGGCTGCTGGAAGATCGGGTGCTGCTCAATCTGGTTGACGACCGGCTTCACGCCGGTGGCCGAGATGATGTCGCGCAGGTGCGACTCGAAGAAGTTGCACACGCCGATCGACGTGGTCAGGCCGGCCTGCTGCAGCTCGACGAGCGCCTCCCAGCTCTCGACGAACTTGTTCTGCTTCGGCGTCGGCCAGTGGATGAGGTAGAGGTCGGCCTTCTCGAGGCCGAGGCGCTCGAGGCTCGCGTCGATCGCGGCGCGGGGCGTGTCGCGGCCCTGCTCGTCGTTCCAGAGCTTCGTGGTCACGTAGAGCTCGTCGCGCGGGATGCCGGACTTCGCGATGGCCCTGCCCACGCCCTCCTCGTTGCCGTAGATCTTGGCGGTGTCGATGTGGCGGTAGCCGACCTCGAGGGCGTCGGACACGATGCGCTCGGTCTCTGCCGGGTCGACCTTGAAGACGCCGAAGCCGAGCTGGGGAATGCTGGTGCCGTCGTTGAGGGAAACGTTGGGGATCTGCAATGCGGTCATCCCTCTGTTCTAGCAAGCGGAACTGGTTCCGCGCTGACCGGACACGGCAATAGACTGTAATGCTCATGACTACGACTCCCCTCGAGATCTCCTACCCGCCGGAGCTGCCCGTCAGCCAGATGCGGGACGAGATCCGCGACGCCATCGCCGCCAACCAGGTGGTCATCGTCGCGGGCGAGACCGGGTCGGGCAAGACGACGCAGCTGCCGAAGATCTGCCTCGAGCTCGGCAGGCAGATGATCGGGCACACGCAGCCCCGACGCATCGCAGCGCGCACGATCGCGGAGCGGATCGCGGATGAGCTCGGCGGCGACATCGGCGGGCTCGTCGGCTACCAGGTGCGCTTCACCGACGAGGTGTCGGCCGAGACGCGCGTGAAGCTCATGACCGACGGCATCCTCCTCAACGAGATCCACCGCGACCGCCTGCTGCGCAAGTACGACACGATCATCATCGACGAGGCGCACGAGCGCAGCCTCAACATCGACTTCCTCCTCGGCTACCTGAAGACGCTCCTCCCGAAGCGGCCCGACCTGAAGGTCATCATCACGTCGGCGACGATCGACCCCGAGTCGTTCTCGAAGCACTTCAACGACGCCCCGATGATCGAGGTCTCCGGCCGCACGTTCCCCGTCGAAGTCCGCTACCGGCCGCTCGTCGCCGACGCTCCGCTCCCCGGAGAGGAGGACGAGGACGCGGCCCCGCAGACGCCGGAGCGCGACATGTTCGAGGGCATCGTGGATGCGCTCGACGAGCTCGATCGCGACCTGCCCGGCGACGTGCTCGTGTTCCTGTCCGGCGAGCAGGAGATCCGGGACGCGCAGGACGCGATCCGCGCCCACGTCGCGCGCGACGCTCGCCCGGAGTCGACCGAGGTCCTCCCGCTCTTCGGCCGCCTCTCCTCCGCGGAGCAGCACCGTGTATTCGAGTCGAAGCGTCCGCCCGGGGTGCGCCGCCGCGTGGTGCTCGCGACGAACGTCGCAGAGACGAGCCTCACGGTGCCGGGCATCGTCGCCGTCATCGACACGGGGACGGCGCGCATCTCCCGCTACTCGACGCGAGCGAAGGTGCAGCGCCTCCCGATCGAGGCCATCTCGCAGGCGTCCGCGAAGCAGCGTTCGGGCCGCGCCGGCCGCACCTCCGCTGGCGTCGCCATCCGCCTCTACTCGGAGGCCGACTTCGATCGCCGCCCCGAGTTCACCGAACCCGAGATCCTCCGCACGAACCTCGCGAGCGTGCTCCTGCAGATGCTCGAGCTGGGCCTCGGGGCCCTCTCCGAGTTCCCGTTCCTGCAGCCGCCGGACGCGCGCGGCATCAAGGACGGCACCGACCTCCTCAGCGAGCTCGGGGCCGTGGAACCCGGCAAGGCCAGCCACGGGAAGGACAGCCAGCTGCGCCTCACGAAGACGGGCCGCAGCCTCGCCCGCCTCCCCATCGACCCCCGGTTCGGCCGCATGGTCATCGAGTCGAAGCAGCACGACGTGAGCCGCGAGATCCTCATCATCGTCGCCGGCATGACGGTGCAGGACATCCGTGAGCGTCCGCTCGAGAAACGACAGAAGGCCGACGAGCTGCACGCGCGGTTCCGCGACCCGTCCAGCGACTTCCTCACGCTCGTGAACCTGTGGAACTACCTCGAGGAGCAGAGCCACGAGCTCGGCTCGAGCGCGTTCCGTCGCAAGTGCCGCGACGAGTTCATCAACTTCGTCCGCTTCCGCGAGTGGCAGGACGTGTTCCGTCAGCTCCGCCAGCTCGCCGGCCCCATCGGCTTGAAGGTCCAGCGGCCAGCCGCCGGGCAGGTGCAGGAGCCCGGCGCCCTCGCCGACGCCATCCACCGCTCCATGCTCGCCGGGCTTCTCAGCCACATCGGCATCCGCGACGAGCTGAAGCGCGACTACGCGGGAGCACGCGGCACCCGGTTCCAGATCTTCCCCGGTTCCGGGCTCGCGAAGGCGAAGAAGCAGCCGGATGTCGTCATGGCGGCCGAGCTCGTCGAGACGAGCCGCCTCTTCGCGCGCACCGTCGCGAAGATCGACCCAGCCTGGGCCGAGGTGCTCGCGGGCTCCCTCGCGAAGCGCAACCACTCCGACCCGCACTGGGAGAAGAAGCAGGGCTCCGCGGTAGCCATCGAGCGGGTGACCCTCTATGGCGTGCCCATCGTCCGCGGACGAACCGTGCAGTTCTCGAAGATCGACCCGGCCTGGTCGCGCGACCTGTTCATCCGCCACGCCCTCGTGGAGGGCGACTGGAACGGGCGCCACAGCTTCGACTCCAAGAACCGGGCGCTGCGCAAGAGCCTCGCCGACCTGGAGGAGCGCACCCGTTCGCGCGGCGCCTACACCGACGACGAGGACGCCGTCTTCGAGTTCTACGACGAGCGCCTCCCCAGGGATGTCGTCTCGCAGTCCACGTTCGAGAAGTGGTGGCAGGGCGCGCAGCAGCAGACCCCGCAGCTGCTCACCATGACGAGGGCGGATGTGCTCGGCGCGGAGCACGCCGACCCCGACGAGCAGGGTGCCGGGTTCCCCACCGAGTGGAAGCAGGGCGACCAGCGCCTCCGCCTCCGGTACCGCTTCGACCCGGGTGCGCCCGACGACGGCGTGACGGTCAACATCCCGCTGCCCCTGCTGTCGCGCCTCGACGACCGCGGTTTCGACTGGCAGGTGCCCGGCATGCGCCGGGAGCTGGTCATCGCGCTCCTGAAGTCGTTGCCGAAGGCCACCCGACGCAACTTCGTGCCCTCCGCGGACTGGGCCGACAAGCTCCTCGGCGAACTCGGCGAGGCGAGGCCAGACCTCGGCCAGGAGGTTCCCGGGGACTTCGACGACGCGCTGCGGCAGATCATGCAGCGGCAGGCGGGCATCCGCTTCGACGTGAGCGAGTTCGACTGGAGCCGCGTCCCCTCGCACCTTCGGGTGCGCTTCCGAGTGCTCGACGACCGCGGCCGCGAGCTCGGAACGGGAGAGGACCTCAGGGCGCTGCAGGAGAAGCTCAAGAAGGCGTCGGAGGCGTCGGTGCTGCGCGCGACGCAGCAGGTCGCGGCGCCCACCCGCCCCGGGAACGGCGTGCGCGAAGCCGGTTCCGTGCCCGCGCAGAGCGCGTCGACCGCGGAGCTCCGCTACGACCAGCACGGGCTCACCGAGTGGCCGCTCGACGAGATCCCCGAGCTCATCGACATCAAGCGCAAGCACGGCGTGATCCGCGCCTACCCGTCGCTCGCCGTCGTCAAGGGAAGCATCGACCTGCGCCTCGTGACGACGCCAGAGGACCAGGCGCGCGAGCATCCCATCGGCGTCGCTGCCCTCCTCGTCGCGTCGGTGCCCTCCCCTGCGAGCTACGTGCAGGAGCACCTGACGGCGAAGGAGAAGCTGGCCCTCGCGACGAGCCCGTACCACTCGACGCCGGCGCTCTTCGGCGACATCGTCGCGGCCCTCGCCCAGGATGCGGTTGCCGCGTACAGCCAGGAGCACGGCGGCCCCGTGCGCACGCGGGCCGCGTTCGATGAGCTGCGCGAGACGTTCAACGCGACCCTGCTCGACCGCATGTTCGCGCAGACGAAGCTCGTCTCCGAGATCCTCGACCGCTTCCGCGAGGCCAACAAGGCGCTCAAGGCGGCGAACCACATCTCGGTGCTGCCGTCGCTCTCCGACGCCCGCTCGCAGCTGCAGGCGCTCGTCTACCCGGGCTTCGTGTCGAAGACCGGCGTCACGCGGCTTGCGCACCTCCCCCGCTACCTGCGGGCGCTCACCTACCGCCTGGAGCGGGTGCTCAGCCACTCCAGCATCGAGCGGGCCGGCCTCATGCAGGTGGAGCAGGCGACGGCCCTGTACACGGAGGCGGGCGGCACGTTCCCCGCGAACCGCTCCGCCCCGGCGTCCGTCGTCCAGGCGAGGTGGATGCTCGAGGAGTTCCGCGTGAGCCTCTTCGCGCAGCAGCTCGGCACGGCCGAGACGGTCTCGCTGAAGCGCATCCGCCAGGCCCTCGCGGAGAATTAGCGCCGGGCGGGCGCGCCGCCTGGCACCTGGCAGCGCACCCCTGCGCTCTGCCGCATGGCCCCTGCCGCATCGCGCCCTGCTGCAATCCACCCCACCAAGCGCAAAAAACAGCCAGATGCGCGCTCCCGGTGGCGGGAGCGTGCATCTGGCTGATTCCTTGGACGCGAGCCGGGCTGCGCTGAGCCGGCCGGCCGTCGCTAGACGGCCGTGTAGCCGCCGTCGACGAGCACGTAGGAGCCCGTCATGAAGCTCGCCTTGTCGGAGAGCAGGTAGGTGGTGAGGTTGGCGACCTCTTCGGCCTTGCCGAGGCGCCCAAGCGGGTGCTTCGCGACGAGGGCTTCGAGCTGCTCCTCGCTGAGGTGCTTCTCGAGCAGCGGTGTGGAGATGTACCCGGGTCCGACGGCGTTGATCCGCAGCCCCTGGGGGCCGTACTCGGCAGCCGAGTTCTTCGTGATGCCGACAACCGCGTGCTTGGAGGCCGTGTAGGCGCCGCTGCCGATCGCCGCGACCGTTCCGTGGATGGAGGCCATGTTGACGATGGCTCCCTCTTCGGCGCCGGCCTCGAGGATCGCGGGGATCTGCGCGCGGAGCCCGTATAGCACTCCGTTGAGGTTGATGTTGATGACGCGGTCCCAGTCGTCGACCTCGACGTCAGCGGCGGGGGCCGCCTTGCCGCCGATTCCGGCGTTGTTCACGGCGTAGTTGAGCTTGCCGTAGGTGGCAACGGCGTGCTCGACCGTGCGGACGCTGTCCTCTGCGACGGCGGTGTTCGCCTCGAACGGCGAGGCGGTGCCGCCGGCTGCCTCGATCTCGGCGACCACTCGCTTCGCACCCTCGAGGTTGATGTCGGAGACGACCACCTGGACGCCGTTGGCGGCGAGCTCCTTCGAGATCGCCTCGCCGATTCCCGAACCGCCGCCGGTCACGATCGCGACTTTTCCTGCAAATGCCATGTTGCTGTTCCTCTCAGAGTGCGCGGCCGGTGGTCACCGGTTGCTCCTTCGAGTGTGCTCCCGCGCATCCACAGTTGGCTGTGTTCTGGGTCAGCGAACAGTCGTAGCATTCACCTGTTCTGTATCCCTGACTGGCCCCACGGCCTCCCCGCGTGCACGCCCGGCGGCTACTCGGCGTCGGCCAGCCAGACCGTCGTATCGGTCGTCAGGAGACCTGCGTCCTCGACGTGCGCCACCTCGCTGCGGGCGAGCATTCGGAGCCCCTCCGGCAGCGCAACCGGCTGAGCGCCGAAGTTGGTGATCACCGTGACGTCGCCGTTGCGGTACGCGAGCACCTCGTCGCCGAAGCCGTCGACCCACGCGAAGCGGGCATCCCCCATGCCGAGGTCGTGCTCGCGGCGCAGCGCCAGCAGGGAGCGGTACAGGTTCAGGGTCGAGGAGGGGTCGTGCACCTGCTCGCTGCGCGCGAGCTCCGCCCACAGCTCCGGCTGCGGAAGCCACGACTCTCCCGTCGCGCTGAAGCCGTAGCTGCCGCCATCGGCCTCCCACGGAATCGGCACCCGGCAGCCGTCGCGGCCGTACAGCTCACCCTCGGAGCGGATGAAGATCGGGTCCTGCCGCGCCTCGTCCGCGAGGTCGATGACGTCGGGCAGGCCGAGCTCCTCGCCCTGGTACAGGTAGCTGGAGCCCGGCAGCCCGAGCATGAGCGCCGTCGCGGCTCGTGCGCGCCGCTCGCCGACCACGGGGTCCGGCTGGCCGGGGGTCTTCGGGCCGACGCCGGCTCCGTGCGCGTTCGGCTCGGTCAGGGCGAGGCGGGTCGCGTGGCGCACCGTGTCGTGGTTCGAGAGCACCCAGGTGCTCGGCGCACCGGATGCGGCGAACGCGGCGAGCGACCGGGTCACGACCTCCTTCTGGCCGTCCGCATCCCACGGCGCGCGCAGGTAGGCGAAGTTGAAGGTCTGGTGCAGCTGGCCGGGCCGAACCCACTCGGCCATCTCCTCGACGCTCGGCAGCCACGCCTCGCCACACAGCACGCGGTCGCCGTCGTACTCGGCGGCGACGAGGTGCCAGGCGCGGAAGATCTCGTGCACCGCCTCCTGGCCGAGGTACGGGGTGCGGGGGTCGCCGACGATGGGCAGGTCGCTCTCGACGGGGATGTAGTCCGGCAGGCCGTCCTCCTTCGCGAGGCCGTGGGCCACGTCGATGCGGAAGCCGTCGACGCCGCGGTCGAGCCAGAAGCGAAGGATGTCCTCGAAGTCGCGGTGCACAACCGGGTTCGACCAGTCGAAGTCGGGCTGCGTGGAGTCGAACAGGTGCAGGTACCACTGGCCGGGCGTGCCGTCTGCTTCGGTGAGACGCGTCCATGCCGGCCCTCCGAAGAGCGACTGCCAGTTGTTCGGCGGCAGCTCGCCGTGCTCGCCCTTGCCCTCGCGGAACAGGTAGCGCGCACGCTCCGGGCTGCCGGGGCCGGCGGCGAGCGCGGCCTTGAACCAGGCGTGCTCCGACGAGGAGTGGTTGGGGACGATGTCGACGATGATGCGGATACCCCGCTCGTGGGCCGCCTCGAGCATCCGGTCGAACTCGTCGAGGGTGCCGAAGACGGGGTCGACGTCGCAGTAGTCGGCGACGTCGTAGCCGGCGTCGTTGAGGGGCGACGGGTAGAACGGGGAGAGCCAGATGGCGTCGATCCCGAGGTCGGCGAGGTCCGGGATGTGCGCCGTGACGCCCTCGAGGTCGCCGATGCCGTCGCCGCTCCCGTCTGCGAAGGAGCGCGGGTAGACCTGGTAGATGACGGCTGAGCGCCACCATTCGGATCCTGGGGTGGTGTCCTTCGCGAACTGGGCCTCTGTGGGTGCATCGTTGAGCGTCACCACGACAGGCTAGTGGATGCGGCGTGCCCCCTGTCCGCTGGACAGGGGGCACGTCGTCGTCGAGCGCCGGTGAGCGCGGTCGCTGTCAGATGTACAGCTAGAGGACCTTGCCGAGGAAGTCCTGCGTGCGCGGCTCCTTCGGGTTCCCGAAGAGCTCGTCGGGAGTGCCCGTCTCGACGATCTTGCCGTCGGCCATGAACACGACACGGTCGGCGACTTCGCGCGCGAAGCCCATCTCGTGGGTGACGAGGGCCATCGTCATGCCCGACTTGGCGAGGTCGCGGATGACCTGGAGCACTTCGCCCACCATCTCGGGGTCGAGGGCGCTCGTCGCCTCGTCGAAGAGCATGATCTCCGGGTCCATGGCGAGCGCCCGGGCGATCGCCACGCGCTGCTTCTGGCCGCCGGACAGCTGCGAGGGGCGGCGGTCCATGAGGTGGTCGAGGCCCACTCGGCGCAGCAGCTCCTCGCCGCGCTTGTTGGCCGCATCCTTCGTGACGCCCTTGATCTCGCGGGGCGCCAGCGTCACGTTCTCGAGCACCGTCATGTGCGGGAAGAGGTTGAAGTGCTGGAACACCATGCCGATGCGCTGCCGAACCTTGTCGAGGTTCGTCTTCGGGGCGGTGATGTCGTCGTCGTCGACGAAGACGTGCCCCTTCGTGACCTCTTCGAGGCGGTTCAGGCAGCGGAGCAGCGTCGACTTCCCGGAGCCGGACGGGCCGATGATCGCGATGACCTCGCCGTTCGCGATCTCGAGGTCGATGCCCTTGAGCACCTCCACGGGTCCGAAGGACTTGTGCATCTCGACGACTCGCACGCGCGGCTGGCCGGAGTTGACCGCGTCGAAGCGACCGGTGAATGGCGTCTGCTCCACGGCTGATGCATCCGACGCTGAGTTGTTCACGTCACTCATTTGTTGAACCTCTTGTCGACGTAGTTGGAGAGGACCGTCAGCAGGTAGATGACGATGAAGTAGAGCACGCCGACGACGAGCCAGATCTCGAACGACCGGAAGGTCGAGGCGATGACGATGCGGCCCTGGTAGGTGAGCTCAGCGAAGCCGAGGACGGACAGCAGCGAGGTGTCCTTCAGCGTGATGATGAACTGGTTGATGAGCGACGGCGTCATGATCTTGAACGCCTGCGGCAGCACGACCCGGCGCATCGACTTGCCGCGGGTCAGGCCGAGCGAGCGCGCCGCTTCCATCTGGCCGGGGTCGACCGACTGGATGCCGGAGCGCACCGTCTCCGTGATGTACGCACCGGCGTTGAGGCTCAGCGTGATCACACCGGCGGTGAGCGCGTCGAGCGAGATGCCCGTCACGGCTGGCACGCCGAAGTAGAAGAAGAACGCCTGCACCAGCACCGGGGTGCCTCGGAAGATGTTCACGTACGTGGAGGCGATGCCGCGCAGCAGCACGTTCTTCGAGATCTTCAGGAAGCCGAACGCGAGGCCCAGGATCATCGCGAAGACGAGCGACAGGGCGGTGGCGAGCAGCGTGTAGCCGAGGCCGACCATGAGCGACGGGAAGGCGGCGACGACGAGCTCGAAGAAGCCGAGCTGGCCCGTCTCCTCCTCGCTGCCGAGGTAGCGGTCGCTGATCGTCGCGAGCACGCCCGTGTCCTCGGCGTTGGCGAGGCCAGCGTCGAAGAGTTCGAGGAGCTCGGGGTTCTGGCCCTTGAGGACCGCGAAGCCGTACTCGCCGCCCTCGATGGGGTCGGTCACGGTCATGAGGCCGTTGCCCTGCTGGATGCCGTACTGCAGCACCGGGAAGTCCTCGAAGAGCGCGACGGAGTTGCCCGTCTGCACCTCCGCGATCATGTCTGCGGTGTCGGAGAACGTGCGGATCGTGAAGCCGTATTCGGAGGACAGCTCCTCGGCGGTGGTTGCGCCGACCGTGCCGGTCTTGACGGCCACGTTCTTGCCGGCGAGGTCCTCGTAGCCGGTGATGCTGGTGTCGCCGTCCTTGACGGCCATCTGCACGCCCGAGGTGAAGTAGGGCTCCGAGAAGTCGAAGACCTGCTTGCGCTCGTCGGTGATGGTCATGCCGGCGATGATGCCGTCCGCCTGGCCGGACTGCACGGCCTGGAGAGCGGCGTCGAAGCCCAGCGGCTTGATGTCGATCTCGAAGCCCTGGTTCGCGGCGATGGCACGGATGAGGTCCATGTCGATGCCGAGGAGTTCGCCGTTCTGCTCGAACTCGAAGGGCGCGTAGGTGTTGTCCGTCGCGATGACGTACGAGCCCTTGTCCTTGGGCGTGTCGACGGCGAAGAGCGGGTTCTTGGGCAGCGTTCCGGGGCCGTCGTCCTCGATGACCTCGTTGCCGAGGGTGACGACGCCGCCGGAGATCTTGGTCGCATCCGGTGCGCCGTCTCCGAGGTACTCGTCGAGGATGCCCTGGTAGGTGCCGTTCTCGACGACGTTCTTGAGTCCGTCGTTGAAGGCCTCGCGGAGTTCCGCGTTCTGGCCCTTGTTGACGGCGAAGCCATAGGAGGAGGCGCGCTCGGGCTCGGTGACCGTCTTGAGGTTGATCTCGCCGGTCTCGATGCCGTACTGGAGGATCGGGAAGTCGTCGAAGACTGCGACCGAGTTGCCGCTCGTGACGTCGTTGAACGCGTCGGACGCGTCCTGGAAGCCCGTGACGGTGAAGCCGATCTCCTTGCCGAGCGTCTCGGCGAAGGTGAAGCCCTCCGTGCCGTTCTTCGCGGCGACGGTCTTGCCCTCGAGGTCTTCGTAGCTGGTGACGTCGTTGTTGCTCTTGGCGACGGCCATCTGGATGCCGGAGTCGAAGTAGGGGTTCGAGAAGTCGAACGTGCCCTTCCGCTCGTCGGTGATCGACATTCCGGCGATCATGCCGTCGACGGCGTTGGTCTGCACTGCCTGCAGCGCGCCGTCGAAGCCGAGCGACTTGATCTCGACGTTGAAGCCCTGATCTTCCGCGATGGCGTTGATCAGGTCCATGTCGATCCCGCGGAGCTCGCCGTCGATCTCGAACTCGAACGGCGCCCACGTGGTGTCGGTGGCGATCGTGTAGGTCTGTCCCTCGACCGCGCTCTTGCCGATCGTGGCCGCTTGCGCGGTTCCCGCGATGGCTCCACCGGTCAACAGCAGCAGCAGTGCGACCGCGATGACGGACAGGACTTGGTTTCGTGAGTCTGCGACTCGTTGCAGGAGTGAGGTGAGCGAAGTTCGCATCGTGCTCCTCGGCCAGGGCAGTTTCTGGAGGAGCGTTGGAACCTGGCGGTACCCGGCGCAGCCCCCGCTTCTGCCGGTCTGTCAGCAGCCGCAGATCGCAGCAACCGAATTGTGAGCGCAACGCTACCTGGCTGGGAGTCTGCTGTATGACAGCATCCGCAGATCGTGTTCGCCTTGTGATGTTTTCGCGATGGCGTCTTGGGCCTCGAGGGCGCGGCGGGAGACGCCCTCGTGATTACGCTTGGCTGGGCCGGATCTGCGGCCGGGGTCGGCGGAGGGCGGAACGATGCGGGACGAGAACGACGTCAGCTTGCTGTGCGAGCCGTATCTGGTGCTGCCCGACGCTTCGGGCGTGGAGGTCGCCTGGGTGACGGACGGGGAGGCTCGCGACTCCCGCCTCATCGTCGTGCCGATCGAGCTCGGCGAGCGTCTCGCGGAGCTGTCGGTCGAGGAGCTGAGGGACCCTGCGCTCGCGAGCTCGCTGCCGGGCGCTCAGGTGACGAGATCCGCTGGCGTTCGACTGTCCGCGATGGCGGAGGACCGCGAGAGCTTCCTCCCCGCCGGGCTCGAGGACCTCCGGAACGCACTCGAGACGGAGACGACGGTCATGCGTGAGGTGTGGCGCCAGTCGGCTCGAGCCTCGGGCCTGGAGCCCGGAGTCGGCTGCGCGTATCGGGTCGTGAGCGGTGCCGCCGCTTCCCGGGTCGCACGCCTCTCCGCAGCTCCGCCCGCGGACGCCCCGCTCCTGCGTCTGCTGCTGACGAGCGACCACCAGCTCGGCGCTCCCGTCCCGGTAGCCATGCGGCATGCGAGCGAAGCCGCTGGCCCCTTCGACGCCGTGCTGTACGCGGGCGACTTCGTGAATGTCCCCGACCGCGCCTCGGAGTGGTTCGACGACGCTCGCGGCTCCGCGTTCTTCCCGTCCATGCGAGACATCCTGCCGAGCACGCCGATCTTCTCGGTGGTCGGCAACCACGAGGTCCAGGGCAGGCGAGAGCCTGGGCGGACGCTCTCGGAGTCCTTCGAGGGCGCATTGCCCGTGCGCGTGTCCGACGACGGTCTGAGCCTCTCGAACTACGAGACCCTGTTCCCCTCGCCGTCCGGCTCCCGCTTCTACGCGGTCACCTTCGGCGGGGTGCGCATCGTCGCCCTGAGCGCGACGCGGGTGTGGCGCTCCGACCGGGCCGACGACGACCCCGCCGCTCGCCTCGTGTCGAGCCGCTACCAGGAGGCCGCGCACGCGCTCGAGGATCCGCTGGCTCAGCGCTACGGGTCGCACATCGTCGACGACCTGCAGGCCGGGAGCCCGCAGTACGAGTGGCTGCGCCGCGAGCTCGCGAGCCCCGCCTTCACGGAGGCGAGGCTGCGCGTGGTCGTCATGCACGAGAGCCCGCACAGCATCGGCGTGAACGCGATGCCGCACTTCGCGCATCCCGTTCGCCTCGAGGAGCGCGACGGACTCGGTGAGCTGACCGGCGTGCGCTACGACTACCCGTTGGCCGAGAGCATCCTGCTGCGCGACATCGCACCGCTCTTCGAAGCTGCGCGCGTCGACCTCGTCATCGGCGGGCACTCGCACCTGTGGTCGAGGTTCGCCTCAGCGGCGGGCGTGCAGTACCTCGAGACGTCGCACGCTGGGAGCACACACGGGGCATTCGATCAGAGCAGCGGCCGCCGTCGAACGCGCCCGTCGTTCCGGTGGAACGCGCACGATGCAGTGGCGCAGGGTGACGCGGGCGGCCTCGACCCCATCGTGCCGACGCGTGCCCCTCGGCTCGGAGCGGCCGGCGAGCCACTCCCCTACGTCGCGGAGCCGGGGCTGAGCGTGTTCAGCGTGCTGACCGTGTCTGCAGGTGCAGGTGCAGGCGCAGGCGCAGGCGAGAAAGCGGATGCGGCTGCCGTCGTCGAGAGCTACCTGTACGACGCCCGGACCCCCGAGGTGCCGGCTCAGGTCTTCGATGCGTTCGGCGTCGGTGAGGCGTGAGCCGCTCGGTCGCGCGCGTTCCTGAGGAGCCTGGGGCCGACCGTCCAGAGGAGCACCACGAGCACGGCCACGGCTCCGCCTGCCCAGATTCCGGCGGTCGGCGAGACGACGAAGTCGAACACGAAGAGCACGATGCCCACGAAGAGCAGTGACGCTGCGATGAGGCAGAGGATGAGGATGACGCTGGCGGCGTGGACGAGCTGCGCTTTCGCCCCTTCGCCGAACAGGATGCGATGCAGCATGACGGGCGCGAGCGCGAGGAGCGTGACGAGGACGGCGAAGATGACGAGGCACAGGTAGAGCACGTGATCGAACGGCCCGAGCTCCGTGAAGCGCTGCTGGAACGGCAGCGTCAGCAGGAAACCGGCCATGATCTGCGTGCCGGTCTGCAGCACGCGGAACTCCTGCATGAGCTCGCTCCAGTTGCGGTCCGAGCGTTCGTTGGGGGTCTCGTCTCGTCCGTCATCGGACGTGGTGTCGACGTCGCTGTCGATCATGGCTTCTCCTGCGGTGTTGGGAGGCGTTCGCCCATCGCTCGTCCCGCCGGGTGCCCGGCACGCGACTCGTGGCGTGCCGGGCTCAGCGGTCAGGCGAGGTCGCTGATGCCGTCTTGGCGTCGGCGGTCCTGCGATCCCTCGTCGTCGACGGCGCCGTCGCCGGTCTCGAACTTCTCGTCGCGACGTTCCTGGCGGTGCTCTTCCTGATGCTCGTGCTCTTCGCGCAGCTCTTCGTTCTTGTCGTGTCCCATGGGGTCTCCTCGATCGTCTTCGGCGCATCGTTGCGCAGCCCGCGCGGCGGAGTGCCGCAGGCTGAGCGTAGCGCTCGGCGCTTGGATCGTGGCAGGAATTGGCTCCTACACACCAGGACGAGAATGCCCCTGACTCCGCACCGGGCAGGGCTGCCAAGGTCGAGGGCTGTGTTGTGGTCGTCACAACGCAGCGGAAGCGACCAGAAGTCCGCTCCCGACCTTGCGGGCAGCGGTTTGCCCGCCGGGCGCAGAGCGCTGCTCGGCGGGGGGTGTCGCCGGAGACGCCTCGAGGCGGTGCCCACCAGGAGTCCTGGTCGGCACCGCCTCGGGGGGGGTGGCGCGTGGTGGAGAGAGCTGGGCTTAGAAGTCCCAGTCCTCGTCTTCCGTGTTGACGGCCTTGCCGATGACGTAGGAGGAGCCCGACCCGGAGAAGAAGTCGTGGTTCTCGTCGGCGTTCGGCGAGAGCGCCGACAGGATCGCCGGGTTCACGTCGGTGACGCTCGAGGGGAACATGGGCTCGTACCCGAGGTTCATGAGCGCCTTGTTAGCGTTGTAGTGCAGGAACTTCTTGACGTCCTCGGCGAGGCCGACTTCGTCGTACAGGTCGTGCGTGTACTGCACTTCGTTCTCGTAGAGCTCGAAGAGCAGCTCGAACGTGTAGTCCTTGAGCTCCTGGCGCTTGGCCTCGTCGACCAGCTCGAGGCCCTTCTGGTACTTGTAGCCGATGTAGTAGCCGTGCACTGCCTCGTCGCGGATGATGAGGCGGATGAGGTCGGCCGTGTTGGTGAGCTTGGCGTGGCTCGACCAGTACATGGGCAGGTAGAAGCCCGAGTAGAACAGGAACGACTCCAGCAGCGTCGACGCGATCTTCCGCTTGAGCGGGTCGTTGCCGTGGTAGTAGTTCATGACGATCTGCGCCTTGCGCTGCAGGTTCTCGTTCTCCGTCGACCAGCGGAACGCGTCGTCGATCTGCGGCGTGCTCGAGAGGGTCGAGAAGATCGACGAGTAGCTCTTGGCGTGCACCGACTCCATGAACGCGATGTTCGTGTAGACGGCCTCCTCGTGCGGCGTCAGCGAGTCGGGGATGAGGCTGACCGCGCCCACGGTTCCCTGGATCGTGTCGAGCAGCGTGAGCCCCGTGAAGACGCGCATGGTGAGCGTCTGCTCTGCAGGCGTGAGCGTGTTCCACGACTGCACGTCGTTCGACAGCGGCACCTTCTCGGGGAGCCAGAAGTTGTTGACGAGTCGGTTCCAGACCTCGACATCTTTCTCGTCTGGGATGCGGTTCCAGTTGATCGCCTGGACCTTCTCGAGAAGGTGGCTCGTCTCGGCCTGCGGGTTCATGTGCGTGGAGTTCTTTTCTGTCGCGTTCGTGCGGGAATGGTCGGGCAGCTCACCCGGAGGCAGGCCTCACTCGAAAGCAGGGCTGACTCGAAAGCAGGGAGGGGCCTACAGCATGCAGCTGACGCAGCCGTCGACCTCGGTGCCCTCGAGCGCGAGCTGGCGAAGACGAATGTAGTAGATCGTCTTGATGCCCTTCTTCCACGCGTAGATCTGCGCGCGGTTGATGTCGCGGGTCGTCGCCGTGTCCTTGAAGAAAAGCGTCAGCGACAGGCCCTGGTCGACGTGCTGCGTCGCCTCGGCGTAGGTGTCGATGATCTTCTCGTAGCCGATCTCGTAGGCGTCCTCGAAGTACTCGAGGTTGTCGTTCGAGAGGTAGGGCGCCGGGTAGTAGACGCGGCCGAGCTTGCCTTCCTTGCGGATCTCGATCTTCGACGCGATCGGGTGGATCGACGACGTCGAGTGGTTGATGTAGCTGATCGAACCGGTCGGCGGAACCGCCTGCAGGTTGCGGTTGTACATGCCGTGCTTCTGCACGAGCTCGCGCAGCTCGGCCCAGTCGGCCTGCGTCGGGATGTGCATACCCTCGAAGAGCTCGCGGACGCGCTCCGTCTTGGGAGCCCACTCGACGTCGACGTACTTGTCGAAGAACTCGCCCGTCGCGTAGGTGGAGCGCTCGAAGCCCGCGAAGGACTTGCCACGCTCGGTCGCGATGAGGTTCGAGGCGCGGATCGCGTGGAACACGACCGTGTAGAAGTAGATGTTCGTGAAGTCGAGAGCCTCTTCGGAACCGTAGAAGATGCGCTCGCGGCCGAGGAAGCCGTGCAGGTTCATCTGGCCGAGGCCGATGGCGTGCGACTCGTCGTTGCCCTTCGCGATGGAGGGTACCGACGCGATGTGGCTCATGTCGCTGACGGCGGTGAGGCCGCGGATCGCGGTCTCGACGGCCGTCGCGAGGTTGCGCGAGTCCATGGCGGCGGCGATGTTCATCGACCCGAGGTTGCAGGAGATGTCGTTGCCGATGGTCTCGTAGCCGAGGTCGTCGGTGTACGTCGTCGGCGAGTTGACCTGGAGGATCTCCGAGCACAGATTCGACATGTTGATGCGGCCCTCAATGGGGTTCGCACGGTTCACCGTGTCCTCGTACATGATGTACGGGTATCCGGACTCGAACTGGATCTCGGCAAGGGTCTGGAACAGCTGGCGTGCGCTGATCTTCGTCTTCTGGATGCGTGCGTCGTCGACCATCTCGTAGTACTTCTCCGTGACGGAGATGTCGCCGAACGGCTTGCCGTAGACGCGCTCGACGTCGTACGGGGAGAAGAGGTACATGTCTTCGCCGCGCTTGGCGAGGTCGAACGTGATGTCCGGGACGACGACGCCGAGCGACAGCGTCTTGATGCGGATCTTCTCGTCGGCGTTCTCGCGCTTGGTGTCGAGGAACCGCATGATGTCGGGGTGGTGCACGTTGAGGTACACGGCTCCAGCACCCTGACGCGCGCCGAGCTGGTTCGCGTAGGAGAAGGAGTCTTCCAGCAGCTTCATGATCGGGATGATTCCCGAGGACTGGTTCTGGATCTGCTTGATCGGCGCACCCGACTCGCGGATGTTCGACAGGTTGAAGGCGACGCCGCCTCCGCGCTTCGAGAGCTGCAGGGCGGAGTTGATGGAGCGGCCGATCGACTCCATGTTGTCCTCGATGCGGAGGAGGAAGCAGGAGACGAGCTCGCCTCGCTGCTTCTTGCCCGTGTTGAGGAACGTCGGGGTCGCGGGCTGGAAGCGCCCGGCGATCATCTCGTCGGCGAGCGACGTGGCGAGGGTCTCGTCGCCCTGCGCCAGGCCGAGCGCGACCATGAGCACGCGGTCCTCGAAGCGCTCGAGGTAGCGCTTGCCGTCGAACGTCTTGAGCGCGTACGAGGTGTAGAACTTGAAGGCGCCGAGGAAGGTCGGGAAGCGGAACTTCTTCGCGTAGAGGCGGTTGCGGAGCCCCTCGATGAAGGAGTGCGCGTACATCGCCAGGGTCTCGGGCTCGTAGTACTCGTTCTCGACGAGGTACTCGAGGCGCTCTTCCAGGTCGTGGAAGAACACCGTGTTCTGGTTGACGTGCTGGATGAAGTACTGGTGAGCGGCTTCGCGATCCTTGTCGAACTGGATCTGGCCGTTCTCGTCGTACAGGTTGAGCATCGCGTTGAGCGAGTGGTAGTCGAGCGTGTTCGCCGCGGTTGGTGCGTTCATCGTGATGACACTTGCGTCGTCGAGAGCGGTTGTTGCTGCCAAAACCTGTCCAATCCAGAGTTGACTGCGGCGACGTCGTCTGGCGTGCCGAAGAGTTCGAAGCGATACAGCGTGGGTACGCCGCACTTCGAGGAGATGATGTCGGCGGCGAGGCCGTAGCCTTTGCCGAAGTTCGTGTTTCCGCCGGCGATGACGCCGCGGAGGAGCTCGCGGTTGCGTGGCTCGTTGAGGAATCTGATGACCTGCTTGGGGACGGCCCCGCGCCCATCTCCCCCGCCGTAGGTGGGGAGGATGAGCACGTAGGGCTCGTCCGCGACAAGCTGGGGTTCGCTCGGGAAGAGCGGGATGCGGCTCGCTGGCCGGTCGAGCTTCTCGACGAAGCGGCGCGTGTTCTCGGAGACGCTCGAGAAGTAGATGAGCCCGGTCATGGGTGCAGTCCCTTCTTCATCCGCGTCATACCTTGATGCGCGTCATGAGTCGCGTTTCGAGATGCGAGCGCTCAGAGCGGTGAACGACGATCAGCGCAGTGAGCGTCGCCCGGTGCGACGGCTAGGCCGTTGCGAGAGCAGCCAGCTGGCTGATCTTGTCGGGGCGGAAGCCCGACCAGTGGTCGTCGCCCGCGATGACGACGGGAGCCTGCATGTAGCCGAGCTCCTTGACGGTCTGCAGCGCCTTCTCGTCTGCGGAGACGTCGAAGATCTCGTACTCGATGCCCTGCTTGTCGAGGGCACGGTAGGTGGCGGTGCACTGCACGCATGACGGCTTGCTGTAGACGGCGATTGCCATGGTTTTCTCCTGGTTCCTAAGTGCTTGGGGAGTGCTATTCGTGCAGTGTGTTGAAAGCGTCTCGCCCGGTCTCTCGCGGCCCTGCCGGAGCAGTCTCACGCGGTGCCAGGTGGATGAACCCCCGTTGTGTCGCAGTTTCCCGCGGCCACTACATCTTGTGCTCGATGAGGCTACCACCACTAGATAGGGTGTTACAACCGTGTAGTTCTCCACAAGTCCTCCACAGAAAATGCCCCAGTTTCCGGCGTTTCTCCACCGTTTTCCGGCGGTTGTGCACAGTCTGTCCCCAACCACCGACATTCCTCGTCCGAGGCGTACGATTGTCGGCGCTGTGACGAACTACGCGACTGTACTCAGAACCCCAGGCCTGACACGACTCCTGCTCTCGCAGCTCGTCGCCAGGTTCCCCGCCGGCATGCTCTCGCTCGCGATCCTCATGCACGTCGAGGACACCTACGACAACTTCACCTCCGCCGGCGTGGTCCTCGCCGCCCTGAGCATCGGCCAGGCGGTCTCGGGCCCGGTCGCCGGGCGCCTCATGACCGTCTGGGGCATGAGGCCCGTGCTGATCTTCACGATGATCGCGTGCTCGCTCTCGCTCACGGCGCTCGCGCTCTGGCCACCGGTGCTCTGGCAGGCGGCGATCCTCGCGGTGCTGGCTGGGCTCAGCATCCCTCCCGTCTCCCCCGCCGTCCGGACGATCTACCCCAAGGTCGTCACCGCATCGCAGCTGTCGCGCCTCTTCTCGCTCGACGCCTCCCTCCAGGAGGTCATCTGGGTGATCGGGCCCGTCGCCACGACCGCCGTCGCGTTCGCGATCTCGCCAGCAGCCGGCATCCTCGTCGGTGCCGGCATCACCCTCATCGGTGGCCTCTGGTTCGTGGCAGCCCCCGAGGTGGGCAAGGTGCGCATCCCGAAGTCGCGACGCAGAGCGGGGGCGGTGCTGCGCAACCCGGTCGTCGTCCTCATGTCCGTGACGGGCGCCCTCCTCGTCGGTGCCTGCGCCGCCATCGAGGCCGCCGTCGTGGCGGAGTTCGGCCACGAGCGCGCGGAGACCGGCATCCTGCTCGCCGTCTTCGCCGTGGGCTCCCTCGTCGGCGGCCTCGCCTTCGGGCACCTGCCGCTTGCGCCCCTCTCCCTCGCGCGCCGCATGGGGATCGTGTTCCTCGGCATCGGCCTCGCGCTGATCTCGACGAACCCGGTCTGGCTCGGCGCCGCATTCTTCGTGAGCGGCCTCGGCATCGCGCCCGTCTTCTCCGGCAGCTTCTCCGCGGTCTCCTCGAGCGTCCGCTTCAGCGAGAGCGCCGAGTCGTACGGCTGGATGGCGACGGGGCAGCTCATCGGCGCCGCGGCTGGGTCCGCGCTCGCCGGCATCGCGAACGACCTGGCTGGTTCCCTCGGCGGCTTCCTGGTGAGCGCCGCGTTCGCCCTCGCGGGCGCAGTCGTCGCCCTCCTCTGGCGCGGGCATATCCCGGACCTGCGTGGTGCCGACATCGCGCCGCGACCCGACACCGAGCCCATGAACGTCCTGAACGCCCCTTCCTGATGCCGCTCCCGGTGCTCAGAACGCCGACCGAAAGGCCCAGATGACCTCGCCGCTCACCCCCAGCCTGACCATGAACGACGGCATCCAGATCCCCCAACTCGGTCTCGGCGTCTACAAGGTCCCGGACCTCGAGGCGACCAGGGTCGTGGTGGATGCCATCGACCTGGGCTACCGACACCTCGACACGGCGGCGTTCTACGACAACGAGGCGGGCGTCGGCCGCGGCATCCGCGAGAGCGGGGCTCCCCGCGAGGAGCTCTTCGTGGCGACGAAGGTCTGGCACGACCGACACGGCTTCGAGGAGACGCTCACCTCCTTCGACGAGAGCCTCGAGAAGCTCGGCCTCGACTACGTCGACCTCTACCTCATCCACTGGCCTGCCCCGGCGCAGGGCAGGTACGTCGAGACCTGGCGAGCGCTCGAGCGGCTCCATGGCGAGGGGCGTGCCCGATCCATCGGCGTCTCGAACTTCAAAGGACACCACCTCGATCGCCTCGCGGCCGAGACCGAGACCGTGCCGGCCGTCAACCAGATCGAGCTGCATCCTCGCCTGCCGCAGGTCGAGACCCGCGCGTACAACCGAGCGCACGGCATCCTCACGGAGGCGTGGTCGCCGCTCGCACGGGGCACGCTGCTCGACGAGCCGGCGCTCCTCGCCCTGGCCGACAAGCACGGCAAGACGGTCGCCCAGGTCGTGCTGCGCTGGCAGCTGGACCTCGGCAACGTCGTCATCCCGAAGTCGGTGCACCGCGAGCGACTCGCCTCGAACCTCGAGGTCTTCGACTTCGCGCTCGACGCCGACGACCTCACCGTCATCGCCGCCCTCGAGTCCGGCGAACGCACCGGCAAGGACCCAGACCTGTTCTTCTGATCGCGCGCCCGCAGTCGATCTCTGGGGGAACTCGGAGCACGCCGAGCGCCGCCAGGTGCTTGCATGACTCCTATGCGCACCACATTCCGGCGGCTCGGCGCCGCGACCGCCCTCGCCCTCAGTGCGCTCCTGCTCTCCGGATGCGCGAGCGGCATGTCCTCGACCGAGTCGCAGTCCGAATCGGCGCCGCAGGGCGTCGCGCAGGACTCCGCGGGTGCCCCGGAGGCGGCCGCTGGCGCCACGCAGGAGAATCGGGACGTGGTCACGACGGGCTACGTGGGGATCCAGACGGGCGACGTGCCCGGGGCCCGCACGCAGGTGGAGGCCCTCGTGGAAGCACGCGACGGGCGCATCGACGCCCGATCGGAGACGGGGGGCGACTCCATCTCAGCGCAGCTGACCGCGCGGGTGCCGGCAGCAGACTACGACGCGTTCATCACCGAGCTGCGCGAGGTCGGAGAGGTGGTCTCCGTCGAGACCTCCGCCGTCGACGTCACACTGCAGAAGACGGACATGTCCTCACGCGTCTCGACCCTCGAAGCGTCAGTGACCTCGCTGCGAGGGATGCTCTCCTCGGCCACGGAGGTCGACGACCTCCTCGCGATCGAGACGACGCTGACCGAGCGCACGAGCGAGCTGCAGAGCCTCCGCGCGCAGCTCGAGGTACTCGAGGAGAGCATCGCGTACTCGACCGTCTCCATCTCCATCTCGAGCGATGCCCCGTCTCCCGGGGAGGAGCCCGCTGGCTTCCTCGCGGGCCTGCAGGACGGCATGGCGGCACTGCTGCGCGGGTTCGCCTCATTCTGGACCGCGCTGGGCTTCGCGCTCCCCGGTCTCGCGCTCCTCGCCCTGCTCGGCGCCGCGGCCTGGGTCATCGTGCGCCTCAGCATGCGCTCCTCGGCTGCCCGAGCGGCCCGCCGGGCGGAGGCGTCGGCCGCTGCCGCCGCTGCCGCACAGCCGGCTTCCGCGGCACCGGACGCCGGAGGCCGCGTGCCCGCCGAGCCCGCCTCGTAGCGCCGATTCGGCCAGCGCACCGCTGCAATCGCTAGTCTTGTGCAGGTCGTTCGTGCGCACGTGGGCACGGATGGCCCGCCACATCCACGTTGACCGAGGAGCACAGCATGGCTGCCGACGACACGAACACCAAGTTCGACCCCGATTTCGAGCCGCGCGACGAGGACACCACGCGCATCGAGGCCGCGGGTGTCCCCGACGAGGACCTGGCTCCGGGCGACACGATCGGGGACCTCGCAGACGACCCCATCGAGCCGCCCCAGGACACCGACGAAACCTCGGACTCACTTGCCGCCGGCACCGGCCACGTGAGCGGCGAGAGCAGCGCAGCCGCCCAGCTCAAGGCCCACGAGGCGAAGCTCACCCGCATCTTCCAGGCGACCGTCTTCGGCCCGGGCGACGAGCGGATCGGCCGTGTCGGCCAGGTGTACCTCGACGACCAGACGCGCGACCCCAACTGGGTCACGGTGAAGACGGGCCTCTTCGGCACCAAGGAGTTCTTCATCCCGCTCGATGTCGCGGAACTGGACGAGAAGCGCATCCTCGTGCCCTACTCGAAGTCACTCGTGACGAGCGCTCCCAGCACGGAGGTCGACCAGAACCTCAGCCCTGCCGAGGAGGACGCGCTGTACGTGCACTACGAGGTTCCGGGGCGCATGCCCGAGAACGGCACGGAGACGAGCCTCGTCGAGGATGGAACCGAGCTCCGTCCTGGCAGCGCCCCCGTCATCATGGAGCAGAGCGGTGACGACTTCGGCGACGCCGACGAGGCGACGCGGACCGAGGACGCGCTGCTCGCCGAGACCGTCGCCGATTCCGCCTTCGACACCGAGGCCAGCATCGACGCCCACGAGACGGCGGCGCCCCTGCTCTCAGCCGACGACGACGACACTCGCCTCATCGCGACTGCGGAAGCCGCGGCGAGCGACGACGAGTTCGAGGCGCCGACGGTGACCGAGTGGGAGGAAGTCAGCTTCCAGCGGCCGAGCGACGAGCCGACCGACCCGACCAGCCCCGACCGGAACTAGGAGCCTCCGTGCCTCTCTTCGCCACGATCTACCACTACGCAGACGATTCAGCCGACACCCGCGACGAGCACCGCCCCGCGCACCGGGCCTGGCTCGGCGAGCAGAAGGACGCGGGCCTCCTGAAGGCCTCTGGCCCTTGGGCCGCTCCCCACTCGGGCGCGCTGCTCCTCTGGGAGAGCGACGACGAGGCGTCCCTGCGGGAGCTCCTCCCCGCCGACCCCTTCGCCGCAGTCGGCGTCATCCGCCAGACCGACGTCTACGAGTGGACACAGGTCTTCGGACCGTTCACCCCGTAGCTGGCGAACTCCCCAGCACCTCGACGAAGCCGGTCGCCGCACTCGCGGCGGCCGGCTTCGTCACGAGCTAGGCCTGCTCGTGGGTCTGCGCAGGCTCGGCGGAGCTGCCGGGTGCCGCTGCCCTTGGCTTCTCGAAGAACAGCACGACGACCGCTCCCGCGAGGAAGGCGGCGATCGGCAGCAGCAGCGACTGCCCCAGGGCCGCGGAGAACCCCTCGGCGACCGCGGGCGGCAGCGCGCCGCTGCTCTGCTCTGCGGCATCCGCCGGCATGCCGGGCAGCTCGGCCGCGAGGCGCGAGCTGATGAGGGCGGCGATCGCGGCCGACCCGAGCACCGAGCCGACCTGGCGGGTCATGTTGTAGACGCCGGATCCCGCTCCAGCGAGTGCGGGAGGCAGGTTCCGCGTAGCGCTCGTCGCGAGCGGTGCCCAGAGGCCGGACATCCCGAGGCCGAGGAAGGCGGGTGGGATGAGCAGCTGCCAGAGCGGCGTGTCGGCCGTCATGAGCAGCGACATCCACCCGAGCGCGGCAGCCACGATGAGGAATCCCGCGAACGCGATCCAGCGTGGCTCGGTGCGGTCGGTGAGGCGGCCCACGAACGGCGCCATGACCCCGGACACGACGGCCATGGGAACCAGCATGAGGGCCGCCTGCGTCGGCTCGAGTGCGCGCGCCGTCTGGAAGTAGAACGCGATCGGGAGCGGCATGGAGACGATCGCGAGGCCCAGCACCGAGATGCCGAGGTTCGCGACCGTGAAGTTCCTGTCGCGGAAGAGCCCGAGCGGCAGGAGCGGCTCCTTGCGGTTGAAGCGCTGCCAGACGACGAAGCCGACGAGCACGACCACTCCGGAGACGATGAGTCCCCACACGGAGATGGGTCCGACGATCTGCCCCCAGTCGAACGTCTCGCCTTCCTGGATGCCGAACACGAGCAGGAAGAGACCCACAGCGCTGAGCACCACGCCCAGCCAGTCGAACGAGTGCGCCTTGGTCTCGAGATCGGGCACGAGACGCCAGGCCAGGATGAACGCGACGACTCCGACGGGCACGTTGACGAAGAAGATCCACTCCCAGCCGAGGCCGTCGACGAGGAACCCTCCGAGGATAGGGCCGACGAGGGTGGCGACTCCGGCGACCGCACCCCAGAGCCCCATGGCGGCACCTCGCTTGTCCGGCGCGAAGATCCGAGTGATGACCGACATGGTCTGCGGGGTCATGAGAGCGGCGCCGAGGCCCTGCACGGCACGCGCCGCGATGAGCATCCCGATGTCACCCGAGAAGCCGCACCAGAGTGATGCGAGGGTGAAGACGACGAGGCCGATGAGGTAGATGCGCTTCGGGCCGAAGCGGTCGCCGAGGCGACCGGTGATGAGCAGCGGCACGGCGTAGCTGAGCAGGTACGCGCTGGTCACCCAGATGACGGCGGTGATGTCGGTCTGGAGATCCCTGAGGATGGCCGGGTTCGCGATGGAGACGATCGTCGAGTCGACCAGGATCATGAAGAAGCCGATGACGAGGGCCCAGAGGGCGGGCCAGGGGCGGGAGACTGTTTCCACGAGGGTGGATGCTACGCCCCTTGTCGGGCCGTTGCGCGCCACGTGAGGAATAGCCGGCGGGCGGGGCGCGTTGTGCTCCCCGTACGCCCAGAGACAGGAGACGCATGCCAACCATCGACATCACCACCGAGACGTTCAAGGACACGGTTGCCTCCGAGGGCATCGTGCTCATCGACTTCTGGGCCGAATGGTGCGGCCCCTGCCGCCAGTTCGGTCCCATCTACTCCGCCGCTTCGGAGCGCCACGAGGACATCACGTTCGCGAAGGTCGACACAGAGAACAACCAGGAGCTGTCCGCCGGCCTGCAGATCACGTCGATCCCGACGCTGATGGCGTTCCGCGACGGCGTGCTGCTCTACCGCGAGGCCGGGGCCATGCCGCTCGCGGGGGTCGAGAAGCTCATCGAGGCCCTCGAGAACGTCGACATGGATCAGGTTCGCGCTGAGATCGCCGAGAAGTCGGGCGCTGCGCCCGCCAACGAGGCGCAGTAGGCCCAGAGCTTCTCCCCCAGCTCGGGGTCGTAGCTGCGCCAGTGCGAGGTGCCGATAACGGGCATTCCCCGCGTGAGGTGGGCGGGGACGATCGTCTCCCCGCCTGCCAGCTGCGGGTCGGTGACGGCCCTGAGCTGGCAGAGGGCACCCTCGTGCTTGCCTTGCGCCGCGAAGGCGAGGAGGCTGTCCAGGGTGCGCTTGCCGAGCGACGGTTCGTGGACGCCCGGGATCGTCGGGGTGAGACCGCCCGTCGAGTAGCCGGGATGCGCGACGAGGCTGCGCACGTGCCCGCCAGCGGCGCGCGCTCGACGGTCCCCCTCGATCGCGAGCACCTGCGTCGCGAGCTTCGACTGCGCGTAGGCGTTCCAGGACGTGTAGCCGCCGCGCAGCTGCACATCCTCGAGGTGTGCCCTCGTGAGCGCGGGCGCGATGCTGCCGAGCCACACGAGGGCGGCACCCTCACGGAGCGCGGCCCCCACTGAGAGGTGGCTCAGGAGGGCGAAGTGGCCGAGCGCGTTCGTGGCGAAGACCCGTTCGATGACGTCGCTCGTCTCTTCCCGCTCGGTCGGCGGATGCACGACTCCGGCGTTGAGGACAAGACCGTCGAACCCGGACGCAGCTGACGACGGGTCGCCGATGAGTGTGGACGCCGCGCCGCGGATCGCCTCGAGCTCCGCGATATCGAAGGCGAGGGTCGTGACGAGCTCGGGTCGTCCCATGGCTGCGGCCGCAGCCTCGAGCCTCGCGGCGCTTCGTCCCGTGATGACGACGTTCGCGCCGCGGGCAGCCAGGCTCTTCGCCGTGAAGAAGCCGAGCCCCGTCGACGCGCCCGTGATCAGGTAGCGCCTGCCGGAGAGGTCGTGGGGCCCGAACTCAGCTGCGGCGCTCACGCGTCGTCGCCTTCATCGAAGTGCTCGTACCGCGGCATGGTCCGCTCCTCTTGGCTGTGGCTGAGAGATCCTGCCTCAGCAGTCTAGGAGCGTCAGATCTCCAGAGCTGGGGAGGCCTGCAGGTCGTAGCCGAACGCGTAGAGATGTACGACGACGCCGGGGGCGACCTCCTTGGGCCCCTCCCGGTCGGTGAGGTGCACGAAGCCGAGCCGCTCGTACAGGCGGTGGGCGCCGAGCATCTCCGGGCCACTGTTCATGACGACCCGCGACGCTCCCCGATCCCGCCCGAGGGCGATGACGTGGCCCGCGAGCGTCTGTCCGATGCCGCGCCCGCGCGCCTCGGGGGCTACGGCGAGCATCCTGAAGTCGAGCTCGCCCTGCCTTGCGAGCTGCGAGATCCGCTGCCCTGGTCGTGGCGTCCAGACGGATCCGAGGATCGTTCCGGTCGCGATGTCCTCGGCGACCCAGACCTCGTCTTCACTGGCTCGGCTCGCGGCGTCCCGCAGGTCCTCGGCGTAGCTCGCCGTGACCACGTAGTCGTTGCTGTACGCGCGCTCGGTGAGGCGCCCGACCAGCTCGACCTCGTCGTGCCGAACCAGGCGGAGGCGAACGCCTTCGGTCTGCGTGAGGTCGTAGCGGTAGGCGAGCTCGGCTCCGAACGTCTCATCGTCAGTGTCGCGCCCCTTGACCCGCGAGAAACCGACTCGTTCCGCCAGCCGCCGCGCCTGCGAGTTCGAGACGCCGACATCGAGCACTGCCGCGCGGGCACCGCTCCGCCGGGCGAGGTCGAGAGCGGCGTGGACAAGCGCGTCTGCGACCCCCGCGCCGCGAGCTTCGGGGGCGACGGCGGTGAAGCGCAGCTCCGCCTCGTCACCGCGGGCGAGACGCGCCGGTTCGGTGCCGGCGCGCAGCAGCGTCGAGGTTCCAAGGATCTCGGGAGCGCCGTGCTCGGGTTCGTCCGCGACGGCGACGAGCACGGTCCCGGCTTCGCTGCGGGCGGCGACGTCGAGTTCGGCTGCCCGGCGGGACTCGCGCCATGGCTCATTGCCGTGCCCGCCCGAATCGAACGATCGAACCGTGAGTGCCCCGATGGCGGCGAATTCGTCCGCTCGGGCCTCTCGAACGGTGAAGGTGCCAGGGTTCGTGTTCGTGTGGGGATCGACGCTTGGTGCGACGCTCATAGACCATCCAATACTTCTCCGGGCAAGCCGCGCCCGCATGTGCAACTGTCCAGCATACGACGCCGGAGGCACACGCGCGGCGGCAAGGGACCGCTCTGGAGTCAGCGCTCGTCGTCGTCAGGCGCGATGATGCGGTGCGAACCGGTCGCCGGATGCGCGGCCCTGGCCCGCACGGAGGCGAACTGGCTCTCGACGATGTCGGCGACGACGGCGATCGACTGCTCATCGAAGCGGTCGTGCTGCCCCTCGGCGACTTCCTGCGCGTCGACGTGGCGCAACCACGACGTGGTGGCGCTGACCGACGACGGTGTGTAGCCGTTCGTCTCGGCCACAGCACCGCCGAACAGGAACGCGACGGGAACACGGAGACCCGCGAGGGCGTCGCGTGAGGAGGAGCCATCGTCGTCGGCCAGCTGAGCGTCGCCGAGCCCGCCGTTGACGAGAACCAGGGCTCCGACACGTTCCGGGTGGGCGGCGGCGACCGCGACGGCGAGGTCCGCGCCCCTCTCCGTGCCGACGAGCACCGCTCGCTCGACGGAGAAGTGGTCCATCAGCTCGACGACCGCGTGCGCGGTCGTGTCTCTCGCCGCTCTCGAACGCTGCGGCCAGCCCAGATCGTCGATGGACGGCGCCAGGACGTGCGCATCCGGGAGGAGCCCGGCGAGCGTCTCGGCCGTGGCACCATGCTGCTCCCCGAGCAGCAGGAGATTGTCGTGCTTGCGTCCCTCTCTGGAGACGCGGACCAGCACTCCGACGCTGCCGCCGGTGAGGTCGACACTGAGCCCTCTTGGCCGGATCGAATGCGGTTCCGCCTTGGCGGAGCCGAGTGGTCGCAGCGCGCGAACGGGAGCGTCTGCCTCGTCACCCGTCATGCGATCCACTCCTTCGCTGGCTCTCAATGCTACGCACCCTCGCTCCAGCGTAGACGCGGCACCGTGTGCACCGCGGACAGCGCACCTCTCGGATACGCCCTCTGGCCCAGCCGCACCCCCGCGACTAAGGTAAACCTAACTCACGAAGGAGCGACCATGTCGAACATCACCACCACGCACGCCGCGAGCGGTCTCGTCAGGTCGCGCCTCGCGGCCAGAGAGCGCGTGAGCGAGCACGTCGTGCGCGTGACGCTGGAGGGCGATGACCTCGCCCGCTTCCAAGGCCTCGGCTTCGACCAGTGGTTCCGTCTGCTGCTCCCCCAGCAGGACGAGACCGTCTTCGATCGCGTGCCCGACCGCATCGACTTCAAGGGCTACCTCAAATACCTGCTCATCTCGCAGTCGACGCGCCCCGCCCTGCGCAACTACACCGTGCGCGAGTTCCGCCAAGCCCAACGACAGCTCGACATCGACGTGATCGTGCACGGCGACGCCGGCATCGCCGGCCCGTGGGCTCGCGACGCACAGATCGGAGCACCCGTCGCGCTCATCGACCAGGGCTGCGGATTCGCGCCACCAGCATCCACCGACTGGCAGCTGCTGGTCGCCGACGAGACCGGGATGCCCGCGATCGTCGGCATCCTCCGCGACCTGCCGAGGACAGCCCGCGGGCACGCGATCGTGGAGATCCCATCTCAAGGGGACGCGCAGCCCGTGGAACTGCCTTCGGGATTCACGCTCGACTGGGTGACACGCCCGGACGGGGCCCGCCCTGGCCAGACGGCGCTGCAGGCAGCACGAGACACCCGACTCGAGGGCTCGACGCCCTACGCCTTCGCCGTCGGCGAGTCGCAGCTCGCGACCGGCGTCCGCCGACACCTGGTCAGAGACCTCGCCGTACCGAAGACCCAGGTGACCTTCGCCGGCTACTGGAAACTCGGCCGCAGCGAAGCCGCGCAGGCCTGACCGAACGGTGGAAATCGAGTGCGTGACCCCGCGTGACTTTTCCGCGAGAAAACACCTTCGATTGCGGGCGCGGAGCGTGATAGCGTTGGTTTCACGCGCTGAGCGTCGGGAAGCCGTCCAGTAGCACCGCAGTTAACACGGGTCGAGCGCGCGCCCCATCCGAATCGGAACTGCCCCCAGACAGCACCGAGCCCAAGAACTTATCCACCCCTTATCTTTGCTCTCCTACGGCGCCGTGGAAGAGCAGCCCGAATCGTCAGAGATTCGGCAGCGCATTCCTGCGCGAAATAAACCGTGCCTAATAAGCACAGATCCGTTCGCGGATCACCCGCCCGAAGTACGGGCTGCATAACAATGAAGGAAGAAAAACATGGCAACTGGCATCGTGAAGTGGTTCAACGCAGACAAGGGCTACGGCTTCATCGCTCCGGACGACGGAACGCCCGACGTCTTCGCGCACCACTCCGCAATCGACGTCCAGGGTTTCCGCACGCTTGAAGAGAACCAGCGCGTGGAGTTCGATGTGACCCAGGGACCCAAGGGTCTCCAGGCCGAGAGCATCCGCCCGCTCTAAACACAGGCTCTCAGCGGTCCCCGTCCTCTGACGGGATGACCACGCACAACGAGTGCGACCTTCGGGTCGCACTCGTTTTGTCTGTCCCGGCGAGTGCATCCCGTTGACCACTCACCACGAATGACCTCACGGTTCGCAAACCAGAAGCCGACTTCACCTCGCCCGCAGCCTCCGATCTGTCAACGACGACGATCGCGGCGAACCCCGTGTGCCCCCTTGGTGAAGTGGGAGAGCAGAGCACTCGCCTCACCGACGCGGAATGGGCAGTTCCGTCTGCTCGCGCTGGCGGCTGGTGGCGCTTCTGGCTCCCGCCACCGAGGCCAGACACGATCCGCGTGAGGGCGGCATTCGTCGTTCACGGGGAGTCCTCCCCCGTGAGCCGAAGATGTGGTGTGTTCCAGGGTCGACTGGCAGGGAGGAAGGTATCCTTCTTGGGCGAGGCGCGGACCCCCGACCGCGAAATGCCTCGTTCACTACCAGCACCAGACCTCGAACGGAGCAACACTCCCTCCATGACCACTCCCCCCACGTGGCCTCATACCCCAGTCGTCCGCCCCAAGGACCGCAAGCAGCGCATCGAGTCCGCCGCCACTCAGGCATTCGCCCTGCGCGGCTACCACCAGGTGAGCATGAGCGACGTGGCAGCGTCGGTCGGCATCTCGGCCCCCGCCCTCTACCGTCACTTCGCGAACAAGTACGACCTCTTCAAGCACACGGCGTTCGGCATCGTCGACGCGGTCGAGACGGCCACCGACGACGCGGCAGAGAGCGCAGCGGTCATCGGCGCTCCCCCGGCCGAGCAGTCCTCTGCGCTGATCAGCGCGACGCTGGACAGCCTCATCAAGCGCCGCGGCACCGGAGAGATCATCCGCTGGGAGTCCCGCTACCTCGAGCCCGCCGATCGCGCGTCCGTCGACCAGCGCCTCGCCAAGGTCTACGGTCGCTTCTCGACGGTGCTCAAGGAACTGCGCCCGAACCTGCGTGCCGAAGACGCCGCCTTGCAGAGTCGTGCGGCCTTCGCCGTGCTCGCGAGCGTCTCGATGCACCGCACCAGCATCTCGTCGGCCGCCGCCGACTACCTCCGTGCGGCTGCCCAGCGCGCCTTCGAGGCAGAGCTGCCCGAGATCGAGTCGTACGTCGCTCCCGCAGCCACCGGAATCCCTTCCACGGCGAAGCGCGAGCAGATCGTCGCCCGGTCCATCGAGCTCTTCTTCGCGCGCGGATACAACCTCGTGAGCATCGAGGAGATCGGCGGTGCCGTCGGCATCACCGCCTCCGGCGTGTACCGGCACTTCGAGAGCAAGAGCGGCATCCTCGCCGCTGCGTGCTCACGTGCCGCCGAGTACCTCGGCCAGGTGACCCGCGAGGTCTTCGCCGCCGTCGACAGCCACGAAGCCGCGCTCGATGGCCTGATCGACGCCTACGTGGAAGCCCAGCTCGCGCACCACCGGCTGCTGCAGGTCTACATCGCCGAGTCGACGAACCTCGGCGACGACGAGCGGGAGCGTCTCATCGCCCTCCAGCGCGACCACGTCGAGGAGTGGGCAGGACTCCTGCGCGCCGTGAAGCCGCAGTTCTCCGCCTCGGAAGCGCGCTGCGTCGCGCACGCCGGATTCCACGTCGTGGACTCGCTCGGGCGAGTGCTCGCCTGGCAGGACACGCCGAGCAACCGAACGCGCGTCGCCCACATGCTCCGCGCGGTCCTCGACGTCTGACGTTCGAGCACACGACGAGCCGTGGCCCGCCCCGTCCAGGGTGCGGGCCACATTCGTCTCTCGACCCGGCACCTCAGACGACGGTGCGCCCCTCACCGGCCCCGGTCGCACCTGCAGACTCGGGACGGCCTGCCGCTCTGACCTGGTCCGCCAGCAGCTGTGCGCCGCTCGTGGTGAGAGCACGGCGCCACGGCAGCACACCCTCGATCTCGATCTGGATGGACATGCTCAGCACCGTTCGGATCACGACGATGAGTCCCAGGATGAGAGCGTCCTCAAGCGAGGGCTTCGACGTGATCGTGCGGACGAGGTCGGCGGCAACGAGCACCTCCAGTCCGAGCAGGATGCCAGCTCCGAGCGAGGTGCGGAGCGTCGCGAGGGCGACCTTGCCGCCCTTCCCTCGCACGAGGGCCAGCACGGCGAGCACCACCGCGATGACGATGCCGATGACGATGGCCGACGCGCCGAGCGCCTCGACGACGACCGCGACGATCTCGAACACCTGGTCCATGGATTGCTGCATGCCTGCTCCTAGGAGGTCGGATCTGATCGGCGAGTGCGCCCCGCGAGAACGCCTGCGCATAGGAACGCCACGACTCCGGCGATCGGAACCACGATAAGCCCGACGCGGAGCGACGTCGCGTCGGCGAGCAGGCCGACGAGGGGCGGTGCGGCGAGGAAGCCGAGGCGCATGAGCCACGACACCAACGTGATGGCCGTGCCCGGCTTGAACCCTGGCAGCTCATCGGCCGCATGCAGGGCCGCGGGCACCAGCGTGGCAATTCCGAGACCAGCGGCCGCGAAGCCCGCGATCGTCCCCCCGACGCTCGGGAACAGCAGCGCGACGCCCATTCCGAGCGCTGTCACGAGGCCACCCGCCTGCGCGACCCGCCGCTCGCCGAAGCGATCGACGAGCCGGTCCCCGAGCATCCGCCCCACGAACTGCGCCCCGACGAGCGCGATGAAGCCGAAGGCCGCGAGCGCCTGCGGGGCCTCGAGCGAACCGGACAGGTAGAGCGCCGCCCAGGTGCTGCCGGAATCCTCGACGACCGAGCCCGCCACGGTGAGCAGCACGAGCGCGAGCAGCACCAGGTACTTCGCCGAACCGCCGCGAGCGGATGCCCCGGCCTTGACGACCCTGATCCCCGCCGTCGTGACCTCGACGTCGTCGTGCTCCGGGCCGGGGATCATCCACCGGTAGGCGAGGACCGCGACGAGCGTGAACAGGGCGCCGCTGACGCCGAGGTGCAGCGGGAGCGGCACCTGGAGCGCCACCGCGGCGGCTCCCATGAGGCCGCCGAGCACGGCCCCGATCGACCAGATCGCATGGAAGCCGTTGATGATGGAGCGCCCGAAGCGACGCTGGACCCGCAGCCCGTGCGAGTTCTGCGCCACGTCAGTGAGTGCATCCGCCGCCCCACCGAACGCGAAGGCGGCCGCCAGCAGCAGTCCGTTGGGGGCGAAGCTCGCGGCGAACAGTGCGACGCTCGTGATGGCCGTGCCGGCCACGGCGAGACGCGACGACCAGAAGCGACGGATGAGCGCTGCGGCCGCCAGCCCCGCGAGAAGGGCCCCGCTCGGGTAGGCGGCGACGACGAGCCCGAACTCGACGTTGCTCAGAGCGAGCTCGGCCTTCACCCCCGGATAGCGTGGCAGCAGATTCGCGAAGAGCGCCCCGTTGGTGAGGAACATGGCCGCGACTGCGATGCGCGCGCGCCGGTCGACCCGGGAGGTCACTCCCCGACCGCGATGTCATGGTTCTTGCTGAGCATGCAGCAATCCAAGCACAGCGCGAGCAGTACTCGCGGCGCTGGCTCATTCCACCGTCTGCGAGGGGCGAGGCGCCGCGAGGGCCGCGAACCGCTGGCCGGTCCAGGTCACGGCCGCCTCCAGCGGGCCGCGCCGCTGCCACCAGAAGAAGACCGCACCGACAGCCAGGGCCCCCGCCACGTGGATCAGCCAGATCGGGGCGCTCGAGACGAGCCAGAACAGCTCGGGGGCCTCCGCGAGCCACCCTCCGCTGACGAGGGTCGTGTAGGTCACACCCGCGACGACCACATGCAGCGCGTAGATGGTGAGCGGTGTTGCCCCAGCGCCCAGCGCGGGTCCGAGCACGCGGATGGCCGTGTCGCCGAGTCGGAGGCAGACAGCCAGGCACAGGCCGATCGCGATGAGCGAGGTGCCGGCTGTGATGGCGAGATCGAACGTCGTTCCCGAGTGCGGCGCGGGTGAGGCGAGGAACCAGCTGCTCTCCGTCGGCGTGGTGCCGAACGCCGCCGAGTAGAAGAGCTCGGAGGCCTGCGCCCCCGTGCCTGTCGAGGCACCGATCGAGTTGAGGCCGCCGAAGGGGCCCGCCAGCAGCATGCTGATGCCGACTCCGACCAGCGCGAGGAGCGCGCCGACTGCCGTGAGTCCGAAGCTCAGCTGCAGGATCGTGCCTCGTTCTCGGGCCGCCAGCAGCATCCGCCCGACCACCATGCCGACGATCGCGTAGACCACCCAGGTGAGCACGGGGTAGGTGCCCGTCACGAAGAGTCCGCGGAGCAGCTCGAGCGGATGTGCCAGGTCGAACCAGTTCGGCGTTCCGAGCTCAGAGCCCACGTTGAGCGGCGCCCGCAGCAGCATGGAGAGGAAGGGCCACAGGCCGGCCCACGCGGTCGCGACCATGAGCAGGGAGAGGTTCGAGAGCCGCAGCAGTGGGACGAGGAGCCAGAAGACGAGCCCGTAGTAGACGAGGATCACGGCGATCGGTGTGGGGACGAGACCGAGCGTCATGCCGATCAGCATGAGGGCGAGGCCGCGCCCGAAGACGTTGAGGGCCGCGGCGCCGAACGCTCGGCGCTCGCGCTGTCGCTGCGTCGTCAGCACGACCCCGATGCCTGCGAGCACGGCGAACAGGGCTGCGGCCTTGCCGCCGAGGAACGCGGCCAGCGCCGGCGTCGAACCGTCGGCGTTCGTGACCCAGACGTGGGTCGCCATCATGCCGATGAGCGCGAGGAACCTCGCAAGGTCCAGGCCGGAGATGCGTCCGCCGCGCCGAGAGCCCGCGCCGCCCCCGATCCGCCGGCGACCGAGAGAGGAGGTGGCCGGGTTGCCTGCGGGGTTCGGGGCGCTCACACCCTCACGCTACCGGCAGAGGGCACCGCGCCGCACTCCGCCGACGGGCCCGGGCCTCAGGCGCGGAGGATCTTCTCCATCGCCTTGCCCTTGGCCAGCTCGTCGACGAGCTTGTCGAGGTAGCGGATCTCCTGCATGAGGGGCTCCTCGATCTCCTCGACGCGGATGCCGCAGACGACCCCGGTGATGAGCGAGCGCTTCGGCTGCATGAGCGGCGCATCGCGGAAGAACGCCTCGAAGTCGACGCGCGTCTCGATCGTGCCGCCGAGCTGCTCTTCGCTGTAGCCGGTGAGCCAGCGGATGATCTCGTCGACCTCGGCCTTGGTGCGTCCTTTGCGCTCCGCCTTCGCCACGTAGTGGGGGTAGACGTCCGCGAACGCGGTTCCGTAGATGCGATGCCCGGCCATGTCAGCTCCTCCGTGTCGTCGCGATCCTACCGGCGTCACATGCCGTCACCCGGTGTCATCTCGGAAGAGCCGCCACCCTCCGCGAGTTGTCTCGAGCATGACAACTCTTGGAATCATCGGAGCAGGGAACATCGGCAGCCAGGTCGCGCGCAAGGCGATCGAGGCGGGCTACGACGTGGTCATCGGCAACTCGCGCGGACCGGAGACGCTCGCCGCGCTGGTGGCGGAGCTCGGACCGAATGCCCGCGCAGCGACCGCGCTCGACGTTGCGGAGGCCGCCGACGTCGCGGTCGTGACGGTGCCGCTGCACGCGTACCAGAGCATCCCCGTCGACGCCCTCGCCGGCAAGATCGTGCTCGACACCAACAACTACTACCCGCAGCGCGACGGCAGCATCACCGAGCTCGACGATGAGTCGACCACAACTGCCGAGCTCCTCCAGGCGCACCTGCCCGGATCCCGCGTCGTCAAGGCCTTCAACCACATCGCCGCGGCCGACATCACGGCCGACGCTCGCCCAGCGGGTTCCGATTCGCGTCGCGCGCTCGTCGCGGCGAGCGACAGCGACGAGGCGCTGGAGTTCGCGCGCGGTCTCTACGACCAGTTCGGGTTCGACGCCGTCGCGCTCACCCCGCTCTCGGAGGGCTGGCGCATCCAGCGCGACACCCCGGGTTACGGAGCGAAGGCGTCCGAGGCAGAGCTGCGGGACCTGGTCGCGGCCGCCAAGCGGTATCGCGAGACCGCCTGAGCGCATCCGACCGGCGCTGAACGTCCTGACTCGTGCACTCAGCCCGGCTCGCGCATCGCGCGTGGCGGAGCTGCCTCTGCTCCGCCTCGGGCCTGGGCGCCGACCTGGCGTGGTGCCGCGTAGCTGAGCCGCGTGATCTCCGCGCTGCCGTCCAGGTTGCAGGACTCGACGAGCACCGTCACCCCGGCGAGCACCCGAGTCGGCATCAGCGCCGGAATGCGCCCGTCCCCCAACGCGCGCAGGAGGCGGCGCGTCGAACGACGCACCGCATGGGTCTCCAGCAGCGAGCCGCCTTCTCTCAGGGCTGCCGCCACTGCCCGCACCGTCGGCGCGTCGACTCGACGCCCGACGAGTCCCTCACGGGTGGCACGCGCTGCGCGCTTCCATGCGCGCCGCGTCCCCGCGCCAAGAACCAACGTCCGAATGCCTCCCTGGTGACGAACGTCGAGCAGGGACAGCGGCGCAAGGACTCGCCGAAAACCGCAGCGCTGATACATATCTTCCCCCTCGAACGATCAGAGACTAGCGAAGCGCAGCCGGGACGCAGCCGCGCTCCATCAGACCGGCGGTATTCGCGTCGAAAATGCACCAATTCGCAATGCTCTGGTCGTATTCGGGCGGCATTCCCGGCAAGCGCGCCGTCGGCAGAGAGGACGATCCAAGAACCCCGACGGCTCGTGCCGGCCGCGCGGGTCACCGCGGAGGTGGGAGCGCAAGGCACGCCAACGCGGCAGCTCAAAGATCGGAACTCATGCCCACCCAGAACCACGTCCGCGGAGACCGGACACCAGCAAACAAAGAAGCCCGCCGGAGACCGGCGGGCTTCTTGTGTCTGGTGGACCTAAGGAGATTCGAACTCCTGACCTCCTCGATGCGAACGAGGCGCGCTACCAACTGCGCCATAGGCCCTGACGAACGGAAACTCTACCACCAGGCGCCCGACACCGCCAATCTCGCGGGAGCCACACAGTCGACCATGAGCGCAGCGCCGACCAGCCATCACTCCTCGGCATCGCCAAAAGATGAGCTCGCAAGCGCAGAATTCCTGTACGCTTCTTGACTTCGCATGTAAGAGCGTTGGAACGGTCCGAGCATGTGTAGCATGTCAGATTATGCACACCGCCGGACCGCTGCCCACATGGCAACCTGACCCTCGCACCCTCGTGCTCAAACCAGATATCTCGCCTCCTGCGTCGCTGCTTCCCGCGGCGACAGCGGCGCCCCGGCAGGAATCCGGCCAGCCACTCGAGTGGGGACCTCACTCCCACCCCGTCAGCCAGCTCCTCTCCGTGCAACGTGGAGTCCTGAAGCTCATCGTCGAACGAAGCGCCTGGGTCGTGCCGCCGCACTTCGCCGTCTGGGTCCCGGCGGGCACACCCCACACGAGCCGCGCATCGGCGCAGTGCGAATTCCAGGCAACATTCTTCTCGGAGCGTGAATCGTACCTCCGCCCGCGCGAAGCGTACGGGGTCACCGTCACACCCCTGCTCCACGAGCTCCTCACACGACTCGCGGCCGAGGGCATCTCGCAGGTGCAGCGTCGCAACATCGAACGAGTCCTGTTCGACAACCTCGACCCGGCCAGCCACGATCTCCAGGTCCGCATGCCTCGTGACCGGCGCATCGTCCCCATCGCGGATGCGCTCAGGGCACAACCGGGTGACCGCACGTCGCTCGAGGAGTGGGCCCTCTCCCTCGAGGTCAGCAGCAAGACGCTGGCGCGCATCTTCCAGAACGAGACGGGCGTCTCCTTCCACAGCTGGCGCCAGATGGTCCGAGTGCAGTCCGCGCTCGAGCAGCTCTCGAACGGGTCGAGCGTCGCCCTCGTGGCACGCTCGCTCGGCTACGCGCAGACGAGCACCTTCATCGATGCCTTCCGACGAGTCCTCGATGTCACGCCGGGCCACTACCGCGCGCGGGCCCTCACCGTCTGAGCGCCTTCCGGACGCGCGAAGCAGCGGAACCGCAGCGGCGGCTAGTCGCCGTTCGGGGCAGACGTGAAGTTGGGCCCACCGGTTGGCTTCGGCTCGGGCTTCGGATCCTTGGAGGGCTCAGGAGCGGACGTCTGCGAGGGTGCTGGCGCCTGAGTCAGCTGAGGCGCCTCCGTTGCGGGCGGCTGGGTCGCTGCGGAACTCGTCGGAGCTGGGGCGGCCGTCGTGGGCGCCGGTGGAACGTACGTCCTCCGGTTCCCGAAGTGCTCGGCGCGCGCGTCACCGACAACCTGGGGGATCTCGATGACGGCAGACACGAGCGCCGTGAGATCCTGCCCGTCCGCATTCTCCCGAACGATCGCGATCAGCTCAGCCAGGCGCTCGTCGGTCTCGTACTCGGACTGGACGTATTCCTCGACCTGCGTCTCGGCGGCCGTCGCGACGCGCTGCGAGTATTCCGATACGAAGTACGGCACGGCCGCCTCCATCGTCGTGGCAGCACCGGCGGCATCATTCACGTTGATCTGCTCACGAGCTTCGGTCAGCATGTCGCCCATCTTCGTCTTCGACTCATCCGTGACGAGGCCGTTCGACATGACATAGGCGGGCTCGATGGCATCGACCTGCGCGCTGACCGCGAGAGTCTCGGCGCTCAGCACCACAACGGCTGGCTGGTCGGGAGCAGCGGTGGAGGCCGCGAGGGATTCCTTGCGGACCGTCGCGAAGGAGCCGATCGCAACGGGGATGACGACGACCACGACGAGGAGCGCGACCGCCGCGACGAACCAGCTCACGCGAGCAGCGGACGGCGCCGCCCGGAACCGTGCGAAGGGGCCGCCGAGCACCAGGCGCGCATTCGTCGCGCCAGTGCGGTCAAGCGTCTCGTCGCCCGCCGCGAAGATGCCGTTCGGCACATCGATCGATGCGTTGTCGGTCAGCGCGAAAGGATCGCCGTCTACTGGTGAAGCCATGATCCGACCACCCTAGTGGATGGGGCGCGAAGCCCGGCGGCAACTAGCCGACGCGGCGGCGGCGCAGTGCTGCGTCGAGGTCGCCCATCCCGGGCTCGATCTCCTCGATGACTCCCATGCTCGCCCAGCGGCTCGGCCGCTTCTCGACGGGGGCGACGACGATCGGGTTCAGGACGACCTCGCTCAGCGCGGGCGACGACTGCGCGAGCCCCGCCCGGGTGGCAGCGGTCTGCGCAAGCGGCATGCCCTCCGTCGCAGCGGATGCGCGCGTCGAGAACGTCGCGATGCCCGGCTGCGCGTGTGCATCCCGGATCTTCTGCTCGGAGCGACGAGCAGCCTCGCGAAGCAGCTCGAGGTGGTTGACCTTCTCGACCTCGACGCCGCCACCGGGACCATCCGGCCCCGGACGACCGGAGGCGTCCCCCGTGTTCTCGACAGCTGTCAGCTCCTCGACTGGCTGGCGCTCGAGGTAGAGCGGCTTCGGCACGGGAACCGGAACCCAGCTCGCGAGCGGCTCAGCGTCATCCGCAGCCGCAATCGGCTGAATCTCGACGGTGGGCGCGTCGCTCACGGAGAAGTCGATCGTCGAGTCGGGGCGACGCTCAGCGCGCGGCACCCGTTGCGTGCCGCCCGCCGCGCGCACCGCGAGGCGCTGCGCGTTCGCGATGCGTGCCAGGCGCTGGAGGCCCGCGACTCCGGCGAGCACGGTCACGACGCCGGCGACGAGCACCCACCAGACGCCGATGCTCGAGCCGAGTGCGATTCCCACGCCGACAGCGATGAGACCGGCGAGCGTGAGCAGGGACGTGACGAGCCGGCCGCGACGCGTTGCGCGGGCGGCCCGCTGGCGGTCCTCGATGGAGCGTGGGACGGCGACCGTCGGAAGAGCACGCCGCGCGGCTTCGTCGCGTTCGCGTTCTGCGCGCTCTGCCTCAGCCTTCGCGCGCTTGATTCGTCGCTCCTGCTCGACGACGCTGCGACCGTCGGCGCGCACACGCGCCTGACCGAGCTCGCTCGTGTTCGCGAGCGAGTGGAGCGCCTGCTGCATCCGGATCGCGTTCTCCTCGGTTGCGAGGTAGTTGCGACGGCGCACCCACGTCGGCACGAAATAGGCGAGCCAGAGCGTCACCGCCAGGGCGAGGACGAGACTGCTGCCGAACTGCATGGCGTCAACATTAAGCGCGGACCGAGCCGCCGACCCCGATTGGTGCGGAGTGTCTGATTCGAGATTGTCGAAGTTCTTGCGACAACCGGCGAAGCAGGCGGATATCAACGCTCGCAGCGTCGCGGCGATTCAGACGAGGGGCTGCGCCGTCCGTTCCCAGTCAGCCTGAGGCACCTGCGCCTCGCGCTCGTCTGCGACACCCTCGCGCCAGCGCCGCAGCACGCCCTGAGGGACCTCCTCGCGGACGACGCCGAAGCAGAAATGGTCGCGCCAGTCGCCGTCGATATGGATGTAGCGGCGACGCAGGCCTTCGTACCTGAAGCCCAGCTTCTCGACGACCCGCAGGGACTTTGCGTTCTCCGGCCGGATGCACACCTCCATGCGGTGCAGGCCGAGGCCCTGCAGGCAGTGGTCGGTGGCCATCGCGGTGGCGATCGTCGCGAGCCCCTTGCCGGCGAACTCACGTGCGACCCAGTAGCCGAGAGTCGCGGATGACAGGGCCCCGTAGCTGATGCCGGAGACCGTCAGCTGTCCGGCGAATCGACCCTCGTAGGTGATCACGAACGGCAGAGCCGTGTGCGCTGAGGCCTGGGAGAGGAGCGAGCGGATACCACCCCGAACATCCCAGCGGCCACCGCCGCCCGGGCTCGTCGCCTCCCACGGCTGCAGCCACTCGCGGTTCGCGAGCAGCACGGACTCCAGCTCCCGCGCATCCCGGACCCTGATGGGACGCAGCGACACGGGGCCGTGCGTCAGCGTGGGGACGGATGCGCTCATAGAAAGCGGAGTCTACTCGCCGATCGAGGCGGCGAACTGCTTCAGCCACGGGCTGAGCGCGGGTCCGAGCTTCGGGTCGTCGACGGCGAGCTCGACGATCGCCTTGATGTAGTCGAGCTTGTTGCCCGTGTCGAAGCGCCGACCACGGTAGACGACACCGACCACGCCACCCAGCTCCTCGCGGTTCGCGGCGAGCACCTGCAGGGCGTCGGTCAGCTGGATCTCTCCCCCAGCGCCCGGCTTGGTCTGCTCGAGCACCCCGAAGACCTCAGGTCGCAGCAGGTAGCGGCCGATGACGGCGTAGTTCGACGGAGCATCCTCGAGCGCGGGCTTCTCGACGAGCCCGGTGATCTGGATCGTGTCCGGCCCGGCCCCCGGGACGCCGTCTTCGACACTCGACGACGCGTCGTAGGCGGCGACGCCGTACGAGGAGATCATGGCCGGGTCGACTTCCTGGAGCGCGACGACGCTCGCGCCGGTCGCCTCGTGCACCTCGATCATGCGCGAGAGCAGCGAGCCGCCCGCCATGATGTCGTCGCCGAGCAGCACGGCGAAGGGCTCGTGGCCGACGTGCTGGTAGGCACGCAGGACCGCGTGCCCCAGACCGAGCGGATCCCCCTGGCGCAGATAGTGGACATCGGCGAGATTCGTGGCCGCGCGGACGCGATCGAGCTTCTCCGTTTCCCCGCGCGCCTCGAGCAGCGCTTCGATCTCGGCGACACGATCGAAGTGGTTCTCGAGCGTCGTCTTGTTGCGCCCCGTGATCATGAGCACGTCCGACAGGCCCGCCTCGACGGCTTCCTCGACCACGTACTGGATGGCGGGACGGTCGACGACCGGGAGCATCTCCTTGGGAATGGCTTTCGTCGCGGGTAGGAACCTCGTCCCGAGGCCCGCAGCTGGAATAACGGCCTTAGTGATGCGCGAGGACATAGGCCGTATCGTATGGCCACCGAATGCCATCGCGAAACGCAGGTGCACGTGGCGCGTCATTGCGGCACGGGCTCCGGGTTCTCGGCCAAGCCCTCCCCAACCCGCGAGGGGTCGCTTCGCTAGGCTCGTTCCCATGTCGACCGATGCGAAGACCGAGAAACGAGCACTCCGCGCCGACACCAGACAGCGCCGCCGCAGCCACGGGGAACTGCTCCTGGCAGAGCGCGGGGAGCAGATCTCCCTCCGCCTGCAGCAGCTCGTCGCCGAGCACGGCGCGACGCGCATCTCCTGCTACCTGTCGGGCGAATTCGAACCGAGCACGCGGCCCTTCCTCGCCTGGGCCGGCGCAGCTGACATCACCGTCCTGCTGCCCGTCACGCGGGAGGACGGGCTCCTCGACTGGGTCGTCTCCGACGGGCAGTCTGAGCGTCCGCACGAGCTCGGATTCCCCGAGGCGACGGGCGATCTCCTCGGCCCCATCGCCCTGGGCGACGCCGACCTGCTCATCATCCCCGCCGCATCCGTCGACCTGGACGGCTACCGGATGGGCTGGGGTCGCGGCTACTTCGACCGCACGCTCGGCTCCATGGCCGGCCGCCCGCCCGTCTACGCGGTCGTCTACGACGACGAGCTCCTCGAGGTCGTTCCCCGCGAAGCGCACGACGAGCGAGTGGATGGGGTCGTCACCCCATCGGGAATCCGACGTTTCTGAAGCATTTCCCCGCCGGCTCTCTCGCGCGATTATGCTGTTCTGGTCCCGAAAGCGAGAATATGCCTACCTACTCATACCGTTGCACCGAATGTGACAACGCCTTCGATATCCAGCAGGGGTTCGCTGACGCGAGCCTCACCGTCTGCGACAAGTGCGGAGGCAAGCTGCGCAAGGTCTTCGGTGCCGTCGGCGTCTCCTTCAAGGGATCCGGCTTCTACCGGACCGATTCCGCAGCCAGTGCGAAGAAGAGCTCGAGCTCTTCCTCCGCCTCGACTTCCGCGGAGGCGAAGCCCGCCGCGACCAAGAAGGAACCGGCACCCGCCGCCGCCTCGAGCGGCAGCAGCTCCCCCGCCGCGTCCTGAACTGACACGACTCAGCACTCCAGCACCGAACGAAAGGGGACCCCATGAAGGGATTCCGCGAATTCATCATGCGGGGCAATGTCATCGAGCTTGCCGTCGCCGTCATCATCGGCGCAGCGTTCACGAGCATCGTCAACGCCATCGTCGACGGCATCTTCAACCCGGTCATCGCCGCCCTGTTCAACGCGGACGACATCGCGGCCGCCACGGTCACGATCGGCACGGTGCCCATCGGCTTCGGCGCGGTCATCGCCGCGATCATCCAGTTCGTCCTGATCGCAGCGGTCGTGTACTTCGCGATCATCCTGCCGATCAACAAGCTCAACGACATGAGCTACCGCCTCATCCACGGCAAGCCGAAGCCTGCCGTCGAGGCCGCGGTCACCGAGAAGGACGTGCTCGAGGAGATCCGCGACCTTCTCAAGGCACAGCAGGAGGCACCCGCGAAGCTCCAGGGCGAGGGCCCCGAGACCCGCTCCTAGGACGCCGCGCTCATCGCAGCAGCGCTACCAGCTCGGAGCACTGCGAAGAGACAGGAACGCCGCCGGTCACCCCGGCGGCGTTCCTGTCTTGCATGCAGACGCTGCACGTCGCATCCGGCCGTGATGCCGCCACCGAAGCGCGCGCCACGTCGCCTCCTGCGCTTCCACGGCTTCCAGCGCTTCCAGCGCTCCCAGCGCTGACGGTGGGTCGGCTCAGGACGAGCGGAACGTCTCGCGGCCCCACACCCAGGAGAGACAGGCGATGGCGAGCATCATCGAGGAGATGATGATCGCCCAGGTGAAGCCGAACAGGTCGGCGATGACGCCGGCGACGATGGGGCCGAGGATGCTGCCGGCGTCCTGCGTCATCTGGTAGGTGGAGAGCACCTGTCCACCGCTGCGGCCGTAGCCGATGATGTCCGAGATGACCGCCTGCTCGGCGGGCGCGGCCAGTCCAGAGCCGAGCCCGAGCACGAAGCTGAGGGCGAGCATCGTGACGATGTCGCCGGCGAACGCGGTGGCGAACATCGCGACCGCGGAGACGCCGAGTCCGACGAGGATGAAGGGCCTTCGCCCGATGCGGTCGGTCTTCCGGCCGGCGTACTGGAGCGAGACGACGTTCCCGACGGCACCAACCGCGATGACGACGCCGATGACCCACGGTTCCTGGCTGATGCTCGTCGCGACGAACAGCGGGAGGATCGCGGTGCGGACCCCGAAGTTCGCCCATCCGTTGGCGAAGCCGAACACGAGGGACGCGCGATACGCGGAGTCCTGGAGCGCCTCGCGGAGCGACTTCGGCTCGAGCTTCTTGGCCGCGGGCGCACGGTCGTCGCCGGCGTCGTGCAGGCCGGCCTCCTCGGCGGTCTTCTTCGCCGTGATGCGGTGGGCGCGGCCCATCATGATGCCGACGATGGCCGCCGCGATCACGAGGGTTCCCGAGTAGACGAGGAACGGCACCCCGATGCCGAACTGGGCAAGCGCCCCGCCGACCGCCGGGCCCGCGATGTTCCCGACGAGGAAGATGCCACCCCAGAGGGCGGAGATGCGGCCGCGGATCTGCGGCGGCGAGTAGCGGGCGATCATGCCGGCCGCCGAGATCGTGAACATGACCGATCCGACTCCGCCGAGTCCACGGAACACGAGCAGCTGCCAGTAGTCCTGCGCGAACGCGACGGCAGCGGTGGAGGCGGCGACGATCAGCAGTCCGGCGACGTAGATGCGCCGCTCCCCCAACCGGTTGATGAGAGCTCCCGCCCCGGGCGCGAAGACGAGTCGCATGAACGCGAATGCACTCACGACCACCGATACGAGCGTCGCGCCGACGCCGAAGCTCAACGCGTACTGCGGGAGGACGGGAACGATGAGCGCGAAGCCGATCGCGATGAAGAAGGTCGCGACGAGCAGGACCCAGATCTCGGCGGGGATGGGCGGCCGCGCGTCGTCGGCGTTCGAGACGATGGGGACCTGGCCGGTCGTCGGATGCTCGGGGTCGGAGCCGGGGACCGTCGGGTCGTTCGGCTCTATCGCCCGCTCAGCCATAGTGCGGTGGCTTGTCGGCGCGCAGCCGGTCGTCGTTGGGCCCGCGGGGGCTCTCCACCCGGTCGTCGGCGTAGCGGACGGGTGCGTCGCCCCAGGCTGCGGGCGAATCCTCGCCGGCGAGCACGGCGGGCCCGTTCGAGCCGTCAGGCGATTGGGGGTTCGGATCGCTGCCGGGAGGTGGTTCCGTGGTGACTCGGCGTCGCGGCTTCCGTGGTGCAGGCGTGCCGGGGTTCACGCTCAGCTCGCACCGCCCGGCTCGCCAGAGCGGCCGATAGCGATCTGCTGGTTCCCGTCCGGCAGGGTGACCGACTCGAGGTTGGCCCTGGATGCCGCGCCGCTCGGGGCTGCGGCACCGGAGGTGAGCTGACCGAGCTCGCCCTGCAGGGAACCGGCCGTGACAACCGCGGTCTCCGCAGGCAGCGGCACCTTGAGGGCCTTCGCGATGCGTCGGGCCACTGCTTCCGGGTGCGCGAAGAGCTCGAAGGAGTGCACTCGCAGGTAGTACCAGCCGAGGCGCTTGAGGAGCTCAGGGCGCAGACGCAACGTCTCCCGCAGCGTCGCGTCGGCCGAGCCCGCGATCCTCAGGTCGAGGCCGTCGGTGTCGATCGCGATGGCGCGCCCCTTGTACGCCGCGGCGAGGGGGACGCGGCCACGGTGGAACAGCTCGACCGTCATGCCGAACGACTCGAGACGGTTCGCGAGATCGAGCAGCATGGGCGGCGCCTCCACCTCGCGGTCGTCGCCCTCGGTGCCGTCGTCGTCGGAGGCTGGCGCCTCCTCGCCTGCGCCCTGTTCGAGGCCTGGGCCCGTGCTCGGCGCATCGCCCTTGGTCTCTGCCTCTCCGAGGATCTGCGCGAGTCCGAGCACTCCCCGGGACATGCGCGAAGGGTCGAGCTCGCCGGGGCGGATGCACGAGACGATGACGAGTGAGCGACGCGCCCTCGTCATCGCGACGGCAAGCGCGCGCTCCCCGAGCTCGGTGCCGAGCACTCCGAAGTTCGCGAGGACACGGCCGTGGGGAGTACGGCCGAAGCCGATGGAGAAGATCACGCGGTCGCGCGACTGCGCTGTGGCCAGCTCGATCGTGGTGACCGTGAACGGTTCCCCACGTGCTGCCGTGAAGAAGTCGGCGATGTCGCTCCGGCGCGAGGCGGCCGAGTAGACCGCCTGCTCGACCCGGCGGGCGTGCAGCGCGGAAGCCGTGACGACCATGAGCGATTCGCGGGGCCGGTGCACGGCGTGGTCGACGACGAGCTCCACGACGCGGCTGACCTCGCCGTCGGTGGATTCCACCCCTCCCGTGATCGGGTCAGGCAGGCCCGTGCCGTTCTCGACGAAGGAGAAGCTGAGGCTCGAGTGCCCGAGCAGGGTCCCCGCCCACGGCATGGAGCGGATGCGCCCCTTGTAGAAGCGCCTGTTGATGAGCTCCGCGAGGTCTTCGCCGCCGGCCCGATAGCTGCGCGTGAGCGCGTGCTCCGGCAGGAACTCCGCGAGCCGCGAATACACGGACTCGCCGACGGCGTCCTCGTGGCGCAGTCCCCACGCGTCGGTGCTGTCCGCCGCCGGGCGGGTCACGGCGACCGTGAACGGCGTCGGGTACTGGGTGACGGGGTCGCCGAATGCGACGACCTGGTCGCCTCTGCGGATCGCGCCGATGCTCTCGGCGATCGACATGGTTCCAGCATCCACGAGCACAACCGTGTCGAAGTGGATGCGCTCGCTCACGAGCGGCACGTCGTACGGGGTGGTCAGCCACAGCTGCGCGATGCTCTTGGAGACGTCGCCGGCCTCGACGGCCAGCTTCGTGGAGGGGACGCCGGGACGGCGCAGGAGCTGGCGGAGCGCATCCGCCTGCTCGCTGTAGTCGACGATGGCGACCTTCCACGCTTCGGCGAGCTGCCAGGCGAGCTGGGCGGCCGAGTGGTCAGTGTGGGCCTGGTCGACGACTCGGAAGTCGCTCTCGAGGCGAGTCACGACTCGCGTGTTGGCGTTCAGGAGCGCCTTGTCGCGGTCGAGGAGGTCTTCGAGCACCGACTGCCACCAGGCGAGCTCGAGCTCGTCGCCGAGCGCCTCAGCCTCGACGTGGCGTTCGGAGAGGTCCTCGAGCAGCGGCGTGAGGCCGAGGTTCTCGAGGCGCTCGATGATGGTGAGGCGCTCGACGAGATTGTGCAGCACCTCGCTGTCGGCCGCGAGCTCCGTGATGCGGGCCGGGAGCTCGGCCAGCGGCAGCTCGCTGAGCGAGACGGCTCCGGCGTCGACGAGCGGCTCGTCGAGGAGGCGCAGCTTCTCCGCGACCTCGCGGTGGAACTTGCGCACGTCGGAGATGCCCGTCGGGACGGTCGGCGTGGAGCCGTCCGTGACGTAGCGGTGCCAGAGGATGCGCTGGCGCTGGGCGAGCTTGAGCGACTCGTGGAGGTCGTCCACGACGACGCCGGGCCGCACGTAGTCCTTCGCGAGCTGGCGCAGCTGGCGGCGGCGGGCCGATGTCAGGTCGCTGCCGTCGCGCTTCGGGTTCGTGGCGTGGATGACGTCCGTCAGCGAGTGGTCGAAGACCGCGGGGCGGAACCGGTCGAGGGTCTCGCGCAGGTCGAGCAGGAGGCGCAGGTAGATGCCGAGCTCGCCGTAGGTCTCTGCCGGGCGCATCCTGGTGCGTCCGACGAGTTCCTGGGCACGGTCGATGACCTCGACGAGGGTGCCGGCGTCGAGCTCGATGGCGGCTTCCTGCGCGCGGTTCGCCTCGTCGGTCGACTCGAAGGACACGCCGTACCAGGGCGAGTCGTCCGGGCCGTACTTGAACTGGCCGAGCTCGCCGGCGGCGCGCAGCTGGCGGGCGATGGCGTCGCGGCCAGTCGCGATCGCCTCGATGGCGTCGCGGTCGAGTCGAGCGGTCGTCGTCGGGGGCTGCTCGCGCAGCTCGAGGCGGGAGAGCTCCTCGAGCGCGTCGAGGGCCGAGACGCCGAGGGCGGGGTCGGGGTGCACCAGCGCGTCGCGGTAGTCGGCGAGCACGTGGCGGAGGCGGACGAGGGCGTCGTCGAGCTCGTGCATCGCGGGCTTGCGGGCCTTCTCGTTGCGCGAGATCGAGGCGATCGCGTCGCGGCGCAGGGTGCGCGGCGTGACGGCGAGCCCCTCGAGCCCGACGCTCTTGAGGCGCGCCCGGATGGCGCGGATGCTCGCGGAACGGGGCGTGACGACGAGTACGCGCTTGCCGTCGGCGACGAGCAGACCGAGCGCGTTGATGACGGTCTGCGTGAGGCCTGTGCCCGGCATGGTGTTGATGACGGCCGAGTTGCCGGCAGCGATGGCGTCGACGACGCGCTCCTGCTCGGTGTCAGCGTCGAGGAGGAACCGGTCCCCCACGGGGTCGCGGCGGTCCGGGCTCGGTCGCTGCTCAGCCGGCTGCACGGCGGCCACCTTCTGGCGCGCCTCCTCGTCTCCGGCGAGCGCCCGCAGGACGGGGTGCGTGAGCTCGTTCGTGTCGCGGAGCATGGCGCTTGCGACCTCCCCGAAGCTCGAGATGACGGCGCGCGCCGAGACCGTGAACTGCGGGATGGATGCGCCGAGTGCGCGCATGCGGTCGAAGACGTGCTGCGGGAGGAAGGCGTCGTTCGACTTCGCCAGCTCGAGCAGCTCGGCAACCGGGAGTCGCACTCCGAAGTGCTGCGCAAGGTGCCTCGCAAGGGACGCGTTCACTCGGCTGGGGCCCTTGAGGGTGAACTCGTAGTCGCGGCCCGCGCGGCGCAGGTCGACCGTGCGGGTCAGGATGGGGGCGCGGAAGTGGGTGCCGTCCTGCGTCCACTCGGCGAAGCCCGTGGCCAGCTGGATCGTGCTCATGCCGCGGCCAGCAAGCAGCTCGGTGCCCTTCTGCGCGATGAGGTCGGCCGCGTCGCGCGCCCCGCGGAACGAGGAGTGCTCGCGGACGAGGGCAGACAGCAGCACTGTCTTGCCCGCCGCGAAGGGGGCGATGCCGCCCGGGTGCGCGCTCGTCAGCTCGACGAACGTGCCGGGTTCATCGGCGAAGTCGAGAAGAGGGGATGGTCCGCCGAGTTGCGCGAGCTCGTGCAGCCACGAATCCTGCGCCGCGTCGACTGCGGCCTCGAGCGCCCTCGCCTGTTCGGCGCGTTCGAGGTCGAGCGCAGTGAGCGCCTCCTCGTCGGCGGAGGGAACCGGGTGGGTCCTGCGCTCGTGCGCAACCGCATCCGCGACCCAGGAACGGCCTCGCGTGAGGCTCGGGCCGTCGCCACCTCGTGCCCTGACGCCGTCCTCGTGGTCGCGTCCGAGATCGAGATCGTCGTCCGCCTCGCGGGCCTCGCTGTCGCGCGCCTCACGCTCACGTTCGAGGCGCTCGCGCACTGGACTGAGGTCGGGTATCGGCTCCGTCTCATTGTTTGTGGGCGCACCCTTGCCGGAGCCGTGACCGTCGCTCTTCGCGTCGCCCGGCTCTGAACCTCGTTTACGAAACAGACCCCACACGCGTGACACTGTAGGTGTCTGGGCCCGTCGGCGGGTGGAGGCGCGCGTGCGTCGCCCGCACCTCGACCAACTTTTCGTCCCCGAATCAGGCGCCGCTGCACACGGGAGGCCGCCAGCACCGGTAGCATTGTCGCGCCAGCCTCTGTAGCTCAATGGAAGAGCAGTTGCGTCCTAAGCAAACGGTTGGGGGTTCGAGTCCCTCCAGGGGCACTGTTCATTCCGTGCGGCAGTCTGCGCATGTGCCAGACTCACGGCTCGCCAGATGGCGGTGCCTAGACTCGCACGATGACGACGATCTTCGACGCGCAGGACCGCCCAGAGCCGCCCCTCGGTGAGGACGAGTGGTCGACGCTCAACGGCTTTCTCGATTTCCACCGGGCGACGCTCGCCTGGAAGCTCTCGGGCCTCGGCTCCGCCGAGCTGTCGAGGACGCTGCCGCCGAGCAGCATGACGCTCGGGGGCCTCGTCAAGCACCTCACGTACGTGGAGGACGACTGGTTCGGGGTTGTCCTCTTCGGCGAGGAGCAACGCGAGCCGTGGGCGTCCGTCGACTGGACGAAGACGCCCGACTGGGAGTGGGACGCCGCGAGCGCGCAGCAGCCAGCCGAGCTGCTCGCCGAGTGGGAGGCGTCGGTTGCACGCGCGCGGGCCGCCGCGGAGCGCGCGTTCCGCGCCGGGGGCCTCGCCTACCCCGCCGCGAAGGGGTTCTCGGACGGCCGGATTCCTCGCCTGCGGTGGATCCTCATCCACATGGTCGAGGAGTACTCCAGGCACAACGGCCACGCCGACCTGCTGCGCGAGGCGATCGACGGGAGCGTCGGCGAGTAAGGGGTCCAGCGCCGGGGCTCGGCTCGGCTGCGTCGATACACCGTGCGGGGAGGATCATCGCCTAGCGTCGAGCTATGAGCACAGCGCAGACCTGGCTGATCACTGGCGCGAACCGCGGACTCGGACGCGCCCTGACCCTCGCCGCACTGGGCGCGTCGCACAACGTCGTCGCGACGGTGCGCGGCGAGCACTCACTCCCGGAGCACGACAGACTGCTGGTCCTCCCGCTCGATGTCCGTGACCGAGCGGCGGCCTTCGACGTCGTCGAGCGGGCCTCCTCGCATTTCGGGGCGGTCGACGTTCTCGTCAACAACGCCGGGTACGGCCTTATCGCCGCGGCGGAGGAAGTCACTGAGCCGGAAGCTCGCAGCATCATCGACACCGATCTCCTCGGACCGCTCTGGCTCAGCCAGGCGGTGCTGCCCGGGATGCGGGCACGCGGCGCCGGCCACATCGTGCAGATCTCGACGGTCGGCGCGGTCGGCACTGTGCCGACGCTCGGCCTCTACAACGCGGCCAAGTGGGGGCTCGAGGGCTTCAGCGAAGCACTGGCCGCCGAGGTCGCCGCCTTCGGCATCCGCGTGACGATCGTGCAGCCGGGCGAGCTCTGCACGGACTGGGCCGGAGGCAGCATGCAGTTCAGCGCGCCTATCAGCGCGTACGACGACCTGCGAACGCAGCTCTTCGGAACGCCGAGCGTCCCCTGGCCTGCGCCGCCGGCCGGTGTGGAACCGAGCGGCACCTCCCCCGCGTCTGCGGCGGAGGCGATCCTCTCGCACGTCGGCGACCCCGGCGACACTCGACTGCGTGTGCTCATCGGCGACGACGCACCACCCCAGGTGCACGCCGCCCTGACCGCCCGCCTCGACGACTACAGCCAGGACCCTCGCTTCCCCCAGTGAGATTCGGCCCCACCGCAGCGATAGCTGGGGTGAGGCCGATGCGCTGCGCACACGGCCCTCGCGCCCGACCTCAGCGCGGGGCCTCCTCGTCATCGACGCTCGCCCCGGTCACGATGAGCAGCGCGGCCGCGAGCACCGCCGCGTTCGCCCACAGGATGACGCTCACGCCGAGCGGCCCGGCGACCGCACCGATGCCGAGCGGCAGCACGATCTGCGCGAAGCGGTTCGCCGTCATGCGCAGGCCGAGCGCCTGCCCGTGCACCTCCTTCGGCGTGATGCGCACCACCCACGACATCGTGAGCGGCTGCGGGATGCCGAGGGCGACGCCCAGCGCGACCATGACGGGAATCGCGCCGAGCGCGGCGACGAACGGCAACGCGACGAGCGCACCCACGCCGCAGCCGATGGAGACGAGCAGCAGCGCCTTGCGCCCGAAGCGGGACACGAGCCGGCTGAGCCCGACCCTCGAGACGACGGACACGAGGGCCCTGACGGCGAGCAGCGCACCCACGGCGACGCTCGACACACCCTTCTCCGAAGCCCACAGGGGAACGAACGTGTACAGGAGATCGACCGTCACGAGGACGGCGGCGCTCACGGCGACCGACCGCCACAGGCCGTTGCCCCTGCCGAGATCGACGAGACGGGGGCGCCGCTTCGCCACCCCGCCGCTCGCATCCGTCGCGGATTCGGCCTCGGGACGCTTCGCCGCTGCGGACTGCCGGTCGGCGCGCAGCAGCGCCGGCGTGCCGAGAAGTCCGAGCACCACCAGCACGATGCAGGCGATCGCCCCGAGCACGGTGTCAGGGGCACTCGCCTCGACGGCCCCGACCGAGGCGGTCAGGGTGACGATGGGCGGACCGACGAGCTGCCCGAGGGATGCGGCGGTGGTGAGCACCGCGAACGTGCCGTCGCTGGTGCCGTCGCGTCCGCGATGGGCCGTGAATGTCTGCTGCCCGATCATGACGAAGAGGCTGCCGATCCCCGTCGTCGCCGCCGCGACCACGAGGATCCAGAGCTCGTTGGCCCAGCAGAGCAGGACTGGGCCGCTCACGAAGACGGCGACGCCGAGCAGCGCGACCCTCGCTCCCCCGATCAGGTCAGACAGCCGTCCGACCGGAAGCGCCGCCACCAGTGCAGGCGCCGCGAACGAGGCCGCGACGAGCCCGAGCGCGAACCCCGTCGCACCGAGCTCGACCGCCTTGTATCCGATCATGAGACGCGCGCCCACCCACGCTGACTGCAGCAGCGCCGCTTGGACGCTCAGCGCGAAGCGCCACGGCTGCTCACCGCCTGCTGGGGGTCGGCGTCGCCGCCCCGTCATGGACGCCGGGGAGCTTCCTCGGAGCCACCGAAGTGCCTGGTCAGGTCCTCGATCTGGCTGCGCACTGCGGCGTAGCGACTGCGGTCGAGGTGGAACACGGCGAGCTGGAGCGAATAGGTGAGAGCGATGGGCACCAGCGGCGTGCGGTAGCTGCTGTCGTCGCCGCGAGGAGCCGCGATGAGGTGGTCCGGGTTCGGCCGGAAATGGAACCCGGGCACGTCGCTGATGAGCACGACCTTCCCGCCTCGGCGCTGGCACTCCGACATGAGCGGGGCGAGACGGATCGACGCCTCCCTGAGGGCGTACGCGATGAGCGTCGAATCGCCATCGAATCCGACCATGTTCTCGGCGAGGTCCTTCGCGCTGTTCTCGAGCGTGACGACCGTGAACCCGAGCCGACGCATGCGCCTCGCCGCGAGATCACGGAGGGGTCGTTCGTCGTCGGCGTCCGAGAAGACGTAGATCGTCGTCGACGCGTCGATCGCTCGAGCCGCGGCCTCCATGACGTCCTGCGGCACGTACTTCGCGAGCCGTTCGAGCGCCTCCGCTTCATCGCTCGCGAACGAGTAGAGGTCGTGGCCCGACTCTGCCCGCATGTAGCTCTCCTGCTCGGCAGCCTCAGAGCCCTCATCCCGCTGCAGATCGGCTCGCAGGTCGGGGTAGCCGCGGTAGCCGAGCTTCTGCGCCAGACGGACGACAGTCGACTCGTGGGTGCCCGCGCGCTGCGCGATCTCGGCCGCCGGCGCCTCCGAGACGCGCTCGCCTGACAGCAGCACGGCCATGACCTTGCGCTCTGAGCTGCTCAGCTGCTTGGTGCTGCTGGCGATGACCGATCTGAAACTCACCTGGACTCCTCATTGAGTGGATGCTGTTGCCCGTGCAACTGCCGCTGCTCACAGCAACACAGTGCCAGCTTTTCTTGCTCTGCTTGACACTCTCCCACAATCCTGCAAGCATGTGCAAGGTTGCAAGTTCCCTCGAAGGGGCGAACGCTCCGGGAGCAGGGCTTTCCCGAAACGCACCAGGATTCGAACCGCAGAGAGGCGGAGGACAACGATGTCATCGAACAGGATCAGAGCCGAATGGGGCATCGCAGCCGCCTGCGTCGTGGCGGCAATCGCCTTCGGCGGCGCCGCGGTGAGCTACGGCCTCACCGCGGATACCGGGGTCGGAGCCGGCCTCATGCCGCTCGTCGCCGCGGTCTTCGTCGGCGGTGCCGGCCTCCTCTGGGCCCTTCGCCTCGCCGCAGAGCGAGTCCGCGGCGCGCCCCCAGCGCACCTCCCGGATCTCCCGACTGCGACCGGCTCGATCGGGACTGACGCACCCTTCGAGGCGCTCCTCGAAGGAGAAGAGAGCGACGAGATGGACGACGAGTCGCTGCCGGACAAGGCGGCGTGGCTCCGGATCGGCACCATCGTCGGAAGCGTCGCCCTCGGCGCCGCACTCCTCCCCCTCCTCGGCTACTCGGTCGTCATGGTGCTCATGCTCACGACCGTCCTCATCTTCGTCGGTGGGCGCCGCTGGTGGATCTCCCTCCTCGTCGCGCTCGTCGTGACGGGCCTCTCGCGCCTCGTCTTCGAGGTGTGGCTCAACACCGCGCTGCCGCACGCGAGCATCGCTCCCCTCAGCTGGATTGGACTCTGACATGGGCTTCGAGAACCTCATCGGCGGCCTCATCACCGTCCTCACCCCCGAGCACCTGCTCTTCGCCCTCCTCGGCTGCGTCATCGGCATGCTCGTGGGTGTGCTCCCCGGCTTCGGCCCAGCCGCCGCCGTCTCGCTGCTGATCCCGGTCACCTTCGGCCTGGACGCGACAACAGCCATCATCATGCTCGCCGCCATCCTCTACGGAGCGGCCTACGGCGGGACGATCACGGCCGTCCTCCTTCGCATACCCGGCGAGGCCTCGTCCATCGCGACGACGCTCGACGGGTACGAGATGGCCAAGAGGGGGCGAGGAGGGCCCGCGCTCGTGATCGCAGCCCTCGCCTCGTTCGTCGGCGGCCTCATCGGGGTCATCGGATTCGTGCTCGTCGCCCCCTTCAGCAGACTCGCCCTCGAATTCGGCGCCCCCGAGCTCTTCCTCGTCTCGGTGCTGGGCATGGCGCTCGTCGCGAGCTTCGCCGGCCGCGACCCGGCCAAGGCGCTCCTCAGCGTCGGCGTCGGACTCGCCATCGCGAGCGTCGGCATCGACCAGGGCCAGGGAGTGCAGCGCTTCACCTTCGAGATGCCCGAGCTCTTCGACGGCCTCGGCCTCGTCGCGATCGTCATGGGCGTGTTCGGCATGAGCGAGGTGCTCGCCCAGGCGCGCGGCGGCAAGGACGGCATCCGCAAGCCCATCAAGGTCGGCAAGCTCCTCCCGACGGGTACCGACCTGCGGCGCTCCGCCGGACCCTTCATGCGCGGATCCTTCATCGGGTTCGTCATGGGCCTCCTGCCCGGCTCGCCCGGCGCCGCGACCTCGCTCGCCTCCTACGCCCTCGAGAAGCGCATCTCGCGCCGGGGCGGGGAGTTCGGAAAGGGCGCCGTCGAGGGCGTCGCGGGGCCGGAGGCGGCGAACAACGCACTCGCCGTCTCCTCCATGATCCCGCTCTTCACGCTCGGCATCCCGACGAGCGCCACCGTGGCCATCATGGCCGGCGCCTTCACGATCAACGGCCTCATCCCCGGCCCGCTCCTGTTCCGCGACAACCCTGAGGTCGCCTGGGCGATCATCGCGAGCCTGCTCGTCGGCAACGTGATCCTCCTCATCCTCAACGTGCCGCTCGCGCGAGTGTGGATCGCGGTGCTCAAGGTGCCGTTCCACTACCTGATGGCCGTCATCATCGCGTTCATGTTCCTCGGCACCTACAGCATCAACGGCTCAGCATTCGACATCTTCGTGATGCTCGGGGCAGGCATCGTCGGCTACCTCTTCCACCTGTTCGCCGTGCCCCTCACCCCGCTGGTGCTCGCCGTGATCCTCGGGCCGATGCTCGAGGAGAACTTCCAGCGCTCCCTCGCCCTCTCACGCGGCGACTACTCCGTGTTCCTCAGCAGCGGCATCAGCGTGACGCTGCTCATCGTGATCGTCGTCGCCGTGCTGTTCGGTGCCGCCCGCCCGCTCCTCAGCTCGCTGCTCGCGAAGCGCGTCACGCGGATGAACGCGAAGCGGCTCGCCCTGGAGCTCGAGGAGCAGACCCCCGAGATGCAGACCACCTCATCCACCAACCGCTAGCACCCCTGGACCGACGAAGGAGTCAGTCAATGTTCACCACACCCAGAATCGAGAACACCCCCGCGTCGCCGAAGCGCCGCGGCTGGGCGAGCAGGAGCACGCGCCTGACGGCGGTCGTCGCAGCCGCCGCCATCGCGTCCCTGTTGAGCGCCTGCGCGACGGGAACCGCTGGGGCCGCCGACGACGGTGCCGAGTTCCCGGAAGCCGGATCCACGATCGAGTGGATCGTGCCTTCTGCGGCCGGAGCCGGCAACGACATCCTCGCCCGCATCATGGCCCCCGCCATGGGCGAAGACCTCGGCGTCAACATCAAGGTCGTCAACAAGGAGGGCGGCAACCAGGTCATCGGCCTCAACGCCCTGGCCTCCGCCAAGCCGGACGGGCTCACGCTGGGCTTCACGAACATCCCCTCGATCTTCGGCCGCTACCTCGACCCGAGCAAGCAGGCCGGTTTCGACCGGGAGAGCTTCGCACCCGTCGGCTCGTTCGCGCTCAACGACATCGTCATCGGCGTCAACAAGGACAGCCCGTACACGAGCACGCAGGAGCTCTTCGATGCCGTCAAGGCGAGCCCCGGCACCATCACCGTCGGCACCGACTCGCGTGCGGGAGACGACCACGTCAACCTCCGCACCCTCGAGAAGGAGCTCGGCCTCGAATTCAACATCGTGCATTACAACAGCGGGGCCGACAAGATCGCAGCTCTCGTCTCCGGCGAGGTCGATTTCGCCCTCGGGGGCGTCTCCTCGTTCATCGGGCAGGCCAAGTCAGGTGAGATCAACGTGCTCTCGGTCCTCAGCGACGTCCCGAGCCCCTTCTTCCCCGACGTCACGACGTTGAACGAGCAGGGCTTCGAAGTGGCGCCGATGTCGAACAACTTCGCCGTCTCGGTCCCGGCCGGAACGCCAGCCGCAACGGTCGCCGCGCTTGAGGCAGCCCTCCAAGCCGCAACCGAGGATCCCGACGTCGTCGCCGCGCTCGAGAATGCGGGAACGGTACCCAACTGGATGCCAGCCGCAGACGTGGCCACGCTCTGGGAGGAGCGAGAAGCGACGACGAAGCCGATCATCGCGGAGCTGATCGCCGGTGAGTAGCACCGCCTCCACTCGACCAACCGCCCCATCAGCCGCTCGACCAGCAGGAGATCGACGCATGAACAGCGAGCACGCAAGCAGCACCGCGACGACCAGCGACCGCCTCATCGACCGCGCTCGGGGCATCCCGAGCGCCAACATCGGGGATGCGCAGGACCGGCTCGGCACGGCCTCAGGGATACGGCCGGTCTGGGATGGCGCGAAGCTCGCGGGCCGCGCGCTTCCCGTCTGGACCCGCCCGGGCGACAACCTCATCATCCACAAGGCCCTCGACGTCGCGCAGCCGGGTGACGTGCTGGTCGTCAACGGCGGCGGCGACGTGAGCCGAGCGCTCATCGGCGACCTCATCGGGCTCCGAGCCCTGCGCCTCGGTGTCGCCGGGTTCGTCATCGACGGGGCGATCCGCGATGCCGTGGGCCTCGGCGAGATCGGGCTCCCCGTCTTCGCCCGCGCGGTGACGCCAGCCGGCCCCTACAAGTTCGGCCCGGGTCGCATCGGCATCCCGGTCGCGATCAGCGGTGTGGTCGTCGAAGCTGGGGACCTCATCGTGGCCGACGACGACGGGGTTGTCGTTGTTCGCAGCGAAGAGGCCGACGAGGTCATCACCCGCGCCGAGGAGATCGAGGCGGGCGAGCGCCGCAAGCGGATCGCGATCGAGGAGACGGCTCGGGTTCGGGTCTAGCCGCCAGAGCCAGGACGAAGGACACACGCCGGCCGCAGCCCCGCAGAGGAGCTGCGGCCGACGTCACTGCAACCGCTGAGATCAGGCCTTCTCGTCCGCGACGCGGATGAGCACCTTCCCCACGGCTCCACCCTCGACCGCGTCGTGCGCCTGGGCCGTCTCCTCGAGCGGGAACCACGTGATGGGCAGGCCAGCCGGCTCCCCCACGGGAAGCGCGCCGTCGACGAGCGCCGCCGTCACGTCCTCGGCCGCCGCGTGCAGCGCATCCGGACCCACCGTGTAGAGCAGCAGCCCCTGCCAGCGGACGTTCTTCGCGAAGCTCGCGATGATGGGCACGGTGAAGTCGTCGCCGTTGTTGTTCGCGTAGTAGGCGATGCTGCCGTGGTTGGCGATGACCTCGACGTCGAGCGCCGCGTTCTGCGTGGGCGAGACCTCGACGATGTGGTCGACGCCGTCCGGAGCCAGTTCCCGGATGCGCTCGGCGAGCGAGGCGTCCGGGTAGCGGACCACGTGGTGCGCCCCGGCTGCGAGGGCCAGGGCTTCCTTCTCGTCGCTGCTCACCGACGTGATCACCGTCGCACCTGCCCACACCGAGAGCTGGATGGCCGCGTGACCGACCGCTCCTGCACCGCCGTGCACCAGCACCGTGCGGCCCGCGAGCGCCTCGGGCGAGAGACGGGCGGGGCCGTGCTCGTGCACCGTGAGTGCCCGGTGCGCCGTCATGGCGGGCACGCCGAGGCTCGCGGCGACGTCGAAGTCGATGCCGTCCGGCAACGCGACGACACGGTCGGCGGGCAGCACCGTGAACTCCTGCGCCGTGCCCGTCGGCCGGTTGTGCGCCGCGAGGTACACCCAGACACGGTCGCCGACGGCGAGCGTGTCCACGCCGTCGCCGAGAGCATCGACGACGCCCGCACCATCCTGGTTCGGGACCACCTCCGGGAAGCCGAGCAGACTGCCCGCGCCACCGCCGTCGCGCGCCTTCCAATCGGTGGGGTTCACGCCAGAGGCGACGACCTTCACGCGGACTTCGCCCGGGCCAGGCTGCGCGACCTCGCGCTCGACCTGGGAGAGGACGCTGGACGGACCGGTGGCTGAGTAGACGATTGCCTTCATACCCGGGTTCAGCGAGCCGGCGCCCCGCGCTATTCCCTCCGTGGCGCGTCCACGGCGATGGCGGCATCCTGGGCCACCGCTCACAGCACGGTCCGCTCGCCCGGACGAAGACGCCGTCTCGTTCCGACAACAACCGGGCACGGGACGGCCGGACGGTGGCACGATGGCGTCATGAGCAGCGACGACGATGTGCGACGGCTGGCGCTCCGCCTGCCGGAGACCTCGGAGCGCACCGCCTACGGCACCCCGGCGTTCTACGTCGGGACGAAGATGTTCGCGCGCATCCACGACGAGCCCGGGGTGCTCGTGTGCTGGCGCGCCGACCTCGGCGAGCGCGAGGCTCTGCTCCAGGGCGAGCCGTCGGCGTTCTTCACGACACGCCACTACGACGGCCACCCGAGCGTGCTGGTGCGGCTCGCGAACGTCCCCCCGCCGAGGCTCGGCGAACTGCTCCAGGAGGCGTGGGAGGCCAGGGCGACCAAACGCATCCTGCGCGAGGCGCGGTCCTCTCCCGAGCGGGACTGACCCACCTCGGGCACGCACCGCCGGCCGAGGCCCGCAGGCGCCCGACGGGCCGCGTCGTGCCGCCCTGGGCCGCGCGTCCGCTCTATGATCAGCGGATGGTCAAGGTCATTGCAGTCATCCGCCCAGTAGCCAGCGAGACGATCGAGGCGGAAGCCGACTCCTACGAGGCGGCGAAGGCGAAGATCGAGGCGATGGTCCCTGAGGGCTACGAGCTGCTTTCCGTGCGCTCCGCGAAGTAGCGAGCGACGCGGCGAACGACGACGGCCGGCGGGAGCCGCGGCAGCGAGGGCCCGACCGGGGTGCCGGAGCCGCTAGTCGAACATCCCGTCGAGCAACCCGCCGATCATGAGGCCGCCGAGCACGCCGCCAACGACGTCGCCCATGTCTCCGCCACGTCGGCCGCCGCGACCGCCGTAGCCGCCCTGGTAGCCGCCGCCACGCGGCTGGCCCCACTCGTCGTATCCCTGCTGCTGCTGCGGACGCGACTGGTCGATGTCGCGCTGCGCGAGCTGCAGCGCCTCGCTCGCGAGCGAACCCGCCCGGCGTGCCAGCGCAAGCGCCTGCTCGCGTTCGTCTTCACCGCCCCGGAAGCTGACCAGCTCGTTGCGGATGCGCTCCGCCTCGGCAAGCCGGGTGCGCGGCGCCGAGCCGATCCAGCCACGGTGGCCGGAGATGACGTCGTTGGCGACGGCGATCTGCCGATCCGCGTCGTCGATGGCGGTCACGACCTGAGTCTGCGACGGGATGGGCCGCGCGGCCCTGTCCCTGGCCTTGGCGATCGCCTCGTCGAGTCCCGTGTTCGCGGCACGGAGCCTCGAGAGCGACGCGAACGGGTCGGTTCGCTCGCCCGCGGGAGGGAGCGCGGCGAGCGCATCGGTGAGCCGCTTCGCGGCTTCCTCGACCTCCTGGCTGCGTGGCACGTCTCTCGCCGCGACGAGATCGCCCCTCGAGTCCGCGATCACGGCAGCGAGCGTCGACTCGGCGCGGAGGGCCTCGATCTCGTAGTTCTCGACGGCGTCGAGCAGCGTATGCACGCGGCGCACGGCCTCCGTGGACGCCTCGAGGGCAAGCCGCGACTGCTCGTTCTGCCCGGCCTCACGGCGGCGCAGCGACACGTCGGCGCTGTGCTCCGCGAAGGTCAGGAGCTGGGCCGCCTCGGCGGGGTTGTCGCCCACCTGGTGCAGCGCGGCGTCCGAGTAGCGCAGCGCGAGACGATCGATGCTGGCCTGCGCGTCCGGGATGCGCGCGCGCAGCCGCTCCGAGTCCCGCTTGACGCCCTCGAGCACGGCGGGCGTCTGCCTCACCACCGCGACGGCCTCCTCGAGCACCGAGGACTTCTCTTCGAGCAGCCCCATCGCCCACTCGCAGATCTGCACGATCCGCGCGTTCCTGGTGCGCAGCTCGTCTGGCGTGTCCGGGATGTCATCGACGTTCAGCTGGTTCAAGTGGAACGCCTCGCCCATGTACTTGCGCACGTTGACGAGCGTGTCCTTCAGGTCCTGTGTCGCGCCGGAACCCAGTTCGGCCTCCGCGAACGAGAGCTCGTCGTTCATGAGCCGGATGCGCTCATCGGCGTCGACGAGCGCAACACCCGCCTTCATCGCCAGGTCCTTGTCGTGGGCGTCGATCTCGGCCTGCTGCGCTTGCTTCGCGCGGCGAGCGCGCCCCCAGAATCCAGATGCCATGTCGCAGATTCTAGTTGCGCGCCGCCCCGCCAAGCTGGCGATGTTCACCGTCGGCGGAGCGGCGCACCGCGGAGCTCAATACCAGATGCCCGGCGAGGGCTCCGGCGAGACCCGCAGCACACGTCCCGCGAGCTCCGCCGCCCCGTCGCCCAGCTCATGCAGGGAGCCTGCTGCGCGGAGCGCGGCGGGCGATACGCCGCCGAGGAGGAGCGACCCGAGCGCGTCCACGCCCAGGCGCACGGCTGCCGACCCCTCGGGCAGGGCATCGACCGGCTCCGCCGTCCCGACGCCATCCGCGCCGACCGTGAGCACGAACGAGCCGCCCGCGAAGCCGAGCGCATCCTCGATCTCGAGTCCGAGCACGCCGGGCGACGAATACCGTCGCGCGTCCAGCACGGCCTTCGTGTCCAGGATGCGCAGCCACTGGTGGTCGGAGGTCGTGACGGTCGCGGCCCGCTGGTCGCCGAGCATCCACCTGATGGGCTCGTCGATGGCGAGCTGCTCCGCCTTGACGGTCGCGACGAGATCGGCCTCGAGGAAGAAGCGCCACAGCGCGGCGTAGGCGTCGTCGCTGACGGCGCGGAGGAACTCGACGTTCAGCGTGTGGCTCGCGTAGTCGTGGTCGCCGCCCTCGAGCTTGAACAGCGCTGCCCCCTCGAGGTCACCGGCCTCCGAGGTGTAGGTGATGGCGCGGAGCTTCTTGCCATCGCCGTCCTCGTCGTGCACCGTTCCCGCGAGGCGGGGCCACATTCCGTCCCAGCCCTCGATCTCCCCGACCCGCGCCACCCTGACGCGGTCGAAGAGGCCGCCGATCTGCTCGGCCCACTGCTCCCGCCCCACGTAGTCGACGCGACCGCCCGGGGTCGGGCCGGCCCAGCGGACGCGGCGCGTGTCGATGCTGAAGCTCGCGGCGAAGGTCGCGGGCCCAAAGCCGAACCGGCCGTAGATCGTCGACTCCGACACCGTGAGGGCCGCGAGCGGGAGGCCGAGGGCCGCGGCCGTGCGCAGCTCCCCCTCGAGCAGGTTCCTGGCGATCCCGCGGCGGCGGCGAGCCTGGGAGACGGTCACCGAGCTGATCGCCCAGCTGGTCAGCTGGCTGCCGCCCGGCAGCGTGAGATCGGCGGGCCACGAGCTCACCGTGGCGATGGGCTCCTCGACGAGCGGCGCCGAGTCGTCCCAGACGCCCGTCGTGCGGCGGTAGCCCAGGGATGCGCGCATCCCCTCGAGCTGCTTCTCGCTCGGCTCGGCGGCGAGGAATCCACGGAGGTCTGCTCGCGCCCATGCGTTGAAGGTGGCCGCGTCATCGGTATCGAGCGTCTCGTAGCGCAGGCCGGACTCGGCGAGCTTCGCCGCGGAGGTCGGGTCGATGGGATGGCGCGCGAAGTCGTCGGCTGCAGTCATGCATCCAGGGTAGGGGCCAGGACAGCGCCGCGCTGGGCGCGTCCTCGACGCGACACCCCCAACTATGCCATTATCTGCGTATGCATGCAGATACGCAGGAAGACGACACGGGTTCACTCGGACACATCGAGCTCGACAGCCCGACCGTCGAACTCGCCGCCGAGGTCTTCGGCATGCTCGCCGACGCGACGCGCGTGCGCATCGTGCTCGTCCTCGACGACGGGGAGCACTCCGTGAACGACATCGCCGAGGCCGTCGGCAAGACGCCGGCGAGCGTCTCGCAGCACCTCGCCAAGCTGCGCCTCGCCCGCATCGTCGCGACCAGGCAGGAAGGCACGCGCGTCTACTACCGGCTCATCAACGGGCACGCGAAGCGGCTCGTCGCCGACGCGCTGTTCCAGGCCGAGCACTCCGTCGCCGGAGTCGGAGGCGCCGAGGCCATCCCACCCCACCACCGGCGAGACCCGCAGCCGAGTCGCGAGCTGCGCGGAGACGTCGATGCGTGAGGTCCTCGCCAACCGGGCGTTCCGGCGGCTCTTCTCCGCCCAGGTCATCGCGCTCGTCGGCACGGGGCTGCTCACGGTCGCGCTCGGCCTCCTCGCGTTCGACCTCGCGGGCGGCGACGCGGGCATCGTGCTCGGCACCGCGCTGACGATCAAGATGATCGCCTATGTCGTGGTGTCGCCCGTCATGGCGGCGGTCACGAGCCGGTGGTCGCGACGCCGTGTCCTCATCTCTGCTGACCTCATCCGCGCCCTCATCGCACTCGGCCTCCCCTTCGTCGGCGAGGTCTGGCAGGTCTACGTGCTCGTCTTCGTCCTGCAGGCAGCGTCCGCGACCTTCACGCCCACCTTCCAGGCCGTCATCCCCGACGTGCTCCCGGATGAGCGCCTCTACACGCGGGCGCTCTCGCTCTCGCGCCTCGCCTACGACCTCGAGGCACTCGTGAGCCCGCTGCTCGCAGCCCTGCTGCTCACCGTCGTCAGCTCCAACTCGCTGTTCGTCGGGACCGTCCTCGGCTTCGTCATCTCGGCGACGCTCGTCGGCACGACGACGTTCCCCACCCGCACGCTCGCAGCCCCGAGCCCCTTCATCTCCCGGCTGACCTCCGGGCTGCGGGTCTTCTTGCGCACCCGCGACCTCCGGGCCCTCCTGGCGCTGAACCTGGCGGTCGCGGCCGGCACGGCCATGGTGATCGTGAACTCGGTCGTCTTCGTGCAGGCGCAGCTCGGGCGGGCGCAGTCGGACCTCGCGATCCTGCTCGCCTCCTACGGAGCCGGCTCCCTGCTCGTGGCGCTCGCGCTGCCGCGGGTGCTCGATCGCGTCTCCGACCGCCGAGTCATGCTGGCCGGCGCTGCCCTCATCCCGATCGGCCTCCTCGCGATGGCGGGCGTGCTCTCGACCGATGCAGCGTGGGCCTGGCCACTCGCCCTCCCCGTGTGGGGGCTGCTCGGCGCCGCGACCTCGCTGATCCTGACGCCTTCCTCGCGGCTCCTCCGGAGGGCGGCATCTGGCGAGCAGCGACCCGCGGTCTTCGCGGCCCAGTTCTCGCTCTCACATGCCTGCTTCATGCTCTGCTACCCGATCGCTGGCCTCGCGGGCGCGCAGCTCGGTCTCGCGCCGGCGGGCCTGATCCTCGGCGTCGTGGCCCTCCTCGCCGTCCTCGTGGCCGGGCTGACGTGGGTGCCTCGGGGCGCTCGCGAGCCAGCCCCGCACCGCGTTCAGCTCTGACGCTGCTGGCTCGCGAGCCGGACGATCTGCCTCGCGGCGACGTCGGCACCGGCGAGCAGCGGTGAGGGCTTGCGTGGCGTCGCCCCGATCGCGCTGCCCGGCTGCGTGCTGAGGGCCGGGATGCCGAGCACAACGACTCGATCGTCGACGGAGCCGTCGCGCCGCACGAGATTGAGGCCGGGCTCCCCCTCCTCCAGGCTCGCGCCCGTCGCCTCCATGCTGTCCGTCTCGACGGCCGCTCCGTCTCGCGCTCGTCGCGCGTGCACTCGAGCGCGTCCGGAGTCCAGCAGCGCGCGCAGCAGCGGGTCGTCGGTCGCCGGCACCTTTCCCTTCGACATGCGGGGTTCGATGAGCGCGCGGGCGCGCACCTCGATGCCCGTGATCGCGGAGCGGGCGACGAACTCGCCGGCCTCGACATCGAGCGATACCGAGGTCTCGGGGCCGGTCAGGCGGAGCAAGCCGGCGTCGATGAGCGCGAGCACCTCACGAGTCCGCCCGGACGGTGGGCCGGATGCGAGGAACAGCCCGTCCGCGTTGAACCAGCCTTCGAAGTCGGTGACAGCCGAGCGGCCCTCGAGCACGCCGCTCACGGCGAGTCGTGCCGCCTGGCCCCGCAGAGCCCCCATCGCGCGGTTGACCGCGGCGCGAGGATGCTCGTCTGGCGAGGACATCGACCCGAGCTCGCTCTCGACGAGCTGCTCGACCTGACGCCGCCACCGCTCGGGGCTCACCTGCTGACCCCGCGTCGGGCGTCGCAGCGAGTCGATCGTGAACGCGTGGGCACCGTCGTCGGCACGCTGGTCGATGGACGCCGTGAGGACGTCGTCGATGGTGCTGACGCTCTCGGCATCGTCGAGGGCGGCGAGGGCCTCCGGGATCGAGACGGTGAGGGCGTGGGGTGCCCAAGCCGAGAGGGCGGCGAGGTACGCAGCAGCGAACTCGCGCGCGATGGACGGCCAGACGTCGCCTCGGAAGTCCAGCGACTCCGGCTCTGCCGCGGCGAGCGCCCTGAACCACTCCGGGTTCGCGGTGCGTGCCACGAACGGCGACGCCTCCGCCCAGCCGTCCGCCTTCGCGCGGTACGGCACGCCCCGGCGCGAACCGGCGTGGAGGATGGGCTCGTTCCCGGACGGCAGGTAGCGAAGTCGCCCTCGTGCATCGCCGGCGACGGGCTCGAACCGTCCGCCGCGCCCCGCCGTGAGCACGGCGACGACGTCGAAGAAGTTCGCGCCGAGGCCGCGGACGATGACGTCCTCGCCCGCTGGCACCTTGCCCCAGTCCTGCTCGGCCGGCATTCCAGGGGCGATGTAGACGAGGCCGAGCTCTCGCGCTGCCCGCTCGAAGCGCTGTGTCTCGTCGCTCGGCAGCGTCTGCACCATGCCCTGCGCGAGCACGACGATCGGCGCGCGCAGCTCGGTGCCGTCGGCGAGCACGACGGTGCGGGCGGCGGGGCCGTCGTCGCGCACGTCCACCGCGGTTCCCCGGATTCGGGCGAGCTCCACGTGCCCGCTCGCCTCGGCCGCTGCGAGCTGCTCGCGGAAGTAGACCCCCTGCAGCCGCCGAGAGGGGAAGCTGCCGGGGCGCACCGCGCGCGCCTCCTCGAGCACCCACGGCATGGGGTGCTCGCCACGATCGACGATCGCGGCCGCCCAGTCGACGAGGTCCGGGCCCGGCACGATCGGCCCGGTCATCCTGGTCGACTCGTCGGCGTGGATGGTCGTCGAGCCGGAGGTCGTGTTGTTGAGGAACTCGGCTGGCTGGTCGATGCGCCAGGTCGCTCCGGCCCCCACGTCGATCGCGTCGACGATGGCTACGCGGATGCACGCGTCTGGTCGGCGCGCCACCACCCTGAGGACCGTGGCGACGGCGCGCGGACCGCCCCCGACGATGACGGCGTCGAACATCAGATGCGGTACTCCAGGTCGTCCTCGACGACTGGCCGAACCTCGACGAAGCCTTCGCGCTCCTCGACGGTCACGCGCAGCCCGTAGACCTGCTTGAGGGTGTCCTCCTGCAGCGCCTCAGCCGGTGTCCCGCTCTTGATGATCGTACCCTGGTCGAGCATGACGATCTGGTCGCAGAAGCGGCCGGCGTGGTTGAGGTCGTGGATCGCGATGAGGGCCGTGATGCCCTTCGTGCGGGTGATGCGGCGCACGATCTGCAGCGTCTCGATCTGGTAGCGCAGGTCGAGCGCGCTCGTCGGCTCGTCGAGCAGGAGCACCTTCGGGTCCTGCGCGAGGGCCCTGGCCACGAGCACACGCTGCGCCTGGCCCCCGGAGAGCTCGGACATGTTCCTGTCCACGAGAGAGTCGAGGTTCAGGAGCGTGATCGCGTCTTGGACGTGCCGCCAGTCCTCGGCGCCTGGCGCCATCCCATAGTGGGGCGTGCGACCGAGCAGCACCGCCTCGCGCACCGTGAGGTCGAAGGGCGCCTCTCCGGACTGCGGCACGTAGGCCACCGTTCGCGCGTGCTCGCGCCTGCCGAGGCCGAGCACGTCGGTGCCGTCGAACGTGACGGTCCCCACGCTCGGCTTGTGAACGCGGGCGATGATCTTCGTGAGCGTCGACTTGCCGGAGCCGTTCGGTCCGAGCAGCGCGCAGAAGGTGCCGTCCTGCACTTCGAGGCTCACGCCCTTCAGCACCTTGTGCTTGCCGTAGGCGAACTCGATGCCGTCGATCGTCAGGCTCATTTGAGGGCCGTCTTCCTCGTGAGGATGAGCTGGATGAAGATGGGCGCGCCGATGAAGGCGACCACGATGCCGACGGGGATGACGGCGGGTGCCAGGATCGTGCGCCCGACGGTGTCGGCGACGAGCAGCAGCAGCCCTCCCGTGAGCACCGAGAACGGGATGAGGTAGCGGTGGTCCGCGCCGATGATGAGGCGCGCGATGTGCGGGCCGACGAGTCCCACGAAGCCGATCACGCCGCAGAAGCTGACGATGACGGCGGCGAGCACAACCGCGACGACGATGAGCCCGACGCGGAGCGCCTGCACGTTGACGCCGAGGCTCTTGGCCGCGTCGTCGCCCGCGAAGGCGACGGCATTGAGGTCCTTGGCGAACCACAGCACGAACGGGATCGTCGCGAGGACGAGGATGCCGACCGTCTGCACGTCACCCCACGTCGCGTCGTTCACGGAGCCGAACGTCCAGCGCACGATGGCCTGCAGCGTGTTCTCGTTGGCCGTGAACTGGAGCGCCGCGGTGAGCGCCTCGAAGAGCTGCGTGATGGCGATGCCGAGGAGCAGGAGCGTGGCGATGGCCATGCCCTTGGCGGAGGCGAGCCCGAGTACGAGCGCCGAGACGGCGAGCGAGACGACCAGCGCGCTCGCGATGATCGCCCACGAGGGCAGCGTCGTGCCACCCGCGATGGTGATCGCGAGGGCAGCGCCGAACGCGGCCGCCGGCGAGACGCCGAGCGTGAAGGGGCTCACGAGCGGGTTCCTGAGCAGCCCCTGCATGAGGACACCCGACAGCGAGAGTCCTGCGCCGGCGGCGAAGGCCAGCAGCACGCGTGGGAGGCGCAGCTCGGTGACGATGGAGAACTTCTGCGCGAACTCGTTCTCGAGCGTCCCGCCGAAGATCGACAGGGTGACGGCCTTCCAGACGTCGCCGAAGGTCACTCCGGCCGTGCCGATGGTGACGGCGGCGACGACGGCGAGGGTGCTCACGACCACGCCGCCGATGATGGCGAGCCGCTTGACGTTCGCGCGCTTGCGCTCGCTCGAGGCGACCGCGTTCTGCTCGCCCGGGGTATCCGTGCCGGTCTTCGGCGTCGTGATGGCCACTACGCGGCCGCCTGGTACTGCTGGATGTACTCGCTCGCGCCGGGGAAGTCGGTCTGCTGGAAGTCGACGACCCAGCGCTCGAGGAACTCATCTGGGTTCACGTCGGCGAACTCCTCCGGGTGCAGCCACTTGGCGAGGTAGAGGGCGCCGATGGACTTCGCGACGGCGCTGGTCGCCCAGCCGTTGGCGAGGTAGACCTCGCCGTCCTGGATGGCGGTGATGTTCGACCAGCCCGGTCGGGACGTGATCTCTGCGCCGAGCGTGTCGAAGCGCTCCTGGCCGGTCGGCGTCGCGCTCGGCTCGAACTCGTGGACGATGACGGCCGGGTTGCGGGTGACGACCTCGGCGGGGTCGACCGTGATCTCCTCCTGCTCGTCGCCGCCGCCTGCGGCGTTCTCGAAGACGTTCGTGCCGCCTGCCGCCTCGATGATGGCGTGGAAGCCGGATCCGGGCAGCACCGTCAGGTACGGGTCGACCGTCTCCCAGTAGACGGGCACGGGCTCGACGCCCTCGGTGCGCTCGGCGACGACGTCGAGGATCTCGTTCGAGAAGTCGGTGACGGCGCTTGCGCCCTCTTCCTTCTGGAAGACCTGGCCGAGGAGGGTGACGGTCTCGTCGAACACCGCGTAGTCCCAGGCGGTCGCGACGACGACGGGGATGCCGAACGACTCGAGCTGCTCGGCGGCCTCCTGCCAGACGGCGTTGCGGGGCATGATGACGACGTCGGGGTCGAGCTCCGCGACCGCCTCGTAGTTGATCTGGTCGAGGCCCTCGGCGATGACGTCGCTCTCGTCGACCGGCAGGTACGGGAGGCGGTTGATGGATGCGCGGTCGACGCCCACGACCGTGTCGCCGGCGCCGATCGCCCGCACGAACTCGTTGCCGTAGCTGTTGAGCACCACGGCCCGTTCGACGGGTCCGTTGATCGTGACCTCGCGGTCCTGATCGTCGACGACGGTGATGGTCTCGGCGTCGGCTCCGCCCTCGGGGGTCACCGTGCCGCAGCCGGCGAGGAGCAGGGTGCTGGCGACGAGGGCCGCGATGGCGGCGGGCAGTCGGCGTGAGATGGGCATATCGGTACCTCTCGGTGGCAGGTCGTGCAGAACGTTCAGGGGCGGCGCAGTGGCGCGGATGCTCAGCTGCTGGTGGCTGCGGCGGGCCAGTTCGGCTCGCCGAGGCTCAGCATGAGCCGGTTCGCCCAGGCGAAGAATGCCGTCGACCCAACGAGGTCGAACAGTTCGGCGTCGTCGAGGCCGAGCGCGCGCAGCTCGTCGATCTGCGCGGGCGTGGCACTCGGGCGCAGCGTCGACAGGCTCGCGGCGAAGCGGATGATGGCGCTCCAGCGTTCGTCCTGACCGTCGCTGAGCGCGTCGAGCGAGGTCGGCTGCCAGTCGGCGTCGCGAGCGAGGCCCGCGTCCAGCACCCGCTGCACGTCGTCGTGGCGCTTCGACTGGAAGGTCGCCTTCCTGGAGTGCACCGAGGCGCAGTAGATGCAGTCGTTGACCTTGCTTGCGACGGCCGCGGCGAGCTCCCGCTCGGCGCGAGGCAGCCCGCCCTTGCCGAGGAACACGGCGTTGTCGATGGCACTGCGGGCCTTCAGCACCACAGGAACCCTGGACAGGAGCCGGAAGTAGACGCTGTTGGTGGTCGCCTTCGCGGCGAACGAGTCGACCTGCTCGGCCGTCAGCTCCGCCTCGTCGGGGGCGGCCACCCACGGCGACCACTCGAGCTGCTCCTGCGTGTACTCGGTCGGCTTCGCCAGTCCGGCGATGGTGCGACCCGAGAGGTCCTTCGACCGACCGGCGGCAACCGTGGCGCGGGCGGGCGCATCCACTCGCTCCGGCGCGGTTCCGGCGAGCAGCGCGTCGCCGTCCAGCATGCGTGCCAGGTAGCTCTCGAAGGCCACGAGCTGGCTCAGGAGCACGATCTCGTCCGGGGTGACCCCGGCGACCGGCAGCACGTGCTGGTCTTCGTGGGTGGCCAGCGCAGGCGACACCGTGATGAGGTCCACGTGCTCCACGAGCGCGCGCAGCTTCGCATCTGCGGGCAGCTCGTCGCCGAGCAGACGAGCATCGGCGCCCTGCGCCAGATGCCAGTCGGCGAGCTGCGCGTTGCCCTGCCAGCGCGCGACCGTCCTGGCGAAGCCGTGGAGCAGGCCGCGCTCGATCACCTGCGGGCTCTCGTAGAGCGCCGTGTAGGCGGCGAGCGTCTGCTCGACCACCTCGGGCTTCGCGGCCCTCAGTGAGGCGATCGACTCGGGAACGGTCGGGGAGATGCGCACGTGGGAGTCCTCAGCAGTCGAGATCGGGGAAATCAGATACCAACCTGCCATCCCGTGCGACGCCCCGCGGAATCGCGTTACCCCGCGTGAACTCCCCCGCCGAGGCGCATCCTCACCGAGTAGGTCCCGACCTCGGCCACCCGCCTGGCCTCAGGCGAGGCCGAGGTCCGGCCGCGTGAGGTCCGGCTGCCGCGGCCCCGCCAGGGAGGCGGTGCGCGGGATGAGCTCGATGTCGGGGACCGGGTCGAGCGTCAGTCGCGCGTGCGTCTCGACGTCGAACCGCTGCTTCCCGTAGCGGAGCTTCTGCCGCTCGATGCCCTCGGGCCTGAACCCGGCACGACTCGCGACGCGGCAGGACGCCGCGTTCCCGGTCCGGTGGCCGAGCTCGAGGCGGAAGAGGCCGAGCTCCGTGAACGCCAGGTCCGCGATCGTCGCGAGGCCCCGCGTCGCGAGGCCCCTGCCGCGAGCCCCCTTCGCCAGCCAGTAGTAGGCCCACCCGGTCTGGTGCACGTGTTCGATGTTGCTCAGCCCGACGTTTCCGACCGCGATGCCGTCGACGATGATCGCCAGGTCGTGTTTCGCGGTGCCGGAGACCAGATGCTGCGCCATGTAGGAGACGAAGTCGAGCTCTGTCGAGGGCACACCTCCCGGGAACTGCGCGGCGAGGTCGGGCGACGTTCGCATGGCATTCGCAAGTGCAGGGGCATCGTCGGCCACCCATGGTCGGAGGTGTGCATCCACCCCTGCAGTGTCGCACTCGCAGATGTATCGGGACCGGGGCGACGCGCAGAAGCGTCGAGTGCGACGGAACATGTACACGCTTCTGAGCCGGTGGGGGAACATCAGCGTCGGTCTGCGAGACCTCCGGAGCACACTCACTTTCGCCAGATCGGACATACTCGTGACCTCAGAGACGCACCAGCCCGCGTCGAGAAGGCTGCCCCCTCGGCCCACCCGGTCTGACGCCGCACATCCGAACCATCCCCTCAACAGGTTTCGGGATGGGCTCCGCGCTTCCCGAGATAGCCAGAGGGTGAGGCGGTGCGGGGGCAGGAGCGTCCGCACATCCAGGAGCGCCCGCACTTCGAGAAACGCCGCTACTTCACGCGGCGGCGCCAGCCTCCGGTCGAGTACAGCGACCACGCGACGAGCACGGGCTGGAAGAAGAGGCGCAGGAAGCGCTTCCTGTCGGTGTCGAGCCCGAACGCGTCGCGGCGACGCGCGAACTGCGCGAGGTTGCCCGGGAAGACGGCCGTGAAGAATCCGGCTGCGATCCAGCCCACGGTCGGGCGGGCCGAGCGGCGCGCGAACAGGAGCGACAGGCCGAGCGCGATCTCGGCGACGCCGGAGGCGAGCACGACCTGATCGGTCGAAAGCGGCGTGTGCTTGGTCACCGACTTCGGCACCTGCGCCGTGAACTCCTCGCGGGCGACCGTGAGGTGCGTGACCCCGGCAAAGACGAGGAAGCCGCCGAGCAGGATGCGCGTGAAGGTGCGCGGCCGCGAGGAGGGTGCGTCGTCGACGAGAGGGATCTTGGAGGTGATGGTTTCCATATCGGGTCAGGCCTTCTTCGCGTGCTTGCCGAAGCGGTACGCCATGACGAGCTGCGTGATCCCGCCGATGACGAGGATGATCGCCACGATCCACAGGGCGACGACGACGACGCCGGCAGGCCAGAGGAGAATGAGGAGGCCGGCGACGATGCTGAGCACGCCGGAGAAGATCGCGAAGCCGCGGGACTGGCCGGGAGATCCATCCGCGAGCGCCGCGATGCCCTCGATGATCCAGGTGATCGCGATGAGGATGCCGAGCGCGTCGATGAGGGCAACGGGCTGGACGAGGGCGATGACGCCACCCGCGATGAGCAGCAGCCCGACGACGCCGTTGAAGACCCGCCAGCCGGTGGGGATGCCCTTGGAGACGACGGCGCGGATGAGGCGCAGGGCGCCCGAGAAGATGAAGAACAGCCCGAAGATCCAGGCGATGGCGGTGAGGGCCTTGATCGGGAAGGCGAGCGCGACGATGCCGAGGATGATCGCCACGGCTCCGCCGATGCCGAAGATCCAGCGCAGCGTGCTCACCTGCCTCTGGCTGAGGAGACTCGGGTCGAGGTTGAAACGAACGATCGGGGTTGACTGGCTCATTGCGGGCTCCTTCGACGGGGATGCGCCGTGCACGGCGCCGACGCTCCTCGTCCGTGAAGCGAGGGGTAGTCGTCATCCTAGTGATGCAGCGCTTCGCGCAGTCATCCGCGATTCCCCGGGGATCACGTGTCCGTCGCGCAGCGCGACGACGGCGTCCGCCGCTGCGATCTCTCCGGCGTCGTGGCTGGCGACGACAACGGTCCTGCCCCGTTCGGCGAGCGAGGCGAGGCACGCCGCGATTCGAGCACTGGATTCCGCGTCGACCCCTGCGGTCGGCTCGTCGAAGAGCAGCACCTCCGTGTCCTGCGCGATGCCCTGCGCCACGAGGGCTCGCTGCCGCTGCCCGCCGGAAAGCTGGCTGAGGAGACGTCCGCGGAGCTCCTCGAGGCCGAGCTGCTCGATGGCGGCGTCGACGAGCTCGGCGTCGCGGGTGCGGGCCTGCGCGCCTCGCCCCCAGCGCCAGCTCGAGGCGCTCGGCCGGTTTCCCGCTCTGCCCCAGCGGCCCATCGCGACGGCGGCACCGACCGTCAGGGGGAAGGCCTCGGGCAGCCGGGCGTGCTGGGGCACGTAGGCGATGCTGCCGGGCCTGGCGTCGAAATCGTGCCAGTCGAGGGTCCCCGAGGTGAGCGGGGTGGTCCCGGCGAGCACGCCGAGGAGCGTGCTCTTGCCCGAGCCGTTGTGCCCGACGACGACGGTGATCGCCGAGCGTCGCACTTCAAGCGAGACGTCGGACAGCGCGGCGTGTGCGTCGTAGCGGACAGTGGCGTTCGCGAGCGTGATGAGGGCAGCCATGCGCGCCACCCTATCGGTAATGAGAAGCGTTTTCATTATGCTACGGTCCTTCCTCGTGCCCTTCCTCACCGATCCCCTCGAGGCGAGCTTCTTCGCCAGAGCCCTCCTCGGCGGCTCCCTCGCCGCCGTGCTGTGCGCCTGCGTCGGCACCTGGGTGGTCCTGCGTGGCATGGCCTTCCTCGGTGAGGCGCTCGCCCACGGCATCCTCCCCGGCGTCGCCGTCTCAGTCCTCCTCGGCCTCCCGCCGGTCGCCGGCGCATCCGTCTCGGCGGCCGTCATGGCCGTCGGCGTGCGCACCCTCACGAAGCGGACACGGCTCTCCAACGACACGGCCATCGGCATCCTCTTCGTCGGGATGCTCGCGCTCGGCATCGCGATCGTGTCCAGGTCGGGGAGCTTCGCCGTCGACGTCACGGCGATGCTGTTCGGCGACGTGCTCGCGATCGGGCCAGGCGAGCTCTGGCTCATCGGCGCAGCGCTCGCGCTCGCCGCCGCCGGACTCGCCCTCTGCCACCGGCCCTTCACCGCGCTCGCCTTCGACGAGCGCAAGGCGTTCACGCTCGGACTGCGGCCGGAGCGCGCGAGCCTCGCCCTCATCGCCCTCGTGGCGATCGCGGTCATCGCCTCCTACCAGACCATCGGAACGCTCCTCGTGACCGCGCTCCTCCTCGCTCCCCCGGCCGCGGCATCCCTCAGCAGGAAGAGCGTCGTCGGCATCATGGCGCTCGGCAGCGCGATCGGCATCGCCTCCGTCGTCGTCGGCCTCTACGCCTCGTGGCATCTCGCCATCGCGGCTGGTCCTGCCATCGCGCTGACCGCCGTCATCTCCGTCGGCGTCGCCTCGGTGCTGCGTGCACCGCGCTCCAGCCGCCCCATCCCCCGAACCACCGCTCCAGCAGAAAGCGACCAGTCTTGCCCCGCACACGCCTGATCTCCCCGCTCCCCCGAGTCCCCGCCCGAGGACTCGCACCTCGCGCATCCCTCGCCCTCGTCGGCATGCTCGCCCTCGCCGGATGCACGTCGCCGGGCTCCGAGACCGCACCGACCGCGAGCGCGCCGACCACCGAAGAGCAGGCGCACGGCTTCGTGGCGGGGGCCGAGGAGCTCGCCGAAGCCCAGACGAGCATCGGCAGCATCGGCGCGGACGGCTCCGTGAGCGTCCTCAACCTGCTCACCGGCGAGAGCACCGCACTCGATGCCGTGGCGCCCGCGTCGTGGGCCGTCAGCGACGGCCGGTTCATCTTCTCGGGCTCCGACGCCGCCGATGGGAAGACGGAGATCATCGACACCGGGGTGTGGACGGTGCCCCACGGGGATCACGTTCACTACTACCGTGCGACTCCTGGCCTCGTCGGCGAGCTCACCGAGACGGGAGCTGCGCGGGTCTCCTCGAACGAGGGCATCGCCGCCCTGAGCTTCGAGACGTCCGGCACGACGGTGGTGCTGGACCGGCACGCCCTCGGCCAGGGCGAGACCGTCGAGCTCACCCGCATCGAGTCGGCGGCCCACTCCGCCGCGGCCGCGCCGGTGGGCGACGCCGTGGTCGCGAGCAGCGTCGCGTCGGCGGGCGCCTCCCCCGTCCTCGCCGCCTACTCGTCTGACGGCACGAAGCTCGGCGAGGGAGTCGACTGCCCTGGGCTGAGCGATGTGCAGCAGACGAGCCTCGGCGCGACGTTCGCCTGCGCGGATGGGCTCGTGTTCGCCGCGGCCGCCGAGGGCGAGGACACGGCCGCTGCACCGTCGATCACGAAGGTCGCCTACCCGGACGCCGCGTCCGCAGACGCGGCCGGAACTACCGCACCCGGCCAGGCGACCTCGCTCGACAGCCGACCCCACCGCCCGGCCGTGGCCGGTCCCGCTGGAGACTCCGGCATCTGGCTCGCCTCCTCCCGCTCACAGGAGGTCACCCTCCTGCCGACGGCACGCCCCATCCTGACGGCCGTGGCCGTCGGCGACGACAGCGACCGTGTCGTCGCCGTGGACGACGAGGGAACCCTGCTGGTCATCGACGGCGAGAGCGGCGAGGTGACCGGGTCGCAGGCTGGGCTGATCGGCACTCCGGAGTCCGCCTCGAGCATCCACCTCTCCGTCGACACGAGCCGCGCCTACCTGAGCACGCCGGCCTCCGCCGAGCTGCACGAGATCGACTACAAGGACGGCGCGCGCGTCGCCCGCACCCTCGAGCTGCCGACCGCCCCGGCCTTCGCCTTCGAGACGGGAAACTGAGCATGCGCGCATCGACGACCTCACGGTTCACCCGCAACGGACTCGGCATCGTCGCCTCGCTCGCGATCGCGGCAGGCCTCGTGTCCTGCAGCGCGACCGCAGCAGATGACCGTCCCGAGATCGTCGTCACCACCAACATCCTCGGCGACGTGGTCACCGAGCTCGTCGGCGACCAGGCGAGCGTCGTGACCCTCATGAAGCCCGGCGCCGACCCGCACTCCTTCAGCCTCACGGCCCAGGAGGCCGCCTCGATCGAGAACGCGGACTTCGTCGTCTCAAACGGACTCGGGCTGGAAGAGGGCGTCGCGCAGCATCTCGAGCAGGTCGATGCGGCCGGCATCCCGCACTTCGTGGCAAGCGACGCCTTCGAGCCCCTCTCCTACACGGAAGGCGACGCGGAAGGCATGGACGATCCGCACTTCTGGACCGACCCCGCCCGAATGTCCGCGGTCGTCGACGCGCTCGGCACCCGACTCGCGACCGACCTCGACGGGTTCGACGCGGCGGCCCTCGACGCCTCCGTCGCCGCCTACGAGAGCGAGCTCGACGAACTCGACGAGTGGATGCAGGGCGAGTTCGACACCATCCCGAGCGAGTCGAAGAGCCTCGTCACCAACCACCACGTGTTCGGCTACCTCGCCGAGCGCTTCGGCTTCACGGTCGTCGGCACCGTGATCCCTGGCGGGACCACGCTCGCCGCACCCAGCGCCGCCGACTTCGCCGAGCTCAGCGCCGACATCACCGCCGCCCGCGTGCCCACGATCTTCGCCGACTCCTCCAGCCCCGACGACCTCGCCCGCGCCCTCGCGGAGGAGGCCGGCATCGACGTCCGCGTCGAGCAGCTCTTCACCGAGTCGCTCACCCCCGCGGGCGGCGGCGCAGAGACCTACCTCGAGATGATGCGCGCCAACACGGAGCGCATCACCACCGGCCTCACCTCGTAGCCCGCTCGACCGCGAGCGCCAATACCCCAAGTAGCAAGCCCGAACACAGAAAGAGTCTCCATGACCCTCGCCTCCCCCACCAGGACCCGCGGCGCCATCGCCGTGACGGCCCTCGGCATCCTCGCCCTCACCGGCTGCACCCAGACCGCTCCCGCCGCGACGGGAGAAGCTGCGGCGACCCCCGGCGCAGCGGCCACCGCCGAACGCGTGACGCTCACGTACGACGGCGGACTCGTCGTCCTCGACGCGACGACCCTCGAGGTCGTCGGCGACGTCCCCATCGACGGGTTCACCCGCGTCAACCCCGTCGGCGATGGCCGCAACGTGCTCGTCACGACCGACGCCGGCTTCCAGGTGCTCGACACTCAGGAGCCGGCGTTCACGGGCGTCACCTTCGAAGGCTCGAAGGCGGGCCACGCGGTCGCGCACGCCGGCAAGACGGTGCTGTTCTTCGACGGCAGCGGCGACTCCGTGATCTTCGACACGGATGCGCTCCTCGACGACGGCACGAAGCTGCCCGAGACCGAGACGGTTGCGAGCGACGCCGCCCACCACGGCGTCTCGATCGAGCTCTCGGACGGCACCTTCGTCACGACGCTGAGCGACCGCACCGGCATCGTCGCGACCGACGCCGACGGCACCGAGCTCGCTCGCTCCACCGACTGCCCCGGCGTGCACGGCGAAGGCACGGTGAAGGACGAGGTCGTGGTCGTCGGCTGCGAGAACGGCGCGCTCGCCTACTCGGACGGCACGATCACGAAGCTCTCCTCCCCGGACGAGTTCGGCCGCATCGGCAACATGCTCACGACCGAGGACTCGGCCATCGCCCTCGGCGACTACAAGACCGACCCGGACGCCGAGGGCTACCTCCTGCAGGCCTTCGCGCTCGTCGACACGGCGAGCGGCAAGATCTCGGTCACCGAGCTGCCCGACGGCGTCGGCTACACGTTCCGCGACCTCGCACGCGGCTCCGACAACGAGGCGATCATCCTCGGCTCCGACGGCTCGCTGCACCTCTTCTCAGAGGAAGACGGCTCGCCCATCACCTCGATCCCCGTGATCGACGCGTGGGAGGGGCCGGCCGAATGGCAGGACGCGCACCCCGCGCTCAAGGTGCAGGACGGCGTCGCCTACGTCACCGACCCGGCGACAAGCACGGTCCACGCCGTCAACCTGGAGACCGAGGAGATCACGAGCTCCGCGACGCTCCCCGGCGCGCCCAACGAGATCGCGCTGAGCTAGCCGGCCGAGCACGCCGGGAGGCCCCCGGCAATACAGCACGAGCCTGAACGGCTCCAGTGGCGCATGGGGAGCACTCCCCATGCGCCACGCCAGCGAACGGCAATAGGATGCCGAACAGCGGGGCCACGGGCCCTGCGAATACAGCCATCGGACGTCCGAGAAACCACAGATGAGGGAGACTCAGCATGCGCAGCGAGCTATTCGCGGAAGCGAACCGGGAGAGCCAGAGCACCGAGCGTTGGGTGCTTCAATCGAAGAAGATGCTTCGCGTCGGATTCGGACCTGAGGTGCTGGCAGCCAAGGGCGCGATGGTCGCCTACCAGGGCCAGTTCGAGTTCAAGCACGAGGGCTCAGGCGGCCTCGGCAAGTTCATGAAGAAGATGGTCTCCGGCGAGGGCGGCTCGCTCATGCGCGTCGGGGGTCAGGGTGAGGTGTTCTTCGCCCGCCAGGCTGCTGACGTCTTCACGCTGGTCCTCGAGGGCGAGGGCATCACCATCAACACCGCCAACCTGCTCGCCTTCGACGCGAACCTGCAGTGGGACATCAAGATGCTCGCGAACGCGGGCATGATGACGGGCGGCCTCTTCAACCTCGAGGTCGGTGGCCACGGCACCGTCGCCGTCTCGAGCGACGGCCCGCCCATGGTCCTCGACTGCTCCGTGCAGCCGACCTTCGTCGACCCCCAGGCTGCGATCTGCTGGTCGCAGAACCTGCAGCCCACCATCAAGAACGACTTCAAGATGGGCTCGCTCATCGGCCGCGGGTCCGGCGAGTCGTTCCAGCTCGCGTTCCACGGGCCAGGCTTCGTCGTCGTGCAGCCGAGCGAGGGCGTCCCCATCGTCACCACGGCCTGAGGGCGTCGCGCCGGTTCCGCGCTCAAGGGCGGCACCGAGTTCGCTGTGGATGTCGGCTCGAGTGCGCTCAGCTAGCGACCAGACCACAGCCTGAGGCGGGTGGCGGATCGAAGAGATCCGTCACCCGCCTTCTCCGTGCTGCGCCGGGGTCTCGCGCGCCGAGCTAGCGGCGCTTCTTGAAGAGCGTGCCGAACACGCCGCGCACCACCTCGCGGACGATCGTCTGGCCGGTCCGGGACCCGAGCATGTCGCTCACGACGTTGCCGCTGCCCGCATCCGGCCGTGACCTGGTGGTCGTGCGCGTCTGCGTGCGCGAGCGGGCCGCCTTCTCCGCGCGCTCCCGCTCCTTCGCGTCCTTCGCCGCCTGCTTCTCCGCTTCGATCGCCGCGGCCTCGGCCCGTTCGCGCTCCGCCGCGGCGTTCATCTTGGCCGTCAGCACCTCGTGCGCCGACTGCGGGTCGAGCACCTGCGAATAGCGCGGGTACAGCGACGACGAGGCGACGAGCTGGCGGAGGCCGTCCTCGGGCGTCGGCGACATCGAGGCCTGCGGGGCGCGGAGGCGAGTCCACGCAACCGGCGACGGGGCGCCCTTCTCGTTCATGACGGTGACGATCGCCTCGCCCGTCGCGAGCTGCGTGAGGACCTCCTCGAGGTCGTACCCGCTCTTCGGGTAGGTGCGCACGGTCTGGCGCAGCGCGGTCGCGTCGTCGGGGGTATGCGCACGCAGCTGGTGCTGGATGCGCGAGCCGAGCTGCGCGAGCACATCGTCCGGGACATCCTTCGGGGTCTGCGTGACGAAGAAGATCCCGACGCCCTTGGAGCGGATGAGCCGCACCGTCTGCGTGATCTGCTCGACGAACGCCTTGGAGGCGCCAGAGAACAGGAGGTGCGCCTCGTCGAAGAAGAAGACGAGCTTCGGCTTGTCGAGGTCCCCGACCTCGGGCAGCTCGTTGAACAGGTCGGCGAGCAGCCACATGAGGAACGTCGAGAAGAGCGCGGGGTTGCTGGCGACGCCGGGTAGCTCGAGGAGGCTGACGACGCCGCGCCCCTCGTTCGTGACCCGCAGGAACTCACGGGTGTCGATCTCGGTCTCCCCGAAGAAGATGTCGGCACCCTGCTCGGAGAAGTTCACGAGCTCGCGAAGGATGACGCCTGCCGTCTGCTTCGAGAGCCCGCCGATCCCCTCGAGCTCGAGCTTGCCCTCGGTGCTCGTGAGGTACTGCAGCACGGTCCGCAGGTCGGAGAGGTCGACGAGCGCAAGCCCCTGCTCGTCGGCGAAATGGAAGACGAGGCCGAGGCTCGACTCCTGCGTCTTGTTGAGCCCAAGCACCTTCGAGAGCATGAGCGGCCCAAAGCTCGAGACGGTCGCTCGGATGGGGACGCCGATGCCTCGCCCGCCGAGCGAGAACACCTCGGTGGGTGCGGCCGCCGGGGCCCAGTCCTGCCCGATGCCCTTCGTGCGCGCCAGAAGCTTGTCGCTCGGCTCGCCCGGCGTCGCGATCCCGGAGAGGTCGCCCTTGATATCGGCCGCGAACACGGGCACGCCGGCGGCGGAGAGCTGCTCGGCGAGCACCTGCAGGGTTTTCGTCTTGCCAGTGCCCGTTGCGCCGGCGACGAGACCGTGACGGTTGGTCATGGCGAGCGGGATGCGCACGGGAACGCCTGCGACCGCCTCGCCGTTGACGATCGCTCCGATCTCGAGCGCGGCACCCTCGAACGCGTAGCCGGCGCGAACCGCCTCGAGCTGCTGCGCATCCAACGGGCCGGAGGGTGCCGTGGGAGCCGCAGGAGCAGCAGGAGCAGCAGGTGCCGCAGGCGCTGGCGGCTCGGCCTGCGCCGCCGGTGCTGCCGGCTCGGGCACCACGCCCGGGCCCGCCTGAGCGGCAGTCTCGCTCTCGGTCTTCGCCTCGGCCTCGGCGGCCGCGAGCGCAGCGGTGGCCTCCTCGAGGGCTCTGCGTGCGGCTTCGATACGGGCGTCGGCATCAGTCATGGCACCAGGCTAGTCACTCCTAGACTTGGTGCCATGCCTCAGTTGGAAGCGTCCGTCGTCGTGCCCCTCTCCGTCGAAGCGGCCTTCGCGCTCGCGCACACCGTCGGCGAGGCCCGGAGCTGGGATCCGGGCGTCATCCGCAGCGAGTTCATCCGCGGGGCCACGGCGCCCGTCTCCGGAGCGCACTTCTTCACGAAGACTCCGGGAGGGCGGCGCATGATCCTCGAGCTTCGAGTCGTGCACGCCCCGCTCGTGAGCTCCGCCGAGATGGTGAAGGGGCCGGCCTGGCTGACCTCGTTCGGCGAGGGCTGGCGATTCGAGGCCGTCGAGGGCGGCACGAAGGCGACGTGGAAGTTCACGTACAAGCTCGCCTCGCCTGTCTTCGCGTCCACGCTCGGGGCGGCGACCAAGCCAGCGTTCGACCGCGAGCTGCACCAGCGCGCGGCCGCGTTCAAGGAGAGGGCAGTGGCGCTCTCGGAAGCCGGCGAGACGCTGTCAGCAACGAGCTAGGCGGCGGGGAGGTACGCCGCCCACTCGGGCAGCTCTCGTTCGACGCTTCGCGGCGACCAGCCGGTGGCCCGCGGGGGTCTCGGTGTGAGGCGAAGCCGCCACCCCATCTCCCCCGGCGTCTTGTCACCCTTGACGTTGTTGCACCTGAGGCAGCAGGCGACGAGGTTCTCCCAGCTGTCGCGCCCGCCCCTCGACCGCGGCAGGATGTGGTCGATCGTGTTCGCGAAGCCATCGCAGTAGCCGCATCGGTTCGCGTCCCTCCGCAGCACGCCCTTGCGACTCACCGGCTGCATGCGGGCCATGGGAACGCGCACGTACCTGGTCAGCAGGATGACGCGCGGCCGCTCCCAGACGCCGCTTGAGGCTAGCACCGGGTGGTCCTCATCGACGTCGATGACGCTGGCCTTGCCGTGCAGCACGAGCACGAGTGCCCGCCTGTCGGAGACCACCCCGAGCGGTTCGTAGCCTGCGTTCAGGACGAGGGTTCGCATGCTGGACCTGCTTTCGCATCCGTACGAAAAAAGGGCACCGCCCGGATCGGCGGCACCCTTGAATCGAGTAGGTAGATGGACGGACGAGACTCGTCGGCCTGTATTCGAACGGTCTGACAGGCTTCACCGCTCTGGTAGACGTCGAGGGCTGAGCACGCGCGCGCATCCTTGGCGTGGATGCCGCTGCGTGCCCTCATTGACGCTCCCGAGTGTCGTCGATCTGGCAACAGCGTAGACCACGGATGCAGAATGCGGGAGGGGCAGCTTTCCCTGTTCACCGGCCGGAAAGACCGAAGACAGGGAGCTGCCCCTCCCGCATGTGGGAGACGCGTCGCTCAGAGGCGGACGAAGTAGTAGCTTCCGCCCGCGTCGAGGCCACCGAGCTCGACCATGCGGCCCTCGGTGGGAGCGTCGATCATCTGGCCGTTGCCGGCGTAGATGCCGACGTGGAAGTTCGGGAAGATGACGAGGTCGCCCGGCTGCGGGTCGGAGACGCGTGTGCCCGCCGCCGCCTGCGCGCTGACGCCGTGTGCCACGTCGATGCCGTGGAGGCCGAACACGTACTTCACGAGCCCCGAGCAGTCGAAGCCGTCCGGGGTTGCCCCGCCGAAGACGTACGGCGAGACGCCGATGAACTGCGACGCGGTCTCGACGACGCTTGAGCCGGCGACGCTCTGGCCTGCGGAGCTGCTGCCCGCGCCGCTCGTATCTGCGGCGGCGGCGTCTGCGGTGGCGTCGGCGGTGGGCTCTGGGGTCGCGACTGCGGCGACCTGGTCAGCGCTCATGCTCACGACCGCGGTCTCCGTGCGATCGGTCACGGTCTCCGGTGCTGCGACGGCGGGGGTGGCATCGGCGACGGCGTCGGCGATGGCCGCTTCGACGCTCGCCTGCTCGGTCTGCGCGTCCGCGTTGGTGTCATCTGATGTGGCCACCGCGTTCGAGAGGCTGGCTTCGCTGGCGGGCGCGGGCGCTGCCATGGTGCTCGGCACGACGGCTCCGACCGCGGTGACCGCGGCGAGAGACGCGGCGGCGGCCAGGGTTCCGGCGACGCGGCGGCGGACGACGAGCTGCCTGGGGCGTGGAGCGCGAACCGTCATGGCACGCTCGCCGGCGAAGGCCGCGGGCACGCTGGGCGCCTCGGCTTCGGTCGCCGCGGTTGCGACGCGGTCTGCGGGGACGACCGAGAGGAGCGAGGTCATCGCGTTGCGCTCGATGCGGCCCGTCTCTTCGGGCTGCAGGGCGACGGGTGCTCGGGTGCCGGCGACGGAGGCGAGCGCGGCGGCGCTCAACGACTGCGTGGCGTCCGCGACTGGGCGCACACCGGTCTGGCGTTCGATGGCGCGGGCCTCGCGACGAGTCAGCGTGGTGCTCATGGATTTCCTTCGGGTGGAGCTGAGCACCCGTTGGTGCCCTGGACTTCCACGAGCGTAACCGTTTATAACGAAAATGTCACGCTCAGGTCACAGTCAGGTCGCAAATCATCACATTTTGATCACGACGACAGAACGCCGCGCGCAGCAGAAGCTGCGCGCGGCGTTGCCCACCGGAGTGAGCCGAAGCTCGAGATGTCTAGTTGAAGGTGTAGTACACCGGGTTGCCCCACCAGATGGAGCGGTACTGGACGACCTTGCCGCCGTACCCGGGAGAGTCGATGACCATGCCGTCACCGGCGTAGATGCCGATGTGCGCGCCTGGCTGCACGACGAGGTCACCCGGCTGCGGGTTCGACGTCTGGCGTGCGCCCGAGATCTGGTTGCTGACGGACCCCGAAAGCGAGATGCCCTGCGTCGCGTAGACGGCCTTGGTCAGGTCGGTGCAGGCCGGGAAGTAGGAGCCGACGTAGCTGTGCGCCGCCGCGATGAGGCTCGAGGTGTCAACGTTGCCGGACCCACCACTCGGCGCGGCGGACCCCGAGGACGAGGACGTCTGGTTGCTCGAGCTGCCACCCGAGGACGTGTTTCCCGAGGTCGACGAGCTCGACTCTGCAGGAGCCTCGGTTTCCTCTGGCGTCGGAGTCGGTGTCGGCGTCTCAGCGACGGCAGCGAGATCGTCGCTGGAGATCGAGACGACCGTGGAGTCCGTGCGGTCGACGGCAACCTCTGGCGCAGCGACGAGGGCGACCTCCTCCACGGCGGCTTCCTCGGCAGCTGGGACTGGGTCCGATGTGGGTGCCGTCGCGGCTGCGTCTGGCGACGTGGCCGCAACCAGGTTGGCCTGGGACTGCACCTCGCTCTGCCCGTCTGCGACGGCGGCTGGGACGACCATCCCGGCAGTGGCTGCAGCTGCGACGGTTGCGGCGGCGGCGAAGCTGGCGGCGGTGCGCCGGCGGGTCCGTGCGACGAGGGCGGCCGGCTTCGCGGCGCGGATGCTCACGGAGCGCCCGGTGAAGGCCTCGGAGATGTCGGTGACGGGGGCGGGTTCCGAGTGCTCGATGAGGCCCTGGGATTCCGAGGTCGCATCTGCGGCGAGCTGCGAGAACGGCAGGACGGAAACGAGGGCACCTTGGCCGTTGCGCTCGATGCGAGCCGTGTCGTGCACCGAGGGCGCAGAGGCGACGGCAGGAGTGGAGGCGGCGGAGGCGATCTCGGCGACGGAGGCCTCGATGACGGGGGCAGAGACCCCGGCCACGGCCGACGTGACGACGGGACGGACTCCGGTCTGCCGCTCGATCGCGCGGGCTTCGCGGCGGGTCAGCACGGTGGTGCTGTCCGTGCGCGGCGTGCTCGATGTGCTCAAGACTTCTCCTCGGTGCTTTCGAACACCGTTGGAACCGGCATCCTCGACGCGTCCGAGCCTACACAAAGGTCACGGAATTGTCACGGTCAGATCACAAATGGATGCATGAGCGGTCACGCGGGAGTAACGACGAAACGCGCCCAGCCGAAGCTGAGCGCGTTTGCCGAGGTGGTTCGTTCCTTAGCGGAGCGTCACGTAGTAGGGGCTGCCCCACGAGATCGAGCGGTGCTGCACGGAGCGTCCGCCGTAGCCGGGGTCGTCGATGACCATGCCGTTGCCGGCGTAGATGCCGATGTGCTCGCCAGGCCAGACGACGAGGTCGCCGGGCTGCGGGTTGGAGGTGGGCGTGCCCATTGCCGCCTGAGCGGAGACGCCACGCGGCAGCGAGATGCCGACTGCTGCGTAGGCGGCCTGGGTGAGCAGGTCGCACGAGCCGAAGTAGCCGCCGACGTAGCTCATGGCCGCAGCGGAGACGCTCGACGAGTCGACGCTCTGTCCGCCGGTCGATGCGGTGTTGGTCTTGCCCGAGGTGCTGCCGCCCGTCGACGTCGTGCCGCCCGTGGAGGCGCTCGAGTCTGCCGTTGCGGTGGGCTCAGGCGTTGCGACGACCTCGGCGACCTGGTCGCTCGAGAGGGTCACGACGCTGGTCTCGGTGCGGTCGACCGCAACCTCTGGAGCGGCGACGAGGTCGACGGAGGCCTGCTCGACAACTTCTTCTGCCGGAGCCTCAGCGGTTGCGTCGGCCTCAGCCGTCGGTGCCTCGGTCTCGACCGTGGTGGCGGCGAGGAGGTTGGCCTGCGCCTGGCTGGCGTTGTTGCCATCGGCGACTGCCGCCGGCACGACGACGCCTGCCGTGGCGATGGCCGCGACGGTTGCTGCAGCGGCGAAGCCACCAGCCGTGCGGCGACGCTGACGAGCGACGAGCGACGCCGGCTTCGCAGCGCGGATGCTCACGGAGCGGCCCGTGAACGCCTCGGGGATGTCGATGACCTCTGCGAGCTGCTCGACGGCTTCGTCGCCGGCGACCTGCGGGAGCGCAGTGGTCGTGGGGAGCACCGACACGAGTGCGCCGAGCTCGTTGCGCTGGATGTGCGCAGTGTCGTGCACGAAGGATGCTGAAGCAGAGGGCGTCGGCACGGATGCCGAGTTGATCTCTGCGACCGAAGCCTCGATCACCGGCGCGGACACACCCGCGACACCGACAGTCGCCACTGGGCGCTGGCCCGTGCGGCGCTCGATCTCACGAGCCTGGCGTCGCGTCAGCGGTGCCGTGGCGTTCGTCAAGTTTTCCAAGTCGTTCCTCCAGCGCCTGACTCCTGGGAGCCGATCCCGCTCTTGCCTGTTACCAGGGGGAGCTAGGTCGAGGAGCGGGATACGGCGCCTCGGCCTGCCAGCTATGCAGACTGCATAGCTCATGACTCGGACAACACTAGTGGAAAAGCTGTGAATTGTCACGCTTCGGTGTCAGAACCCTAACGCCGAGGTAACGAACCCTGAGTTTCCGGGGATGTCAGGCACGTGAAGGCCCGCAGAACGCGGAGGAGATCTTCAGCTGGCCGTGACCAGATCTCAGCCTAGCGCACCTTCGGGGCTCAGGATCGCATCCACGTACACGTGCTCGGCGGTTTCGAGCGAGACCTCGACGCCGATGCCGCCAGAAGCAGGCAGCAGGCCGATCCACGCACCACGGCGCTGCAGGGTGACCTCGGTGCCGGGAAGCACGCCAGCCTCGCGCAGAAGCGTGAGCGTCTGGAGGTCGGACTGGACGGGCTCGCCGAGGCGACGCACCTTCGCGAGCACGGGCTCCGTGGAGGTGGCTCCGCGCGCAGACTCCTCGAGGAGCGCCGAGACGCTCACGACGCCGGCGAGGAACTCCTCGGCGGGTTCGGCACCGAACTCGACGAGTCCCGGAATCGGGGTGCCGTACGGCGATTCGCTGGGGCGGCCGAGCATCTCGAAGATCCGCTGCTCGGCCTCGTCGCTCATGACGTGCTCCCAGCGGCAGGCCTCTTCGTGCACCTGGGCGAGGTCGAGTCCGATGACGTTGGCGAGGAGGCCCTCGGCGATGCGGTGCTTGCGCAGCACGCGCGTCGCCTTGGCACGACCGTCGGTCGTCAGCACGAGCCTGCGGTCACCGGCGACCGAGACGAGCCCGTCGCGCTCCATGCGCGCGATCGTCTGCGACACCGTGGGACCCGAGTGCCCGAGCCGCTCGGAGATGCGAGCCCGAAGCGGGGTGATGCCCTCTTCCTCGAGGTCGAGAATGGTGCGGAGATACATCTCCGTGGTGTCCACCAGATTGGTCACGCCCCGCCACCCTCCGTTGCATTGGTCCGCCAAGCCTAGCGGCGAGCGAGCCCGCTTGCGCGCATAGGCTTGCAGCATGCCTGACATTCGCATCCCGACAGAGTTCATTCCGCTCGACGGCCGATTCGGCTGCGGCCCGTCGGTTGTCCGGCCCGCGCAGATCGATCATCTCGTCGCAGGGGCCACCAGCATCCTCGGCACCTCCCACCGCCAAGCACCCGTCAAGGACCTCGTGGGCCGCGTGCGCGCAGGCCTCTCCTCGCTCTACCGTCTCCCCGACGGCTACGAGGTACTGCTCGGCAACGGCGGGTCCACCGCATTCTGGGATTCCGCGGCCTTCGGCCTCATCTCCGAGCGCGCGCAGAACCTGACCTTCGGCGAGTTCGGCGGGAAGTTCGCCAAGGCTGCAGCCGCCCCGTGGCTCACGGCCCCGGACGTGCGCTCCGCCGAGCCGGGCACGATCGCCTCGCCGGAGGCAGTCGCCGGCGTCGATGTCTACGCGTGGCCGCACAACGAGACCTCGACGGGAGCAATGGCCCCCATCCGTCGCGTCCACGGCGACGACGGCGCCCTGACGGTCATCGACGCGACCAGCGCCGCGGGCGGCGTCGACATCGACATCAGCGAGACCGACGTGTACTACTTCGCGCCGCAGAAGAACTTCGGTGCCGACGGTGGCCTCTGGCTCGCGATCGCGTCCCCGGCTGCGATCGAGCGCATCGAGCGCATCGCCGCCTCCGAGCGGTACATCCCCGACTTCCTGAAGCTCAGCCACGTCGTCGAGAACTCGCGCAAGAACCAGACGCTCAACACGCCGGCCATCTCGACGCTGCTCCTCCTCGAGGCCCAGCTCGACTGGATCAACGGCAACGGCGGAATCGCCTGGGCCGACAACCGCACCCGTACCTCCTCCGGCATCATCTACGACTGGGCAGAGGCCTCCGAGTACGCGACTCCGTTCGTCGCGAACCCTGCAGAGCGCTCGCAGGTGGTCACGACGATCGACTTCGACGAGCAGGTGGATGCGGCTGCCGTCGCGGCGGCGCTCCGCGCCAACGCCATCGTCGACACCGAGCCGTACCGGAAGCTCGGCCGCAACCAGCTGCGGGTCGCGACGTTCACGTCGGTCGACCCCGACGACGTGCGCCGTCTCACGGGCGCAATCGACTACGTCGTCGAGCACCTGGGCTGATTCCGCCGGGTCCAACCCCGATCGAAGCGCAGACGAGAGGAGCGTCACCAGCAGCTGCTGGTGACGCTCCTCTCGTCTGTCCTGCGCGTCTTGTCTGTCCTGCGTGTCTTGCTCCGCGATCCAGCGTGGCGCGTCTCCGCGCGAGCCGGGAGCTGACTTGTGGTCGCTTCGGGTGAGTTGTGACGACTACAACTCAGCCCTCGGCCACCGAGCATCCGCCGGGCTAGCTCTTGGCGTCGCCTTCGGGCGCTGACACCTCGGAGTCGGGCTCGAAGTCGACCCCGTCGAAGACGTCGTCCATGTCGTCGGCGAACTCCCGGATATCGGCGGCCTCACCGAACTCGGCGGCCTCCTGCGCTGGCAGCTCGTCCTCGCTGCGAGGGACCACGACGACCCGACGCCGCTTGCCCCGTGAGCTGCTCTTCTGGGGCTGCACCTCGTCTGCGAGCGCGGCGGGCGCCTTGGCGGCCCGCTTCGTCTTCGGCACGCTCGGCTCCGGAGCAACGTCGTCGCTCTCGACCGCGCCTGCCTTGGGCTCCTGGCCTGAGGTGTCGTCGGCACCGGCGTCGTCGGCACCGGATTCGCCGTCGACGGCCTTGCCCGCCTTCTTGCGCTTCCGACGCTCGGGCTTCTTCGGGGCTGCCTCGCCATCGGCGTCGCCGTGTGCTTCCGGAGTCGTCTCCTCCGCGGCGGCGTCAGGCGTCGCCTGGTCGACGCGCTTGCGACGCGACCGCTTGGGTTTCTCGGCGGGCGGCGTCTCCGCATCGGTCACCTCGACAGCAGCCTCGTCGGCAGCCGTGTCGCTCGGAGTGCCGTCGGTGTCGACGTCCGACTTCGACTTCTTGGCCGACTTCTCCTTCTTGCGCTTCTTCTTCTTGGGCTTCTCGGCTTCTGCAGATTCGCCGACGGCAGGCTCTGAGCCAGCACCGGCTGCGACATCCTCACTCGCGGGCACCTGAGCCGACTCGTCGTCCGCAGAACCGTCTGCGGTCGACTCGGCCTCGGCCGCACCGTCTGCACCGATGCGACGTCGTGTCCGCGTGCGCCGGATGCGCTTGCTCGACTTGGGCGCAGCCTCCGCGCCCGCGGCCTCTGCGTTCTCGCCGTCGACGTCAACGACCTCGCCGACCTCGAGCAGCTGCGCCGCTTCGTAGTCGGCGAGCCGATCGGACCATGGCACCCACGAAGGTGCCAGCAGGGCCCCGTCGCCGGGCAGCAGCTCGGCCTCGAGGACCGTCGGCTCGGCCTGGTCGACAAGGCGAACGAGGGAGACGTTCCATCGCCAGTCCGGGTAGCCGGGCAGGCGCGTCGTGTACTGGAGCGTGTAGACGCCCTCGTCCTCCTCGGGGACGACGGCGACGAGCTCGCCGAGCTCGGAGGCCGGCGTCACGTCCAGCAGAGCCGACCAGGCGAGCCTTCGCGAAGACTCGAGCTCGACGGCGTCAAGGGCGACCCCGAGCGGGGCTGCAAGCACGGCCTCGTTCGTCATCAGGCGTCCAGGTCGTCCGCGACGCGACGGAGCATCGCCGCGATCTTCGCGCCCTGCGGCTTCTCGGGGTAGCGACCGCGACGCATCGCGCCGCCGACGGAGTCGAGCAGCTTCACGAGGTCCTCGATGATGACTGCCATGTCATCAGGCGACTTGCGCTGGATGCGCGCGACGCTCGGCGGGGCCTCGAGGACGCGGACGGACAGCGCCTGTGCACCGCGTCGTCCGTCGGCGATGCCGAACTCGAGCTTCGTTCCCGGGCGCACCGACGAGGTTCCTGCTGGCAGCGCTGTCGCGTGCAGGAAGATCTCCTGACCGTCGTCGGCCGCAATGAAGCCGAATCCCTTGTCCTCGTCGTAGAACTTCACCTTGCCGGTGGGCATGGCCATCTCCTTGTTCGGCGCACGAAGCACCAGATCGAACTTTCACAGGCGGGGCGGCGAACTTCGCTTCCCCTGGTCGGCCGCGGCGTGCGGCTGATCCGAACCAGTCTACGGTGGCGCGCATGTCGATTAGTCTGGTTCGGTGACCTCTTCCAACGGCGCCCCCATCGCGAAGGGCGAACGCATCCTCGCTTTCATGTCCCTCGGCATCGCGGCGATCTCCTTCATCGCGCTGCTCGTCCTGCTCGCGACGCCACTCCTCGGCATCGAGGTCGACGCGAGCAACCCGATCTGGCCGACGCTGCTGTTCGTCACCTACATCGGCTTCCCCGTCGCGTTCCTTCTCATCCTGTCGCTCATCATCTGGCGCGTCGTCGCGAACCGACGCTCGCGGGGCAGGTCCGAGAGCTGATAGACGCCTCCCCGAGCGCGCTGCGGATCCTCCAACTCCTTCGCAGCCTGGATCGCACCGACCTCGCCAGCCTCGCCGCCTGGCGCAGGCTGTCGATGCGCGGCTCGAGCGGTGCAATGGACATCGCCGAGGCACTCGCAGAAGAGACCGCCCTGAACGAAGCCGTCGCGCGGCTGGGCTGGCGAGACGCCTCGCGACTCGCCTCAGGCGAACCGGAGGCGCTGCAGACGGCTCGACTGCGCGGCCTCGCTGTCGGAACGCCGGAGGCACCCGAGCTCCTCTCGACCACCGCCTCCGCATTGTCCGAGCTCCTCGCGGCATCACCCGACGCCGCCGAGTTCGATGCGTCGAACCTCGCGCCACTCCCCCAGGCCACCGAGCGCGCCCACAGTGCCGCGCAGCTCGCGGCCGACGCGATCGCCTCCCTCGACCTCGCGCCGCGCGCCTACCGCGACGGACGAGGCGGGCTCCAGCTGGGCGCGACGACGGTCCGTCGCATCGCAGCAGAGCTGCACACCGAACAGGCCGTGCTGTCCCCCCTCTTCGAATGGATGCTGGACCTCGGCCTCTGCAGCCCGGTCTCCGACGCCATGCGCCCCACCTCGCTCGGGCGCGTGTTCCGCCTCAGCGCCCCGCTGTCGCGGTGGCGCCAGCTCGCCGACTGCTGGCTCGCAGAGCTCCGCGTCGCAGACAGGACGGGCCTGCTCGTCGACGCGAAGTCGCACGCGACGCCGCAGACAGAGCTCCTCGGCATCACCGTCGAGGGCCAGCTCAGCCAGCTCGGCGTCCTGCTCGCACAGGACGACCTCGACGGCGCGGCCGACCTCCTCGAAGCCTCCCTGCCGGACGAGGTTCCCGGCGTCTACCTGCAGCCGGATCTCTCGATCATCGCGCCTGGCCCGCTCGCCCCCGCCGACGAGCAGGAGCTGCAGTCCGTCGCATCCCTCGAACGACGCGGCCTGGCCTCGAGCTACCGGCTCTCCGAGGCTTCGGTCACGCACGCGCTCGGCACCGGGCTCTCGATCGGCGAGATCAAGGCCACGCTCACTCGGCTCTCGCTCACCGGCATCCCCCAGCCCGTCGAGTACCTGCTCCGCGAGGCCTCGAACCGGCACGGCCGGGTGCGAGTTCGCGAGCACCCCGTCCGCCCCGGCACCATCGTGACGAGTCAGGACCCGGCACTCATGGATGCGCTGAGGGTCGACGCGGCCGTCGCGCCGCTCGGTCTCCGCCAGTCCGGAGAGGGCGCGCTCGTCTCCTCGGCATCCCGCGACACGGTCGTGCTCATGCTGCTCGACGCCCGCTACCCGGCAAGTGCCGAGAACGCCACGGGCCAGCTCGTGCCGCTCCGCCCCCGGGAGACCGCCCCCGCGCGAGAACGGCGTCCGAGCGAGGCCGCGCTGAGGTTCGCGGACGCCCTCCACGACGAGGCGACACGCCTGGACGCGGGAGACGATGCGCAGACGTGGGTGCAGCGTCAGCTCGAGGTGGCGCGACGAGCGAAGAGCGAGGTCACGGTGCGGGTCGACCTGGGAGGCGGCAAGGAGACCACCCTGCGCCTCGTGCCGATGAGCGTCGCGGCAGGCCGCCTCCGGGCGAGGGACCTCGCGGCCGACGTCGAGCGGACCCTCCCGATCCGCGCGATCCTCGAGGTGCAGCTCTCCGAGGTGCCCGAAGACCAGTAGTGCTGCGAGAAGTCGCCGACATAGTGCTGCGAGAAGTCGCCGACACCGCTGACGCGCAGGACCCGGCGGGTATGATTGACCGCTATGGCACTTGGACCGTTGATCGTACAGAGCGACAGAACTGTCCTGCTCGAAGTGGCGCATCCCGACGCCGAAGCCGCCCGCCACGCGTTGGCGGTCTTCGCCGAACTCGAGCGAGCGCCTGAGCACATCCACACGTATCGCATCACGCGGCTCGGTCTCTGGAATGCCCGCGCGGCCGGCCACGAGGCCGACGAGATGCTCGACGTCCTCGAGCGCTTCGCGAAGTTCCCCGTCCCAGCGTCCGTCTCGGGCGAGATCCGCGAGACCGTGGCCCGCTACGGGAAGCTCGTCATCTCCCGCGACGAGGAGGGCGAGCTGGTCGTCTCGAGCGACGACCCTGCCGTGCTCCTCCAGATCTCCAGGGCCAAGCACGTCGCACCGCTGCTCGAGGGACCGACCGGCGAGTCCGGATTCCGCGTGCAGGCCTGGGCAAGAGGTGAGCTCAAGCAGCAGCTCGTGAAGCTCGGCTGGCCCGCGGAGGACCTTGCGGGCTACACGCCTGGCACGCCGCACGCCATCGCGCTCGACGAGTCCGAATGGCAGCTGCGCGACTACCAGCGGTCGGCCGTCGACCATTTCTTCGAGGGCGGGTCCGGGGTCGTCGTGCTCCCCTGCGGCGCTGGCAAGACGCTGGTGGGCGCCGGTGCCATGGCGACCGCATCGACGAGCACGCTCATCCTCGTCACCAACACCGTCTCCGCGCGGCAGTGGCGCGACGAGCTGCTCCGCCGCACCACGCTCACGGAAGACGAGATCGGCGAGTATTCGGGCGAGGTCAAGGAGATCAAGCCCGTCACGATCGCGACCTACCAGATCCTCACCGCGCGCCGGAAGGGCGTCTACACGCACCTCTCCCTGCTCGACGCCCTCGACTGGGGCCTCATCGTCTACGACGAGGTGCACCTGCTGCCGGCCCCCGTCTTCAAGCTGACGGCTGAGCTGCAGGCGCGACGGCGGCTGGGCCTCACGGCGACCCTCGTGCGAGAAGATGGCCGCGAGGGCGACGTCTTCAGCCTCATCGGCCCCAAGCGCTTCGACGCTCCCTGGAAGGACATCGAAGCCCAGGGGTATATCTCGCCTGCCAAGTGCTACGAGGTCCGGGTGGACCTGCCGTACGAGACGCGCATGGAGTACGCGGCCGCGAGCGACGACGAGCGCTACCGCATCGCCGCGACGGCGCCCGCGAAGCACGAGCTCGTCAAGGCCCTCATCCGCAAGCATCGAGGCGAGAACATCCTCGTCATCGCCCAGTACCTCGATCAGATCGACAGCATCGCCGAGGAGCTCGGAGTGCCGAAGCTCACGGGCCAGACGCCCGTCGCGGAGCGCGAGGAGCTCTTCCAGGCCTTCAGGGAGGGACGGGAGAAGGTGCTCGTCGTCTCGAAGGTCGCCAACTTCTCGGTCGATCTGCCGGATGCGTCCGTCGCCGTGCAGATCTCCGGCTCGTACGGTTCGCGGCAGGAAGAGGCGCAGCGCCTCGGCCGGCTGCTTCGCCCGAGCTCGAGCGGCGTGACCGCGTCGTTCTACACGCTCGTCTCGCGCGAGACCGTCGACCAGGACTTCGCGCAGAACCGGCAGCGCTTCCTCGCGGAGCAGGGGTACTCGTACGAGATCCTCGACGCCGACGCCATCCTCGAACCGGCCTAGCTCGACTCCGGCAATTCTCCGGCTTGACTCTGCACCACGGTGCAGGGTCCACGCTGGCGTCATGCCACACATGAAGCACAGCCGACTCGCCAAGGCGCACGGCCTGATCCGCCTGTCCGCCATCTATGACCTCGTCGTCACCCTCGGGTTCGCCTTCCTGCCGACCGCGTCCCTGATCTTCATCGGGCTGCAGGCCCTGCACGCCGAGCTCGGACTCAGCGGCGAACTCCCCGACGCGAGCTCTCCTTCGACCATGATGTTCGTGAACCTGATGGGCAGCGTCGTGACGGCGTGGGCGCTCTTCCGGATCTTCCGTCCGTCCCTCGCGGCGGGAGCTGCGGACACGCTCGCACGAGCGCTGTTCTCGCTCGCGATGATCACGGCGCTGACCCAAGGCGCGAGCCCGCTGATCGTGGTCATGCTGGCTCTCGAAGTCGCGTGGGGGGTCGCACAGGCGGCCGTGCTCGTCCGAGTGCGACGACCCCGGGCTCCGGCAGATGCGGCCCAGGCCGTAGTCTCCTCAGATGCGCATCGCTGAGCTCGCCGAGCGGGCAGACGTCAAGGTCTCCACCGTCCGCTTCTACGAGCGGCGCGGGGTGCTCGACAGCCCGCCCCGCACGACGGGCGGCTACCGCGACTACGACGATCGGGCGCTCACTCGTCTGCGCTTCCTCCGTCGTGGCCAGGAGCTCGGGTTCACGCTGCGGGAGCTCACCGACTTCGTGGAGCTCTCGGCGGATGCGCGGGCGGGAGCTGCCCAGCCCGAGGCCGTGCAGCGGGCCGCGAACGACAAGCTCCTCGAGATCGACGACCGCATCCGCGACCTTGACCGGACGCGGGCCGCCATCCTCGGGCTCCTCGCCGCCCCGTGCCTCGATCCGACGGCCGAATGCCCGATCGTGGACGCGCTCGGCCGCGAAGCGCGACCGGAGGTCACACGCGGGCGAGGAGCTCCACGTGCGTCATGACGAACTCGGCGTCCTCGTCGTCCGCCCACTCCGACCAGGCATCGGCGATGCGCTGAAGGTCGCCTGACGACGCGATCCCCCGCGCCCTCGCGTCCTCGGCGAACCGCGACCTGGTGGCGCGCTCCGCCCACGTCGACCCCCACCAGGCGCGCTCCTCCGGTGTCGTGAAGATCCAAGCGCTCGCCGAGAGACGCACATCCTCCAGTCCCGCAGAGTGTGCCCATCGCCGCAGGACCCTGCCGGCGTTCGGCTCCCCGTCGTTCGAGCGCGCGACCTTGTCGTACACGGCAAGCCAATGGTCGAGTTCCGGAAGCTGCGGCGACCACACGCACGTTCCGTAGTCGACATCTCGCACCGCGACCAGTCCCCCAGGCTTCGTCACTCGGCGCATCTCCCGCAGCGCCGCGACCGGGTCGGAGAGGTGCTGCAGCACCTGATGTGCGTGCACCACGTCGAACTCGCCGTCGGCGAAGTCGAGCGAGTAGACATCGCCGAGCAGGAACTCCGTCTGCGTGTCCCCGGCTTCGAGTGCGGCGGCACGCGACGCCTCGAGGGGCTCATCCACGACCTCGATGCCGACGACACGGCCGGCGGTGCCGACCCGCCGCGCGAGATCCAGGGTGATCGAGCCCGGCCCGCAGCCGACGTCGAGCACGTGCATGCCCTCTCGCAGCTCCGGGAGGAGGTAGCCGGCGGAGTTCTCGGCCGTACGCCGCCCATGCGAGCGGAGCACGCTCGCGTGGTGGCCATGGGTGTACCTCGGGGCTGCGGAGTCGTCCATGTCGGCACAGTAGCGCACCGCGCGCCCGGACCCGCGTGAGGACGACCCAGAAGATTAGCGCATCCGCACTGCCGCGACACCGCGCGCCGTCAGACTTCACTCAGACGGCGTCAAGATACTTAGTCCATGACTGATGGCCCCAAGATTCTCGTTGTTGACGACGAGCCAAACATCCGCGAACTCCTGTCGACCAGCCTGCGCTTCGCAGGGTTCATGGTGCGTGCCGTCGGCAACGGCGCCGCCGCGATCTCCGCTGTCATCGAGGAGGAGCCAGACCTCATCGTCCTGGACGTCATGCTCCCCGACATGAACGGCTTCGGCGTCACCAAGCGCCTGCGTGCGTCTGGCTACACGAGCCCCATCCTGTTCCTGACCGCCAAGGACGACACCGACGACAAGATCGAGGGCCTCAACGCGGGTGGCGACGACTACGTCACCAAGCCGTTCAGCCTCGACGAGATCGTCGCCCGCATCAAGGCCATCCTCCGCCGCACCATGCAGGCCGAGGAAGAGGCGGTCATCCGCACTGGCGAGCTCACGATGGACCAGGACACCCACGAGGTGTTCATCGGCGACGAGCCGATCGAGCTCTCCCCCACCGAGTTCAAGCTCTTGCGCTACCTCATGCTCAACCCGAACCGCGTGCTCTCGAAGGCGCAGATCCTCGACCACGTCTGGGAGTACGACTTCAACGGCGACGCCGGCATCGTCGAGTCCTACATCTCCTACCTGCGCCGCAAGCTCGACCAGTTCACCGAGGAGCCGCTCATCCAGACCAAGCGCGGTTTCGGCTACATGCTGAAGGTCTCCGGGGCCAAGGCATAGCAGAGGTGACCAAGCCCGACCACGAGGGGAAGTAGGCGGTGCCGTTCAAGGCATGGCGCTGGGATCGGCTCTCACTCCGCAACAAGCTGACGATCGTCAACATCACGCTGCTGACGTTCGGTATCGTCGTCGCCGGAATCGGCACGACGCTGCTGCTACGGCCGACGCTCGTCTCGCAGACCGACTCACAGCTGAGCGTGTACGCGAGTGATCCCACCCAGTTCCTCGCCGCCGACCCCTCGTCGAGGCTCATCACCTACGACGCCATCCGCATCGCCCCGTCCACGATCTACGTGGCCGTCCTCGATGCTGACGGCCAGGTCGTCGTCGACAACTGGGGGCAGTGGCAGCGGCCGCAGGCGATCGCGCCCGAGGTGCCAGCAGACGCCGCGGTCCGCGGCAGCCAGAGCCTCTTCGACATGGAGGACCCGCTCGGGGCGACCTGGCGGACCATCACCGTGCCGGAGGGAGAGTACGCCGCCGATCAGGTGCGCGGCACGCTGCTCATCGCGGCCCCGCTGACGAGCGTCAACGCGACGATGGTGAACTTCCTCGCCATCTTCTTCGGCTTCGGGCTGACCGTCGTGATCTTCGGCGCGGCCCTCACGAGAGTCCTCGTCTCCGCGACCCTGCTCCCCCTGAGGCAGGTCGAGGCCACGGCCATGCAGTTCGCCTCTGGCGACTACTCCCAGCGCCTGCCCGCCGGCACCCCGAACACCGAGGTGGGGCGCCTCTCCCGGTCGCTCAACACCATGCTCGTCCGCATCGATCACGCCTTCGACGAGCGCACGCGCACCATCGCGCAGATGCGCCGTTTCGTCGGCGACGCCAGCCACGAGCTGCGCACGCCGCTCGTCACGGTCCGCGGCTACGCCGAGCTCTACCGCATGGGTGCCCTCAACGACCCCGAGAAGGTCGGCCAGGCGATGGAGCGGATCGAGAAGGAGGCGCTCCGCATGGGGGGCCTCGTCGAGGACCTCCTGCAGCTCGCTCGACTCGACGAGACGCGCGAGCTCGTCAAGGACGTCATCGACCTCGAGCCGATTGCGGAGGACGCGGCGATGGATGCGCACGCGACCGCCAAGGATCGCGTCGTGCGGGCTCTCCCCGTGAACATCATCCAGGAGACCCGCGACGAGGCGGAGCCCCTCGGGTCCGAGACGACCGGCGAGCTGCCTGCTGCCGTCGAGGCGGACATCGTCCCGGCCGACGAGTCCGCCAGCGCTCCGGAAGGTGCGGCCGCGAAGCGCGCGCTGTGGCGACGGCGTTCGCTGCCGCGCCCGGCGCTGCGAGGCTTCCCCATCAGGCGCAAGGGGGCCGAGCCGAGTGGGATCGAGGCCGCCGATTCCGACGAGGACCTCGGAGATGTGCCCGCCATGGTGCACGCGAACGAGGACAAGGTCCGGCAGGCCATCTCGAACCTGCTCGGCAACGCCATGCGGTACACGCCGGAGGGGTCGCCCCTCGAGGTGGGCGTGACGGTGGATCTGCAGAACCAGCTCGCCATCGTCGACATCATCGACCACGGTGAGGGCATCCCCCCGCAGATCAGGCAGAAGATCTTCGAGCGGTTCTGGCGCGCAGACACCTCCCGCGCACGCGAGACCGGCGGTTCCGGGCTCGGCCTCTCGATCGTCTCGGCGATCATGAAGGCGCACGATGGCGAGGTCGACGTGCTCGAGACCCCCGGAGGCGGGGCGACGTTCCGCCTCAAGTTCCCGCTGCTCATGTCCGCGCCTGTGGACAGCGCTCTCTCCACAGCCCCGAACAGCTGATCCCCGCTCCCCCGCAGCTGCTCCTAGCCTTCTCACGAGGTGCCGCCGGAACCACCCGGTGGCCGAAGAAGGGGGAACACTCATATGGCCGTCTACATGGTCGACAGCGAGCAGCTGCAGCTCGCCGTCACGAACACGCAGTCGTCGATCGGGCGAGTGCAGGCAGAGGTCGCCGCACTGCTCGGCAATCTGACCGCACTCGAGGGGTCGTGGAGCGGGGAGGCGGCGGCAGCCTTCCAGGGCCTGGTGCAGCAGTGGCGCTCGACCCAGGCCCAGGTGGAGTCGAGCATCTCCACCATCAATAGCGCTCTGGGCAGCGCGAGCGCCAGCTACGGCACCGTGGAAGGCGATGTTCGGCGGCTCTTCAGCGTCTGACCGGCTCTGCACTCGGCGGCTTGGCCTGGCCGGTGCCTCGACCCATCGCGTCGAGCGGCGAGGCGGGAACGACGAAGCGGGCGGCTCCGTGAGGAGCCGCCCGCCTGTTGTCGTGCGCGTGGTGCTTAGAAGTCCATCCCAGCGCCCGGGTCCATCGCCGGTGCGCCAGCCTTTTCGGGCTTGTCAGCGACGACGACCTCGGTCGTGAGGAAGAGACCAGCGATCGAAGCTGCGTTGAGCAGCGCGGAGCGCGTGACCTTCACCGGGTCGAGCACTCCAGCCTCGATGAGGTTGACGTACTCGCCAGTTGCGGCGTTGAGGCCCCAGCCGTCTTCGAGTCCGGCGACCTTCTCGGCCACGACGCCAGGCTCGAGGCCAGCGTTCGTCGCGATCTGCTTGAGCGGTGCGAGGATGCCGACCTTGACGATGTTGACGCCGGTCGCTTCGTCGCCCTTGAGCTCGAGCTTGTCGAGAACGCGTGCGCCAGCCTGGATGAGGGCGACGCCACCACCGGCGACGATGCCCTCTTCGACGGCAGCCTTCGCGTTGCGGACTGCGTCCTCGATGCGGTGCTTGCGCTCCTTGAGCTCGACCTCGGTCGCTGCTCCGGCCTTGATGACGGCGACGCCACCGGCGAGCTTCGCGAGGCGCTCCTGGAGCTTCTCGCGGTCGTAGTCGCTGTCGCTGTTCTCGATCTCGGCGCGGATCTGGGCGACGCGGCCGGCGATCTGCTCGGGCGAGCCAGCGCCCTCGACGATCGTCGTCTCGTCCTTCGTCACGACGACCTTGCGGGCCGTGCCGAGGAGGTCGAGCGTCGTGTTCTCGAGCTTGAGGCCGACTTCCTCGCTGATGACCTGTCCACCCGTGAGGATGGCGATGTCCTGCAGCTGGGCCTTGCGGCGGTCGCCGAAGCCGGGAGCCTTGACGGCAACCGACTTGAAGATGCCGCGGACCTTGTTGACGATGAGCGTCGCGAGAGCTTCGCCCTCGACGTCCTCGGCGATGATGAGGAGCTGCTTGCCAGCCTGGATGACCTTGTCGACAACAGGAAGGAGGTCCTTGATGTTGGAGATCTTGCCGTTGACGATCAGGATGTAGGCGTCTTCGAAGACGGCTTCCTGGCGCTCGGGGTCGGTGACGAAGTACTGCGAGAGGTAGCCCTTGTCGAAGCGCATGCCCTCGGTCAGCTCGAGCGTGGTGCCGAACGTGTTCGACTCCTCGACGGTGACGACGCCTTCCTTGCCGACCTTGTCGATCGCCTCGGCGATGATCTCGCCGATCTGCGCGTCAGCAGCCGAGATCGATGCGGTGGCAGCGATCTGCTCCTTGGTCTCGACCTCCTTGGCGGATGCGAGCAGCTCGGCGACGACGGCCTCGACGGCCTTCTCGATGCCGCGCTTGAGCGAGATCGGGTCTGCGCCTGCTGCGACGTTGCGGAGGCCCTCGCGGACGAGCGCCTGAGCGAGGACGGTAGCCGTCGTCGTGCCGTCACCGGCGACGTCGTCGGTCTTCTTCGCGACCTCCTTGACGAGCTCGGCACCGATCTTCTCGAACGGGTCGTCCAGCTCGATCTCCTTGGCGATGGACACGCCGTCGTTCGTGATCGTGGGCGCGCCCCACTTCTTCTCGAGCACGACATTGCGGCCGCGTGGGCCGAGCGTGACCTTCACCGCGTCGGCGAGCGTGTTCAGTCCACGCTCAAGCCCGCGACGGGCCTCTTCGTCAAAAGCAATGATCTTCGACATATGTGTACTGCGTCCTTTCCGGACGTGGTTCGTGAGGTTCGTGGTTGGCACTCGAACGAGGCGAGTGCAAGTCCATATTGGCACTCGGCCCTGTCGAGTGCAAGCCGCCCCGACGCCTTCTCGCTGCGGGCGAACGAGGACGGGAGATCCCGCGCCCTGCACCGAAAACGGCGCCGACCCCCACAGAGGGTCGACGCCGCTTGTCGTCGGGGATCAGAGTGCGCGGACGGACTCCGCCTGGGGGCCCTTGTCGCCGGCCCCGATCTCGAATTCGACCTTCTGTCCCTCTTCGAGAACGCGGTAGCCCTGCATCTCGATGGCCTTGTAGTGCACGAACACATCCTGTGCAGCAGCGCCGTCGAGCGCATCCACAGTGATGAAGCCGTAGCCCTTGTCAGCGTTGAACCACTTCACGGTTCCGTTCGCCATGTTTGTCTCCATTGCTCAGTAGTACTCGCCAGCGCCAGCCGGCGGAGCCCTGCATGCGTGCGAGGGGGACGAACGATGGTGCCCAGGACTCGAGCAAGATACTAGGTCGCGACCTGTTGAGCGTGGAAGCCGAAAACCGCGATCACGTCACCTGGCGACGTTTTGTCTCCAGATGTTCACATTCGTGGAACACAAGGCGCGCATTCCCCGGTGAACCCCCGGGGCTTTCGCCCCTATCCGGCGAGGTCGAGGCCGACGATGACGACGATCGTCCCAGCGGCAGCGACGTTCGGATCCAGCACCGCGGTGCCCCCGCCGAGCGACTGCACGAGCGCCAGGGCAGCAGCCTCCTGAGCGGGGTCGTTGTAGGAGACGGTGGTCGTCGCGTAGTCGGAGGTCGGTGCATCCGCCGTCTCCGTCACATTCCAGCCGGCGTCAGCGAGCTCGGTGGTCGTTCCGCCGGCGACGCCAGCCAGCTCGGTGCCGTTGAGCACGCGGACGGCGACGTTCGGGTCGAGCTGCGGCACGACCTCGGCAGGCGCCTCCTCGACAGGGGCGGCCTCGGCCGGCGTCTCGCTGGTCTCGGGCTCGGCGGACGGGCTGAACGAGACGGCGCCGTTGATGATCTGCATGGCAACCGCCGCGACGGCGACGATGACGACGACGGCCAGCAGGCCCCAGAGCCACGAGGCGAGCTTGGCGAGACGGGTTCGGGGCGCGCGATGCGCGCCGCGCCTGTCGAGGCCGGGTGGGATGTCGTCGAAGCGATCCTTGGGGTAGTCCACGTTTTTACCGAATCCGTCCTGAGGTGGGAGAGGCGCTGGACATGCGCTGCTCGCGCCGCAGCTGGCGCTCATCCGCCCGCCGCTCGCGCGCACGCCGTAGGCGGCCGACGAGCATCGGCTGGTGAGCGAGCGCAGCTGGTGTCTCGATGAGCGTAGCGAGATTTCGGTAGTACTGCGTCGTCGACCAGCCGAAGCGATCCCTGATCGCCGCCGTCTTCGCTGCGTTCTGCCGCGGATTCAGGTCTTCGAAATCCAGCAGGGCGCGCTCGAGGTCGCTGAGCTCCACGTCCCGTTCCATGCAGGAAGTGTACGAGCACGGCTCACGGACTGGACTCACGCAACGCGCGTATGCTCGTTCCTCCCTGACCGCTCCCAGCGGTCTCGTCGATCTCCAGGAGGCACGGTGTCCTACGCCGTCAACAAGCCCGATTCCGAGTGGCGCGCTGAGCTCACGCCGCAGGAGTACCACGTGCTGCGCGAGGCAGGCACTGAGCGGGCCTACACGGGAGAGCTCCTCGAAGAGGGGCGCGCCGGACTGTACACCTGCCGCGCATGCGGCTCCGAGCTCTTCAAGGCCGGAACGAAGTTCGACTCCGGATGCGGGTGGCCGAGCTTCTACGAGTCGGTCCGCCCCGACGCAGTCCAGCTGCTCGAGGACCGCTCGCTCGGCATGGTGCGCACCGAGGTGCGCTGCGCGAACTGCGGGTCCCACCTCGGGCACGTGTTCCCCGACGGCTTCGGCACCCCGACGGGCGACCGCTACTGCATGAACTCGCTCTCGCTCTCCTTTACCCCGGACGACGAGACGCCCTCCGAGTAAGGAGCGCAGCACCCGAGTGGCCATGCGGTGCGCGCCTCGCGCACCGCATGGCTATGATGGTGCCGCTGCGATTGCAGCAGGCCGACTTAGCTCAGCTGGTAGAGCACCGCTCTTGTAAAGCGGATGTCGCGAGTTCGAACCTCGCAGTCGGCTCCAGAATCCTCACCGCCCCGCGCGAGTCCCTCGTTGCCTCCGTGTTCCGAAAGCGGCCCGAACTATACTCGGCTGGATGCACGAGCACACGACTGCGCAGCGCGCACCGCGCCCTCAGCGCACGACCGCAAGTCGCGGTGTGCTCGGACTGACCATCGGCGCGGGCCTGATCCTCACGCTCATTGCGATCAGGACGTTCACGGCTTCGCTCGACGACGCACCGGCCCTCGGCCCGATCAGCGACTTCGTGACGCTCTCCTTGAGCGTCGTCATCGAGTCCATGCCGTTCATCGTGCTCGGCATCCTGCTCTCGATCGTCGTCCAGCATTGGCTCCCGCCGGGCTTCCTGATGCGCATCCTGCCGCAGAGCCCCTGGCTCCGACGCGCCGTGATCTCCCTGTTCGGCATCGCCCTGCCCGTCTGCGAGTGCGGCAACGTGCCCCTCGCCCGCGGCCTCGTGCTCCGCGGCTTCACGCCGGCCGAGTCGATCACGTTCCTGCTCGCAGCGCCCATCCTGAACCCCATCACGATCGTCACGACGTACCAGGCGTTCGGCTGGGACCACGGGATCCTGGCCGCCCGCATCATCGGCGGCTTCGTCATCGCCAACGTCATCGGCTTCCTGTTCAGCCGCCACCCGAGACCACAGGAGCTGCTCACGCCGAGCTTCGCCGCAACCTGCGAGCTGGAGGCGAAGCACGGACACGGGGGCCGCTCCGGCGTCCGCGACCGCTTGCGGGCGAGCGCGTCGATGTTCGGCGCCGAGACCTCCACGATGCTCCCCGCGCTCTTCATCGGGTCGGCCATCGCGGGGGCCATCCAGGTCGGCGTCTCACGCGATCTCCTCACGACGCTCGGCGAGCATCCCGTGCTCTCGGTGCTCGTGCTCATGACGCTCGGCTTCGTCATCTCGATCTGCGCGAACGTCGACGCGTTCTTCGCCCTGTCCTTCGTCGGCACGTTCATGCCCGGCGGGATCGTGGCCTTCCTCGTGATGGGGCCGATGATCGACGTCAAGATGCTCGCGCTCATGCGCACGACCTACACGAGCGCGGTCCTCGCGCGCATCACCCTCATCGTCGCGCTGTCGGCCTTCACCCTCGGACTCGGAGTGAACCTCATTGCTTGAACGACTGCTCTCCAGATGGCGCGGGGTCGCGCTCACGCTCTTCACCGTCGTCGCCACGGTGTGGCTCTCCATGACGGGCGGGCTCTCGCTCTACATCCACCCCCGCTACTTCGTGTTCACCTCGATCATGGCTGTCATCGGCGGCGTCCTCGCGATCGCGGCCATCGCCGTCACTCCGGGTCGCGACGACCACGACCACGGACATGACCACGACCACTCGCATGAGTCGGATGCGCTCGGCACATCGACCACACGGCGGAGCAACCGCCGCCCCCGGCTCGGCGCACGTCAGCGCATCGCCGTGATCGCCTCGATGACCGTCACGCTCGTCGTCGTCGCGACGGCGTTCGTGGCGCTCATCATCGCGCCGCCGGTGACGCTCAGCTCCGCGGCGGTGGAGAACCGCTCCCTCAACGCCAACGCGCAGACCGTGGACTCCCCGATCTCGGAGGGCGAGACGCTCCGGGGCCGCGACACCAGCTCCTTCACCGTCAAGGACTGGGCCGCGATGCTCCGCCAGGGCGACGGGGAGCAGCAGGTGCTCGGCGAACGCGCGAAGCTCGTCGGGTTCGTGACCGAGGACCCGGACTCGCCGGATGCCTTCATCCTGGCGCGCTTCGTCGTGAACTGCTGCGCGATCGACGCCGCCCCGGTCGGCGTCGCCGTGCACCAGCCCGGTTGGCAGGGCAGCTACCCCGTCGATTCCTGGGTCGAGGTCGACGGCGCGTTCGTCACGAACCCGAGCGCCTCCAGCGCCGAGCGCGTCGCACTCATGCCGACGACCATCACCGCGATCGACCAGCCGAACGATCCCTATGTCTACTGATCTCGCCTCGGGCGGACGCCGCTTCCGCAGGACGTTCATCCTGGCGGTCATCGTGCTCGCACTGCTCGCCGCGGGGCTCGCCGTCGGCAACATCCTGCAGGGCCCGCGAGTCGCGTCGACGGCGGTCAACGCCATCGGCACGGTCGAGCAGCAGGGCACGCGCCTCGTGCTGACACCGAACCAGCGCCTCCGCGAGATCGACCCCGCGCAGGTCGTCCTCGAGCCAGCCGCCGACTACAGCCTCACGGAGGAGAACGGCACGATCACGGTGACGTTCGAGCAACTGCTCGCCTACGACACGAGCTACACCCTCACAGTGACGGACGCCGTGAGCTCCTCGACGGGCGTCTCATCGACCCTCGAGACCGAGTTCACGACTCCGCCCCTCGAGGTGTCGACACTCGTCCGCGGGGCTATCTCGACCGGCGGGACGCTCGAGGACCGGGTCATCGAGACGAACGTCTCCGGCGGGGGTGAGCCAAGCATCCTGTTCACCGCCCCGCGCATCCAGGAGTATGCCCTCACGGACGCGTTCGTCGCCGTCATCGAACAGGACTCCGCCGGCCTCGGCACGGTCGGCGTCGCGCCCCGCGCTGAGCCCGGACCGGCTGTCCCGCTGAACGTGGACGCGACCGGGAGCTTCTCGAGCCTCGCCGCCGATGCGGCGAGCGGCCTCATCGGCTTCGTCGTCGACGGCGTGCACGCCGACGGGCAGACCGAGCTGGTGCGCTCGCTGTTCGCCTTCGACACGAGCGACACGTCGTTCCGCCCCAAGCAGGTGGCAGGCCCCGACGGCACACCGCTCATGGTCTCGACGTGGGCGTTCGCGCCCCGCACAGGGGCGCTCATCGCGCAGACCCTCGACGAGCAGCTGTACCTCGTGAACGTGCTCGCCGGCACCCCAGCCGAGCCGATCGGCCAGGCGCAGCACTTCCATGGCTTCGTTCCCGGCACGGCCACCGCCGTGACCTCCGGTGTCGGCGGCTACACCCTCTTCGATCTGAGCTCGGGGACCGCGGAGCAGCTCACCCCGGCTCCGATGACGCTCAGCGAGACGCAGTACCTCACGCAGACGAGCGTGCTCGACCCGGAGGGAACCCAGATCTCCGCGGTCGCGGATGCGGCGGCCGGGCTGGCCGACGTCACGGTGGAGTTCGCCGACGCCGACGGCCAGCGCACGCTCTTCGACCCGGGCGACAGCGGCGAGTGGCTGCGCGACATCTGCGTCTCCCCCAACGGCCAGTACCTCGCCGTCGAGACGGGCCTCGGCGCGCAGGGGCCGGACGGCTACGCCGTCCTTCCCGGCATGAAGCAGTCGACGACCACCGTCATCGACATCGCCACGGGCGCGGAGCTCCGCCGCCTCACCGGCTTCCTGACCTCGTGGTGCCGCTGACCCGTCTCCACGACCTGGGACCAGATACGACGATGGGCCCCACCCGCAGGTGAGGCCCATCTGATCGCAGTTGCTGCGCCTACTTGGCGGCGCGCTTGGCGGCCCGCAGCTTCGAGACCTCGTACATCGTGATGCTCGTCGCGATGCCCGCGTTGAGGGATTCCGTCGCCCCGTCGATCGGGATGGAGACGATCGCGTCGCAGTGCTCGGTGACGAGCCTCGAGAGGCCCTTGCCCTCGCTGCCGACGACGACGAGGAGCGGAGAGGTCGCGAGCTCGAGCGACGGCAGCGAGACGTCGCCGTCGCCGTCGAGGCCGATGACGAAGACGCCGGCCTTCTTGTACGCCTTGATGGTGGCCGTCAGGTTCGAGGCCATGGAGACGGGCAGACGCGCTGCGGCGCCGGCAGACGTCTTCCACGCGGAAGCCGTCATGCCGACCGAGCGTCGCTGCGGCACGATGATGCCATCGCCGCCGAACGCCGCCACGGAACGCACGATGGCGCCGAGGTTGCGAGGGTCCGTGATGCCGTCGAGCGCGACGAACAGCGGGTTCCGGCGACGCTGGATGGCGCGGTCGAGCTCCTCCATCGGGTCGGCGTACGTGTACGCCGGCACCTTGATGATGACGCCCTGGTGGACTGCGTCGCGGCCCGCCATGCGGTCGAGCTCGGGACGCATGACCTCGAGGATCGGAATCTTGCGCTCGGTGGCGATCTTGAAGATCTCCTTGACGCGCTCATCCATCTCACCGCGCGCGGCGACATAGAGCGTCGTGGCGGGGATGCCGGCGCGCAGCGCTTCGACCACCGAGTTGCGGCCTGTCACGAGCTCCGTGCTGTCGTCGGTCCGCGCGCGGCGCGGGGCGCCGCCCTCACGCTGCGCCGGACGCGGCTTGGAACCACCGCGAGCGGCTTCCAGGCGTTCCTTCGCGGCCTTGCGCTTGCCGGCCACGTGCCAGGAACGGTCCTCGGCGCGCGGCGTGTTGCCCCGACCTTCGAGGGACTTGCGGCCGTTGCCGCCGGTGCCCTTCGTGGGGCCCTTCTTGCTGCGGTTGCCGCGCGAATTCGTGCTCATGCCTTCTCCAACGTCCAGAAGCTGCCGTTCGGCGAGTCTTCAATCTGCACGCCGGCTGCTGCCAGCGTGTCTCGAATCTGATCTGCGCGGGCGAAGTCCTTCGCACCGCGGGCCTGCTTGCGCTCCACGAGCAGCGAGTCGACGAGCGCCGCGAGGGCCGTGTCGCCGGCCGCATCCGCTCCCCCGCTCCACTGCTCAGCGCGTGGGTTGATGCCGAGGATGTCGAGCATCGAGGTGACCTCGCGTGCTGCTCGGGCCGCCGCATCCGCCGCGCCCGTGTCGAACGCCTGGTTGCCGGCGGTCACCGTCTCGTGCAGCGACGCTATGGCCTGCGGGACCGCGAAGTCGTCGTTCATCGCGGCGACGAACGCAGCGGGGAGGCCGTCGAATCGCACCGTGCCCGCCGGCTCGACTGGAACCGGGAGGCCGGCCCGCTCCGCGCGCTCGAGGAACGACTCGATGCGCGCGAACGACGCGGCTGCCTCCTCGAGCGAGGTGTCGCCGATCTCGATGGTCGAGCGGTAGTGCGCCGACCCGAGGAAGTAGCGGACCACGACGGGGCGAGCGGAGGACAGGAGGTCGAGCGCCGAGACCGTGTTGCCGATCGACTTCGACATCTTCTGCCCTGCCACCGAGACGAGGCCGTTGTGCACCCACGTGCGAGCGAACTCGAGGCCCGCGGCGCGCGACTGCGCCAGCTCGTTCTCATGGTGGGGGAAGCGGAGGTCACGCCCACCGCCGTGGATGTCGAACGTCGGCCCGAGGTACTTGGTCGACATCGCCGAGCACTCGATGTGCCAGCCCGGCCGGCCTGAGCCCCAGGGCGACGCCCAGGCGGCCGACTCCGGCTCGCCGGGCTTGCGCCCCTTCCAGAGCGCGAAGTCGGCGGCGCTGCGCTTGCCGCGGCTCGGCGCCTCGCCCTCTGCCATGTCCTCGGGGCGCTGGTGCGTGAGCTCTCCGTAGCTCGGCCAGCTGCCGGTGTCGAACCACACGTCGCCGCTCTCGTCGGCGGCCGGATACGCGTGGCCGCGCTCGATGAGCAGCGAGATGAGCTCCTGCATCTCCGGGATGGACCCCGTCGCGCGAGGCTCGTACGTGGGTGGGCGGATGCCGAGCGCCGCGTAGGCGGCGTTGAACTCGCGTTCCACGCGGTACGCGAGTGCCCACCACGGTTCGCCAGCGGTGGCTCCGGCAAGAGTCTTGTCGTCGATGTCGGTGACGTTGCGCACGAGCGTCACCCGGAGGCCGCTCGCCTCGAACCATGACCGGAACTGGTCGTAGACGAGCGCCGAACGGAGGTGACCAGCGTGGGGCGCTGACTGCACCGTCGGCCCGCAGACGTACATCGAGACCTCGCCTGGCACCATCGGCGTGAAGTCGCCGAGTGCTTGCGTCTGCGTGTCGTAGATGCGCTGATTCACTGCACCAGCATACGCGTCAGGGCCGCGCGGACGAATGGACGTCCGCGCGGCCCTGACGGCAAAGCGCATGGTGTGCGTTGAACGACCCTCACGAGCCGCAGAACCACCCGGAGTGCTGACTAGGAAGCGAGGACCTTGTCGAGGACGTCGCCGGCCTTCTCCTCGTCAGTCTTCTCGGCGAGCGCGAGCTCCGAGACGAGGATCTGCCTGGCCTTCGCGAGCATTCGTTTCTCACCCGCAGAGAGGCCCCGATCCTGATCGCGTCGCCAGAGGTCGCGCACGACCTCCGACACCTTGATGACATCGCCGGAGGCGAGCTTCTCAAGATTCGACTTGTACCTGCGGGACCAGTTCGTCGGCTCCTCGGTGATGGGGGCGCGCAGCACCTCGAACACACGGTCGAGACCGTCCTGTCCGATGACGTCGCGTACTCCTACCAGGTCGACGTTGTCAGCAGGAACCTCGATGACGAGGTCTCCCTGTGCAACGTTCAACTTGAGGAACATCTTCTCTTCGCCCTTGATGACTCGGATCTTCACCTCTGAAATGGTGGCCGCGCCGTGATGGGGATAGACGACTGTCTCCCCGACCTCAAACTGCATAAATACAAGCCCCTTTCGGCACCTAAGAGTACCATGTCAAAACGGCTCATTCGAGGACTGGGGTGGTAGAGTCCGCCGCCGCTTCGTCCAGGAGGGGCACCTGGATCAGATAGGCTTCCTGCATCCTGTGAATTCGTGCGGCGACAGCCGCACGGTCCGAACCTGGAGGCTCCAGACGTGAAGATCCGCGCCGTCGCGTCCGTCACCCTTGCCGCCGCAGTCGCGGTTGGGCTTGCCGGCTGCAACTACATCTCCCCCCAGCGAACCACGACGCAGTACTCGGCGAGCGACGGCACGAACGCCAACGTCGGCGACCTCGAGGTCCGCAACGCCATCCTCATCACCGACACGCTGGTCGGCACCGACGTGACCGACCGGGCGAACCTCATCTTCTCGGTCGTCAACCACACGGGCAGCGCCGGCTCGCTCGACATCACGTACACGGGACTCATCAACGGCGTCGAGCAGGAGGTCGTCGTGACCGTTCCCGTCGACGCATCCGCAGGCGTCACGCAGGTGGGCTTTGGCGAGGGCGCGACCGTGCTCCTCGAAGGCATGGACTTCACCCCGGGCTCCACCCACGACGTCGACTTCACGGCGACCCTCGACGGCGTCCAGACCATGCAGGCAGTGACCGTCCCCGTGCTCGACGGCACGCTGCCGGAGTACTCGACGCTCGTTCCCGGCCCCGCCCAGACCGAGCCGCCCGCGGCACCGCCGAGCATCGCCCCCACGCCGGCACCCACCGAGGTACCGGAAGAAGGCGGCACGGCCTAGCCGACGCACGCAGAATGCCGAGAAGGGCGCATCCACGTGAGTGGATGCGCCCTTCTCGTGTTGCGCCGTTTGGAAGTCGCTCAGCCCTCGTAGCGGTAGCCGAGCCCGCGCACCGTCACGAGGCGCACGGGGGTCGACGGCTTCTCCTCGATGCGGCTGCGGATGCGCTTGATGTGCACGTCGAGCGTCTTGGTGTCGCCGTAGTAGTCCGGCCCCCAGACGCGGTCGATGAGCTGCCCACGCGTGAGCACGCGCCCCGAGTTCCGCATCAGGTACTCGAGCAGCTCGTACTCCTTCAACGGCATGGGGGTCACCTTGCCCGAGACCTGCAGAGTGTGCCGGTCGAGGTCCATGCGAACCTCGCCGACCTCGATGATGCTGTCATCCTCGCCCTCGTCCTCCTGCTCGTTGCGGCGGAGCACGGCGCGCACGCGGGCCAGCAGCTCGCGCGTGGAGTACGGCTTCGTGACGTAGTCGTCGGCACCCAGCTCGAGACCGACGACGATGTCGACCTCGCTGTCCTTGGCCGTGAGCATGATGATGGGCACCTTCGACGTGAGGCGGATCTGCTTGCACACCTCGGTCCCGGGGACGCCAGGGAGCATGAGGTCGAGGAGCACCAGGTCGGCACCATCACGGTCGAACAGGTCGAGGGCGTCGAGGCCCGTCTCGGCGACAGCGACCTCGTACCCCTCCCGTCCGAGGAGGAAGGAGAGCGGCTCATGCAGTGCGGATTCGTCTTCGACGAGGAGGATGCGGGTCACGGAGGCCATTGTGCATATCTTTCGTGAACATTGAGTGACGTGCCAAGGGCCGCGCCCGTTCGACGGCGTGCCGTCGGTCGGGGCCGCCCGACGCGTCTCAGGCTGAGCGGCGCTCGGTGAAGCGCTGCAGGTCGATCTCCGCGACGACGGAATCGGCGGAGGGGAGGCGAACCGTGAACGTCGATCCCTTCCCGGGCTGCGACCAGACGCGCACGTCGCCGCCGTGGTTCTCGGCCACGTGCCGCACGATGCTCAGGCCGAGGCCCGTGCCGCCGGTGCGTCGGGAACGGGCCTGGTCGACGCGGAAGAAGCGCTCGAAGATGCGCCCCTGATCCTCCGGGGCTATGCCGATGCCCTGGTCTGAGATGGCGACCTCGACGGTGTCGTCGACGAGTCGCGTGCCGATCCCCACCCGCGAGTTCGGCGACGAGTACTGGACCGCGTTGGACACGAGGTTCGTGAAGCACATGAGGAGGTGAGCCCGCTCGCCGTAGACGAACGCATCCACGTCGTCGCCGAGCACGATGTCGACGCCGGCCACCTCGGCGGGCACGCGCGACTGGTCGACGGCGAGCGAGAGGATCTCGTGGATCGAGAGGAGCTCCGGGTCTGCGAGGGAGTCGCTCGACTGCAGCCTGGACAGCTCGATGAGCTCGTTGGTGATCGAGGCGAGGCGCAGGCTCTCCTTGCTGAGCCGCCCCGTGAAGTACTTGACCTGCTCCACGTCACCCGCAGACTCTGCGATGGCCTCTGCGAGCAGCGTGACCGCGCCGATGGGGGTCTTGAGCTCGTGACTCACATTGGCCACGAAGTCCCGGCGCACGCTCTCGACGCGAAGCGCCTCCGTGCGATCCTCCGCGAGCACCAGGAAGAACCGCGTCGAGAGGGGCGCCGCACGCACCCTCACGTGGATCTCCGAGCGCCCGAAGGGGCCACGGGCGATCTCGAGGTCCTTGGTGACCGCCTCGCCCTGACGCCTCGCCTCATCCACGACGGCCCCGACACGCTCGTCGAGGCGCCCGCCGGCACGGACGAGCCCCTTCGACGTAGCCCCCGGGGAGGACTGGTAGACGTTCCTGGACGGGTCGGTGACGATCACGATCGAGTCGAGGGCGCCGAGCAGATGCTCGATGCCCTCGGGGAGGCGGGGGGAGAATGCAGCTCTTGCCTTTGCCTGACGTACCGAGGCGACGTGGAGCAGCCAGACAAAACCTGCACCCAAGAGGAAGCCGAGTACGATCGCAAGGACCACTGCGACGGACGAGTCCATGTGCCCAGCATATGGGCCAGCGGACTCGACACCCGTCGTACACGAGTCGGTTACCTTGGCTCCGTAGAATCGCCCGTGAGAGCAGAGTCACTCCCAGAGGGACTGGGCGACCGGTCTGCCCAGAAACGCGGGCAGCGGCACATCGCCCGTTGCCACGAAACAAGAGGATAAACATGCGCGAAGTTTTCCAGCAGGAACTCGCTGAGGTCAGCAACGGCCTCGTGGAGATCGCCCGCCACGTCGAGTCCGCCATGCAGCGCGCCGCCGTTGCGTTCACCACCTCCGATGTCGCCCTCGCCGAGCAGGTCATCTCCGACGATGCCCGCATCGACGAGCTCGCCATCGCCCTCGATGAGCACACCATCGAGATCATCGCCCGCCAGTCACCCGTCGCGCGCGACCTGCGCCTCGTCGTGAGCGCGCTGCGCATCAGCTCCTCGCTCGAGCGCATGGGCGACCTCGCGGCGCACATCGCGGCGCTCGCTCGCTACCGCTTCCCCGGCGGCGTCGGCCCGAACACGCTTCGTCCGGTGTTCGCCGAGATGAGCCGCCTCGACGTGGCCGTCGCCCGTCAGCTCGTCGCCCTGCTCGACGCGGGCAACGACGAGGAGACGAACCGCATCGCCGACGAGATCAAGGCGAGCGACACGCAGATCGACGACCTGCACCGCAGCACGTTCGACGCGCTCCTGTCCGACGACATCCAGGCGCAGAGCGTCGAGGTCGTCGACGCGACGCTCGCGAGCCGCTACTTCGAGCGCTTCGCCGACCACGCGGTCTCGATCGCCCAGAAGGTGCAGTACCTGACCAGCGGCGAGTGGATGCAGGAGAAGGAGCCCTCCACTCCGGTCGCCCCGGTCACCCCCGGCGCCTAGGCGTCTCGGGTCCTCAGGTCCGGGCGTGACAGCCCGAGGGTGAAAAACGGCCCGGCTCTGAGCAGCAGCAGAACGGCGGATGCTCCAGGAGATTCTCCTGGAGCATCCGCCGTTCTGCTGTGCAGCGAGGCCCGGTGCTACTTGCCCTGCGACGCGACCGCGGCAGCTCCTGCCGCTGCTGCCTCCGGGTCGAGGTACTCGCCCTTGCCGAGGACTTCGTGCGTCTCGGGGTCGAAACGGTAGACGAGGGGCATGCCGGTCGGGATGTTGACGGCGGCGATGTCGTCGTCGCTGATGCCCTCGAGGTGCTTCACGAGCGCACGCAGGCTGTTGCCGTGGGCGGCCACCATGACGGTGCCGCGCTTGACGAGCGTCGGCAGCACCTCCTCTTCCCAGTACGGGAGGAAGCGAACGAGGACGTCCTTCAGGCACTCCGTGCGGGGCAGCTCATCGCCGAGGTCCGCGTAGCGCTCGTCGTGCGCCTGCGAGAACTCGCTGCTGTCGTCGAGGGCGGGCGGCGGTGTGTCGTAGGAGCGGCGCCACTCCATGAACTGCTCCTCGCCGTACTGGTCGCGGACCTGGGCCTTGTCCTTGCCCTGCAGGTCGCCGTAGTGGCGCTCGTTGAGGCGCCACGTGCGCTCGACGTCGATCCAGCCGCGGCCTGCTTCCTTCAGCGCGAGGTTCGCGGTGTCGATCGCGCGCGTGAGCAGCGACGTGTAGAGCACGTTGGGCTTGAGGCCGGACTCGCGGATGAGGCGGCCCGCGCGGGCACCCTCTTCGCGGCCCTGCTCGGTGAGCTCAACATCCACCCAGCCGGTAAAGAGGTTCTTCTCGTTCCATTCGCTCTGTCCGTGACGGACCAGGATGAGGGTCAGCGCTTCAGTCATGGTCCAAGCGTACCGAGTGGGGGTGACCCGCGTGCGACGGCGAGGAGACCGAAGCTGAAATAGTCTCGTCGCATGCCATTGGGTCGACTCACACGCGGAACGACGGGAACGAACCGCCTGCGGAGAGTCGACCGCTGGATCGCGGAGCACCCCGCGCTGCAGTCCGCCCCGCGCCCGCTTGTCGTCGACCTGGGCTACGGGGCGAGCGGCGCGACGGCATTCGAGCTGGCGGATCGCCTCCGACGGGCCTCGCCCGAGGTGCGAGTGCACGGCCTCGAGATCGACCCGGGGCGCGTGGCGCTCGCCAGAGCGCAGCTCGCCGATCGGCCAGAGTTCGCGGGCCGAATGAGCTTCGCCGTCGGTGGCTTCGAGGTGCCGACCCCCGGCGGCGAGCAGCCGAGTGTCATCCGAGCCATGAACGTGCTGCGGCAGTACGACGAGTCGGAAGTCGCCGAGGCCTGGGCCCGGATGACCGGTCGACTCGCGCCAGGCGGTCTGCTCGTCGAGGGAACGTGCAACGAGGTCGGCCGCGTATCGTCCTGGATCGGCGTCGACGCGGCCGGGCCTCGGACGTTCACGGTCTCGCTGCACACCGCCAGCCTTGAGTCTCCGCTCGTGGTTGCCGAACGACTGCCGAAGGCCCTCATCCACCGCAACGTGCCTGGCGAAGGCGTGCACGAGTACCTGAAGGCACTCGACGACGCCTGGCAGCGGGAGGCCCCACGACAGACGTTCGGCGCGAGGCAGCGCTTCATCGCCGTGTGCGAGCGGATGCGCGCGGCCGGCTGGCCGCTCGCCGACTCGCGGAAGCGCTGGCGCCTCGGCGAGATCACGGTCTCGTGGGACGCCGTTGCCCCCGCCTCCGGCGCGCTCGCACCCTCGTAGTCCGCGCGTCGGGGCCACGGCGCGGCGGCTAGTGGACCTCGGGGAGGGCCGTGCGAGCGGCCTCCGCCTCCATGCCGCTCGCGATGAGCAGGTCGACGACGAGGGGCCTGCACTGCATGAGCAGCACCGAGTCGCCGAGCTGCGCTCCATGCAGGTGCTCCGGCTCCAGCCTGGCCGCCGCGATGAGCAGCGTCTGGCGCGACTGGTGGAGCATCGCGTCGTCGTCGAGACCGAGCTGCAGCTCGAGCATCCCCGACTGGATGTCGCCGAGGAGGTCGGCGAGCTCCTCGCGGTGGCGACCATCCCACGACAGCGACCAGGCACGCCGCGCGACCACCCGGAGATTGCGCGTGGCGAGGTCGATGCTCGTGCGCAGTTCCGCCATCCGCTCGACCCTCCCGCGATGGTGGCGCATGAACGGCGAGATCCGGGCGATGGATGCGGCGCTCTCGAGCTCGGTCGACCAGGCGTCGAGCGTGGCCTGCGTCATGCGCAGCTCCTCGAGCGCGGCGAGGCCTGCGTCGCTGTCTCCCCTGCGCAGGGCCTGCGAGATATCGCCGAGCGCCTGGGCGAGCGCGCCGATGAGCCCCTTGGCCTCGTTCTTCGCGAGCGCCGACGCGTTGCGCGGGATGAGCGCGGTCGCCGCGATGGCCACCGCTCCCCCGATGACCGCGTCGAGGAGGCGCGAGTACTCGCCGACGCCCTGGACGGGGATGAGCTGCACCAGCGACGCCTGCACGGCGGCGCCGATCGCGAACCCGGGGCTCGGGTGCACGAGCCGCGCGAGCAGGAGCACGACCGCGAGGACGACGGTCACCTGCCACACGCCGCGCCCGAAGAGCAGGAGCGAGAGGTTGGAGAGCAGCACCCCGAAGGTGATGCCGAGCGCCGTGTCGAAGACCCGACGCGGGCGCGCGTCGCGCTGCAGGCCGAGGCTCGTGATCGCGACCGTCACGGCGAGGAACGGGATGGGATGCCCAAGCCCCCAGTGCGCGATCGCGTAGGCGGCGAAGGCCGCCGCCGTGATCTGCAGCACCGCCGGAAGCGAGGCCCGCAGACGGGCGAACGCGGCCCCGACGCCAGCCGCCGGAGCCGACATGTCTACTGCCCGCGACGCTCGAGGCGCGGCAGGCGCGGCACGTCTGCCGCGCGGCCAGCCGTCGGCGACACGATCGTCGTCGCGCTCGCCGAGACCTGCTGCCCGTCGGCGAGCTCCACGACAAGCGAGGCGTCTTCCGCGAGCGAGCGCTTCACGAGCGCCAACGCGATGGGGCCGTCCTCGTGATGGATCGCGACCGAGCTGATGCGTCCGACCGTCTGCGCCTTGGCATCGCCCTCGACCGAAAGCGTGCTGCCGGCCACGGGAAGCTCGCCGAGCGAGCCGTCCAGGTCGAGGAGGACGATCCTGCGCGGCGGACGACCGAGGAAGTGGACCTTCGCGACCGTCTCCTGCCCGCGGTAGCAGCCCTTCTCGAGGTGGACGGCGCTGCGGAGCCAGTCGAACTCGTGCGGGATCGCCCTCGAGTCGACCTCAGCCCCGAGGCGGGGACGGAGCGCCGCGATGCGGAGCGCCTCGAACGCGTGCATGCCTGCGACGGGCAGCTCGCCCGCCAGTGCGCGGTCGACGAGCCCCTGCAGGCTCGCGCGCTCGAGGACATGCAGCTTCACCGGGAAGTCGGCTCCGGGGTGCGCGTCGACCGCGCCGTCGGCGGGGATGACCGGGAACTGCGAGTAGCTCCAGCCGTGTGCGGGAGGAGTGGCCCACGGGTCGTTCCAGACGAGGGGCGTGCCGTTGGGGGCCGCCGCACCGAGGTCGAGCTGGCCGAGCGTCGCGACGACCGCGAACTGGTCCGTGACCTCGGCGACCTGCACGTCGAGGAGGAACCGCATCCGGTTCAGCCAGGCCGCGAACACGGGAGCCGACTCGCGCTCGGTGATGAGCCAGGTCGCCGTACCGTCGTCGAGCACGGCAGCACCGTGCTCGATGTGCCCCTGGATGTCGAGGAGCAGCGTCTCAGCACTCTGCCCGGGCTCGAGGGTCGTGAGCCGCTGCGAGGTGAGCGAGTCGAGCCAGGTGAGCCGGTCGGCGCCCGTGAGGCGGATGACACCGAGGTGCGAGGCATCCACGATGGAGCGGCCCGCTGCGAGCTCACGCTGGTCGGCCGTCACCTGCCCGTAGTGCCAGGCGACACCCGCGTCGATGCCGACACCATCCACCGCGCCGGGGAGCGCGAGGAAGGGCGAACGGTCCGGCTGAGGCTCGTCGGCGACAGACGAGGGCTCGTTCGAGACGGGGTGCTCAGTCAAGCTTGGCCAGCTTCGCCGACGCGTGGGTCGCGAGCTCCTGGCCGAGGGCGGCGATGTCCCAGGCCCACAGCAGCTCCCCCGCCACGTAGCCGTACATGCGGGTGGACGCCGTGAACTCCTTCGCGCCGGGCGCGAGCAGGACTTCCTCGGTCTTCAAGTCGATTCGCGGCCCGCGCGCGCTGCCGCTGTAGCGCTCGAGGAGTCCGGTCGGGTGCACGATGGAGACCTCGAGCGGGAACGCCTGCTCGTCGTCGCGGAGCCCCTCGACGCCGTCCGCATCGGTGATGGTGGCGGGGGCCGTCGGGGGAAGGTAGCCGGGACCGACGTCGCCGTCGTCCCTCGTGCGCGCCAGCCGCCAGAAGCCGGTCTCGCCCGTGAGCGGCACCTGCACGGGCTCGTCGCCCGTGCCCTCCTCGAGCCACAGCTGCGCGGAGTAGTTGAGGTAGGGAAGGCCGTCGTGGCTGAAGCTCACACGCTGGCGGAAGGCCTGCTCGCGCACTTCCTCGCCCACCTTGTACTCGACGTGGCCAGTGCCCTCCCACACGCCGAGCAGCCAGGAGAGCGGCACGATCTCGGGAGGGAGGTCAGTTGGGATGTCGTACACCATCGGGGGTTTCCTCTCGATCCAGCAGCTGCGGCGCCCTACGGGGCTGGCTAGTTCTGACCCTTGAAGAGGTTCTTCAGCACAACCACGGAGACGAAGCTGATGGCGATGAGCGCGAGCACCAGCAAGCCGGTGAAGATGATTTCGATAACAAGCACGGTGTCCATGCCGTCCATCCTAGCCATTGCGGCCGCGCGCGAAGGGCGGCGCGGTTCAGCTGTGACTCGGTGTTCCGACGACCGCGTCGCCGCCGAGCATCGCGAAGCCGAGCGAGGCGACGCCAAGCACGACCAGGGCTCCGACCAGGCTGAGACTCATCCGCATGATGAACCCGTCGCTCTCCTGCAGGCGCAGCTGCAGGAGGCAGGTCAGGCAGATGAGCGTGAGCATGAGGATGCTCACCCAGACCAGGTGCCGCGAGGGATCCGCGAGGATCGCAACGCCGAACACTCCGACCACTGCAGCCAGCCAGACGATGCCGATGCTCACTCGTTCGCGGGTCATTGCCCCATTGTGCACGCTGGAGCTGTCCCGAGGGTGCGTAGACTAGCCAGCGAGTCCGACCAAACATCGAGGAGGCCACATTTGGCAGACGTCCTCTTGTTCAGCGCCGGCGGCGTCGAGCACGCTCTCCCTTCCCTCACACTTCTGGCGCACCGCGTCCGGGTGCTCCCACCGACCGCGTCAGCCCTCGCATCCGCTCCCCAGGCGGACGCGAACATCATCGATGGCACGAGCGACCTCCCGAGCGCGAAGCGCCTGTGCGGCGTGCTCAACACGATCGAGTCGTCCGTTCCTGTGCTGCTCGCCATCACGGAAGGCGGCCTCCCCGCCATCTCCTCCGACTGGGGCATCGGCGACGTCATCCTGCGAACGGCCGGGCCGGCCGAGGTGGATGCGCGCATCCGTCTCCTCCGCCCCCAGGCGGCGGTCGAGGAGCCGAGCGGCACGATCGCCATCGGTCCGTTGACGATCGACGAGCACAGCTACACGGCCAGGTATCGAGGGCGCACCCTCGACCTGACGTTCAAGGAGTTCGAGCTGCTGCGGTATCTCGCCTCGCACCCCGACCACGTGTTCACGCGTGAGCGGCTGCTGAGCGAGGTGTGGGGCTACGACTACTTCGGCGGCACGCGCACGGTCGACGTGCACGTGCGACGACTGCGCGCCAAGCTCGGCGATCAGGAGAGCGTCATCGGCACGGTGCGCAACGTCGGCTACCGGCTCCTGCGCAACGGCGAAGCGGCACGGGACGAGCCGGTCCCCACCGGCGGCTCATCGCTCGACGACGCCACCACCCCCTAGGAGCACCGATGCCCGATCTCTCCACTGCCGCATCGGCTGCGCCTCGAAGTGCGGAGGTCCGCGAACTCGCAGACGCCGCAACTGCGGCTGACGGTGTCGCCCCGTTCAACGAGGACACGCTCCTGTCGCTCGGCGAGCGGCGACTGACGGCCATCGACGATGCCGGCAGGCTCATCGCCGCGGCCCTCACGCGGGACCTCGACGACGGAACCGTCGAGGGAGAGCTCGTCGTGCATCCGGAGCACCGGCGGCGAGGCCTTGGCGGCGAGCTCTTCGACGCCGTCGCCGCTGAGGGCGAGGCCGCGCCGGTCCTCTGGGCCCACGGCAACCTGGCGGGCGCCTCCGCGCTCGCCTCCTCCCGTGGCCTCGACGCCGTGCGCACGCTCCTGAAGCTCGGTCGCCCCCTCACCGCGGCGGACGCCGAGGCGGCGCCATCCCCCGAGGGATACTCGATCTCACCCTTCACCCCCGCCGACGCCGACGCCTTCCTGGCCCTGAACGCCATCGTCTTCCGCAGCCACCCAGAGCAGGGCGCGCTCGACGCCCCCGGCCTCCAAGCGCGGCAGTCGACCGACTGGTTCGACGCCGACGACTTCCTCCTGCTGCGCGACGCCGACGGCACGCTGCTCGGCTACAACTGGCTCAAGCGCGAAGGCGATGAGGTCGAGATCTACGTCGTCGGCGTCGCCCCCCAGGCCGCCGGCCGCGGGCTCGGCCGAGCGCTCATGCAGGCAGGCCTCGAGCGAATGCACGCGACAGGTGCCGAGCGCACCTCCCTCTACGTCGAAGGCGACAACGACGCCGCACTCTCGCTCTACCGCTCTCTCGGCTACGAGCAGCTCTCGATCGACGTGCAGTACCGACGCACCCGTTCATGATCCGTTCGCGTGACTCTGCTGATCTTCACCGGCAGGAACCCCCGATTCCTGCAGGACAGGGACGAACTCCCGCGAGACTCGGACGACAAGACGCCGTTCCTCTCCGCACACCTGGAAGGATGACCGCATGACTATCGAACTCCGCGCCCCCGAGGCCGGTGCAGACTCGCAGGAGATGCCGCGCAGCCGCTTCGTCGACCGCGAGCTGAGCTGGCTCGCGTTCAACCAGCGTGTGCTCGAACTCGGCGAGGACCCCTCGACGCCCCTCCTTGAGCGCGCGAACTTCCTCGCCATCTTCTCGTCGAACCTCGACGAGTTCTTCATGGTGCGAGTCGCGGGCCTCAAGCGCCGCATCGCGACCGGCCTCGCCGTCCCGACCCCCGCGGGAGTTCCGCCGCAGGAGGCGCTCGACACGATCCGCTCGAAGGCCTACGAGCTGCAGAAGCGGCACGCCGCGATCTTCAACGGCAGCGTGCGCCCGGAGCTCGCCGACCAGGGTATCCACATCGTCAGCTGGGACGAGCTCTCCGACGCCGAGCGCGTCGAGCTCGGCGACCTCTTCGACGAGCAGATCTTCCCCGTGCTGATGCCGCTCGCCGTCGACCCCGTGCATCCGTTCCCCTACATCTCGGGCCTCTCCCTCAACATCTCCGTGCGGGTCTACAACCCCCGCAGCGAGAAGGAGGAGTTCGCCCGCCTCAAGGTGCCCCCCGTGCTGCCGCGCTTCTACCCGCTGCAGTCCGACCACGGCAAGGCCCGCTTCATCCTCCTCGAGGACCTCATCGCCCAGCACCTCGGGCACGTCTTCCCCGGCATGAAGATCCTCGACCACCACGCGTTCCGCCTCACCCGCAACGAGGACATGACGATCGAGGAGGACGAGACCGAGAACCTCCTGCAGGCCCTCGAGAAGGAGCTCCTGCGCCGCCGCTTCGGCCCGCCCATCCGCCTCGAGGTCTCCAACGACATGGACGACGAGACCCTCGAGCTGCTCATGACGGAGCTCGACATCACCCACAACGAGGTGTACGTCCTCCCCGGCCCCCTCGACCTCGGCGGCCTCTTCGCGCTCGGGGCGATCAACCGGCCCGACCTCAAGTACCGGACGCACGTGCCCGTCACCGCAGCCGCCTTCCGGACGTCCGAGAGCGACGAGAAGGCCGACATGTTCGGCGCCATCGCCCGCCGCGACGTGCTCGTGCAGCACCCGTACGAGGCGTTCTCGACGAGCGTGCAGGCCTTCCTCGAGGTCGCCGCGGCCGACCCGAACGTGCTCGCCATCAAGCAGACCCTGTACCGCACCTCCGGCGACAGCCCCATCGTCAACGCCCTCATCAAGGCCGCGGAATCGGGCAAGCAGGTGCTGGTCCTCGTCGAGATCAAGGCACGCTTCGACGAGCAGAACAACATCGTCTGGGCTCGCAAGCTCGAGAAGGCCGGCGTGCACGTCGTCTACGGCACCGTCGGGCTCAAGACCCACTGCAAGCTGCTGCAGGTCATCCGCAAGGAAGACAACGAGCTCAAGATGTACAACCACATCGGCACCGGCAACTACAACCCGAAGACGAGCCGCATCTACGAGGACCTCGGGCTCTTCACGTGCAACGAGAAGATCTCCCGCGACATCACGCGCCTCTTCAACCAGCTCTCTGGCTACGCCATCGAGCGCAAGTTCACGCGCCTCCTCGTCGCCCCCATGCACCTCCGCCCCGGCCTCCTCAACCTCATCGACAAGGAGCGCAAGAACGCGCTCGACGGCAAGCCGAGCCGCATCCGCATCAAGGTCAACTCCATGGTCGACGAGGAGATCATCGACGCGCTCTACCGCGCCAGCCAGGCTGGCGTTCCCGTCGACATCTGGGTGCGCGGCATCTGCGGCCTCCGCCCCGGCGTCCCCGGCCTCAGCGAGACCATCCGAGTGCGCTCCGTCGTCGGGCGCTACCTCGAGCACTCCCGCATCTTCTGCTTCGCGAACGACGGCGACGAGCGCGTGTTCATCGGCTCAGCCGACATGATGCACCGCAACCTCGACCGCCGCATCGAGGCGCTCGTGCGCATCACCGACGAGAACCACGCGGCGGACATCGGCGGCATGTTCGACCTCGCGATGGCCGACACCACCGCGACCTGGCACCTCGGCTCCGACGCCGAGTGGATCCGCCACGCCAGGGACGAGAACGGCGACCGGCTCACCGACCTGCACGACGAGATGATGCGACGCATCAGCAAGCGTCGCAGGCCGACGACGCTGGCCTAGCCGCATGACGATCGACATCCCTGCCGCCTCGCGCACCGTCTACGCGGCAGGCGCTGTGCTGTGGCACGAAGACATCGCCGACGACAAGCTCAAGGTGCTCATCATCCACCGCGGGCGGCACGGCGACTACTCCCTCCCCAAGGGCAAGGTCGACCCCGGAGAGACGCTCCCGGAGACGGCCGCCCGAGAGGTGGAAGAGGAGACCGGCTACCGGGCGACCCTCGGCGCACCCCTCGGGTACGTCGAGTACGTCATGCCGAATGGCAGGCCCAAGGAGGTGCACTACTGGACCGCCGAGGTCGACGACGCCGCGTACGAGGGGCACGTGTTCGAGCCGAACGACGAGGTCGACGGCATCGACTGGGTATCGCTCAAGAAGGCCAAGAAGCTCCTCAGCTACGACCGAGACCGCGAGGTGCTCGAGATCTTCGCCGACCGGTACCGGCGCGGGCTGCACCGCACCTTCGCGATCCTCGTGCTCCGCCACGCGACGGCCGTGCCCCCGCAGTCGTGGCCGGGCGACGACGACTCGCGCCCCATCACGGCCCGAGGATTGGAGCAGGCAGAGACGGTCGTCCCCATCCTCCGCTCGTTCGGCCCGGAAGCGGTCATCACCTCGAATGCCGTCCGCTGCCGCTCGACCGTGGCCCCCATCAGCTCACTGCTCGACCTGACCCCCCAGGTCGAGCGCAGCATCGCCCAGGGTTCGTACACGAAAGACGAGGAAGAGCTCGACGAGGTGGTGCGCAAGCTCATCTCGAGACGGCGCAGCACGGTCATCTGCAGCCACTCCCCCGTCATGCCCGCCATCATCCGCTCCATCGCCCTGCACACGGCGACGCGCCCGAGCTCCCTCGCGCGCCACGCCATGCTGTCGACCGGCGAGTGCTCCGTCATCCACGTCCCCGTCAACCACCCGCGAGCGGGCGTCGTGGCGGCGGAGACGCACGGGCCGATCACCTGAGCCGCGGCCGCGGTTGCGAGCCCTCGCGCCCGCCGCCGTTCACCTGCACGTCACGTCGCGTCCACTTCTCGTCCATACTGATTCAGGCCCTAGTTCGATCCCGGTCGACCCGGGCTCGCCTGACCCCTGATGGCAGAAGGATCTCGATGCACCACTCCCGAGCACTCGCCGCCCTGGCGCTCCTCGCAACCACCGCCCTCGTGACCAGCGGATGCGCGCTCAACGAGATCTCGGTCAGCAAGGATCCGCGGTCGCAGCACCTCGACGGCGTGCTGAGCGCATCCGGTGCGTCATCGCAGGGCGTCGCGCAGACGGCCTGGATCGCAGGCTTCTACCCCATCGAGCCGGATGTGCGCGTCAACTACGCGGGCGGCGGCTCAGGCGCGGGCCGCTCCGACTTCCAGAACGGCACCTCCGCCTTCATCGGCTCGGACCGCGCGTTCGACATCGACGAGATCGGGGAAGGCCCGTTCCGCGCCTGCGCAGACGGCAGCAACCTCGTCGAGATCCCCGCCTACATCTCGCCCATCGCCGTCGCGTTCGCGCTGGAGGGAGTCGACGAGCTGCGACTCGACGCAGCCGCCATCGCCGGCATCTTCTCCGGCGACATCGACTCGTGGGATGCGCCGGAGATCGCGGCCCTCAACCCGGACACGGCCCTCCCCGCGCTCGCCATCACGCCAGTGCACCGTTCCGACAAGTCGGGCACGACCGGCAACTTCACGGCGTACCTCGATGAGGCAGCTGGCGACGCCTGGAGCTACGGCGAGGTCGACGAGTGGCCCGTGAACAGCGGCGAGGCTGCTCAGGAGAGCGCAGGCATGCAGCAGGCCCTGCGCGCCAACGGCACGATCGGCTACATGGATGCGTCCGCCGCCGACGGCCTCACGACCGCCTCCGTCGAGACGGGCGGCGAGTTCGTGCCGTTCTCGCCAGAAGCGGCCGCCGCGGTCGTCGACAACTCCACCATCGAAACGGGACGCGCTCCGACCGACCTCGCGTTCGAGCTGAACCGAACGACGCCTGGCGTCTACCCGATCGTGCTCGTCTCCTACCTCATCGGCTGCGCCGAGTACGCCGACAGCTCAGTCGGCACCAACGCCAAGGCCTACTTCAGCTTCGTCGTGAGCGAGGAAGGCCAGTCAGCCTCGGCAGAGGCCGCCGGCTCCGCTCCCATCTCGGATGCGCTCCGGACGCAGATCGAGCCCGTCCTGGAGCAGATGAAGTAAGCGGGAGCGGCAAGAAATCTGCGCGCATTCCCAGCCCGTTCACCCCCCGTTCACTTTCCCCGCCCCTCCTCGTCACCCTTCGCGCATAGCGTCACCGACGGATCGCAACTGATCCCAAGGAATGTCACCTGTCCCCGAAGGGAAACTCCATGAAGTTCACGCGAGTAGGCGCATCGGTCGCCATGGCCGCAATCGCCGCACTCACGCTTGCGGCTTGCGCCAGCAACGAGCCAACCGCAGCAGAGCCGGGAACCGCAGTTGAAGGTGAAGCGCAGCTCACGGGCACCCTCGCCGCGTCCGGCGCATCGTCGCAGGGCACCGCACAGACCTCCTGGATCGCCGGCTTCGCCGCCGTCCAGCCGAACATCCAGATCAACTACGCCGGCGGCGGCTCCGGCGCCGGCCGCACCGACTTCACGAACGGCACCTCGGCCTTCATCGGCTCCGACCGCGCCTTCAAGATGGAAGAGATCGAGGCAGGCGGCTTCGGCAACTGCGTCGACGGCACCGACCTCGTCGAGATCCCCGCCTACATCTCCCCCATCGCCGTCGCGTTCAACGTCGAGGGCGTCGACTCGCTCAACCTCGACCCCGCGACCCTCGCCAAGATCTTCAAGGGCGAGATCACCAACTGGAACGCCCCCGAGATCGCCGCGCTCAACGCCGGCGTCACGTTCCCCGACCTCGCCATCACGCCGGTCCACCGCTCCGACACGTCCGGCACGACGGGCAACTTCACGTCGTACCTCGTCGAAGCTGCTCCCGACGTGTGGACCTTCGAGGACAGCGACGACTGGCCCATCTCGGGCGGTGAAGGCGCCCAGGAGACCCCCGGTGTCCAGCAGGCACTGACCTCCGGCAACGGCACCATCGGCTACCTCGACGCATCCGCCGCCGGTGACCTCAGCACGGCAGCGATCCAGACGGGCTCCGAGTTCGTCGAGCTCTCCCCCGAGGCGGCAGCCGCCGTCGTCGACAACTCCACGCTCGAGGAAGGCCGCGCCGCGACCGACCTCTCGTTCGAGCTCGACCGCTCAGCCGAAGGCGTCTACCCGATCGTCCTCGTCTCGTACCTCATCGGCTGCGCCGAGTACACCGACCCCACCGTCGGTGCCAACGTCAAGGCCTACTTCGACTACGTGATCAGCCCTGAGGCACAGGATGCGGCCGCCGAGAACGCGGGCTCCGCGCCCATCTCGGACGACCTCCGCACCCAGGCCCAGGCCGCGGTCGACGCCATCAAGTAGTCCGCGAGCACCGAAGATCCGTTTCAGCCCGGTGCCGTGCTGTGAAAGCATGGCACCGGGCGATTCGGCTCTCATCCGCCGCTCGCCTCGTTCCACCCAATTGACTTAGGGAAACCCTCAGCAGATGACTGCAGAACTCGCCCCAGACGCGGGCACATCGGTGAAGGCGAAGTCGCGCCCGGGCGACCGCGTCTTCAGCTTCCTCTCGACGTTCTCCGGATCGCTCATCCTCGCGATCCTCGCCGCCGTGTTCTTCTTCCTGCTCTTCCAGGGGCTCCCAGCTTTCTTCCCTGACGCGGCCGAGAACAGCCACTTCGTCGCCGGAGCGACCAACCTCGCCGAGCCGGAAGCCGAAGGCAACTTCTTCTGGTACGTGCTGCCGCTCATCTTCGGAACGCTCTGGGCCTCGCTGCTCGCGCTCCTCATGGCAGTGCCAGTCGCCATCGGCGTCGCGCTCTTCATCACGCACTACGCGTCGCGCAAGCTCGCCGCCCCCCTCGGCTACGTCATCGACCTCCTCGCCGCCGTCCCCTCGGTCGTCTTCGGCCTCTGGGGTGCAACCGTGCTCGGCCCGTTCGTGCAGCCGTTCTACGTGTGGCTCAACGAGAATCTCTCCTGGCTCCCCTTCTTCCAGGGCCAGGTGTCGGCCACGGGCCGCACCATCCTGACGGCCGCCATCGTGCTCGCCGTCATGGTGCTCCCCATCGTCACCGCCCTCACCCGCGAGGTCTTCCTCCAGACGCCGCGACTCCACGAAGAGGCATCGCTCGCCCTCGGCGCAACGCGCTGGGAGATGGTCAAGATGGCCGTCCTGCCCTTCGCACGCGGCGGAATGGTCTCCTCCATCATGCTCGGCCTCGGCCGCGCCCTCGGCGAGACGATGGCCGTCGCCATGGTCCTCTCCGCGACCGGCGTGATCACCTTCCAGCTGACGTCGAACACCAACCCGTCGACGATCGCCGCCAACATCGCCCTCTCCTTCCCGGAAGCGTCGAACCTCGACATCAACGTGCTCATCGCATCCGGTCTCGTGCTCTTCGCCATCACCCTCCTCGTGAACTCCCTCGCACGATGGATCGTGAGCCGCCGCAAGGAATTCTCAGGAGCCAACTGATGACGTCAACATTGCAGAAACCAGCCCAGAACCAGACGTCTCCCGAGATGATCAACCCGCTCACGCACGGCCGCCTCCCCAAATGGGGCCCGTACGCGATCCTCGTCGGCGGCTTCGCGCTCTCCGCAGTGATCACCCTGCTCCTCGCGGCAGGCGGCGGCGAGTTCAACTGGACCGGCTTCGCCGTCCTCGGCGCGATCTTCTACATCGCCGGCCAGTGGATCATCGCCCGCATCATCGAGGGCCCCCGCCAGGCCACGAACCGCTTCGTCACCTCGCTCGTCACCGCCGCGTTCGTGCTCGCCCTCGTGCCGCTGCTCTCCCTGCTCTTCACCCTCGTCGCGAACGGCCTCGCCCGCTTCGACATGACGTTCTTCACCTCCTCGATGGTCGGCGTCGTGACGGAAGGCGGCGGAGGCATCCACGCCATCGTCGGAACCCTCCTCATCACGCTCGTCGCGACCCTCATCTCCGTGCCGATCGGGCTCTTCACCTCGATCTACCTCGTCGAATACGGCAAGGGGCGCCTCTCCAAGGCCATCAACTTCTTCGTGGATGTCATGACCGGCGTCCCGTCGATCGTCGCCGGCCTGTTCGCCTACACGATGATCATGCTCATCCTGCAGACGCTCGGCATCCCGCTCACCAACGTGCGCACCGGACTCGCGGGCTCCATCGCCCTCACCGTGCTCATGATCCCCACCGTCGTGCGCTCCTCGGAGGAGATGATCCGCCTCGTCCCGAACGAGCTCCGCGAAGCCTCATACGCGCTCGGCGTGCCGAAGTGGCTCACGATCTCCAAGGTCGTGCTCCCCACCGCACTCGCCGGCATCACGACAGGCGTCATGCTCGCCATCTCCCGCGTCATCGGAGAGAGCGCGCCGCTGCTCATCGCCGCCGGCTTCAACATCTACATGAACTACAACATGACGCAGGGCGCCATGATGAGCCTCCCCGTCTTCGTCTACCGCTCCTACACGCAGCAGGTCGGAGCCGGTGCCGAGAACATGCTCAACCTCGCCTGGACAGGCGCACTCGTCCTCCTCATCATCGTCATGCTGCTCAACCTCGTCGCACGCATGATCACCAAGCTCTTCGCCCCCAAGGGCTAACCGGTCAGACAGACCAGGCCGACCAGCCAGGAAGTTAGGGAAACACAGTGTCCAAGCGCATCGAAGTCAACGACCTCAACGTCTACTACGACAAGTTCAAGGCCGTCGAAGACGTCTCCATGGTCATCGAGCCCCGCAGCGTCACCGCCTTCATCGGCCCATCCGGCTGCGGCAAGTCGACGTTCCTCCGCACGCTCAACCGCATGCACGAGGTCATCCCGAAGGCGTGGGTCGACGGTGAGGTCCTCATCGACGGCAACAACCTCTACGGCCCCGGCGTCGACCCCGTCCTCGTTCGTCGCCAGGTCGGCATGGTCTTCCAGCGCCCGAACCCGTTCCCGACGATGTCGATCCGCGAGAACGTGCTCGCCGGCGTGAAGCTCAACAACACGAAGATCTCCAAGAGCGACGCCGACGCCCTCGTCGAGAAGTCGCTGCAGGGAGCCAACCTGTGGAAGGAGGTCAAGGACCGCCTCGACCTCCCCGGCTCCGGCCTCTCCGGCGGACAGCAGCAGCGTCTCTGCATCGCCCGCGCCATCGCCGTCTCCCCCGACGTGCTGCTCATGGACGAGCCCTGCTCGGCCCTCGACCCGATCTCGACGCTCGCGATCGAGGACCTCATCGAGGACCTCAAGACCGAGTACACGATCGTCATCGTGACCCACAACATGCAGCAGGCATCGCGCGTCTCCGACAAGACGGCGTTCTTCAACATCGCCGGCACCGGCATGCCGGGCAAGCTCATCGAGTACGACACGACGAAGACGATCTTCGAGAACCCGTCCGTCCAGGCGACGGAGGACTACGTGTCGGGCCGCTTCGGCTAGACCCGCACTCTCCCGATCCACGACTGCGGCCCCGGCGTTCATCGCCGGGGCCGCTGTCGTGCTCGGCATCCGCGCGGGCGCGCGGGCGCGGCGTGCGAGCAGCGCGAGCAGCGCGAGCAGCTGCACCTGCACCGGCGTGCATCCTTCGGGCTCGACGCACCCTCGTCGCGCGTCTCTCGTCACGTCTCGAGATGGCTTTCGCGCATCCGGATGGGTTGCTTCCCATCCCGAAGCGTGAAAGCCATCCCGAGACCGCCGACGCGTGCGCGCACGTGCGCGAGCGCGAGCGCCACCCGGGCGCAGGCACGAAAGAGCGCGCGAGTGCAGGTGCGTCACCTCGGCGATCGCCTCTGCCTGCCGCCTCGTGGAGCGTCACCGGCGGCGCTTCGGGATGGCTTCGCCGCTCCGGGATGGGTCCCGTCCCATCCCGAAGCGCTTCGGGATGGCTCTCGCGCTTCCGGATGGATTGCTTCCCATCCCGAAACGTGAAAGCCATCCCGAGACCACCGACGCGTGCGCGCACGTGCGCGGGCACGAAGAGCGCGCGAGCGCAGATGCGTCGCCTCGGCGATCGACCCTGCCTGCCGTCTCGTGGAGCATCACCGGCAGCGCTTCGGGATGGCTTTCGCGCTTCCGGATGGGTTGCTTCCCATCCCGGAGCGTGAAAGCCATCCCGAGACCGCCGACGCGTGCGCGCACGTGCGCGAGCCACCCGGCCGCGGGCACGAAAGAGCGCGCGAGCGCAGATGCGTCACCTCGGCGATCGCCCCTGCCTGCCGTCTCGTGGAGCATCACCGGCAGCGCTTCGGGATGGCTTCGCCGCTCCGGGATGGGTCCCGTCCCATCCCGAAGCGCCTCGGGATGGCTCTCGCGCTTCCGGATGGGTTGCTACCC